>NZ_JABUNR010000021.1 GCF_013343715.1 Mesobacillus harenae
TCAAAATAGTCTGGTGGCGATAGCGAGAAGGTCACACCCGTTCCCATACCGAACACGGAAGTTAAGCTTCTCAGCGCCGATGGTAGTTGGGGTTTTACCCCTGTGAGAGTAGGACGCTGCCAGGCACACGAAGAACAGCTGATAGAGCTGTTTTTTTTTTGTTCGTGTGGATAAAACCATATCAAAATGAAAAGAAATTAGCCTTTTTGTTAAGATATATAGGATCAATTCTTAGCTAAAACTGATTGAACTAATGCTGTTTGTATTTAGTTTGACGTCTCATTAATCAATATCAACTATAACTGTAGTATTTTATAAATAAATAATTTTCTATCCTGGAATAACAATTATTTAACGGGTTCGGCATATTTATGTTTAGCATCATGCTTATCTAAAAAGAAACCCATTAATTTATTAAGAAATCCATCCTAGACATACACAGAAACCCAGTATATAACATACAATAATAAATAATTAGGATCAAAGAGTTAATTTTCTAAAGATTGTATACAAATTAGGGCTCCGGGGAACAATTGCTGTATGGAGGTGGAGCAGTTGGAATCGTCAATAACCAGTGGGGAAAAGTGTGTTGTGTGCGAGCAAATAAAGTCTGTCGGAATACACCTTTATACTTCTTATATCTGCCATGATTGTGAAAGGGTTATTATACAAACGGATACGAGTGATCCAAAGTATAGACATTACATTAAGCAGTTAAAGAAAATTACACAGCCAGAAATCTATTCATAAAGCTCACTAGGGCTTTATTTTTTTTTATTTTTAGGAAAGCAGGCGGTAATTTGTTAAAATAAGAAAGACTGTCCTTCAATGGCAGCGTCTGTCCGTTAAAATAAGAGACGGGACAATATAAATATTGGCGGTATTTTATGAAACAGCAGCAAACTCCCTTATTTGATCAATTGCTTTTACATGCCGGAAGTAACCCGTTGTCTTACCATGTTCCTGGACATAAGAATGGTGCAGTATTTCCGGATGAAGCAAAACATTATTTTAAAAATATATTAAAACTAGATGTAACGGAGCTTACGGGTTTGGATGATCTCCATTCAGCTGAGGGCGTGATTCTTGAATCAGAAGCCTTATTAGCTGATTTATATGGGGCAAAAAGGAGTTTCTTTCTTGTTAATGGTTCTACAGTCGGCAACTTGGCAATGATTCTTTCTTCTCTTAATGAAGGGGACCAGGTACTGGTACAAAGGAATTCACATAAATCGATTATGAATGGAATTCGGCTAGCCAAGGCAGATCCTGTATTTTTAAATCCTGAATATCATTTGGATTGGGCCGTGGCCGGTGGAGTTAGCTTAGAAGTTGTAAAAGAAGCGACAAAGCAGTTTCCGGCGGCAAAGGTACTTATATTAACCTATCCCAATTATTATGGATTGGCTTATGAAATTAAGGAAATAATCAAATTTGCGCATGAACAAAATATAGCTGTCTTGGTGGATGAGGCACATGGCGTTCATTTCGCAGTAAATCCACTTTTTCCGGAATCTGCAATCGCACTTGGGGCTGATATCGTCGTCCAGTCCGCTCATAAAACTCTTCCAGCGATGACTATGGGGGCTTATCTGCATTTTAATAGCAATCTGCAGAGTGTAGATAAGTTAACCTCTTACTTACAAATGCTGCAGTCAAGCAGTCCCTCCTATCCTCTTATGGCATCTCTGGACCTTGCACGCAGTTACCTAGGGACTTATAGCAAGGAGGATATTAGTTATTTAATGCAGTCAGTAGAAGGCTTTAAGAATCAGCTGGACAGCCTTTCAGATATAAAGGTGCTGACATCAGAAAGATATAAGGTTGATCCCTTAAAAGTAACCATTCAATCCACCAAAGGTTTAAGCGGATATGAAGTGCAGCAGCTTTTGGAAAGAGAAGGGGTCTATACAGAGCTTGCAGATCCAATAAACGTCTTGTTAATCCTTCCATTACTAAAGAAGGATATGTTTTTTCCTTTTGACGATACAATTGGTAAAATACATAAGGCTTTAAAAAACACCTGTAAAACGAAGGCTCAAGCAGAGCCTATTAAAAGCAGTGAACCTTTTTCTGTTCTTTCCGTCAGCTATAAAGAAATGGAGCAATTAACGAACCTGGTTATCCCGCTTGAGGAGTCAGCGGGAAAAATCTGCGCTGAAATGATCATCCCCTATCCTCCAGGCATCCCACTTATTTTACCTGGAGAAAAGATAACTAAAAAAGCTATTGAAGAACTGATTAGATTATTAAAAAACAAAGCTAAGATTCAGGGTGGAGAGTATCTGGCAAAGGCCAGGATAAAAGTGTTTCATCGATAATAGACAGGCAGTGGAGGTCAAAATTAATATGAAAAACGGGTTATTTATCTCAGTAGAAGGCCCTGAAGGTGCAGGTAAAACAACGATTATCAAGCTGTTAGCAGAAAGGCTAGGCAGTCAGGGCTATAGCGTGATGCAGACAAGGGAACCCGGTGGAATTGAGATTGCTGAACAAATCCGCAGTGTTATTCTTGATAAAATGAATGTTAATATGGATCCTCGAACAGAAGCACTGCTTTATGCGGCAGCAAGAAGGCAGCATCTTGTTGAAAAGGTAAAGCCGGCACTGAGCAGAGGAGAAATTGTTTTGTGTGACCGGTTTATTGATAGTTCACTAGCGTATCAAGGCCATGCCCGAGGCTTGGGTATAGACCAGGTATTTGCTATTAATCATTTCGCAGTTGAAGGTACGATGCCTGAGCTGACTTTTTATTTCGACCTTGAACCAGAGACTGGGCTTGAGCGGATTAGCCAGAACAGTGGCAGGGAAGTGAACAGGCTCGATTTGGAAAACCTGGAATTTCATCAAAGGGTTAGAGAGGGGTATCTCCTATTAATTGACCGCTTCCCAGAGCGTATTTATAAAATAGATGCTTCCAGACCGGTTGAAACGGTCTATAATGAAGCAGAAGCTGTCATACTAGACAGGCTTCTGCATTAAGTTTGATAAATCCCCTGGAATTTTTTCTGGGGTTTTTTGCTGTTAATAGAATATTAAAGATTGTTAGTGAAAATGGCTACAAGGTGATTCTTTATCTTCAGTTAGCAATACCAGCTTTTGAATACCGAGAAGCAACAAGAAAAAAGGTTTTGTCCCTTATGCTAGTTTGAAAGAACATCTAACAATGCCCTGTCAGGACTTGCATTTCTGTTATAATATAGAGTAAGATGCGAATCGGAAAGAAAACAGGAGGTCTGAAGGAATGAAATTAATTCTTGCGGTCGTACAAGACCAGGACAGCAATAGATTATCCAGTGCATTAATTGATAATAATTTTAGGGCTACCAAGCTTGCAAGCACCGGTGGTTTTCTAAAATCAGGAAATACAACGTTTATTATTGGAGTCGAAGATATTCGTGTAGATCGGGCTTTACAGGTTATAAAGGATAATTGTAAATCTAGAGACCAGTTGGTTGCCCCTGTGTCTCCAATGGGAGGAAACGCCGACTCCTACGTCCCTTACCCGGTTGAAGTAGAAGTGGGCGGAGCCACTGTATTCGTCCTTCCAGTAGAACAGTTTTTTAATTTTTAATCGTGGGAGGAAATAGCACAAAATGAAAATTAACCACGATCAAAGGTTAAATATTGAAAAAACACGTCAGGATCAAAAACAACAAGTCTTAGGTGGAAATAACTTTAATAGATATATTCAGAGCCAGGGGCAGAAGCTGCATATGGGTGAGCTTCAGCGCCTGTTAGGCCAAATTGATTTTGCTGGTGAACGCCTCGGAAGGTCGAGAACGTTTAAGGACCTCGCAAAGTTTAAGAATCTGGTAAAACAATTTGTAAGGGAAACAGTGGATTTTGGGATGGATTTAAAACAATCACATAGCTGGAGTCCTAACGGACAGGGACGGTCGCTTACGATAGTGGATGTAATCGACCAAAAGTTAGTGGAACTAACCGAAGATGTGATTAAGAAAAAAGAGGGGTCGATCGACCTCCTGGGGAAAATCGGCGAGATTAAAGGCCTTTTGATTAATTTATATACGTAAGAGAGGTAAAACTATGGGAAAAACCTGGACGCAGCTGGAAGAAATTCAACCGACTGTATTAAAAATGCTAAAAAACAGCAGAGTGAAAAATCGGGTAGCCCATGCTTATTTGTATGAAGGAATACGGGGAACAGGAAAAAAAGAAATTGGACTACTGCTTGCTAAAAGTTTGTTTTGTAAACAGCCTGGGGATGGATTTCTTCCTTGTGAAAACTGCTCAAATTGCAAACGTATCAACAGTGGTAACCATCCGGATATCCATCTAATTGAACCAGATGGACAATCCATAAAAAAAGGGCAGATTCATGCTCTGCAGGAAGAATTCTCAAAGACTGGGGTAGAGTCAAAAAAAAAGCTTTACATGATTACCCATGCTGATCGAATGACAGTTAATGCAGCCAACAGCTTGCTTAAGTTCTTAGAAGAGCCTCATGCCGAAACGGTCGCTATACTAATGACCGAACAGGCTCAAAAGATCTTGCCAACGATTCTTTCTCGCTGTCAAATAATAAATTTTAAGCCATTATCATCTGTAAAGATGGTGGAAAAGCTGGTTGAAAATGGAATAAAACCTGTGGTAGCCCCCTTGATAGCCCAGTTAACCAACAATTTAGACGAAGCTTTGGAAATAAGTAACGACGATTGGTTTGCACAAGCACAAAAATTAGTGTTAAAATTATATGAAATGCTAAAAAAGAATTCTCTTGAGACGTTAGTCATGCTTCAGGAAAATTGGTTTGTGCATTTTAAGGAAAAAGAACAGCTAGATCGCGGCTTGGATTTATTACTTCTTGTCTTTAAGGATTTACTATATATTCAACTTGGAAAACCAGAACAGGTTGTATACGTAAACGAGAAACCTCGTTTAGAGCAATACGCAATGCAGACTTCTGGCCGTCGTTTAGCAGATCAAATGGAAGCTACTCTCGAGGCCAAAAGGAAACTGCAGGCGAATATGAATCCCCAGCTGCTGATGGAAGAGCTGGTGTTAAAACTTCAGGAGGGATCTTCCTTTGTATGATGTAGTGGGTGTCCGCTTTAAAAAAGCGGGGAAGATATATTACTTTGATCCCGGAGAACTCCTAATTCAGAAAGACGATTTTGTAATCGTTGAGACTGTAAGAGGCGTTGAATTTGGAAAGGCCGTTACACCGCGCAAGCAGGTTGGCGAAAATGATGTTGTTCTGCCATTGAAAAAGGTGGTAAGAATAGCAGATCAAAAGGATCGGTTAATTGTCGATGAGAATAAGGCAGCAGCGGAAGAAGCATATCAAGTATGCGGCGAAAAGGTAAATGAGCATCAGCTTGATATGAAGCTTGTTGATGTTGAATATACGTTTGACCGAAATAAAGTCATTTTCTATTTTACAGCTGATGGAAGAGTCGATTTCCGTGATTTGGTAAAGGATTTGGCGGCAATTTTCCGGACAAGGATAGAGTTGCGTCAAATTGGTGTTCGGGATGAAGCAAAAATGCTGGGGGGAATTGGTCCCTGCGGCAGAATGCTTTGCTGTTCAACCTTCTTAGGAGATTTTGATCCAGTCTCCATTAAGATGGCGAAAGACCAAAATTTATCCTTAAACCCTACCAAAATATCAGGATTATGCGGACGTCTTATGTGCTGCCTAAAATATGAAAATGATCAGTATGAACAGGCTAAAGAACAGTTGCCTGACTTAGGTGAAATCATTACTACCCCAGATGGCATAGGTAAAGTGGTTGGTTTAAATTTATTAGAACGTGTCATGAAGGTAGAATTAAAGGGACAAGACCGCGTTCTCGAATATACACCTGATGAAGTGATGAAAGAAGGCGCTATTTAGTTATAATCCACAAACTGATGAGGTGGACCGCGTGGATAAAAAAGAGATCTTTGACTCAGTAAGCAATATGGAAGAACAAATCGGTAATTTATATAGCCAGCTTGGTGAGTTAAAGCAGCATCTAGGAGAGATTCTAGAAGAAAATAACTCTTTAAAGCTTGAAAATGATCATTTAAGACGCCGACTTGATCAAACAACACAAAAGGAAAACAAAGCTGCCCATTCAGACAGCAAGGGGGGCCAAGCCGTCTCTGGTGATAAAACCCCTCTTGATATTGGGGAAGGCTATGACAATTTGGCCCGTCTTTATCAGGAAGGTTTTCATATTTGCAACTTGCATTTTGGGAGCCCACGAAAAGAAGGGGACTGCCTATTTTGTTTATCCTTTTTGAATAAAAAATGATCGCAGCCTTCCCTGTTTAAAGGGAAGGCTATTTTTATAAATACTGTCTATGCCGCCTAGAAAAGGGATGGACAATGTCCGATATGTTCAGACAGCTGGATGGCGGGTATGCTAGTTATGAAGAAAATGATTTAACTTACATAAAAAAGCAAGAGGATAATCCTCGCTTATTAATCCGGAGGAACACATGGTTAATTTAAAAAATGATGAAAGACTTGATTATTTGCTAGCAGAGGATCTGAAAATTATCCAAAGCCCCTCTGTTTTTGCATTTTCTCTTGATGCAGTATTACTGGCTCGATTTGTTTATGTTCCAATTCAGAAAGGCAGACTGATCGATCTATGCAGCGGAAATGGTGTTATTCCTCTGTTTCTAAGCTTGCGGACAAAAGGTTCCATAACAGGGGTCGAAATTCAGGAACGCCTGTATGATATGGCTATTAGAAGCATTGAATATAATCAGCTCGGAAACAAATTAGATATGATTCATGGCGATCTTAAGGATATGCCGGCACTGCTGGGGCATGGAAAGTATGATGTCGTTACCTGTAATCCACCGTATTTTCCTACATCCTCAAAGGAAGAGATTAATTTAAATGAGCACCTTGCCATTGCACGCCATGAACTTTTATGTACGCTTGACGATGCAATCCGAGTATCAAGCCAATTGGTCAAACAAGGGGGAAAGGTTGCATTTGTACACCGACCGGGAAGGCTGCTGGATATTGTTGAATCAATGAGAAAGTATAGCCTTGAGCCTAAGCGGATTCAGTTTGTTTATCCTAAAGCTGGTAAAGAAGCTAATACTCTATTGGTTGAGGCAATTAAAGGCGGAAAGCCCGATTTGAAAATTTTACAGCCACTTACCGTCTATAATGAGGATAATGAATATACACCTGAGCTGAAAGAAATTTTATATGGAAACAAGTGAGCACTATTTTTATGTACTTTGCTGCAGGGATGGAAGCTTTTACGGTGGCTATACAAATGATTTAGAACGCAGGCTAAACCAGCATAATGAGGGCAAAGGTGCAAAGTATACGAGAGGGCGCGGGCCTGTCAAGCTGCTCTATTCAAAACCCTTTACCAATAAAAGTGATGCACTTAAGGCAGAATATCAATTTAAACGGTGGTCTCGGAAGAAAAAAGAGCAGTTTTTAATAAATGAAACGGGTGGTATATATGTGGCAGCAAAAGAGCTTTAATAATGAACAGGAAAAAGGCATATTATATCTTGTGCCAACTCCGATTGGAAATTTAGAAGATATGAGCTTTCGCGCTATTAGGATCTTAAAAGAAGCTGACCTTATTGCGGCAGAGGATACAAGAAACACCAAAAAACTATGCAATTATTTTGAGATTGAAACCCATGTAACTAGTTATCATGAACATAATAAACAAGTAAAAGGTGAGAAGATTATTGAGCGAGTTAAAGAGGGTGCCAAGGTTGCGCTCGTAAGTGATGCTGGCATGCCAACTATTTCAGATCCGGGTTATGAACTAGTTGTTGAGGCGTTGGCAGAAGAGCTGACAGTTGTTCCGCTTCCAGGGGCAAATGCTGCATTGACAGCACTAGTTGCTTCGGGCATTGAAACTCAGCCTTTCTATTTTTATGGATTTTTAAATCGCCAGAAAAAGACGAAAAAGAAGGAGCTGGAGGAACTATCTAAACAAACGGCAACCCTTATCTTTTATGAGTCCCCGCATAGGCTTCGGGAAACACTGCAGGTGATGAATGATATATTAGGCAATCGTCAGATAGTTTTATGCCGTGAATTGACAAAGCGGTATGAAGAATTTATTAGGGGAACGATCACAGAAGCAATTCAATGGGCGGAAAGCGATCAGATTAAAGGAGAGTTTTGCCTGATTGTTAAAGGTTCTATCCAATCTGCAGAAGATTCTTCTGAAGAACAATGGTGGACAGACTTGGAAATGAAGGAGCATGTAAACTTTTACATTAAAGAAAAGGATATGAACAGCAAAGATGCTATTAAGCAGGCGGCCAAAGATCGCGGTCTTAATAAAAGAGATATATATCATGCCTACCACATTGAAGAGTAGGTCATAGCTTTGGGTTTGACTGACGTACCGACTGAGATAAAGGAAGCATGAAGAGAGAGAGTGGCGGTAAGGCAGGATAATTCTCAAGTGGCTATGACTGGAGCTGAATGGAGGTATAGTAAACACCTTTATCATTTTACCTAAACGATCAAAAAAGCCTCTTAATAGTTAAGAGGCTTTTTAATTTGCTGCCTATTTTTATTTTGCAGGCTCGAATGTGCCTTGGATTTCTTTAAGAAGCTGTTCAGCGCCGTCACGGCTAAGAATTAACTTTCCGCCAGCAAGTGTAATATTGTTATCAGAAACTTCCCCAGTTATATGGCAAGTCATATTTGGCTTGTATTTTTTAAGGATGATACGGTCATCATCAACATAAATTTCAAGTGCATCTTTCTCAGCGATCCCTAATGTTCTTCTTAATTCAATCGGAATCACTACGCGGCCTAACTCATCAACTTTACGAACAATACCTGTAGACTTCATTTATTGTTTCCCCTCTCAAGCTATCATTTTCTAATTTATATTCGTCATTATTCGACAAATTTCAACTTATTGGTTTAATAATACCAGCCATTCCCAAATACGTCAATTATTTTATTTTTCTTCCAGTAGGAAATATTTACAGATGACTAATAGTGCGCTCATATCAAAGAATTCTTGATAATAACTACAATGTTGTCCATGTTAAATTGGAAAATGATTATAGCATAGGGAAGGAAAAATGTTTTTGCTTAGATAGTAATTGTACTAATTTCGTCACAATTTTCGACATTTCAGCCTCCGTTAATCGACAAAATTCGCATTAGGGTTTTGTGGCAATTATTTTGTTTTTCTAAACTTTGAGATGGTTGCACAAAATAAGATTTTTAGGTATATTTTGATGATATAAGAGGTTATGATGACTATAAGTATTATAGAGGAAGGGATCTTCTAGCTAGTACATAATAAGTGTATGAAAAGAGAGATAGATTGAGATCAAAGTTCTTGTCCGCCGGGCAGGGCTTTTTTAAGGAACTTATAGAAAAACGAGGAGGGAATAACATGCAAGAAAAATTGAAAACTTTTTATCTTACTACTCCAATCTATTATCCAAGTGGCAACCTTCATATTGGACATGCCTATACGACAGTTGCCGGTGATGCAATGGCACGTTATAAGCGGCTGCGTGGGTATGATGTTATGTTTTTAACAGGAACGGATGAACACGGACAGAAAATCCAAAGGGCAGCAGAGGCCAAGGGGGTAACTCCACAGCAGTATGTTGATGAAATTGTGTCTGGCATTCAGCAATTATGGGGAACGCTGGATATCTCCTACGATGATTTTATCAGGACTACTCAAGACAGGCATAAACAAATCGTAGAAAAGATTTTTGCAAGGCTCCTAGAACAAGGGGATATCTATCTTGACCAATATGAAGGCTGGTACTGTACACCTTGTGAATCTTTTTATACAGATCGTCAGCTTGAAGAAGGGAACTGCCCAGACTGCAATAGAGGGGTAGAAAAAGTTAAAGAGGAATCTTACTTCTTCAGAATGAGCAACTATGCTGATAGGCTCCTCCAGTATTATCAGGATAATCCGAGTTTTATCCAGCCAGAATCACGGAAAAATGAAATGATTAATAACTTTATTAAACCAGGGTTAGAGGATTTAGCCGTATCAAGAACTACATTTGATTGGGGAGTAAAAGTTCCCGGCGATCCAAAACATGTCATCTATGTTTGGATTGATGCTCTTTCAAATTATATTACGGCCCTTGGATATGGGACAGAGGATGATAGCAAGTATCTGAACTACTGGCCGGCAGACGTTCATTTAGTAGGTAAGGAAATTGTCCGGTTCCACACGATTTATTGGCCGATTATGCTGATGGCTCTCGATCTGCCGCTGCCTAAAAAGGTTTTTGCTCATGGCTGGCTTTTAATGAAGGACGGCAAAATGTCAAAGTCCAAAGGGAATGTAGTGGATCCTGTTACGCTTATTGATAGATATGGATTAGACGCTCTCCGTTATTATTTGCTTCGTGAGGTACCGTTTGGTGCAGATGGGGTATTTACTCCAGAAGGATTTGTTGAACGAATTAATTTTGACTTAGCTAATGATCTTGGGAACCTTTTGAACCGGACAGTGGCGATGATTGATCGATATTTCAACGGGGAGATACCTGCTTACCGGGGATCAGAAGGGGAATTTGATCAGCTCTTGCTTCAAGCGAATTTAGATACCTTAACAAAATATGAGGATGCTATGGAAAACATGGAATTCTCCGTTGCTTTAACTTCTATTTGGCAATCAATTAGCCGAACCAATAAATATATTGATGAAACTCAGCCATGGGTTCTAGCTAAGGATGAGGAAAAAAAGGATCAGCTGGCAGATGTTATGGCCCATTTAGCAGAATCATTAAGAAGAGCTGCTGTGCTGCTGCAGCCGTTTCTGACTAGAACCCCGAAGAAGATCTTTGAACAACTTGGCATCAATGAAGAAACATTAACCTCTTGGGAAAGTCTTGAGAAGTTTGGGATTATTCAGCAAGGAACCAAAGTTGTCAAGGGAGATCCAATCTTTCCTAGGCTTGAACTACAGGACGAGGTCGGCTTTATCAAGGAAAAAATGCAGGGTTCAGCCCCAGTTAAAGAAGAAAAGCCGGACCAGCTTAGCGAAATCAGTATTGATGACTTCATGAAAATTGATCTGCGTGTAGCTGCTGTGATTCATGCTGAACCTGTGAAAAAGGCAGATAAGCTGTTGAAAATCCAACTAGATCTTGGCTATGAAAAAAGACAGGTTGTTTCAGGGATTGCCAAGTTTTACAAGCCTGAAGAACTAGTAGGTAAAAGAGTAATATGTGTTACAAACTTAAAACCGGTTAACCTTAGAGGAGAACTTTCAGAAGGAATGATCCTCGCCGGATCCAAGGATGGCGTGCTTTCTCTCGCTTCTGTCGATGAGAACCTGCCGCTTGGAGCAAGAGTAAAATAAATTGGAAAAACATAGAAATGTTTCATGTGTAACACTGACGGGTAAACATTTCTATGTTTTCTTTTTTTTGCCTTTATTAACAAAATATCCTTATTGTTGTGACAATCGAGTAAACAGCTGTCCGAGGCATACATGTATCTAGGATATAGAGGTATAATAAATGAGCCAAGGATTGTTGTATGACTGAAAAAGGAGTTTTTTTATGTTTTTTGATACACATGCCCACTTAAACGCGGAGCAATTTAACGAAGACTATTTAGAAGTCATCAATCGCGCCCTGGAAACAGGCGTTTCGAATATTGTTGTAGTAGGTTTTGACAGGCCGACGATTACTAGAGCGATTGAACTGGCGGAGAACTATGAGTTTATATATGCAGCGGTTGGCTGGCATCCAGTTGATGCGGTTGATATGACGGATGCTGATCTGGAATGGCTGAAGGAACTTTCTGCCCATCCAAAGGTAGTCGCTCTTGGAGAAATGGGACTAGACTATTATTGGGATAAATCACCGAAAGAAATTCAAAAAGAAGTGTTCAGAAAGCAAATCAAGCTGGCGAAACAGGTTAAACTCCCAATCATCATACATAATAGAGAAGCTACAGCAGATATAGTAGAGATTTTAAAAGAAGAGGGAGCAGCCGAAGTAGGCGGTATCATGCATTGTTACAGTGGCAGTGTTGAAATTGCCCAAGAGTGCCTCGAGATGAATTTTTATATTTCATTAGGTGGGCCTGTTACCTTTAAAAATGCTAAAAAACCGAAGGAAGTGGCAACGGAAATTCCACTGGATCGTCTGCTGATTGAGACGGATTGTCCGTATCTAACCCCGCATCCATTCCGCGGGAAACGCAATGAACCGGCCTATGTAAAATTGGTAGCCGAGCAAATTGCAGAACTTAAAGGAGTTTCCGTAGAGGAAGTGGCGGAAGCTACACAACAAAATGCAAAAAGATTATTCGGCATAAAGTGATATGTAATGCTGTCGATTTGTCCAGATGGTTGTCCTAATTTTTTCTTATTCCATAAAGTTCTACATGTCTCTATGCTTTCATAGGATAACCATGTCGATAAGTCTTTCTTTCCTTTTCATCGGACATCTTGCATAATTATGAATACGTCCAGGGGGCAGGAGGTTAGATTTGACAAGTCGGCAGTATACTCTATATAATCACTCCGAGAAAAGGAGGCGTTTTTCATCGTCATTCAAAACGTGAAAAACCTGTTTTCCAAGTCTTTGAGTAAGAAAAGATTAGCTGTTTTTTCTGCTAGTTTCCTAGTTTTTGCTTCTGTAATCGGGTACTTTTTATACGAGGGTACCAAAAATACAGTTGCATTAACATTGGATGGTCAAGAAACAGTCGTCAAAACACATGCAGATACAATCCAAGAAATATTTGACGATCTTGATATTTCCTTACGATCCGAAGACTTCTTATCACTTGCCGCTGAAACCTCCGTTAAAGACAATCTTGAGATTGTCTGGAAACCGGCTAAACAGGTAGAGCTTTTAGTTAACAACGAAAAACAGCAATACTGGACCGCAGCTAATACGGTCTCTGAATTTCTGGAAGAGCAAGGTATAGATTTAAGTGAACACGATAAACTTAGTCCTGCCCCCAAAGAAAAAATAAAACAGGATCTGACTATTGCCATAGAAAGAGCTTTTCAGCTAAAAATAGTGGATGGCGGAAAAGAGCAAGAGGCATGGTCAACTTCGACTACGGTCGCTGACTTTTTAACACAGCAACAGGTTGCACTTAACGAATTAGACCGTGTTGAACCAGGTTTGGAAGAAGATGTCGCTGAAGATTCAGTGATACATATTATTCGAGTCGAAAAAGTCACCGATGTAGTGGAAGAACCGATTAAGTTTGCTGTAGTAACTGAAAACGACAAAGCCCTTGAAAAAGGCAAACAAAAGATTGTAAAAGAAGGTCAGGAAGGTTTACTTTCCAAAAAATACGAAGTCATTTTAGAAAATGGCAAAGAGGTATCCCGTAAATTAATAAGTGAGGATACTGTCAGAGAAAAACAAGATAAAGTAGTGGCAATGGGTACAAAGGTAATTACTCAGCAGGTATCGCGCGGATCCAATGAATCTGGCGGGACCGAGTTTTATGTAACATCAACAGCCTATACTGCAAACTGTAATGGGTGTTCCGGCTATACTGCTACAGGAGTTAACCTCAGAGCCAACCCGAATGCAAAGGTTATTGCTGTGGATCCAAGAGTAATCCCCCTTGGCACCAAGGTATATGTTGAGGGATATGGCTATGCTGTTGCAGCAGATACAGGCTCCGCTGTAAAAGGTAATAAAATTGATGTGTTTTTCCCCTCAAAGGCGGAAGCTTACCGTTGGGGACGGAAAAGTGTAAAAATCAGAATTCTAAATTAGTACACGGTGCAGAGGAAGTGATTCCTCTGCATTTTATATTTAGAATGTTTATTTGTAAGGTATAATATAAAAGAATGTATGACATAGCAGAAGTGAAGTTTTAATAAATACTTTCAATTAATTAGACGAGGAATGTTACAAAAATGTTTCAAGTTTTTTTAATTTTATCGGAGGAAAAATGAAAATTAGAGAAATCATTGTTGTAGAAGGCAGAGATGATACAACAGCTATTAAAAGGGCAGTAGATGCTGATACAATCGAGACTAATGGTTCAGCGATAAATGAGGCAACATTGGTTAAAATTAAGCTAGCCCAAAAGAAACGCGGGGTAATTGTTTTTACCGATCCGGATTTCCCGGGTGAAAAAATCCGGAAAATCATTTCGGAAAATGTACCAGACTGCAAACATGCCTTTATCCCAAAGGACCTTGCAACCCGTAAAAACAGGCGGGGAGTTGGAGTAGAGCATGCCACACCGGATGTCATCAGGGAAGCCTTGAGCGGGGCCCAGTTGATGGCAGAGTCGGTCAAAGAGGAAATTACCCAGGATGATCTTATAACGGCAGGCCTAGTTGGCGGAGAAGGTTCAAAAGAAAGACGTGAAAAACTGGGCAGGATATTAAAAATAGGCTATACAAACGGAAAACAGCTCCATAAAAGACTAATGGTCTTTCAGGTAACCCGGGAAGACTTTGCCGCTGCTGTTAAGTCCATTCGACAGGAGGAACAAAATGCATAAAGATATCGCCACACCGGTGCGGACAAAGGCTATTTTAGAAAGGCACGGTTTTTCATTTAAAAAGAGCCTCGGACAAAACTTTCTGATCGATACAAACATATTAAACCGAATTGTCGACCATGCAAACATGACTGAGGAAACAGGTGCAATCGAAATAGGGCCCGGTATTGGGGCTTTAACAGAGCAGCTGGCTCGCCGAAGCAAAAAGGTGGTTGCCTTTGAAATCGATCAGCGTCTTTTGCCAATTTTGGAGGAAACATTATCTCCATATCCTAATACAAAGATCATTCATCAGGATGTTTTAAAAGCAGATGTACAAGCTGTTATAGATGATGAATTCAATGATGTGAGTGACATAATGGTTGTTGCGAACCTGCCCTATTATGTTACAACACCAATAATAATGAAGCTGCTAGAGGAAAACCTTCCAATAAGAGGGATCGTTGTCATGCTGCAAAAGGAAGTTGCAGACCGTATTTCTGCATCACCAGGAACGAAAGAATATGGTTCCTTGTCTATTGCTATCCAGTATTACACCAAGGCTGAAACAGTCATGATTGTACCGAAGACCGTTTTTGTCCCACAGCCAAATGTTGATTCAGCAGTAATAAGACTTACGCGCCGCAAGGAACCCGCTGTTACTGTAAAAGACGAGAATTTCTTTTTCAAAATAACGAAAGCAAGCTTTTCACAACGAAGAAAAACATTGCTTAATAATCTTACAAGCATGCTCCCAGACGGAAAGGAAAAGAAATCCGTAATCCTTGCAGCGCTCGAGGAAGCCGAAATTGACGGTACAAGAAGAGGAGAAACACTGTCTATAGAGGAGTTCGGCAGATTAAGTGATGCACTATATCCAATCTTTAAATAAAGGCCCAAATCCGGGCCTTTTTTAATTTTGCGTTTTTGTTAAAAGACTTTAGTTAAAAACATACTTTTGATGGAAGAATAGGGTCATTTGTTTAATTTCGGAATAAATATCGTTAAAGAACATATCCGTTTTTTTGGAATATAATCAGATCTTATGGAATATATTTTATTTTTATGGAATCTTCATTAAGTTTAATGGACTATATTCTCTTAGTGGGCTGAAATAAACCGTAAACTTCAAATCCTCCAGTTTGTTCGTTTCTGGGCAGTCGTCTCCGCTTTTCTATTTGTCTAGCTCCGTCTCCTAGAAACTCAGCAAACTTCAAATCCTCCGGCAGAAGCACAACCCGCTTCTTTGTCGGATTCTCCAGTTTGTTCGTTTCTGGGCAGTCGTCTCCGCTTTTCTATTCACATGGATATGGGTTTTTGCATAGCTTAGAAGGAATTGAAATTTATGTGGGCAGAGAATGTCCGACCTATTTGGAGTGAGGACAGTGAGCATTAAACTCATGGATGTAGTGGGAAGGGTATCCCACAATTGTGATATTATGTTCCGGGTTATCGATATTCGAGAGGAAAACGGGCAAAAAATTGCTTTATTATACGGGGAAGACATTAGATTAATGGCCGATGCCCCTTATGAGGATCTTATCCAAATGGATAAAAACAGGCGTATGAGAATGTCTGAGGAATTTAGGTCACTTGAAGAGCAATCCTTTCAGCTGATTCGTCAGGACGTAGACCTGGTGAAACAAAAGCAAGAATATGATGCAACGGCAGGTTACAGTAAGCCGTATAGTTATTTTCAGATGCCTGGAAGGGTACTCCATATAGATGGTGATCAGAACTACTTAAAGAAATGCCTGTCAGTATATGAAAAAGTCGGTGTTCCAGTATACGGGGTGCACTGTAATGAAAAAGAGATGTCTAATAAGGTTGTCGAGCTGATTGATTATTATCGGCCGGATATTTTGGTCATTACTGGGCATGATGCCTATTCGAAATCAAAGGGGAATATGAAAGACATAAACGCATATCGCCATTCCAAAGATTTTGTTCAAACAGTCCGAACAGCGCGGAAGAAGGTGCCGCACCTGGATCAATTGGTGATCTTTGCGGGTGCCTGTCAATCCCATTTTGAATCATTAATCCAAGCTGGTGCAAACTTCGCAAGTTCCCCATCCCGAGTTAATATACATGCTTTGGATCCGGTTTATATCGTGGCGAAAATTTCTTTTACGCCATTTATGGAACGAATCAATGTTTGGGATGTACTGAGGAACACGCTAACAGGAGAGAAAGGCCTTGGAGGTATTGAAACAAAAGGGGTTCTTCGGACCGGGATGCCTTTTAAAAGGCCGGAAGATGCTTAATAATTAGATACAGCCGTCCCTGTACGGCTTTTTTCTCCATAAAAATAGACAGGATCAGACTCTGGAAAGATGATATTATTTTTTCTGTAAATCAGTTGATTTTTATACAGTCCCTTATCTATTCTAATATTATTTCTTGCAAGTTAATTTCCTTACATATTTTAATTCGATAAAGGACAATCTAAAATTGTTGAAATTTACAAGAAAAAGTAGATCGAAAAATATTGACAATCAAAATTAATGACTGTTATAATTTTATGTTTTTATTTGACTGAATTTTGTCAGCGTGTTATACTTTACATAGTGAGGTGGACCGAATGCCAAAAACATTATCGGATATTAAAAAAGCTCTTGATTCAAATTTAGGGAAGAGACTTTTACTTAAGGCGAACGGTGGACGCAGAAAGACGATTGAGCGTTCGGGAGTTTTAGCTGAAACCTACCCTTCCGTCTTTGTGATTGAATTAGATCAGGAAGAAAATGCGTTTGAACGAGTATCATACAGCTATGCAGACGTTTTAACAGAAACGGTTCAAATTACCTTCTATGAAGATACAACAGGAAATATGGCTTTAAGCTAATAAGCAGAGAAGCAGCAGCACAGGCAGTGAATAAAAATTCACTGCTTTTTTGTGTGCCGAAATGGCAAAGCCGGAACAAGGATATATTGGCGCTCATGAAAAGAGCTGTTGATTATCATAATATAAATAGCCGCGGTGATGAAAGGAGATGGGACAGTGGGCAGAAGAAAAGGGGTTATGTCTGAAGGATTTAAAGAAGAACTTGCGAAGGAACTTGGCTTTTATGATGTCGTTCAACAGGAAGGCTGGGGCGGCATCAGGGCACGAGATGCGGGGAATATGGTGAAGCGTGCCATTGAACTGGCCGAACAGCAGCTTGCGGTCCAGAACAAGCAATAAAATCACTGAAGAACAATCACTGGCTGCCAACTTGGTTAATAAAACAGTCACATTGAGATAGTAAGCATCGCGGCGAAAGGCTTGGGTTTAAACCCAAGCCTTTTTTATTATAAAATTGGGACATAGACTACTGTCTTTGCTGCAGCAGCCTATCACTTTTCAATCCCTGAAGAACTTCTTCGATCTTTGAAAAAGGCTTCATACACCCGTTTTGAAATGATAAAATATGAATTCTATGTGGTTGTTTCCTAAGAGAGGTCTTACATTGGCCATTTTGTGGTAAAATAGGACAAAAAACTAGGGAACGTTGAATTTCGTAAAGTAGGTGGAAGCAGTGAGGCTTTTAATAAAAGCACCGGCCAAAATAAATTTATCGCTGGATGTATTACATAAACGTCCAGATGGTTACCATGAAGTAGAAATGATCATGACAACAATAGATTTAGCAGATCGTATCGAACTTAGTTTAAATCATTCAAATCAAATTATTATAAATTCACATAACCGGTTTGTTCCAGATGACCAAAGAAACCTCGCCTATCAGGCCGCGCTATTATTAAAGAACCGATTTCGGGTTAAAAAAGGGGTTAACATCACGATAGAGAAAACGATTCCGGTAGCTGCAGGGCTTGCAGGAGGCAGCAGTGACGCAGCTGCAACTTTAAGAGGGCTTAATAAACTATGGGACCTGGGTCTCTCGCTGGAAGAGCTGGCTGAGCTAGGAGCTGAAATTGGTTCGGACGTTTCCTTTTGTGTCTATGGCGGAACTGCGCTAGCCAAAGGAAGAGGAGAGATTATTACAAAGCTTCCTCCTCCTCCAACCTGTTGGGTTGTGCTGGCCAAACCTTTTATAGGAGTATCGACAGCCGAAGTTTATCGCCGCTTAAATATTAACGATGTACATCATCCTGATACCAATGAAATGATCAATGCAATTAAAGCCAACGATTTTGGTGGTGTCTGCAAAAACCTTGGGAATGTACTGGAAGAAGTCACTCTTCCGCTTCATCCTGAAGTTGCTCAAATTAAAGATCAAATGAGCCGATTTGGCGCGGATGCTGTTTTAATGAGCGGGAGCGGCCCAACAGTTTTTGGGCTGGTTGAACATGATTCCAGGATGCACCGTATATACAATGGACTGAGGGGCTTTTGTGATCAGGTATTTGCCGTCCGGATGATGGGTGAACAGCATACTCTTGATTAAAACCGTATAATAGTGTTATATTATCGGTAAATCATTCGGATTTGGGAGGTTTCCTAATTGAAGTTTCGCCGCAGTGAACGTTTGATAGACATGACTAATTATTTACTTGAGCACCCTAGACAGCTTGTCCCGCTGACTTTTTTCGCAGACCGTTACGGTTCAGCTAAGTCATCAATCAGTGAAGATTTAGGGATCATTAAAGAGACATTTGAACAAAGAGGAATAGGGATTTTGCAGACGGTGCCGGGAGCAGCCGGAGGAGTTAAGTTCCGTGTGAAAGTACCGGAAGAAGAGGCAAGATTATTGGTAGATGAACTGTGTTCAGTTATTGCCAGCCCAGAAAGACTTCTGCCAGGCGGCTATCTTTATATGAATGATATTTTGGGGAATCCACAAATCGTCCAAAGGACAGGCAGGTTATTTGCTTCTGCCTATGCCGATAAACATATAGATGTCGTTATGACCGTTGCTACTAAGGGTATTCCACTCGCCTACGCAGTTGCTAGCCAGTTAAATGTACCGGTCGTTATTGTTCGCCGGGACAGCAAAGTAACTGAAGGGTCAACAGTTAGCATTAACTATGTATCAGGGTCTGCTAAGAGGATACAAACGATGGTCCTCTCGAAAAGAAGCTTAGCTGAAGGGTCGAATGTCTTAATTGTCGACGACTTTATGAAAGCAGGAGGTACCGTGAATGGTATGATTAATATGCTAGAAGAGTTCAACGCGCATGTTGCTGGCATTGCTGTACTTGTAGAGTCGGAGAACATGGAAGAGAGGCTGGTTGATGAGTATTTATCGCTGGTAAGACTTTCAGATGTCGATGTAAAGGAAAAGAAGATTTCCGTTAATGAAGGTAATTTTTTTATAAAGAAGAAACATAAAATGTGAGGATCAATGGGACCAACCTAATTACTGATTGGTATGCCGATTCCGTTAAACCCTTAATTAACTTGGAAAGAACAAATGCTTTTTGTGTTGATCGATACATTTATTCAGTATTGGAGGAGAAATAAATGAAAATAGTTCAGACGAACCATGCACCTGCGGCAATTGGGCCATACTCACAAGGCATTATCGTAAATAACCTATTCTACAGCTCAGGCCAGATACCGCTTACACCGGAGGGGATAATGGTAGAGGGAGATATCTCCACTCAAGCCCACCAGGTATTCAGCAATCTAAAAGCAGTACTTGAAGCAGCAGGAGCAGACCTGAATACAGTCGTAAAAGCTACTGTTTTTATAAAAAACATGGATGACTTTACTGCACTGAACGAGGTTTATGGGGAATATTTTAATGAGCATAAGCCAGCTCGTTCGTGTGTCGAAGTGGCCAAGCTTCCAAAAGATGCTCTAGTAGAAATAGAAGTGATTGCGCTCGTTAAATAATACGAGCGTTTTTAAAGTTATTTCCAGTAAAAAATTGTGTAAAAATTGGCTTTATTCAGCAAAAATTCATCAGTTTGACATTTTTTTTCAAAAAACTTTGTAATAAAAGAAGGATTTAATGGTTATCTGTGGAATTATTAAATTTAGATTTGATCTACTATTGCAAAGGTGGTGAACGGAATGGAAGTAACTGATGTAAGATTACGCCGCGTTAACACTGACGGAAGAATGAGAGCTATCGCTTCCATCACTCTTGACAATGAGTTTGTTGTCCACGATATACGTGTAATTGATGGGAACAACGGTCTGTTTGTAGCAATGCCTAGCAAACGTACTCCAGATGGTGAATTTCGCGATATCGCCCATCCAATTAATTCTGGTACACGTGGGAAAATTCAGGAAGCTGTATTGGCAGAATACCACCGTTTAGGTGAATTAGAAGTGGAATTTGAAGAAGCTGGAGCTTCTTAGGAATATAATGCAACAAGGGCCTACTTCTTAGTAAGGCTCTTTTTTATGTATGTATAGATAAAGAAAGCTGCAATCAAATTTACGGACATCGCCTTTTAATTTACCCTGAGATCAGCGCCTCAAACCTCTAGTTTGGTTTGTGTTAATGCTTCATAACCCCTCTCAGCCATCCCATTTGTTTAGCAAATATTTCGATTAATCCCTCATTCCTTGAAATGAAGCCGTTTTTGAGATATATTCGTAATGGATAAAAAGGTAAATTGGAGGACTGCAAATGTCTAATCGTTATGCCATTGTTCTAGCCGCCGGACAAGGGACAAGAATGAAGTCCAAGTTATATAAGGTACTTCACCCTGTTTGTGGCAAGCCCATGGTTCAGCATGTTGTTGACCAGCTTATAAATCTTGATATAAAAGACATCGTCACTATTATTGGCCACGGAGCTGATCTGGTAAAATCTCAATTGGGTAAAGATAGTGCATATGCTCTGCAGGAAGAACAGCTTGGTACAGCTCACGCAGCTTTACAAGCTAAAGATATACTGGCAGATAAGGATGGGGTGACCATCGTCGTGTGCGGCGATACGCCACTGATAAGAGCTGAAACAATGGAAGCCTTGTTTAACCATCATGAAGAAACTAAGGCAAAGGCGACAATCCTTACTGCTGTAGCAAGTGATCCCACCGGTTATGGGCGCATTGTCCGTAATGAAAGTGGTCTAGTTGAAAAGATTGTCGAACATAAAGATGCGACTGAAGCAGAACGTACGATTGCAGAGATTAATACAGGAACCTATTGTTTTGATAATGAAACCCTATTTGCAGCAATTCAAAACGTTTCTAATAACAATTCTCAGGGAGAATACTACCTGCCAGATGTAATAGAAATACTAAAAAACAGCAATGAAGTGATTTCAGCTTATCAGAGTGAAGAGTTTGAAGAGACTCTAGGTGTTAATGATCGAGTTGCTCTAGCAGAAGCTGAACGGATCATGAGGAAACGGATAACGACGGCACAAATGCGGAATGGTGTAACGCTAATTGACCCTGCGAACACTTACATTGATGCTGATGTAACAATTGGGCAGGATACGATTATCTACCCGGGGACAATTATAAGCGGACTGACCACGATCGGAACAGACTGCCAGATTGGACCCAACAGTGAAATTAACAACTGTGAAATTGGAAACAATACAGTTATCCGTCAATCACTCGCATACGACAGCAGTATTGGCTCAGAAGTAAATATTGGTCCATTTGCTCATATACGCCCGCAATCTGAGATCGGGGATGAAGTGAAAATCGGCAACTTTGTGGAAGTGAAAAAAGCTGCTTTTGGACGCGGAAGCAAGGCCTCTCATCTTAGTTATATTGGCGACGCTGAAGTTGGCAGCAATGTAAATATTGGCTGCGGTTCAATAACTGTTAATTATGATGGGCATAATAAACACTTAACAAAAATCGAAGATAATGTATTCATTGGCTGTAACTCTAACTTGGTTGCTCCTGTTACAGTTGGTAAAGGTGCCTATGTAGCAGCAGGTTCGACGATTACAAAAGATGTTCCTGAAGAAGCTTTATCCATAGCACGGGCACGTCAAATTAATAAAGATCAATATGTCGGCAAGTTAAAGTTTAAGAAATAAATTTCTGGAGGGTCCACTCATGTCGAACCAGTATTTAGATCCAAAATTAAAAGTATTCTCGTTAAACTCAAATCTTCCGCTTGCCGAAGAAATTGCCAAAGAAATCGGTGTAGAGCTAGGAAAATGTTCAGTTACCCGTTTCAGTGATGGAGAAATCCAAATTAACATTGAAGAGAGCATCCGGGGCTGTGATGTTTATGTTATCCAATCGACCAGCTGGCCTGTTAATGAACATATAATGGAATTACTGATCATGATTGACGCTCTTAAACGCGCATCTGCTAAAACAATTAATATTGTTATGCCTTATTACGGGTATGGACGGCAGGATCGTAAAGCAAGAGCCCGTGAGCCGATTACTGCTAAGCTTGTAGCGAACCTGCTTGAAACGGCCGGAGCAACCCGCGTTATCACGCTTGATTTGCATGCACCGCAAATACAAGGATTCTTTGATATCCCAATTGACCATTTAATGGGCGTGCCAATTTTATCTGATCATTATAAAAGTCAAAACTTCGACGGTGATATTGTAATTGTATCTCCAGACCATGGTGGTGTTACCAGGGCTAGAAAGATGGCCGAACGTTTAAAAGCGCCAATTGCTATCATTGATAAACGACGTCCAAAGCCTAACGTGGCAGAAGTGATGAATATTGTCGGTAATATTGATGGTAAGATTGCCATTTTAATTGATGATATTATCGATACTGCCGGAACGATTACCCTGGCGGCTAACGCCCTGATAGAAAACGGTGCCCGTGAAGTTCATGCCTGCTGTACCCATCCGGTGCTGTCTGGGCCTGCATTTGAAAGAATTAATAACTCGAAAATAAAACAGCTTGTTGTAACAAACACAATTGCTCTTCCAGAAGATGAAGAAAACACAAGGAAGATTGTACCTCTGTCTGTTGCTCCGTTAATCAGTGAAGCAATCATTCGTGTCCATGAGGAGCAATCCGTAAGCACACTATTTGATTAATATATTTAAATTAGGCTTGCCAGCAGGCAAGCCTAAAACTGCTCCATCATTGCTTTCTAAAGGCTCCTTCTTGAAGACATGCGTTTAGACCTTCCTATTTTAGGGCATTTTTTATAAAGATAGCTCTTTTAACTTATTAATAGGAAGGGGACAATATTCATGAGTGCAGTACTAAAAGCAAGCGAACGGAAAGAATTAAGGAAGTCCAGTTTAAGAAACATACGCGAAGAGGGCCAGATCCCTGCAGTTGTATACGGGAACAATTCTGAAAGCACACCCGTTTCTGTAGATAGCATTGAGTTTATTAAAGTTATCAGAGAAACCGGGAGGAATGGCGTCATCGTTCTCGACTTAAATGGAAAAAAGCAAAACGTTGTTCTAGGTGATTATCAGGAGGATCCAATAAAAAGGGAAGTTCTCCATGCTGACTTCCTAGCGATTAATATGTCTTCTAAAATGAATGCTAAGGTGAGGCTTGTACTTACTGGAGAAGCTGCTGGAGTAAAAGATGGCGGTGTGCTGCAAAATCCAGTTCATGAACTTTCAATAACTGCAACTCCTGACAATATTCCATCTACGATTGATTTAGATG
This sequence comes from Mesobacillus harenae, assembly GCF_013343715.1. Taxonomy (GTDB): domain Bacteria; phylum Bacillota; class Bacilli; order Bacillales; family Cytobacillaceae; genus Mesobacillus_A; species Mesobacillus_A harenae. Next base: position 23,895 of record NZ_JABUNR010000021.1, read on the forward strand.
TGTCAAACCTTCAGGTGGGAGAAACTCTATTAGTTTCCGATTTGAAAACAGATGCCAGTTATGAGATTAATGAAGATGATGATACTGTCATTGCCTCCATCTTGCCCCCTCGCCAGGAAGAAGAAATTAGTACAGGTGAAGAGCAAGAACCGGGTATTCCTGAAAATGAAGAAGGCAGAGAAACAGAAGCAAGTGAAAAATAACAAAATTCCTGCAAGCGCTTAAGGGAACTGCCGTTTCTAAGGGAGTACTTAAAGGCTTATGAGAATTTTCTAGACTAGATTATGTCTAGCTCCGAGACTGATAGCTCGGGGCTTAGATGTATCTCTAATATAGTTATTGTTTTCCCTTTACTTATTTAAAGGGATGGGGGGAAGAAAATGAAACTGTACGTTGGTCTGGGCAATCCGGGCAAACAGTATGAGAATACGAGACACAATATTGGCTTCAAAGTCATTGATGAGCTTGCCAAAAGATTTTCGATTCCCTTAAACCAGGCAAAGTTAAAAGGAGTCTTTGGCATAGGTTACTATGGCGGTAAAAGAGTGATTTTATTAAAGCCTCTTACATACATGAATCTGTCTGGCGAATCGATAAGGGCGGTAATGGATTATTTTCAGATTGAGCTCGAAGATATAGTTGTTATTTACGATGATTTAGACCTTCCAGCAGGGAAAATTAGGCTGCGTCAAAAAGGAAGTGCTGGTGGACATAATGGAATTAAGTCTACTATCGCTCACCTGGGGACACAGTCATTTAACCGCATTAGAGTAGGGATTGATCGGCCCATGAAAGGTATGGCTGTTCCGGATTATGTTTTAGGCCGTTTTTCTAAAGAAGAACAGCCTGTAATGGAAGAGACAACCCTGTTGTGTGCTGATGCATGCGAGGCATGGTTAGGAAAACCTTTCCTTGAAGTCATGAATTCCTATAATCAGTAACATATTAAAGAAAAAATCACATACAATATCGCTATATGAATAAGTCCCTTTTAGTGAGTCAATACTAGTATTACCACACATACTAGGAGGGACAGGCATGGCGATAAATTACTTCTGCCGGCACTGCGGAACAAAAATGGGCTCTTTGGACAGTATGTCTGTTCACACAGAAAGCCTCGGCCTTCATAAACTGACAGATGAAGAAAGGCAAACTATGGTGAGCTACGAAAACACTGGCGATGTTCATATTAAAAGTATTTGCGAGGATTGTCAGGAATCACTTGAGCGCAATCCCGACTATCACCAGTACGATTATCTGATTCACTAAACGCTTTGGAACAATCCAAAGCATTTTTCTGTTTAGTAAAAATGTGCGAATATACTAGACTATATTATTTTTTACAAAAAGGGAGAGGTTTTGGATGCAGGGGCTAAAAGCTCTTTTCAGTCAGCAGGATGATGTTCAGTCGGTTATTAGCGGTATGAAGGAAGGGCTAAAGGAGCAGCTGATTGCTGGCCTTTCAGGTTCTGCAAGAACTGTATTTTTAACTGGAGTTTATGAGAACACCGAAAAGCCTTTACTGGTTATTACCCACAACCTCCTGCAGGCTCAGAAGATTTATGATGATGTTATTAATTTAGTCGGTGAAGATGATGTCTTTCTATACCCGGCGAATGAATTAATAGCAGCTGAGATTAGTATTTCTAGTCCGGAGCTAAAAGCTCAGCGGATGGATGTCTTAAATCATTGGAGCAGCAAAAAAAGTGGAATCGTTATTGTCCCTATGGCTGGGCTGAGAAAAATCCTTCCCCCGAAACAGCTGTGGTCGGATTTTCAGGTCTTATTTAAGGTAGGGGAAGATATTGAGGTAGAAAAAGAGCTTAAGCATTTTGTTGCTATGGGGTATGTAAGAGCCGATATGGTTTCAGCCCCAGGGGAGTTCAGTGTCAGGGGAGGAATTATTGATATTTATCCACTGACTGCACCAAACCCAATCAGGATTGAGCTATTTGATACGGAAATTGACTCGATTCGTTACTTTTCCTTAGATGATCAGCGCTCTCGTGAGAAACTAGACTCTGTCTCAATCGGACCGGCTATGGAGAATCCACTTGGTGAAAACGAACTTAAGCGATTAATTGGCCTCCTTGAGGAAGGTCTGAGCAAGAGCCTGAAAAAGCTTAAAGATGAAAAAGCGAGAACAAAGCTTGCAGAAAATGTAGGATTTGAACTTGAAAAGTTAAGAAATGGCCAGGTCCCAGAGCAGTTATTCAAATATTTATCATTAGCCTACGAAAAACCTCACAGTTTGCTAGATTACCTGCCAGCAAACGGGTGTATTTTTATAGATGAAATAAGCAGAGTTCAAGAAATGAATGATTCTCTTTCAAAAGAAGAAGCAGAATGGTATACAAGCCTTCTAGGAGAAGGGCAAATCGTTCATGATGTGAAAATATCACATAACCTTTCCGAACTGGTACAGGAGCATGAACAGCCGATTATGTATCTGTCTTTATTTTTAAGACATGTCCCAAATACGAACCCGCAAAACATTTTGAATATTTCCTGTAAGCCGATGCAGAATTTCCATGGGCAGATGCATGTACTTAAGGCGGAGATGGAAAGATGGAAAAAGGGAAATTATAAGGTAATTCTGTTAGGGCCAACTAGTGATAGGGTTTCAAAACTTGAGAGCGTTCTTGAAGATTATGATATAGAGGGTATTCAAGTTAGCCAGAACCAAGAGCTAAAACAAGGCAAGGCACAGATCTTGCAGGGAAGCTTAAATTCAGGATTTGAAATGCCGATCCAAAAGATTGCCGTTATAACGGAAGAAGAGCTGTTTAATAAAAAAACTAAAAAAACCTCACGACGTCAAAAACTATCCAATGCTGAGCGGATTAAAAGCTATTCAGAGTTAAAAATCGGAGACTATGTTGTACACGTTAACCACGGAATAGGTAAGTATCTGGGGATTGAGACTCTTGAAATAAATGGACTCCATAAAGATTATCTCCACATTAGGTACCATGGAAGTGACAAGCTTTATGTTCCGGTAGAGCAGATTGATCTTGTCCAAAAATTTGTCGGCTCAGAAGGTAAAGAGCCAAAAATCTACAAGTTGGGCGGAAGTGACTGGAAAAGGGTTAAAAATAAAGTTCATTCTTCAGTCCAGAATATCGCAGATGATTTGATTAAGCTTTACGCAGAACGGGAAGCAAGTGTCGGATATGCCTTCTCGCCCGATGGATCTATGCAAAGAGAGTTTGAGACCTCTTTTCCTTATCAAGAAACGGAAGATCAAGTGCGTTCTATTCATGAAATAAAAATTGATATGGAACGAGAGCGCCCGATGGACCGTCTTTTATGCGGAGATGTAGGCTATGGAAAAACAGAAGTGGCTATTCGGGCTGCATTTAAAGCAATTGCTGACGGTAAACAAGTTGCTTTTCTAGTGCCAACTACGATCCTGGCTCAGCAGCATTATGAAACAATTCGTGAACGATTTCAGGACTTCCCAATTAATATTGGGCTATTAAGCCGATTTAAAACGAGAAAACAGCAGACGGAAACTATGAAGGGGTTAAAGGCGGGCTCTGTCGATATTGTAGTCGGAACTCATCGACTCTTGTCAAAGGACATTGTTTATCGTGACTTGGGACTGCTCATTATAGATGAGGAGCAGCGTTTTGGTGTAACCCATAAGGAAAAAATTAAGCAATTGAAGACGAATGTAGATGTTTTGACACTGACTGCTACGCCAATTCCAAGGACACTTCATATGTCAATGCTAGGAGTTCGTGACTTGTCTGTAATAGAAACTCCTCCGGAAAATCGATTCCCTGTTCAAACTTACGTTATGGAATATAACGGTGGACTTGTCCGAGAATCAATCGAGAGGGAGCTGGCAAGGCAGGGACAGGTTTATTTCCTGTATAACCGGGTTGAAGATATTGAGCGGAAGGCAGAGGAGATTTCAATGCTGGTGCCGGATGCAAGAGTTGCGTACGCCCACGGCAAGATGACAGAGAATGAACTTGAATCAGTCATGCTTGGTTTTCTTGAAGGCGAATACGATGTTCTTGTAAGCACTACGATTATCGAAACAGGTGTTGATATTCCGAATGTAAATACGCTAATTGTTTTTGATGCAGATAGAATGGGCCTTTCTCAACTTTACCAATTAAGAGGCAGAGTAGGACGGTCAAATCGGGTAGCGTATGCCTATTTCACTTACCGAAAGGATAAGGTTCTGACGGAGATAGCTGAAAAGCGTCTGCAGACTATCAAGGAATTTACTGAACTAGGGTCTGGATTTAAAATAGCTATGCGGGACTTATCAATTCGGGGTGCCGGAAATTTACTTGGTGCAGAGCAGCACGGCTTTATTGATTCTGTTGGTTTTGATCTGTACTCCCAGATGTTAACGGAAGCAATAGAAGAAAGAAAAGAAGGGCCACAGCAGGTTAAACAGCCTGCAATGGAAATGGACTTACAGATTGATGCCTATATTCCTGATACCTACATTTCTGACGGACACCAAAAGATTGAGATGTATAAACGATTCCGAGGTGTTGCCACCCTTAAGGATATTGAAGAACTTCAAGATGAAATGATTGACCGATTTGGAGATTATCCTGAGGAAGTCAATTATTTATTTAAGATTTCTGAGCTTAAAGTTTATGCACAAACAGCTCAGACTGAATCAATCAAGCAGACAAAGCAGGACGTCACCATTTTAGTATCTGAGGAAGGAAGCAGCCAAATTGATGGGCAAAAACTGTTTGCAATCAGCAATCAGCACCGTAAATTGGTTGGGCTTGGCATGGAAGGCAAGAAGCTTAAAATCGTTCTTCACATAAATAACCTTAAATTAAATGAATGGTTTGATATAGCAGTTGAAATGGCCAAAGGCCTCCACGACTCACGAAAAGAACAGCCAGTATCTTAATGGTTGGTAAGTTCTGTAACAAAAATGTAAAGTGATGAGTGTTTCAAAAAAGGTAGACAAGGGTATTTCCAAATGTGCAGGCAATTTTTGGTTGGAATGTTTATCCGGTATTGGAATCTTTATCACATTCGAGAAAATCTTTTTGTATGTGCATAGAACTTTCCATATGTAAGATACTAAGTTCAATCTTGGCAATTACTAACTATTTACCTTTATTGCCAAAGGAAAAAATCATCAGATGAAAGTGAGGCAACGTTGGATGAAAGCAACTGGTATTGTTCGTCGAATCGATGATTTGGGTCGTGTCGTTATTCCTAAAGAAATCCGCAGAACGCTGCGTATTCGAGAGGGAGACCCATTGGAAATTTTTGTGGATCGTGACGGGGAAGTTATCCTTAAGAAATACTCTCCGATCAGTGAGTTAAGTGATTTTGCCAAAGAATATGCTGAGGCTTTATATGACAGCTTGGGAAATCCGGTGCTAATTTGTGATCGTGATGTTTACATCACACTAGCCGGGGGCTCTAAAAAAGACTATTTAAACAAAAATATCAGCGACTTGGTTGAAAAGACGATGGAGGATCGCAGCTCCGTAATCATGAATCAGCAAGGAGAAATCTCGCTTATTGATGGGATTGAAGAAACTATTTCAGCCTATACAATTGGCCCAATCATTGCTAATGGTGATCCAATTGGCGCAGTCATTATTTTCTCTAAAGAGGGAACCCTCGGTGATGTTGAACAAAAGGCAGTAGAAACAGCGGCTGGCTTCTTGGCACGACAGATGGAGCAGTAAAATCCAATAAAGGATTATTGCTGCCCTTCTTCAAACATCATCATGACCTGAAAAGTTACGTAGATTTTGAAAAGGGCAGCATCGCGCTGCCTTTTTTCTATGTCTTTATAAACCCTTTAATTATTTCCTCTGTAGGACGTGATCCTTCAATGAGTAAAACGCCGGCTTTTATCCGTTACTACGTGAACCGCCCCCCCACCCTAAGGTCTGTAGGCTTGTCCATTCCTTCGGCTGCCTAGCTAGTCAACTTGTTATGCTCCTAAGAAATATCTTGCTTAAAGCTTTTCGGTTGGCTTCGGTTCATCTGTTGAAGTCAAAAAGCGACTTCCTCAGCTGACCCTCCCGCGCTGGTCGAAGCTGAGCAGTTGGCTGCGTTTTTCGATTGTCTAGCTCAGCGCCTAGCCCCTCGAGGACGCTTCGATCCTGCTGATGAAGGCAGAAAACGCCTTCACCTGCAGGCTCTCCAGCGCTGGTCGGGGCTGAACAAGGCGCTGCCGCTTTTCTGTGTCTAGCTCCGCCGCCTAGCTTCTCGATCGCTTCGGTTCATCTGTTGAAGTCAAAAAGCGACTTCCTCAGCTGACCCTCCCGCGCTGGTCGAAGCTGAGCAGTTGGCTGCGCTTTTCTGTGTTATAATGTTTTGGATATTAGTGTGGAAGAGGGGATAGGGTATGAAGCCCCTAACAGATAATTCTAGTAATTTTTTCAAAGGTGCGTTGATATTAACTGCAGCGGCCTTAGTAACAAAAATATTAAGTGCGATCTACCGGGTCCCATTCCAAAATATTGTTGGAGATGTAGGATTTTATATTTACCAACAGGTCTATCCTTTTTATGGGATGATTCTTGTGCTATCTACATATGGTTTTCCAGTTGCGGTTTCAAAGTTATATTCAGAAAGAAAAAACAGCGGAACTCATGAAGAGGCTGTTCGTGTATTGGCGGCTTCTTTTATATTTCTGAGTATCCTAGGAGTTATCCTTTTTTCTGCTTTATACTATGGAGCAGACTGGCTGGCTGGAAAGATGGGTGATCCCGAATTAGCGCTATTGTTAAGGGTAGCGGCTGTTCCATTTTTGTTTATTCCGTTTGTTTCTGTACTTAGAGGTTATTTCCAAGGTTCAGGTAACATGGTTCCTACGGCGTATTCCCAAGTAGGAGAACAATTTGTAAGAGTTGTTACGATTCTGGGTCTAGCTTCCCTTTTTATAAAAGAAGGCTATAACCTTTATTATGCGGGGGCAGGTGCAGCGTTTGGGTCAGTTTCCGGTGGACTTATATCGATTATTATTCTTGGTCTGCTATTTAAAAGGGAACGAAGAGATAATCAAAGTAACGTAACAGTTACTCAGTTATTGAAGGGTTCATCCAACATTATAAAAGCATTGTTTATCCATGGGCTATCACTGAGTATAAGTGCTATGCTTTTGATATTTCTTCAGATGGCTGATTCCTTAAATTTATATTCTTTACTCCTATCAAATGGAACCATGACAGAAGAAGCTAAAGCGGCCAAAGGAATATATGACAGAGGTCAGCCATTGATTCAATTGGGGACAATTCTATCCACATCAATGGCCTTATCTCTAATTCCCCTTATTGCTAACGCGCGACTAAAAAAACAAACCAGCTTTGTTACTGAACATATAAGCCTAGCCCTCAAAATTAACATTCTCTTTGGTACTGGTGCAGCGCTAGGCTTACTAAGTATTATTGAGCCAGTAAATGAGATGTTGTTTGAAGATAGGCAAGGCTCGCAGGTTCTTGCTGTACTATGTTTTGTTATTCTTGGCGGTTCGGCCGTAATGACTTTGACAAGCATTCTGCAGGGGCTTGGTTCCATTCTGTATCCCGCAGCCATGGTATTAATTGCCTTTGTTCTAAAGCTTCTTTTAAACCTTGTTTTTGTTCCTTGGCTAGGAACAATGGGTTCTGCCATTTCATCTGTATTGTCATGCTTTCTGGTTCTGGTGTTATTAGGTATTAAACTCAGGGTTAAGATAAAGGTATCCTTACTGTCTCCGCTGTATTTAGTTAAAGTAGCAGGTTCTGCTCTTCTTATGGTCTCATTTTTATTTATCTATCAGAATTATACAGAATTCTTTTACTCATTGTTGGTGAATGATCGCTTAGCGTCCGCTTTTCAATCTATCAGTGCAGCCATTTTTGGAGGGTTCATTTATATATTCGCTTTGTTAAGAACCAGTGCATTATCAAAAAAGGAGCTCTCTATGCTTCCTTTTGGCAGCAGACTGGCTTTTCTATTGCCTAAAAAAACAGGAGGGAATCATTTATGAGAAAAATTACTATTGTTGGACTAGGGGCCGGCGACTTAGACCAGCTCCCTCTAGGCGTATATAAAAAACTAAAATCCGCTGAGCATTTATTTCTGCGCACCAAAGAACATCCTGCTGTTCTGGATTTAGAAGCAGAGGGCATGTCTTATCAGTCATTTGATGAGGTATATGAACAGCAAGAGAGCTTTGAAGCAGTTTATGAGGAGATCAGTGAGCAGCTTTTAGAAATGTCGGGAAAAACTGCAGTTACCTATGCTGTACCTGGTCACCCGCTCGTGGCCGAACAAACTGTACAGCTTCTGATAAGTAAAGGGCCAGAAAGAGGAGTTGAGGTTGAAATTACAGGAGGCCAAAGCTTTCTGGATGCAGTGTTCCAGGCACTTGCGATTGATCCAATAGATGGATTTCAATTATTGGATGGGACTGCCTTTAAACGAGATCAAGTTCAGTTGCTTCAGCATACCCTTATCGGCCAAGTCTATGACTCGTTTGTTGCTTCTAATGTAAAATTAACCTTAATGGAAAAACTCCCTGATGATTACGAAGTATTTATTGTAACTGCTGCCGGAAGTTCAGGAGAAAACATAAAAAAGGTACCTTTATTTGAGTTAGACAGGCAGGTAGAATTAAATAACCTAACTTCAGTTTATGTTCCTCCCGTAAAAGACGAGACAATCTTAAATAAAGAATTTTTTAAACTCCGGGAAATTATTTCTGTCTTGAGAGGGCCAAAAGGCTGCCCATGGGATAAAAAACAAACTCATTCCTCTTTAAAGAAATATCTAATTGAAGAGGCGTATGAGCTTATCGAAGCGATTAACTCTGACGATATCGATCATATGATTGAAGAACTTGGGGATGTGTTACTCCAGGTTATGCTTCACGCACAAATAGGAGAAGATGAAGGTTTTTTCAATATTGCCGATATAATTGATGTGCTGTCCGAAAAAATGATCAGGCGCCATCCTCATGTATTCGGAACGGCTGAGGCTAATGATGTTGATGCAGTTATGAAAAACTGGCAGGAAATTAAGAGAGAAGAAAAAGGAAACGTGGCAAGAGAATCACTTTTAGATGGGGTAAGCAAGGGCCAGCCCAATATTATGAGGGCATATGAACTTCAGAAGGCGGCTGCTAAGGTTGGTTTTGACTGGAAAGAAGTTGGACCAATGTGGGAGAAAGTAAAAGAGGAAATTGAAGAGTTTACTGAAGAAGCGGAGAAAACAGACAATAGTGAAAAGCAACATGATGAATTTGGCGACTTGTTGTTTGCCCTCGTAAATGTTGCCCGTTTCTACAATATACAGCCGGAAGAAGCGCTCTTGAGGGCAAACTCTAAATTTACGAGACGATTTAGATATGTCGAAGCGAAAGTTAATAAGAGTAACCGGGATTTTAGCGGACATACCCTTGAACAATTAGATGCTTACTGGGATGAAGCAAAACAAATGGGCATGTAGATATAAAGGAGGAGTTGCGATATGCGGTTAGATAAATTTTTAAAAGTTTCCCGGCTAATTAAACGAAGAACAGTAGCCAAGGAAGTCTCTGATCAAGGGAGAATATCAATTAATGGGGTTCCCGCGAAAGCCAGTTCTACAGTAAAAGCGGGCGATGAGCTTACGATTCGATTTGGACAAAAACTTGTGACTGTAAAGGTTGACCAAATCCAGGAAACAACCAAAAAGGAAGCAGCAGCTGAGATGTTTACTGTTATTAAAGAAGAAAGGCTCAACGATTAGAATGCGATGATCCATAGCAATACTAGGCTTCATTCTTGAGTTCGTTCTATTTCCCTCACACCAGGCATAAACTTGTACAAATATTGTATAGAGTGAGGGATATGAAATGAGCCAATATTATGAACCCAATACACCGAAAAGCAGCGTGCCGGATCACGATGTCATTATGAGGGGCCGGCGAACCTTAGAAATTACTGGTGTTAAACAGGTTGAAAGCTTTGATAACGAAGAATTTTTGTTAGAAACGGTGATGGGGTTTCTAGCAATAAAAGGGCAAAACTTGCAGATGAAAAACCTCGATGTTGATAAAGGTGTGGTCTCCATAAAAGGCAAGATCTATGATCTTGTATATCTGGACGATCAGCATGGGGAGAAAGCTAAAGGATTCTTTAGCAAGCTGTTCAAATGACACTTTCCACTCAATTTTTAACAATGCTTGCCATGATCGCAATGGGCAGCTTCTTTGGAGCAAGCCTTGATACTTACAAGCGATTTTTTAAACGATCTGCAATAAAAAGGTGGATTATCTTTGTAAATGATATACTATTTTGGATCTTTCAAGGGCTTTTAACGTTCTATGTTTTATATGCTGTAAACATGGGGGAGCTAAGGTTTTACATTTTCATAGCTTTATTTTGCGGGTTTGCGGCATATAAGGGTTTGTTCCAAGATATCTATTTAAAAGTACTAGAAACGATGATTTCAGTCTTTATTTCAATTTATCAATTTATCGTTAAGTTGATCCAACTTCTGATTGTCCGCCCTATTCAGTTATTAATTATGACCGCTATTACATTGGTACTCTTCTTTGGAAGGGGGCTTTTTTCTCTTATAAAAATGGCCCTTTCTATAGTGAAGTGGCTATTGATGTGCATTTGGAAACCAATTCAGCTTCTAATGTTATTTTTATGGAAACTTTTGCCGAAAAACATTAAAAATTCCGTCGAGAAGTTATATAATAAATTGGCAGGTATTTTCAGGAAAATCAAGAATTATGTTTATAAGGTATACAAGAGGATAAATAAAAAAAAGAAATAAGGAGGACTGCGGATAGTATGGGTGCGAGAAAAAAACGGAACATCGCCAAGATCCAAAACACATACGTTAAAGATAAAGAAGCAGCCGAAGTTACTGACAATATTAAACGTAAGCATCTAATCAGGCGCCTTGCAGTCTTCTTTGTTTTGGCTGGAACAGTGACCTTTTTTATGATTGCTGCATTTGTTTCTCAAACTTCTGCTCTAGAACAAAAACAGCTCGAGAAGTCAAAGCTAGAAAAGCAAATAGCGGAGCTGAATAAGGAACAGGAGATTCTGGAAGAAGAAATTGTTAAGTTAAATGACGATGAATACATAGCAAAACTAGCAAGGAGAGAATATTTCCTCTCTGAAGATAATGAGGTTATCTTCAACCTTCCCGAAAAAACAAAGGAAAAACCCTCTAATTGACACTCTTTTTTTGCATTTTGTATAATATAAAGTAAGTATGATTTTTTATTTCTTTAAGGAGGAAATTTCTTTTTATGTCAATCGAAGTAGGCAGCAAGTTACAAGGGAAGGTTACAGGAATAACAAATTTTGGTGCGTTTGTAGAGTTGCCAGAAGGCTCAACAGGACTTGTCCATATTAGCGAAGTCGCCGATAATTATGTAAAAGATATAAATGATCATTTAAAGGTCGGCGATCAGATAGAGGTTAAGGTCATTAATGTTGAGAAGGATGGGAAAATCGGCTTGTCCATCAAGAAAGCAAAGGACCGTCCTGAAAGACCGGAAAGAACAGAATCTAAACCATATTCTCAGCGTCCTCGTCAAGGAAGGGTAACTGATAATCGTAATAGCAGGCCAGAGAATTTCGAATCTAAAATGGCACGCTTTTTAAAAGATAGTGAAGATCGTTTATCCTCATTGAAGCGCAATACCGAATCAAAACGTGGGGGACGAGGAGCAAAAAGAGGATAACTTGCTGCAGGTTATTTTTTATATAGATTTACAAATAGACACGGGCAAGCTGCAAAAGCAGTTTGCCTTTATTCATTTATAAAAGCGCTGGCTCCAAAAAGAGGCAGCGCGCTTTTTAGCCATTAAATATATACAACAACCCTTTCAAAAAAGGTCAGGCTGTCGAGAGTTTCATTTCTCGGCAGCCTGTTTTTTAAGCTTCAGCGCACAGTCAGTTTCAAGAGCTAGCTTCCGTAAGTATCTTGCGAGGAGCCCGATAGGCTACGAGCTGCTCGAGTCATATGCCATGCCCTTGCTGAATGCAAAAAACGCCTTCCTTCAGGACCTGTCTTATGCTTGACGGGGCTGAACAAGGCGTTTCCGCATTTCTATATAGCGGCGGAGGGGATCGAACCCCCGACCTTACGGGTATGAACCGTACGCTCTAGCCAGCTGAGCTACACCGCCAATTTATAGCACAAGAAATATAATACCACTTAATAAAAAAGTGTCAATAAATTAATAAAAGAAAAATGTCATATTTTAAATGTTCCTACTGATACAGGGAAAATGTACTAAACTCCCGGGTTAAGGAGCAGAAATCTCGGCAAATTTTTATAAGTAATAAAGATAATCAACCGGTTAGGCTAATGAACTTGTTTTGTTTTTGGCGTTTGCGCTGAAACAAGTCGAACGAAATTTTCTAGCTTGTCCTTATTTATGACAAATTTTTGAACATTCCCATTTTATAATTGTCTGCAACGACATTTTTATATATAGGGGAGTGTAATGGATGGAAAGACTAGAAAGGAATGCAATCGAACCGATCGCAGAAGTGGGATCTTGGAGACCGGGTTTTCAATTGTCCAAAAGTTTTTTTGCTTTGCAGGGAAAGCTGGAAAACTTCTTTATAAAAAACGGCTTTGCTTTACTTGTCATTGGTTTTTTGCTAGGCAGAGCGCTAATACTTGCCAAACTCACTCCATTTAGCCTTCCTTTTTTTGCTGCTGTCTACTTATCGAGAAGAGATAAAGCACCTTTAGCATTATTAGGAGTAACTGCAGGTGCGGCAACGCTGTCCATCGGAGCAGCTGCGCTAACTTTTGCTCTAGCCGTAACTTTTCTAGTTGTTTTTCGGCTGACAAAGAAAGGGTTAAAAAGTGAACTTCGCTGGCTGCCGTTCTATGTATTTGGCACTATATTGGCAGGGAATCTCGCGGTTACTTATATCCAACATTCCCAGATTACATTGTATGACGGAATGATGGCAGGAGTAGAGTCTAGTTTAGGTTTTATTCTTACATTAATTTTTCTCCAAAGTATTCCGCTTATCTCGTTTCAAAAAAGAAGGCAGTCGTTAAAAACAGAAGAAATTGTTTGTTTAATTATTATGCTCGCTTCTGTCATGACCGGAACTATTGGATGGTCAGTATATGATCTTTCAATTGAGCATGTAATGGCGAGATACTTAGTGCTGGTGTTTGCATTTGTTGCAGGTGCTACAGTCGGTTCCACGGTAGGGGTTGTAACGGGTCTGATTTTTAGTCTTGCTAATGTATCTAGCTTTTATCAAATGAGCCTGCTGGCCTTTGCAGGTTTATTAGGAGGCCTGTTAAAAGAAGGACGAAAAGTTGGGGTGGCCCTTGGACTGCTTATAGCTACCCTGTTGATTGGAATGTATGGTGAGGGCGCAGGAGGCTTAAGTAAAACGCTTTTAGAATCAACTGCCGCCATTTTGTTATTTTTACTAACCCCTAGTTCACTGACAGCAAAATTAGCTAGGCATATCCCAGGAACCTCTGAACATTCGTCTGATCAGCAGCAATACATGAGGAAAATGCGCGACGTTACCGCTCAAAGAGTCGAGCAGTTTTCAGGAGTTTTTGAGGCTCTATCTCAGAGCTTCACAGCCAAGGAGGAATTGGCAGAAGAGGACTCCGACCGAGAGCTCGATTATTTTTTAAGTAATGTCACTGAAAAGACCTGCCAAACTTGTTTCAAAAAAGAACATTGCTGGTCAAGGAATTTTAATACAACATATGACTACATGAAAGATATTATGCAAGAAATGGATAAGAATGAAGAGACTATTCCGCCAAAATTATTAAGAGATTGGGATAAACATTGTTCTCGCTCGAAGAAAGTGCTTGAAACAATGCAACAGGAATTAACAGTTTTACGGGCAAATAAAACATTGAAGAAACAAGTGCAGGAAAGCAGGAGATTGGTGGCTAATCAATTGCTTGGTGTTTCAGAGGTAATGGGTGATTTTGCAAGAGAGATTCAAAGAGAAAGAGAGAACCATCATAAGCAGGAAGATCAAATTCTATCTTCTCTTCGAGAGTGTGGCATCAATGTTGAACACGTTGAAATATATGGTCTTGACCATGGCAATGTTGACATTGATATGTCGATCCCTTATTGCCAGGGACACGGAGAATGTGAAAAATTAATAGCGCCAATGCTTTCAGATATTTTAGGAGAAACTATTATTGTCAATTCAGAGGAATGTGCTGCGTTTCCAAACGGCTTGTGCCATGTTACTTTTCGCTCGGCGAAGGCGTATGCCGTTGCAACGGGTATAGCTCATGCAGCCAAGGATGGGGGACTTGTATCAGGAGACAGTTATTCGACGATTGAACTGGGTGGGGGCAAATTTGCGATTGCTATCAGTGACGGTATGGGCAACGGTGAACGGGCTCATTCAGAAAGTATGGAAACTCTCCAGCTGCTGCAAAAGATTCTTCAATCAGGAATTGAGGAAAAAGTAGCGATTAAATCCATCAACTCAATTCTCTCTTTGAGGACAACGGATGAAATTTTTTCAACACTTGATCTTGTGATGATAGATTTACAAAATGCAGCTGCGAAATTTTTAAAGATTGGATCTACTCCCAGCTTTATTAAGCGAGGGAGCAAGGTATTTAAAGTACAAGCAAGTAATTTGCCAATGGGTATGATTCAAGAGTTTGATGTTGATGTTGTTAGCGAGCAATTAAAAGCGGGAGACTTACTGATTATGATGAGCGATGGTGTTTTCGAAGGACCAAGGCATGTAGAGAATTATGATCTCTGGATGAAACGTAAAGTTCTTGAGTTAAAAACAAACGAACCCCAGGAGATTGCTGATCTAATAATGGAAGAGGTCATTCGATCTAGAAGTAACAATATAGAGGATGACATGACAGTTATTGTTGCCAAAATTGATCATAACACACCGAAATGGGCTTCAATACCTGTGCAAAAGTATAGAAAGAAAGCCTGAAATTCACTAAACCCTTCTTTGCTCGTTTCTGGGGCAGACCTTATTTGTTCCTGGTCGGCTTACAACGGACAGGATGTCCTAGTCAGGCGCTTCCGCTTTGCTTTGTCCAGCTTCGCCTCCTAGAAACGTGGCAAACTTCAATTCCTCCTTCAGAAGCACAAACCGCTTCTGAAAGAGGAATCTCCAGTTTGCTTGTTTCTATACAGTCGGCTTTGCTTTTCTATGTCCAGCTTCAGCGCCTAGCCCCTCGAGTCGCTTCGGTCAACCTGCTGAAGTCAAAGAACGACTTCAAGCGCTGGCCCTCCAGCGCTTGTCGGGGCTGATCAGGCGCTTCCGCTTTTCTATGTACAGCTACGCCTCCTAGAAACTTGGCAAACTTCAATTCCTCTTTCAGAAGCACAAACCGCTTCTTTATCGGAATCTCCAGTTTGCTCGTTTCTTTACAGTCGGCTTCCGCTTTTCTATGTATATTTATTCTGCGGCTCGTCGAAAATGGTAACAAATTTACCCATTGGAGGGGAGTTAGTATGAAAACAGGTGCATTACGCCAGATTCTACTGATTACAGATGGCTGTTCAAATACAGGTGAGGATCCAATTGCCATGGCGGCATTGGCAAAAGAGCAAGGGATCACTATAAATGTGATCGGGGTTATGGAGAAGGATATTATTGATGAGCAAGGATTGACTGAAATTGAGGGAATTGCTCTATCAGGAGGCGGAGTTAGCCAGGTTGTATACTCCCAGCAACTTTCGCAGACTGTACAGATGGTAACCAGAAAGGCAATGACCCAAACATTACAGGGGGTTGTCAACCGTGAGCTCCAGCAAATCCTTGGAGGAGGAAATACGGTAGAAGACCTGCCTCCTGACAAGCGTGGCGAAGTGATGGAGGTAGTGGATGAACTTGGGGAAACTGTTGAGTTAAATGTACTGATTCTTGTCGATACAAGTGCCAGCATGAAACATAAACTTCCAACTGTTAAAGAGGCATTATTAGACCTGTCCCTTAGTTTAAACGCTAGAGCAGGTGAGAACCGTTTCTCAGTCTTTGTATTTCCCGGGAAAAGGAATGATGTCGAAAAGTTATTGGATTGGACACCAAAACTCGAATCTTTAACGAGCATATTTGCTAAATTAACAACTGGCGGAATGACACCAACTGGACCAGCCCTGCGAGAAGCCTTAACATATTTCAAGAAAAAACGATCGCTAAGGAGTCTGCTTTCTGGTGATGATGAATCATTCATTGAAGAGTCTGTGTAAAGTATCTCCGGGTACGCCCATTAATGGAAAGTGGCATGGTAATCAATATAAAATAATCAAAGAACTCGGTTATGGAGCAAATGGGATTGTCTATTTAACATCCCATAATGGAGTGCAGGTAGCTTTGAAAATGAGTGATAATGGAATGTCTATTACTTCCGAAGTAAATGTGCTGAAGTCTTTTGCCAAGGTCCAGGGAAGCACCCTAGGACCTGTTTTATTAGATGTGGACGATTGGATGAGCGGCAGTGATAGGATCTCATTTTATGTAATGGAATACATTAAGGGTCCAGATTTGCTTACCTTTATTCATCAGCGTGGGGAATCCTGGATCAGTGTAATCGTCCTCCAGCTTTTGAGTGATCTTCAGAAAATGCATGAAAATGGATGGGTTTTTGGGGATTTAAAGCCGGAGAATTTAATCATTATGGGGCCGCCACCAAGAATTCGCTGTATTGATGTTGGAGGAACTACTATTAATGGAAGAGCAATCAAAGAATTCACCGAGTTTTTTGATAGAGGATATTGGGGCCTGGGATCGAGAAAAGCTGATCCTTCCTACGATCTGTTTGCTGTAGGAATGATTATGCTCAACATTGCGTATCCAAAGAGATTCACTAAAACAACAGGAGGGATGGATCAGCTTAAGTTAATGATAGAGAAGAGCAGAGAATTAAGTATGTATAAGGGCATTCTTTACAAAGCCTTAAATGGACAATTTTCTTCAGCTGTACAAATGCGGGGAGAACTGTTGCAAAGTCTTCAAACTCAACAAACGAGGACAACAACGAAAACGAAAACAAAGCCATCTCCACAACGACAACACAACGTCTCCCAAAAAACAGTTACGAGGCAGGCGTATAGGAAGAAAAGTAATAAGGGCGGGATTATCGAAACGCTAATAGTTCTTTCCGTCATTTCCATGCTGTATTTTCTTTATATATGGTTAAGTTTTTAATTTTAAATGAAACTTTTAAAGAGTTAATACGTAAACAACAAGAGCTTGTTACTGAACTTATCTATAAAAGATGGTAAGCTTGATAATAAAGGTTAACGATTAAGAGTATGGGTATAAGAACACCAATAACGGCATAGGGAAGAATTGATATGTTACAGAGCAAAGTAGAAGCTTTTCTTTCAAAGCATTCATTTAAAATCTCGGGCCAATCGATAGCAGTAGGGGTCTCTGGAGGCCCGGATTCTCTTGCACTTCTACATTATTTGTGGAGCATAAGGGAAAAGGAACAAATAAAGATCACAGCTGTTCATGTCGATCATATGTTTCGTGGCCAGCAGTCCTATGAAGAAGCGATGTTCGTTAAGGGTTTTTGCAATGCCAGGGAAATACCGTTTGAGATGAAACAAATTAATGTTCCTGTTTACATGAAAAAAACTGGTAAAGGCACTCAGGAAGCAGCAAGAGATTGCAGATATTTGTTCTTTGAAGAGGTAATGAAGAAAATGGGGTGCGGTTATCTTGCCTTAGGCCATCATGGTGATGACCAAATCGAGACGATCATGATGAGGCTGACAAGAGGCAGTACTGGTTTGGCAAGGACAGGAATACAATTTTCAAGGCCGATTGATGGTGGGGTTCTTTTTCGCCCATTATTATGTGTATCAAAAGAAGAAATTGAGCGGTACTGTGACCTGAATGACCTAAATCCTAGAAGGGATCCTAGCAATGAACAGGACACTTATTCCCGGAATCGATTCAGGCATCATGTACTGCCATTTCTAAAGCAGGAAAACCCTCAAGTTCACCAGCACTTTCAACGATTAAGCGAAGATTTGACTAATGACGAAATTTATTTGAGAGAATTAACAGTCGAAGCAATGAATAGAGTTATGGTAAAAAAGAATGGGAAAGTGACGATTCAAATCGAAGAGTTTTTTAAAATGCCGATTCCTTTACAAAGAAGAGGGATTAAACTAATATTAAACTATCTTTATCATGAAAATCCTGCCTTTCTTTCCGCCATACATATTGACAATATCTTTGATCTATTATGCAATTCCCATCCTTCCGGGACACTGGATTTTCCCAGCGGCTTAAAAATCACTCGCGATTATGGCAGGTGTCATTTTCAAATGAAACACCGACCCCTGGAGCCTTACTGTTACGAAATTAACAAACCCGGAATTATAACACTGTCCAATGGCAACTCTATTAAGGCGGAATTCATTGACCTCTATTCAAATTGGCAAACCCATCTTGATTCATATGCAGTCAATTTGACCGAAATCCCCTTACCGCTCATTATCCGAACAAGGAAAAATGGAGACCGGATGACTTTGAAAGGGATGTCAGGTTCAAAAAAGATTAAAGATATTTTTATTGATCAGAAAGTTCCTCTTCCACTAAGAGAGGAATGGCCAATTGTTACAGATGGAACCGGTGAAATTCTCTGGATTCCAGGCTTGAAAAAGGCCCATGGCAGAGAGGCAGATGATAGTGCTGGTCATAAATTACTTTTAACATATATCAGAACAGATAACTTCTAGGGGGCACAAATTGCATGAAGAATGATATTGAAAAAATCCTTTATACAGAGGAAGCGATCCAAGCACAAGTTAAAGTCCTTGCAGGACAGCTTACCGAAAAATATAAGGATAGCTTTCCGCTGGCAATTGGAGTCCTAAAAGGTGCGATGCCTTTTATGGGTGACTTGCTGAAGCGAATTGATACATATTTAGAAATGGACTTTATGGATGTGTCCAGCTATGGCGGAACAACAGTTTCTTCTGGAGAAGTGAAAATCTTAAAAGATCTGGATACTTCAGTAGAAGGTCGTGATATTCTAATTGTAGAAGATATCATTGATACTGGGTTAACACTTAGTTACCTTGTAGAGCTCTTTCGATATCGAAAAGCAAAATCAATTACTATCGTAACTCTGCTTGATAAACCTTCGGGAAGGAAAGCAGATTTACAGGCAGATTATGTTGGTTTTATTGTACCTGATGAGTTTGTAGTGGGGTATGGTCTGGATTATGCTGAGAAGTATCGAAACCTCCCATATATTGGTGTTTTAAAACCGGAAGTTTATACAAAAAGCGAGTAAAAAAAAGGGGTGTTAGAAGCAGTCTATTATCGGAAACATATGTGGTGAACAAGGCTAAATCCTTGTATTTTCACAATTTTCTATGATACTATTTAATATAGTTTGTCTACCCTGGGAGGAGGTAAGGGATGAATCGGATCTTCCGTAATACCATCTTTTATTTATTAATATTTTTGGTGATCATTGGTGTCGTGAGCTTTTTTAATGGCAATAACGAACCAACAGAAAATATAACGTATGACGAATTTATGCAGCATCTGGAAGCCGGAGAAGTTGAAGGCAACCTAACCTTACAGCCGGAACGCGGCGTCTATGAGGTAAGAGGCCAGCTTGAAGGCTATGAAGAAGGAAAGTTTTTCTTAACTTATGTCTGGAACAATGCTACTACTCTGGACCGTATTGAAGAAGCTGCAGCAGAGGCAGAAGTAGAAATCATGCCGGCCAAAGAAACAAGCGGCTGGGTTACATTCTTTACATCCATTATTCCGTTTATCATTATCTTTATTTTGTTCTTCTTCCTTTTAAATCAGGCTCAGGGCGGCGGCAGCCGTGTTATGAACTTCGGAAAAAGCAAAGCAAAGCTTTATAATGAAGAGAAGAAAAAGGCGCGCTTTAAAGATGTTGCCGGAGCGGATGAGGAAAAGCAGGAACTTGTTGAAGTTGTTGAGTTTCTAAAAGATCCACGGAAATTTGCAGAGCTTGGCGCCCGTATTCCTAAGGGAGTACTGTTAGTAGGACCTCCGGGTACAGGTAAAACCTTGCTTGCCCGTGCGGTTGCTGGAGAAGCGGGAGTTCCGTTTTTCTCAATAAGTGGATCTGATTTTGTTGAAATGTTCGTTGGTGTTGGTGCCTCACGGGTTCGTGACTTGTTTGAGACAGCGAAGAAAAATGCACCATGTATCATCTTTATAGATGAGATTGATGCAGTTGGCCGTCAGCGTGGAGCTGGACTGGGCGGAGGACACGACGAACGCGAGCAGACCTTGAATCAGTTACTAGTAGAAATGGACGGGTTCGGTGCGAACGAAGGTATTATAATGATTGCAGCGACAAACCGTGCGGACATTCTTGACCCTGCCTTATTAAGGCCAGGCCGTTTTGACCGTCAAATCACGGTTGACCGTCCTGATGTTAAGGGTAGAGAAGAAGTGCTTAAGGTTCATGCAAGAAATAAACCACTTGATGAATTTGTTAATCTTAAAAACATAGCCATGCGCACACCAGGCTTTTCTGGTGCGGATCTGGAAAACTTGTTAAATGAAGCGGCATTAGTGGCTGCCCGTCGAGACAAGAAAAAGATCGAAATGGAAGACATTGATGAAGCCACAGACCGGGTTATTGCTGGTCCTTCTAAGAAGAGCAGAGTTATCTCTAAAAAGGAACGCAATATTGTTGCCTTCCATGAAGGTGGGCATACTGTAATTGGTCTTGTCCTTGATGAAGCAGATATTGTTCATAAGGTAACGATTGTCCCACGCGGACAAGCGGGCGGTTACGCAGTAATGCTTCCAAAAGAAGATCGTTATTTCATGACAAAACCTGAGCTCTTAGATAAGATCACAGGCTTGCTCGGTGGACGTGTTGCAGAGGAGATCGTTTTTGGTGAGGTAAGTACTGGCGCTCACAATGACTTCCAGAGGGCAACAGGAATTGCACGCCGTATGGTAACTGAATTTGGTATGAGTGATAAGCTTGGACCGCTGCAATTTGGTCAGGCGCAAAGCCAGGTATTCCTCGGACGTGATTTTAATAACGAACAGAATTACTCGGATGCCATTGCATATGAAATTGATCTAGAAATTCAACGGATTATTAAAGAGTGCTACGAAAGAGCTCGTATAATCCTGACCGAAAATCGTGATAAGCTTGATATCATTGCTAATACTTTACTAGAGGTTGAGACACTTGATGCAGAGCAAATTAAGCATCTAGTTGACCATGGTAAATTGCCTGATCGTCCTGTTTCAGTAACCAAAACTGATAATGAGGATGTTAAAGTCAATATCAGCGGAAAAAGGGAAGAGGAAGCAGAAAAGACAGTATCAGAGCCTGATTCTGATTCTCCAAAGTCTCCTGAAGCTGGCGATAACGAGCGAAAAGAATAACGTCTAAAGGTGCTCATTTATGAGCACCTTTTTATTATCAGGAAATAAGTTGTACCCTTGCACTCGTCAATGGTTATTATGGTATGATATTTGGAGTTAGAGGAAGAAAAAATCCAATAAAGTGGTGAGAATGTTGATTTTTGTATTCGACGTTGGAAATACGAATATAGTGCTAGGTGTATATGATAACGAAGAACTGAAGCATCATTGGCGAGTGGAAACTAACAGGAATAAAACAGAGGATGAATACGGAATGATTATTAAGTCTTTATTTGATCATGAAGGTCTTTCCTTTAGTGATATAGATGGGATCATTATTTCTTCTGTTGTGCCGCCAATTATGTTTTCTCTAGAAAGAATGTGCCAAAAATATTTTCACCTTAAGCCGTTGGTTGTTGGACCAGGAATGAAAACTGGGTTAGATATAAAATACGAAAATCCCCGTGAAGTCGGAGCGGATCGCATAGTAAACGCTGTTGCAGCAATACATGAATATGGAAGCCCACTTATTATTGTGGATTTTGGAACAGCCACTACGTATTGTTATGTAAATGAACAAAAGCAATATTTGGGTGGTGCGATTGCCCCGGGGATAGGTATTTCTACAGAGGCACTCTATTCAAAGGCGGCAAAACTACCAAGAATTGAAATAGGGCGTCCAGATGATATTATTGGCAAAAATACAGTTGCTGCCATGCAGGCAGGGATTTTATACGGTTATGTTGGACAGGTTGAAGAAATTGTAAGAAGAATGAGGATGAAGACCCCGCAAAGTCCGACCGTGATAGCCACTGGTGGACTAGCTAATTTGATCGCGGAGGAATCAACTGTGATTGATATTGTTGATCCATACCTGACTTTAAAAGGGCTCCAGCTCATTTATAAACGTAATATGGAAACGCTAAAAAAATAGCTGATTGGGAAACATACAACAAGAAAGGGGCATATATATGAGTGATTATTTAGTTAGGGCGCTTGCATTTGACGGACAAGTCCGGGCATATGCTGCCGATACTACGGATACAGTAAGTGAGGGACAAAGGCGCCATTATACATGGCCGGTGGCTTCTGCTGCGCTGGGTCGAACATTGACTGCCGGTGCAATGATGGGCGCTATGATGAAGGGTGAAGAGAAGCTTACACTTAAGGTAGAGGGAGACGGTCCAATTGGACTGATACTTGTTGATACAAATGCCAAAGGAGAAGTCCGTGGATATGTAAGCAATCCCCATGTTCACTTTGATCTAAATGAACATGGGAAATTAGATGTCCGTGCGGCAGTTGGTACGTCAGGAACTCTAACTGTGGTTAAGGATATTGGCATGCGCGATCATTTTACTGGCCAGGTGCCAATTGTTTCAGGTGAACTGGGTGAGGACTTTACCTATTATTTTGTGAAATCCGAACAAGTTCCATCATCTGTCGGTGTAGGTGTGCTTGTTAATCCTGACAACTCAATAAAAGCGGCAGGTGGCTTTATTATTCAGCTTATGCCGGGCACAGATGATGAAACCATCACTTTGATAGAAAATCGTTTAAAGGAAATGGATCCTATTTCTAAGCTAATTGACAAAGGTTTAACACCTGAGGAAATTCTAGAAGAAATCCTCGGAAGTGAAAACTTAAAAGTCCTTGATCGCCTCCCAGTTTCATTTAATTGTAATTGTTCGAAGGAACGATTCGCTAGTGCGATCATCAGCCTGGGTTCAGATGAAATCAGAGACATGATTGAAACAGATGGTAAAGCAGAAGCGCAATGCCATTTCTGTAACGAAACATATATTTATTCAAAAGAAGAGCTTGAGGAATTAGAAGAGGAAGCTAGATAACTGAGACCTAATATGTTCGCCAGCACTATTAGTTGTGTGCTGGCTTGTTTATTCTAAAATAGACAAGAAATAAGTTTTGCTAACATGGAAGGTTGTCTAGCTCCGAACGCCATCGGCTCGAAGTCATAAGCCTATCCCTTTCAGAAGGCAGAAAACGCCTTCTTGCAGGGCTTGTCTTA
The DNA here is from genome assembly GCF_013343715.1 of Mesobacillus harenae. Taxonomy (GTDB): domain Bacteria; phylum Bacillota; class Bacilli; order Bacillales; family Cytobacillaceae; genus Mesobacillus_A; species Mesobacillus_A harenae. Next base: position 47,268 of record NZ_JABUNR010000021.1, read on the forward strand.
TGCTTGTCGCCGATAACCCGGCGCTCTGCGCTTTATTGTGTCTAGCTCAGCGCCTAGCCTCTCGAGTGCTTCGGTCCAGCTGGTGAAGTCAAAGAACGACTTCTTCATCTGGCCTTCCAGCACTTAGCGAGGCAGTACAAGGTGCTTACGCATTTCTTGAGGGGGAAGAGGGTTGGAGAAGAAGCAGTTATGGATAGTAATTGCGGGGCTTGTTTTAGTTAATTGCCTAACTATTGTTTTTTTTCTGTCAGGAAGTGGAGAGGCGGGATCAAAGATTTTCGCAGGGGAACAGGAAACGGTTGCGAAAATTGGAAAAGAAACGATCTCTCGTCAGGAATGGCTGACTGAAATGGAAGAACGCTATGGGGAAGATACGTTACGAGATTTAATAGATCAAAAAGTAATAATTCAAATGGCTGATGATTATGGAATAAAGGTTTCCGATAGCGCGATAGAACGTGAACTAAATATGCTAAAGGCTATGTATGGATCTGGAGAAGCGGGCAACGAAGAAAAATGGAAACAAGAGATAAAATATAATCTGCTACTTGAAGAATTGCTGACAAAGGATGCAAACGTGACCGAAGCAGATATGAAAAATTTTTATGAGCAAAATCAAACATTATACGATGTGCCAGCCTCTTACCATTTATCGCAAATTGTTGTTAAAACAAAAGGAGAAGCAGAGCAGACTGTTAAAGAATTAAAACAAGGTTCAAGCTTTTCAGCATTAGCAATGGAACGTTCTATAGATGAATTCTCAGCTCAGAAGGGCGGAGACCTTGGGTTCATTAATGTAGAGGATGACAGCTACCTGCAGAATATAGAAGAGCTTGTAAAAGGTATGGAAAATGGAGAGTGGACCGATCCGGTAGAAACGGAATCAGGCTATGCTATTTTAATGGTACATGAAAAGCTTAAGGGCAAGAAATATTCCTTTGAGGAAGTAAAAGGACAAATCCGTCGTCAAATTGCATTGGAACAAATGGATAGGCCTGTTTCTGCCAGAGCATTTTGGAGTGAAACAAAGGTAGATTGGTTTTATGAAGAAAAAGAAAAAAGGTAATATAAAACCCGAGAAGCTGTCTTATTTTTAAGAAGTTTTCGGATTCGGAGTGAAGGCGATCGATCGAAAATGCTTAGGCATTCCGTCGTGCGCGGGCTTGCGAAGCTAGCCAACTACTATGCCTTCATGGCTCGGGAGTCATACCTTGTAGACTGCACCTATGCCGGGTGCGCACAAAAAGTCCAAGTCGCTCTTTTTTAAAAGTGCGTTGGACTTTCGCTGCTGAAGTATTTGGTTAATAGCACTAGGTTGATTGGAAAGGACTCCTCATTATGCAATCTCATAATTTCGTGTGATGTTAACTCACGGATGCTTTTCTTGTGCTGTCACATTTCCTTAGTGCCAAGGCTTATTCTGGGATGCCCAATCAGTCTCCTGCGGGCTCACCGCACGCCCCGCGGAAAGCGAGTGCTGGAGCGAAAATCAACAGTATATTTGAACAGAGCCAGATTTTTTATAAATTTCCTTGGAGTACATGCCATTTTGGTTTGTACTTTTTTCAATCCAATTATAACTGGTACCTACAATATTCTTATTATCAACTGCACTATTTAACTTAGTATAAACATGTTTAATATACAGCTTGGAGGATAGTTTAAAGGAATAAGATGATTTTCAAAAATTGGTTATTTAGTCGGACTATTCAGTAATAAAATATTGACAAGTGACCGAATGATTGGTACCTTTTAATAAAACCAATAAAAATAGTCGGAATAAAAAGGTGGTATAAAAAATGGTCAGAATTGCAAATTCCATTAATGATTTAATTGGTCAAACACCAATTGTAAAACTTAACCGTCTTTCAGATGAAAACAGCGCAGATGTTTATTTAAAATTAGAATATATGAATCCAGGAAGCAGTGTTAAAGATCGGATTGCTTTAGCAATGATTGAAGCTGCGGAAGCATCAGGAAAGCTTAAGGAGGGGGATACCCTTATTGAGCCTACTAGCGGGAACACGGGCATCGGCCTTGCTATGGTAGCAGCTGCAAAAGGCTTCAAAGCCGTTCTGGTTATGCCTGAAACAATGAGTATGGAACGAAGGAACTTGCTTCGTGCATACGGCGCAGAGCTAGTCTTAACACCAGGACCAGAGGGCATGGGGGGAGCGATCCGCAAAGCTGAGGAGCTTGCGAACGAACATGGCTACTTTATGCCACAGCAGTTTAAAAATGAAGCAAATCCTGCTGTTCATGAACGAACAACTGGTAAGGAAATTGTTGAGCAAATGGGTGACCAGCTCGATGCATTTATTTCAGGTATCGGAACAGGTGGTACGATAACAGGTGCTGGAAAGGTTCTCCGCGATAAATACAGTAACATTCAAATTGTCGCTGTTGAACCTGCTGATTCTCCTATATTATCAGGGGGCAAGCCAGGCCCTCACAAGATTCAGGGGATCGGTGCGGGATTTGTACCGGATGTATTAAATACTGATATTTATGATAAAGTCGTTAAAGTTGAAAACGAGCAGGCATTTGAGTATGCACGCCGGGCGGCTAAAGAGGAAGGTATACTTGGCGGGATTTCTTCCGGAGCCGCAATCTATGCAGCACTCGAGGTAGCGAAAGAACTAGGAAAAGGCAAAAAGGTATTAGCCATTATCCCTAGTAATGGAGAGCGCTATTTAAGTACTCCGCTCTATCAATTCGAAACTGAATAAAACGGTCAATAGGAGGCAGGCTTAAGCTATGCCTCTTTTTTTTGATAAAAACACAACAAAAAAGTATGAAAGCAGGTATCAATTTCATGTATGATGAGGGGAGAAATTATAGGAGTGACTAAAGTGCCTACATACGAAATTGCTCATTTAAACATTCCCTTTGAACATGAAGATTTTATTAAACAATATTTTGCTATCTCTGAGTCCTACTCCCACCATGCTTTGCTTGAAAGTGGAAGAGGTGGCCAATACAGCATAGCGGGCTTTAAACCAGAAGCTATTATATTTGGGAAAAATGGTGAACTTAATATTAAAGAAAAAGATACAACCTCTACCTTCGCTGGCAATCCATTAGAGAGAATGAAGGAATGGATGGATAAGCATGAGGTCATAGCGGATGATAATTTACCGGATTTCCAAGGCGGAGCTCTTGGATACATCAGCTACGACTATGTACGGTATATTGAAAGGCTTCCTGAATATGCCAAAGACGATCTGCTAGTTCCGGATCTGTATTTTTTACTATTCAGAGAGCTGTTTGTTTTTGACCATATAGCAAAAACCCTTTGGATCATGATTTTACATGAACCGGAAAATAAACAAGAAGCCATGAAAGCAGCTGCTAATTGGAAGGGATTATGGGAAAAGCCTTTAGACATACACCCTGAAAAGGCTGAAAAACAAAAACGGTCTGCAGGGCTAGACTTCTCAATGGACGGTCCGAAGTTTATGCAGGCTGCTGAGAAGATAAGAGATTATATCGCACAAGGCGATGTTTTCCAGGTAAATTTATCGGTACGGCAGTCAGCGGAAATAACGGTTCCAGCCGTTGAAGTTTACAAACAGCTGCGTAAGTTTAATCCGTCTCCTTATATGGGCTATTTTCACACACCAGAATTCCAATTAGTCAGCGCATCTCCTGAGCTGCTTGTAAAATTGAAAAAAGACGAGGTTTCAACCCGCCCTATAGCCGGAACTAGGTCTAGAGGAAAGAATCCTGATGAGGACTTTAAGCTTGCCAGTGACCTGATCCAAAATGAAAAAGAGAGAGCTGAGCATGTCATGCTTGTCGATCTTGAACGAAATGACCTTGGGAGGGTCAGTCAATATGGCTCGGTAGAGGTTAACGAATTTATGGTCATTGAAAAATACTCCCATGTTATGCACATTGTCTCTAATGTTAGAGGGAAACTCGCGGAAGATAAAAGCTGGTTTGATGTAGTGAATGCTGTTTTCCCTGGCGGAACGATAACAGGAGCCCCTAAGGTCAGAACAATGGAGATCATTGATGAACTTGAGCCTGTTAGACGCGGGCCTTATACTGGTTCAATGGGCTGGATTGGCTTTAATCAGGATATGGAATTAAATATTATTATTCGGACGATGCTTGTAAAAGAAGGTACTGCTCATATTCAGGCTGGTGCGGGAATTGTTATTGATTCCGAACCTGCTCATGAATACAAAGAATCTCTGAAAAAGGCACGTGCCCTATGGAAAGCAAAAGAACTTGCAGAAACAGAAAAAGGTGACTTAAATGATACTCATGATTGATAATTATGATTCCTTTACTTATAATCTTGTTCAATATCTTGGGGAACTTGGAGAGGAACTGATCGTAAAAAGGAATAATGAAACAACTGTCAACGAAATCATTCAGCTCAATCCTCAGTATGTCATGGTCTCGCCGGGTCCTTGCAGTCCTAATGAAGCGGGTATTAGTCTTGAAGTGATTGAAAACCTCGCTGGGGTAATTCCGATTTTTGGTGTTTGTCTTGGGCATCAGTCCATTGCACAGGTGTTTGGCGGAGAAGTGGTACGGGCTGAACGCTTAATGCATGGAAAGACTTCTGATATGTACCATGACGGAAAAACGATTTTTGCAGGATTAAGCAACCCATTTCCCGCGACGCGCTATCATTCATTAATCGTCAGAAGAGAAAGCTTGCCAGATTGTTTCGAGGTTTCTGCTTGGACAGATGAAGATGAGATCATGGCTATCCGTCATAAGACTCTTCCCATCGAAGGGGTTCAATTTCATCCAGAATCCATTCTGACTTATGATGGAAGGCAGCTGCTTAAAAACTTTGTGGCTTATTATAAGGTGCCGGCTGCTAGTGGAGTTATAAGGTAATATGTATGTATATATAAACGGCGAAGTCATCAAGAAAGAAGATGTAAGGATTTCTCCCTTTGATCATGGATTTCTTTATGGACTTGGACTGTTCGAAACGTTCCGAGTATATGAGGGCCATCCCTTTCTTCTTGATGATCATTTGGAAAGGCTTAACGAAGGCTTAAGGCTTTTAAATATTGAGGTTCAGTATAACCGGGCACAAGTTTATAACATATTAAAAACCTTACTGAAAAAAAACCAGCTTACGAATGCATACGTCCGTTTTAATGTGTCAGCTGGGAACGGAGAGATAGGACTGCAAACGGACGTCTATACAGAGCCAAATTTAATCATTTTTATGAAGCCTCTATTGTCATCGTTAGAGATAGCTGAGAAGGAAGCGATCCTCCTTAAAATTAACAGAAATACACCTGAAGGAAGCTACCGCCTTAAATCGCATCATTACTTAAACAATGTTCTTGCGAAACGGGAGATCGGACAAGAGCCGGAATCCGAAGGGATTTTTTTAAATGCAGATGGTTTTCTAGCTGAAGGAATTGTTTCCAACTTGTTTTGGATAAAGGATGGAGTTTTATATACACCTTCTGTTAACACAGGTATCCTGAATGGAATTACAAGACAATTTGTAATTAGGATGGCAAAGAATGCTGGAATTGAAGTGATCGAAGGAATGTTTTTAACAGAACAAGCAGAATCGGCAGATGAAATGTTTCTAACGAATTCTATCCAGGAAATAGTGGCTGTATCAAAATTTGGCGGAAGTCAGCTGCCAGGGAACCGCGGGCTAACTGTGAAATGGTTCAGCTCAAATTACCGTATGCAGCGTCGAAAGCTATGGAGCAGAAATGGGATGTTGCTGGAGGGTTTAAGTGAATGGAAAAAGAAATAAATAACATCATTCAGGCTGGTCCATATAGCTTGGATTTCAGAAAAAAAACGTTAGTAATGGGGATTTTAAACGTCACTCCAGACTCCTTTTCAGATGGAGGGAAGTTCAACCGCACTGACCATGCTATAATGCGTGCTCAGGAGCTTGTTGAACAGGGAGCAGATATAATTGATATCGGGGGAGAATCAACAAGACCTGGACACGAGCCAGTTACTCTTGAGGATGAACTTGCTCGTGTTATTCCAGTAATAGAGGCTGTCACGGCCCATGTGGACGCCCCTGTTTCTATTGATACGTATAAAGCAGAAACAGCCCGGCAAGCAGTTTTAGCTGGAGCTCATATCATTAATGATGTATGGGGAGCAAAAGCTGATGCGAATATGGCGGCCGTTGCAGCTGAGCTGAAGGTGCCAATCATCCTAACCCATAATCGTCACGACCGCAATTACAAGAACTTCATTCAAGATGTAATTATGGATCTATACGAAAGCATTTCAATTGTGAAACAGGCTGGAGTAGAAGATAATCATATTATTCTCGATCCCGGAATTGGATTTGCAAAGGATTTTAATGAAAATCTCATAATGATGAGATCGCTTGGAAAACTTGTTTCATTGGGGTATCCGGTATTGCTGGGTACTTCGAGAAAGGGCTTTATAGGCAAAGTCTTAAATGACTTGCCTGCCGACGAGCGAATGGAAGGAACAGGTTCTACTATTTGTTATGGAATTCAACAAGGGTGCCAGATTGTTAGAGTTCATGATGTGAAACCAATCTCTAGAATGGTTAAAATGATGGATGCTCTTATGGGAAAGGGAGATTATAGTGGATAAAATTCATGTTAATCAAATGCAATTTTATGGATATCACGGTGTTTTTCCCGAGGAGACTCGACTTGGCCAGCGGTTTATTGTGGATTTAATAGTGGAGTTAGATTTAAAAGCGGCCGGTGAAAGTGATAACCTGGACGATTCAATCAATTACGCGGAACTGTATCAGGTCTGTAAAGAGGTAGCGGAAGGACCGCCTTTTAAGCTAGTTGAAGCGGTTGCTGAAAAAATGGCTGAAGAAATTCTAGCTCGTCATGCTGCAGTACAAATCTGCCATTTGAAAGTAATTAAACCGGATCCACCCATCCCAGGCCATTATCAGTCAGTTGCAGTAGAGATCACAAGGGGAAGATAGACGTGGAAAATTTCGCATATATAGCAATCGGCTCAAATATGGGGGATAGGGCGGCCTATATGAAAGAGGCCATTCGGTTGCTGAGTTCTGATTCATCTATTACAGTGGTAAATACTTCATCGATTTATGAAACAGACCCTGTTGGGTTTGAAGAGCAAGATTTATTTTTAAATATGGCTGTTCTTGTTTCTACCGACTTAAACCCTTTTGAATTGCTAGATCGGTGCCAAACTATTGAGTTGGATATCGGAAGAATAAGGGAATTTAAGTGGGGTCCCAGAACAATAGACCTTGACATTTTGCTCTATAATCAAGAAAATATTGTAGCAGAGAAGCTTATTGTTCCGCATCCCCGGATGCATGAAAGAGCTTTTGTTCTTGTCCCTTTATTAGAAATGAATCCAAATCTTAGACTGCCAAAGATGGAGGGACCTCTAAAGTCCTGTTTAGCAAATATACCTTATAAAGAAGGAGTACGAATATGGAAGCAGAAAAATGGGGAAGACGTATTCGCGCTTTTCGAAAGTTAAAAGGATTTACGCAGGAAGAGTTTGCAAAGAAACTGGGAGTATCAGTATCCATTCTAGGTGAAATCGAACGGGGAAACCGGATGCCTCCTAACAGATTTATTATGCAGGTAGCGGATGTTTTGAACATCAGTATTGAGGAATTATCTCCTCCGTCAGAGAGCAGTCATACTATATAACTTTTAGTGAAAGGAGGATAAACCCATGCTGAAAATTGGCGATATTGAAATAAAAAACCCTGTAGTGCTGGCACCTATGGCGGGAGTGTGCAACTCTGCGTTCCGTCTTACAGTAAAAGAATTTGGTGCTGGACTTGTATGTGCAGAAATGGTTAGTGACAAAGGAATTGTTCTCAAAAATGAAAGAACAATGAACATGCTGTATATCGATGAAAGAGAAAAGCCGCTAAGCCTCCAAATTTTTGGCGGCGAGAAAGAGACACTCGTAGAAGCCGCAAGATTCGTCGATCAAAATACAAATGCAGATATTATTGATATCAACATGGGCTGTCCTGTTCCGAAGATTACTAAATGTGATGCGGGAGCTAAATGGCTGCTTAACCCAGACAAAATTTACGAAATGGTGTCAGCCGTTGTTGATGCAGTCCAAAAACCAGTTACGGTCAAAATGCGTATGGGTTGGGATGAAGATCATATTTATGCTGTTAAAAACGCACAGATGATTGAACGTGCAGGCGGCAAGGCTGTAGCGCTGCACGGCCGCACACGTGTTCAAATGTACGAAGGACAGGCGAACTGGGATATTATTCGTGAAGTAAAGCAATCCATCAATATTCCGGTTATCGGAAATGGTGATGTCCAGACACCGCAGGATGCAAAACGCATGCTTGATGAAACAGGCGTTGATGGCGTCATGATTGGCCGTGCGGCCCTAGGAAACCCTTGGATGATTTACCGTACAGTTAAATTCCTTGAAACAGGTGAGCTAATGGGCGAACCGTCTGTACGCGAGAAAATTGATGTTTGCATCCTTCACTTAGATCGTCTCATTGCATTGAAGAATGAAGATGTTGCAGTTCGTGAAATGAGAAAGCATGCTGCATGGTATTTAAAAGGTGTTCGTGGTAATGCAAAAGTCCGTAATGGAGTAAATGAAAGCAATACGAGAGACCAGCTAGTAACATTACTAACAGACTACGTTGCAGAAGTAGAAGAAAAGACAAAACAGGATTTCCTTGCTGGATAAAGTTTGACTTTAAAAGGCTCTTTTTCTATAATACGTATGATATTGTTAACTGCCAGTGACCCAAAGCTGGCAGTTTTTATTCTATTTAAGCCTGTTTTGATGTCTGAATTTATGTGTTTGTGTAAAATAATAGAAGGATAGATACGAACGAGGCAATTTTATACCTTACATATACTGAAAACTGGAGTGATCATAAATGAGTGAAGAATTAAATGACCAGCTAATGGTCAGGAGAGAAAAAATGAATGCTCTGCGGGAAAGAGGTCTTGACCCATTTGGCAAGCGCTTTGAGCGTACCCATGATACTGCCCAGATTGCTGCGGAGTTTGGTGACCTTGAAAAAGAAGAAGTTGACTCAAGGAACGTATCCGTCAAAATAGCAGGGCGGCTTATGACAAAACGCGGCAAAGGGAAGGCGGGCTTTGCGCATATTAAGGATCTAACAGGCCAGATTCAAATCTATGTACGGCAAGATGCTGTAGGCGAAGAGCAGTACAGCACATTTGATGACTCTGACCTTGGAGATTTGATTGGTGTTGAAGGAACACTTTTTAAAACAAAAGTCGGTGAATTATCTGTAAAGGTTACAGACTATGTGTTTTTAACAAAGGCATTGCGTCCTCTGCCAGATAAATTTCACGGTTTAAAAGATGTCGAACAACGCTACCGTCAGCGTTATCTCGATTTAATTACAAGTGATGAAAGCAAAGAGACATTTATTAATCGCAGCCGTATTATCCAGTCAATGCGCCGTTACCTTGATGCCCATGGGTATTTGGAAGTCGAAACTCCGTTAATGCATTCGATTGCTGGGGGAGCGTCAGCGCGTCCGTTCATTACTCATCACAATGCACTTGATATGACACTATACATGCGTATAGCTATTGAATTACACCTAAAGCGTTTGATTGTCGGAGGGCTTGAAAAGGTTTATGAAATCGGACGAGTTTTTAGAAATGAAGGGATTTCTACTAGGCACAACCCTGAGTTTACAATGATAGAACTTTACGAAGCATATGCTGATTATAATGATATTATGAGTCTTACCGAAAATCTGATTGCGCATATTGCCCAGGAGGTATTGGGTACTACCACCGTTCAGTATGGTGAGTACGAAGTTGATTTAAAACCGGAGTGGAAAAGACTTCATATGGTAGATGCGATTAAGGAGCACACAGGTGTGGACTTCTGGAAGCAGATGAGTACGGAAGAAGCACAGCAGCTTGCTGAGAAGCATGGCGTTGAAATAACCAAGCACATGCAATACGGTCACATCGTAAATGAATTCTTTGAGCAGAAGGTCGAGGAGAAATTAATCCAGCCTACATTTATCTTCGGTCATCCGGTTGAAATCTCCCCTCTCGCGAAAAAGAATGATGAGGATTCCCGTTTTACTGATCGTTTCGAACTTTTTATAGTGGCAAGGGAACATGCCAATGCTTTTACAGAGCTAAACGATCCTATTGACCAAAGGGAACGCTTTGAAGCTCAGCTCCAAGAAAAAGAACAAGGCAACGACGAAGCACATGAAATGGATGAGGATTTTATTGAAGCGTTAGAATACGGAATGCCTCCAACAGGGGGACTGGGTATTGGTATTGACAGGATCGTTATGCTGCTCACCAATTCTCCATCAATTCGAGATGTACTATTGTTTCCATTAATGCGTCATCGTTAATACCAGAAAAAGCAAAGCATTTAAGTGCTTTGCTTTTTTTATGCGTGTAAAATAAAACCGATTAATGTGAATAATTTTACTTTGTAAGATTGTAAAAAACGTATTGCCACAAATTAATAATGGTGATATATTATTATCTGTTGCTAAAACAAGCAGCACATAAAAAACATCAACAAAAAAACATATTGACTTCAGGTTTTAAACCTGATAATATATAAAAGTTGCTTCATAACGAGGTAACGAGTTGCTCTTTGAAAACTAAACAAACAAGCGTCAACAAACAATATTTATAGTGACTTCAATTATGAAGATCACTAGCCAACGTTTTAAATTATGAGCTAAAACTCATACTCTTTTTTGGAGAGTTTGATCCTGGCTCAGGAC
>NZ_JABUNR010000022.1 GCF_013343715.1 Mesobacillus harenae
TGAAGTCACTATAAATATTGTTTGTTGACGCTTGTTTGTTTAGTTTTCAAAGAACAATAACCGTCATCCGTTGATCGAATCAGCGGCGACAAATACTATCTTACCATAACGTTTCGTTGTTGTCAACTTCTGCGAAGTATTTATTTTTGACGAACACGATCAATTTCGGATCGCCCAACAACATATTCTATCTTATCATGTTATTTCGCTTGTGTCAACTTCTACGAAGTAATTCTAAACGGGCGTGCATCCTAGCCATATTGTTGTATCAGCAATATTATTTTGAAATCTGATAAACAACGGTCTATTCGTCTTTCCAGGAGCAACGTTTGTTATTCTACTACGAGAGACTTAGAAACGTCAAGTATTATAACTTCATTTTATCCACAGTCCCCAGCATATTTTTATCTTCTCCCTCCTACCACTTAAATACAAGAGAGAAGATAAAAATATAAAGTATTATATAGAAGAAAGACATTTAGAATAAAGCTAGTTCCAAACCTAAAGACCATGTTCCACACAATACTTGTCCACTAGCTGTTCGATTTGATTGAGTTCAGGAAAAGGCCCGCTAAATTCAAACCTGAGCTCTTCAATAAATTCACCATTTCGATACACATGAACTGCACCATTTTGCTCGATAACACTAAATTCAGGCTCAAACCTATATCCATCTCTTTCAATAGCACCCAATCTGACCACCTCTTTAATTTCATACCCCACTTAGATTGTCTATATCAAGCAACAATTAATCACTGAAAACAGAATTTAATAAAGATAGCTAGTAAACATCTCTCCGAGTAAACACCGAAAAGGAAACAATAAGTGCTGCTGCCCACCAAATTGTAAGAACTAACATTGAAAAAGGCAGTGTCATACCTTCAATTGGAGGAGCAGACCCAGTAAGATAGTCAGTTAGCTTTAAATTCACCATAAACAAATACTTGGCTGATTCCCAGGAAGAAACTACATTGTTCAATATAGCTCCAGATATTAAAGTTGCCAGGATAATCCCCATTGCCGCTGCGGTACTTCGAACCAATACTGAAAGCATAAAAGATAGGGTGCCCACAACGACTGCTACAAACCAAGCTAGCCCAAAAGTCATAAGTAAGAACTTCCACTGTTCAATAAGTCTTACATTGGAAAAATCCAGACCTTCGGGGCCTGTATTGAACCCTGTTAAGATAGGTGCTCCCCACCCGCCGTATCCGAAGACCAGTCCAGATATCAGAAATGATAAAAAACCAACAATGGCTATTATAGAAGAAATTGATAAGAGAAGTGTTATGTATTTGCTTAATAGTACCTTCCATCTCTTAACTGGCCTTGTCAACAAAAGTTTAACTGATCCTAAACTGTATTCTGAGGATACTAGGTCACTGGCAATAACCATTACTAGTAACGGAATAAATAAGTCAATCGCGCTCTCAATAAACAATCTCATAAAAGTTGGGGCACCTGGTTCAGAGGGATTAATATTTTGATCCAGATAATATTGCTGCTGTGTAAGGCCCATTTCAAGCTGCTGTCTCCACTCGTCAGAAACTCGGCTGCTGCTTAATCGGTTTTGAGTATCTATAATTTGTTGTTGCAGAATAGGTCTCCAGTCTTCTGTTCCTAACGTTTCTCGCTGAGTTTCAATTGCACGCATCTGAGCGTACGTAAACAGGCTAACCAATACAGCTACAATTATAATTATTACCCAAAGCTTTTTTTTCGCCAGAAGCTTCATCACCTCATTATGAACAAGGTTACTCAATGACATCATCTCCTGTAAGTTCCAAAAATAAATCTTCCAACACAGGAAGCTTCCGATTCATTTCAATTACACTAATTCCTTCTTTCACTAGGATTTCGTTCCATTCGGGCACCTTACCTTCATTAAAGTCTGTAATGATTGTGCCAAAAGGCCCTTCTGCTGCTGTTTGAGTTAACCTGTCTAGAATCCCTTTTCCTTTTTCGTATGGAGATAGCCGCCAAACCATCTTTTCTTGTGTACTTAGCAAGTTATGTACTGAGTCCACCTTGATAATTCTCCCTTTTGAAATGATGGCAACTCGATCGCAGAGCAGCTGTATTTCACTTAATAAGTGGCTTGAAACTAGAACACTTAATCCTTCTTTTACAGCCAAATACCGGATAAATTGCCTCATTTCCCGGATACCGGCTGGATCAAGTCCATTAGTCGGTTCATCTAAAATTAAAACCTTCGGGTTACCTAATAAAGCCTGGGCAATTCCTAGGCGCTGTTTCATTCCGAGAGAATAGGTTTTCACCTTATCTTGAACCCTTTCTTGCAAGCCAACTAATTCCACTACCTGTTGAATTCGGTCAGGTTCAATTTTAGGCAGCATCCCTGCAAAATGTTCAAGGTTTTCCATGCCTGTCAAATAGGGATACAGTTCTGGATTTTCAACAATACAGCCGATAAGATTCATCGCATTCATAAAATCCTTCTGGACATCAAAGCCTCCGATATTGACAGTACCGGATGTTGGCTTAATTAATCCAACTAACATCCGGATAGTAGTTGTTTTGCCAGCTCCATTGGGACCAAGAAACCCAAAGACCTCACCTTCATAGAGTTCGAAATCAAGCCCCTTAATAATTTCTTTTTTCCCAATTTTTTTTCGAAGCTTTTGTACCGACAAGGTCACCTTGGACATATTAGTCCTCCTTTTGAATAGAAATTTCGGTTTATTGCCATGTGATGAGTGAAGCTACCCGCTCTGCAATGATCTGATGGCCTGCTTTATTCGGATGAAATTCATCTGTGTATAAATAGTCAGCTACATTCAATTCAAATAAATCAAACGTAGGTACGAAGACAATCCCCTGATAATCAGCTGCTAACTCTGCACTGTTATAATTCCATAACCGTACAACATCTGAGGTCTTCTTACTATCATCTAACTCTAAAAAAGGATTGTATAATCCTACAAAAAAGATGGTAGCTTCTTTATTAGCAGAGCGTATTTCCTGAAAAATTGACGAGAGGTTGCTCAAGTAATCCTTCTGCAGTTTTTCAATGGTATCCTGGTCCGCATCTAATAGAGTTTGTCCCCCCTGAAATAAATCATTTCCGCCGATTGTTATTAAAATATAATCAGCTTGTTTTAGCTGATTTTTAACTTGGGTTTCCTGTACCTGATTCACCAACTGTCCGGATCGTTGCCCCCTAATTCCAAGGTTGAATAAAGTAACTGGCTGAGCAGACTTTTCCTCTAACTCTTCGCGAACATAGCCAACATACCCTTTTCCCGAAGAGTCGCCTGTGCCTCTTGTCAAGGAATCGCCTAACGCAACTACAATAAGGTCTCCCTCCTTTTTCTCAGCTTCTGGAATGTCTGTATTATTTGGGATAGGCTGTTGTTCACTGCTGTAATATTCGATAAAGACGAGTGCTAACCCAGCAGCCCATAGCAAACAAAAAAAAGTTGAAAGAATTGTAAAAAACCTAATTTTATTAATCTTCAACTAACTCATCTCCCTGTTATTTCCTCTTATAGTCCATTGAACCACAAAACTGTATAAAAAAAGAATTTTTACATAAAAAAAAGAGCCCGAGGGCTCTTTTTTTATGCATCCATTACTTCTACTTTTTCCATAATGTCGCCGTTTTTCATGGCTTTAGCTGCCTCTAAGCCCGAAGTGATTTTACCAAAGACTGTGTGCACACCATTTAAATGAGGCTGTGATTCATGGACAAGGAAGAACTGGCTCCCGCCTGTATCTTTCCCTGCATGTGCCATGGATAGTGAGCCTGGCTCATGCTTGTGAGGATTGCCTTCCGTTTCACATTTAATTTGATATCCAGGGCCGCCTGTACCTGTTCCGTGGGGGCATCCGCCTTGGCTAACAAAACCTGGGATAACACGGTGAAAGGATAGCCCGTTGTAAAAGCCCTCATTAGCAAGCTTTTCAAAATTGGCTACTGTTCCAGGTGCTTCATTAGGATAAAGCTCAAATTCAATTTTTTCTCCGTCTTTCATTTGTATGTATCCTTTTTTAGACACTGTTAATCCACTCCTTAAATTAGCATCCCTACTATCATACCATTATTAATATTGAAGTAAAAGCAAGCAAGCTTCAATGTCGAAGATTTGGAACATAAATCATGATATGTTATAATAGAAGTGCCTCTTCCGGACATTCGCGCTTGTTGCGGGACACTTAACCACTGTACGGACGGAAGAGGCAGGTGTCTGCTTTTGCAGGCACCTTTTTTATTAGGTCTAAAACGGCTGGAGCATTAAGCTTCGTTTTTTAATTTAATATCGGTATTGAACTAAGCCTAAACAGGCAACATAGGAAAGTATGCTTATCTATAATAAAACATCGTATCAGATCATAGGAGTACGGGTTATGAAAAAGTGGATTGTTGTTATAACTTATTTCATTATAATAATCATCGGTTTTATTTACCGTGATTTTTTAATTGGCTGGATACAGGATAGCGATCCGTCGCAACTCCTCTTAATGCTGTTTATATCTGTTTTCTTATCAACCGTTCCGGTCATCCCATTCACCTTGTTTGCAGGGATAATGGGCATGAAGTATGGTATATTTCTTGGCTTTTTTATTAATTGGTTTGGCGGGCTTGTCGCAGCAGTTATCTATTATCTGTTAGCACGTTACCTGCTATCCGATTTTTTTAAGGAATATGTCCTGAAATACCCTGCCATAACTAAGTTCAATCAGCTCATAAAAAAAAATGCCTTTCTTGCAGTATTTTTAAGCCGCATGATTCCGGTAATACCTCCGCCAGTCGTCAATATTTATTCAGCCCTTAGCAAAATACAATTTCCGGTATATTTTACAGCTACTGCACTCGGAAAAATCCCACCTACCTTCTTTATAGCTTTTGGAGGAAATCAACTCTTTTCGCATCCAAAAACGTTTTTGCTGGGTTTGATTCTGTACGGACTTTTTTTAGCACTGATCTTTTTCTTTTACCGTACTACCTTTAAATCGAAAGCCCCGGCATAAACCTATTGCCTCGGGCTTTTTCGTTTTCGAAAAAATACTTCAGGCTCCCATTTGTCAAAAGGGTGTTCGCGAATCGGACTGACAGGAGCCATGGGTGCATGCTTTGGTGTATTTTTCTGTAAAGCTGATTCCATTAGAGAGTTTTGGAGCGGTCTCCACTTTTTCAGGCTTAGTACCACAATAGATAAAATTACACCTGCCAAGGCGAAGGTAAGCCATGGCAAATAAGG
Organism: Mesobacillus harenae; assembly: GCF_013343715.1. GTDB lineage: Bacteria > Bacillota > Bacilli > Bacillales > Cytobacillaceae > Mesobacillus_A > Mesobacillus_A harenae. The sequence continues at coordinate 5,223 of NZ_JABUNR010000022.1, forward strand.
TGTTTCTTTTCCGTATTCAAGAAGGCTGCTTCCTAAAAACCTGCCTCCCGCTTCTCCCAGTCCCGCTATTACATTCGCAAGCCCAAAAAACAACCCAATTAAGTTCGCCTTTGATAGCTGTGAAATCGTACTGTCAATAGTAGGCAAAATCAGCATTTCTCCAAATACAAAGATAACTCCGCTTAAAGCTAAATGCATAAAGGAACTTGCCCAAAATAACGACGCAACACCCGCCCCAACAAATAGCAGACCAATGCTTAAAGTGGTTAACGGATGGAGCCGCCGCGTGATTCGGTTTGAAACTTGATTTTGAGCAGCAATAACGATAAGGCTGTTTATCGTCCAGACAAGCGCGACATTCTCCGGAACTGCTAATACGTCTGCCGCACGTAAAGGGAGCATAAGTGAAAGCTGGGTGTATAAAGCCCATATGAATAGACTGATAAACCCAAACATCATAAATGGTTTGTTTCTAAACGCCTCTCCATATGCGCCTTTTGGTATTTCAGGGCAAGGCTCATTGCCACAGTTTTTCGGCAGAAAAATCCAGCTGATTGCAGTTAAAATATAAAAAATAGAGCCGGCAACCCAAAATATGAGAGTGGTGGAGCCGGAAATGAACAAAAAGACAATTAGACCGGCAGTTCCCGTCCCTACATTAGCCGCAATCCCGCGAAGGGAGAACGCAGTCGTCTGATTTTCCTTTGCTGCCATAGCCGCTATCGCCGCCTTCGTAGAAGGTGCATTGAGCCCATTTCCTAATCCTACAATTCCCGCTAATATCAGCAGATGTAAAAAGCCAGTAAAAAAACTAAAGCCAATTAGGCCTGAGCCTGTTATTAGTGCACCGAGCCCAATAATAAATCTTCTGCCGATTCGATCAGCTAAAAAACCACCGAGAATGCTTCCAAACTGAAAACAAATTGAAATAGCTGCTAATATACTTCCGATTTGAACGAGGGACAGACCTGCATCCATCTTTAAGAGGATTGGCAAAATAGGGAGCACTAAATAAATGCCCAGGTGTGTCATCATGACCCCTATCAATAGCACAGCCATTGGACGCTCAATGTTTTTTAATATACCTATGATAAAAACCTCCGCTCACTTAAATGAATACAGTTAGTCTGAACATAGCGGAGCAATCTATTCATAGGCTATTTTTAAGTATGCAAAAAGGCCAAACTGGTGTCGTAAGCACCTAATTTTCTTCTTTTATTAATATTATGTTAAAAATTCCAATACCTTTTTGGCCGCCTCCTGGCTCTGATCTATACAATCTGGAATTCCCACACCTTCAAAGGAGCCCCCCGCCAAAAAGACACCTGGCAGTTCTTTATTTAAAGACTCCTTTACGTTGCGGATCCGTTCTATATGGCCAACACAATATTGGGGCATCGCCTGCTTCCATCTTGTCACAACATGAAACATGGGTTTCTCTGAAATGTTCATCGTTTTATTTAAGTCCTTCAGCACTATGTCGATAATTTCTTCATCTGACAAATCAACGACTTCTTGATCATCTGGCTTCCCAACGTAGCAGCGCAAAAGTGCCATTCCCTCCGGTGTTGAACCAGGCCATTTTTTATGTGTCCATGTACACGCAGTGATTCGGTAATCATTATTTCTTGATACAACAAACCCCGTTCCTTCGATACCTTCCTTAATAGCTGACTTATTAAATGCTAAGGCAACATTTGCTACTGAGTTAGAAGGCATTGCTTTAAAGTTATCCATAAAAGAGTAATCAGACAAAATCCGTTGAGCATGATGATGCCCTGTGGAGATAATGATACTGTCCGCTAGCAACTCGGTTCCATTTGAAATTCGGACGGCATAGCCCTTTTCTGTTTTCCTCACTTTAGCAACCGGTGTACCTTTAATAACCGTGCCTTCCTCTAAACGTTTTTCAAGCTCACTGACAAGGCTGTTCAATCCTTTGCTAAGTGAGATGAACATACCCTTTTTTGTTTGTTTCCTACCTTTTTGAGGAGGAGCTGGCATCGTTTTCTTTAATCCAAATACAATACTCCGGTGTTCCTGTTCCATATGATAAAACATCGGAAAAAGTGACATCAGGCTAAGCTTATCTATATCGCCCGCATAAATACCAGATAACAAAGGCTCAATCAAATTCTCGACTACTTCATCTCCTAATCTACGTCTGAAAAATGCACCAAGGGACTGATCTTCATGCTTAGGACCTTTAAGCAATACAAAGTCACCGGCTGCACGCATTTTCCCTTTAAGAGAGAATAAACCGGAAAAAGCGAACGGGGTTACCTTTGTCGGAATCCCCATAAAAGACCCTTCAGGCATCGCATGAAGCTTTCCTCTTGCAAGTATATAAGACTTGCCTGCCAGATTTGAGACCACCTCATCCTGCAATCCGAGCTCCTCGATTAATTTAAGAGCGCTTTTTTTTCTTGCTAAAATTGAATCAGGGCCTTTCTCAATGATAAATCCATCTTTTTCAATCGTATTTATGACACCGCCTAACCGGCTGCTCGCCTCAACTAACTTAATTTTGAACGGTAAACACTTCTCTTTTATTTCCTTTTGAAGAGTATAAGCTGCTGCCAAACCAGTAATCCCGCCACCCACAATAAGGATTGTTTTCTTTTCCATTAGCTCACCTGCTCAAATATTTTTTCTTATCGTCTAATCAAGATTGTTAAGTATTTCACAAATATAGCTTCTAAAAGAGAACGACCTTCTTTCTCTTATAGATATTGATATTGTATAAGAAGAATCCATAAAAAACAGGAAAACTAGTGATTTGTTGAAAAGTGTTAATAAAGATGTCTAGATGAGGATGTAATTTTTCCAATTTTTTCAGTTATGTTTAATAGGACTCTAAAATGAATATAGAAACTATATAGGAGGGATATAAATGGCAGATAAAAAAAGAACAGGTGAAGTAAACTGGTTTAGGACAAATCAGGGATTAGGTGAAATCAATGTCGGCGACGGCGATGTGGCAAGGGTTCACTATTACGACATTAACCAGGATGGATTTACGGACTTAACTGAAGGAGACAAAGTAGAATTCAGATTGGATAGAGAGGATGACGGAGAATTAAAGGCAGTAGATGTAACAAGGATAAAGAACTAAACAAAATCCGGATGGAGATTCCATCCGGATTTTTGTCTAAAAAGATTATATTCTTTTCTGCCCAATTAATATTGGCAGCTGCCTGTATATCCCAACTACCTCATCCATTTTCATTCTGACAAGTCCGCTCGAGGAAGGTGCCACAAAATCAAGAACTCCGGGGATCACGGATTCGGATTGTACGCCCCAAGATACAACTTTCCTCTTACTGTACTGCTGGTATACACCTTTACCGACAAAACAGACGATCCGTGGCTTTAACGTTTGTATTTTAACTTTTAATTTTTCTCGGCCTTCCTCGTATTCTTCTTTAGTAATTTCATCTGCAGCTTTTGTAGGCCTGGCCACAATGTTTGTTAAACCGTAACCTAAGTCCAGAAGTCTGTAGTCCTCCTCTGTTTGATATTTTCTTGGAGTAAGCCCTGACTCGTAAAGAATTTTCCAAAAGCGGTTATTGGGATTAGCAAAATGATGACCTGTTTCAGCTGAACGGATACTGGGGTTAAATCCAACAAAAATCACCTCCAGTTCTTCCTTTAAATGGTCTTGAATAGGCTCCATAATCATTCCTCCTCATTAAATGCTTTTTTACACTTTATATAAGAGGCTCTTCTACTTTCAAGGGAAAAGGAAAGATATTATAAAACACTTTCTTTATAAAAAGCCAACAATAAGTTTATTCTTTTTATTGAAGAAAAAAAGAGTTGGGATAATGAGGCAATACAGAAGAGGAGCGATACCAAGCCAGGAAACGGGTAATGCACTAAGGTCTTTTTATGTACACCTTATGGATTATCTCATGGTCAATAATTCTTTATTTATACTTGATCCATGAGACAATCCCTAAAACTTCTGGTTTTACTGAACAACATCAGGCTGGGTTCGCTGCCCATGGAATGCCGGTCAACTTCTCTGGAGGATTGTTATCACACAACTGGGAAGAAAAAAAGATTAAACAATACATGGATCGGGCTAAAAAAAGATTATGCACAAACAGGCAAGGATTGCTCCATGCCTGTTAGAAACCATTTTTCTCATACATATTTTTGTATATTTGAAAATGATATTGAAATTCATCAAAGTAAAGTTCTTCTGCTTCTTCAAACGAATAATGATCCAAAAAAGACTCCAGAATATCAGAATCAACCTGGTTCATCATTCCGCTTACCCAGATTTTAAAACCATGCTTTTTATATAAGCTGGAACAGCCAGCCCAATCAAATATATCTTCCACTTGTTCCTCATTCACTGAACATCCGCCTCCAGTCAGGTTTAGAACTATTCATTGCCACCTTGGCAAAGAATATTCACGGACCAAGTAAAAGGTTCTCTTCTATTCGGAAAGCTTTTTGATAATCATGGCAAGCAGTAAGGTTCGTTCTGTCAGCGAGTCTATTTCCAAATATTCTTTTTCACTGTGGGAGTTTCCTCCTATTGGGCCGAGACCATCGACAGTAGCAACACCCACCGCTGCAGTAAAGGAGGCATCAGAACCACCGCCAGTTGCAGTATCGGTAATTTCTAAGCCAATTTCTTTGCCTGCGTCCTTAATAAACTTAAGCAGCTGAACAGTTTGCTTATTTTTTTCCATGGGCGGTCGATTCATTTCTCCTTCGAGCTCAACCTCTGTACCAGGAACAGTTGTAACCGAGCAGATTTCTTCAATTTTTTCTTCAATCTCCTGGGCCTGTTCTTTATCAGATATCCGGATATCAATCTGGGCAGTTGCATGCTCTGAAACAGTATTAATTGAAGACCCACCTTCGATTAAGCCGACATTCACACTAATCCCTTTTTCATGGTCGTTTAGGTCTTGAAACTGAATTACCTTATAAGCCAGCTCCTCAATGGCACTTCTGCCTTTTTCTGGCTCAATGCCTGAGTGGGCCGCTCTTCCTCTTACATGAAGCGTGAAATTACCTTTGCCTCTACGTGAAGAGACAAGAGAACCGTCCTTTCGGGCAGGCTCCATGACAAGCGCGAATTTTTTATCAGCTGCTATTTCTTCAATTAATGAGCGCGATGTAGGAGAGCCTACCTCCTCATCACTATTTAAAAGAAGCACTACGTTTTGATATGAAATATCCCCTGATTCTTTCAAGGCTTTTATCGCAAATAAAACGGATACCAGGCTGGATTTCATATCAATAATTCCGGGCCCGTATGCTCTGTTGCCGTTTATATGAAATGGCCTTTCTTTAACAGTTCCTTCAGGGTAAACTGTGTCCATATGCGCCATGATGAGAATGGCTGGGTCCTTGGCATCCTGATGATGAAACACAATATGATTGCCAAAGTCTTCTTGCTCATAAACTGTTGCCATAAAGCCTAATGCTTTATATTCCGTCAGTAAAAATTCACCAATCTGATCGACACCTGATTTCAAATACGAACCACTGTCTATGTTAACCAGATTTTCAAGCGTGTTGATCATTAGTTTTTGCTTTGTCTCTAAATAATTTTGCATATTCATTCTTTCTCCTACCCCATTGCACTTTATCTTATTATCAATATATTTAGCATAATTTAAGAACGACACGACATTTCATTTAAAAATTAGTCAATTTTGTATGGTATTTGGATGATTTCTTTAATTGATTGAAGGTTCGGAAAATTAACTGTACCATATTAAGCCTAAGTGATCTTAAATTGACCAGCTTAGCAGTACTTTTAGTAGATAGGGTGAAAACTATACTATATCCCCTGGTTTCGGTTTTAAATGTTCTATACTGTTTAATTTATCACATACTATGCTTCTATAATAAACGACCCGACCCTTTCTAACACAATCTCTTTCAATAGAAGAAAGTGTTATTCTTATTTCTTAATTTTAATAGGAATTAGCTGAAAAAGATTAAGCTTTTTAGCGATTAGAGGCGTTGTGAAGGAATTTTGGAGCACACATTTATAAAGTAGGGAATATAAAATGGATCGTGTCAGATTTATTTCACCCGGGTAAAACGGAGGTTTCACCCAAGTGAAATAAATCAAAAAGGGCACTAAACTATTATGAGCAAAAAGCCGGCAGCACCACTAAAATTTTTTTATAAAAGAACTTCCTCAAGCTTTATAACCATTGTCTTCCCGATATCCACAAACTTATCTGGGGTTGGTGCATTTTTGTCTGCCGGTTCTTTAAATTGGTTAAATGATCCAGTCAGTGCTCCGACATTTCCCTCTTCATCTACGCCTTGTTCCTGGATATGAGATAAAATAAACGGTCTTCCCAGTTCCACTTTAGCAGTTTCCTGGTCAACCTCCCCAGTAACAGCTTGAAACGGAAGCCTAAGGTACTGGTCGCCAGTTCCGTCATCAATCTTATAATCAAAATATCCATGGTCGTAATCCCAATTACCGCCAATTGTAAAACCGATTGGCTCTAATCGTTCTTCTAACTTGTTCATCGTATAGTTGACGCCTTCGACTTTTGATGGAATTTCTATCATCTTCAAAACCTCACATTCATTTGATATAAGCATGAACTCTCTCTATCTGCTTATCTTTATATGAGGCTTTTTCCACCCAGTTATGTTTCTCAAACATTCCTTTAATTTAGGAATACCGTCTTTTAACCGAATTTTCGATTTGCCAGCTTTTGCTTGTTCATGACATCGTATGATTTTTCAATAATATCTGTTAGAACGTCCCCTTTATAAACTCGGCCAACCTTTGTGTTTGCCTGATAATATTCGACAATTTCATCTAACTTATTTAACGTATCATGCGCCATTCTGACATTAAGCTGTTGTTTGGCTTGTTCTGGCATGACTCTTAGCCTCCTTGCAACGCTTTGCTAATATATCATTCTGCTAGCAATTGCTATTTATTATATATCAATTCGCTATAAAGCGCTATAGTCCTTCTGTTCCAACAAAAAAAGAGCAGGATTCCCTGCTCGATACCTATTCACTAAGAACGGCACTACCCGATTGTTTCCCCCTTTTTAGATAAAGCCCAAATGTAAATAAGGAGCATAAGAGTAGCATTGTAATGCCCAAAAAGATTGTTCTGTAAATATTTTCTGGGGACAAGTCGTTTAACAAAGTGATCAGGATACCTGTAAGACCGACACCAAAAGCTCCTCCGAAAAATTGAACAAGCTGAATTAATCCCATCCCGGAACCAATTTGGCTTTCGGGTAAAATCCTTGAGGCTTCATTTGCCATACTTGATGTTAAGGCTGAAAATCCCAGGCTAGTGAACATATACGTCACCATAATAAAATAAGGAGACTTTCCCGAAAGAAAAGCAAACATCAACGTTGAGATTAACAAGAAGGCATGACCAAAGAGAATAACAGGAACATTCCCTAGCTTATCGATAACACGCCCTATCAGTTGAGCTGCTGCAGCAGACAGGATGGCCCCTGGGAAGATTATCATTCCTATTTCACCCGGGGCTTTATTAAACACTACTGTCAGCATAATGGGCATTAGGAATAGTGCAGAGAAATGTGTTATAAAAGCGGCAAATCCTATAAATAAGAGCTTTACATATTGACGGTAATTAAGCAGGTCTGGTTGAATAAAAGGTGTTTTCACAAGATGTATATGCCGCCAGAGCACATATAAGAGAACAACACTAACTAAGAGAATAATCATGGAAAAAGAAGATAAAAATAGCAGAAGTCCAGTTACACTAAGCCCAGTTAATATACCGCCAAAAGTATCAAATTTTACTTTCTTTCGTTCTTCTATCGGTAAAAGGCTTTTAAAGAAGGGAATAAGAATTATAACAAAAACGGTAATAGCAAAGAGAAAGTTCCATCCTAAATATTGGGTAATTAATCCTCCAATAACAGGTCCAAGCCCAAATCCAAGTGATGCAGCAGAAGCGATCATAGACATTGCCTTTCCGCGTCTTGTCACAGGTATATATCTTCCTGCTAACACCATTGCCAGGCCAGGAACAGCACCTGCACCAGCTGCCTGAAGTATTCTAGCTCCAAGCAATAAATAAAACTCATCCGCCAGAAGGCCAATTATTGAAGCTAAACCAAGCAGTGATAACCCGCTAACAAGGAGTCTCGAAATCGGAATGAAGTCTGATAGGCGGCTATAGGTTAATGTAGAAATGGCAAAAACAATTGAGTACCCGGAAACAATCCATGAAGCAGTTGCTGAAGACAATGACAGATCAGTGAGAATGCTTGGAAGGGCAACATTAAACATCGTTGTGTTCATCACAACGAGCCAGACGGTAAAGCTCCAGACCAAAATTATTTTATTTTCGTTAATAACTGGTTCGTTTGGGGCAGGAGCAGACATGGGTATGCCTGTCATGTAATCCCTCCTTTTTCGTACAATAAAATACTTTAAATTACTTAACTGACTATAAAACCCTTCTTCATAAAGGTCAAATATTCCCCCTTACAGATACAAATTAATTTTTAAAACTTAATAGATAATACTAAAAATCCATTAGACAGCTTTAGTGAAAATGAATTTAATGTAAAACCTGCAGACGCGTTATGTATACGATTTTAGTTTATTGTAGCTTAAGTTAGTTACTAGCTTGAATTTTCGGGGTACATAGTAGACTATATTTCAATTACACCAAAATACCACTAAAAAGTGAGGTTGGCTTATGAACTTACCCCTGGCCATTGGCTTATTTTTATTAGTCCTTTTTCTTGTAAGAATAGTTGGGATCAAGTTTATAAAGATTCCGGATATCGTTTTATACATTCTGTTAGGGTTAGGAATAGCACCTTTTTTTCAAGAGGCAAAAGCAATAGAAATTGCAGGAGAGATCGGTCTTGTCCTGTTATTCTTTATCCTCGGATTAAAGTTCTCAGTCAACAGAATTACAAAGGACGGGAAAAAGGTTTGGAAAGCTGGCCTACTTGATGTTCTTTTTGGCATAGGTGTTACTACAGCTATTTGTTCTTTTTTTGGATTGGACTTTCTTTCTTCTATTATAATAGGCGGTCTTTCCTATGCAACAAGTTCTTCTATTACAGCTAAGCTTCTCGAAGATAAGAACCGCTTGAAAAATCCGGAGTCTGAATTCATGTTATCCATTTTGATTTTCGAAGATTTATTTGCGCCCATCCTTGTCTCTGTTTTAATTGGACTATCTGGTAAAGGCCTTACTGTTGTAGAATTTTTGTTGATATTCATTAAAATAACATTGCTTGCTGCTGTTGCTATTTTTATCAGCAAAAAAATCTTTAAGAAATTCCACTTCCTTCTCAGCGAATTACAAAAAGATGATTCCTTTATCGTCTTCATTGTCGGCTTTGCGTTATTGTACAGCGGCTTTGCAGTTTATTTAGGGCTATCGGAAGTTATTGGAGCATTCTTGGCCGGCATTATGTTGTCAGATTCTCCTGTTAGCAAAAGGGCAGGCCGTTATGCTGTGCCGATACAAAACATATTTTTGCCATTTTTCTTTGTGAATTTTGGTATGCACATTGAGCTGACAACAGATATACCATCACTCGGTCTGCTGATAACTGTTCTGGCCTGGTCTATCATTTTTAAGATCTTCATTGGTTATTTTGGAGGACAGTGGTTTGGTCTCTCAAAAGAAGATTCTCTTAGGGCTGGACTTTCCCTGACTCAACGAGGTGAATTTTCGGTTATTATAGCCGGCTTGGCGGCTGGAGCTCTTCAGGTTTTTGCTGGGATTTATATTTTAGCTGCTGCGTTAATCGGGACAATGTTATTCCAGTTTGCCCCGCAGCTGAACAAATTCCTTTTTAAAAAACTTGCCAACTAATCCCCCTTTTTAGGGGACAAACCTAGTTAAGTTTACATAAAAAAGTTATTAACAACCAAAAGGTGACAGGCACCATCCATAAAGTGGATGGTGCCTGTCACCTTTTTATTATTCTGCTTCAATTGGTACAATTTTTCCGTCTTCTACTGCTGCTACAATTAGTTCTGATTCAAATCCGCCATCATCGCCGATACCAGGAATGATATAGATTTTTTTCTCTTCAGGAAGATTGGCTAATCCTTCCTTCATAGCCTCACGAATTTTCTTAGGATCATCAACAGATCCGGCAGCTTTCATTGCTTCAGCAAAAGCGTGCATGCCAATATAGTTCAATCCTGCTTCAGAGCCTGGTTCTTCATCAAATTTCGCACGATAATTTTCAACAAATTGTGGGATTGCAGGAGTATCAGATTCAACTAAAGGCATAACTCCAATTGAACCGTTAAGAACATCATAAGAGCCTGTTACTCTCTTCATCTCATCAAACTTAGCCTGATCCATTACGATAAATCCACCTTCGAAGCCAAGCTCTCTTGCCTGTGCTGCAAGTTTAGCAGTCGGCTCAGATGGGCCTCCGATAAACAGTACATCAGGATCTTCTTTTAATGCATTTGTAATTAAAGTAAAGAAGTCAGTGTCTTTTGCAAAGTCGATAGAAGAATTGTAGACGATTTCTCCACCTTCTTTTTCCCAGAAAGGTGCCAATTTTTCAGACCAGTCCTTCCCGTATTGGGAAGCAGTTGGCAAAAAGGCAATTTTCTTTCCGTGTTTTTCCATAGCATACTTAGTAAATGGCTCTAGGTAACCGTCATATCTTGGCGGGATCCGTACTGTCAAAGAATTCCCTGCTTCGGTAATTTTAGGCTCACTAGTATAGGCTCCAATAATAAAGTTCTGCTGTTCATTGAAAACCTGCATGGCCAGAACTCCTCCGCTATGCGGCGTAAATACGATTGGTGTTTTGTTTTCTTGAATAAGACGCTGTGCATTACCAGCAGCTTCATTCGGCATATACTTATCATCGAGAGCAACTACATTTAGCTTATATTTCTTTCCGTCTACTTCAAAATTGCCTTCTTCATTTATTTCATCAACTGCCATTTGCACACCGCTCAATGTACGTTCACCGTAGAAGGCAGCTGGTCCGCTTAAAGGTCCGCTATAGCCAATATTAACAGTTCCAACCTCTTCACTTCCGCTATCTCCGCTTCCACTGTCACTTGGCTCCTCAGTGTCACCGCCTGATGATTGATTACATGCAGCTAGGCTTAACATTACAGCAAATAGAAAACTGACCATAAAAAGAAATTTTGACCTTTTCATGTTTTACCCCCTCAGATTAATAGTTTATAATTTTGCATATTTGATGCAGAATATTATTGCTGGAAAAACCACCTCCTTAACGGACCGTCTTGCTTATGCTCCAATATAGGCTTTACGGACTTCATCATTGGAGAATAGCTCCTTAGAGGTACCTTCTACTACAATGGAGCCACTTTCAAACACATATCCTTTATTGGAAATTCTAAGGGCAGCATTAGCATTCTGTTCTGCTAGTAAAATAGTCGTTCCTTCTCTATTAATCTGCTGAATAACATCAAACATCTGTTCAACAATTAGTGGTGCAAGGCCAACTGAAGGCTCATCCAGCATCATCAGCTTAGGCTTGGACATTAATGCTCTTCCAATCGCAAGCATCTGCTGCTGACCTCCGCTTAACGATCCTGCCGGGTCATCTGCCTTATCTTTAAGTATCGGAAACAAATCATAAACGTGGTTCAATGATTTTTTTATTTCTTCCCGCTTGCCACGGTGAACATAGGCTCCCATGTTCAAGTTCTCATAGACAGTCATCCCTCCAAACAGGTGCCGTCCTTCAGGGCATTGCACAATGCCTGATTTAACAATGCGGTCAGCTGAGGTCTTTTTTATGCTTGAACCATTGAAAAGGATATCTCCTTCTGCTGGTTTTATTAATCCGCTGATCGTCTTAAAAATTGTACTTTTTCCAGCGCCATTAGCTCCTAATAGAACAACAATTTCCCCTTTGGCAACCTCAATGTTTACATTTTGTATTGCAGTAAAGCTGCCATAGTTGACGGTAAGGTTTTCTAGCTTAAGCAATTGCGCTCCCTCCCAAATAAGCCTTGATAACAGCATCATTATTTTTAATTTCATCTGGAGTGCCTTCTGCTATTTTCTCACCGTAATTCAGCACCATAATCTTATCGGCAATTTTCATAATCATTGACATTTTATGTTCAATCAGACAGACCGTAATTCCCTTATCCACCATTTTTTTCATTAGGATGGCAAGTCCTTCTGTTTCGTCTGGATTGATCCCGGCTGCAGGTTCATCAAGGAAAACAATTTCAGGATCTGTAGCAAGAGCTAATGCAAAGGCAGCCCGCTTCTTTTCCTCCTGAGTAATCCCCCCGATTAATTGATTGGCCGATTCAGTAAGGCCGACAAAGTCGAGTACTTCCATAGCCTTGTCACGGCACATTTTTTCCTCTCTTTTTAAGCGTTTTGTCCTGAAGACCGCATCAAACAGGTTAGAATTTGTTCTGAGTCTGTGCCCGATAATTACATTATCCAGCACAGTTGCTTGTTCAAACAGATTGGTACTCTGAAAGGTTCTAGCTATTCCGAGCTCTGCTACCTTGTTTGGCGGCAATTTCGTAATATCCTGTCCGTTAAAAATCACCTGGCCTGAGGTCGGTTTATAAAAGCCGCTAATTAAATTGAAATATGTTGATTTACCTGCGCCGTTCGGTCCAATAATTGCATTAATTTTGCCTTTTTCGATTGAAAAATCAACCGAATTTACTGCAACTAATCCGCCAAACCTTTTAGTTAAATTTTTGGTTTCCAGGAACATTCTTTACCCCTCCTTGACTTGATCTTTAGCTCCTATGGCTGAATCACTTGATTTAGCTGAATTTGCCTTCATAGCTCGTTTATGTTCTCTCTTCATTTTCCAGGCATAAAAGCCCCCGACCAGGCCTCTTGGATAAAAAATAACCAAAAGTGTTAATACTGGTCCGAAAATCAGCATCCGATAATCCTGAAGGAATTGTAGCTGTTGGGAAATCCAGACGATCAGCAATGTACCGACAATTGGTCCCGTGAGTGTTCCTATTCCGCCTACTAACAGGAAGGTTAACAAATCAAACACGACAGTGGTATATGCGACTTCAGGTCCAATGAAACGGATAAAGGATGCATATAACGCTCCGGCAACCCCTGCGAAAGCGGTTGAAATCACGAATACGACTAGTTTGTTTTTCCCAGTATCGATTCCCATCGTTAGTGCCAATTCTTCACTGTTCCTGATCGCAATGTATGTCCGTCCTGTCAAAGAATTAACAATCCGGTACGCGACCAGGACAGCGAGCAGCATGAAGAACAAGATTAGATAATACAGGGATACAGGTGTCTGAAAAGAAATAGGGCCAATGTTTGCTGGTGCGGGTATGCCAATCAGGCCTCGGACCCCTCCTGTTAAGCTATCCCATTTATCAATAACAAGGTAAATGACATATCCTACACAGAGTGTGTAGATCGCAAAGAAGTGCTCTTTCGTTCTCAGGGAGATCAACCCGATTAACAGTCCAAGAAAACTAGTTATAAGGATAGCAAGAATAAACGCTAACCAATAATTTAGGCCTGCTTTAACCGTCAATAAACCGATTGAATAGGCACCAATGGCAAAGAATCCGGCATGTGCAAGTGACAAGTATCCTGTATAGCCAGCCAGCAGGTTTAATCCGTATACTGCAATCGTCCAGATAAAGGCTAGCGACATAATGTGAATATAATAGGTATTGTCAGTTAAATAGGGGAAAGCTATCGCAAATAATATAACGGCGATAATAACGTTTTTGCGCTGAAATATTGTTGACATTAATGGCCCCCCTTTGCAAACAGTCCTGTTGGTTTCACAGATAAGATGACAATTAGGAGAACGAAAGCAATAATATCTTTGTAATCATTGGATATATAGGTCGCACCTAAACTTTCACTGAATCCTAATATATATCCGCCTAGTATTGCACCAGGAATACTTCCCATTCCGCCTAGAATGATGATGACAAACGCCTTCAGGATAACCAAATGGCCCATGCCAGGAAAAACAAGATTGATAGGTGCTGCAAGCGAGGCTGCGACAGCCGCAAGTGCTCCTGAAATCATAAAGGTAAGCATAGCAACCTTATGTGTGTTTATACCTACAAGATTAGCCCCTTCACGATCCTGGGACATGGCAATAATCGTTGAGCCTGTAAAAGTCTTTTTCAGGAATACATATAAAAGGATCATGATAACAATTGCAGCAACGATAATCAGAATCCTTTGGAGGGTAAAGGTCAACCCTAGAACATTAATGACTTGACTGTATGGAGAAGTCATCATCTGATAGTCTGCTCCCCATACAAACTGTGCAAAAGCTTCAAGGAATAACAGAATCCCAATTGCGGCAATTTTGTCATGAATCGGCGGTGCTTCACGTAAAGGATAAAAAATGAACCTTTCCATCAAAACACCAAGCAGTCCTACCACAAGCATCGAAACAAGTATTGCAAGCCAATAGTGAAACCCATAACTCGTCATCATTGTGAGGGTAATATAGCCACCCATCATATACAGTGCTCCATGGGCGAAGTTTGGTATATGCAAAATTCCATAAACTAGGGTTAAACCGAGAGCAACCAGAGCGTAAACGCTTCCAATAGTTAAACCATTGAATAGCTGTTGAAGTAAAATTTCCAAATGTTCTCCTCCTTTTAAATGTGTTTAGCTAGAATAACTTCGGAGTCTGCTGTAGCTGCTAGCGCTTTCCCGCTTTTTCCTTTTCTTCATCCTGCAGTTTTCTCCATAAAATTTTACCGCTGCTTGTAACCGGGAATTCCTTTCTAAACTCTATAAATCTCGGATACTTGTAGGCAGCCATATGCTCTTTAGCCCATTCAATAATTTCCTCTTCACTCACATTCCCTTCATAACCATCATTCAGAATCACGAAGGCTTTGACTGTTTCACCTCTTCTCGGATCTGGAACACCTACAACACAGGCCTGTTGGATAGCAGGGTGTTTATATAGATAGGATTCGACCTCTGTCGGCCATACTTTATATCCCGAAGCATTAATCATCCTTTTGACCCGGTCTACCATGAAGAAATAGCCTTCTTCATCATAGCGGCCAATATCACCGGTCCGGAAAAAAGATTTCCCATCAATCTCAATGAATGAACTTCTGTTTTCGTCATCACGGTTGTAATAGCCAACCATAACCTGCGGGCCATTTACAACAATTTCTCCAACTTCATTCGGACCCATTTCTTTGAGAGTAACAGGCTCGAGAATTCTTGCGTCTACATTAAAGGATGGAATACCAAGACATTGCATTTTTGGACGGTCAGCCGGATTGAAATGCGTCTGAGCGATCGTTTCGGATAAACCATATCCTTCTACAAATTTCAAACCGCTTAAATTAAACAGCTTTTCCCCAACTGCTTCTGGAAGTGCTGCTCCCCCGCCAGATATTGATTGGAGTGATGTTATATCTTCTTTCTTCAAGTTTTGATTGGCTAAGAAGTCAACGATCATTGTCGCAATTGTGACCCAATGGGTACATTCTTGTGATTTTATCAGCTCAACAGCCGTATTCCGATTCCATCTAGTCATAATGACCATAGTGCTTCCACTATAAATTGGCATATGCATGCTATGTACCATACCTGTAACATGGAAAAGTGGAAGCGTCATCAAGTGAACAGTCGTAGCCGTAGAACGTGACCAGTAGTGCGCTCCTAAAGTGTTTGCCTGAACGGTCTTATTTGTGTGCATACACCCTTTTGGCAGTCCAGTGGTTCCAGAGGTATACGGCAGAACTGCAAGGTCGTCCGCTCCTGCCTTATGCTCACTTGGTTCCAACCCGCACTCAATCGCATCTTTCCAAAGATAATGATTCGGCTTAGTAAAAGTACTGGCAGGCACCTCTGCTTCAGGAGGGAGTTCACCTGCGAATTCTTCACCCGTATAGTCTGAATAAGCAGCGACAATTAAACTGTTCAATGACGTCGTTTCTAGCAGCGGGCTAACTTTTTCATAAAGCTCCTGCCCTGCAAGAGCAGTTTTTATTTCACAATCCTGTACATAAAACTCTAGTTCACTAGCTGTAAGCATCGGATTAATTGGCACGACAACAGCATCTGCTCTTAAGATGGCATAATAGCCGATGACGAACTGAGGGGAATTTTGCATGAATAGCAAAACCTTCTCTCCAGCAGTTACACCTAGCTTTTGCTGGAGATATCCTGCCAGTGCATTGACTTCCTCATCCAATTGCCTATAGGTTATTTCTTTTCCATAATAGTAGATGGCTGTCTGATCTGGATAACGTGTTGCTGTTACTTTTAAGTTATCGTACAGCGAAGTGTGTGGAACTCGTAAAGTTTTCGAAAGTTTTGGCCAATGTTCATAATGAAGAGTTAACATGTGGATTTATCTCCCCTTTTCTATTAAAGTGTTGTATCCTTTACTTTGGCAAAATGTGCTTTAAGTTCAAGGGCTGCATTTTCAACTGCCTTTTTCCCATCCTCCAGGACTTCTGTCATGCAGAAAAATCCATGAATCATCCCAGAGTAACAAACATATTTCACTTCAACCCCTGCGTCTTTCAGTTTCCTTGAAAAAGCTTCTCCCCCATCACTGAGCGGGTCATACTCTGCCGTTACGATATAGGCAGGCGGCAGAAGAGCGGTTTCAGCCTCCGGTATTAACATCGGGGCAGCAAGGGGGTTTTTCGTGTCTTCCACATTGTTTAAGTATTGTGCACGGAACCATTCCATCGTGGATTTATTTAAATAATATCCTTCGCTATACTTAACGTATGAATCCGTTAATTCAAAACCAGTTGATGGGTAAAATAGCATTTGGTAGGCAATGGAAGGACCCTTTCTATCGATCGCCATATAGCAAACCGCTGCCGCCAGATTTCCTCCTGCACTATCCCCTCCAACCGCCAAAGAGCTTTTGTCAATATTCAGCTCGCTGGCATTATCAGATGCCCATTGAACTGCTAAATAAGCGTCCTCAACGGCTACTGGAAACTTACTTTCAGGAGCCAGACTGTAATCCACCGAGATAACTTTACATTCAGATATTGCAGCTAGTGAGTGACACAAGGCATCATGGGTTTCTATGTTCCCAATAACCCAGCCGCCTCCATGATAATAAACGAGAGCAGGTTTTGGTCCATCCCCCTCTGGTGAATAGATTCTTATCAAAATGTCACCTTCATAGCCTTTTATTAAACGATCCTCTGTGTGAACAACTTTAACCGGCTTGGCCAAGATCTGGCTTGATTGTATATACATCTGCCTCGCATCCTGTGGCGATTGTTCTTCCAGTGCTGGCATTCCATTAGATTCCATCATTTTCAGCAATGCAGAAGCTTGTGGATGTAAACTCATAGTTCATCCTCCTTGATCTCCTAAAAAAATTAACTATATTGGCAAAATATTCAGTATTTTAAAACCGTTATTTCTGAACATTTAAGATCCCATTAAAAATCATATCTGTATAGGCTTTTGTAAGTTCTTGTTCAGATATATTCCCGTCAGGATTGTACCAATAGTAACTCCAATTGGTAATACCAAGGATACCAAACGTGATTATATCTGGGCGAGCTGCCTGACTAAATTCTCCTGCTCTAACACCTTCTTCAACCATAGTCTGGTAATTTTCCCTAAAAATGTTTCGCTTCACTCTGATTTCTTCTACATGCTGTTCGGTCAAATGTCTCATTTCTCGAAAGAAGATCCTGGCACTTGGCCTTTGTGTTTTAATATTGCTGATTAGCATAAAAACAATCTCATGGAGCTTATCCTTATGACATTTTTCGGGATCCTGTAAAATTTTCTCTTGCTGAATGATCAAATCTTCAATGTAATTTAAGTGGATAAGCTTCAGTAATTCTTGTTTGCTTTTAAAATAATAGTAAAATGTGCCTTTTGTTACACCGATTGTCTCTACTATTTCCTGGACCGATGTTCCCGAAAAACCTCTTTCGTCAAATAGCTGGATACTTGTCTTAATAATCTTTTGCTTCATATGCTGTTTACCCCTCGGCGTTGGTCGTAAAAGGCATACTCCGCACAAAGGCTTTGATCTGAATTTGGTAAATAGGAAATGCAAAGCGCCTTTTTGCACAGGCGCTTTGATACTATCCCAACCAAGCGGTATTTCATACGCTATTCCTTCTCGATAATTGTGGCAATTCCTTGCCCGCCGCCGATACACGCCGTGATAAGGGCATATCTGCCTCCCGAACGATGAAGCTCATATGCAGCTTTTGTTACCAGGATCGCACCAGTAGCTCCCAGTGGGTGGCCATGGGCAATTGCTCCGCCATTTACATTCACTTTTTCCATATCCATCCCTAGCTCTCTGTTACAGGCAAGGACCTGAGAAGCAAAAGCTTCATTTATTTCGATGAGGTCCATATCGTCGATACTGAGTCCGGATTTCTCCATTACTTTCTTAGTAGCCGGAACAGGACCAATTCCCATTATGTTAGGATCAACCCCGGCTACTGCAAATGCTCTAACGACAGCTAGTGGTTTGACTCCTAATTCTTCGGCCTTTTCTCTGGACATGATCACAAGTGCAGAAGCTGCATCATTTAATCCTGAACTATTCCCTGCAGTGACTGTCCCATCTTTTTTAAAGGCAGGCTTTAGTTTTTCCAGGGCTTCAATTGTTGTTTGCGGACGAGGGTGCTCATCTGTTTTGAAAACAATGGGATCACCTTTTCTAACTGGTATTGTTATTGGTACAATCTGTTCATCAAAACGGCCGCCTTCCATTGCAGCTGCCATTCTTTGCTGGCTTTGTAAGGCAAACTCATCTTGCTCTTCCCGGCTGATATTGTATTTCTCAACTAGGTTCTCTGCGGTAATTCCCATTGGCGGATCACCGATTTCCTTAGGTGCCAGCTGTGATTTCTTAAAAGAAGGCGGAACCGGGCTGAACGGCTTTTCCGGACGCTCCATTAAGTATGGAGCACGGCTCATGCTTTCTGTCCCTCCAGCAATATAGATATCCCCATCGCCGGCTTGGATTGCTTGAGCAGCCAAGTTAACAGCATTGATTCCTGAGCCGCATTGACGGTCAATCGTCAAACCTGGCAGGTTAACCGATAGGCCTGTTTGTAAAGCAGTTAAACGAGCGATGTTTCCGCCCCCGCTTAAAACATTTCCGAAAATAACGTCATCTACCATTTCAGGATCTACATTAGCACGCTTTACAGCTTCTTTAATAACCTCCGCACCTAAAACATGGGCTGGTACAGATGAAAGGGCACTCCCTTGTCTTCCTATTGCTGTTCTAACTGCTGATACTATAACTGCATCTCTTTTCATATCGATCTTCCTCTCTTAAGATATTTTTTTATCAATCTATTACATTGCATTTTTCCCGCCGTCTACTACAACGATTTCCCCTGTGACAAAATCAGAAGCTGGGGCAGCTAAAAATAGTGCAACACCTTTTAAATCGGTCTCTGAACCATATTTGCGTAAAGGAGTTCCTTCTAGCAGCTTTCCTCCGCCCTGCTCCAGCACTCCCTTTGTCATTTTGGTCGGGAAAAAGCCAGGAGCAATTGCGTTCACATAAATTCCGCTTGACCCCCATTTTACAGCTAGATCTTTTGTGAATGTTATGACTGCACCCTTACTGGCATTGTAGCCAATCGCATTCATAAATTTGGGATCGGACCCGTTTAGTCCTGCTGTAGAGGCAATATTAATGATTTTTCCGGATTTTTGTTTTAACATCACTTTACCTGCGGCCTGTGACATCAAAAAGGTTCCCGTTACATTTACATTCATGACTTTGTTCCATGCTTCAAGCGGCATCTCTTCTGCAGGTGCCCCCCAGGATGCCCCGCTGTTATTAACTAGAATGTCAATGCGTCCAAATTTCTTGACCGTCTGTTCGATAACATTGTTTACATCATCAGGGTTTGTTACATCACATTTAATGGCTAGTGACTCTACTCCCAGCTTCTTAAGGTCGGCGCTGATCTCCTGACACGCCTCAAGCTTCCTTGAACAAACGACAACATTTGCTCCCGCTTCAGCAAACCCTTCTGCAATCTGTTGTCCGAGTCCACGCCCGCCGCCGGTTACAATGGCTGTTTTACCCTTTAAATCAAATAGCTCTTTAACATGCATTTACCTTCCTCGCTTTCCTTATTTTCGTTAGGAAAAACCTATGTACCTTTACCATTTGCTCAATTTAAATCCGTGAATGCGCTTACATGACTTTTTTAAAAAATACCGCCTACTAACTAGTCGGTATGTAACCCAAGTTAATCATAACTCATGATTTCTGAATATTCAACCAGAAATATTTCGACATGTTTCTCATTACTCCGTGTTAGTAACTAAAATTAGAATCCGAATACATGAATTTCGGTGTTGCTTTTTGTTGATTGTAGCGGAAGCTGGTCAACTCCTCAGTAATGCATACGCATTTCAGGGAACGGGTAACGGGAGACCCAGCTGGCGCTGGACGCCATAGGAGCTGCTGACTAGCCCCCAAAACCAAGCAACTGAAGCAAACATTCATAAAGTTTACAAAGCCTTAATTTTTTAAAAACAAATTCTACTAACTAGTCGGTATGTGATTAACAGTAATCTTAACCCATGTTTTCTGAATATTCAACATTATATTAAAAAAACTTCCCTGCTAGGCATCTAATCGACCCAACTATTCATCACGGATAATTTTATATACACCCGTACCTTTGGCAATTAGAGTGTGATTCTGATCCAAAATTTCGGCCTCTGCTGTAGCGGTCATATAGCCTCTTTGGATAATAGCAGCTCTTGCAAAAACATCACCCTCACTCGAGGGAGCAATATAGTGAACATTAACATTGACCGCTCTTACTTTTGCTTTGTATGCAGATCGGATCAGCAAAGCCTGGACCGTATCCAGCATGGCTGCGTGAACACCACCATGAAGAGACTGGGCTGTATTATGGAGCTGTTTTCTTATCATAAGCTTAAGGATAAGCTCCTCTTCATCGTGTCTTTCCAGTTCAAAGCCCATATGCTTTAAAAAAGCACTCTTTTCGATCATGCTGTTAATCTCTTGAGTCGTTTCTGCCAATATTTTCACCGCCTTGGATGCTAGTTTATTAATTTACCTTATTTTAAAAGTGCCAATTCCCTTTGCAATAAGATTATTCCTTTCATCCAGAATAACTCCCTCTCCTGTCACATACTTACCATCCTTGTGCATGAAAGTAAGCTCGCCCCTATAATGGGTTTTAGGTTCCACATCTAAAAATGAGAGATTTAGATTGATCGTCGTTGCAAACGAATTAAATCTTTTTGAAATGCTAGCCCCCAACACAATATCAAGCATGGTTGAAAATACACCCGTATGAATCGTTCCATCATCCTGCAGCAAATAAGGCTGAAAAGGCAGCTCGATAACAAAGCCGCCTTCTTCCAACTCTTCTCCAGCAAACCCTAAAAATTCAAAAAAATTTGTCGCAGTATCTTTAACTTTCACGATAAGCCTCCTCTAAACCAGTTCTATCATGATTGCCATACCTTGGCCTCCGCCGACGCACAATGTAGCAATTCCTCTCTTTTCTCCCCTTTGAATCATTCCGTATAGAAGGGTTGTCATAATTTTAGCCCCTGTTGCACCTAAAGGATGCCCTAACGCAATCGCCCCTCCATTCACGTTTACCTTCTCTGGATCCAGCTCAAGTTCCCTGATAACAGCTAAGGCTTGAGAGGCAAATGCCTCATTTAATTCAATTAGACCAATATCACTTAATGACAGTCCTGTCCTGGCTAAAAGTTTTCTCACGGCAGGTACAGGACCGATTCCCATTACTTCTGGCGATACCCCAGCTGCTGCCCAATCCACGATCTTCGCAAGAGGCTTTAACCCCAGTTCCCTTGCATGTTCTGCGGAAGTTAGGACCATCGCGGCGGCTCCGTCGTTCCTTCCACAAGCATTCCCAGCCGTTACAGTACCATCGGCCTTAAAAGCTGGGCGAAGTTTGCGGAGAGCCTCTATAGTTGAATCCGGACGCGGGTGTTCATCTGTATCAAAAAGAAACGTATTCTTCTTTTCCCTTACCTCTACGGGCACAACTTCATCGCGAAAAGCCCCTTCAGCTATGGCTCTTGCAGCACGCCTTTGGCTTTCAAGAGCAAATTCATCCTGATCCTTACGAGAAATGTGGAACCTTTCAGCCACATTTTCAGCCGTCATACCCATTCCTAATTGGTTGCCGTAAGTTTCAACTGGCTGCTGTCCTACTTCTGTATTAGAATCGACAAGCTTTGCGTGATCCCCTCCAAATCGGGAGTTTCTCAAATAAACGGGGGAATTGCTCAGGCTTTCTGTACCACCGGCAACAACAATGTCAGCTTGGCTAAACACAATCTGCTGGACAGCAGAAGCGACAGCCTGCATTCCTGACGCACACAGGCGGTTGATCGTAAAAGCTGGAACAGTATCAGGAATACCAGCCCGAAGCGAGGCGACACGGGCAACATTTGAGGACTCTGTTGATTGGCGCACCTCCCCAAAGATCACTTCATCCACTGAGGAAGGTTCCAGTCCTGCCCGCTCTATAGCAGCTTTAACCGCCACTGCCCCAAGGTGCCCAGAGTTCAGACTTTTTAGGGTTCCGCCATAGCGACCGACAGGAGTTCTAACAGCACTGACAATTACAATTTCTTTCATTATTTCTGAACACTCCCTTTACCTTAATTTACTAGGATTCTCGTTCCTAGTGAGATGCAATGACTTTGGATTCCGCCTGCTTGCTAAGAGGTAAGATGGAAGCAATTAAAGTTTAGTTAGTTACTCTGACTCTGCTACAAGCAGCCTTTTTAATAGTTTGCCAACTGAATTTCTAGGCAAGGATTCTTTTACCTGAAATTGTTTGGGGACTTTATATCGTGTTAACTGGCGGTAACAATGCTCCTTCAATAACTCCAGATCAATTGTTCTGCCGGTTTTGGGAACGATAAAGGCTTTAACTATTTCTCCCGCCTGCCGGTCTGGTATTCCAACCACTGCTGCTTCCTGTATATCTGGATATTCATATAAAACGCTTTCAATTTCTTGAGGGTAGACGTTAAACCCTCCGACAATAATCATTTCTTTTTTTCTTCCAGCAATGTAGAAATAACCATCTTCATCCATAACAGCTAAATCTCCTGTATAAAACCAGCCATTTTTGATTGCGTCGGCTGTTTCTGGTTCTTTCCCCCAATATCCAAGCATCACTTGAGGACCCTTGATAAGTAATTCTCCAATAGCATTCACTGGAAGGTCATTTCCTTCTTCATCAATAATACGGCAATCTGTACCAGGCACTGGGATTCCAATCGACCCCACTTTTCTTACACCATGGCAGGGATTTCGATGAGTGGTTGGGGAAGTTTCCGACAAGCCGTATCCCTCACTAATAACAGCCCCAGTTAAGTCTTCAAACGTTTTTATAATTTCTACCGGCAGCGGCGCAGAACCACATGAGCATATTTTAAGACAGTCGAGCCCGAATTTTTCTATTTCGGGATATTCAACAAATGCACTATACATTTTAGGAACACCTGGGAAAAAGGTTGGCCTGAATTTTTTTATAACATCAAGAACATTTTCAATTTCAAACTTTTTCACAATAAGAATCTTGGCACCCACATAGATACCTAAATTCATAGCAACGGTCATTCCATAAACATGATAAAGCGGGGTTACAGCTAAAACCGTTTCTTCCCCAAAAGACATCTTATCACCATACAGAAGTTTACTTTGCACGACATTGGCCACCAGGTTAGAATGAGTCAACATGGCACCTTTTTTCACCCCAGTTGTGCCTCCTGTATACTGTATGACAGCAATATCTTCAGAAGGATTAATTGGGGATACTGCTTCAACGGCTTCAGCATCAATAATAAGTTTGTCTATCTGAAGCAAATTCGCTGATTTATTTTGGTCGGGGAGACTATCGGTAAATATCCACTTAAAACTATATTGCTTTGGCAGTCTGGTTAGATCTTCTTCTTGTAAAATAAGATAGCCTGGCTTTGAATCATTAAAAATCTCAAGCAGTTCCCGCTCTGTATACATTGGGTTAATTTGAACTACGATCATCCCTAATTTTAGAGCTGCGTAGTAAGAGATGATATAGAGAGGGTGGTTTGGCAGCATTAAACCAATTCTGTCACCTTTATGGGCCCCAAGAGAACGCAAGGCACTTGCAAGTCTGTCAACCTTATTTTTAAATTGTCTATAAGTCAATCTTTCCTCTTCAAAAATAATCGCTGTCTGTTCTGCATATAGTTCAGCAGTTCTTTCTAGTAAACTGTATACGCCCATGGCTGAAAAATCTGGCAGTTCCCTGCCTGATTCGGGCAAATGATTTTTCCATGGACGACTGATTAAATCTGTCAATCTTATCACCTCTGAAATAATAGTCCGCTAAGGCCGCACTTCCAAAACAGTTTTAGGTTTGGATGACTCTGAAAATTTAAGAAGATGATAAATGGTTTCCAAAACAGGAGTACTTGTTCCCACTTCCTTTCCTTTTTGGACAATATAGCCGCAAATTGACTCTATTTCCATCGGCTTACCGTTCATTCTATCTTGAAGCATAGACGTTTTATGGTCGCGGGCTAGCTGTCCCTGGGACATAATTTGCTCGTGAAAGGTTGTATCAATTTCCACTCCGGTTTTCCTTGCGACTGCAATTGCTTCTTTACAAATATTTTTCGCTGTTTCACACGCGCCTGGGTCATCAAGTAATTCTCCCACACTGGAAAGCATAAGTGCTGTAAGCGGGTTGAAAGTTACATTCCATAAAAGCTTTTTCCACTTCACCTCAAGAACCTTTGAAGAAGAATAGGTTTGAATGCCTGCTTGATTAAAAAGGTTTGCAACCTCTTCTAAAGCACCTGACCGTTTTTTATCGAGTGAGCCAAGAACAAGCTGTGGAGGGATTCCTATCTGTTTTACTACTCCTGCCTCTTTCATAAAGGCCTGTATGTATGCAGCCGCAGCTAAAATCCGGTCCTTCCCGAACATGTCGCTTAATATTTCTTCGTTATCCACCCCATTCTGAAATGTAAGTATAAGTGCATCCTTCTTTAAAAATGGCTGCAGATTTGCTGCCATTTCCCTTGTAACAGTAGATTTCACACAGAATAAGACTAGATCTGCCTCACTAAGCGACTCATAGCGATCTGAAAACTCAGCGGATATTATGTCTCTTCCAGTCTCGCTCTCCACTATCAAGCCGCGCTCTTTCATTGCTACCAGTGATTCTCCTCGCGCAAGAAAAGTGACCTCGCTTCCCGCCTTGGCTAATAGCCCTCCAAAATAACCGCCAACCGCGCCTGTTCCGGCCACACCGATTTTCATAAATTGCCTCCCCTGTCACCTTAATTCATATGTTCATATTAAACCGAATTTTAAGCAGGCAAAGAGACGAAGAATATGCCAACGTCTCTTTTATTATTAGTCAAGCAAATCCGCCTGTTCTTTGACAATCCGGTTCCATAATGGCTGGAACTGAAACCAGCCCGCCTCATTTGTCCCAACTTGCCCTCTTGTTACTTCAGCATGATCTGGATCAATTAATATTGGCTCACCAGCGGCTTCCGCAAGCAGCTGAGCTTGACAAGTACGTTCCATTGTAATGAACCACCAGGCTGCTTCATCAACAGATTTACCCACTGTAAGCAAACCATGGTTTCTTAAAATACACGCCTTATTTTGACCAAGCGATTTGCCAATACGCTTTCCTTCCTCTGTGTCCAGAACAACCCCCGTAAAATCATCAAATAAAGAGTGGTCATTATAGAAAGCACAAGAATCCTGGGTGATCGGATCAAGCAAGCGACCCAAGGAAGACCAAGATTTGCCGTATACTGAATGGGAGTGAGCGGCAGCAATCACATCTGGCCGTGCTGCATGGACTTGGGAATGTATTGCGAACGCGGCCCTGTTTACTGGATACTTCCCCTCAACTACTATCCCATCATGATTGCAAAGGATTAAATCAGAAGCCTTAATTTGGCTGAAATGCATTCCAAAAGGGTTCACCCAGAAATGATCCTTTCGTTCCGGGTCTCTAGCCGTTATATGACCTGCAACTCCTTCATCAAAGCCAAATTTTGAGAATAGCCGGAACGCTCCCGCCATTTTCTGCTTGAGATGTTCCCGTTCCTCCTCTACTGAATGAAAAACTGGAGGTTTAAAGCTTAATTCTAATTTTGCCGACATAAAATCAGTCCTTTTCTAAGTATTGAAACCTTTATGTTTTTTAGAAATCATCATTTTCCCCTGTTACTGGAATGACCTGCGACTCAGCCATTGGCCTCCATCTACTGTAAGACATTCTCCATTAATGTAACTGGCTTCCTCTGATAAAAGGAAGGCAGCAGTACTAGCGATTTCTTCAGGGACAGCAAGTCTTTTTAATGGGATGCTATTAAGTGTATTCTGATAAGCTTCCTCAGATGCCCATAGTCTGTCTGCGCCCCCCGTATTAGAGACTGGGCCAGGAGCAATCGCATTAACACGAATTCCATACTTTGAGCCCCACTCAACTGCAAGAGTTCTTGTCATCGCAAGCACTCCTGCTTTTGCACTTGCTGAATGAATGACACCAGGCCCCGATGTCCATGCATATGTTGCTAGGATATTGAGGATGCTTCCTGTTTGATTGTTTTTAATCCATTCCTTGCCAACAGCTTGGCTGCAGTAAAAGCTGCCGTTTAAAACAATATTTATAACTGCATTCCAGCCATTTATCGACAAATCTTCCGCAGGACAAATAAAATTACCAGCTGCATTATTTACGAGGAAGTCTACTTGGCCAAATGCATTTTTTGTTTCTTCTACCATCCGTTCAGCATCTTCTGGCAAACGGACATCCATCTGTACCGTTTTAAGCCGACCTTCATTGTCTCCAAGTTCATTAGCAGCTGTGCTGAGTTTCTCTTCGCTGCGTCCAGTAATGACCACATTTGCTCCTTTTTCCAAAAAACGCTTCGCCATTGCCTTGCCAATACCGCTGTTGCCTCCAGTAACAATTACCGTTTTACCATTCAAACTAAAAGCCTCCTTTTCCAAGTCCGAACTAAGTACTTTATGCTTCTGCCTCTTTTTTCATAGACTTTATTCATATATATATATTGAATTCACTAAGCCTATATAACTATATTGAAAGTCTTACATAAAGGCTGATTGCATAAACCTTCTGCTACCTTGAACCACTCATCAACCAATTTACGAAACAGCGTTTTAAAAAGAAGGCTCTGTTAAACTTGGCTGTTGATTTTCGTTCTAGGCGCTCGCTTTCCGCGGGGCGGTCGGGAAGCCTCCTCGGCGCTGAAGCACCTGTGGGGTCTCCCCTGTACCGCTGCTCCCGCAGGAGTCGATCGCCTTCACTCCAATCACCACTGCTTAAAATCAACAATGTTCTTTAACAGAACCAAAAAGAAAAAACCAGCAACAAAACTACATTTAAGTTTATGTCACTGGGTTTTGGAAGATATCAGCAGACTACATTAACCGCTTTCAAATCTGGCCGTAAAACTATAAAGTTAATATTGAGTATATACAACCTGTCCTTTAATTACTTCATTGCCATTTTGATTTACAGCCTTAACGTCAAATTTCAGCGTTTGATCTTCTTTTTCTTTCAGCTCTGCATTTAGCGTAATGACGTCATTTAAAAAGACCATTCCTTTAAATCGGATTGAGTAATCCTGTATAAAGCCGGCCTCATAATAGGGAGTAAACAGCTTTGCAAGATTCCCCATTGTCCACATGCCATGAGCAATAATCCCTGGCAGTCCAGCCTTTTGGGCCTCTTCGTCAATCGTGTGAATAGGGTTATAGTCACCTGAAGCGCCTGCATACTTAATTAAATCCAATCTTGAAACAGGGTCTAATTCAATGCTTTCTAAAGGTTCTCCAACTTGTAGTTCTGCTAGATTTGTCATACCGTCAGCCCCTTTCTGACAGCTTCGGTAATAATAACGACCTGTCGTGATGTAAAGATCGTATTTCCGTTGAGATCCTCTCCGTTACTTGATAACACGAGGATTCCCATCTTTCCGGAGCTTCCAGTCCGTTCATAATAGTCTTCCACCTCTGAGTAACAGAGTAATTCTTCTCCTACAAGCAGTGGGCGTTCATAATGATAGAGCTGCTCACCATGAATGAGTCCTTTGTTAGGCAGTTTTAATTCATCAATCACTCCATAATCAAATACTCTTGGAAAGGTAGGCGGAGCAATATTTCTCCCATATCTGGATTTTGCACCAGTTTCTTCATCCAAGTAAATTGGGTGCATGTCACCAATGGATTCAGCAAATTTTTTAACAGCGCCACGTTCGACCGTGTTTTTAACCTTTTCGGAACGTTTCCCTATTTGTTCTGTGAACATTTTCCACTTCACCTCGCTATTTTTTTTACTAAGCCTTTGGACCACCTGCTACATACAACACTTGCCCGCTTACAAATGATGACTTTTCATCAGCAAAGAATGCTACTGCATTTGCGATATCAGCTGGCTTTCCGCTGCGGTTAACCGGGATCATGGAGACACTCGCGCTCACCAAGTCCTCAAACTTGATGCCAATTCTATCGGCTGTTTCCTTGGTCATTTCTGTTTCGATAAAACCAGGAGCTACTGAATTTGAAGTGATCCCATATTTACCAAGTTCAATCGCCAAAGTTTTTGTAAAGCCTTGCAGACCAGCTTTTGCAGCAGCATAGTTTGCCTGACCACGATTCCCGAGTGCTGAGGTCGAGGAAATATTGATAATTCGGCCATACTTCTGTTCAACCATATACTTTTGAACAGCTTTAGCAGCATTAAATGAACCCTTTAAATGGACATCCATAACAGTCTGCCAATCGGAATCCGTCATTTTAAATAAAAGATTGTCACGGATAACACCTGCATTATTAACGAGGATATCAATCGATCCGAAAGCCTCATTAACTTCTTTAACTGCGTTTTCCACTTGTTCATAATCAACAACGTTAGCTACCTTGGAAAAAACCTCGTAACCTTTCTCCTTCAGGTCGTTAGTTGTTTGCTGTAAAGCTTCTTCATTCACATCAATCAACGCAACCTTTGCTCCCTCTTCAGCAAGCAGTTCAACAATCCCTCTTCCAATTCCGCGGCTTCCGCCCGTAATAAATGCAGTTCTTCCTTCAAATCTTCCTGCCATTACTAATACCCTCCTAAAAATCTAGCTCTTTTTTAAATACATTTTCATATTACTATAATAATAGAGCGCTTACACTTTTCTACTAAACAAATTGGCCCACTTTTACATGGCCCTTAATTAAGTTACGGGCGATAATCATACGCTGGATTTCATCTGTACCATCGTAAATTCTCCATAGCCTTGCTTCACGGTACCACCGCTCAATTGGCAATTCTCTCGTATAGCCCATACCTCCGTGAATTTGCATAACGCGGTCAACCACTTGATTCCCCATGTTTGATCCGTATAATTTTGCCATAGAGCCAAGGTGGCGGTTATCTTCGCCCTGATCAAGTGTGAAAGCTGCATTAAGGACTAGCCATCTAGCTGCTTCAATTTCAACAGCTGAATCAGCAATCATCCATTGGATAGCTTGTCTTTCCGCGATTGGCTTTCCGAATGTCACTCGCTCTTTAGCATAATCAATTGCCATTTGAAGGAGTCTTTCAGCGGAACCAACAGCTCTTGCTCCTACAACCCAGCGGGCAAATCCAATCCACTCGAGTCCAAGATTATAGCCCTTGTTGAGTTCACCCAGGATGTTCTCTTCCGGTACACGCACATTGTCGAATACTAGGCCTGCTGGACCCCATTCTCCCATGGTATGGATATACTCAGACTTCCAGCCCATATCACGGTCAGCGATAAAGCATGTAACACCTTCACGCCCGCCTGTATCCTGGTGTCTTTGTTTATCAGTAATGGCAATTACCATTACAAAGTCAGCTTCATTTCCACCGGTAATAAACGTTTTTTCCCCATTTAGTACCCATTCGTTTCCATCTTTTACAGCTGTCATTTTGATATTTCTAGTATCTGATCCTGCTCCTGGTTCTGTCATTGCGAAGCAAGACTTCCTATCTCCGTTAATCGTTGGGATAAGGTATTTTTCCTTCTGTTCGTCGTTGCCGTAAAACAGAATATTATCAGCTGAACCACCGAATGTGAAGGGAACAAAAGTCTTGGAAACTTCCATAAGTACAATTGCCATCATCATCTGGCCAAGATCTGCACCACCATACTCTTCTGGTGTGTTAATCCCCCAGAAACCTGCTTCTTTTGCTTTTAATTGCAGTTCTTTCAGCTTCCCAGGAGGCAGGCTTGGCTTACCTTCACGTTCATTTCTTAATACATCGTTTTCTAACGGTATTAATTCTTTTTCCACGAAGCGGCGTATCGTTTTTTGCACCATTTGCTGTTCATCAGTTAGGCGTAAATACATAAGACCACTCATCCCCTTAATAGTGATAGCTTAATAGTTTTGTTTATGTACTCTGTGTTGAAAACAGTACATACCTACCAGTTGGTATGTTAATCTAATTCTATTTGGAATTTTCGGAAAAAACAAGTCTTTTTGCTTTTTTTGTTGAAATTTCTTTTATCTTTATCAGAGATTTTCATCGAATCTCCTGGTATAGCAGGGTTTTACAAAGCTGGCCAGTCATTTGGGTGCGTTTTCCTTAGCATCTTCAAATGGCAAGGCAGGAAAGCGGGCTGTCCGCTAGGGCATTATTTATCCCTTCATTATTACTTTCATTTAAGACAACAAAGGCACTGTTAAAGTACCTTTGCTGCATCTAATTCACACTTTATTTTACCCCTAGCGGAACTACCTTTTGACCTATTGCTGCAATCAGTTCCTTCGGCATTGGGAACGATAATGAAGCAGGGTCCTTTGAAACAGCCGGAATTGTACGTTCCAGATCTTCCTCTGACAAATTATATTCAGAGAAGTCGGATGGCAAGCCTGTTTTCTTTTGAAGCAGTCGGATTTTTTCAATAGTCAAAGACAGCGCAGTTCTTGGATCAGCATCTCCTACCTCAACCCGCAATGCCTGAGCGAGCTCGTAAACCTTAGGCAAATACAAATCAGGGACGCTCTCCATGACAACCGGCAGGAATACAGCGTTGGCCAACCCGTGCGGGATTCGGAATAAGGCTCCGTATGCGTGGGCCATATTATGGACTGGGATAGCGTTCAAAGCAAAGCTGAATGCTGAGATTCCCATTAGGCTAGCCTGAAGCATTTCCATTCTCGCCTCTAGATTTTTTCCATCTGAAACAGCAACAGGCAGATGCTTTTCAATAAGCCGGATTGCATGAAGGGCATGTGCATCAGTCAGCCCTGTTGCTGTTGGTGATGCTAGTGCTTCAATTGCATGAGTTAACGCGTCAAAGCCCGTGAAGGCTGTTATCGCAGGTGGCAGCCCAACTGTAAGCTCCGGATCCAGTACAGCAATATCTGCACTGATAAACGGATTTATTATGTTGGTTTTCATTTCAATCTCTTCGTTAAAAATAACAGCGATAGGCGATACTTCCGATCCTGTTCCTGCAGTGGTCGGAATCGCAATGTGCGGGATCGCAATATGAGTTGCCTGTGGAAACGATTCATACAGCAGACCGCCAGGAATGGCATCTTTAATATCTGCCAAACCTTTATGCAAAGCATATTTAACTCCTTTAACCGTGTCGAGAACACTTCCTCCCCCCACAGCAAGCAGGGCGTCTGCCCCTACTTCTCGTGCATATTTAGCTGCTGCATTTACTGACTGGCTCTCAGCATCTTGAGAAATGTCGAGATAAATGCCCGCCAATTGAGGGCCGGATCCATGTTGTGTTAATTTGAAAATTTGTGCAACCTTTTCGACGACGCCTGCCTTTTCCAAACCCCGGTCGCTAAACAGCACGACGCGTTTAGCACCAAGCCCTCGAAATAGGTCTGGAACCATTGCACGTGTATTTGCTCCGCTGTAAATGCCCGTACGAAGGTTAAATTGAGATAGTGTAGTTGACATCCTTTTCACCTCTTTGCTTTCTTTTATTTTTATTGCTTCGTATCTGAGAATAAGATTCCATACCAATTCTTTTTATTAATCTCTGGAACCATTGATGTGTGGACATGCTTTGTCTGGGTGTAAGCATCAAGAGAATGCATGCCCATTTCACGGCCAATTCCGCTCTGTTTATACCCCCCGAATGGAGCATCACTGCGAAGCATATGCCAATCATTTATCCAGACCACACCTGCTTGAAGCTTTCTGGCAACCTCATATGCTTTATTGACATCTTTTGTCCAGACTCCTGCAGCCAGACCATAAATGGTATCGTTAGCCATCCGGATAGCTTCTTCAACATCAGAATAGCGAATGATAGACAAAACTGGTCCAAATATTTCTTCCCTGGCTATTTTCATATCATTTGTTACATTCGTAAAGATCGTCGGTTCTACGAAATGGCCTTCCTCACATCCAGGAATCGTTACAGCATTTCCTCCGCAAACAAGAGTTGCGCCTTCCTGTTTACCCGCTTCAATATAAGAAAGGATAGTTTCTTTCTGCTTTTTAGAAATAACCGGACCTACATCTGTGGCAGGGTCAAGCGGGTGTCCCAGTTTAATTTTACTCGCTAGAGCCACAAGGCCTTCTACTACTTGATCGTGCATATGATCCGGCACAAACAGCCTTGTGCCAGACTCGCATAATTGTCCTGAATGAAGGAAAACTCCGAATAAGCTTCCCGGCAAAGCAATGCTAAGGTCTGCATCCTCTAGAATGATATTTGGTGATTTACCACCAAGCTCAAGTGTTGTGTTTTTAATCGTTTCGGATGCCAATGACATGATTTTCCGGCCAACTTCAGTTGAACCAGTGAATGCAACTTTATCAACCTTTGGATGGCGCACTAATGCCTCTCCTACCTCAGCACCTGGCCCTGTTACAACATTGATAACTCCTGGCGGTACAACTTGTGAAATGATTTCAGCAAGCCTTAAAGTTGATAATGGTGTATAGCTTGCCGGTTTAATCACAACTGTATTTCCCATCGCCAATGCAGGAGCGATTTTCCAAGTTGCAATAACCATAGGAAGATTCCAAGGTGTGATAGCTGCACACACTCCGATTGGTTCCCTCCAAATGAAGTTATGAGCCGGACCAGGAAACGGCGGCACAGGCAAAGTTTCTGAAAAGGGATAGTCCAAAGTAAACTTTGCAAGTGTCTGAAACAAGTCAACCATTTGCAGGATGTCGCTTGCACCAATCCTGCGTACCGTGCCACCTGAACTAACCGCTTCCAAAAAGGCAAGTTCCTCAGCATTTGCTGCTATTTGTCCAGCAATAGCATAGAGAACCTTTGATCGGTCTTTAGGATTCATATCTTTCCAATCCGTGTTATCAAATGCATCCCTTGCAGCCTGAACTGCACGGTCAACATCTGCTTCTGTACCCTTAGCCACCCTAGCAACAAGCTGGCCATCTGCTGGATTAAACACATCAAAAGTTTCCTGGCTGCTTGCAGGCTCCCATTTGCCATTAATAAATAGTGGGAATGTTTTTACATCAACATTTACAGTCATATTTCTTCCTCCTTTACTTTATAAAACTCCTAATTCACTTTCGGTGAATTTATAAATTTCTTCGATTTTCTTTCCTTTAGCACGTGCTAAAATTTCCATGCGAACAGATAGCTGTTTCATCGTAAATGCCATAGTGTCATCAATGTCATTTCCAAATGCACTCACTTCTCTGCCTCGAATACCTTCCTGGTTAATTTCGATAGCAATTGGAGTAAGCTCCTGCATTTTACTCGTAACAAAATCATAGAGATGCGGATGTTCACAAATTAACCGCTGCAGCAAGAACGTACCATAGCCAATATGCCTTGATTCATCCCTTTTTAACAGGCCGATTCCTTTTAAGAGGCCCGGCATAAATCCTGCTTTTTCAAGAGATTGATAGAAAGAGTAATATCCTGTTTCAGCCAGCACTCCTTCTACGAACATGTTATAGACTACTGATGCTTCTGCAATTGCTTCAGGTGACTGATCATGGACAAGACGCTCCATAGTAGCAGGAAGTATTTCATAGAATACCTTTTTATAGGTATCAGAGTGGAAGTGAGAAAGATCGCCTTTTTCCCCGATAGCATTTAGAACAAGTCTGAAAAATTCAGTGTGTTTAGCCTCTTCAAATAAAAATGTTGTTAAAAACATCTCTTCCTCTAGACGTCCTTCTTTAGCAATAGTCATGATTAGTGGCAGTAAATCAAGGGTTACAGCTTCCTCCCCAGCCTGAAACATAGAAATAAGCCTTAAAATATCCTCTTGCTGTTCACTCGTCATTGCCTTCCAGTCTCTGGCATCCTGACTGAAATCAATGTCCATAGGATTCCAAGTTCCAAACTTCTTAGCTTTCTGATACAGCCGGTAAGGAAAAGAATCCTCCTGTATACCTCTGGCGCTAGTCGTTAGAATCGTTCTTTGTGACATTGTTAATTCCTCCTATAAATAATTTTTTATATTGAAGTTGCTTTTAACCTATATACATTGCCTTCAGCTGTAAAAATCTATTGAGAATTAAGTCTTGATGCAGGCCTGGTTCCCTCTTAAGCAAATTCCAGCAAGATTCGAGTTTTGTAAGCCCTTTCATTTTGGCGTTAACTAAATGGGTGAGGGATTGTATAAATCTGTAAAAACTGCATAAAAGCGCCTAATCTATTAACTTGCTATAACTTTTTATAAAGCTAAGAATGTACCTTCAATTTTCTATAGTTATACACCTGCCTTCCAGCGAGCCAAGCTTCTTGCTAATAATTTTGATTCTCCTAGACTTACTTACTCAGGAGATCCTGGCAGCGTATGTATTTCAATATCTGCTCAGATTTATCATAAAAGCTATTGAGCGAGCCTGTAAAAAAAGACAGAATCTCGTTCATTGGCTTCTACTTCACCGTTTAGTTCCAACAAATCTAAATGCCCCTGAATTTGGGACAACCCGAGGAAAATCATCTTACCCTTCAACTGAGGGTAGAGGATTTTACATATCTCAAAAACAGACTTGGCACCATCTTTAAGTGCTTCTCTTATAAATCGGAAGCGCTTTTCCTGTTCCAAGAACCGTTTGTCAATCCCATCAAGATGGTTTATGAACACTTCGCCATGTCCTGGATAAACTGTACAGAGTGGAAGCATCCTAACTTTTTTAAGTGAATCACGAAATTGCAATAAAGGCTTGGGACGCTCAGTGCTTCCAGGGTATGGCGGCTCTATAAAAGCATTGACAGACATGTTTGCAACTAAATGATCACCTGAAAACGCATCGCCTGTCTTTGGATTCCACAGCAGAATATCTGATTGACTATGACCCGGAACATAAACGACCTCAAACCAATCGTCTCCAATAGGCAGCCTGTCACCATCTTTTATGTAGTGCACTTTACCCCAATTTATTTCACGATACCGCTGAGCATGTTTATGTATGGAGGCATCCGCTCCACATTGCTTTAAAAAGCCGTGGTAAAACGTCTCGTTCCTTTCGTGCTCAAGCTTACCTCCATTAATCGAGATACTGGCCTGTTCGTGGATGTAGACGGGTATATCAGTTTCTTCCCGGATCAGTTCGATACCTCCTGAGTGGTCGGTATGCATATGTGTTAAAACGATCTGATCAAAATCTGAAAGTTGAAGACCGTTTTGTCTCAGCAGAGACTTAAATTCTAAAAACGACTTTTTCCCTGGGTTGCCGGTATCGATTAACGTAGCCGTTTCACCTATTGCGGCAAATGCATTTACATATCCTTCTGCAAAAGGAGTTTCGAGCTGAAGCTTTATTATTTTGACGATAGGCCACTCTCTCCTTTCCCCCAGAGATAAGATTGAAAAGGTATTTCAAAAATGCTTCTGTGGAAAAATATATTTTAGACAATCTAATATTATGTATAAGTTCTATCAACATTTAAGAAATCCTGCTAAAATTTTTAATTATTTGAAAATTATATTTATTTCTGGGTTTTCTTGTTGATCAGTTAGATTTACGCCTTATACCGATAAATTCATACAGATTTCTCAAAGGGCCGAAAGTTTTTTTCCGCCAGGGTACACTTAATACACAAAGTCGTTAAAATTCAGTGATTAATTCTGCTCTGCGCTTCTTCAAGGGGATGTTCTATTTTCTTTATTGGGATAATGGCTGTCTTAGCTTAGTCTGTTTTATCAGTGATGATGGTCGCTAACGCTCAAAGATGATCAATCAATCCGTTAAAGTGTCTGTGACAGACCAGCACTGATTCTCTCTTTACAGGTGATGATTGGAATATTGTGAATCCCAGCTGGTACTGCTGAATGAAAAGGTTAGGATGGGCTATATTTATGGATTAAGTGTCTCATCTGTAAAAGATCAACAAAATGCAAGAAGAATTCAAACTAGATTTCCTATGTTCTCTGAAAAAGATTTAAGGCCTGAACTAAAGGATTTGGCTGGCCTTAATTCGCTGTGCTGATTTTCGATTAAAGATACTGATTTTTACCCTTTGGTGAACAGCTATATTCACCATAGACCACGGTACAGACACAGTACAGTTATTGACCTAAAGTAGTAAATATATTGTTTGAATGCCATAAAGCCTTTTAAGTAGCACGAAATGAAAATAAAACCAGACAGCCAATTTGATGGCATGCCTGGTTTTTTCGGACCTATAGTTCTCTTGCTAGCTTTATTTATTTAGAATAATGTCCTTCAAACCACATTTTGGCCTGGTCGACTTCTTCCCTTGTTAGCTCATGTCCGCCTTCGCCCCAATGCTCGGTTACCTCTCCCCCGGCTTCTCGCAGCACTTCAGCCAATTCCCTTGTTTCATCCGCAGGGATTAACGGATCTCTCTTGCCTGCACCTATGAAAACAGGAGTGCCTTCCAGATTAGGAAGTTTTACATTTTTCAGCGGCACCATGGCGTGAAAAAGTATGGCGCCTTTTAACACATTTTCAAAGTGATATAAAAGGCTGGCAGCAATATTTGCACCATTTGAATAGCCGATCGCTACGACTTCATCTCGTTTAAACTTAAATTTTCCGGCCATTTCATCAATAAATTGATTTAGTTCTTTTGTCCGAAAGACCAAGTCTTCCTCATCAAAGACCCCTTCAGAAAGCCTTCGAAAGAACCGTGGCATCCCATTTTCCAGTACATTGCCTCTGACACCGAGAACAGAGGCTCCTGGTGCAATCATCTCAGCTAAGGGAAGAAGATCTCGTTCGTTTCCTCCTGTACCATGTAAGAGAAGCAGTACAGGTCCTTGTTCATTTTTTCCTTTTATAAAGATATGTTCCATTAAAAAATCGCCCCTTATTCTTTAGTATCTAAAGGTTTTAGTTTAGCTTCTATCGACTCTCTTTGATTCTCCAAATACGGAGGCAAGGCCAAATTTTCGCCGAGTTGTTCAAAAGGCTCATCTCCTTCAAACCCTGGACCAT
The DNA here is from genome assembly GCF_013343715.1 of Mesobacillus harenae. Lineage (GTDB taxonomy): Bacteria > Bacillota > Bacilli > Bacillales > Cytobacillaceae > Mesobacillus_A > Mesobacillus_A harenae. The sequence goes on from NZ_JABUNR010000022.1 coordinate 42,645, forward strand.
CTGTGGCGAGTTCAAAAAGGATTCCGTTTGGCTCCCTGAAATAGAGTGACCGGAAATAATACCGTTCCACAAATCCCGAACTAGGAATCTTTAACTCCTTAAGTAATTCTACCCATTTATTAAGCTCTTCAGTGTTCTCAACACGGAATGCTACATGATGGATGCTTCCTCTACCTGGCCTTTCAGCTGGAAGGTCGGTTCGTTCTTCGAGATGTACCTCCGCCCCAGTACCTCCCTCGCCCGTTTCATAAACTACAATATCCCGCTGCCCTTCTGCAACTGATGGGTATTGGCTTGTTTGGCGATATCCTAAAATTTGAGTTAACACAGCTGCCGTTTTTTCAAAACTGCCGACAGTCAGTATTACTGGTCCGAGACCGCGGATTCCATGCTCGTTTGGAACAGGACTTTTATTCCAAGGGTTTCCTCCTTTTACGCCTTTATTATTCTCATCCGAAACGAGCATCAGGCGCTGGCCCTCAAAGTCCCGGAACGATAAGGTCTTTCGCCCGCCCCTTTCCTCGATGCCATCATGTCTGACTTCATGTGCATCAAAGCGGTTTATCCAGTAGTGCAATGACTCATCATCGGGCACCCTTAAACTTGTAAGCGAAATACTATTCGTTCCATAACGAGTTTGTCCTGCACGCGGGATTTCAAAAAATGTTAAGTCTGTACCCGGATTCCCTCTTTCGTCAGCATAAAATAAATGGTACACAGATGTATCGTCCTGATTGACTGTCTTTTTCACAAGCCTTAGGCCAAGGATTTTTGTATAGAATTTATAATTCCCTTCAGCATCAGCTGTTATAGCTGAAACATGATGCTGCCCTTTTAGCGGTCTAAAATTCATGTCAGTTCACACCTTTAATTTTCTTTACTTTATTTTGGCTTAACTAAATATAGATTGCAAATAAACGGTTTGTTTCCTGTGAAAATACAAGCTTTCCGTAAACATTTTCCACTTGCCGGCACGCTTACAATAGTGGTATAGTAATTAAGCGATGAGCTGAGTTGTGTAAGCCGACAGACACTCCCTTGCGGAAATGTACGATGTGGCGTACAGTCTGTCGCCTCAATACGCAAAAAAGACACCTTTTGGGTGTCTTTTTTTATTGGATCTAGCATTTTTTCATATATAACCTTTAGATTAGGGCCGGGTCATAATAAAACTTGCATAAGGATATCCTATAAAAAAGGAGGATGTTATATGCAGAATAAAGATAACGACGAGGAATTAACCAGCGCACTCCAAAATATTGGCGCCAATACTCATGAAATAATAAACTTTCTTAAACAAAGCGGCGAACACGATAAATTAACATGTAATAATGAGCTATTTTATAAAGAACTGCGTGCAGCAGCAGAGGATGGATTTTCAGATCCAGAAGAAACCTAAAATAATGGCCACCGAAATGATTCGGCGGCCATTTCTTTTTCACAAACAAAAAAGACCCAGAACGGATCTCTCACAACAATGAACTAGTTATACGAATATTAAACGCAAACACAGAATGCTATCATCTATTGTTGTTGTGCACTTATTTCACTTGTTCAATTTCTTCCTCAAAATAGAAAGTATTGGGGTACTCTTTTACGGTATAAGAATACCGTTTCATGTTTGCCACATAGCTGCATTTGCTAATGGTTACTGTTTCGCCCGAATTCTTAATCGTTACTTTGTCGCCACTTTTAAAACTCTTTTTTTGTTTCAATACCTTTTCCCTCTTTCTTTAGATGGGATTTGTTAAATCACTTCCCTTTATTATCTCATAAATCCGCAAGCTTTGCTGAATTAACGCCCAAAAACATTTTGGAAGGTTTTTTCAATTGAAGTATTTGTCGTCTGCTCCTATATACCTTAAAGGGCACTGCAGGCTATTTTAATAATTTATCCAAAATACAGGATGATATTTATATTGTTTTTAAATTAAAAAAATGTCTGCCTAAGCAGACGCCATAAAGGCAAACTCGCAAAATCCTCGTTTGCCTGCTGTTGTTTGGAGCTATGTGAACCCTTAATACTTCCAGCTCCAAACACTCAAGACTCCTACCTGCTAAAAAAGCTAGTAAGTAAATATTTGTGTGTCTAGGCCCGTTTTTGAAGATCTCTCGCCGTTTCGCTTAACTTAACTTCTTTTTCTTCCTTCAGCGTCCCAAAGAGGACATCCATTAACGGACTGCTGACTCCATACCAGTAATTCTCGTTCTTATAATGATGTAGGGTATGCATTTTCTTGGCCCACTGTCCAAATTTTGTTTTAGGCTTGATTGGCCGGTGTGCCACGTAGTGTTTCCATTCATAAACCAGCAGCATGGCAATCAGACCAAGTCCAAAGGACAAAGTTACCATTATATTTTTTGATAAATAATAAAAGATACCTGAGAAAATAAAAAAGTTAGGAAGGCTGTACCACAAAGGCAAAAACAGAAGCTTTAAATCTTTGGGGTCTGTATGGTGATCATAATGGATACGCTTCATAAATTTTAAAAAGAAAGGATTCTTTGGTGTCTTAATATGAAAGAAATACCGATGAGTTAAATACTCACTAAAGGCAAATGAAAACATACCCACCAGAAAAAAGATCGACATATAAAGGGTAATTCCCTGCCAGGCAGCAATTCCTACTCCGGCAACTAACAGACTAATTAAAATAGATATATCCGGGAAGAAAAAAAAGTCCCTGTACAAACGCTCCATTCAAACTCCTCCTCATTCTTATTTCACATAAAATTGTCCTTTGAAAACTTAAACTCTTTATATATTAACTTTCAAACTGCTCTTGTTTTTCCATAACTCAGTGCTGGTACCCATAATTTTTTTTACGGCGATTTCAGCCCCCTCTCCATCTCTTTTTATTGCAATTTGTAAAAGTTCCTGATAATACTCGGTAGAAATCTTTCGTAAATAGCTGTTTTCAAAATAAGCTTCAGCCATTCTTATATAAAAATTATCGAAGCTGTTTAGTATCAATAAATAGATAGGATTGGGACATAAGCTGGCAAGTCGCTTTTGCAGCTTCCAGTCAAAAGCTGCATAACTCTCCTTGGTATCTTCCAGATCCGCCGATTCTGCCAAAACAGCTGCAACTTTTAACGGCTGGCAAGTGATAGCCTCTCTAATGTAAACAGGAGCTAATGATGTTCTTAGTTCAAGCAAGTAGATAATAAATGCGTCGGGTATAAGCTCCATTTGGTCAATAATATTCACGATTGTAGTAAGGTTTCCGCTCTCCCAATAATCGTTTACTATTGCAGGAAGACCCTTCCGAAACGTGATCCAGCCGTCCCTTGCTAACCTTTGCTGCGCCTCCCTAATTGTCGGTCTGCCTACCCGGTAAATGACTGATAACTCCCTCTCTGATAGCAATGGCTTACCGACAGGAAATCGCCCATCTAGAATTTCCTTTATTAGTTTCTTTTCCACCAAATCAGACGATCGCTCAGCTTCCACTTCACCACCTCCTTTTGGTAATACCACTTTCCAAATTGGTATTACCAGTTAATATTAAAATGTTCAGAATAATTAGTCAACATCTAATTCCATAAAAAAGGAGACTTTTGGCAAAGTCTCCATTAACAAGTCACTTCCTTTATGATCCACTTGCATAGCCTTTTTACGTTCATTGTTAACCTATGCGGCCGCCTGGACTGTAATGGAAGACGCGTCTCGTCGAAATTCGCTTTTCCCTCGTAAATTGTATCTCGAGGCTGCATGATCATTAAATGTTAATTAAATTACTAGGGTAGATAACACTGGCAAATGATCGGATGCTTCAGGTATTTCGGCAAACACCATGCAGTCAATAACCTCAACCTGTTTATTTACAAATTGGTAGTCAAGCCTCATGACCGGCCTCCGGGCAGGAAAAGTAGCTCCATCCGCTTTGCCTGTTTTACTCCAAACATCAGTAAAGTGGCTTGCAATCCGATTCCACTTCCAAGTGGATGGCTTCATATTCCAATCACCCATCAGCACTAGGGGACCTTGCTTTTTATTGGCTATTTCGATAATGCTATTGGACTGTTTTTTATGAAGGAATGGGTTAAGGCTCAAATGAGTAACAAAAAAGTCAGCCTGCTTTCCATTTATCTCAATTGAAGCTTCCAGCATCGAGCGCCCCTCAATCATTCCAGACACAAAGTTGAAAGGGTGCGACTTTATTGTTCCAATTGGAAATCTCGACAGAATTCCATTTCCATACTGACGGATTTGACCGTTTTGAGCTTTAATAGTTACTGACGGGCTGAAAGCATAATCATACTTTAATTTATCTGCAAGTGTCTGGATTTGATGAGCATACCTGCTTCTCTCCGAGAAATTGAAATCAACTTCGTTCAAGCCGATTATATCGGCGTTACTTCTGTCAATTACCTTACAAATTCGATCGAGGTTAACTTGTTTATCCAGACCTTTTCCGTGATGGATATTATAAGTCATCACTTTTGTTCCCATAGCTAAACCTGCCTCACTTAATAAATGAGTAATGTTAAAATCAATAATCTTTAAAGCACCCTACTTGTTTGGGTTAGCAAGCGACATAAACCATTCTTTTAGATCAACGATCCGGTTGTATTTGGGCTTTGAGTCTGTACCAGCAATAATCATTGGAAACAATGTATCCTGCTTGTGCAAAGACCCATGGCTTCCGCCTCCAATATGGGTTGGTGAGCCCTCTCCAATAAATTCATAACCCGGCTTCGCATTAACAATTAGAAACTCACCTTCGTGGGAATGAAAAGAAGTGTATAAACGCTCAAGGCCATCTGGATAATCATGGTATCCGAGGATTCCGTCAGCTTGAATGGTTAAATCCAGTACTGCAAGATTCCCTTCAACCGTCCAAGTTTGGTCATAACAATCTTTAAGTGGTCCTCCTCGTTTAAACGAAAGTCCTGAGCTGCTGTCTGGTGAGATCACTCTGATCCTTTCCCCATCCTGCCATGAGATATTAGCAATTCGGTTATCAGTTTTTAACTGGTCAATAACATAATTTCTTTGAATCTGGGAATCCAGAAGGTAAATAAAACTCATCCGTTCATTTAACCCGAGTACTATTTGATCATCCTTTTGGATTGGTTTACTAATCTCATAAATCTGATAGTTATTTAAGATGGACCTCAAGTCAATCAGTGCTGTTTCTTTTTCATTTAGGACGGCTGTTTGTCCGCTGTCACCCATTACCACCCAGATATTACTTTTAATGGCCTCACTCCAGGATGGATAAGTGTTTAGCACCTTTTGCAGCTCCTTATCCGCATCAATAATGCCCTGAGTCTCCTGAATACCTTTTTTATGAACCTTTTTATCGTTATTTGAAAAATAAACGAGCGAAAAAGATGGGAGTTTATTCTGTTCAATCAGATAGCTTAATTCTTCTGCAGCAAACGTATCATTAATTCCAAAACCCTTCCAAGCGTGGGTATGCTTATTGCCTTTCTTATATTTAGACAATATTCCAAAGCTGAAAAAATCCGGTGCTTTAATTTGCTGGTCCTTTGATAATGGGTTGAAGAACCAAGGAAAGTTAAATTCCTTCTCCGTATTAGCCCGGTACATAAGGGCATTGATAGAAGCGGTTTGTAAGCCGGCTTCGTTCATATCTTCATGAATTGTCTTAACACCTTTGCTAAGGTGAGTGTTATTCAAATGATACAAGCTATTTTCAAGAATCTTTGTTACCCCCACTTTCATAATCTCAGACCTTGCGCTTCCGTAACTGACAAATTGATTCTCCTTCTGGTTAAACCATACGAGAGCCGGGACTTTATGCTCGTCAGGGTACTTGCCTGTTAAAAGTGTACTATCCAGTGAAACTGACATTGTTGGAAAACCACTAACTACATTTGGTTCATAACTGCCATTTTCAATCAGAAACTCCATTGCTGGTGTTTGTCCTGTTTTCATTGCGTTTTGCAAAGGAACATCCATAAGAGAGTCTACTATAATTACAATTACCGGCTTTTCGGGTTCATGGTTTAACTGTGGCAGCGCCTTCGTTTTACCTGTCCAAGATGCATGAATCAACCAATATAACAATAGAATGGCTGCAATAAAAATAAAAAAGACGCCTGCATATTTCAAAAAAGCCCCTCCTTTATAGGTTATCCTGTCATTTATTCAAACCAATTATTCAAAAAATGCCACAAAAAAAGAAGCCCTACTAATCAGGCTTCATTACTTCTATTTTGCCACATATGTTGCAAGTGCTTTTTGAACATCATAAATGCTTGTATCCTTTTTGAATTGTTTCGTTATTGGCGAGGCCATACCAGATATCCAAATTTTTAATTCAGCATCCATGTCAAAGGTGCCGGCTGTTTCAACACTAAAGTGAGCTACACTTTTATAAGGGATTGAATGGTACTCCACCTTCTTTCCTGTCATCCCTTGTTTATCGATTAAAATTAGCCTTGTATTGGTAAATACAATTAAATCCCTAATAAGCTTATAGGCTTTTTCCACCCGCTCATTTACCGCAATAATAGCTTCTAATTCCCGCTCAACATTTTTACTATCGACCTCTGATACATTTCCCATTAAACCATCCAAAAAACCCATATAATCTCCTCCTATTAATTTCTACACACTCATTCTTATTCTTCCCTATCTGCTTTAATCCTTTTTTATAAGTGAAAGCTTAGCACAAGTAATCATAAATAAACGGGCATGAAACAATTCCATGCCCTTCATCTCAACTGAGATTAAGGTTTAAGGACTACTTTGATGCAGTCATCTGTCCGGTCATTGAATATTTTATATGCGTGAGCTGCATCTGAAAGGGGCAGCCTGTGCGTGATAATATCGGTCGGATTGATTTCCTCATTAATGATCATATCGTAAAGTTTCGGCATGAAATGGACAACAGGAGCCTGTCCCATTTTAAGTGTAACATTGCGTTCAAAGAAACGTCCGAGAGGGAACATATTGTACGTCAATCCATAAACGCCGGTTATTTGAACTGTGCCAAACTTTCTGACTGCACTGGTCGCTATCTGGATTGCGCTTAAAGTTCCACCCTGAAGTTTTAGTTTCTGCTCAACCTTTTCTATGGCTGACTTCTTCCCGTCCATACCTACACAATCAATGACAACATCCGCCCCGCCCTGAGTGATTTCCTGAAGATATTTACCAGCATCATCATGCTGGGTAAAATCAAGTGTTTCAACATTATTCGTAGCTTTAGCGTGGTTCATTCGATAATTAACATGGTCGACGGCAATAACTCGTTTAGCGCCTTTTTTCCAGGCAAATTTTTGTGTCATAAGACCAATCGGGCCGCATCCGAGAACAATTACAGTATCTCCCGGCTTTACGCCAGCATGCTCTACACTCCAATAGGCTGTTGGAACAACATCCGATAAAAAAAGAAGGTACTCGTCTTCTAGCTCGCATGATTGGGGAACTTTAAAAGCAGCAAAATCTCCGAACGGAACCCTTAAGTATTCTGCCTGGCCTCCTGGATGATTGCCGTATTGTTCGGAGTAGCCGAGCAGCCCTCCTGTATCCTTGTAGTCGTTAGCATTATCGCATTGACTTTCCATGTCATGATGACAGAAGTAGCAATGCCCACACGAAACATTAAAAGGTATGACCACTCGATCACCTTTTTTAATTTTTGATACACCAGGACCTACCTCTTCTACGATCCCCATTGGTTCGTGACCAATAATATAGCCTGGACGTACCGGAATCGCACCAAGATAAAGGTGCAGATCAGAACCGCAGATGCCTGTCGATGTAATCCTTACGATGATATCATCTTTGTCTTTTATACTCGGAACATCCACTTCTTTTACCTTAATATCATTAGAGCCCTGTACAGTTACTGCTTTCAATGAGCACACTCCTAACATAATTTAGTCAAAAAAATCGTAAAGCGATCCTCAATTCACACAAATTTTTCCTTTATAAAAAAGTACCCTGAAAAACTCTAAAAAAAACTGCTTTTATCGCATTCAACTGTTTTTGTCTATGATTTTTCCTGCGTTCGAAAACATACATATTTATCAAAAAATACTGCAACCTAATTTTAGGAGGTGCAACTTTATGGAGCCAAAAACGCCTGGAAATGAAAACATGCCTGACTTTAAAGAATTGGAAGACAGGGTTATTGCTGAGCATACCCCTTCTCCCATGCTTGTGATAAAAACGAACCTAGATCCAAAAGAACCAACAGAGGATAATCCGTATTATGAAAACAGAAAACTAACAGATACAAATGCATTTAAGGAATACTTTGAGGAGTAGATACAATGGATCATACCCTAGGATATTTAAGAGAAATTTTAGCTAATTACACAGAGGTACACCCTAAAAGCAAAGATATTTACAATAAAATTGAACACTATGATTTTAAATCAGAGGGTGCGTTTGTTAGGATCCTTGATGAAACTGAAATTCAGTTTCTCAATAAAATTCTGCCTGATGAAATCAATCACGCCAAAGAAGCCCAAGATGATAAACGGGCAGACGAATTAAATGAGGTGTACGAGCTGCTCTTTTAATATTAAATTGGGACCGAGATTTTAAATCCGGTCCCTTTTTTGCTATTAGATTAGCGGAATCTTTTCTAAATTCCCTAATTATAAAATTCAATAGAAAAAACAGACGTAACATAAGAAATTTGTTTGGTAGAATGTTAAAATATTAATTGGCTCTGTACAGCTTTTTAAAAAATTGGCTCAAGGGCAATGCCAGCATTCAATTCTAAAGTTCTGCCAGGGGGATTTTATGAAATTAATTGGACATTTATCTTTTAAATATAAAAAGACAGTTATTGGAATTTGGGCTTTCATCATTATTGCTTTTGGTTTCTTTGCATTACAACTGCCATCTGTCCTAAGTGGCAATGGTTTTGAGTTTGATGGGGAATACAAAGAGACCAGGCAAATTCTTGACGAAGACTTTGAACAGGCAAAGTCAACGATAATTCTGCTTTTTGAAAAAGAGAATTCAGTCAGCGAAGATGACTGGCATACATACATAAATGACACGCTGGATAACACTCGAAATATCACCGACCTTGAGGGCACTGTCTCTCCTTTTGACCGTGAAGGTATGATAACTGACAATACCTCCTATGCATTGCTGCTGTTTGAAAAAGATTCCAGTGAACTAGGCGATACGATTAACGATCTTGATCAATTGCTTAAAAACGAACCTGGATTGAAGGTAACAATGACCGGGGAACCTGTTATTGTCCAGGATTTAAATGAGGCCAGCCAAAAGGATTTAGTAAAGGCAGAATCAATTGGATTGCCCATTGCACTAATCGTGCTCATTCTGGCCTTTGGAGGGCTTGTTGCAGCAGGTATACCACTAGTTATTGGTGTCGTGTCCATATTGACTACAATGGGGATTGTTTACTTTCTGAGCTACTCCTTCAGCCTATCTATTTTTGTGCTGAATATTGTTCCTATGATTGGCCTTGCCTTAAGTATTGATTTTGCCCTTTTGGTCATAAATCGATTTAAAGAGGAAATCAAAACAAGAACAACACAGGAAGCCGTTCAGATTACTGTGTTAACAGCAGGTCGTTCTATCGTATTTTCTGGATTATGTGTATTTATTGGTTTACTTGGTCTAATGTTTATTCAGATTGATATTTTTCAAAATGTAGCCCTTGGGGGTATGGCAGTTGTTCTAGTTGCTGCCTTATCGGCAATAACTTTACTTCCTGCTTTGTTAGGATTATTAGGCCATAAGATAAATGCCTTAAGTATTTTCAAAGCAAATAGCCGCCAGGCCGGAATATGGAGCTCGTTTGCCAAGTTCGTTATGAAAAAGCCGCTCATCATGGCCTTAACTGCCCTTTTCATTTTGATCGTCGGATTAATACCCGTAAAAGATATAAACCTTTCGATTCCAGGGACAGATTCACTCCCTGAAACCTATCAATCAAGAATAGCCTATGAAACATTTACTGAAAAGTTTATACCTGCTGACAGACAGGATGATAAACATGTCACCATCATTTTTGAGACCGACAGAGCCGTCTTGACTTCAGCTTCTCTAGAAGATATCAAAACAGTCACTGATTTGCTTTTAGCTGATGAGGACGTATCTGAAGTTGAATCCCCCTTTTCTTTATCAGGAATCCAGGACCCAGCCTCTTTTGCTCAAGCTGCCAGCCAAGAGGGGAACAGTCCTTTAGCCCCGATTCTGGATAACTATACAGCAGGGGATAAAATGCGTGTGAACGTTTATTTAAAAGAAGAGTTAACCTCCCGCCAGGCTCAGGAATGGATTAGAAACTGGTCAAATAAAGACTTAGGTGTAACAACCTTTTTTGGAGGAAGTATTAAATTCGAACAAGAAATCTTTGATGAAATTTACGAAAAGGCTCCTCAAGGTTTACTGCTAATTTTAGTTTCAACCTTTATTATTTTAATGATCGCCTTTAGGTCTATTTTAATTCCTTTAAAGGCAATAATAATGAATATTTTAAGCCTCGCTGCGACATTTGGAATTGTCGTTTGGATCTTCCAGGAGGGTCACCTTGGCATTGAGCCTACAAGCATCGCGTTGATTCTCCCTGTTTTTGTGTTTAGCCTGGTGTTTGGACTATCGATGGATTACGAGGTATTTCTTATATCACGGATTCAGGAGGTTTACCACGAAACAGGGGATAACGACCAGGCCACATATATTGGTCTAACGTCAACAAGCAAAATCATTACATCTGCTGCTGCTATCATGATTGTGGTTACAGGCGCATTTGCCTTTACTGGTGTCGTGCCGGTTAAGCAAATTGGTATAGGAATTGCACTCGCCATATTTATTGATGCCACCATCGTCCGGATGGTGCTTGTTCCAGCCTTAATGAAGCTTCTCGGTGATTGGAACTGGTGGTTCTTCGGGCTGCAAAAGAAACCTGTAAAAATAGCTCAAGCCAGTAAAAATTCTCATTGAAAAAGGAATAAGGATACCCTCCTTGCAGAACATTGGGTTGACATAAACAAATCAGCTTACTACAAAGAAAATACGAATGCTTTTTCGAGAAATCTTCGTGCTTTTCCCTACGCTCAACCAAGATTTCTAACTTAACTTGAAGAAAGCAAAGCCTCTTGTAAATAGAAAACAACTTGGCAAACAAGAATTGGTGGAAACCCTTCGAGAACTTAAAAAGGGCCAATTGGCATGTGCAGGGTTAAAAGCTGATGGCTAGTGTTATTAATTAAATAAAAGGGGTTCGGAATGCGAACATTGAGCTATACCCCGTATAACGGACACTGATAAAAAAGTGTCCCTTATACGGGGTTTTTTGTGTTTCAATAGAATTATTGAGGGGACGGAGGAGTATCATGGGGAAGAATTTATATACCGATTTTCAGATAAAAGAAC
>NZ_JABUNR010000023.1 GCF_013343715.1 Mesobacillus harenae
GAGGATTAGCTCAGCTGGGAGAGCATCTGCCTTACAAGCAGAGGGTCGGCGGTTCGATCCCGTCATCCTCCACCATACCTTATTCAATATCTTGCCGGTGTAGCTCAATTGGTAGAGCAACTGACTTGTAATCAGTAGGTTGGGGGTTCAAGTCCTCTTGCCGGCACCACTTTTTAATATGTCCGAGCCATTAGCTCAGTTGGTAGAGCATCTGACTTTTAATCAGAGGGTCGAAGGTTCGAATCCTTCATGGCTCACCATTTAATTCAATATTTGCGGGTGTGGCGGAATTGGCAGACGCACCAGACTTAGGATCTGGCGCCGCAAGGCGTGGGGGTTCGACTCCCTTCANGGTGTAGCTCAATTGGTAGAGCAACTGACTTGTAATCAGTAGGTTGGGGGTTCAAGTCCTCTTGCCGGCACCACTTTTTAATAGGTCCGAGCCATTAGCTCAGTTGGTAGAGCATCTGACTTTTAATCAGAGGGTCGAAGGTTCGAATCCTTCATGGCTCACCATTTAATTTAATATTTGCGGGTGTGGCGGAATTGGCAGACGCACCAGACTTAGGATCTGGCGCCGCAAGGCGTGGGGGTTCGACTCCCTTCACCCGCACCATTTTTGCGGAAGTAGTTCAGTGGTAGAACATCACCTTGCCAAGGTGGGGGTCGCGGGTTCGAATCCCGTCTTCCGCTCCAGTGACTTAGCCGGGGTGGCGGAACTGGCAGACGCACAGGACTTAAAATCCTGCGGTAGGTGACTACCGTACCGGTTCGATTCCGGTCCTCGGCACCATNCTGACTTTTAATCAGAGGGTCGAAGGTTCGAATCCTTCATGGCTCACCATTTAATTCAATATTTGCGGGTGTGGCGGAATTGGCAGACGCACCAGACTTAGGATCTGGCGCCGCAAGGCGTGGGGGTTCGACTCCCTTCACCCGCACCATTTTTGCGGAAGTAGTTCAGTGGTAGAACATCACCTTGCCAAGGTGGGGGTCGCGGGTTCGAATCCCGTCTTCCGCTCCATTATCTACTTGCCGGGGTGGCGGAACTGGCAGACGCACAGGACTTAAAATCCTGCGGTAGGTGACTACCGTACCGGTTCGATTCCGGTCCTCGGCACCATATGAAAATATAATGCGCCCGTAGCTCAATTGGATAGAGCGTCTGACTACGGATCAGAAGGTTGTGGATTCGAGTTCTTCCGGGCGCGCCATTATCATTTTCAACTTTTACTTCGGGAAGTAGCTCAGCTTGGTAGAGCACTTGGTTTGGGACCAAGGGGTCGCAGGTTCGAATCCTGTCTTCCCGACCATTAACATCTATGGGGCCTTAGCTCAGCTGGGAGAGCGCCTGCCTTGCACGCAGGAGGTCAGCGGTTCGATCCCGCTAGGCTCCACCAATAAAATAATAATGTAATATATATTTGGCGGTGTAGCTCAGCTGGCTAGAGCGTACGGTTCATACCCGTGAGGTCGTGGGTTCGACTCCCTCCGCCGCTACCAAATACGGACCTTTAGCTCAGCTGGTTAGAGCAGACGGCTCATAACCGTCCGGTCGTAGGTTCGAGTCCTACAAGGTCCACCATCTACATTATTATTCGGAGGAATACCCAAGTCCGGCTGAAGGGATCGGTCTTGAAAACCGACAGGCGGGTAACACCGCGCGGGGGTTCGAATCCCCCTTCCTCCTCCATTTATTTCATGAAAGTTATCTTTTAACTATTATCGTCGCGGGGTGGAGCAACAAGCGTTACTTCATGAATTTTCTGCGAGTTGTACCGATCGAACAGCACCTTGGTTAGGCCTTATGAGATCGGGACAGTCAAATGCTTACTAAGAGCATAATATTTCTATTTACTTTTATCGTCGCGGGGTGGAGCAGTTCGGTAGCTCGTCGGGCTCATAACCCGAAGGTCGCAGGTTCAAATCCTGCCCCCGCAATATGGTCCCGTGGTGTAGCGGTTAACATGCCTGCCTGTCACGCAGGAGATCGCGGGTTCGATTCCCGTCGGGACCGCCATTTTTTAAAAAATATATGGCTCAGTAGCTCATTCGGTATAGCAACGAGCATAAACTCCAGGAATTCACTGCGAGTTGTACCCAGCGAGCTGCATCTCGAGTAAGCTTTCCGAGGTGGGGACAAAGCTTTTGGATATAAATTTAGGTATGTATACTTTAATATGGCTCAGTAGCTCAGTCGGTAGAGCAAAGGACTGAAAATCCTTGTGTCGGCGGTTCGATTCCGTCCTGAGCCACCATTTTACTGTCATAAGCAGTATGAAAGTAACAATGGCGGTTGTGGCGAAGTGGTTAACGCATCGGATTGTGGTTCCGACATTCGTGGGTTCGATTCCCATCAGTCGCCCTTAACATGCGGGTGTAGTTTAGTGGTAAAACCTCAGCCTTCCAAGCTGATGATGTGAGTTCGATTCTCATCACCCGCTCCAAATTATGGGCCTATAGCTCAGCTGGTTAGAGCGCACGCCTGATAAGCGTGAGGTCGATGGTTCGAGTCCATTTAGGCCCACCATTACTTTATAGTTACTAGCTAAGAAGTAAGGTAATACCACATTGTTCCGCAGTAGCTCAGTGGTAGAGCATTCGGCTGTTAACCGAACGGTCGTAGGTTCGAGTCCTACCTGCGGAGCCAACACGGGGAAGTACTCAAGTGGCTGAAGAGGCGCCCCTGCTAAGGGTGTAGGTCGGGCAACCGGCGCGAGGGTTCAAATCCCTCCTTCTCCGCCAGCATGGCCCCTTGGTCAAGCGGTTAAGACACCGCCCTTTCACGGCGGTAACACGGGTTCGAATCCCGTAGGGGTCATAAAAAGAGGGCTGCTGACAATATGTCAGCAGCCCTCTTTTTTGTATATATCAAATAAATCTACTGTGCGGGCTAAGCCATTGTTTTTTGGTCTTAGTCTGGCAGTTTTTGTTCTTTTGGCAGATTCCTCCCCGGGTTATCCAAATCCATGTCAGATGAAATACCAGGATAGGCTCCTCTTGCAGGATCAAATGCAAGAATTTTTCCATCTGGAGCCTCGAATAGCGGTTTTTTATCTTCTCCTAAATTTAATCTTTCTTCCTGGTTTCCCAAATGATTTCCCTCCTAAGGTTTGCTCCCTTTTAGTTAGTGTGTGTTAGTTCCAGTCTTGTTATGTCAAAACAATACAAATTTGAACATTTCTCCGCATTATTTTTAGGCATATTGTCATTAAAATAAGAAAACTATTTCAAGGGATTTACCTTATCAACAAGAATATAAGAAAGAAGGTGAGTAATCACCTTCTTTTTTCGCTTAGTATAATTCAGTCATTGACTGCTCTCCAGCTCTATTTCTCTAAGATCTGCTTCTGTATCTATATTGAGAAGAGATGATAGGTTTCAAGTAGCTCGAGATAGCTCCTCCTCAGCAGCAGAACCGGGTATGAAGTTAAAGGGAATTCATCTTCTAGACCACCTCCAGCGGGCTGTTAACGGCGTTGAGCTTATCTTATTTTCTGACCTTATATAATTTTATATCATGTCATACAATGAGCAGGTTCAGCATATATTCAATCTTGTGTGTGTTCAATTTCGGCAGAAAAAGAGGAGTTGGGATAGCGTCATTGATACATTCCAGAAGCACCTTGCTACAAGGACAAACTTTTAAAGTTGATGATTTAAACTGAGCGAGCGCTCAATGTTTGCAATACCTTAGAGTGATAGGAAAATTGGAGCTTATGAAGGGGATTATGGAAACATATATATAGATTGTAATCCTTGCGTCACGCCCAGTTAGAGGGGAGAGAAAGCAATGTATAAGAAAAAATGCGTTGCCATGCTTTTGGCAGGAGGGAAAGGGAGCCGCCTTAACAGCCTTACAAAGAGAATAGCGAAACCAGCAGTACCGTTTGGGGGGAAATACAGAATAATTGATTTTACTCTTAGTAACTGTACTAACTCTGGGATTCATACGGTTGGAATACTAACGCAATATCAACCGTTAGTCCTAAACAGTTATATAGGTATAGGCAGTACCTGGGACTTAGACCGTAAAAATGGCGGGGTTACGGTGTTGCCGCCATACAGCGAGGCTTCTGAAGTTAAGTGGTATTCAGGCACCGCAAGCGCTATTTATCAAAATTTAAATTACCTTAATGAACATGAACCAGAATACGTTCTAATTTTATCGGGTGACCATATTTATAAAATGGATTATAGAGAGATGTTAAATTTTCATATAGAAAAAGGGGCCGATACAACGATTTCTGTTATTGAAGTACCTTGGAGAGAAGCAAGCAGATTTGGAATTATGAATACAGATGAAGCTTTTGAGATTACTGAATTTGAGGAGAAGCCCAGCAACCCGAAAAATAATTTGGCCTCCATGGGAATCTATATATTTAATTGGAAGGTATTAAAGGAATATCTCGAGATGGACCATCGAAATGCAGACTCAAACCATGACTTCGGAAAAGATATCATTCCACTTTTATTGGAGGAAAGAAAAAAACTGATAGCATATCCATTTAAAGGATACTGGAAGGATGTTGGAACGGTTCAAAGCTTATGGGAGGCAAATATGGACCTGTTAGATGAAGATTGTGAGCTCAAATTGTTTGATCACTCATGGCGAATCTATTCAGTAAATCCTAATCAGCCGCCGCAGTATCTAGCTCCAGAGGCCAGCATTTGTGATGCACTAATTAATGAAGGATGTATCATAGAGGGAAAGGTAGAAAAATCTGTCCTATTCCAAGGGGTCACGATAGAGGAGGGAGCTTCTGTAAGGCATTCTGTCATTATGCCCGATGCTATAGTGGGTAAAGGATGCGTAATTGAAAAAGCAATAATTTCGTGTGGTGTTAGAGTGCCTGATGGAGCAATTATACGTCCTAAATACAAAGAAGACCCAGTAATACTTGTGTCTCATGAATCCATATTAGAAAGTTTGATGCGTTAATGGTCATTGGAAGGGGAAAAAGATGAGTAAACAGTTGCTAGGGGTAATAGATGCTACAAGTTTTCATAGAAATTTAGAAACACTAATTATGAACAGGTCTGCAGCAGCTATACCGTTTGGAGGGAGGTATCGTCTGATTGACTTTATTTTATCAAATATGGTTAACTCAGGCATTGAAAATGTTGCTGTTTTTCCAGAGGTACATTACCGTTCTTTGATCGACCACCTAGGTTCAGGGAGGGATTGGGGTCTTGACCGAAAAAAAGACGGTTTGTTTTTCTTTCCTTCACCTGAACTAGAAGGTTTAAGTATGAAAACGGGATCTTTTGATCACTTTGACGAAAGTTTAGAATACTTTTACCGGAGTAAACAGCCATATACGATTATTGCTAACAGCTATACTGTCTTTAATATGAACTTCATGCCAGTGTTGAACTTTCACTTAAATTCCGGCTGTGACATTACGGAGTTGCAGCAGAATGGCCTTTCAATGGGGATTTATTTATTAAAAACCTCATTGCTTATCGAACTGATTGAATCCCGTCAAAGAACCGGATATTCTTCGATGGCTGAGGTTACGAGTGACGTTACTAGTTGTTTTAGCGTTTGTAATTATCAGCATGAAGGCTATGCGACAAAAATAGAATCCGTGAAGGGATATTACGAAGCATGCATGAAGCTTTTGACACCCTATGTTTTCGGACAGCTGTTTACGAAAGAACAGCCTATATACACCAAAGTAAAAGATGAACCACCTTCACGGTATACAAAGAATGCATCGGTACACCATTCTATCGTCGCTAATGGAGTCATCATTGAAGGACGGGTAGAGAACAGCATTTTATCCCGGGGTGTCCGTATAGGTAAGGGATCGGTAATTAGAAACTCGGTCATCATGCAGAAGTGCCATGTGGGAGAAGATTGTATACTAGATACGGTTATTCTTGATAATGACGTAAAGGTAGCAAATGGTTCTAGACTCTCGGGGTCATTCGATAATCCTTTATTTCAAAAAAAGGGACACAGCCAGGGAGTTCCCTTAGAAGTAATGTAAGGAATTTTGGACAGGAAAAAAGAGACCTATTAATCGGTCTCTTTTTTGGTCTTATCTTCAATATAACCATCACGATTGTGATAGGGGACATCCCCAATCTTTGATTGCATTTTTTCCCTATCCAGCATATCTTCATAGTCTTCTTTTTCCCGGTTATTAATAACTTGTCTATTCTTTCCTTTAATATTAGTGGCTGTATAAGACTCGTAGTCCTCTGTAAAGCCTTGTCCGCTAGAACTATCTTTATAAAGGTTATCATAGCTTTCATGGTCACCTCTTAAATCCTGAGGGCCTTCCGAAGTTCCATATTGAGCGACATCAGCAAAGCTATCCTCATTATCAGCCATTTCCTCATTCTGAAGACGCTGAAACTGGCTGTTATGAGTATCTTCAAGAACGTCCTCCTCAATAGGCCTGTCCTCTGATAACAGCTGCTCCGGTGTGTGATCTAAGCAATAAAGGGTGTTAGGTATAGCTTTAAGCCTTTCAATAGAAATTTCGTTATTACAGACAGCACATTTTCCATATGTTCCTTCATCAATTGCATTTAGAGCCTTATTTGTTTTCTTCAGTTCCCCCACATGATGTTCGTTTAAAGCGATACCTTTTCCTCGTTCAAAAAGCTCCGTTCCGGAATCTGCGGGATGGTTATCATATGAAGATAATTCTCCAACGGATTCTTTCATGGTGCCTGTGTCATAGTTATTATCATTACCTAACTGGTTTTCCAGTTGTTCTTTTTGCATTATTAATTCTTGTTTAAGGGATTGTATTTGCTTTTCTGTTAACAAGATAATCACATCCTCTGTATCAGTTCACTAATTATTTTAGATAAATGAGTGATACTTACTTGATACCCGTACAGTTTTCAGCAAAAACATCCTTATTATAGAAAAAGCCCTGCAAGTAGCAGGGCTTCAATGCTTATTAAAATAAATATCCAAGAAAAAGTCCAACTGATAAAAGAAATCCAAAAATTGTATTGGTCTGAGCAGTTGCCTTCATCGCAGGCATCATCTCCATAGGCTTGCTTTTACCAATAAATCCTTTAGCAGCTTTAACAGCTTTAGGAATGCTTAAGGCAACGATAACTGGCCAGAACGATAGCATTTCCCAGAAAACTAAAATAAGGATCCAAAGATAGGAGATCACAAACATGCCGCTTAATAAGTAAATGGCGCCTTTTCTTCCTAATAAAATCGCTAGTGTCTTCCGTCCAAACTCTTTATCTCCATCAAGATCACGGATATTATTAGCGAGCAGGATTGCACCTACAAGAATAAAGCTTGGGATCGAAACAAGAATGCTGTGAACGGTGACGGTCCCTGTCTGGATATAGAATGCAATTAAGATAATCATTAAGCCCATGAAAAACCCGGCAACGATTTCACCAAAAGGGGTGTAGGCAATAGGTTTTGGTCCTCCGGTGTAAAAATAACCGGCAGCCATACAAATTAAACCAACGGCGGCGAGCCACCAAGAACTGTTGAGGCAGATATATACACCGATTAAAGCAGAAACTCCATACAGTCCAAACGCCAAGTTTAAAATTGTTTTCGGATTGATGCCGTGCCGGACTATCGCGCCGCCGATCCCAACTGAGTGCTCGTTATCTAACCCGCGTTTAAAGTCATAATACTCATTAAACATATTTGTAGCTGCCTGGATTAAAAGACTAGCGATCAGCATAGCTAAAAACAATCCAAAGTGGATATTGGTTACT
Organism: Mesobacillus harenae; assembly: GCF_013343715.1. Classification (GTDB taxonomy): domain Bacteria; phylum Bacillota; class Bacilli; order Bacillales; family Cytobacillaceae; genus Mesobacillus_A; species Mesobacillus_A harenae. The sequence goes on from NZ_JABUNR010000023.1 coordinate 7,720, forward strand.
TCCATAGCTAAGGCTGTTCCAAGCAGAACAGGAACAAAAGCTGCGGTCAATGTATGAGGCCGGGTTAACTGCCACCATACCCTCCAGCTATTATCTTTTTTATATAGTGGTGAAGAACTAGGCTGTAATTGAGTTTCCATAATTCTCTTCCTTTCGTAGTTAACAAACTATATTAGTTTATCAAATTGGTGAAAATCCGTCAAAAAAGTTAAGGAAACTAGTAAGGAATTGGTTTACAATATTAAGTGTAGGTTTTCACATATAAAGTGTCAATCACTATTTTCCCTCCGGTATTGGAGAAAACTTCCTATTTGTAAATTTCATCGAAAATCGTCGGAGTTTTTTCAATATAATAAGGAAATAACTAGGGTGAGCGGACCCAGAGTTGTTGACATTGCAAGACCTGAGGTGTATCTTAAAATAAGTTTAAAAACGTAGGATAACAGTCGCAGCCTGTTATTGGAGGGATTTTTTTGGTTACCATTCAAGATACGGAGCTAAGAGAAGGGATCCTGATAGCGATTGAAAGGGCAAAAGCAATATCTGCGCCAGTTTTGGTGAGCGAAGTCCATAAAATTGACCATCTAGAACCGCTTCTTTTTTATGCAGCTGGAAGGGAACTGTTCCTTGGGGAACGTTTTTTTTGGAAAGATCCAGTTGGAGAACAATATCTTTCAGGATTAGGTATATGCAAGCAAATACAAACGGATCAGTCCTCTGACCGCTTTTTTCATGTTGAGAGAGAGTGGAAGCGCTTTATTGAGTCTGCTCTCATTTATAATGACTTTGATGTGAATGGAACCGGACCAGCGATGTTTGGCGGTTTTTCATTCGACCCTATTAAAAACAAAACATTGCTATGGTCCAAATTTTCAGAGTCTTTGTTTCATATTCCTAAATATATGCTCAGTGTAATTAAAGGACAAGCCTATTTTACAACAAACATTCTTTGTACACAGCATGACGATACTACTCTTTTTGAAAAAACAGCAAAAGAGCGGCAGAGCATTCTCGAGAGAGCTCAGTCTTCAAGTTTTATGACAAGGCCTCAGTTGTTATATAAAGAGGAAGTTAATCCAGATCAGTGGAAGGCATCTGTTAGAGATGTTGTGACTGACCTCAAGCAGGACGGACCACTTAAAAAGGTGGTCCTTGCCAGGGAATTGAGGCTCCACTTTAATGATGAAGTACTTGCTGAAGGGGTTCTTTCGCACCTTTTGACAGAGCAAAGTGACAGTTTTGTTTTCGCTTTTGAATCGAATGGAGACTGTTTTATAGGAGCCTCACCGGAGAGGCTCGTTAAAAAGGAAGGAGAACACCTATTCACTGCCTGTTTAGCCGGCTCTATTGCCAGAGGTAAGACACCCAAGCTTGATAAAGCATTAGGCGAGAGCTTGCTTAAAGATCAAAAAAACATTATTGAGCATCAATATGTTGTGGATATGATTAAGGAAGCAATGAGTGAAACCTGTGATGAAGTTATTCTTCCGGAACAGCCTAAGCTAATGAAGATGAGAGACATTCAACATCTTTATACACCTGTTCTTGGTATTAACAGAAAGAATAGTTCACTGTTAGACATTGTTGAACGCCTTCATCCTACTCCCGCACTTGGAGGCCTGCCAAAGGAAGCAGCTGTTAAAAAAATAAGGGAAGTAGAGCGACTGGACAGAGGTTTTTATGCTGCGCCAATAGGCTGGCTTGATTATAGAGATAGCGGTGAGTTTGCAGTAGCAATACGTTCAGGCTTGCTGCAGGGAAATGAAGCATCCCTGTTTGCTGGCTGCGGAGTGGTTGCAGATTCAGACGCCGAGAGTGAGTATAAAGAGACGAACATTAAATTCCGACCAATGTTAACAGCGCTTGGAGGTAAGTGAAATGAGTCATCAGGAAGCATTAACTGCCTATTTGGCCGCTTTTGTCGCTGAGCTAGTCAAGGCTGGGGTTGAAGATGTTGTCATAAGCCCCGGCTCTCGATCGACTCCAATTGCAATGATAATGGCGAAACATCCACAGCTGCGAATTCATGTTCAAGTTGATGAAAGATCCGCAGCTTATTTTGCTTTAGGTATTGCCAAAGCAAGACGGCAGCCAACAGCTATCTTATGTACTTCAGGCACTGCAGCTGCAAACTACTATCCGGCTATTATTGAAGCTAGCATTTCAAGGGTACCCCTTTTGGTTCTAACAGCTGACAGGCCTCATGAGTTGCGGGATGTGGGGGCTCCCCAGGCAATTGACCAAATCCACCTTTACGGAAATAATGTAAAGTGGTTTGTCGAAATGGCTCCACCTGAAAATTCAAAGGAAATGATCCGGTATGCTCGAACAGTATGTGCCCGGGCTGTCGCCACTGCTAAAGGACAACCCTCTGGGCCGGTTCATCTGAATTTTCCTATCCGTGAACCACTTATTCCCACTATAGATGAGGGATTATTTAAAGAAGATGATGAACGCCCGAATCAATATATCAGCGTTCATACCGGCACTCTGACTTTGAACGAAAAGCAATTAAGCTCAATCAGTAAAGATCTGGAATTTTACCGAAAAGGGGTTATCATCTGTGGACCTCTTGATGGACAGGAGTTTTCCAGTGCTTTAATGAAGCTAGCAGCGAAGCTGAATATTCCCGTTCTGGCAGACCCATTGTCTCAATTAAGAAGTGGAAGGCATACTAGTGATCTAATTATTGATTGCTATGATACTTTTTTAAGGAACGAAGCTGCCAAAACCTTGTTAAAACCTGACATTATCATTCGATTTGGTGCTCTGCCTGTCTCTAAGGCTTTGTCTATCTTCTTAAAGGAAAATCATGATGTACGACAGTTAGTTATCGATGAGGGAGCAGGATGGCGCGATCCAGGTGCCTCAGCTACTGAAATGATTTACTGTAATGAAGCTGACTTTTGCTTGAATCTTATCCGTCAAATTGACGGGATAAAAACGGCTGGTAATTTAGCAGTGTGGCAAAACATTAATCAGATAACAAAGCGGGGCCTTTCAGCTATCGAGTCTGTTGATGAATTGAGTGAAGGGAAATTATTTCATCAATTGGCAGAACAGCTGCCAGAGGGTGCTGCTTTATTTGTGGGAAACAGTATGCCAATCCGTGATCTTGATTCTTTCTTCTTTCATAACAATAAGGAAATACGAATCTTTGCGAACAGAGGGGCTAATGGCATTGATGGGATTGTTTCTACGGCTCTTGGTGCAGCCACTGCATGCCAGCCAATGTACTTAATTCTCGGTGACTTAACCTTTTATCATGATTTCAATGGACTGCTCGCAGCAAAGCTCTACGAACTTAACATTCATATTATTTTAATAAATAACAACGGCGGCGGTATTTTTTCGTTTCTTCCACAGTCTAGCCACCAGGAAAATTTCGAATTGTTATTCGGAACGCCACTCGGCATTGATTTTAAACATATCGTTGAAATGTATAACGGATCGTATGAGCTCATATCTGACTGGCACCATTTTAATGAAGCAATGAGGAATGCTCCGTCTTATTCAGGTTTAAAAGTTTTAGAAGTTTCCACATCAAGAGAGAATAATGTTTTAGAACATCGGGAACTATGGAACCGCGTTTCCCAGGAAATAAATTTGTATGTAAATGGTGAAATTTAATGGAATATGTCATTGGCGGTGTAAAGCACCATGTAGAATTATGTCAGGATGGCTTTCCGCTTTTATGCCTACATGGTTTTACTGGGTCAGCCTCGACATGGAAGCCTTTTTGCGAAAAGTGGGGCAAGCATTCTATGCTGCTCATGCCCGATATCATCGGACATGGCCATACAGACTCTCCTGATGATGTGAGCTACTATGGAATAGACCAGTCCGCAGACTGTCTAAATCAAATCCTTGAGATGTCTGGCATTGAAAAGGCGGATGTTTTGGGCTATTCAATGGGCGGGAGGCTTGCGATTACATTTGCTGTTAAATATCCGGAGAAAGTTAGAAAATTAGTTTTGGAGAGTACAACACCTGGTATTCGCTCTTTAGAAGAACGAAAAAGCCGCAGAAGACAGGATGAAACGCTCGCCTTCAAGATTATGGAGCAAGGGATTGAAAACTTTATAGATTATTGGGAGCAGATTCCTTTATTCTCTTCCCAGAGGAATTTACCTGAAAAAATGAGGGAATCAATAAGAGAGCTGCGCTTGAAAAATAACGCAACAGGTCTCGCCAATAGTCTAAGAGGGATGGGGACAGGTACTCAGCCTTCTTGGTGGGAGGAGTTAAGACATTTCAATTTTGAGACACTTCTGATCACTGGATTACTTGATCAAAAGTTTAGTAAAATAGCTAAAGAGATGAAAAAAAATGTACCAAAGTGTCAACATATTCAAATTCCTGGCTGTGGACACGCAATTCATGTGGAAGAACCTGAAAAATTTGGTACAATAGTAAGTGAGTTTTTGTCGAATACATAAAGGAGGACTCAATAATGACAGTTGAATGGACAGCAAGCCGCCAGTACGAAGATATTTTGTATGAAACATATAATGGCATTGCTAAAATTACGATTAACCGCCCCGAAGTTCGCAATGCTTTTAGACCCAAAACAGTAATGGAGTTGTTGGATGCATTTGCTTATGCTCGTGATGATTCCAATGTTGGAGTTATTGTTTTAACTGGTGCGGGAGAAAAGGCTTTCTGCTCAGGCGGAGACCAAAGCGTTCGTGGTCATGGAGGATATGTTGGCGAGGATGAAATTCCGCGTTTAAATGTACTAGACCTTCAACGTTTAATCAGAGTGATTCCAAAGCCAGTCATTGCCATGGTCAGAGGTTTTGCTATTGGTGGAGGCCACGTTCTCCACGTCGTATGTGACTTAACTATTGCTGCTGATAATGCTATTTTTGGTCAAACTGGACCAAAGGTCGGCAGTTTTGATGCTGGGTATGGTTCAGGCTACTTAGCAAGAATCGTCGGTCATAAAAAAGCCCGTGAAATTTGGTTCTTATGCCGACAGTACAATGCACAGGAAGCTTTAGACATGGGGCTTGTAAACACGGTTGTACCTCTTGAACAGGTAGAAGAAGAAACAATTAAATGGTGCGAAGAGATTCTTGAAAAAAGTCCTACTGCTATCCGTTTCTTAAAAGCAGCGCTTAACGCAGATACCGATGGACTTGCGGGTCTTCAGCAATTCGCTGGTGATGCAACATTATTATACTATACTACTGATGAAGCAAAAGAAGGACGCGATGCTTTTAAAGAAAAGCGCAAGCCTGACTTTGGTCAATTCCCGCGGTTCCCTTAATACGCTCTAGGTTATTACAGCTTGATGGGTCTCCATCAGGCTGTTTTCTTATGTCTACTTCAATAAACAAACTTTTAAAATAAACCGGAAGCTTTCTTTTATAAAAAAAGGAGTGAATAGAATGGAAGGAACGATGCCTAACTGGCTCCAAAAGAGAGCGGCTTTAACTCCTGACAGGACTGCGCTTATTTTTGAAGGCCAATCCCTGTCCTTTAAAGAACTGTACGAGGAAGCTTATCGTGCTGCAGGCAATTTGACAGCCAATGATATCGGGAAAGATCAGCTTATTGCAGTGTTACTTCCTAACCATATTGATACTGTGGTTATTTTGTATGCACTTCAAATGCTTGGGACAAAGACATTAATCCTGAATACCCGGCTGACATCAGATGAGCTTGCCTGGCAACTGAATGACTCGGGTTGCGGAGTTCTGATTACGGATGAATCTTCTCATGAGAAGACCGAGAAATTTAGCAGCTTGGCAGTTAACCCATTAAAAATATTAACTAAAACAGAGTTAGATGATATCTCTAATCACAAACCTACTATTCTAAATGAATTTAATTTAAATGAAGTAACAACTATTATGTACACTTCTGGAACTACAGGAAACCCTAAGGGAGTATTGCAAACTTATGGAAACCACTGGTGGAGTGCAATTGCTTCTGCTCTTAACCTTGGATTATCTGAGAAGGATAGATGGCTCTGTGCCGTCCCAATTTTCCATATTAGCGGCTATTCTATATTAATGAGGAGCCAGATTTATGGGATCGGTGTTGTGCTTCACACAGGGTTCGATGAAGCGAAGGTAATTGAGGATTTAAAAGAGTACCAGGTTTCTATTATGTCAGTCGTAAGCACGATGCTCACAAGAATAACAGAAAAAGTTTCAGATGGGGCGTCTTTTCCCGATCTTCGCTGCATGATGCTCGGTGGTGGTCCAGCTCCGCTGCCATTATTAGAGAAGTGTCTAAGTAAACAGATTCCAGTATTTCAAACCTACGGAATGACCGAAACATCATCTCAGTTTGCGACTCTTTCTCCTGAGTATAGTCTTGAAAAGTCAGGTTCTGCTGGAAAGGCCCTATTTCCTAATCAAATACAAATTATTGGGACAGATGGGGAAGTGTGCGCTAATGGAAAAGAGGGTGAAATTGTCGTTAAGGGGCCAAATGTGACACCTGGGTATTTAAATAAACCCGAGATTACAGCTGAGAAAATACAGGATGGCTGGTTTTATACAGGAGATATTGGCTATTTGGACGAAGCGGGATTTTTATATGTTTTGGACAGGCGCTCGGATCTTATTATCTCAGGTGGCGAAAACATCTATCCTGCTGAAATTGAAGGAACCCTTTTGGATCAGCAGGGAATCGAAGATGCAGGTGTCATTGGTATGGACGATGAAAAATGGGGACAGGTTCCAGTCGCTTTTCTGGTGAAAAGCCTAGGATCCTCGCTTACAATTGCTGATATAGAAAGATTTTGCAGACAAAAGCTTGCTGGATATAAAGTTCCGAAAAAGTTTTTATTTGTGAACGAACTTCCCCGGAATGCATCAAGGAAGCTGCTCAGAAAAACACTTCGTGAATGGTTTGAAGAGGAGCCTGGTACTGGTGAATATTAAATCTGTAAAATTATATGGAATCAAGATGCCTTTAAAGGTACCATTTACGACTCATCTCGGGACTGTTTCAGACCGTGAAGGGATACTAATTGAGGTAATCGGACAGGACGGCATTTCGGGCTATGGAGAAGCAGTAGCATTTAGTTCACCATGGTATACAGAGGAGACCATACAGACCTGCTTACATATGTTAAAGGATTTTTTAATTCCGCTTGTAAGTAAGCAGACAATTAGTCATCCAGAGGAAGCGACTGCACTTTTCAGTTCTATTAAAAGAAATCAAATGGCTAAGGCTTCTATTGAAATGGCTTTTTGGGATCTTCATGCCAAACGCCAAAACATGCCTCTCGCTAAATTGCTTGGAGGCACCAGAACGAGTGTCCCTGCTGGCGTTGTCGTAGGAACCAAAACAATCCAAGAGTCTATTCGGCAAATACAAGATTATTTAGCAAAGGGCTACACCAGAGTTAAAGTAAAGATCAATCCGGGCAATGATTTTCAGTTGTTATCAGAAATTCGGCAGAATTATCCTTTTTTGCAGCTGATGGCTGATGCAAATTCAGCCTATACCTTGGATGATACGGAACAGTTGAAAGTACTTGATCAGTTTAATCTTTTAATGATTGAGCAGCCTCTTGGACATGATGATATAGTGGAACATGCAGTGCTTCAAAGGAGCCTGAAAACCCCCATATGCCTGGATGAAAGTATTATCAGTCTAGATGATGCCAGAAAGGCAGCAGGCATACAGAGCTGCCGAGTTATCAATATCAAGCCAGGAAGGGTTGGCGGCCTTGGACCCGCGAAGAAGATACACGACTTTTGCATGTTGCAGGGGATTAAAGTCTGGTGTGGAGGGATGCTTGAATTTGGAGTATCAAGAGCACATAATATAGCTCTATCTTCTCTTTCAGGATTTACAATTCCCGGAGACCTATCATCATCTAGCAGATACTGGGAAGAAGATATTATTCTTCCAGAAATAAGTGTTGAAAATGGCTATGTAAGTGTCCCGGACAAACCAGGAATTGGATTCGACCTCAACTGGAAAAGAATTAATGAAACGCTCATATTTGAAGAAGAGTATATACTGTAAAAGCCCAGGCAATTATGCCTGGGTTTCTTATTGGAATCAAATTAACTAAGTTGATCATGAGGTACAAATGTTTTACAGTCGGTTTGCTTAGTATTTTCCGCCGTTTCACCAGAATGGCTAACAACATAAATCTTTTCGGCAGCACAAAGGTTTCCGCTTTCCCAATAATGGCAATTGTTCACTTCGCATAATACATCTTTAGCCACTCGTATCACTCCTTTTTTTGTGATTGATACAAGGTTAGTTTCTTTCATTTGAGGCTAGATATGTTAGACAAATTAAGGGAAGATCAAATCGCCTTTCATTCATAATTTGGAAATGAAAAAACCTTCTTGGAGTGTCCAAGAAGGTTCATTTTTAGTCATTTAATGCTTTTCTAAGTGTTTCAATATTTTCTTCCATTAGGGTGAAATAGGTTTGGTTATTTTTAATATTGTCATCAGTAAGAACGGAAAGATTATGAAGCATCAGCGACTCTCCGCCAATTTCTGCCTGAACAATTTCAGCAAGTTTGGAGCTAACGTTTTGTTCAAATAAGACATGCTTAAGATTATGCTCTTTTGCCTCTGTTATCAAAAGTTGAAGCTGTTTTTGGGAAGGCTCATTTGTAGTTGAATATCCTGACACACTTATTTGCCTGATCCCATAGCTTTTTTCCCAATAGCCGTAAGCCGCATGGGAAACAATGATTTCGCTCCGCTTAGCAGATTCCGCCATATCATGAAATTCTTTATCAAGGTTAGTCAGTTTTTCTGATAATTGGGTAAAGTTTTGTTCGAACGTCTCTTTATTCTCCGGCATCTCATTTATAAGAGCATCTTTAATTCCCTCCGCTAGTTCAATTGAATAAAGCGGATCAATCCAGACATGGGGATCTACGTCACCGTGTGCATGCTCTTCTTCATTGCCATGATCATCGTGAGCGGCTTCCGTACTATGCTCTTCTTCATTGCCATGATCATCGTGAGCGCCTTCAGTACTATGCTCCTCATCATTACCATGATCATCGTGAGCGGCTTCAGTACTATGGTCTTCTTCATTACCATGATCATCGTGAGCGCCTTCAGTACTATGGTCTTCTTCATCGCTATGTTCAGCGTGGCTGCCATCCGGGGTATGACTTTCTTCACCATTTCCTTCATCGTCATGGGAATGCGCGGATTCGCCTTCAAGATCAAGATTTTCAGCCGCTGCTACCATTGTAACGTTTTCTGAAGCTAAGGTATTTTTTGCTTTTTCAACAAAACCTTCAAGGCCAAGCCCAACGTAAATGAACAGGTCTGAGTCAGCAAGTTTTATCATATCGCTTTGAGATGGTTCAAAAGTATGTTCATCGGCTCCGGGAGGATAAATTGTTTTTACTGATACGTAGTCGCCCCCAATTTGCTCTGTAAAGTATTGTAATGGATAGACGGTCGTATAAACTTCTATTGAATCTGTAGCTGTTTGTTCATCATTTTCGACATTGCATCCAGACACAACAATCCCGAGGGTAATTAAAATGGGGAAGATCCACTTTTTCATGGGCAAAGGCCCTCCTTTTGTTCACTTTTATTTAGTAACATTATGAAATTTATTAATACGTAATGATTACGATTTAACAATATGTATCTTACATAAAAATTAACCAAAATGCAATGATTAAATTTGGTATATGAGAACTTTTCCTGTATTCTTTTGTCAAAGGGTATAAGGAGGAAGGAACATAGAATGAGAATGCTTGAAGAAATTTTAAATCATAACGAAAAATTTGTGGCCGAAAAAAAATATGTGGAATATGCTTCAGATAAGTTCCCAAACAAGCGAATGGTTATATTAACGTGCATGGACACTAGATTGCTTGAGCTTCTGCCTAAAGCTATTAATGTTAGCAATGGGGATGTGAAAATTGTGAAAAATGCGGGTGCCCTAGTTATGCATCCCTTTGGAAGTATTATGAGAAGCCTTCTGGTTGCAGTTTATCAGCTGCAGGCGGAGGAAGTATTTGTTATTGGCCATTACGATTGTGGAATGAGCGGGATGAAATCAGATGATATTATTAACAATATGAAGAATCGCGGAGTTGAAGACGAAACATTTAAAACGCTATCCTATTCAGGTATAGACGTGAACCAATGGCTCCATGGCTTTGAAAATGTTAAGGATAGTGTCAAACATAGCGTTGAAATAATTGATAATCATCCGTTAATGCCAAATGACGTACCAGTGCATGGACTTGTTATTAATCCGGAAACTGGAAAATTAGACCTTATTGTTGATGGGTATCAGGCTTAGGCTGCTTGGCAGACTGCTTTTCTGGAACGAGGTCAATCCCTCCAGGATGAAAAGGCTGGCATTTAACGATGCGTACAATGGTTAACCATCCACCTCTTAGAGGACCAAACCTTTGGATGGCTTCAAGCCCATAATGGGAACAAGTAGGATAAAATCGGCATGTAGGCGGTTTTAATGGAGAGATGACTTTCTGATAAAAGCGGATTACAGAAATCATTAATCTTTTTAGCATATGACTCGACTCCTTTCCTGAAAAAAGATACCATACTATTGAGAAATAGTCTAAATAATGTAATTCAGTTAATGTTGATGAAAAAAGTCGGGATTTGAGTTATGCTAAGAATAGAATTAATAAAGGAGTGTTTATTATGCCATCAGTAGAAAGCTTTGATTTAGACCACAATGCAGTTAAAGCTCCCTATGTAAGACATTGCGGAGTTCATAAGGTGGGCAGTGATGGTCTTGTGAATAAATTTGATATTCGTTTTTCACAGCCTAACAAGCAGGCGATGAAACCGGATGCCATTCATACACTTGAACATTTGCTCGCATTCAATATACGTGAACATGCAGAAAAGTACGATCACTTTGATATTATTGATATCTCTCCTATGGGCTGCCAGACCGGATATTATTTAGTCGTTAGCGGTGAACCAACAGTGGAGGAAATCATTGACCTTCTTGATGATACAATGAAGGCGGCAGTTGAAATCACCGATATTCCCGCAGCTAACGAAAAACAGTGCGGCCAAGCGAAGCTTCATGATCTCGAAGGAGCTAAACGTTTGATGCGTTACTGGCTTGACCAAGATAAAAACACACTGAAAGAAGTGTTTGCTTAATATAATTTTCGCTATTAAAAATCCTGTTCAAATTTGAACAGGATTTTTTCGTGGGTTTTAATTGAAAAACAATCATTTCTCGTCCAGCTTTTTTACTGTTTCTTCTTGATCTTTGTCTTCGAAAAGGTGTTCTTGTACTGGGTCAACCGTATGTTTAAAGGAATACGCCTTTGAAGTTGTGATCACTGCAAGAAGTAGTACAACAATTACAATTACAACCGAAATAACTAACACTGTGTACATAAAAAATCCTCCTTTGCCTCAAAATGATTTTAACACGTTTTTAACTAGGATAGGGACAAAATCGTCTTTTGATGTTTTGCAATGAAGAGACGGGGAATAATACTTCATAGGAGGAGATACTATGTCAAACGAACAATTATTACAATCCGTAAACCGCCAGGTAGCAAACTGGACAGTACTTTATGTAAAACTCCACAATTACCATTGGTACGTTAAAGGACCGCACTTTTTTACTTTGCATGCAAAATTTGAAGAATTATACGACGAGGCCGGTCTAGTTGTCGATGAGTTTGCAGAGAGAATGCTTGCTCTAGGCGGGAAGCCGGTTGGGACAATGAAAGAATGCCTAGAACTCTCATCAATTGAGGAAGCATCCGGTAAGGAAAAAGAAGAAGAAATGGTTAGAACCTTAAAAGATGACTTTTCTAAAATTGCAGATGAAATCCAGCAAGGCATCGAGCTTGCACAAGAAATAGACGATGAAGGTACTGCTGATATGCTTTTAGCTGTTAAAAAGAATTTACGGAAGCATATATGGATGTTCACAGCTTACCTTGGAGATTAATACTTAATACCGATAAGCCGGTGGTAGAAACGCCGGATAAATTGTCGCCAAAAGGGGTTCGGGAAGATTCCGAATCCCTTTTGTTTTTTTGCTATTGCTAGAGAATCCCCGATAAAGTTAACCATTATTGGTCTATCCGGGCATTTTACCATTCTTTTTTTAGATTTAAGGCAGTAGAATCCCCAAGAGATGGTTAAGAGATAAATAAAAGACCTTAGACAATCTCGATATGGAACGAGTTTGTCTAAGGTCTGAACTGGGTTGCTATTAGAATTCGACATTCGTACCATCTTTAACGATGATCCGCACTCATCGCAATATGTATAAGCTAATTAATGAATATTGCGTGTTTGAAAGGGTGCCATCTTTGTCCCGCCAAATTCATCCTGGGCAAACTTGCCTTTTAGGCTTTCAATTAGGTATATACCCATCAGGTCATACAGTTCTTGTTTATCAAGATCCTTTATTAGACTTAGCAAATCCTCATGGCTCATTTCCTCAAGGAAAGCAAAAGCAAGCATATCGATATCTTCTTCATCGCCTGTCAGTTTATTTCTGTAAAGTTCATATAGCTCATCAATAAGTTTCAATTTTCTCACCTCTTATCCGCCTATTTCGTTCGCAAAGTTCACAGATAGGTTCTGCACTATATCTATTTAATACCCTTCCAATAAAAAAATATTCCTTTTAATGTTGCGGTCTTATTCTAGAAAGTTGCTCTCTTATAAGCATATCATTAAAAAACTGAAACATAATAACATTAATGAATTTTTTAAAAAAAATTGCGAGAAACCAAATACATTACGCTTGGAGGGTGAGGATTGGGCCAGCAAAAGAAAACCTATTACATTAATGTGGGAAGTGGAGAAATTTCTCAAAGCAGCACTGCTTCATCTTGGAATTATGAAATAAAAGCTACGGACGAAGAAGTAACTTTACTCCGAGAATACTTTGATCAAAGTTATACAACAGACTGGCAAAACTTTTTTAGAGCCCATGTTCCTTATGTCCAGTATCATTATGACCGAGAAAATGATGCTTACGACGAGACATTAACAAAAGTTTATGAAATGATTTATGAACTTGGAGATGAACAGGCAAAATCACATATCGAAAGCATGGGGATTCTCTCAAACTAACCAAGAGCCGCAGCCAACCTGCGGCTTTTTATTTGGTTTCTTGTTTGTTTGATTGTATTCTAGAAAAGTGGACAAAATTACGCTGAACAAGAATTTCGAATGAGAAACAATTTACATACACAAAAAGAAAGAATGTTCTTTATTAATGTTTACAAAAGTGAGGCTAGCTATGGAGAAATTTTATGATATGAACGGGGAAGCCGTCAGTTTATCTCTAAGTACGAATGCTTTTAGCATGGAGCCGGAACATGTATTAGTAATATGCCGGTATCAAGAGAAATGGCTGATGACCGATCATAAAAAGCGGGGCTGGGAGTTTCCGGGAGGCAAACGGGAACAGAATGAGTCGCTTGAAGAGACTGCACATCGGGAAGTATACGAGGAAACTGGAGCTCGATTAGCGAAACTTATTCCAATCGGTGAATATAAAATAGGGATTGGAGATACTTCATTTGTTAAAAGAGTCTATTATGGTGAAGCAGGCTTAATGGAAAGTCTTAACTCGTTTTATGAAACAAACGGTCCCGTGCTTGTGTCAGGCGACCTATTAGAAGACCGGTTTAAGCCACATTTTAGTTTTATTATGAAGGATAAGGTAATTGAGAAGTGTATTGGTCTTGTAAATTATATATAGGATTCAGTTTAACAACGCCATATTACTAGGTGCAGGTTCCGTTTTAAATAAACTAGCAGCCAGTTCAGACAAGTTCCTAACGTGACATAAAATGAAACACCTTCCAAACAGGGGCACAGATCCTTCGATTTAAATACAGTTGAAATCTAAATAGCCATCCCATTCGCACCCCTACCTAAGCTTCCTGCTTGTACTGGATGTTAGACGCAACTCTTATTACAAAGGGCAGCCTTTGTTAGTTGGCTACCCATTTTTAATCAGCTTCTTTTCTAACAGATCTACTGCCTGATACATGATCGTAGCTAGCACCGCGATTAAAAGAAGTGAGAGCATAACAAGTGTAAAGTTAAATACCTGAAAGCCATATATAATCATATAACCCAATCCTTTTGCAGAGACGAGAAACTCCCCGACAATTACACCTACCCAGGAAAGTCCAACGTTTACTTTCAAAGTTGAAATAATCGTTGGGAACGATGCTGGCAAAATGGCCTCACGAAAGCATTGGACTCGGGTGGCTCCAAAAGTTTTTAATACAGTTACATAATTAGGGTCAACTTCCTTAAAGGATGTATAGACAACGATGGTGGTAATGATTATAGAAATAATCGCACCCATAGCGATAATGGACGTGAAACCAGGGCCTAGTGCAACAATAAGAATTGGACCTAGTGCGACTTTTGGCATTGCATTCAATATGACTAGATAGGGATCAAGAATATCAGAAAGTAGCGGTGACCACCACAGAATAGCCGCGAGCAATGTCCCTAGAAAGGTTCCTAGTATGAATCCTACAACGGTTTCAGTTAAGGTTACTCCAACATTCATAGCAAGAGAACCGTCGTTCATTTTTTGGATAAATAGGTTCCAGATTTTTGAGGGAGAGCTGAATATGAGCTGATCAATCCAGTCTTTTTGGCTGGCAAGCTCCCAGCTAGAAAAGAACAGCAAAAAAATGACCAGCTGATAGAAACGAATCCATCGTTTTTTATTTATTAATGTCTTAAGGTAATCCTGATGAAGGAGTTCAATACTTTTCTGGTTCTTCAAGCTGCTCCAGCTCCTTCCATATCATCTGGAAAAGTTCAGCAAACCGTCGGTGGTTTCGAGCCTTAAAAGGCGTCAGGTTTCTTAATTCCTCTGGTATTGTAAAGGTTTTGTGAAGTCTGCCTGGCTGAGGTGAAAACAGAAAGATTCGATCACTCATGGCGATTGCTTCGCCAATATCATGGGTCACTAGAATTGCTGTTTTTCCGAATTGTTTTAAAGTGTTTGATACAAGATCTTCCAGCTTAAGTTTAGTTTGATAATCAAGAGCGGAGAATGGTTCATCCAACATTAGCAGCTTCGGTTCAGTTGCAAGTGTCCTTACAAGGGCGACACGCTGACGCATTCCTCCTGATAAATGTCTGGGCAATTTGCTTTCTACCCCTTTTAATCCCATTTGATGCAGAAGCGATAAGGCTTCGCTCCTGGTTTTATCGTTAAGCACCTGGTTCATTTTAAGGCCAAGTGTTATATTTTCTTCGATTGTCTTCCAGGGGAACAAGTAATCCTGCTGCAGCATATAGCCGATTTTATTATCCCCATCCCCAATGGGACGATTTTCAAGTTCCACTTTACCTTCTGTTGGTTTAATCAATCCTGCTACAATCGATAGCAACGTTGTTTTGCCGCAGCCGCTTGGACCTAGGAAGGAGATAAATTCTCCCTCTTGTACGTCCAATGTAATATCAGAGAGGGCAGTGGTTGCTGATGATTTTGTGAAATACGTGTGATGGATATGGTTAATCGTAAGGAAATCCATCAGGCAATCCCCTCCTCATTATTTCATGCTTTTTTCTGCTGCCTCTGTATCAACAAGAGTGTTGTAATTTACTTGTTGAGGAAGTTCTCCGGCTTCACCCATAATATCCTGCAGGTTATTCCATTCCTCTTCATCTAGAATCGGATCTGTGGCAAAGGAACCCTGGCTTTTATAGCGGTCTATAACGGTTTCGATAATCTCGATGTCTGTGTCTTTAAAATACGGTTCTAGTAATTGTGCCGTTTCCTTTGCACTGTGGGAATCTACCCATTGCTGTGCCTTATAGACAGCTTTAGTGAATTTATCGATTAACTCAGGATTTTCCTTCATAAAGCTTTGTTTAGCCATGAATGTAGTGTAAGGAACATGGCCAGATTCAGTTCCAAACGAGGCGACGATGTGACCCCTGCCTTCTTTTTCAAAAATACTTGCAGTCGGCTCAAATAACTGGACGAATTCACCAGTTCCCGAAGCAAAGGCGTTTGCTATATTTGCAAAATCAACATTTTGAATTAAATTTAAGTCTGCATGAGGGTCAATCCCTTGTTGTTTTAATACGAATTCCCCGACCATCTGGGGCATTCCGCCTTTTCGCTGGCCTAGAAAAGTCGTTCCCTTTAAAAGATCCCAGCTGAAGTTATCAATCTTCTCCCTGGAAACGAGGAAGGTTCCATCTGTTTGGGTCAATTGGGCAAAGTTGATGACTGGATCATTTGACCCCTGGGCATAGACATAAATAGAAGTTTCAGAACCCACGAGAGCTATGTCGGCTCCATCTGAAAGAAGGGTTGTCATTGTTTTATCTCCCCCCCAGGTGGTAGTAAGGTCCACTTTTAGACCTTCTTCTTCAAAAAATCCTTTTTCAAGGGCAATATATTGAGGAGCATAGAAAATAGACCTTGTTACTTCTGCAACGCGGATAGTATCGACCTTTTGCTTCCCGCACGCTGCAAGAGGTATGATTAAGACAATCGTAAAGAGCAGTAACGTTCCAGCTTTCCACCACTTTTTCATTAAGTAACCTCCTGATCATTTTGCTTATTCTAAACTTAGGATATCTTATGATGGTGCCAAAATTGTGTGAATGCCTAGGAATAAAAATTGCTAGAGAGGAGGAAATCAGCAGTGTATCTGGATGGACAAATTATTTCATCTCAGAAATTCCCATCGCCAAATCCTGGTGTGGAGTTATCTGTTATAACGTACATGTCCAGCAGCCTTAAAGTTAAGGGGTTGCTAGCGGTACCAAGGCGGCAGGCCAGCCAGGAGGGGTTTCTTTATTTACGAGGGGGAATAAAAAATATCGGAAAGGTAAGACCTGCTAGAATAGCACAGTTTGCTGCGGAAGGTTTTATTGTATTCGCTCCCTTTTACAGAGGGAATCAGGGAGGTGAAGGGAATGAAGACTTTGCTGGCAATGATAGAGAGGATGCTTTTGGAGCGTTTAAGCTTCTCCTGAATTATCCTGGAATAAAACATGTTCATATCTTTGGCTTTTCCAGAGGGGGTGTAATGGCTCTTTTGACGGCGATTGAGTTTCCCGAGGCTGCTTCCGTTGTCACATGGGGTGGTGTAAGCGATATGTTCTTAACATATGCGGAGAGGAAAGACCTGCGAAGAATGATGAAGAGAGTGATAGGCGGGACTCCAGCAAAGTATCCGTTAAGATACCGTACACGGACGCCATTATACCGGCTGGACCAACTTGAAGCCCCTGTCCTAATTATTCATGGGAGCAGGGATAAAAACGTTTCAGTGGATCATGCATACCGTCTAGAAAACAGGCTCAAGGAGCTTGGCAAATCTGTTACAAGCTGGTATTTTGAAAAGTATACTCATTATTTTCCACCGCACATTAACCGCGATACTGTTAAAGATTTATGTATTTGGATGAAAAAACAGGCAGAAAAATGATAAGATGGTGAAAAGGAACTATAAGGAGAGAGTAAAATGGGAATGCCTTTAGAATTGAATACATTAATCGTTACGAAAGGCAGAGAAAAACGGGTGGAGGAAAACCTGTTTTCCCTGCTCAAAGAAGGGTATCGGCTTTACCCGATTAATATTCCTATAGAAGTAAGAAAAACAGTTGATGGTGAAACTACAGGGACAGCAGTTATCAAGAAAGTAGAGTGGGAGAACAATTCGACTACTGTCATTTATCAGCTAGTCGCTCTAAACTCCACAAACTAGATAGTCATGCAAGTCGCTGGATGCGGAACTGGATGAAAGCCAAAGCATACGATTATTGGCCTCTAAAGAATAAAAGCCGTTGATTCCATTGGAATAACGGTTCTTTTTTCTATTTTCATGGACGTATATTGCGATGTACTACCTCTCTGGAAATACGCTAAGCTTCCCGCGTGCTTAAGCTCGGTCTGCTACAAAAGCTTAATAGGAAAGAGGCCTTTGTCAACAGACAAGGGCCTCTTTTAGATATATTTTCTGATGCTATCCTTTAGGTCCGCCTTGAACTTCAATCTCTGGAGGGACACTTGTGAATTTCTTGAAGTTATTGCGGAATGAAGCTGCAAGCTCTCTTGCCTTTTCATCGTAGGCTTTTGGATCTGCCCAAGTCAAATGAGGCTGCAGAACTTCATCAGGTACACCAGGTACATGAATTGGAATTTCAAGTCCAAAGATGTCATCTTTTACGGTTTCAACATTGTTTAACTCGCCTTCAAGAGCTGCCTGGATCATCGCACGTGTGAAAGCTAGTTTCATACGGCTGCCCTCTCCATAGGTTCCGCCAGTCCAACCTGTGTTGACAAGATAAACCCGGGAATTATGCTCTTCGATCTTTTCTCCCAGCATGGCAGCGTAGCGTGTCGCAGGGAGCGGGAGGAAAGGCGATCCAAAGCAAGTCGAGAATGTAGCTTCAGGAGCTGTGACTCCCCGTTCGGTGCCAGCGAGTTTAGATGTATATCCGCTTAGGAAGTGGTACATTGCCTGTTCCTTTGTTAGCTTAGAAATTGGAGGCAAGACTCCGAATGCATCAGCTGTTAAAAAGACTATTGTATTTGGATGTCCGGCAACGCTTGGTTCAACTATATTATCTATCGCTTGAATTGGATAAGCAGCCCGAGTATTCTCGGTCAGTGTACTATCATCGTAATCAGCCTCACGTGTCTCTTTGTTTAAAACGACATTCTCTAAGACCGATCCAAACCGGATTGCATTAAAAATCTGCGGTTCTTTTTCTTTTGAGAGGCTTATACATTTCGCATAGCAGCCACCTTCAATATTAAATACTCCGTTAGGCGACCAGCCGTGTTCATCATCACCAATCAACTTCCTGTGCGAATCAGCAGAGAGCGTCGTTTTGCCTGTCCCGGATAATCCAAAAAACAGTGCAACATCTCCTTCTCGGCCAACATTGGCAGAGCAATGCATCGATAATATGTTGTTTTCCGGCAAAATATAGTTCATGACGGAAAAGATCGATTTTTTAATCTCCCCAGCATATTCAGTACCGCCAATCAAAACAGTCCTGCGTTCAAACGAGATAATGATAAAGGTTTCTGATGATGTTCCATCTACAGCAGGATTTGCCTTAAAATCTGGTGCTGATATAACAGTAAAGTCAGCATCATGGTCTAACAGTTCATCCTGATCTGGACCAATGAATAGTTGATGGGCAAAAAGATTGTGCCAGGCGTACTCGTTAATGACCTGAATTGGCATCCGGTGTTTTTTATCCGCGCCGGCATAGCCTTTGAATACAAAGACCTCATCTTTTTCCTTTAAATAATTAAGGACTTTGTTGTACAAGTTCGAGAAAACTTCTTCGGAAATGGGCTGATTTACTGATCCCCATTCGATTTTCGAACGAACAGAAGCTTCATCAACAATGTATTTGTCCTTCGGGGAACGGCCTGTATAAGTTCCTGTTTGGGCACAGACGGCTCCTGTAGAAGTCAAAATGCCTTCTTCACGATTCAGCACCCTTTCAACTAACTGAGGTACGGATAGTTGAATGTGTACATTAGCCTGTTTTAATAGCTGGTTTAATTCATTTGTTATTCCTATAGAGCTCATCTGATGAATACCTTCCTTTATTAGAAAATTTATGCTTGAAAGTCATTGCATCTTCTAAATAGTATAACACATTAGAAAGATTAATCTATACTAATAACCTGAAAATTCTCTGTTTTTCATTAAATGAACAATCTCCTGGAAATGCACTCATTTTAACAGTTCTAATAGGGATATGAAAGTTCCAGCAAATGGTTAATAATTTAGGGGATACCGAGTTATTTGGACATACAGCAGCCGTTTTTTTTGCACGTTCGACAATTTTTAAGCAAAAATTAGCGATAAATGCTGAAATTATATTGACAGCTTTTGAAGTATTAAGATATGATTTTTATTTGAACGGATACTCTCTTATCCCGAGCTGGTGGAGGGACAGGCCCAATGAAACCCAGCAACCTGCTAATCAAGAAAACAGATCGGAAAAGGCATGAGGCAAATACCCTGTTTAAAGCAAACATAATAAGGTATAGAACTTTTTGTCTATGAGAATTATTCCTGATCAATTATGTTTTATTGAGCAAAGGTGCTAACCTGAAGCAAGGGCATATACCTTGAACGATAAGAGTGAAAGGCGCGGTTTTTTCGCAGTTAACCTTTCCTCGGGCTTATTAAGGAAGGGTTTTTTATTTTGCAGTCCTTAAAGCACGACCACTAGATGGGACGGCTTTCTTGTTAAGTGCTGCTTCTCCGAAAATCCAATGCACCTGGCTGGAGTAAGAAAGATTTGATATTTTCTAATAAAAACTCCACGTTTATTTCATACTACATAGGGAATGAGTACCGTATCAATTCGGGGTTGAGAAGGGCAAGCCCTTTTTGCCTCGCGTTATAATAAGGAGGAAATCAGATGTCAACAAAACGTCGTTTGTTCACTTCTGAATCAGTTACAGAGGGTCATCCTGATAAAATATGCGACCAAATTTCAGACTCTATTCTGGATGCAATTTTAGAAAAAGATGCCAATGCTCGTGTTGCCGCTGAAACTTCGGTAACAACTGGTTTAGTCCTGGTTGCAGGAGAAATTACCACATCTACATACGTAGATATCCCTAAAATTGTACGAAATACAATTAAAAACATTGGCTACACACGCGCTAAATATGGTTTTGACTCTGAAACCTGTGCTGTGCTAACTTCAATCGATGAGCAATCTGCTGATATCGCCATGGGTGTAGACCAAGCTCTTGAAGCAAGAGAAGGCACTATGTCTGATAAAGAAATTGATGCTATCGGAGCAGGAGACCAGGGCCTTATGTTTGGCTTTGCCTGCAATGAGACAAAAGAGCTTATGCCTTTGCCAATTTCGTTAGCACACAAGCTTGCCCGCCGTTTAACTGAGGTGCGGAAAGAAGATATTCTTCCTTACCTGCGACCAGATGGGAAAACTCAGGTAACAGTTGAATACGATGAAAATGACAAGCCGGTACGTATTGATACCATTGTTATATCTACCCAGCACCATCCTGAAATAAGCCTGGAACAAATACAGCGCAACCTAAAGGAACATGTTATTAATCCTGTAGTTCCTAAAGAGTTAATTGATGAAGAAACAAAGTACTTTATTAATCCAACAGGCCGATTTGTTATTGGCGGACCACAAGGTGATGCAGGTTTAACAGGCCGTAAAATCATTGTTGATACGTACGGAGGCTATGCTCGCCATGGCGGAGGAGCCTTCTCTGGTAAGGATCCTACAAAGGTAGACCGTTCTGCTGCATATGCTGCACGCTATGTTGCTAAAAATATTGTGGCAGCAGGGCTTGCTGAAAAAGTGGAAGTACAGCTTGCCTACGCAATTGGGGTAGCACAGCCGGTTTCCATTTCAGTAGATACCTTTGGAACAGGCACAGTAAGTGAAGATGTGTTAGCTGATCTTATCCGCTCTAATTTTGATCTCCGCCCAGCAGGAATCATCAACATGCTGAACCTGCGCCGGCCAATTTATAAGCAGACGGCCGCTTATGGTCACTTTGGCCGTACTGATGTGGATCTTCCATGGGAACGTACGGATAAAGCAGATACTCTTCGTGAGCAAGCGACCAAATAAATATTCAAGAGGAGTTGCATAAACTGTAACTCCTCTTTTCTTTTCTCCGTCTTATAAAAGAATATGATTTTTCGCATAAGGTTTATCCTAACGGGAAAACGTGTAAGATTTTACTATTACCGAAATTTAACCATCGCTTCCTTTGTTTTCATGAGTACATTTTTTAATGTTTTAGTGTTAGTATTAGAGATATGTTTTTTTTTCATGTTTACCTATGCTGGGCCTAGGAAGGTCGGCTAAAAATACAAGCCAAGGGAAATTTTGGTAGAAATGGAGTAGGTGAAGTACATAATGTGTGGTTTTATCGGTTGTGTACATGACAAGACACAAGATAATAACAGTGAACAACAACAACTCTTTAAAAATATGAATGATATTATTACCCATCGAGGACCTGATGATGATGGCTATTTCTTTGATGAACACATTCAATTTGGCTTCCGCCGTTTAAGTATCATTGATATTGAATGCGGACACCAGCCCTTAACGTATGAAAACGAGCGTTATTGGATTATTTTTAATGGAGAGATTTATAATTATTTAGAATTGCGGGAGGAATTGGTTCAGGAAGGGCTGAGTTTTGAGACCCATTCTGATACTGAGGTGATTCTTGCTCTCTTTAGTCATTTAAAAGAAAAAGCGGTCGACAAGTTACGTGGGATGTTTGGATTTGTTATTTGGGATAAACAGGAGCAGACTCTATTTGGAGCACGTGACCCGTTCGGAATTAAGCCCTTTTTTTATTTCCAAGATGGTGAAAGGACTTTTTTTGGATCAGAAAAGAAAAGTATCTTACTAGCCCTTGAAAATGATGTGATGGACTATGAGTCTCTGCAGCACTACCTGACCTATCAATTTGTTCCTGAACCTGACACGATGTCTGAGGGAATTCACAAGCTTGAGCCAGGGCATTTCTTCACAAAAAAAATCGGGCAGCCTATGGAAATACAAAGGTACTGGAAAGCTAATTTCCAACCCGTTAAGAAATCAGAATCTGATTTTATCAAAGAAATAAAAGACGTTTTAATAGATTCTGTAAAAATCCATATGCGAAGTGATGTACCGGTCGGGTCATTCTTGTCCGGCGGAATTGATTCATCCATAATTGCCAGTATTGCTAAGGAATTTCACCCTGCAATAAAAACATTTTCTGTCGGGTTCGAACGTAATGGCTTCAGTGAAATTGATGTGGCTAAAGAAACAGCCGATAAACTTGGTGTTGAGAACATCAGTTACGTTATTTCACCAGAGGAATATATGAACGAGCTTCCGAAGATTATGTGGCATATGGATGACCCGCTTGCAGACCCGGCCTGCGTACCGCTGTATTTTGTCGCACGTGAGGCACGTAAGCATGTGACCGTTGTTCTTTCGGGAGAAGGAGCAGATGAATTATTCGGCGGTTATAACATTTACCGAGAACCTCAGGATCTTGAGATGTTCAATAAAATTCCGCAGGCAGGAAAAAATCTGCTTAGAGGCATTGCGAAAATTATGCCAGAAGGAATGAAAGGCAAAAGCTTTATTGAACGCGGAGTGACCCCGATGGAGGAACGATATATCGGAAATGCGAAAATGTTTACTGAGGAAGAAAAGAGCGAACTGCTTAACGTATATAACAGAGGGATTCAATACACTGACGTCACAAAGCCCCTGTATGAGGAAAGCGCAGGTTATCATCCGATTGACCGAATGCAGTATATCGATATCCATACTTGGATGCGCGGGGATATCCTTCTTAAAGCAGACAAAATGACAATGGCTCACTCGTTAGAGCTTCGAGTACCATTCCTTGACAAAGCAGTATTTGATGTCGCTTCTAAAATCCCAGCAGGCTTGAAAACAGCTGATGGAACAACAAAATATATTTTGCGTAAAGCAGTTGAAGGTATAGTGCCTGATCATGTCCTTAACCGGAAAAAGCTTGGCTTCCCAGTTCCAATCCGCCACTGGCTTAAAGACGAAATGAATGACTGGGTCAAAAAGACGATTCATGAGAGTGATACAGGCCACCTCTTCAATAAGACTTATATTTTGAAAATACTTGAGGATCATTGCCAAGGAAAAGCTGATAACAGCCGTAAAATTTGGACTGTCTTAATGTTCATGATTTGGCATGATGTTTATGTGGAAAAAAAATACTCCTTTCAGAAGGAGTATGAAACTGATAAATTGATGTATGCCCAAAAAGGTTAACGGGGGAGATAGGTAACAGCCTGTCTGCCCATTTGCACCCATGACTCCTCAAAATCGGAGATGGGTGCTTTTCTATTTTTAATACCTGTAAGCGGATCATTAAAATATATATATTCATTATCATAGCCTGTAACCAAAACAGAATGCATTTTAAAAGTAATCTTAACTTTGCCTGAAGGAGTTTGCCATGTTTGGAAATCTGCTTCTGGAAGAGATTTATATGAAGTATTTGTGATTACCCAAACGGGGCGATTATCAGACAGGTGGATTTTTAAATCTTGAAAATCAGATCCGGTTAAATCTTGCATCCTGCCGGGTAAGTACTGTTCGCCTAGGTCGAAAATAGGCTTGTGGTAAACACCAAGGCCTGGTTCAGTATAAGTATACATATTGCCAACAAACCCAATGTTAGGATTGCCAAAAATGACAGTTCCAGCCTTTAGCTTGTATGGAGCAGGATCCTTCCGTACCTGTTCGGCAAGGGAAAGCTTATCAACTGGTGATCCTGCGTGGTGCAGAAGCATAGCAAGGCTTGTTACCTCACAGCCCCGGGGCAGCTCTGGCATTTGTGATACAACTTGAACATCGAGTAATACATTTTCGCTGACCTTAACTATTCTGAGATCACCTGTTACCTCCGACTCGATCGCCATTGTTGCGGAGGAAGGCTCAAACCAGTTTGTAACCGATAAGACCTTGTGCGATGTATTAGAACTTTCAAGTACAAATATAATAGCTGCAATTAAGATGACAACCGAAAAAGGGATTGCAGATTTCAAAAATAAATTTAGTTTTTTGTTAGCTAATAATAACAGAAAGAAGATAAAAAGGCAGACAGCCAAAAGTAAAAGGTAGCCAAGTTCCATCTTATTCATTGAATTACCACCTTAAAAATCGATCATATGTTTTTTATCGGCTGTCTAGCTGCAAAGTTAATATAAATGTGGCATAAGCTTTTATAAATACGGGTAAAGATATAAACTTAGATTACAGAATGTTGGTTTTTAATCCTTTCCCTTAGGTTGAAGTGATTTATAATATTGGGCCTTTTCGGCATATTCCCTGGTGATTCGCTCCATATCCTGAATATCTTCGTCGGTCAGTTCACGGATAACCTTTGCGGGACGTCCAAAGGCTAAAGTGTTCGGCGGGATTTTTTTTCCTTGCGGAACGAGACTTCCTGCTCCAATAAAAGCGCCTTCGCCGATTTCGGCTTTGTCAAGGATAATAGAGCCCATGCCAATCAAGGCTTTTTTCCGGATTTTACAGCTATGCAGAATTACCTGGTGTCCAATGGATACTTCATCTTCTAAAATTACCGGGTTTCCCGGGCTTTGATGCAAGATAGAATTGTCTTGAATATTTACGCGTTTGCCGATTACGGCTGGTCCAACATCACCGCGAATGACCGTATTGAACCAGACGCTTGAGTGGTCACCAATCTTAACATCACCAGTAATTGTTACATAATCAGCAATAAATGCAGTGTCAGCAATTTTTGGAAATTTTCCGCCATAAGGGTAAATCATTTTACAGCCTCCCTAATAAAGTTTATGATGATTTTTAAAATGGAAATTACATTGATCGGAGCCAGCAATTTTATATCGAGAGTAAACTTCCCGGATTGTCCCGCGAGGGGCCAATAGGCTCGGAGCTGCTCGGGTCACATATGCTTCATTAAAGAAAAGCACCCCGGAGTCCTGCTCCCACGGCTAAAGCCGCATCGTAAGGCTGCAAGGAAGCCAATTCAGGTAGATGCCTAGCTGATGAAGTCAAAGAACGACTTCACCCTCTGGCCCTCCAGCGCTTTTCAGGTCTGCCCAGGCGTTTCCGCTTTTCTTATTGTCGAGCGTCAACGCCTAGACCCTCGAGACGCTTCGGTCCAGCTTATGAAGTCAAAGAACGACTTCACGCGCTGGCCCTCCAGCGCTATTCGGGTCTGCCCAGGCGTTTCCGCTTTTCTTATTGTCGAGCGTCAACGCCTAGACCCTCGAGACGCTTCGGTCCATCTGATGAAGTCAAAGTACGACTTCACCCGCTGGCCCTCCAGCGCTATTCGGGTCTGCCCAGGCGTTTCCGCTTTTCTTATTATATCGTTCTTTTTATTACTGTTAAAGTAAATGGCTAGGAGGAAAATATCATGTGGAAATGGGAAGCTGAAGGAGATGCAAAGGCAGTCATTGTGATGATTCATGGAGCAATGGAGCATCATGGACGGTATGGATGGCTTATTGAGATGTGGCGTTCATCAGGTTTTCATGTCATCATGGGAGACCTCCCGGGGCAGGGAATGACTACAAGAGCCGAAAGAGGCCATATAGATTCTTTTGAAGATTATTTGACTGAAGTGAAGGATTGGGTTAAAGCAGCTTATGACTTTGAATTGCCAGTTTTTCTACTTGGGCACAGTATGGGAGGATTAATAGCGATTAGGCTCCTACAAAAAGAAGAGTTCGCTTTGGCTGGTGTAATTCTGTCTTCTCCTTGTCTAGGGCTTGTTCATACTCCACCGAAAATAATGGATATCCTGTCACACGGTTTAAATATAATGATGCCTTCCTTAAAAATAGCCTCTGGCTTGACTGTTGAAATGGCAACTAGAAATAAGGACGTCATTGATGTGGATTTAAACGATTCTCTGTACATTACCAAAGTGTCTGTGAGATGGTACAGGGAGTTGGAGAAATCAATGAATCTGGCTTTTGAGGAATTGGGGCAGATGCAGGACGTCCCATTGCTGCTCATGCAGGCTGGTGATGATAAAATTGTTAACAAAGAACCAGTTAAAGCATGGTTTAATCAGGTGCCTCTTTCTGAAAAACGTTTAAAGGAATGGCCAAAATTATATCACGAAATTTTTAATGAGCCGGAACGAGACGAAGTGTTTGTGTACGCAAAGGATTTTGTTGAAAGCCAATTAAGGGCTATCGGCTACGTAATATAGAAAGGATGTTAGTATGAGTATTCCATCCATGCCGCTTAGCCTTATGTATCGTGTATATCGTAAAGTGTTTCCCGAGGTCCATAGGGAATTAGCCTACTGGAAGAGCAGAGCTGAGGCAATACCGAATGAGGAACTGCGAAATCAGGCGCTTGCTAGCATTAATCACAAGGCCTTTCATTGTGAAGGTGGAGGGATCCTTTCCCTTGTTTCACTAGAAGATTATAAATCAGCTGTTCGGTTTATCGTTGCCTACCAAACCATCAGCGATTATTTAGATAACCTTTGTGACCGAAGCACATCCCTCGACCCAGATGATTTCTCTGCATTACATGAATCAATGAAAGATGTTTTTATTCTCGAAGGGGAAATCAGGGACTATTACCGCTACAGAGAAGACCAAGATGATGGCGAATACCTCGCTGATCTTGTAAGAACATGCAGAAACGTCCTCAAGGACGTAAAGACATACGGCCTTATTAAAGACCAGCTTATGGAATTATCCCAATTGTATTGTGATCTTCAGGTTCATAAGCATGTCAAACAGGATGAAAGAGTACCAAGGCTGCAAAATTGGTTTTTGACGCATAAAGATCGTATGCCTAATATGGAGTGGTACGAGTTTTCAGCGTGCACAGGTTCAACCCTAGGTATTTTCTGTCTCGTGTCATATGCGATGAGGGATGATTTCAAGTCGGAAGATGCCGATAGGATCTTAAATGGTTATTTTCCCTACATACAAGGTCTGCATATTTTGCTCGATTATTTTATTGATCAAGAGGAGGATCGGGCTGGAGGAGACTTGAACTTTTGTTTTTATTATGAAAATGATGAAAAACTTTTTGAACGTCTAACCCATTTTGTAGAAAAGGCAGATAGTTATACATCAAAACTCCCCAATCAAGGTTTTCACAAGTTAATAAACCGAGGACTTTTGGGTGTCTATCTATCGGATGAAAAGGTTCGCTCACAGAAAGAAGTTCATCAGCTTGCAAGAAAAATGATCAAAGGTTCTGGTTTTATCAGTTATTTCTTTTATATAAATGGCAGAGCATACCGAAACTTCCAGAAATTAGTCCCGTCTGGGTTTGTTAAACGCTCCTAAAATAAAACAAACAAGCTTCCTATTGGGAGGCTTGTTTGTTTACGCTATGCCTGGCTGATCCAGATGCTTCCACTTTTACTTCTTCTCGATGGCTATTATGAACGGGGGGTTGTTTTTTTGATTCACAAATTGGTAGTGGAGAACATGGAACTTATTTTGGTTAAGATCAGTTGCATATTTCAAAAGCTCATCTCGCTCTGTAGCCCCTTCGGAATGTCCATGGTAAATCACAAGGACAATAATACCCCCTTTTGGCATGAATTCTAATAGCTGCTCAACTGCTGCTATAGTGGTGGAAGCCTTGGTTACTATGGATTTATCGCCGCCCGGAAGGTATCCTAAATTAAAAATACCCCCAGTAATCTTTTGATAATGTTCAGGAAGTATGCTTGTGTTAATATTTTCGTGTCCTTTTTGAAGGAGCACTGTCCTATCGAGAAGCTGATGCTCTTGGAGTCTCGATCTAGTTGAGAAAAGAGCTTCAGCCTGGATATCAAAGCCATAAACCTTTCCTTCTGGTCCAACAAGGTTAGCTAAGAAAAGAGTGTCATGACCATTTCCTAGTGTTGCATCCACAGCAATATCGCCAGGTTGTA
This sequence comes from Mesobacillus harenae, assembly GCF_013343715.1. Taxonomy (GTDB): domain Bacteria; phylum Bacillota; class Bacilli; order Bacillales; family Cytobacillaceae; genus Mesobacillus_A; species Mesobacillus_A harenae. Next base: position 36,139 of record NZ_JABUNR010000023.1, read on the forward strand.
TTGCTTTCTTCAATAAATTTCTCGCAAAGGGAAGGATTCTATCAAGCTTCATCTTAGGTACCGGCCAGTGTCGTTTCGTAATACTTACCTTGCCAGCTGTTCCGCCGTTTAAGTTCAGCATCAATACTATTTAGAACTTCCCACTTATTTACACTCCACATTGGTCCAATCATTAAATCAATCGGGCCATCGCCAGTTATCCGATGAACGATCATTTCGGGAGGCAATACTTCTAACTGATCACATACTAAATTTACGTAATCGTCCAATGAAAGGAATTCAAGCATTCCTTTTTCAAACTGTTTAACCATAGGAGTTCCTTTCAAGAGGTGCAGTAAATGGATTTTTATCCCCTGTACATCCAGTTTTGCTGCCTGACGGGCCGTCTCCATCATCATTTCAGGATTCTCTAAAGGCAGTCCATTAATGATATGGGTACAGATCCGTATCCCATGGCTTCGCAGCTTCGATACACCTTCCTTATAACATTGATAATCATGTGCGCGGTTGATTAGAAGGGCTGTGCGTTCGTGAACAGTCTGGAGGCCAAGCTCAACCCAAAGGTATGTCCTTTTGTTCAGATCAGCCAGATATTCCACAACATCATCAGGGAGGCAGTCAGGGCGTGTAGCGATTGATAGGCCGACTACGCCTTCTTGCTTGAGAACGGCCTCGAATTTTTCCTTCAACACTTCTACTGGCGCATGGGTATTGGTATAAGCCTGGAAATAAGCCATGTACTTGCCATCTTTCCATTTCTTATGCATTTTATTTTTTCCTTCAACAAATTGAGCTTCAAGGCTTTCTGCTCTGTCTCCAGCAAAATCTCCAGATCCCGCTGCACTGCAGAATGTACATCCTCCATGTGCAACTGTACCGTCGCGATTTGGACAATCAAACCCGCCATCTAAAGCAATTTTAAAAACCTTATGCCCAAACTCCTGCCGGAGATGGTAATTCCAGGTATGATAACGTTTTGATTCACTCGAAAATGGAAAAGGATTATTTTGAATCATTTCAGATACCTCCTTTTTGGGAACGAAACTATAAAAAGGATTTTATCATGAAGTTATTGCTTATCCAATTAGTATTAAAAAATTGGAAGGAGTTATTGCTCTAGGTAAAGTGTTAGGACAATAAAAACTGAACAAAATAAACGATGAAGCAAAATTTTGCTTCAGTTTGTTTTAGAGGAGGGTTTCAAGTGGCTACACGGCAGTCAGTAGATGAACTTCTCCAGAAATGTGAGGAAGCAGTTCTTTATGGACAGGAACAGTACAATAGTGCGAGCAGGCAGGAGCATTATGATGACGAAGAATTTACAAGTGCCCTTCAAATGCTTGAAACAGCCTATAATGATCTTGCACAGCTTGCGCTCAGTGCCAACAGTGAACAGCGCGAACTGCTGCATCGTAAAAGGCTGCAGCTTCAACAGCTTCAAAACAGCCTGATCCTTCTAGACCATTAAAAATAAGGAGGATATATGATGAAAAAACGTTCCAAACAAAATAACCCTGAGCAGAAAACGAGAAATGGAATCAACAACCAGGATATGGAACTTGGTTTAGAGCATGATCCAATAAAGAAATCAAAGAAAAATTATGAGCAAACCGGTGGTCAGCCAGTAAAGTCGAAATTTCACCCTGAGCCTGAACAAGCTAGGTAAGAGTGGTCCTTTTAAGAAACGCTATGGCTGCAGTTACTATAAAAAAGCATCTTAGCGGAAGACAGTCTATTCCCACGTGGATAGACTGTTTTTTTAATTTAAAAACCGAAATATGTTCAATATTTTGTAATATTTTAAAATGCGTATTGTGTATACAGCTTATTTACCTTTAGAGTTGGCGTTCACAAATCAGATGAATCTGCCGGGATTTGTGTGAGTTAAATCACAGAATGAACTGTTTCAGAAATGGTTTAAATAGAGTAGATAAAAGAGAAACGTTTCTTAACAAGGATGAAAAAACAAGTCTTCTTCCAAGCTGCAAACCTGATTTGGGAAACAGGGCATTACGCTTGTGAAATAATTCACGAAACTGCCATTTCACTTAAAAGGACAATTGATTAGAAAGGATGTTAAAAATGAAAACACTAGCACTGATTTACAGCTCTGTGATTTGTCTTTTGTTTGCACTACCAGGGCTCACAAGTGCGGCAGATAAAAACGATATGCTGAAAATGGAGGAACTAAGTGTGCAAGTCATGCCGGAATTCTCCTTTCATCCTAGTGATAAGAACGAGGAACAGCCTCCGTTATTGATCGGATATCACGGTACGCTGATAAATAAAACAGAGACGAGCCAAAAGGGAGAAATTGAAATACCCCTTCCGATGGATGCTAAAAACTTCCGGATAGGTTTTGTCGCCGACTATGCTGGAGATCGAACAGAAATGAATGAAATTAAATATTCACTAGATAAAGAAAAAGGAACTATTGCTTGGGAGACGAGCAATGAGATAGAAACTCAGGAACTATATAAGTTTGTTATAGAGTTTTATACAGACAGTATTAAAGCAAAAGATAATGGTGAGAAAACCCTTTCCTATACATTCAAAAGCTTTGCAGATATTGGCATGCTCAACCTGATCTTTGTTGAACCGCTGAAAACCGACAGTTTTAAGCTGGAACCCGCTGCAGAAACACACCAAAAAAACACATACAACATGAATATGTTTTTATACCAGCAGCGCGGGATGAAACCAAATGAAGAGAAGAATGTTGAACTGGTCTATAAACGGACTGAATCAGCTACTACGATGGATATTATGGATGCGATGGCAGGTAAATCTGCAGGATCCAATGGTGCTGTAAGAGATAACGAAACCATGCCGTTATGGATCATCATCTCTGTAATAACAGGAATTACTGTTGTTGCTGCAGCTTTTCTTGTCTTTATCCTAAAAAGACGTACTAAACAGCTGTCAACTACCCAGCCACAAAAGGATGCCTTACGAGAGATCAAAAAAGCAAAACTGCGAACTATGCTGCTGGATGGCACTGTCACAGAAGCAGAGTACAACCAACTCATTAAGAAGCTAGGAGGCCGATGAAAATGTCTCAAAATAAAAAAATCATTACCGGTTTAGCGATGGGAGTTGCTGCAATCCTAATCATGTTCTTCTCAACGATGCCTGCTGCGGGAAGTAAGGAGATTACAATAGACGATTTAGTAAATAACCAGGAAAAATTTAAAGGTGACTACGTTATGACTCAGGGCTTGCTAAACAAAGACTCGATAAAATGGAACGCTGACAAAATCGAGCTTGAATTTGAAATTTTTAATGAAGGTGAAGGCAGTCTGCCTATTTTCTATAGAGGAGTAAAACCTGATAACTTTACGGATGATGTCATAGTAATCGTAGAAGGATTCATGCAGGATGGAATCTTTGAAGCTGAGAAGGTACAGACAAAATGCCCATCAAAGTATGAAGGTGAAGACATGGAAAACTACGATGGTGAAATGCACAAGAAAATGTTCAATGACAAAATGGAATAACTCGGATAGGTGGTTTTCTAAATGTATTTGATCGGAAATATAGCCTTAGTGCTTGGAGTGGTTATATCCCTTTATTCACTGGCAGCCAACATAATAGGAATTAGAACAGGAGATCGGAAATGGCTGGAAAGTGCCCGCGGCGGAGTTTTATCGCTAGTTTTTATAGCAGCTGTAGCATCCTTTCTGCTCTTTTACATCCTTGGTACAAGCCAGTTTCAATTCAGCTATGTAGCAGCGTATACCAGCCAAAATCTTCCGATGGTATATAAGCTAACCGCCTTTTGGGCAGGGAATGCAGGATCATTAATGCTTTGGACGGTTCTCCTCTGCATATATGCTGGAATGATTGTTTTTTCAAAAGAGAAACGGAATCCAATGATTCCTTACGTTTCAAGTGTGTTATTGATTAATATTTTATTCTTCTTCACCGTTATGCTGATTAATGGCAACCCATTTGAAATGACAGATAAAATTCCTGCTGATGGTAAAGGGTTAAACCCAATGCTCCAAAATCCAGGAATGATTCTCCACCCGGTCACACTATTTATGGGTTACGTCGGTCTTGCCGTTCCTTTCGCATTCGCGATTGCTGCTCTCATCATGAAAAGAATGGATGCCGAGTGGATAAAGCTGACAAGACGGTGGACATTAACCGCGTGGTTGTTTTTAACACTTGGTAATATCATCGGTGCTTGGTGGGCCTATGTTGAACTGGGTTGGGGAGGATACTGGGCCTGGGACCCTGTTGAGAATGCCTCTTTTCTTCCATGGCTGACTGTCTCGGCATTCCTTCATTCGGTTATGATCCAGGAACGAAAAAACATGCTGAAGATTTGGAATGTCAGTTTAATTATTTTGTCCTACATTTTAACCTTATTTGGAACATTTCTTGTCAGAAGCGGGATTTTAACAAGTGTTCATGCGTTCGGGGACAGTAACCTAGGAGCATATTTTCTGATTTTCCTTGCCTTCATGGCGATGATTTCTATTTACATTGTTATGACTAGATATCAATTAATTAAAAAGGACAGCAACCCAATTGAATCTTATTTCTCAAAAGAAAGCAGCTTTCTTCTTAATAACCTAATATTGGTAGTCGCTGCCTTCGCTGTCTTCTGGGGTACCATGTATCCGCTGATTTCGGAATCGGTCACAGGCACAAAAGTTAACGTAGGGGCTCCTTACTTCGACAAAGTAATGGCACCGATATTTCTGGCACTTATTTTACTCATGGCAGTCTGTCCACTCATTGCCTGGCAGAAGGCTGCGTTCGATAAGTTTATTAAAAGCGCTATAGTACCTCTTTTAATGGGATTAGCCACGGCTTTTCTATTATTGGCAGCAGGAGTAAAAGGACTTTATGCAATTCTGGGCTTAGCTTCTACTGTTTTTATGTTTGGAACCCATGTCATGGAATTTGTCAGGGGGATTCATGCCAGAAGAAAGGCAACAAAAGAAAATGTCTTTAGGGCGGCTGTCAGGCTAACGCTGAAAAACCAGCGCAGGTATGGGGGATATATTGTTCATATGGGGATTGCTGTGCTCACTGTTGGTGTCATTTCCTCATACGCCTACTCTAGTGAAGTGATGAAAACGATTAATAAAGGTGAAAGTATTACAATAGGGCACTATGAATTAACTTTTAACGGGCTAAGTGAAACAACTAGAAATAATAATGGAATTGTTGTGGCCGATGTTTCTGTTGCGTATAAAGGAAAAGCGATTGGCGGAGTAAAACCTGAAAAAATCTTCTACGAGACATGGCCGGAGCCGTCAACAGAAGTAGCAGTTAAGACCCATTGGGCCCAAGATTTATATGTAGTGTTAAGCTCGTGGGAGACAAAAGATAAAGTAACATTCATGGTAAAAGTGAATCCGTTTGTTAGCTGGATTTGGACAGGTGGAATCATTGTGGTAATTGGATCAGCATTTGCCTTAATTGGCGGCAGACCAGCAGGTCGAATTCAGCCTACATCAGTAACGAAGAGCTAAGGCAGGTGAACGTTATGAATTTAAAAATAATACTGTCTACCATTCTACTAATCATTTTAATACCAACAATTACCGGGGCGTTTACCTATAACTCAAAAGAATTTCAAACAGTCATAAAGCAGCTTGACATGCAGGGGCATGCAGACCATGAGTTTTCAACCTGTACAATTCAAAAAGTCTATTACGATGAAGTCATTGAAATGCTGAATGGCGGGATGAATGAAGCAGAAATCATCCAGTCATATGTGGATGAATATGGGCAGGCAGCTTTAAGAACACCTGGGAGCGGAAAAAGCGGAATAATTGCCTGGGTGATGCCGGGTATTGGACTTGTAATAGGAGTTATCATTTTAGCTGTATGGCTAAAAAGACTGACAAGAAAAAATCAGGAGGCCGTATATGTCCAGCCTGGAAAAGCTGGCTGGAAGAATGAAACAGAGCGTGAAATTATTGAAAAAACATTCGAAGAAGAACGTCGAAAGCTTTTTTAGGAGCTGATTGTATGGATTACATATTTCTAGTTACAGGTTCGATCATCATTATTACTTGTTTTTACTTTATAATCTCGCCTTTCTTTTCAACCACAGTTCATTCAGACGGATTAATCGAGCAGGTGTCAGGGGAAGCAAGCAGTGTGGATAGTATTTACAGATCTGTGAATGAGCTGGAAATGGACTTTTTAATGAAAAAAATTTCTGAAGCTGACTTCATCAAGATGAAGGAGCATTATCAGATGCTGGCAGCTGACTTTTTAAAAGGAGAACAAAATCCAAAGGTTGTCCAAGGCAAAACCTCATCTAAAGAGGTCGATATGGAAATCCTTCGTGAGCTGGAAACATTACGCAGGCAGAAAGGAAGATAGGGGATGGGTAAGTTCCCGCCATTTCATCCTGATTGGCTAATAACCTTCTGGTTTAAAACACCAGGCCTCAATAGGCTGGATCCTCATTGGATGCTGGGTATTTTAGCGGTGTTCGGTACAGTGATCTTATATAGTTTGTGGAAGAGAAAGCAAAAAAGTGAGCCTGAAGCAGATGAACAGGCGTTTAAGCGATTATTGCTGAAAAAAAACGTTATTGAAGAGCAGCTTCTAAATCTCGAAGAACAGCGTAAACAGGGAGAGATAACCGAAGTGCTATACAGGAAGAGAATAGGAGAGTTTCAGGAGCATCTAGATATTGTCAAAAAACAGCTTCTCCAATTTACCTTATGAAAGAGTTGGGAAATATGCTTGAGTTAAAGAATATGACAAAGATTCTGGGTGATAAGCTAATTTTAAAAAATGTCAGCTTGGTCCTTAATAAGGGTGAAACGCTAGCTGTAATAGGACCTAACGGAGCTGGTAAAAGCACATTCTTTAAATGCACTGTAGGACTTCTGCAGCCAACTAGCGGAGATATCATTATTGAGGGCCAGAAGATACAGAAAAACTCTGCAGAGATTAAAAGAAAGATTGGGTTCTTAGGCCATGAATCTTTTCTCTATAACACGCTTACTCCGATGGAGAATCTTAAGTTCTACGGAAAATTATTTAAAGTCAAAAATATTGATGAGAAGGCCACCAGGCTGCTAAAGGAAGTCGGCCTCCATTACTTTAAAGAGATTCCGATCCGCTCATTTTCTCGGGGCATGATGCAGAGGCTAGCGATTGCGAGAGTATTGCTGGCGGAGCCGGACATTTTGATGCTGGACGAACCGCATACCGGGCTAGACCAGGAGGCAGTTGCATTGCTTAATAGAATCATTAAACAAAAACAGACAAACGGAACTTCCATCCTAATTATCTCTCATGATTTTGATCAGGTTCATGAACTTGCTGATAGAGTAACCATTCTAAACAAGGGCCGGATAACAGAAACAATTCAGCTGACATCGGACATTGATTTGCCGAAAATGAAAGATTGGTATGCAGAGGCGGTGGCTCAAAAATGAGCATTTTAATAGATGCCTGGACTATTGCCTGGAAGGATTTAAGCAACGAGCTGAAAACCAAACAGACGATTGGTATGATGGTTATTTTTTCAAGCCTGGTTATCCTAGTGTTCAGTTTTGCATTCGATCCAACGAATAACATGGTCAAAGCGGTAATACCAGGCTTAGTCTGGCTGATTACTATCTTTTCTGGGATCCTTGGACTGAACCGTTCCTTTTTGTCAGAGCATGAAAATGATTGTCTTACCGGGTTAAGGTCAGCGCCAATTGATCCATCAAGTATTTACCTCGGTAAAGTCCTTGCCAACTTTATAGTCGTAACAGTTGTTCAGGTGATTAGTATACCAGTGTTATTCATCTTGTTTGATTACCGTTTTCTCGGAGCAATCCTATGGTTTATGTTAATTGTTATTGTAGGAACGTTTGGTTTCATCATTGTTGGCACGTTTCTGGCGGCCTTAGCAGCGAATGCGAAAAACAGTGAGATGCTTCTTCCAGTCTTGCTGCTGCCTTTATTGAGTCCTTTAATGATCGCAGCAGTACAGGGTACAAGGATTGTGCTCGAAAATCAGGATATATCGGATGCTATATCGTGGCTGCAGCTAATGGCCGCATACGACCTGCTGTTTTTGGCCGCTTGCTTTTTCTTATTTGAGTTTATTATGGAGGGATCCTGATGAGTAAGGTTTCTGGAATTATTGATAAACTGCTATTTTTTACATTGGTTCCATCATTTTTTCTAGCGTTATGGTTAGTGTTTATCTGGTCGCCTGTAGAACGTGTGATGGGTGCACCGCAAAAAATCTTCTATTTTCATGTCGGCTGTGCCTGGGTAGCTTTTCTAGCTTTCATTATCGTTGGTTATTACAGTGTTCGAAATTTGATAAAACCGAATATGAATCATCATATTGCCGCAGGTATTTCAGCCGAAATAGGTGTCATCTTTACGACAGTTACGCTTCTGTCAGGAATGATATGGGGTAAATCGAGCTGGAACACTTGGTGGACGTGGGAACCCCGTCTTGCAACCACTTTGATTTTGTGGTTCATCTATGTGGCATACCTCTTTGTCCGTAAAATGGAAGGATCTTGGGAAAATATCGCAAGATTATCTGCTGTATTTGGGATCATAGGCTGCATTAATGTTCCCATCGTCTTTATGGCAATCCGGTGGTGGAATACAAAGCTGCATCCTGTTGTATTCGGTGAAGGCAAAGACCAATCTGGCGGCGGAATCGCACCTGAGATGCTGCTTACACTATTGTTCAGTATTTTTACAATCACAGTCCTTTATGCATTTCTAATGAGAAAAGGAATCGAAATTGAGAAGATGCGTGATACCGTCAGGAGAGCAAAGAATAGAGCAATCAGCAGACTTGCAAGCTAAAAGTGAGTGCTGCTTAAAAAACCTAGAAAACTAGTTGGAAACTTAAGGAGGATTATTAATGACTTACTTATTTATGACCTATACAATCATCTGGGCTTTAATCTCAGGATATGTTCTTATCTTAGGAAAACGCCAAAAGCAGCTTCAAAAGGAAATTAAATTGTTAGAGGAATGGAACACAGAACAGTAAAAGCAGGTGGAAAAGATGGGGAAGAAACTTGTTCCAATTATTGTAATAATCGCCGTTGCAGGTGTACTCGGGTTTCTCGTTAATGGTCTAGGAGGAAAAGCCTCTGCCAATCCTGGAGACAGGGCAATTGAATTCGAGCTTAAGGATATCAATGGAGAGACTTACAGGTTGTCCGATTTTAAAGGGCAAACAGTTGTTTTAAATTATTTTGCGACATGGTGCGCTCCTTGTATTGAGGAAGCACCAGAGCTCGAAGCGTTTGGTACGGAATATAAGGATGCAGCATTGCTAATAATCGCAAAAGGCGAAACGAAGAAAAGAATGGAAAAGTATATCAATGAACAAGGTTCGAAGTTGATCTACTTACTTGATACTAAGGAAGAAACGTCTAAGGAATATAGCGTTATCGGCCAGCCTGAAACCATTATTATTGATAAAAATGGTGTGATAGTCGAACGTTTTTCAGGTCCAACAACCAAAACAGATTTAATTAATTTAATTGAAAAAACTTCACCTTAACTTGGTTAAAGCACTATTAGTGTTTTAATAGATATTTTCTATTAAAGGGAGGTGAGAGAGAGATGTTTAAAAAGATTTGGAAGGTAGACAAACGGCTGCTGCTGTTTATTGGGGTATTTGCAGGTATTATCTTTTCGGTGGTAACTGTAAAAACACTTGCTTATACAGATTCACCCGAGTTTTGCAGCGGCTGTCACATTATGACGGAGGTCCATAATTCGTTTACCGATTCAAACCATGCAGGGCTTAGCTGCGGGGACTGCCACCTGCCGCATGACAATGTGGTCAATAAGTATACGTACAAGGCAAAGGCAGGAATGAACCATGTGTATTACAACACGCTTGGTGAAGAAAAGATACCAAAAGTACTTCATCCAGTGGAAAGTACTGAACAAGTGGTAAATGAAAACTGTATCGACTGTCATGAAAACACTTTAAATAATGTTTCGCATGATTCGAAAGACAGCTGTGTTACCTGCCATCAGTCAGTGCCGCATGGGAAAGGATTTAAAACAGAAGATTTTTACAAAGCACCAAAACCAGGGGAGTTACTAGAAAATAAGGGAGGTACGTTTAACAATGGCTAGGAATCTACGTTGGGCATATTTGCTCCTAGTCGCTGTCATACTTGTCATCTCAGGTTGTTCCAGTTCAAACGATAAAGAGACATCGGCCAGTGAATTAAAAACTGGACTGGACAAGGATGAAATTAAAAATGAAGCATTTAAGGATTTATTTCCGCTTCAATATGACAGCTACATGAAAAATGGGGAAGATCATGAAGATACAAAATATAGTGGGTCCGTAAAACGCAGTAAATATGATGCGGACAAAGAACCTTATCTTCCTATTTTGTTTAATGGATATGGATTTGCAACTGAATATAATGAAGATCGCGGACATATATACGCAAATGAAGATGTTCGTGCGGTAGCAAGGATTACCGATAAATCAATTGGATCTTGTTTAACTTGTAAGTCATCTGCTGTTCCGCACTTAATCGAAGAATTGGGTGACGATTATTGGGGCGGCAATTTTAATAAAGATATCTGGCCGAAAGCAGAGGCTATGGGGCATTCCTCTATTGGATGTTCGGACTGCCATGATCCCGAAACAATGGATCTGCGGATTACCCGCCCTAGTTTTATTAAGGCAATGGAATCACAAGGTACAGATATTTCAAATGCAACGAAGAACGACATGCGTAACTATGTGTGTGCACAATGCCATGTTGAGTACTATTTTGATGCCGGCAATGGTGAAGTAACCTTCCCTTGGGCAAATGGATTTAAGGCTGAAGATATGTATGAATACTATGACACAACAGCAAAAGCAAACGGTTTTGAAAAAGACTGGGTTCATAATGTTTCCGGTACACCAATGATAAAAGCACAGCATCCAGAGTTTGAGACTCATATGGAGGGTCCGCACGGGCAGGCAGGAGTAACTTGTTCGGACTGCCATATGCCATATGAGCGGGTAGACGGCAAAAAGAAAATTACCTCTCACTGGTGGACTTCTCCGCTAAAAACAATGGAGCAGTCTTGTGCAACCTGTCATACTAACCGTACTGCAGACGAGCTGAAAGATCGGATTGGTGAAATTCAGGATACACATATGGAAGGGCTTCATAAAGCAGAAGACATTTCAATTACGGCACATTATTATATCAATAAGATGATTACTAGTGGTGTCAGTGAAGATAAAGTTAAGCAGGCACAGGAGCATGTCCGTAAAGGGCAATGGATGTGGGATATTGTCGCGGCTGAAAACGCAGCTGGATTCCATAACCCGCAAGGAGCTATGGATAACTTAAGGGTTTCTGTAGAGGAATCAAATGAAGCCATTAAGCTGGCAACCGAGGAACTGGTTAAGAAAGAAGTAAATCTTGAGGAATTAAAGAAAGAGATAGAAAAGGCGAAAAAGGCTGTGACATCTGAAACGGACAATTTCAAGAAGAAAGAGCATGCGATCAACAGCTACTTCCCTGCTCAACAGCCTCCAGCGCCAAAATAAATATAGGTAAGTTAGGAAAACACTGTGCGAATAGTACTTGCACGGTGTTTTCTTTAGTTTTACAAAAAAACGGAGGGGTGTCAACAGTTTTTTACACACATAGATTCACAGACAGCAGGAAACCATTTACTGCTAGCAAGGTAACGAAAGTTGTTGCTCTCCTTTATAAAAACCAATAGAATAATTTGTTGGTGTAAAATCTTTAATTGGTAAAGGAGCGTTTTTCATGCCGCGAGCATTATGGCTTCTAATAATCGGAATGGCAGTAAATGTAACGGCCTCTTCCTTTCTTTGGCCTTTAAATACGATCTATATTCATCAGCATCTTGGCAAAACTCTGTCTGTTGCTGGCCTTATTTTAATGTTAAATTCAGCAGCGAGTGTTGCCGGTAATCTATATGGAGGGATTTTATACGATAAAATTGGCGGCTATAAAAGTATCCTCCTAGGAATTTTGATTACGTTCTTCGCTTTGCTTGGCTTAAGTGTCTGGCACCATTGGCCAGCTTACATCTTCTTTTTAACCATTATTGGTTTCGGTTCTGGGATCGTGTTTCCTTCCATGTATGCAATGGCTGGTTCAGTATGGCCAACTGGAGGAAGAAAAGCGTTTAATTCCATTTATGTGGCCCAGAACCTTGGAGTTGCGGTCGGAGCAGCATTAGGGGGTGTAGTTGCTTCTTACTCATTCCAGCTGATATTCATCGCGAATGCACTGATGTATTTTATATTTTTAATTATAGCTGGGGTAGGATATCGCAAAATTAATACGAATCCTGTAAGTCAAACAACGATCCTTCAGGAGGGTGGCAAAGTTAAAAACCACACTAAGCTTTATGCGTTATTGGTTCTGTGTATCGGGTATCTACTTTGCTGGGTTGGCTATGTCCAGTGGCAGTCTACCATTCCTGCATATACCCAGGAGCTTAACATATCCCTGAACCAGTACAGTATTTTGTGGACTTTAAACGGAGCCTTAATTGTGCTTGCCCAGCCTTTGATGAACAGAATGGTCAAGCCTTTTGAAAATGCCCTAAAGAAGCAGATTATTATAGGAATGGTTATTTTTATGGGCTCTTTTGCTGTCGCAGCAGCCGCAACAGAATTTGCCTTTTTCCTAACAGCCATGGCTATTTTAACAATTGGTGAAATGTTAATTTGGCCCGCGGTGCCAACCATCGCAAATGAACTTGCACCAAAAGGGCGTGAAGGGTTTTACCAGGGGGTTGTCAACAGTACGGCTACAGGAGGCAGAATGATCGGCCCTCTGCTTGGTGGCCTTCTTGTTGATAACTATGGTATGTCAATGATGTTTGCTGTACTGATTGGGTTGTTTGTTATTTCGATCTTTACCACTATCGTCTATGACAAAAAACTCAAACAGGGAGCACAACTCCCAGCAAATGCTTCAAAAACAGCGTCTTAGGATCAAGTTAAGTGTTGCCTGAACACTAAAAGGGTTATGAAATATATGTCAGTTAAAAAACTTTATGTAACTTTTTCCTCCAGCTTTCGTATTTAAAAGGAAGGAGGAGATTTATTTGAAGAGATATCTTGTGTTCATAGCCTGTTTTCTACTGCTGCATACGGCATTTCAGCTTCTACTAGGATTATGGCTGACAGCTGCATATATTCCAGATTTTTCTGCCTTAGAACAAAGTTCGAAACAGGAAGTTGTTTTCGGTGAGAACTCATGGGGTTCATCGTTCTTTATGTTCGTAGCAGCGACTATTGCCTATTTTATCTCACATCTTTCTTTAAAAACTGCGAAAAACGGTTAAGTATGCTTTTAAAGCTTTAAATAGTTGTCTATAATAATTTACTGCAGAAGCTAAGAACTTTCCCCTGCTGCCTGCATACCGTATATATTACTTGTTCCTTTGAAGATTAGCCTAGCTTGCATCTTTATGGGAAATTTAATACAATATCACTATAATCTGAATATGAAATAACTTTGATTAGGAATAGTAATGATGTTTTGTCCGATCTAGAGAGTTGGCGGCAGGTGCAAGCCAACCGGACCCATCGTGAACTCACCTTTGAGTTGCAAGTGTGAATTTCCAGTAATGCTTGCCGTTTTCCGCGTTAAGGAGTTAATGAAGCGAGTGACTTGTCACTAATTGTGGGTGGTACCGCGGGAGATATACATATCCTCTCGTCCCTTATAGGGATGGGAGTTTTTTTATTTGTCCGGCATATAGCCGTTCAAAAACTTCAATTGCATGGGCTAATTAGCTCTTACACAATAACAACTATTTTTATTTACTAGGAGGAAAAGAAATGAGTTTCAGCCATCAGGAAATTGAACAAAAGTGGCAGCAACAATGGGAAAAAAATAACACATTCAAGACAACGGAAGATGAAGGAAAGCGGAAGTTTTACGCTTTAGATATGTTCCCATATCCATCAGGAGCTGGTCTGCACGTTGGCCATCCAGAAGGCTATACAGCAACAGATATATTATCCCGCACGAAAAGAATGCAAGGATATAATGTTCTCCATCCAATGGGCTGGGATGCTTTTGGTTTACCAGCAGAACAATATGCGCTTGATACAGGAAATGATCCTGCAGAATTTACGAAGAAAAACATCGATAACTTTCGCCGCCAGATTAAAGCACTTGGTTTTTCCTATGATTGGGACAGGGAAGTTAACACAACCGATCCAGAATATTATAAATGGACCCAGTGGATTTTCTTAAAACTGTATGAAAAAGACTTGGCCTATATTGATGAAGTTGCTGTTAATTGGTGCCCCGCTCTAGGAACAGTTTTAGCTAATGAAGAGGTAATTGACGGTAAAAGTGAACGAGGCGGGCACCCGGTTGTGCGCCGTCCAATGAAACAATGGATGCTGAGAATTACTGCATATGCGGACCGCCTTCTTGAGGATCTTGAAGAGGTTGACTGGCCTGAAAGCATCAAAGATATGCAGCGCCATTGGATCGGCCGGTCAGAGGGTGCTGAAATTACGTTTAGCGTTGATGGCCATAACAGTTCATTTAAAGTGTTTACAACGCGCCCTGATACTTTGTTTGGAGCTACCTATGCTGTCCTGGCTCCTGAGCATCCATTAGTTAACGAAATTACTGCGGACGAGCAAAAAGCGGCGGTTGCAGGCTACCTGGATGAAATTAAAAGTAAAAGCGACTTAGAGCGGACCGACCTAGCGAAGGACAAAACTGGCGTTTATACCGGAGCTTATGCAATTAACCCTGTTAATGGTGAGAAAATGCCTATCTGGATTGCTGATTATGTGCTAATGAGTTACGGGACCGGTGCGATTATGGCTGTTCCAGCACATGATGAACGAGATTATGAGTTTGCCAAGAAATTTGATCTTAAAATCCAAGAGGTTGTTGCAGGTGGCAATGTTGCCGAAGAGGCTTATACAGGAAACGGAGAACATATTAACTCAGGCTTTCTTGATGGGTTAGACAAGGAAGAGGCCATCATTAAAGCCATTTCTTGGCTGGAGGAAAAAGGACTGGGTACAAAAAAGGTTACTTACCGCCTTCGTGATTGGCTGTTTAGCCGCCAGAGATACTGGGGAGAACCTATTCCAATTATTCATTGGGAAGATGGAACGATGTCGGCTGTTCCAGAGGATCAATTACCATTGATTTTACCGAAAACAACTGAAATTAAACCTTCAGGTACTGGGGAGTCTCCACTGGCAATCATTACGGATTGGGTTAATGTAACCGATCCCGAAACAGGTAAAAAAGGGCGCAGGGAAACGAATACCATGCCGCAATGGGCTGGAAGCTGCTGGTACTACCTTCGCTATATAGATCCAAAAAATGATCAGGCTCTGGCAGATCCCGAAAAGTTAAAAGAATGGCTTCCTGTTGATATTTACATCGGTGGTGCTGAGCATGCTGTGCTGCATTTGCTGTATGCCCGTTTCTGGCACAAGTTCCTATATGATATCGGTGTAGTTTCTACAAAAGAGCCTTTTCAGAAGCTGTTTAACCAAGGAATGATCTTGGGAGAAAATAATGAAAAGATGAGCAAATCTAAGGGGAATGTTGTTAATCCAGATGAAATAGTTAAAAGCCATGGTGCTGATACACTTCGCCTTTATGAAATGTTTATGGGCCCGCTTGAAGCATCGATTTCTTGGTCAACTACTGGCCTAGATGGTTCCCGGCGTTTCCTTGACAGAATTTGGCGTCTATTTGTTGGAGACGATGGGGCTTTGAATCGGAAAATTCAAAACACCACTGATGTTCAGAGTCTTGAAAAGGTTTATCATCAAACGGTAAAAAAGGTAACAGAAGATATAGAAGGTCTTCGTTTTAATACCGCCATTTCACAGCTAATGGTTTTTATAAATGAAGCATACAAGGCGGATGTTCTTCCGAAGAGTTATATTGAGGGATTTGTAAAACTGCTTTCTCCAATTTGCCCGCATATCGCTGAAGAACTTTGGCACTTACTTGGCAATTCAGAAACTATTGCCTATGAAGCCTGGCCTGCCTTTGACGAAGCAAAACTTGTTGATGATGAAGTCGAAATTGTCATTCAGGTAAACGGTAAAGTGAAAGTTAAAATGATGGTGCCGTCTGGAGCAAATAAAGAAGCACTTGAGCAAATCGCAATGGATGATGAAAAGGTAAAAGAGCAGATTACCGGTAAAACAATTCGTAAAGTCATTGCCGTACCAGGAAAATTAGTAAATATCGTCGCTAACTAGAAAAGCGCAAGCACCTTGGCCAGAACTAGATATAAGCAGACTCTCTCCGCATCTGAGAGTTTTGCCCTCTTGTTCTGGGGTCTATTTTATATATAATAATTAGAGAACGTAAGCAACTTAACTGGAGGTTAGAGGTATGGATCAATTGCAGACAATCACTACTGAAGAATTACAAAAAAAACTCGAAGCTGGAGAAAAGCTTGAGCTTGTCGATGTTAGAGAGAACGAAGAGGTTGCAGAGGGAATCATTCCAGGAGCAAAGCATATCCGTATGGACGACATTCCCACAAATTTGGACTACTTTGATGAGGATAAAGAGTATATTTTTATTTGCAGGTCAGGAAGACGCAGTGAAAATGTTTGTTACTTTTTAATGGATCATGGGTATAAAGTGAAAAATATGGTTGGTGGAATGCTAGAGTGGAAAGGTAATAAGTAAAACTGTTTTTTTTCTAACGGATTCTGTTTGAAGTACAAAATACGAATTCGTCTAGTAATTCGCACTAGAGTTAAAAAGTAAATTAGCAAAGAAATGCTTGGAGACATATGCTCCAAGCATTTTTTATAACAATCTTATGGAAGGTTTCTTCCTTTAAACAACTCTTGCATCAATTCTCTACTAAAAAAACCTCCTGCAACCTTGTTTGATGCGGTGCCTCCTTTTCTTCAAAGTTCTGCTTAACCCTAACCATAAAAGAGCGGACTCTCACGGACCAGAGGAGGGGATCTGCATGGTTGATAAATAAGCGGAGAAATTCCTCTTATTTAAGAAAAACATGAAATTTAGCTTAATTAGAGGGAGGGATTCCGCCTATATGCTCCAAAAACATGAAAATCGATCATTGTACCTTACTTAACGGGAAAACTTCCGCTTATATACCCCGAACCGAGTTCTATCCTGCAGTATAACGGGAAAATCTGGACTTCTGTCAAGAAAGTAGACACAAAAAAATGAGACTAGATTCTCCTCAGAATACTACCGCACTTCGTTTGGTGGGGTGTTAAAAATGACCACTCGATAAAACGTGACTGGTCATTTCTAACACCAAATGTCTAAT
>NZ_JABUNR010000024.1 GCF_013343715.1 Mesobacillus harenae
CCAAGGTGGGGGTCGCGGGTTCGAATCCCGTCTTCCGCTCCAGTGACTTAGCCGGGGTGGCGGAACTGGCAGACGCACAGGACTTAAAATCCTGCGGTAGGTGACTACCGTACCGGTTCGATTCCGGTCCTCGGCACCATCCATCTTAAATAATGCGCCCGTAGCTCAATTGGATAGAGCATCTGACTACGAATCAGAAGGTTGTAGGTTCGAATCCCGCCGGGCGCGCCATAATTTCGGGAAGTAGCTCAGCTTGGTAGAGCACTTGGTTTGGGACCAAGGGGTCGCAGGTTCGAATCCTGTCTTCCCGACCATTTTCAAAATATATGGGGCCTTAGCTCAGCTGGGAGAGCGCCTGCCTTGCACGCAGGAGGTCAGCGGTTCGATCCCGCTAGGCTCCACCATATTATAATTCAAATATTTGGCGGTGTAGCTCAGCTGGCTAGAGCGTACGGTTCATACCCGTGAGGTCGTGGGTTCGACTCCCTCCGCCGCTACCATTTATTTGGAGGAATACCCAAGTCCGGCTGAAGGGATCGGTCTTGAAAACCGACAGGCGGGTAACACCGCGCGGGGGTTCGAATCCCCCTTCCTCCTCCATTTTATTTACTTTGAATGTTACATCTCTTTTAACTATTATCGTCGCGGGGTGGAGCAACAAGCGTTACTTCATGAATTTTCTGCGAGTTGTACCGATCGATCAGCACCTTGTTAGGCCTTATGAGATCGGGACAGTCAAATGCTTACTAAGAGCATAATATTTCTATTTACTTATTATCGTCGCGGGGTGGAGCAGTTCGGTAGCTCGTCGGGCTCATAACCCGAAGGTCGCAGGTTCAAATCCTGCCCCCGCAATTTTTACGGTTTCGGTACTAATTGAACCGTAGTTTTTAAAACAATCGTTATCTTACTGAAATAGTGTGAGTTGGTACCAACAGCAGATTGCATAGGTATAGCGATTGTCCTTACTAGGAAAACTTTCAATATCGTTTTTTATCGTCGCGGGGTGGAGCAGTTCGGTAGCTCGTCGGGCTCATAACCCGAAGGTCGCAGGTTCAAATCCTGCCCCCGCAATATGGTCCCGTGGTGTAGCGGTTAACATGCCTGCCTGTCACGCAGGAGATCGCGGGTTCGATTCCCGTCGGGACCGCCATTTTTAAAAACAAATTAATATGGCTCAGTAGCCCAGTCGGTAGAGCAACGAGCATAATCTTCATGATTCGCTGCGAGTTGTACCCAGCGAGCCGCATCTCGAGTAAGCATTCTGAGGTGGGGACAAAGCTTTAAAAACTGAAATTAGGTATGTATACTTTAATATGGCTCAGTAGCTCAGTCGGTAGAGCAAAGGACTGAAAATCCTTGTGTCGGCGGTTCGATTCCGTCCTGAGCCACCTTGATATTAACGGAGGGGTAGCGAAGTGGCTAAACGCGGCGGACTGTAAATCCGCTCCTTCGGGTTCGGCAGTTCGAATCTGCCCCCCTCCACCATCTTTAAATAAATAGGGGTATAGTTTAAAGGTAGAACAGAGGTCTCCAAAACCTCCAGTGTGGGTTCAATTCCTACTACCCCTGCCAATAATGATTATGGCGGTTGTGGCGAAGTGGTTAACGCATCGGATTGTGGTTCCGACATTCGTGGGTTCGATTCCCATCAGTCGCCCCATTTTTCAACATAAATATTAATGGGCTATAGCCAAGCGGTAAGGCAACGGACTTTGACTCCGTCATGCGCAGGTTCAAATCCTGCTAGCCCAGCCAACAAGGCAACATAGCCAAGTGGTAAGGCCAAGGTCTGCAAAACCTTTATTCCCCGGTTCAAATCCGGGTGTTGCCTCCAGAGTAATTAATAATAGCTATGTGATTCTTAATATAAATTCACTATGCGGGTGTAGTTTAGTGGTAAAACCTCAGCCTTCCAAGCTGATGATGTGAGTTCGATTCTCATCACCCGCTCCATTATTTTAATGGGCCTATAGCTCAGCTGGTTAGAGCGCACGCCTGATAAGCGTGAGGTCGATGGTTCGAGTCCATTTAGGCCCACCATTTAATTTTATTTTCGTTATTATGTATAAAAAAGTAACGGGGTAAGATATTATTAGTACAATGCTATTATTCCGCAGTAGCTCAGTGGTAGAGCTATCGGCTGTTAACCGATCGGTCGCAGGTTCGAGTCCTGCCTGCGGAGCCAATTTTAAAACCATCTGCAACGAATTTGGAAGAGGTTTAGATCCTCTATTTGATTTATAGTTATAGAGGAAACTAACCGTATTCTGGTTAGTTTTTTTTGAATATGGTTTCGCAGAAGTTGATTTTAATGAAGATATAATATAAGATATAAGTAAGCATTAGCAACTATATAAGAGGGGTGATAAAAGTGAAAAACACTGGCGGAGATAGCAGTCATAATATAATGGTGGATTTTGAAACATGGTTGGTTAATCAGGGTAAGGCAGGAAGTACTATACGGACTTATACAGCAGTTCTGGTTAAGTTTGAGGCTTGGCTAAAATCAATTGGTAAAAATCTTATGAATACAACAAATGATGACGTTCAATCATATATGGATTATCTAGAGGCACAACAGAAAAATCCTGGAACAATTGAGAAGTATCTCGCAGCCATAAGTGTTTATTCACGTTTTACAGAAAATCCCCAGCTAGTTGTTGATATACAGAGGAAAGAAAAGGCGGATGAAACAGACTTGCCTGAAACATTAAACACTAAAGAAATTAAAGAACTCCTAGATCATATAGAAGCAGATGGGAATCAGAGAAATATTGTGATAACTTACCTTCTATTGCATACGGGTATCCGAGTTTCCGAACTTTGCGAGTTAAACCGTTCAGATATCGAACTCGAAGATGGCAAGGGCAAACTAAATGTTCGTCATGATGGTGAAATTGAGCGAGTGATCCCCCTATCTAAGGAGGCGATTTCCCGTCTTGAACAATATCTTGAATCAACTGAAAATCAGGAAGACGCTTTATTTCTGTCGAGTGTTAATAAACGGATTTCTCCGAGAGCGATCCAATATATGCTTGAGAAATATAATGTGAATCCTCACAAGCTGCGCCATACCTTTTGTAGGCAGCTAATCAAGAAAGGTGTGGATATCAACACTGTTGCGAAGCTTGCGGGTCACCGTGATGTAAACGTGACAAAACGATATGCGGTTGACTTAAAGTTGAATCTCGATGATGCTATCGATCAAGCTTTTTCTTAATGACACACACGGATGCATTGTCATGGCCGCTTCTAACGAGGAGCGGCCTTTCTATTGGAAAAAGTCAACTTAAGAGAGTAAAATAGCGGAGGTACGTGATACAGACCAACTAGGGGATAGAGGAGAACATCAATGAAATTGGTTTCTTGGAATGTAAATGGGCTTCGTGCCTGTACGGGTAAAGGGTTTTTGGATTATTTTAAAGAGGTTGATGCTGACATCTTCTGTATACAAGAGACTAAGCTGCAAGAAGGTCAAATCAGGCTTGAATTAGAGGGGTATTCGCAATACTGGCATTATGCAATTAAAAAGGGGTATTCAGGCACAGCTATTTTTACAAAAGTAGAGCCAGTATCTGTCCGTTATGGGATTGGAATTGATGATTATGACAGGGAAGGCCGTGCCATAACTATAGAGTTTAAGGATTTTTATTTGGTTAATGTCTATAGTCCGAATGCTCAGCGGACACTTGCCCGTTTGGATTTTCGGTTAAATTGGGAGGACAAGCTAAGAGAATACCTGGTCGAACTTGATGGTATTAAACCAGTGGTTCTGGCCGGTGATTTAAATGTCGCCCACAAAGAGGCTGATTTAAAGAATCCCAAATCTAATAAGCAAAATTCTGGTTTTACTGAAGAAGAACGCGGTAAAATGACGGAATTGCTGGATAGCGGATTTGTTGATAGTTTTAGGTTTTTAAATCCTGATCAAAAGGATGCATATACATGGTGGTCGTATATGAGTAGGGTAAGAGAGCGTAATATTGGCTGGCGAATTGATTATTTCATTGTTTCCCAAAAATTAGCTGACTTAATTAGTGATGCTAGGATCCATTCAGGTATTATGGGCAGCGATCACTGTCCCATTTATTTAAATTTAGAAATTAATAAAGATTAATTGCAAGCAGTTTCCTGTATAGGGGGACTGCTTTTTTTTAACATAAGAATGTATAAAATATTTGACATTAACTACTGTCTAACTTCAGCGCCTAGCCGCTTTT
Organism: Mesobacillus harenae; assembly: GCF_013343715.1. Classification (GTDB taxonomy): domain Bacteria; phylum Bacillota; class Bacilli; order Bacillales; family Cytobacillaceae; genus Mesobacillus_A; species Mesobacillus_A harenae. The sequence goes on from NZ_JABUNR010000024.1 coordinate 4,224, forward strand.
TACCAAGAGTTGGCTTCCCTGAGTATGTTGCAAGGAAAAGGTAGGCTTCGAGCAGATCAATGTCGCTTCGGTCCGGATAATGAAGTAGTCAAAGAATGATTTCACACTCTGGCCTTACAGGGCTTGTCGGGGCTGTTTAAGGGACATGAACTTTTTTAGTTGTATAAATAATGATAAAAATTCTAAATTATTGGCGGTCGTACGCGGTAGCCTCATTCAGCCAAAGTCCCTGTGTATAATGGACTTCGGCTCTTCTTATTCTCAGCCTCTAGTCAATACGACACGTAATGTTTGTTAAAAAAAATACAAATTTAAGGTTTCTGGTTGAAATTAATTATAATATACTATATCTTAAATAGTGTAACACATTAGCAGAATGATATAATAAGTATAACATATATGGTTGAATCAGAAGGTGGTGAGGATCATGAAACTGTCGAAACGCCAAGAAGAAATTTTAGAAATCGTTAAGCAAGAGGGACCCATAACTGGGAAACAGATTGCGGATAAGCTGTCTTTAACTAGGGCAACTCTCCGTCCAGATCTAGCTATATTGACAATGGCTGGGAGCCTTGATGCACGTCCGAGGGTTGGCTATTTTGTGAACGAGGAACGGCAAATGAAAATGCAGGCGGCGGAGTTTACAAGTCAGCAGGTGAAGGATTATAAAGCCCATCCTATTGTCATTCAGAAGTCAGCTTCAGTTTACGATGCCATTGTTCAGCTTTTTCTAGAAGACGTGGGAACACTTTATGCGTTGGATGAAGAGGGCTTATTAGCAGGTGTAATTTCCAGAAAAGATCTTCTAAGAGCGGCAATTGGCAATAAAAACCTCGAAGGCTTACCCGTTAGTGTCATTATGACGAGGATGCCTAACATTGTAACAATATTTCCAGAAGAAACGTTATTCGATGCTGCCAACAAAATGATAAATAATCAGATTGATTCACTGCCTGTTGTACAAAAAGCAGACAATGTTGAAAATACATATAAAGTAATCGGAAGAATTACGAAAACGACCATCGCTAGAGCATATTTAGAGATTGCAGAAATGAATCCGGTATAGGGAGTGGGAGCCTTTTGAAGAAGAGAGAGACTGTATTTGTTGTATCCGACTCTGTTGGTGAAACAGCTGAGTTTGTGGTTAAGGCGGTTGCTACACAATTTAATGGGGGTAGGGTTGAAATTCAGCGCAGTTCCTATGTTGAGGATATTGAAGATATTGAAGATGTGATCACTCTTGCAAGCCATAGCCGCGGGATCATTGCATATACAATTGTAATTCCTGCTTTGAAGGAATACATGGACCGCCGTGCTAATGAGGAAAGAATTCGGGCGGTCGACTTGTTACACCCATTGATGGAGGCTTTCTCTGATAAATTCGAAAAGCAGCCCAATAATCAGCCGGGCATGATGAGAAAGCTTGATGAAGATTATTTTCGAAAAATTGAGGCGATTGAGTTTGCAGTTAAATATGATGACGGTCGAGACCCTCAAGGAATTAAGCGTGCAGATGTAATATTGATTGGAGTTTCACGTACCTCGAAAACACCGCTTTCTATGTATTTGGCTCATAAGCGGTTTAAAGTGGCAAACGTGCCGCTGGTCCCAGAGGTTACACCTCCTGATGAACTGTTTGAAGTACCGAGAAAGAAATGTGTAGGATTAATTATTTCACCTGATAAATTGAATGAGATACGCAAGGAACGATTAAAAACAATGGGACTCACCTCTGAGGCCAATTATGCGAGCTTTGACCGAATTCTTGAGGAATTGGATTATGCTGAGAAAATTATGAAAAGAGTTGGCTGTCCGGTTATAAACGTGTCAAACAAAGCGGTCGAGGAAACCGCAAGCCTAATCTTAGATATCTTTAAACGCGAAAGGAGCACAATATAATGCAGAAATTCGTCTATTTATTTAATGAGGGTAATAGCAGCATGAAAGAACTGCTTGGAGGTAAGGGGGCAAACCTTGCCGAAATGACAAAGATCGGTCTTCCTGTACCTGATGGGTTCACTATTTCAACTGAAGCCTGTACTGCTTATTACGAAGAGGGGAAAACTATTCCTTCAGAGGTGAAAGCCCAATTACTTGAAGCACTTTCAAATCTCGAAGATAAAACGGGCAAGAAACTGGGTGATCCTAAAAATCCTCTGCTTGTTTCGGTCAGGTCCGGTTCTGTATTTTCGATGCCAGGCATGATGGACACGGTTCTTAATTTAGGCATGAATGATGAAACAGTAAAAGGGATGGCCGAGCTGACAAATAACGCCCGCTTTGCCTATGATTCATACCGCCGTTTTATTCAGATGTTTTGTAATGTGGTATTAGATATTGATGGGTTTTATTTCGAACAGTATCTTGAGGAAATCAGAGAAGACAAAGGATATTCTACGGACCCTGAAATGACCGCTGAGGACTGGCAGGAATTAATTGTTGGCTATAAGAAAATCGTTAGAAAACACATAAAGCAAGATTTTCCCCAGGATCCAAAAGAACAGTTGCTTCTTGCCATTGATGCTGTTTTTAATTCTTGGAATAATCAGCGGGCGATCATATACCGCCGTTTAAATAAGATTCCCGACCACCTGGGTACAGCTGTTAATATTCAAAGCATGGTATTTGGAAACACTGGAAATGATTCTGGAACAGGGGTGGCGTTCACTCGTAACCCTTCCACTGGAGAAGCAAAGCTTTATGGTGAATATCTGATTAATGCACAAGGGGAAGATGTAGTTGCCGGAATAAGAACGCCCCAACCTATTCACACGCTTAAAAATGAAATGCCAGAGGTGTATCAGCAGTTTGTGGAAACCAGCAATCTGTTAGAGCAGCATTATCAGGATATGCAGGATATCGAATTTACGGTTGAACATGGCAAACTCTTTATATTACAGACGCGAACAGGCAAAAGAACCGCTCAGGCGGCGATTCGGATTGCAGTAGAAATGGTGAAGGAGGGAATCCTTGATAAAAAAGCTGCATTAATGAGGGTTGATCCTGATCAATTAAACCAGCTTCTTCACCGGAGGATTGATGATTCCTATCAGCGCAAGCAAATTGCAAAAGGCCTTCCAGCATCACCAGGCGCAGCAACGGGCATGGTTGTATTTGATGCAGATGAAGCCGAGGATCTAGGCAACGAAGGAAAAAACGTGATCTTGGTTCGAGCTGAGACCACTCCAGATGATATTCATGGGATTATTGCTGCTCAAGCCATCGTAACAAGCAGAGGCGGAATGACCAGTCATGCGGCTGTAGTAGCCAGAGGAATGGGAAAGGCATGCATTTGCGGCTGTGAAGCCTTAAAAATTGACGTAAAAGCGAAGCAATTCCGTGTCGGAGATACTGTTGTTAACCATCACGACATCATTACAATTGACGGGGCAACAGGTGAAATTATGCTTGGAGAAATTCCAATGATTGAGCCAGAACTTTCAGCTGAATTCCAGCTGCTTCTTACTTGGGCGGATGAAGAAAGAAAGTTAGGTGTACGTGCCAACGCAGATAACCCGGAAGATGCGCATAAAGCTGTTGAATTCGGAGCAGAAGGAATTGGCCTGTGCAGGACCGAGCATATGTTTATGGATTCGAAAAGAATTCCAACTGTTCAAGAAATGATTTTGGCAGAAACCTATGAGGAGCGCAAGGCTGCTCTTGATAAGCTCCTTCCTATGCAACAGAGCGATTTTGAAGGGATTTTAGAGGCAATGGAAGGTCATCCTGTTACAATTAGGCTGCTGGACCCGCCTCTTCATGAATTTATGCCAGATAAGGAAGAACTTTTAGTGGAGGTAACAAAGCTGCAGATCCTTGATCCGAATTCTGCTCAATTAAAGGAAAAGGAGCAGTTGCTGCGAAAAGTTCGCCAGCTTGACGAGTTTAATCCAATGCTTGGACACCGCGGCTGCCGCCTTGGGATGATACACCCTGAAATTTACATTATGCAGGCTAAGGCAATCTTTTATGCTGCTTCGACCTTATCTGAAAAGGGAATTAAGTCAAAGCTTGAGATAATGATTCCGCTTGTTGGGCATGTAAATGAGCTAAAGGCTATGCGTAAACTGGTCGTCGAGGCTGGACTTGAAGTGAAAGAAGAAACAGGCTGTGACTTTGATTATATGGTTGGAACAATGATTGAAATTCCCCGGGCAGCTATAACTGCAGATCAAATTGCAGAGGAAGCGGAATTCTTCTCTTTCGGAACAAATGACTTAACTCAGACAACCTTTGGGTATAGCCGTGACGATGCTGAAGGGAAATTCTTGCAGGCTTATATTGAGAATAAGGTTCTTCCTGATAACCCGTTTGCTGTGTTAGACCGTGATGGGGTTGGCAAACTGATCGAAACAGGTGTCACTCTTGGCAGAAAAACAAAGCCCGAGCTTAAAACAGGTATTTGCGGGGAGCATGGCGGAGAAAAAAGCTCAATTCAATTCTGTTATGAAACAGGCCTGGATTATGTTAGTTGCTCTCCATATCGCGTACCAGTTGCCCGCCTTGCTGCTGCACAAGCAACCATACAGCATGAGCAAAATAATAAAAGGCAGGCAGGAGTAACAGTTTAGAAAATGAAGTGGTATGGTGGAAGGGTTGGTATCAAACTTCCATCTTACGATCATATAAAATGATGTGAAGGCTGTCTTTTTCCAAAGGCAGCCTTTTTGAAAGCTTACAATGATAGGTGTTTTCTGAATTATTGTGGGGCTGCGCAGCAAATATATTTTTGGGGCTTTTTGAATCTTTTTAATGCTGCTATTCGTATTACTATTAATGAGGAAGGAGTCTATTCATGAAAAAAATTTATTTGGCTTTTATTATTGCTCTATCAATGCTATTAAGTGGATGTTCTTTTTTAGGTGAAGTAAATGATTCAATCCAATATGTAAATAATACAACTGATCATGTTAATAAATTAACGGCATTTGCGGAGGAAGCTCCTCAATTAATTAAGGATGCTGCCACTGTTCCGGCAGTTAAAAAGGAACTGGAAACACAGTTGATCACCTTAAAAGGGGATATTGAAGAGTTTATTTCAACAAAAGAAATCCCTGCTGTCGCAGAGAAGGTCCATCAAGAATTAGTTGCGAAAAATGAAGCCTTACTAACGGAGATTAATAGTCTGTTGGAGAATGGCAACTTAGCTTTAGATAAGCTTGAAAACTCACAAATCGTAAGCACTATCACCGATGTTTCTAGCTTAATGAATCGAATTGAAAATCTTGTACAATAAAGGGTCCTCTTAGGGCTCTTTTTTAACTTTAAGATGTCCTGGTCGGCTTAGGCCATAAAGGGAACCCCCTTTCACTTTGATATATGTACTTAACTTATTTTAGATTTGTGACTTTTGAATTATTAATTTGCAGCATGCCAGCCGAATATCACTCCAAAGGATACTGTTGATAAACAATCAGAATTGTTAGAATAAGGTTGTATCATCGAATCGCTTTAATTATCCGAAGGAGGGAATGAAATGGAGCAATATGTTCGTGTGATACCCTATCAAACTTTGGAGGTAAGTGAAGAGGTTGTTGAAGTTCCTGACGGGGTCAAATTAGTACAAGCCCCAGAGATCTGGAGAGAGACGAAAGGTAAAGGTATCACAATCGCCGTGCTGGATACAGGGTGTGATGCAACTCATCCAGACTTAATGAATCGCATTTCAGGCGGCAGAAATTTCACAGACGATGATAAAGGGAACCCTGAATTATTTAAAGATTATAATGGACATGGCACACATGTGGCAGGAACGATCGCGGCTGGTGAAAATGGAAATGGTGTTGTTGGAGTCGCTCCGGAAGCTAGCCTTCTAATTGTAAAGGTTCTCGGGAAAAATGGTTCGGGCAAGTACGAATGGATTATTGATGGGATTGACTACGCAGTCGAACAAAAAGTTGATATTATTTCCATGTCGCTTGGTGGTCCTCAGGATGTCCCTGAGTTGCATTCGGCAATCAAAAGGGCTGTAGAGAACAATATTTTAGTTGTTTGTGCAGCAGGAAATGAAGGGGACGGCACCGAGTCAACAGATGAGTTTGCCTATCCGGGCCGCTATAACGAGGTTATTAGTGTAGGTGCAATAAATTTCGAACGAAATTCTTCCTATTTTACTAACTCCCATAATGAAATAGATCTCGTTGCCCCTGGAGAAAAAATCCAGTCAACCTACTTGGATGGGAAGTATGCGAGATTAAGCGGAACTTCAATGGCGGCACCTCATGTTTCAGGGGCTTTAGCCTTAATAAAAGTACTTACAAATGAAACCTTTGACCGTAAGCTTTCTGAGACTGAATTATATGCTCAGTTGATTAAAAGAACCGTGCCGTTGGGGCACTCGCCTAAGCTTGAGGGCAATGGTCTTCTTTATTTAACTGTGCCAAAGCATCTTTCGGAAATATTCGCGGCAGCCGTTCAGGCTAAAATTGTGGGGGTCTAATGGATCCCGAATTATTTGGACGAGAGCAGTCAGAAGCGTTGAACCGGCTTGTAAAAGCCAGAAACAAAGAAGTGTATTATGATAGTACAGCTGATAGAAAAAACGCAGCGGAGTATTATAAGCAGGTTGATTTTAATAAAAGTGATGTGCAGGAACAGATGCACTTACTTTTGAAAGAATCTCACATTCACCAAGTAAGGTATGCCCCGCATCTTTATGTATATCCGTGGGTTGACCTGCAGGAAGATGGCAATCTGAAGAGCATATACTCCGGAAAGAAGATGGACCCAGCAGAAGCTATAAATCGAGATATCGAGCTTCTATCTAGATTAAGTCAAAGCGGCCAGGTTAATGACAGCGCTGAATTTACATTCAACTGTGAACATGTTGTCCCTCAATCGTGGTTTGGACGGCATAAGCCAATGAGGGGAGATGTGCATCACCTCTTTTCATGTGAGCCGTTCTGCAACAGCATGCGTGGGAATGCACCGTATCACGATTTCCCTTCTTATTCCCCTGAGGGTCATCTTTTAGGTATCAGGGAAGGCTGCGGGATGCTGGAAGAGAGTAAATTCGAGCCCGAATATGGAAAAGGAATCGTCTCTAGGGCGATGCTTTACTTTTTCATCAGGTATCCAAACGAATTGGATAAAAAAGCGGTAAATTTCTCTGTTTTACTGGATTGGCATTTTGCTTTTAAGGTTAATGTATACGAAAAACACCGAAACGCTGCTATTTTTGAAATTCAAGGAAACCGAAACCCGTTTATTGATTTTCCGGAAGAGGCAGAAAGCATGATTGAAAATGTATAATCCACAACACTCGGTCTTTAGGGGGAGTGGGTTGCAAACACTTAATACCAAGTAAAATACCATAGTAAATCACATGCTAAATCACAGATAAGAGGCTGGGACATAACTAGTTTCTAAAATAAGAAAAAAGGTGAAATCGACGTGGATTTCACCTTTTTTTTCATTTCAGTTCAATATTTTCAGATTTGGTAGAAATATGAGGGTTCGATGGAGACAGAAACATTCACTATTGACGAGAATTTGGTACAAAAATAAAAAAAGTAATTGATGAAATTTTTCAAACTTGAGTTTGGGATAAACTTAATATTTCTTATAGTATAGTTATAGATACATAGGAAAAAAGAGGAATAACATATTTGGCGAACGGGTGCAATAGTAAAGTTTGCCTTTAGAACTCTCCAAATTTAAAGCGGAATCAATGTTTTTTAAAAAAATTTTTAAAATATATTTAAGCCAATTGACAGTCTAATTTGTCTAATAGGTATAAGACAGAAAAGCAGAGGGGTGAGTCCTATGATTAGGCTTGTTCAGAAGGCCCAAAATGGGAATGATAAAGCATTTTTAAAACTGTTTCAGAAGTATGAAGTAGATATTTACCGGATGGCCTATGTGTATGTGAAAAACGAGAGTGATGCATTGGATGTTGTACAGGAAGTGGCGTATAAAGCATTTAAAAAAATAGATACCTTAAAAAATCCTGATTTTTTTAAATCATGGTTACTCAGAATTGCAATCACTTGTTCAATTGATGTAATTCGAAAGAACAAACAAGTTGTTCATTTGAAGCCAGAGTATAATGAAATGATAGGTTTAGAGGATGATGATATACCTCTCTCAATCACACTCCAAGAATTACTAGAACAGCTGAATGAGCATGAAAGAAGTATTGTTATGCTTAAGTTCTATGAAGGATACTCTTTTAAGGAAATAGCGGAGTTGGTAAACATGCCATTAGGTTCAGTGAAATCCGTGTTATACCGAGCACTCGCTAAACTTCGAAAAGAATGTAAGGAGGCTGATTTTTATGAGTAACCTCAAGCGTGAGATAGAAAAAATTAAGATTCCCAAAGGGTTACATGAACGAGCAAAGCTTGGTGTAAAACAAGCAAAACATGAGCGTGGAGGAAAAAACTTCCTGTTCAATAAACTAGTCATACCTGCAGCGGCATGCGTACTCATCGTTTCAACCTTATCATTTACACCTGTAGGAGCAGCCATTAAAGAGGCTTATGATAAAATATTTGAAAGTAAGCATATTGATGATCCAGGTCTAAAAGCTGCTCTAAAGGATGGCCATGGTCAAGTGATTACTCAAACATATTTTGATAAAGAAAATGAAATCACCGTTCATTTTGAGAATGTGATTACAGATAACGCTGAGACAAAGCTGTTATTTACTTTTGAAAGTGAAACAACAAATTTAGAGCCTTATTATATCGATATCTTTGAAGGCTCCAGCAAAATGTTTATCGTAACGGAAGATGGAGGAAGAAAAGAACTAAAGAATATCGGTTGGGGTAGCAGACACTATAATAAAGAAGAAAACAAAGTAGCTACAGCATTATCCTTTGATTCTATTAAGGAATATGAAGGTCAAGCCATTCGCTTAGAAATTGAAGATATCACAATCTGGAATGAGGGGATGGATGAGATTAAAACAGTATGGCCGGTCTCATTTACACTTGATAAAACCTATATCACTGATCGTGAAATTGTTGAGCTAAATAAAGAATTCACGTTTGAGAACGAAACATATACAATCAAGCAAGTCGAGTATTCAGAACTAGAAACAAAACTTATTATTAAAGGCTCTGATATGATCTATACAGATGAAGATGGCGTTCAATATCAACAGAAGAGCAAGCTAGAGTTGCAATTTTTGAACGCAAGACAAATCAACCCAGGCTCTGGTTATACCGTTGCTGAAGGTAAATCGGGTGTGTTCTTAAATGCATCAGGCGAAAGAATCAATCCAAACTTCAGTAAGGGCGAAGTGGATAGCGAACTAGGTACATTTATAATGGTCTTTGCACCAGTTAAGGACCGTTCAAATCTTGTGCTTGAGGTTGGGGATGATATTAAGATACCGCTGTCAAAATAGGTAGGACCTAAAGCGCGTTGATCCGAGGAGGGTTGGCGCTTTTTGGGCTAGAGTTAAACAATAAATATTGTTAAGGTAACGGGTGCACTAGCTGAACAAGGATTATTGCGATGGCAGAACATTGTGTTATTGAGTATCAATTTAGTATTAGCATAAAAAAGTGTAAAAGGAGTAGAGTGTAAAAAGGTAAGCTATTATCCAACAGGTACTGTAGTTTAGCAGTATGTTTTATTATGGGAGTGTTCGGTCCATACGTCACTTAACGGACACTTGCGCTTGTGTTCTTTGCTGCTAAAAAGTATATTATTACCTCGAATTCCTCATTCTAAATGAAAAGAGGAAGAGCGGAAGGTGTTTTATGAAATTTGGCTGCCATGTGAGCATTAGGGATGGATATTTAGGAGCAGCAAAGCGGGCAGCCAGCATAGAGGCGGATGCTTATCAGTATTTCCCTAAAAATCCTCGGAGCCTCACGATTAAGAACTATGATAAAGAAAATGCAAATGCGTGTAAGGAATTTTGCTTGGAAAAAGGTCTTTTTTCGATTTCTCACACTCCTTATCCGACCAGTCTGACACCGACTTCTGATAAAAAGCAGCTGACAATTGATTCACTGCTCAATGATTTGGAGATTACAAACGCATGCGGATCGGTTGGCATCGTTGTCCATTTTGGGCATCGAGTGGACAGTGATGATCCATTGGCAAGCTACCATTTAATGATCGAAATGCTGAATGAGGTTTTAAGGCAATGGGATGGTGAGGCACTGATCCTTATGGAAAACAATGCAGGCGCGTCTGGAACGATGGGTACTACCATGGAGGAATTGGTTCAGGTTAGAAGCCTTTGTAACTACCCAGAAAAAATCGGCTTTTGTCTGGACACATGCCATGCGTTCGCAAGCGGGATATGGGAGGGAACCAATTCTCAAGAGTTCCTTCAAAAAGGCAGAACTTTAAGTTATTTAGAGCATCTAAAAGCAATCCACTTTAATAACTCTAAATACCCTGCCCGGTCAGGGAAAGACCGGCATGCTAATATTTTTCAAAAAGGACATATTAAGGAAGAGCAGTTTAACAGCTTAATTACGTCACCACTGCTGAAGGAAATACCTTTGATCTTAGAGACTCCTTCAGATGAAGGAGTTACACATGCTGAAGAGTTAGGCTTGCTTAAGCAAAAATGGGGCTCTTAGAATTAGTTAATGTGGAAAGGAATGCGTTGGATGAGAAACTTACGGTTTTTAGTGAATGAAGAATTTAAAGCAAGTGAACTTGCTGAAGATTTGCGTGTACAATTGGAAGTAAATCGTTTTAATTCTGTAAAAGTGCTCTCAGTAGACAACCGAAATGAAGTGATTGTACAGCTGCCAGAAGCAAATGGCTCATTAGAAGAGGCTGTTGGAAGTTTCATGGAAAGCTATCAGTCAGGTCTTATATTAGAATAATCAACTTATAGCTCCCATCATGGGGGCTTATTTTTTTGAAAAGGTTTGCTCAAGTCTCAATGTGGGATTAATGGCGAAAACAGTGATTGACCAAGCCTTTCCACTGGGGAAAACGGAGTATTGGTATATACTAAAGGGAAATGAAATTAAAGGGGAACTATGTAATGAGTAAATTAGAAACTGTTTACCCTTTGGCGGTGGAACAGACGAAGATAAAGGTGTTTGAAGATATCAAGCGGTATCTTGAAACAAAAGACAAGAAGCCAGAGCTTGAGGATTACTTAACAGACCGCAGCCAATATTATGAACAAATATGGATTAACGTATGGATTAATAAAGCTACAGGCAGTGTGCCAAAGCATGAAAAGAAAAGCTATCTAAGTGAACGTGGCTTTGAAGTAGATGATGTTAACCGTAAGCTGATTAACCAATTATTCAGAACGGAAATAAGAGATTATCAGCCCTTTGATGTGAAAGGCTGGATTGATGAAACTTATACAGGCGAGGAAAAGAAATGGGAAGATTTATACAAGGAAGCCAGAGCAGAGTTTTTCCAACAGCAAGAGGAAGAGAAGGAAGCTGAGGCAAAGAGGAATATTCAGCAGGAAATCAGCAGCACAGCTGAAAAACTAATTGATGAGCAGTATGAACTTTTTTACTTGCAGACCAGGCATTACGTAGCCGTTTCTTTATTAAAGGATTTTACAAGCCGGACTAAATTTAAACGGGTCGATACCTTTGCTCTGGAGGAAAAACTAGTCGATGAAGGAACATTTGATCCTAATTCCTATTCAACAGTTTCACAATTTTTTGAAGAACTCACGGGAGAAATTCATAAGACAACGTATGGCGGCCGTCACTATTATGAGTATGAGACGTTTGAATTTGTTTATGAGCGGCTTATTACAAGCTATATTTTTGACCTTATACCACGGCTAGTTCTTGAACAATTGTCAGCATCCATCCTTACAAAACTTCTTGAAACAAACAGCAAAAAGATTTCAGCTTCGGCCATAAAAAAACAGCTGAAGTATTCTCTTGATGACGTTGCAGGGGATTTTATAGAGGAGATTCAGAGTGAATACATTACAGACCTCCTTAAAATAGCAACTATACCGTTTGATGCTGAAGTGCATAAAGTAATTTTTCTAAAAGATGTGATCGAGAGGGAAGAGAAAAAGGCAAAAGAGCAGGCTGATATTCAACGCAAAAAGCAAGAAGAAAAAAGAATGCTTGAGGATATATTTGGCCAGGAATACAGCCCGCCAACTGGGAGAAATATGCGTTATGTTCTTCATATCGGTGAAACAAACACTGGAAAGACCTTTCATGCTCTAGAAAAAATGAAAGCAGCAGAGAGTGGGATTTACTTGGCTCCCCTCCGCTTGTTAGCCCTTGAGGTGTTTGATAAGTTAAACGCAGATGGTACACCGTGCTCTCTTAAAACCGGGGAAGAAGAAAAAGCCGTTGCCAATGCCAGTCATATTTCCTGTACAGTCGAAATGTTTCATGAGAAGGATTTTTATGATGTGGCAGTAATAGATGAGGCTCAGATGATTACAGACAAAGACAGAGGATTTTCATGGTATAAAGCTATAACAAAGGCGAATGCCAATGAAGTCCATATTATTGGAAGCCGAAATGCTAAAAAAATGATGCTGGAGCTGCTTGGTGACTCAGAGATTGAAATTAATGAATACAGCAGAGATATTCCGCTTGAGGTGGAATCGAAGGAATTCAAAATTAAGGATGCTAAAAAAGGGGATGCACTCATTTGTTTTTCGAGGAGACGTGTTCTAGAAACAGCCTCAAATCTTGAGAGAGCGGGCCGGTCGGTGAGCATGATTTATGGTGCCATGCCGCCGGAAACTAGAAAAAAACAAATGCAGCGCTTCCTGGACGGGGAAACAAGTGTCATTGTTTCTACTGATGCAATTGGCATGGGGCTGAATTTGCCGATAAGAAGGATTGTGTTTCTGGAAAATGAGAAGTTTGATGGAACCCGGAGGAGGACACTAACATCTCAGGAAATTAAGCAAATTGCCGGCCGTGCAGGAAGAAAAGGCATTTACAATGTTGGGAAGGTCGCGTTTATTGGGGACATTAAATTAATGAAACGACGGCTTTTACAGGAGGATGAGCCTGTCCATACCTTTGCGATTGCCCCAACGACGGGTGTATTTGAAAGGTTCCAGAGGTATTACCGTGATTTAGGAACGTTCTTTGATCTTTGGTATAAATTTGAAAGCCCAAAAGGAACAAAAAAAGCTTCTCTTATGGAGGAACGGGAATTGTATGAGAAAATCCGCGGTACAGAAATTGAAGCTCGACTGCCGCTAACCGATCTCTATGGGTTTTTGCATCTTCCATTTTCCTCAAGAGAACCTTCTTTAGTAAGGCAGTGGGAAGACACTATGTTTGCTATAATTAATGGACAGGAGCTCCCAGACCCCCTGATGAAGAATGCGAACCTGGAAGAGCTGGAGCTTGCTTATAAGGCGGTAGGCCTGCACCTGCTGTTCCTTTACCGCCTCGAAAAAAGAACCGAAGCGGTATACTGGGAACGAATCAGGGAGGGCATAAGTGACGAAGTACATGAGCGCTTAAAAACAGATGTAAAACACATGACGAAAAAATGCAGGAACTGCGGCAAGAAGCTTTCATGGGATCATCCTTTTCAAATCTGTGACAACTGTCATCATGCAAGAAACAGAAGGTATTATGATTAACCATCGGACATTGGAGCCAATCCAATGTCCTCTTTATTTTTTAAGAATAAAAGTTCCAAGTTACGGAAAATCTTATGCGTTGTCTTTACTAGCTTTAGCGGCTAGTGTACTTCGCCCACCTCCCTATGATAAGTCAACATCAATCGCTTCCGATCTTGGTGTTCCCTTTGTCTCAGTCGATGATCTTAACCTATGGTCTTTTAATGAGGCTCGAGTATGTTAGGGAATTTTCATTTCCATGATGGTTGATAAATTTCTAAATCCAAGTTCTTCATATAATGCTTTTGCAGAGTTACCTTCAAAAACATTCAATTGGATGGTTTTTAATCCTTGAGTTTGAAGATCCTGGATCGCAGCCAGCATTAATTTTCTCCCAATCCCTGACTTTCGGTATTTAGAGAACACATATAGATCAAGGAGAGTTCCGATTTCTTCATTTTTAAGTAAATTAAAATCGCTCCCTAGTAAAATCCAGCCGGCTAGGCTTCGGTTTTCAATGGCCAACAAATAGTAAGCACCATTTTGAAGGAGCGGCAAAAACATATTTATAGCGTTTTGGGTATTGTTTCCGGCATAACCCATTGAACTTTCCGCCATAACTTTTCCTGCTAATCTGAGGATATTCTCTGCTTCTGAAGGGGTGGCTCTTTTTATAATCATTTTTAGCACCTCCATTTTAAAATGTTAATTTAATATACTGATAATCGGCGTGGCTGGTGCTGTTTTGAGAGAAGATCCATTAGTCTATATTTACTTCTTTTCCATATGATGTTAATAGCATAAAAAAGGGTGTGGTGCATATGGCAGTATATGTAGTGAAACCTGGTGATAATCTATGGGCTGTTTCAAGATTATATGGAGTACCGATCCAGTCGATTGTCGAACTTAACGGCTTAGAATCTGCCGGGGCTATTGTTCCTGGTCTTGCTATCTATATCCCCGATAATGAACAACCGATTCGTTATTATCGCATTAAATCAGGGGATACCTTATGGAGGTTGGCTGCTCGTTTTTCTACCACAATTCCTGATATTCTGTCCGCTAATCCTGGGCTGGATCCATCCCGATTATACATAGATCAGCCCATTAATCTTCCCTCTCCGCTTCCATTAGAAATTGACACCTTAGGCTTCGTTGTTCCTTATTCTCAGGAGGCCTTGCTGCCTATCATAGGTCAGCTGGCGGGGCAGCTGACCTATTTGGCAATATCGGCTTATTCCTTTACGAACGAAGGCTATGCTTATGTTGAATTGGAAGACAGGACAATCGTAAGCAGGAGCGTCGAATTAAACATTGTTCCTTTGTTAATGATTCGCAATTTGCAGGGTGGGGAATTCAGTGCTGAACTCGCTGGCCGGGTACTTCAAAGCCCAGTCTATCGCCAGAATCTTATATTGAGCCTGGTTAACCTGGCACGCCAACGCGGCTATGGCGGGATCAGTATCGATTTTGAATTTATTCCTCCACCCCAGCGGAATGATTTTAGTTTATTCCTGACAGACTTGAAGGCCGCCCTAGGAGATTTAATTTTACATGTTAACGTACATGCTAAAACAGCAGATATTCCAACGAATCGAATTATCGGGGCTTATGATTATGAGGCAATTGGCCGTGCTGCGGATCTGGTTGCAGTTATGACTATTGATTATGGTTATCCAACAGGCCCACCTGACCCAGTAGCCCCATTATGGTGGATGTACCAGGTGGTTCGTTATTCTTTGACACAGATTAATCCGAGCAAGCTGCAAATAGCAATGCCGTTATATGGATATGACAAAGTAGCAGGGACTAACATTACGAAAGCGTTATCGGTTCAGGGTGCGCAAAACCTGGCTATTTCTAAAGGATCAGTGATCAGGTATGATACAGCAGCACAGGCTCCTTGGTTTCGGTATTGGCTAGGTACCGAAGAGCATATTGTCTGGTTTGAGGACATTCGAAGTTACATGGCAAAATATAAGTTGATGGACCAGTATTCTTTAGGGGGGACTACGTTTTGGCAACTCAGGCTTCCTGCTCCACAAAACTGGGCATATCTTCGCAACGAAGTCATTGTTCGAAAGCGTCTAGGTCTTTAATCACAAAGAAAAGAGTTTCAGGAATAAGAATTTTTGTTATCTTTCTTTATTTTATACTTCCAAAACACTATATTCATTGATACCTGCTTGATATCTGGCAAGGTAATCGAAAAACCTGCCAATTTTTACCTTATGGCTTATCCGTGAGAAAAGTACTATTTTAAAATTCAGATTCATCCCCCATAATGTAAGCAATAAACCCAAAGGGGGAAAAAGAATGTTAAATATACAAAAAGACTCTATGCAAGAAGTTTTAATGATATTGCAGAACATTGGCTTACAATTAAATGAATATGAAAAAAACCATAATACAATTTCAGTTGAAAGCTATAAAGATTTATTGGACTTTTCCATTTCAATCGCCAGACGTACAAATAGTGTATCCGAGACGATCGATGAACTTTTAGATGATGTCCAAAAGAAACTTAGTTTATAAATCAGTTCTTTGAATAAGTGTAGTCCAAACGGCAACAGGGAAAAGACTCTCATTGAGGGTCTTTTTCTATTTAGATTAGTGAGCTTGTTTTATTTCCACTAATTTAGCTCACACTAAAAAAAGACGGACTAAGTAAAGTAGGTGAACAGATGCCCTGTCAGACAAATAGTGAATTAAATGAGCTCATTCTTCAGGCGAAAAGAGAAACTGAGGGTGGCCGGGTGGCCGATTATATACCAGCCTTAGCCAAGGCAAATCCAGCTGATTTCTCGGTTGCAATCATCCATCCTGACGGTTTGTGTATTTCTGCTGGAGATATTGATAAAAAATTCACGCTACAAAGTATTTCAAAGGTGCTTACACTTGCCCTGGCTTTATGTGATAACGGGGAAAAGTATGTTTTTAGCAAGGTTGGTTATGAGCCTACTGGAGATCCATTTAACTCGATTATCAAACTGGAAACTAATAATCCATCGAAACCGCTCAACCCGATGATTAATGCAGGTGCATTGGCGGTTACCCATTTGATTAAAGGGGATTCAGTGCCGGATAGAATAGAACATATTTTAAAATTCGTCCGAAAACTAGCAGGTAATGATAAGATCACGTATTCTAAACAAGTAGCCGAGTCTGAATTAGCAACATCTAATTTGAACCGAGCCCTTTGTTATTTCATGAAACAGCATGGAGTGATTAATGAAGAGGTAGAAGAGTTAATGGATTTGTATACAAAACAATGTGCCATTGAAATGGACTGTCTTGATTTGGCAAGGATTGGTGTGGTCTTTTCCTTAGATGGCAAGGATCCGCAATCAGGAGAACAGCTGCTTCCAGCTGAAGTAGCAAGGCTGTGCAAAACTTTTATGGTAACGTGCGGCATGTATAATGCCTCAGGAGAGTTTGCGATCAGGGTCGGGATACCAGCAAAAAGCGGTGTATCAGGCGCAATCATGGGCTCCGTACCTAACCAGTTTGGAATTGGGATTTATGGGCCGGCTCTTAATGATATAGGTAATAGCAGTACGGGAATAAGGCTGCTGGAAATTTTGTCTGAAAAATACTCACTAAGCATGTTTTAAGGGATTGTTGATTTTAGGACTCTGTTGAGTGTAACGGGAGAAGCGGGTTAAAAGGAGACCTAAAGAGGGCAAGGCCCCGAGGCGCGCTGACTGTCTGATGTTAGCGACCATAGCTAAAAAAACGAGGTGGAAATTGATGACGAATAAGGGTAAGTTTGAAAAATTGTTCCGTGATTACGGGTATCCTGAAGACGAGATTCCACGTTTAATGAGGGAAGCGGGAAATAGCGGCTACGAAGAAATCCGTAAGCGGATTATGCCTTATAAGGACATATCTGCCGAAAGGCCGTAGACTCACTTTTAAAAGGGAGAGGAAGAGGTTGGAAAATTCTGAGGTCATAAAATATAAGTTCGAAGCTGCAGATGAAAACGAAGAATTGATCATTAAAGGAGAAATATACGGAAGAGCAGCTCTTCCTGCTTTAGATGATTTAAAATTAAATGCCGTAATCGCTTTGTTGAATTCAGTTGATCAACAAAACTTTCAGGCAGCAGGAAAATCAGATGTATTTACAGAATTGATTAAGGAAATCGAAGAGACTGTCGATGCCATCAAAAAACACGACCGCTTTCAAGGTGAAATCAAATAAAAGTTGAGGGATAATAACCACTTGACTAGATTCATGTTATTTACGGATTAAGAAAGCTGAATCGTTAAAGATGAGATAAGAGAAAATGTAAACCGCGAATATGGGAAAGATCCAACTGTCGATAGGTAGTAGAATCCTTATCTGAATGAACTATTCTGCCACAAGCAACGGGTTAATTATAGGGCAAATCACTGATATGATTTATTATGCCAACGGTGTTATGGAGGAAGATAGATACCTCCAGTTACAGATCAGAGTGAACTAAACCATAAACTGAACTCAAACTCCAATGGTAAAACTTCCAGGTCAGTATTCCAATCTTGCAATGAGGACAACAAGAATGTATAAAAGCAGTCTTAGAAGCAGCAGAATAGACGGGAGAGATTATGAATAAGTTTAAAAGAGTAATAGGGATTGGCTGGGATGTAGGCGGCTGGATGGGCCACAACCATGGAGTCGCAATCTGCGAATGGAAGCAGGGCGAACAGGTAGTCCAGTGGAAGGGAGTACCTGCAGAAATATCTATACCTCATGGAGGGTTATTAACATTTGAAAATTTGGCAGCGGCTGTTGACCCGGAATTAAACGTGGCAAACTTAGAAGACACTTTAATTGTGATAGGCGTAGATGCTCCGCTAGGCTTTCCTGCTCAATTTACCAGGCTATTGGCTGGTGAAACGCCCGCAGTTATAAAGCCTACCAAGGAAATTGAGAATGGTCTTGCCTATCGGTTTACAGACCAGGAAATTTATCGTATCTTTGGGAAAAAACCATTATCAGCTTCGTTTGACCGAATTGGCAATAATAGCTCGGCTGCGATTATACATACGAGGAACTGGGAACAGGATTTTAGTTTTAAATTATATCCGATGCGAGCTGCGGAACCAGGCGATGACCGGATTATCATTGAGGTCTATCCTGCTTTAGTAAAAGCACAGCGGTTTTTAGATGCGTATCCTGGATTAGCGAAACATTTGCCGTCCATTCAGCCTGGAAGCGATGCTTATGATGCTTGTTTATGTGCTCTATATGCACTAGCTTTCGCGACCGGTGGAGAATTATTGCCGAGACTCCAAGGTCCGCCTCAGGATCATTACATAAAAGACGAAGGCTGGATCTACTACTTTGATCCAGAATCGATAAAAAAATTAATACGAGGGTGACAGGCACCTTCCAGTTTTCTGGAAGGTGCCTGTCACCCTCAAAGGGGGTACATATGAAAGAGACAGCGGTTGTGACGGGGGCGTCAAGCGGGTTTGGTTTATTAACGGCATTGGAGCTGGCTCAGCAAGGGTTCTATGTGTTCGCTGCGATGAGAAACCCAGAAAAGGGATCAGAATTAGTTCGGAAAGCGGAAGCGATCGGTGTAAGTGAACAGATCGAAATCTTACAGCTGGATGTTACGAAGGAGGAATCAATTGATAATTTTAAAGGGTTAGTTCAACATATGAGCCGGCTGGATGTCCTGGTGAACAATGCAGGTTATGCCGGGGCAGGGTTTGTAGAGGAAATTCCTTTATCGGAGTACCGGACTCAGTTTGAAACAAACGTGTTTGGGCTTATTGCCGTAACTCAGGCATGCCTCCCAGTGATGAGAGCTAACAGAAAAGGAAAGATTATCAATGTTAGCAGCATTAGCGGAAAAATCGGTTTTCCTGGCCTGTCCCCTTATGTCGCCTCAAAACATGCACTTGAAGGCTGGAGCGAATGCTTACGGCTGGAAATGAAACCGTTTGGAGTCGAAGTTTCTCTTGTGGAGCCAGGTTCTTTTAAAACGAATATCTGGTCTACAGGGAAACAGATTACTGAAAAGTCACTGCAAGTGGACTCTCCCTATTATTCTTACATGCAAAAACTAGATAACGAGCTTAAAAGAGGCGAGAGCAGCTATGGTGATCCAACCGATGTAGCCAAAATGATTGCAGAGATAGCCAGGGCGAAGGAACCTAGTCTCCGCTATCCAATTGGCAAGGGAGTACGGACCAGCCTCGCATTGAAGAACGTCCTGTCCTGGAAAAGGTGGGAGCGTATCTTTTTAAAAAAGTTAACCTAAAACGTACGGTCCATGGGGGGTATATGGGTGGATATTAAAAAGGATGTTCAGAAGCAATTTGGAACAAATGCGGAATCGTATGTAAATAGTGAACTTCATAAAACCGGCAAAGATCTGCGCGCATTAATAAACATGGCGAGCCTGACAGGTACAGAGACAGTCCTCGATATTGCAACAGGCGGCGGCCATACAGCGAATGCATTTGCCAGTTTGGCACAGCATGTGACAGCACTTGATCTAACTTCAGAAATGCTAAAGGCAGCTGAGGGCTTTATTAGCGGAAATGGCCATCAAAATGTTAGTTTTATTCAAGGAGATGCTGAAAAACTTCCTTTTCCAGATAGCCATTTTGATATCGTAGCTTGCCGGATTGCTCCGCATCATTTTCCCAACGCAGAAAAGTTCGTTAAGGAAACCTATCGAGTTTTAAAAAAAGACGGTCAATTTCTGTTGGATGATAATGTCGTTCCCGAGCTCGATGAATTCGACCAATTTTACAATGCAATTGAAAAAAAACGGGATTACAGCCATTTCAGAGCTTGGAAAAAAACCGAATGGATACAAATGCTCGAGCAGGAAGGCTATGAAATTTGTGAGTTTCAGCGCTTTACGAAAACGTTTATGTTTGATTCTTGGTGCGGAAGAATGAAACTGCCACTATCTGAACAAATGGAGCTGAATGACTTTATCCTTAGGGCTTCAGAGCAAACAAAGGCTAAATTTCGTATTGAAATAAAAGGCGGGAAAGTGGTTTCCTTTCAAGGGGAAGCATTAATTCTGAAGGCTGTCAAAAGGCTTTAACCTTGGATTTATTTTGTATAACGGTTTGCATAGCTTGATGCTACAAAGGCATCGGGCTTAATTTTTGGTTCAAAGCCCATTGACTTCACCCTGGTCACCATCTCTTTTACAAATTCTCTTGTTTTATTACGTTTGCCAGCGCCAATATCAAGGTGGCCCTCCATTTTAAAAGATGCACCCTGATAAATATAGGGCAGGACTATATCAATCATGGTGGTTTTACGTTCTTCTGTAAAAAGTGAGACAATTTCCTCTGTTAGTGAAGTTTCCAGGGAGATCCGTTCATGCAGCTGATCCATCCTTCTTGGAACATTATAGCTTCGGATGCACGCCCATGCGCCTTTCCCTTCATTTTGAATGACAATTCCAGATATAAAAGTTGTACAGTCAGCATGAACCTGTGAATCAGTTCCGACCATTAAGCGGAAATTCCCGCTTGGTTTAAGCTTCATAAACTTGATAATCTTTTCAAAGACTTGCTCAAAGGTAAGGCTGTTTTCCTGCAGATTTTGAAATGTTTTCTCGTTTTTGTGTAAATATCGCACTTAATCACCTGCCCTTCTTATATAAATATTATTATTTTTTAAAAGTTAAATTCCACTTTTTGGGATGTCTCTCTATTATTATATTGAGGAAAAGGCCAACTTGTTATAACTAATTTTTACCCTTTAAGCTGCAGAGAGTGTAGCAATAAGCCAAGCTGGCGAAACTGAGGGTAAAAAGCACAGGTGGATTGAATGAAAATATTGTGCATTGACGGCGGTGGAATCCGCGGTACCTTTGCTGTTGCCATTTTAAAAGCAATCGAAAAAGAACTGGACCGCCCGGTCGGAGAAATGTTTGACATCATAGCAGGAACGAGTACAGGAGCAATTATAGCTGCATCCGCCGCATTAAATAAGGATATGGGAGCAGTTCTTGAAAGCTACAAATCCTATGCGGAAAAAATTTTCGTCAGGCAGGCTAGAATTGGCCTGCTTAAAAGTGTATACAGTGACCGGCAGTTACGAAGGTTTTTCAAACAAGCTTTCGGAGAGCATAGTCTTGCGGACATCGAGAAGCCTTTACTTATCCCAGCAGTCGACATTACCCATGGAAAACCGTATGTTCATCGTTCTAACTATGGGGTCGCTGATGAGTCAGAGTTAGCGATAAAGCTGTGGGATGCAGTCCTGTCTTCCTGCTCAGCTCCTATTTATTTTCCGCCAAATAATGTTCACAACAAGTATTTATCGGTAGATGGGGGTCTTTGGGCAGACAATCCTTCATTGGTTTGTATTACCGAGGCCCTCCGTAATTTTGATAAAAGCCTGAAGGAAATAAACATATTATCGATTGGAACTGGAAGGCAAAATATTGATTTTGCAATTAGTGAAAACAAATATTGGGGTGTCAGGCATTGGCTTCCTTTTCAATTTCACTCAATGAAGGTTACGCCAAAACTTCTTGATCTGGCTCTGCACCTGTCCGCCGAATCCGTTTCCTACCATAGTGAGCTGTTGCTTGAAGAACGCTATTTACGTTTGAACTGTGACCTTGGAGGAGAGATTCCTTTTGATGATGTGAAGTGTATGGATAAACTTGCGGAGCTGGGAGCCGAACTGTTTTCAAGCAAAAAAGCGGAAATTCTTCGTTTTATTAAAGAAGAGGATACGTTCTCATAAAAGGGAATCTTATCTGGTGGTGGGAAAAGTGGGTGCAGCTGAATAACAGATGATGGCCAAATGACTTATGTTTATAGCGAAACGCATTAACAAAAGAATGGGCAATTTTGTAGGATGAAATCTTAATGCTTTCATCCTTTTAGTTTGAAAAATAGGGATAAAAAATCACCTGCAGTTATAAAATTTAGAAGTTGTTAATATTAGGGAGCAGGTGAAAATGAGGATGGAGGTTGTTTTTCATTTAAGAAATCTTTTATTCTATGGGATTCTTGTTATGGCGTTTTGGTTTTCATTGAAGCTGGCGATGAGATCAAAGCGAGTTAGGGAGGCTGTTTTTATTTCCATTTTATCAAGTGCATTGATTCTAGTTCCTGGAGGATTTTTTTTGTACCTAACTGAGCCCGATATGATCGGAAAGGGATTAGTGGGATTTATCTATAACATTTCATTTCTAATTATTAATTCTATTAATATATTAGTGTTTATTTTCTATAAAAGATCTCAGAAACAGGAGGATTCTATTAAGTAAGGGAGGGGTTCTATTACGGTATTATTATCTGAATATTCAATGCTCATGAATTAAGTTAAAACTTCTCGGAATTAACTTACAAACGCCCTGAATCCCTCCAAAACTCCTCGGATTAAATTTAAAAAACGAATAAACAGCTATATAAAGTTAACTCTATAGATAAAAAGAATGGAAAGAGGTTAAGCGTGAAGGAATATGAAATAAACCAACTAATTATTGATGATGATTTTGCTGGTGAAGAATATGTTACTGCAGACTTTTTTCACCAGAATAATAATTTTAGCATTACGTTTAAAAAAGCTGATCTTGAAATCATTAATACATGGATTTTTAAGGACGGTACATCTCTGCCTGCCTATTTACCTGATCATATGATTGAGTCAATAAGAGGAGAGGTTAAGGAAAGACTCTAGCCCAACATGTAAAAAAGAGCTTAGAACACGATTCCAAGCTCTTTTTGCTATTCATAAAATCAAGAATGGTCCCGCAGCCATTCTGAGAGGAAATCAGGAATACCGCCTCGAATGGCCAGGGTTACGTGTCCGCCCTTTACTCTTTTGTACGTTTTATCAACGGACGTCACTTTCGCCATTAGCGGCTTAATCAATTCCTCGGGTATTAGCTGATCACCTTCTGTCGAAACGACGAGCAGATTGGCCTTTATTTTTCTAAGATTGACCCGTTGCCCTCGGATTTTTAAGTTGTTTTTTATAAGTTTATTATCTTTTACAAGATCGTTAATGAGCTGCTTTAAAGCCGCACCTGCGAATGGAACATGTCCTTTTACCCACGTATCAAAACGCCGCCATTTCTCCAGATACTTTTTATCGTCAGCCCGGGCAAGCTTAGCTAATTGAGGAGTAAATGAAACCGGTGAGGTAACCATTTTCAGTGCGTATTCCATCACTTTTGCAGGAATAACACCATACTCATCGATCAGTTCATTGACATTGATTTCCCCCTGCTTTAAAGCTCTGATCCAATTATTCATATCTCGAGATTGGCTGAAATCGACTGGTGCAGCAAAAAGGATTAGGTTTTTAATCGGTTCTTTGGCTACTGCTGCGTAAATAACCGCCAAGGTACCGCCGAGACAATAACCAGTCAGAGTGATCGCTTCAGTTCCGGAATGCATGAGTGCTCTCTGCACCCCTGTTTGAATATAATCGATTATATAGTGGTCAAGAGTTAGGTATTTATCTTCATAACCTGGGATGCCGAAATCAAGTAAATACACATCATAGCCTTGTTCCGTAAAACCCTCAATCATACTCGCCCCTGGGCCGAGATCTAAAATAAAAGCCTGATTTACAAGTGAATATACGAGAAATACAGGAGTATTATATTTTTTTTGAGGTGATGGATAATGCCAAAGTACAGCTTTATTCTTCTTCCATACGGCTATTCTTGATGTGTTAGAAGGAAAGTCAGCCACGTCGCTGTCTCCTTTTTGTCAGAGTGGTTTCAAGCGTGTTTAAAAATGTGGCATGGTCCATCGGTGTCAGTAATTCTTTTAAATTAAGTCTATCCGACAGAATCTCTGTTTTTTCATCACTGATTACTTCGGGTTCGGGTATCAAAGTCCTTGGTTGTCTCCTGCTCCCGTGAAACGATCTTCCTCGGTCTTTTTCATGATTTTTTCTATCCATTAAATCGGAAAGCTGTAACTGAATTTGGTCAAGCTTTTCTTCGAGTTGAATGGCCAGTCTCGCAATTCTCGCAACATCATCTTTTGTAGGGATGTTCAGCTGCTGTGCGGCCATTTCATTAAATTCACGCAGAGACTTTAGTGTACGTGTGTGTTGCTTTAATCCAGCATTGGCGAGCTGAATGAAGTTTTTATCGTTTAATGTATCTTGGATCAAGGAATTAAGCTTCTTCTCATATTTAACGCCCAGATTCATTAAGTTTTTTAAGCTGCTTTGGTCCTGTTTCACATTTATTCTCCTTTCAAATGCAATTTGCGTTCAGGCATTTAATTTTTTATAAACAAGCTCTTTATATCTTATACACGCTGACATTAATCGTGCTGAAATTGATGGATTTGTCCAACAAGCCTTTAACTTAAATGGGCAAGGGCTTATCCATCAATTTGTACACAGAAAAAGCGCGTGATGCTTATGATATAACGAGCTATATAGAAAACAACGCCTGAAAGGAGGAAAGGATAATTTATACAAAAAAAATACCCACTGCCTCCAATGGGAAATGGATGACCGGACATTTAAAAGAATTCCAAAAGGACCCATTGGTTTTTATGAAAACTTTGGCAAATGATTATGGTGAGATTGTCCGTTTTAGGCTGGGCCCATTTCAAAAAGTAAATCTAATCACCGATCCGGAGTTGATTAAGGAAGTGCTTGTGACGAAGCAAAAAAGCTTTTTGAAATCCAGTGATGTTCAGTCTTTAAAAGCTCTTATTGGGGATGGTCTGTTAACTAGTGAAAAGGAGCTGCACATGCGCCAGCGCAGGCTGATCCAGCCAGCTTTTAAGAAGTCGCATATAATGGATTATGCCCAGGATATGATTGTTACGACCGAGAAATATATAGAAGGCTGGGAAGATGGCAAGGAAATTGAAATTACAGAAGATATGCTGAACATCACCCTTGGTATCATCAGTAAGACGATGTTCAGCATGGAATTGAACGAGGGCTATGACTTAGTTGGCGAGTCAGTGGAAAGAGCAATGAAACTTGCAGTCAGAAGGATGAGATCCATTATTCCGCTTCCTTTATGGGTGCCTGTTAAGCGAAATCGTGAATATAAACTTGCCAAACAAGCACTCGATGAAGTGCTTTTTAAAATTATTACAAGCAGGAGAGAGGATACTGAGGTAAAAGACGATCTTCTCGGTATTTTAATGAGAGCACGTGATGATCATGATGGAACTGGCATGACCGATTCTCAGCTTCGGGATGAATTAATGACCATTTTTTTGGCTGGCCATGAAACGACGGCTAATGCCCTATCGTGGACGCTGTATCTGTTGTCACAGAATCCAGAAGCTGAGCAGAAGCTCTATGAGGAGCTTGATGAAGTGATTGGCGAGGGAACCATTGCTCCTGAACATTTTACAGGTTTGAGCTACACACAAAATGTCATTTCAGAATCGCTTAGGCTTTATCCGCCTGCATATGTAATTGGGCGGCAGGTGGACGAGTCGGTTGATATTGGCGATTATCATATAAAAAAAGGCGAAATGATTTTGATAAGTCAGTATGTGATGCAAAGAAAGCCGGAATACTTTGAAGAACCTAATGAATTTAGGCCTGAGCGATTTGAAAATAACTTTATTAAATCCATTCCGGCTTATGCTTACTTTCCGTTTGGCGGCGGGCCGAGAGTGTGCATCGGGAACCACTTTGCTTTTATGGAAATGGTCCTTGTCCTGGCCTGTATCAGCCAGCGTTTTCAGCTGAAACCTGCTTTCGATGCATCATCGATAAAAACACAGCCGCTGATCACCTTAAGACCTAAACCTGGATTGCCGGTGGTATTGAAAAAGAGAGAATAACTTTAATATATAAAAATGTTTGCATGCTCTTCTTGGCAAACATTTTTTTATTGTATAGGAACTATAAAAGTTCCAATTATCGGGATGCCCAGCGACTGGTGTACTTCGCCTCCCTATGATAAGTCAACATCGAATGCGCTTTCGCTCTTGGTGTTTCCTTTATCTCAGTCGGTGTGCTCCAGTCCTGTCGTGCGCTTAACGGGCGCTTGCGCTTTTGTTTTGGTCAAGATTTTTAAAATGTTTGCAAGTGCAATCATAAAAAAAATTTGACAAATTTGTGAACAAATATAAAATAATGTGTAAAGGGGATGTTTGCAGATGGAGAAAAGCAGCTATTATAGTCAATTGAGAATCATTAGATTAATTACCGTAACTGTGTGGTCAATCGGCTTTGCTTTATTTTTGTTCACTTTTTTTGTAAACGGTTTCGTACTTAATTACCTGCTGTCTATTAGCGCAAGTTTAATGGTCTCGGCAATTTTGACACTTGGATTTTGTCTTTTTATTAAAATAATGGAGGAAGCCAGCCAAAAAAAGGATAGCTCTGTTGGAAGAACCAAGCAGACATCCAGGCTGGTATATAAAAAGTCATCCCAGCTATCTTGAGATTTTGGAGAGAGCGGATGGAGGAGACAATTTATTTTAAACAGAAAAAATCCGGCTTTGGGGCCGGATTTTTTAATGAGAACTAGTGGTGTGTGTGCATTCCTATTGACATCACCCAAACGGTTCCAGCGACGATTACAATCGCAACAAATATTCCATAAACAACGTTAATCGTCTGAGTACGGCCATCCTCACCTTCATTCATATGCATAAACATCGTCAGCTGAAGAGCTGCTTGCAGTACGGCCAGGGTACCGATAATCATCATAATTGTATTGAAGCTGTAGAAGGTTTTAAGTGCAACCCAAGCGGCAGCAAACGTCATGACAAGAGACAGAACGAACCCAACTATATGGCTGACTGGAAATACTTTAGCTTTGTTTTGCATCTACATCACCAGCCCTTTCAGGTATACGAATGTAAAGATGAAGATCCATACGACATCAAGGAAATGCCAGTACAATCCGAGAATAAATGTTTTTCGTGCGGTAACAGGTGTTAATCCGCGTCTTACTAGTTGGATGATGATCATGGTTGCCCAAATAATCCCGAAAGTGACGTGGGCTCCATGGGTGCCAAGCAGGACAAACAGGCTGGAAAGAAACGCGCTTGTTTGCATAGTTGCACCCATATGCACATAATGAATGAACTCATTAACTTCCATAAACAGGAACCCTGCCCCTAGCAATAGGGTTATAACAAACCAGGTAATCAGACCTTTAAGATTATTTCGGCGCATTTCGAATATGGCGAGGCCCATTGTAAAGCTGCTTGTTAACAACAGGACCGTTTGAATCATTACTTCTTTAATCATGATGATATCCTGATGTGTTGGACCGCCTGCATACCGCTGAAAAAGAACAGCATATACTCCGAAAAGAGTGGCAAATAACACAATCTCAGCGCCGAGAAAAATCCAGAAGCCCAGAATATTCATGCGGTTTTGCTCTGATTGGTACTCCAAGGGCAGAGACGTATTAAGATTAGCTGACATGATTATTCACCTCTCCTTTAACATTTCTCCAAGCGCTTTCTGTTTCTTGAACTTCCTCAACTGGAACATAATAGCCGTCATTGTAGTCAAATGAACGGTAGATCAATCCGCCGACAATTCCAAGTGCTGCAATTGCAGCAGCGATATGCCATTCAAATACAAGGAAGAACCCAGTAACACCAAAGACGATCGCCATTATAAACGGCAGCCCTGAATTGCTGGGCATGTGAATCTTTTTTATTTCTTTATCTGAGAGGGTTAAGCCCTCGTTGTTTTTCTTCATATACCAGAAAGCGTCAAGTGAGCTTGCTTCAGGCAATTTTGCAAAATTGTAATGCTGAACAGGTGAAGCCGTAGCCCATTCAAGTGTTCTTGCATCCCAAGGATCGCTTGAAATATTTCGGTCTGCATAACGGAAGCTCCAGTAGATGTTATAGCAGAAGACGGCAAAGCCAGCAGCTAAAACAACGGACCCAATACCTGACAGTGCAAATAATGGGGCAAAGCCAGAAGCCTCTGAGTAGGTATAAGCACGTCTAACAGCCCCGTCCAATCCAAGGAAGAACATCGGCATAAATGTCACGTTAAATCCAATAACAAACAGCCAAAAGTGCCATTTACCAAGCTTTTCGTTCAGCATATGGCCAAACATTTTTGGCCACCAATAGTAGAGGCCTGCAAACACGGCAAACACAACGCCAGGAATCAGCACATAATGGAAGTGGGCAACAAGGAATAAGGTGTTATGGTACTGATAATCAGCAGCACCCATTCCAAGCATGACACCAGTCACTCCGCCGATGACAAAGCATGGAACGAAAGCAAGTGCCCAAAGCATTGCGCTGGTCATTTTAATTCGGCCTTTGCGCATCGTGAACAGCCAGTTGAAGATTTTAACGCCTGTCGGAACAGCAATTAGCATTGTTGTGATAGAGAAGAATGAGTTGACCCCTGGGCTAGCACCCATAGTATAGAAGTGGTGTACCCATACAACCATACTAAGCACGGCTATGCCAACAATGCTGAACACCATTGATTTATATCCAAATAGTGATTTTCTTGAGAAGGTTGCAATAACCTCAGAAAAAATTCCGAATGCCGGCAAGGCTACGATATATACCTCAGGGTGAGCCCATAACCAGAACAGGTTGGCCCAAAGCATATCCATTCCGCCGCCTGACAAGGTAAAGAAATGGGTGCCGTACAAGCGGTCAAATGTCATTAGAGCAAGAGCGACCGTGAAGATCGGGAAGGCTGCTACAATAATGACGGATGTAACTAGCGTCGTCCAAGTGAACATGGGCATCTTCATTAATGTCATGCCTTTTGTTCTCATTTTTAAAATGGTGACAATAAAGTTAATACCGGACATCAATGTACCAATCCCAGCTATTTGCAGGGCTACAGCATAATAGTTATTTCCGATGCCCGGACTGAATTCTTTACCCGCGAGCGGAAAATATGAAGTCCAGCCTGCATCAGGAGATCCACCAATGACAAATGATATATTGAAGAGCATCGCACCGCTAAAGAACAGCCAGAAACTCCATGCATTTAAATGAGGGAACGCAACATCCCTGGCGCCAATTTGCAAAGGGATCACCACGTTCATCAGACCGATTAAGAATGGCATGGCCATAAACAAGATCATGATAACTCCATGTGTCGTAAAAATCTCATTATAATGCTGGGCAGTCAGAAACTCTTTCTCGGGTCCTGATGTCTGAGCTTTCATTAACAAACCGTCCATGCCGCCACGGAAAAACATCAGAACGGCAGCAATTATATACATAATCCCAATTCGCTTATGGTCAACTGTTGTCAGCCACTCTGTCCATAACCAGCGCCATTTCCTTAAATAGGTGATTCCTGCGACAATTCCAATCATGGTTAGCAGAATCGCAATCTGCGAACCTAGTATTAATGGGTCTCCGGTAATAAAAAACTCATTCCATTTAATGCCCATGGTGCTCGTCACCTCCACTAGATTCTTTATGATCAACATGTTCACTATCTTTTACATGATCCTTTTGATCAACCTGTTCATTGTCGGTTATATGATCCTCATGTTTATCTGTATCTACATCTTTGTTTTTATAATTATCTTCTTCTTCAAAGGTTCTTCCTCGATACCCGTGAGTCTTATATAATTCTGGATTTGTATAAGTCTTTGAATCCATTTCACTGTGGTCGACCCAAGCTAAGTGAGTGTTTGAGAACGTTAAACGTCCTAGGTGAGTAGGCTCAAGAAGTTTCTCATACTCGGATTCTGTCAGTTTAGGAGCTGTATCCTGAACTTCTTTGACCCACTCATCGAATTCAGACTGAGTCTGGGCCAGCACCTCAAACTGCATTTCAGCATATCCCTTGCCATTAAAATTGGTATTTCTGCCTTCATAAGAACCAGGATTGTCGGCAAGAAGGTAAAGCTGTGTTTCCATTTTACCCATCGTGTATTTCTGGCCAGCAAGTGCTGGAACCCAGAAGGACTGCATCGTACTTGCTGATGTCAGCCGGAAATCGATAGGGGTATCTTCAGGGATGTTAACGTAATTGACTGTTTCAATATTTTGATCTGGGTAACTGAAAATCCATTTCCAGTCAGCAGAAGTAACATTTATGGTAATTGGTTCCTTGTCTTCATATCCTTTAGGAACCTCTTCCAAAGCGTAAAGCGTTTTTACGGTTGGTATTGTCAAGGCGATGACAATAAGGATTGGAATGCCTACCCAAATAATTTCTAGAAGTGTACTGCCGTGTTCCTCAGGAGGTTCGTAATCCATGTTGTCCTTTCGTTCCCGGTACTTCCAAACAATATAGGCAAATAATCCAAAAACGACTACAACAACAAGCAGCATCCACATTAATGACCAGTTGATCAGCTCAGCAATGGCTCGTGCTGCCGGGCCTTGGGGCTCAAATACAACCATATTAACCTCACAGCCGCTAAGGATGAGAAGAGGAATAACTGCTAACAGGGTTATGCGGATTTTTTTGAGTTTCACTGACTTCAGCTCCTTTTATAAAAAACATTGTTCAAAGCATCACAAATAAATGTTCAGTTATTCACAAACTTAACAAAACAGAAGAGCATTTAATGTAATTAGGTTTCTAACAAGGAAAAGGGACCCTTTAGGTTTATTACATTAACACTATACGTATGATGTTAACATATCGATATAGAAAAAGTTGTGTCAAAAAAAGTAAGGTTTAAAATAACATTTGGATTTTTTCGAGCATATTACTTGCTTTTTTTAGCGGGAGTTTATCTCGCGTGAATACCTTGGTGAAGCGGTTAGAAAGAGTTTTTGAATTTTAAATCTGATGAATAATTAAATAATAGTTTTTCAATAAAGACATATATTAAGGAAAGGATGATGGTTATTTTATCGGGTTAACAATATATTAAAATACTTTAAAGAGAAATTCGCTTTTATTAAAGCCTATTGGTAGCTGGCGAAAAATTCCTTAAATAAGGATCATTGACTAAACACTTACGGAGGAAATGAGAATGAATTTGAGGATACAGCAATTTTGACTCCAGCTTATATATAAATCAGCAATGTATCTAAACCAAGCTAAATATAGAAGGGTAAACTTTCTATTTAATCAATTCGATTACGAATGTTAATTGAATTGTTAGAAAATTAAACATATAATAGAGTAGTAGCAAACTAACCGGTTAGTATTTTAATTATACATATTAGGAGGAAAGAAAAATGAAGCTGAAGGATAAAGTTGCGATTATAACAGGTGGCGGGGGCGGTATTGGGCGTGCTACTGCCGTGCTTTTTGCTAAAGAAGGGGCACAAGTGGTTGTCTCCGACATAAATCAAGAAAGCGCACAAGAAACTGTCAATCTCATTAAGTCTGAAGGTGGGGAGGCTGTAAGTGTTGTAGCAGATATGGCAAACCATGTTGATGTTGAGAAACTTGTCAGCTTCACGACTGAAACATACGGAGGCCTCGACATTATCTTTAATAATGCAGGAGTTGGCAATCAAGAGGTAAAACTAGCTGATTTGCCCGTTGAAGAATGGGATCGCGTGGTTGATATCAATTTAAAAGGTGTTTTCCTCGGAATGAAATATGCCATCCCGAAAATGATCGAACGCGGCGGCGGGGCGATCATCAATACTTCTAGTCTTCTTGGCTTCAAAGGGAAAAAATATGTCAGTGCCTATAATGCTTCAAAAGGAGGCGTAATAACGCTATCAAAAAATGCCGCTGTTGAATATGGCACCAAGAATATTAGGGTAAACGCAGTGGCACCGGGTGTGATTGACACAGATATTATCCAAAATTGGAAAGATGATGAACGCAAGTGGCCGCTTATTTCCAGGGCATGTGCCTTAGGCCGGATTGGGCAGCCTGAGGAAGTCGCAAAGGCAGTGTTATTTTTAGCCTCAGACGATGCTTCCTATGTAACAGGAACCTCCTTGCTCGTTGATGGTGGAGGATTGACGTTCTAATTGTTAGGTGATTGAGAGGAGACCTTGTGTCTCCTTTTTTCATTTTTGAGGTACTGCTAGAAGGGGTGGCTAAGTGCTTTACTCCATACTTTAGAAAGTATGGCGATTGGTCAAACAGCAAGGTTGTATTTAGAGAGAACGCGCTTCTGTTAATCGTTCACTTTACTGTGCTATCAGTTTAATACACTAGTATACTAAAATTTGGAAAATCCATTGACAACTGTTATTGAGGACGAATAAAATGATGATAAGATATTAGTTAATAGGTAAAATTCAGAAAATGAGGTTTCCTTATGGGCCAAAAAGTGGCGATTGGAAAAATGGCGGTACTATTAGCTTCGCTGTCAGATGAGGAATTAACCTTCTTTCGTCCTTCTCTTAGTGCAGTTCAATACTGTCAGGGGAAAGTTGGTTCAATGAATATGCAAAAAGTAATATCCGCAGTGGAAACTGCCGCAAAGCGTAATAAGCTAATCCATGAAAGCTATTACCGGGAAACACATGCTCTGTACCATGCAATAATGGAAGGCATAGAAGGTGTAACAAGGGGCCAGCCTGCTATTGGTGAAATGAGCCGAACAGTCGGCTTGAGATTTGCTGTTGTGAGGGGCACTCCTTATACCGAAATAGGTGAGGGAGAATGGATTGCTGTTGCTTTTTACGGGACGATCGGGGCGCCTGTTAAAGGGGCGGAGCATGAAACAATTGGTCTAGGAATTAATCATATATAAATGTACATTGCCTATAGTCACTAGTCAGTAGGAGGCGATGATGGTATCTCTATGCCATTATCGCCTCCTATTTATTTTGGCTCAGTTAAAGAACATTAGGCCCAGTATACCGATGATCTCCCGGAATCGCCCTGCGGTAAGCGAGCGCCTTAAGCGGACGGCTTGGGTTTAACGAGTTTATATAACCGGAAAGGAAGGAAGTAAATGGTACAGCTTACAGGTAATTCATTAACGTTAGATGAAATAAGAAGGATTTGCTATGAGCATGAACTTGTAACAATCAGTGTTGACAGCATGCGAAAGGTGGAAGCGAGCAGGAAGGCTGTCGAAAAAATCGTTTCAGAAAAACGAGTTGTGTATGGGATTAATACCGGTTTCGGGAAATTTAGTGACGTTATAATTGCCGGTGACGATGTAAATGATTTGCAATTAAACTTAATCAGATCTCATGCCTGCGGGGTCGGAGAGCCATTTCCAGAAGTAGTCTCAAGAGCTATGTTGCTTTTACGTCTAAATGCACTATTGAAGGGATTTTCAGGAATCCGTCCTGTACTTGCCGAACTGCTTGCTGCGCTTTTAAATAGAGAAATCCATCCCGTCGTCCCACAGCAGGGCTCTTTAGGTGCCTCAGGAGATCTTGCCCCGCTTTCCCATTTAGCACTTGTCTTGATTGGTGAAGGAAAGGTCTATTACCAGAGGCAAATCTGCTCTGCGCAAGAAGCTTTTAAACAGGAAGGGTTAGAGCCAATTGTTTTACAGGCCAAAGAAGGGTTGGCTCTAATTAACGGGACACAGGCGATGACTGCAATGGGAGTCGTCAATTGGATTGAAGCATCCGACCTTGCATATCAAAGCGAATGGATCGCCGCTTTAACAATGGAAGGGCTTGAAGGAATAATAGATGCTTTTCATCCAGCGATTCACGAGGCTAGGGGTTACCCGCAGCAAATGGCTGTGGCCGAACGAATGAGAGATATTTTAAACGGAAGCATGCTGATTACAAGGCAAGGAGAGAAGCGGGTCCAGGATGCTTACTCACTGCGTTGTATTCCACAGGTGCATGGAGCTTCCTGGCAGGCGTTTGATTATGTGAAAGAAAAACTTGAAATTGAGTCGAATGCTGCGACGGATAACCCATTGATTTTTGATGGAGGAGAAACAGTCATTTCAGGAGGCAATTTCCATGGGCAGCCGATTGCGATTGCGATGGATTTTATGAAAATTGCTGCCGCAGAGCTTGCTAGTATTTCTGAGCGCCGGATCGAACGGCTCGTCAATCCGCAATTAAACGACCTGCCACCATTTTTAAGCCCGCAGCCTGGCCTGCAATCTGGAGCAATGATTATGCAGTATTGTGCGGCTTCGCTTGTATCAGAAAATAAAACACTTGCCCATCCGGCCAGCGTCGATTCGATTCCATCATCTGCAAACCAGGAAGACCATGTCAGCATGGGTACCATTGCTGCCCGGCATGCTCATCAGATAATACAAAATGTCCGCCGAGTCCTGGCAATTGAATGTATTTGTGCCCTTCAAGCTGTCCAATACAGGGGAATCGATAAAATGTCGCCGCAAACAAGAAGTTTTTATGAGGAAGCGAGGGAATTGGTTCCATCTATTACAGAAGATCGAATCTTTTCAGAGGATATTGAAAGGCTGGCTGCCTGGTTAAAAAAAAATAACGGGCACTGGACAGCTCTAACAAATCATATTCCAGTATTACAGTAGAGTTCTTCAACAAACAAACGTAAAGGGGTAAAGCCATGACAACTCAAGCAAATAGAAATATTACTGCTAAAAAAGGACTGGATCTCGAATGCAAGGGCTGGGAGCAAGAAGCTGCACTAAGGATGCTTTATAACAATCTAGATCCTGAGGTTGCCGAAAAACCGGAGGAGTTGGTGGTTTACGGCGGTATTGGTAAAGCGGCTCGCAACTGGGAGTCGTTTGATGCAATTGTTAAAACGCTGCGGAGGCTTGAGAACGATGAAACAATGCTGATCCAATCGGGTAAACCTGTCGCCGTATTTAAAACTCACAAAGCTGCTCCAAGAGTACTATTATCAAACTCTGTGCTCGTTCCTAAATGGGCCAACTGGGAGCATTTTCATGAGCTTGACCAGAAAGGGCTGATGATGTACGGCCAAATGACAGCAGGAAGCTGGATTTATATTGGAACCCAAGGGATTTTGCAAGGAACATATGAAACTTTTGCAGAAGTAGCACGCCAGCATTTTGGAGGATCGTTAAAAGGAACGATAACTCTTACTGCAGGACTTGGCGGAATGGGCGGAGCTCAGCCGCTTGCAGTAACGATGAATGGCGGTGTCTGTATTGCAGTGGAGGCGGATCGTTCGCGAATCCAGAAGCGGTTAGACACAAAGTATTGCGACCGGATGACTGATTCGATCGATGAAGCGATTGCATGGGCAAAGGAAGCTAAACAAAAAGGTGCTCCCCTATCGATTGGGCTGATCGGAAATGCGGCTGAAGTCCATCATGATTTGTTGAACAGAAAAGTAAACATTGATATTGTAACCGACCAAACGTCAGCACATGATCCGCTAAACGGCTATGTGCCAGAAGGAATGACTTTGGAAGAAGCGGATTCGCTCAGAGCTTCTAGTTCAAAGAAATATGTAAAGCTAGCCAGTCAATCGATGCTCAAACACGTGCAAGCAATGCTTAAGTTTCAGCAGAGAGGGTCTATTGTATTTGATTATGGAAATAACATCCGCCAAGTGGCAAAGGATGAAGGGGAAACCCGCGCCTTTGATTTTCCCGGCTTTGTGCCAGCCTATATACGTCCCTTGTTTTGTGAAGGGAAAGGACCTTTCCGGTGGGTTGCTCTTTCAGGTGATCCGGAAGATATTTACCGGACTGACAGACTGATCAAGGAGCTGTTTCCAGATAACGAGCCGCTCCTTCGCTGGATTGATATGGCTCAGGAAAAAGTAGCGTTCCAAGGACTGCCCTCAAGGATTTGCTGGCTGGGCTATGGCGAGAGAGTTAAGATGGGGCTTGCCATCAACGAACTTATCCGGTATGGAGAATTGAAAGCACCGATTGTAATCGGCCGTGACCATCTAGACTGCGGCTCGGTCGCATCGCCAAATCGGGAAACAGAATCGATGAAGGATGGCAGTGATGCTGTCGGAGACTGGGCAATCTTAAATGCCCTTGTTAATGTAGCAGCAGGCGGGTCGTGGATTTCCGTTCATCACGGTGGTGGAGTCGGTATGGGATATTCGCTGCATGCAGGAATGGTCGTTGTAGCCGATGGGACTGAATTAGCTGAAGAAAGGCTTGAAAGGGTCTTAACAACAGATCCAGGCATGGGAATTGTTCGCCACGCTGATGCAGGATATGAAAAAGCAATTGATGTTGCCGGGGAAAAGGGCGTCGACATCCCGATGCTTTAATAATCAGGTAGAAGCCTGTTCAGAAAGGATGAAAAAACATGACCTACGATTTACTTGTTTATAATATTGGACAATTGATTTTACCCAAGTGTTCTTCAAAACCTTTAAAAGGGGATGAGATGAAAGAGCTTCTTGTTAAAGAAAAGGCTGCTTTTGCAATCTCCGATGGAAAAGTTGCCTGGATTGGTTCTGATGGAGACGCCCAACATCTTACCGCCAGAGAAACGGTAAATGTACAGGGGAAGGTAGTCTCGCCGGGATTGGTGGACCCGCATACCCATCTGGTGTTTGGAGGTTCCCGTGAACACGAGCTTGCTCTTAAGCAGGCTGGTGTCCCCTATTTAGAAATACTGGCCAGAGGCGGCGGAATTCTGTCTAGTGTCGAAGCAACGAAAAAGGCAACACTAGAAGAACTAATGATGAAAGCCAGTTTTCATCTTGAAAGAATGATCTCTTTTGGTGTGACTGCGGTCGAAGCCAAGAGTGGCTATGGGCTTGATCGGGAAACAGAACTTAAACAGCTCCGGGTCACTAAACAGCTGCAGGAGAGATATCCAGTTCAGCTTGTTTCTACTTTTTTAGGAGCTCATGCAGTTCCGTCTGGCTATAAGGGAAGCGAAGCCCTATTTCTAGATGAAATGATCGATTTGCTAGACGAGATTAAGGAGGAACAGCTGGCCGAATACGTTGATATCTTCTGTGAAACGGGTGTCTTTACGCTTGACCAGTCGAGAAATTTTTTACGAAAAGCATTGGATAAAGGGTTTGGAATAAAAATTCATGCAGATGAAATCGACCCGCTTGGCGGAACTGAACTAGCCGCCTCTCTTGGTGCTGCAAGTGCAGATCATCTTGTGGCAGCATCCGACCATGGGATCAATAGTTTAAGCGAAAGCGAAACAGTTGCTGTTTTACTCCCGGGTACCACTTTTTATTTAGGAAAAGACCACTATGCCCGTGCTAGAGAAATGATTGATGGCGGGGCAGCAGTTGCTCTTGCGACCGACTTTAATCCAGGCAGCTGTGTAACTGAGAATCTGCAGCTGATCATGTCTCTTGCGGCACTAAAACTAAAAATGACAGCGGAGGAAATCTGGAATGCGGTAACAGTTAATGCTGCTTTTGCGATTGGGAAAGGGACAGAAGCTGGAACACTGGAACCTGGTAAACAAGCTGATTTTGTCATCTGGGATGTCCCAAACTATTTGTATATCCCGTATCACTACGGCGTGAACCATGCAGAACAGGTATATTGTAAAGGAAATAAACTTTGGGAGAGAGCAGCCTATGGAGCAGTTCAGTTATCTTAACCCAGGAAATGCAGCCGTCTTTAAGGATCGCTATGTAACAAAGGTGGATGAATGCATTATGGCATATAAAAAAGGGGAAAAAGGTGAGATTGGACTGTTAGGTCTGCCCTCTTCCAAGTCCTCGATTACCCTGTCGAATGCGGCAAATGCACCCAGGACGATTCGGACCGCTCTAGGCAGCTATTCTACTTTTTCAGGTGAGCAAGACCGGGACTACCATGATTATAGAATCTTAGATTTTGGCGATGTGAATGTACATCCAACCGACAATGAGGAAACCCTGGAGCGTCTTTATATAAGTGTAAGGGAAATGATTGAAACGGATGCTTGCCATCGCTACATCCTGCTCGGCGGTGACCATGGCGTGAGCTTTCCGTCGATACGGGCGTTTTCCAAGAAGTACGGTAGAACAGGTGTCATTCAATGGGATGCCCATCATGATGTACGCAATCTGGAGGATGGCGGCAGGACGAATGGCACTCCTTTTCGAAGTTTACTAGAGGAAGGAATCGTCAGGGGAGAAGATCTTGTTCAAATTGGAATCCGCGATTTTTCCAATGCAAAGGCTTATCATGATTATGCGATTACAAGGGGAGCAAGCATTTATACCATGGCTGATATTGATCAGGATGGACTGATTCCTCTCATTGAAAAGGAAATCAAACGGCTTGCCGCTCAAGTGGACTTTATTTATTTATCTGTTGATATGGATGTTGTGGACCAGGCTTATGCTCCCGGTTGTCCGGCTATCGGTCCTGGAGGGTTAACGAGCAGAGAGCTGTTAGCGAGCATCAAAGCTGCAGCTACCCACCCGAGAGTAAAAGCAATGGATATTGTCGAGATTGACCCGTCCAAAGATTTCCGTGATATGACAAGCAGGCTGGCTGCACATGCGATGCTTCGATTTATGTATACGTAAATCAATAGCAAAAAAAGATGTTTTAAGGCTAACTAGTTCCGTTAGTGTGGGAAACTTTACTAATAGCACAAAAAATAGCAGACGATTAGCATACAGTTTTTTGTATTGCTTTAATGACATTTTAAAAAATAGACACCAAATAGCATAGCAATTAGCACCCTTAATAACATCTTGACAATAGATATTGCCGACGTGCCGACGTATAGATAAGGGTGCTATTTCGTTTGTCAATTCTCAGCTTTATTGTAAAAGATTAAGGGATAATATCATTATATGGTAAAATATAGATGGAATTTAGAATACTTTTAAGTTCATCAACTAACGAATTAGTTAAGTTAAGAATGTAAATTATCATTTGCACTAATATCGTGATGGCATCTAACTAATTTCAGAAAACAATTTTTTATAAGACAATATTTATACATACCTAAACAATATGAGCAAAGCAATAGGAGGGGAACTTACATGACAAAAGTTAAAAAGAAGTTCTCGCTGGAACAAAGTGAAGAATTACTCAGAGCGTTAAAAGCCCGTTTTGAGAAAAATATGAACCGCCATAATGGCCTTGAATGGTCTAAAGTCCAAGTGAAGCTGGAAGCTAATACAGAAATAATGTGGTCCCTCAATGAAATGGAAAGAACTGGCGGCGAACCAGATGTTGTTGGATATGATGAACAGAAGGACCAATACGTTTTTTATGATTGTTCAGCGGAAAGTCCTAAAGGACGCAGAAGTGTTTGTTATGACCGTGCAGCGCTAGAGTCAAGGAAAAAACATAAACCAGAGAATAATGTCATTGATATGGCAGCAGCCATGGGCATTGAACTTTTAACTGAAGAACAATATAGAGCATTGCAGAAACTTGGTAGTTTCGATATGAAAACATCGAGCTGGGTGCAAACACCTTCTGATATTAGAGAATTGGGTGGTGCTCTTTTTTGCGATTTTCGCTTCGGGCACGTCTTTCTTTATCATAATGGTGCGGACTCATACTATGCTGCCAGAGGGTTTCGAGGCTCGTTAAGAGTCTAAATTCACAGAGACATTAATGATCGGAACAAATGGTGGAGGATCTAATTCGATTTTACTTTTGGTCTAATAATGGAAGACTAGGTATTGAGGTTTTTAGTAATACCCGCCCATTTTGAAGGTTATGTTGATATTCAGAAAAGGGCTTGACGAATGTGTGGGAAATATTGATTAAAGAAGGGGGAAAATAGAATGAAAATCATTGTTACAAGTATTTTCGTAGAAGACCAGGACAAGGCATTGGAGTTTTATTCAGAAACGCTGGGATTTGTAAAAAAGCACGACGTTCCCGCTGGAGAATTCAGGTGGATAACGCTAGTTTCTCGAGATGAACAAGACGGTACCGAGCTTCTGCTCGAACCGAATGCCCATCCAGCCGCCAAAGAATATCAAAAGAAGATATTTGCCGATGGCATTCCAGCAACAATGTTTGGCGTTTCAGATATTAACAACGAGTATAAACGATTATTGGAAAAAGGTGTAAAGTTTACTATGGAGCCGACAGAAATGGGCGAAGTTACAATAGCTGTCTTCGAAGATACTTGCGGCAACCTTATTCAGATAGCGGAGAAGTAATTTTGTGACAAAGAGATATAACCTAAGTTAAATGTTTTATGTTTATGTTTTTTGTTCGGTGAAGGATTTTATAACCAATAAAATAACTTCTGTTAACCCTGTACTAAAAAACCACACACACATTAAAGTCAAAAAGCTTGAGATTTGGAAAGATTTCCTCAAGCTTTTTTTGATTGCTATTTATACTGACATGCTAATTCGTATGTTCTCCGTGTCATAAGAACTACTTAAGACGCATCTCTTATTTTCTCTTCAGTTTTCATAATAATTTTTGGTTTTATTTAGGTATTTTGGAATATTAAATTAAGATACTCTTCCCAGCATTATAAGTACTCATTCACTAATATTTTTTTAAACTTCGTAAATTTTATTAGTTGGCGTTTTCTCTGACTGCAACCACCGTTCTGTTAATTTATTCTCTATTCTAAATTGATCTAGAACCCGGGCAACTGTATGGTTAACTATTTGATCCACAGTAGTCGGTTTATTATAAAATGCAGGCATAGGTGGTAGAATGACTGCACCTGCACGTGCCAATCTAAGCATATTCTCTAAGTGAATTTCACTTAAAGGAGCTTCTCTGGGGACTATTACCAGTTTTCGCTTTTCCTTAAGAGTCACGTCGGCAGTTCGGGACAATAAATTATCGGCAAGACCGTAACTTATAGATGCTAACGATTTCATGCTGCAAGGTGCAATTATCATCCCGTCTGTCAGGAAAGAACCACTAGATATAATTGCTGCCTGATTTCTAGAAGAATAGGCATAGGTTGCCAGATCTTTAATGTCGGCTGGTTTGTATGGTGTTTCAATTGTAATTGTTTTTTCAGCCCATTCACTCATAATCAAATGAGTCTCTACGCCTCTCTCTTTTAGTGCCTCTAAAATCCTAATACCGTAAATAGCTCCCGTTGCCCCAGATATCCCTAATACGATTTTCATTTTAATATCTCCCCATTTCGGTTTATTTCATAAATGAAATGTTTTATTTCTAATTTGAAAATTCTGAAAACTATAAATGTTTAAGAAAACATTAACATAGATATAAATAACTTGTCCATTATCAATTTTGAAATGTAAAATCCCCACCCTTAAAGGTTTATGAAAGAAAATATTATATTTTTTTTTGGATTCTCATAACTTGGCATGGAAGTTGCATTAATAAAAACAATAGCTTTTAACTGCTTACTATAGAAAGGGGAACAAAGCAATGAGTTTTGATTCACGGGAGTTCAGAAATGCAATAGGATGTTTTTCTACGGGTATAACAGTTATCACAGTAAAAGGAGAGGGCGATACACATGCAATGACTGCTAATGCTGTATCTTCGGTATCCCTGTCGCCTCCAGTTGTTCTAATCTGTATAGACCATCGAGCTAAATGCTTGAATTTGATTCATGAGGCTGGTTTTTTTGGAGTTAATATTTTGAAAGATTCTCAGATAGATATTTCAAGGCACTTTGCAAATCAGAAGTGTGAAGACGACCCTCAGTTTAAATTCATAACAACAGAAGAGGGAGCACCGTTACTAGAAAATGCATTAGTGAATTTGAACTGTAAAGTAATTCAGTCGGTGGTTGTAGGCGATCACACTGTATTCTTCGGTGAAGTTTTGAACCTAAATACTGAAGATGGAACGCCCCTTTGTTTCTATAAAGGTCAATACCGTCAATTAGCTTGAGGAGGAAAGTCATGATTAGATCAGGAAAAGATTACTTAAAGAGTTTAAATGACGGAAGAAAAGTATTCATCGACGGGGAACTGGTGAAGGACATAACTTCACACCCGGCTCTGAAAGGAATTTCGCAAACTGTGGCAAATTTGTATGATCAAGTTGCCGATCCGAAAAATGATATGACTTATCTGTCACCTAATACAGGGAAGCCGGTTAGTAAAGCCTATATCATCCCGCGTTCAAGGGAAGATCTAGAAGAAAAACGAATTTCAATGACAAAGAGTGCGAATTTAACCTATGGGTTAGTAGGCAGAAGTCCTGAACACGTCGCAAACTTCCTAGTGGGATTCGTTAGTTCACCTGAATTATTTGCGAAAGCCGGCCAGCAGTATGCAGACAATGTAAACAAATTTTATGAACACGCTAGAGACAACCACTTGTTTGGTTCTTACGCCATTGTTCAGCCGCAAATTGACCGAAGCAAACCAGCACATGAACAAGAAGATCCTTATTTGGCCGCAGGTGTTTATGAAGAAAGACCGGATGGAATTGTACTTCGCGGAGCGCAAATGCTGGCAACGAGCGGCGCGGTATCTGATTATTTATTCCTAACATGCATCCAGCCTTTACGTCCTGGTGATGAGAATTATGCGATCTCTGTTGCGATTCCAATTAATACCCCTGGGCTGAAACTATATTTACGTCGCGGCTATGCAGCGGATAAGCCAAGTGTGTATGACTACCCGCTTTCCACTCGCTTTGATGAAACCGACGCATTGGCTGTTTTAGAAGATGTTTTCGTCCCGTGGGAAAATGTATTCGCTTATAAAAATATTGAACTAACATACAA
>NZ_JABUNR010000025.1 GCF_013343715.1 Mesobacillus harenae
TGAAGTAGACCGTGTGATTGAATATTATAACTGTCAACGGTATCAATGGGGATTAAAGAAAATGACCCCGGTACAATACCGGGATCATTTATTAGCAGCATAGGCACTTTTTATTAAAGTGTCCGAAATATGGGGCCTAGTTCACATTCCGAATCCCTTTTTTTATTGTTTAGCGAAACTATAAAGGTGCCAATTTCGTTGTCTACATCAAGATCCAGCTCCTGGCGAAGTGACCTTGCCTTAATGGGCGCTTTTTTAAAATTAGAGTCATCCTTTAGATGCTGGTAGGTTTTTTACTGATTTTTGTAACAAATTTGTAACATAGAGGAAGCTGGGGTGAGAATTTTTAAGGAGAAGAATAAGTAAAAGACAATTTATAATGAAAAATGTGCCTAATACAAAAGTTATAGAAGAGGATGCCATTAGTCAGAGATCTTTCGGGACTAAATTATTATTTTTAAGAAAAGAAAGCCTTGTTCCTCCTAAATTCTCTCAAAAGTAAAATTTATGGGATTTACAACATAATACTTTAGACCTATTTTTGCAAAATGAGACTATTGCCCGATAAAAATTAACTGAAAGTTCATAGACAGATTATTTCAGATTCTTTACAATTGAGAATATATGAGGAATTTCCACCAATTCCAACAAAATCCAACAATAAATTCTGGTTTTCGAGAAAGAGGTGCAGTTTTTTGAAACTTTTTTCAGGATCAATTTCCACCCTTGAAAACGCTTTGAATTATTCTTCACTAAAGCAAAAGGTGATCTCGCAAAATATTGCTAATGTAGATACCCCAAATTATAAGGCGAAAGACGCAAGCTTTAAGGCTTCATTTGATGAAGCATTAGGCCGCTCTTTATCTGCGAACAGGACGGATTTACGTCATATTGAATTCAAACAGCACCCCGTTTCGCAGGCGCGGATTACAAGTCAAAACAATGTTCAGTACAACCATAACGGAAATAGTGTCGACTTAGATAAAGAAATGACGGATCTTGCTGAGAATCAGATTTACCATAATGCTGTAATAGAAAGAATCAGCGGTAAATTTAATTCTCTGCAATCAGTTATAAGAGGTGGTAAGTAATGAGTATTTTTCACAGTATGAATACAACGGCTTCAGCCCTGACAGCCCAGCGGTTAAGAATGGACGTCATTTCATCCAATATGGCGAATGTTGATTCCGCCAAAAAGGTCAATGGAGAAGCTTACCGCCGTAAAATGGTCGTTCTTGAGCCAAAGGAGGGTCAGTTTTCTTCTTTTCTTAAAACAGCCATGAATTCACAAAGTGCGGGATCAGGAGTAAAAGTGTCGAGGATTATTGAAGATCAGTCT
This sequence comes from Mesobacillus harenae, assembly GCF_013343715.1. Lineage (GTDB taxonomy): Bacteria > Bacillota > Bacilli > Bacillales > Cytobacillaceae > Mesobacillus_A > Mesobacillus_A harenae. The sequence continues at coordinate 1,340 of NZ_JABUNR010000025.1, forward strand.
CCATTAAAAGCAGTCTACGATCCTGAACATCCAGATGCAAACCCTGAAGGCTTCGTAGAATATCCAAATGTGGATCCTCTCAGAGAAATGGTTGATCTTATTAGTGCAACAAGATCCTATGAAGCAAATGTAACAGTCCTTAACGCTTCAAAAGGCATGCTGATGAAAGCATTAGAAATTGGTAAATAAGGTGGAAAACTAAATGAATAAGGTTACTTTTGCTCCAGTTACTCAAATCATTAAACCTACAGAAAATAGGCCTACTACACCATTCGAAGCTCAAAATAATTTTGCGTCCGTCTTAAAGGATTCGATCTCAAAATTAAATGAGGCTCAGTTCCAATCGGATCAAATGACAGAGAAACTAGCCCGAGGCGAAAAAGTCGATTTGCATAATGTGATGATTACAGCACAAAAAGCAAGCGTATCCCTGGCAGCCACAATGGAATTTAGAAATAAGGCTGTTGAAGCTTATCAGGAAATTATGAGAATGCAAGTTTAAAAGTGGCTAACGGCTAACCTTAAGCGGTTATTAGCTAACCAGTAACTAGAGATTTAATAACCGGGGGATTAAGATGAAGGAATCGTTTCAGATATATATACATAAAGGGAAAGAATACTGGCAGGCAAGGACCCTTGGGCAGCGGATGGCATTTTTTGGGGGACTGCTCCTGGTCGTGCTTATTATTGCCGTTACGTCCATAATGGCCTCCAGGACGGCGCTTGTTCCTTTATACAGCAACCTGTCACCAGCAGAAACAGGCACGATTAAGGAAAATCTAGACGCCAGAGGAATTAAATCCGAGATTACGGATGGCGGAGCAACGATTCAGGTGCCTGAAGAGTATGTAAATACGTTAAAGGTAGAGCTCGCCGCAGAAGGGATCCCTAAGTCAGGTAGCATTGATTATACTTTTTTTAGCCAGAATGCCGGAATTGGTATGACTGAAAATGAGTTTAATGTCCTAAAGCTAGAAGCAATGCAGACCGAGCTGGCTAATTTGATGAAAGGGATTGATGGTGTTAATGATGCGAAGGTCATGATCAATCTTCCTGAAAAGGGCATATTTGTGAGTGATGCAACTGAACAAGCTTCCGCATCGATCGTAGTTAATACTAAGCCCGGCTACCAGTTTGAGGAAGAGCAGGTGAAAGCTCTTTATCATCTTGTATCGAAAAGTGTCCCAAATCTTCCCACAGATAATATCGTCATCATGAATCAATTTTTTGAGTACTTTGACTTAAATAATGAAAATAATTCTTCTGGTAATTCATTTGCTGCCCAGCGAGAGGTTAAACAGCAAATTGAACGGGATGTACAAAGACAGGTTCAAAATATGCTTGGCACGTTAATGGGATATGACAAAGTTGTTGTTTCTGTTACTGCTGATATTGACTATACCCAAGAAAATAGAGAAGAAAACTTAGTTAGACCAGTTGATGAAGAAAATATGGAAGGAATCGCTATAAGCGCCCAGAGGCTTACTGAAACATTCACCGGAAATGCGGACCAGGCCGGCGGTATACCTGCAGCTGGAGATCAGGCTGATGTACCAGGTACTGACACTTACCTTGAGGGAACAAATGGGAATGGCGATTATGAAAGAATTGAAGAAACGATTAATAACGAAGTAAGCAGAATCCGCAGGGAGATTGTTGAAAGTCCATATAAAATCAGGGATTTAGGAATTCAAGTAATGGTTGAGCCTCCGGTGGCTGATGATCCAAACTCCCTTCCACAGGAAAGAGTTGACGATATTACCCAAATACTTGGCACAATCGTCCGGACAACTATTGATAAGAATGCTGAGGGTGTGGATCTGACAGATGAGGCAATTGACAATAAGATCGTTGTGTCCGTCCAAGAGTTTAACGGAAAGATAGACTTCGCAGGAGAGACGAAAACCGTTCTTCCTTGGTGGGTTTATCTGCTTGGTGGTCTGCTGATCGCAGCAATTGCTCTTTTGTTATTCTTGTTTATTCGTTCACGGAAGAGTCGAGAGGAAGAAGCTTTTTACGAAGAAGATATTATCGAAAAGCAATATATTCCTGATCTAGATCAAAACCAGGAATCAGAACAGACACAGCGGAAGAAGCAGCTTGAGAAACTAGCCAAAGAGAAGCCGGAAGACTTTGCAAAACTGCTTCGCACATGGCTATCCGAGGAATAGGAGGAAAATAAATGGCTAGAAGAGAACAAGCAGGTCTATCAGGAAAGCAAAAGGCAGCCATTCTCCTTATTTCTATGGGGCCGGATGTCTCGGCATCAGTGTACAAACATCTAAGTGAAGAGGAAATTGAAAAGCTTACTTTGGAAATTTCAGGTGTTAAAAAAGTGGATTCATTAGCAAAGGAAGAAATAATTGATGAATTCCATAATATTGCTTTGGCCCAGGACTATATCTCTCAGGGGGGGATAGGGTTTGCGAAAACGATTTTAGAAAAGGCACTTGGAACAGACCAAGCTGCTTTGATTATTAATCGTCTTACTTCTTCCCTTCAGGTGAGGCCGTTCGATTTTGCAAGAAAGGCGGATCCCGGCCAAATCCTTAATTTTATACAAAATGAACATCCCCAAACGATTGCACTAATTCTTTCTTATCTTGATTCGGCTCAGGCGGGGCAAATTTTGTCTGAGTTGCCTCAGGAGATGCAAGCGGATATCGCCAGGAGAATTGCTGTTATGGATAGCACATCTCCGGAGATTATTAGTGAAGTGGAGCAGATACTTGAAAGAAAGCTATCCGCAACTGTTACTCAGGATTACACGCAAACCGGAGGAATTGAAGCAGTTGTTGAGGTGTTAAATGGGGTAGACAGGTCAACTGAACGAACCATTCTCGACGCCTTGGAAATACAGGATCCTGAACTTGCTGAGGAAATCAGAAAGAGAATGTTTGTATTTGAAGATATTGTCACCCTTGATAACCGTGCCATCCAACGAGTCATTCGCGATTGTGAAAATGAAGATCTTATGCTTGCTTTAAAGGTATCGAGTGAGGAAGTAAAAGAAATCGTTTATAAAAATATGTCTAAACGGATGGTTGAAACCTTCAAGGACGAAATGGAATTTATGGGTCCTGTGCGACTTCGAGATGTTGAGGAAGCTCAGTCAAGAATTGTTTCCATCATACGCCGCCTCGAAGAAGCAGGAGAAATTGTCGTAGCGCGCGGCGGAGGGGATGATATCATTGTCTAGGTTGTTTAAATCTTTGACTGGGGGACAAGCCATTCAAGAGCAAAAAGTAATTTCGATTAAGCTGCTAGAGTCGGATCAACCCCAAGCCGAAGAGCCTAAGTTTGTTTTCACAGAAGAACAAAAACAGGCAATTCTTAAAAATGCCAGGCAAGAAGCAGCGAGGATAGTCAGGGAAGCACAGGCCCGGGCTCAAGAATTAACCGAGAGAACCCAAAAAGAAAAAGAGGCATGGGAGTATGAGAAGGCCAAACTGGCAAAGGACGCTGAGTCAGCTGGTTTTGACCAGGGCTTGAAAGAAGGGCGTCTTCAAGGTCAGGCTGAATACGAGGAAAAAATCCAGTTTGCCAGGGGAGTCGTCGAGACAGCTGAATTGGATTACCGGAGGCAGGTAGAATCCTCAGAGAAAACGGTACTGCTCCTTAGTATGGAGGTCGCCGGAAAAATCCTTGGACAGAAGCTGCAGGCCAGCGGAGAGAGTTTTCTTCCTCTTGTAAAGGCAGCCTTAAAAGAAGCTAGAGAAACAAGAGAAATTCAGCTTCATATCAACCCAGTTCATTACGGGTTCATGCTATCTCAAAGAGAAGAGCTAATTGCACTTTTTCCCAAAGAGGTAAATCTTTATATTTATCCTGATGAAAAGTTATCAGAATCTGATTGCCTTATTGAATCTGCAGGAGGCCGAATTGATGCCGGAGTGGATACCCAGTTAGCAGAAATGAAAGAAAAGCTCTTGGAGCTTTTGGAGAGTGAACAGCAATGAAGGCAGACAGCTTGATTAACCAAATTGATTCAATAGATACCTATAAACGATATGGAAGAGTCAAGCGTGTGGTCGGACTCATGATCGAATCACAAGGACCTGAAAGCTCAGTTGGCGATGTAGTTTATATCCATCTTGGCAGTAAAAAAAATCGGCGCAAGATAAAAGCAGAGGTTGTCGGTTTTAAAGAGCAAAGTGTTATTTTAATGCCTTACACAACCATAAATGATATTTCACCTGGAAGCCTTGTTGAAGCTACCTTAAAGCCGCTCGAAATAAAAGTAGGTCCTGGACTTATCGGGCAGGTCATTGATTCTCTTGGGAATCCGCTTGACCAGTCACCTCTTCCTAAGGGCTTGGTTCCAGTTTTAACAGATCAGGTTCCGCCAAACCCAATGAGCAGGCCACCGATATCAGAACCCCTTGAAGTGGGTGTGAAACTGATTGACAGCTTGCTGACGGTCGGTAATGGGCAGAGGGTTGGCATATTTGCGGGAAGCGGTGTAGGCAAAAGCACATTGCTTGGAATGATTGCCAGAAATACAAAAGCAGATCTGAATGTCATTGCGTTAGTAGGGGAACGAGGCAGAGAGGTTAGAGAGTTTATTGAGCGAGATCTCGGCTCTGAAGGATTAAAAAGATCGATTGTCGTTGTAGCTACTTCGGACCAGCCAGCCTTAATGAGAATTAAAGGCGCGTATACAGCCACTGCTATTGCAGAATATTTCCGGGATAGAGGATTAAACGTCATGTTAATGATGGATTCTGTTACAAGATTCGCCATGGCGCAGCGTGAAATTGGGCTGGCAGTTGGAGAGCCACCCACGACGAAAGGATATACACCATCAGTTTTTGCCTTGTTATCAAAACTTCTTGAACGGACTGGAACCAATGAACATGGCTCGATTACTGCTTTTTATACTGTACTGGTCGATGGAGATGATATGAACGAGCCAATTGCAGATACAGTTCGCGGTATTTTGGACGGCCATTTTGTCCTCGACCGGAAACTGGCCAATAAAGGTCAATTCCCAGCCGTTAACCTCCTTAACAGCATAAGCAGAGTGATGAACCAGATCATACCCGAAGCTCATTTGCGAAGTGCAGAAAGATTAAGAGACATGCTCAGCCGTTACACAGAATCAGAGGATTTGATTAATATCGGAGCTTATAAAAAAGGTTCATCAAGAGAAATCGATGAAGCGATCAGGATTTATCCAGGAATCATTTCATTTTTAAAGCAGGGAACGAATGAGAAAGTATCCATGGACGAAAGTGTCAGACAGCTGGTTCAATTAACCGAAAAAGGATGAGTATCCCATGCGCTATGAGTATAAGTTTGCCAAGATCCTTTCGATTAAAGAAAGGGAAAAGGACAGCGCCCAAGCTGTGTATCAAGAGTCTGTAAGAAAGTTCGAGGAGTCAGCTGAACGCCTTTACGAGTTACTTAAGAAAAAAGAAACTTTGGCAGAATCGCAATTTTTCAGGTTGCAGCAAGGACTTCCTGTCATGGAAATACGACATCAGCAGCAGTTTATTAGCAACCTGGAAAAAACAATCGACCATTATCAAAAAATGGTAATGAATGCCAGGAATCGAATGAATTATCAACAGGAACAGCTCATGGAAAAAAATATTGAAGTGAGAAAATATGAAAAGATACAGGAAAAGGATCAGACTCGTTATTTAGCTGAAGAGAAGCTAATAGATAATAGGCTGATGGATGACATCTCGATTCAACAATATATGAGCCGGGAAAGTTAGGTGATTGGATGGCAAAAGGGGTAGAAAAAGAAGATATAAAGCACAGCCGTTTTCAATGGTTCCTATTCGCCATTGCAATTCCCACCTTGTTTGCAATCACAATTGCCTTAATTGTCCTTTCGGTTGCTGGCTTTAATGTTTTTAATAGTATGAAAGAACTGGGGCAGCGGGTTCCTTTTCTGCAGGGCGAACCCGGAGGGGCGGATTTAATAGATTCACAAGAGCAAAGCATTATTGATCTGGAAGCTTCCATAAAAAATAAAGAGGCAAATATAGAACAGCTGGAAAGTAAGCTACTGAATAAGGATGAAAGCATTGAGAGGCTAAATCTTAAGGTAGAGCAGCTTGAAATGCAAATTGATGAGCTTACAGCTATAAAAGAAGAAAATAAACGGGCTTTTAAAGAAATTGTCCAAACCTATGAATCCATGTCTCCTAAAAAAGCGGCACCCATACTGACCGAAATGAGTGAGAAAGAGGCTTTGGAGATCCTGAGTACTATTAAAGCCGATACGCTGTCAACGATCCTGGAAAAAATGACACCAGAGGAGGCTGCTAATTATACGGAATTATTAACTGCCGAAAGCAAGAAAGCAGCCGATAAAGAAAATTAACGGTAATGTCTGAAAGGAGGTGAGAAAATGGAGATTAGCGGATTGAGCAGCTCATTCCAGAGTATCGGCAACAGCAAGGAATCTGCTTCATTGGGCATAGAAGGTTTCGGGAGTGTGTTTGCAGCTCTTGTCGGAAATAAACAGCCACAAGCGAACCCTGCAGAAAAGACAGCTGAAGTAAGGGATTTGATTCCATTTGAAGATTTGAATAAGTTGAAAGAGCTTCTTCTGAAAAATGAGGTTTTAGATCTTGAAGATGGGATGGCTCTGATGGATGAAGTGATATCCTCTGCCGATGGAGAATTACTTCATACTGTTCTTGATTATCTGGGAATGACAGAGGAGAAGTGGAATCAGTTCACTGCTGCACTAGCTACAGAAGCTGGCATTCCACTTGCAGATGGCATAAACTTCCCAGAAGTTATTTCCCTGTTAACCTGGCTTACCTCTAAAACAGATAAAGAGTTTGCTTCAGTATTAAACTTTGAAAAGGTGCAAGGATTAAAAGTAATCAAGCTATTAGAACTCCTGATGAAAGAAAAAGATTCATATAAAGAGAATCTACCTGGTTTAAAGGAGTCCTTAGACAAAATACTGACTAAAGTTGACTCAGCAGTGGCTACGCTCGCTAAGCAGGGAAAAACAGAGTTCTTACAGAAATTATTTACCCCGCTGGCCGAGGAGATAAACCGCTTTAATCAAGAAAAAGTAACGGCATCTGACAGCTCGGAACAGTCGAAGCGTGCATCAAGGCTGGAGGCATCAACGAACATGCAAATTTTCAATTTGCCAGTTACGAAGGCTGAGCAGCTGACTTTAATGCTAGAAACAGCATCACCACGGCCGGCATCTGCAGATCAGCTGATCAAGCAATTTGAGGCTATTCTTGCAAAATCCCACTTGTTTAAAACAGCTGGAGGGACTCAGAAGCTCTTTATTAAACTTTTTCCAGAGCATTTAGGGGCCATTCGGGTGGAGTTGATTCAAAAAGATCATTCAATGATTGCAAGAATATTCACAACTAATGGACAGGCTAAGGATTTATTAGATTCTCAATTAAATGGCTTGAAGCAAGCTTTTGCCTCTCAAAACCTGCAGGTGGAACGAGTTGAAGTAGCCCATCAGAGCAGCCAGCAGGACCGGTTATTGAATAAAGATCAGCAGTCAAACAGCCAGGGACAGACCAGAAAAGAACACAGCAGGGATCCAGATGATAAGAAGGAAGCAAATTTGACGTTTGAGGATTTTCTTCTAAACGTAGAAGCGTAGGTGATAGATATGTCAGGGAAAATAGATTCTTCATTGCTGCTCTCAGCAACTCAGCAGGTTAGGCAGGTAAATAGTTCAGGATCACTTGGGAAAGATGATTTTCTTAAAATTCTAATGACTCAGCTTCAAAACCAAGATCCGATGAACCCGATGCAAGACAAAGACTTTGTTGCACAAATGGCGACTTTTTCATCGCTGGAGCAAATGACAAACATGGGAAAGTCGATGGAACGATTTGTCCAGGCAGAAGAACAAAATAAATTAATCTCTTATTCTCAGTTTGTCGGAAAAGAAATAACCTATCACAAACCATCAGAGAACAGCGAACAGGGGACTGGGGTTCTGCAAGAAGGAACGGGCAGGGTTGCATCAATCCAGTTTAAAAACAACAATGTCGAATTTTTACTCGAGGATGGCACAGCATTGGAGCCAAGTAATATTTCGAAGGTCAATGAAACTGATTCCGGGAGTCAGCTTCTTCAAGCAAGCATGCTGATTGGGAAAACGGTCACATATACAGATGTTAATAAACAAGAGATAAAAGCGGCTATCCAATCTGTCAGCTTGAAGGATGGGAAGACTCTTTTTCAGCTAAATGATGAACAAAGCACGAGCATCCGTTCATCGCAATTTTTGAAAATAGAATAACAAAGGATGGGTGGTATGGACAAATCAGTTTTTCGGCCGACCCACTCGCAGTCATTAAATGCTGCAGCACCCTTTCGACCTTCTAAATCAAAACAGCCAAATTTCGCTCCATTTTCTGCGCATCTCCAATCAGCTGTCAGCCAATCGAAACTGACCGTCAGCAAACATGCCGAAGAGCGGCTCAGACAAAGGGGAATCGAAATTCACCCGGAGCATTGGAAGCAAATTGAAGACAAGGTTAAAGAAGCAAAAGGAATGGGGATTTCAGATTCACTCGTTTTGTTAAAGGATGCAGCGTTAATTGTCAGCGCGAAGAACAATACAGTCATAACGGCAATGAACCGAAAGGAAGCTTCCGGACAAATATTCACAAATATAAACGGCACAATCGTGCTCGAAACTTAACATAGGCTGGACCATACAGGAGGCCTAAGCTGCCGACCGACAGAAGCAGCTTATCTAAGGAGGAAAACAAATGTTACGTTCAATGTATTCCGGGATTAGCGGAATGAAAAACTTTCAGACAAAGCTTGATGTTATCGGCAACAATATTGCCAATGTAAATACTTTCGGCTACAAAAAAGGCCGTGTGACGTTTAAGGACATGGTAAGCCAGACAATTTCAGGCGCCACAGCACCTAATCCAAATGTTGCTGGTGGTATTAACCCTAAACAAGTCGGCTTAGGCTCGCAGATTTCAGCGATTGACACTGTAGATACACAAGGAAGCCTTCAGACAACCGGGCGAGTTTTAGATGTCGGCATCCAAGGTGACGGTTATTTTATGGTACAAAAGGATGGCAGCACCTTTTATACAAGAGCAGGGAACTTTTATTTGGACAACACCGGGAATCTGGTAACAAGCAATGGAGAATTTGTTTTGGGACAGAATGAACAACCCATTGTAATTCCAGGAGGAGAACAAACCCCAGGGGGAGATCCAGTCCCAGGGGTAGACCAAATTGAAAGCCTAAGCATTGGAAGTGACGGGAAAATTTCCTGGGTAATTGGCGGTGAGCTGAATGATACTCCTCCAGTAATAGGAATTGCCAGGTTTGCCAATAACGGAGGCCTTGAAAAAGCAGGAGATAACCTGTATAGAGAAACGACGAATTCAGGGATCCCAATTGCTAAAAACCCTGGGGCAGAAGGAGCAGGTGTTTTAATTTCCGGTGCTTTAGAGATGTCCAACGTTGACCTATCTGAAGAATTTACTGAAATGATTACAGCTCAGCGCGGATTTCAAGCCAACACAAGGATTATAACGACTTCTGATGAAATCCTTCAGGAGCTTGTCAACTTAAAACGCTAATTAGAGGAGGGGCAGAGCTAAAGGCTTGATAAAGTTCTTTAGCCTCTGCAAAAAAAACTGTGATAAGAGTGACGAAATTAAATGGAAAATCATTCAGGCTAAATGCGTTATTCATAGAAATGGTTGAGTCCTTCCCCGATACGACCATTACTTTATCCAACGGGAAGAAATTCGTTGTAACAGAAACTGAGGATCAGGTTGTCTGCTTAATGAGGGAATTCTACCAATCTGTCAGCCTGTTAGGAAGACCAAAATTGGGGGATGAGGATAATGAAGAATAGCAAACTGCTGACGATTATGGTCAGCCTGCTAATTGCAATTTCACTTATAGGGGCGGCCGCGGTCGTGACCGTCCTAAAAGTAACAGGGGAAACACAGGGGAAAGAACCTTCCATTGATGATGTTCTTGAAGCATCAGTTGATATTCCACAGATCACGACAAACTTGGCAAGCGGGGATTTTATCCGGATTTCCTTCAAAATCCAGACGGATAGCAAGGATGCCAAAGAGGAGCTAGAAAAAAGAGATTTCCAAGTTAAGAATGTGATTATTCACGAACTGTCAGAGAAAAACAACGACGAACTCCAAGGTAAAGAGGGCAAACAAAATTTGGAGGATGTTTTAAAGAGTAAGCTGAATGAAATTATGCAGGATGGACAAGTAGTCAAAGTTTACATCACAGAATCTCTCCTCCAATAACATACATTGAACATCATATTAGAGACGGAGGTGAGGCTACATTGTCAGGAGAGGTATTATCTCAAAACGAAATAGATGCACTTTTATCGGCATTATCCACTGGTGAAATGGATGCTGATGAACTAAAAAAAGAGGAATCGGAAAAAAGGGTTAAGGTTTATGATTTTAAACGGGCACTCAGGTTTTCCAAGGATCAAATCCGCAGCCTGACGAGAATCCATGAGAACTTTGCCAGATTGATGACGACTTTCTTTTCAGCTCAGCTAAGAACCTATATCCAAATTAATGTCGCATCGGCTGATCAAATTCCTTATGAAGAGTTTATCCGTTCGATTCCCAAAATGACCATTTTGAATGTTTTTGATGTCACTCCGCTCGAAGGCCGAATTTTAATGGAGGTCAATCCTAATATTGCCTATGCCATGATGGACAGGCTGATGGGCGGCCGGGGAGCCAGCGTAAACAAAGTAGAGAGTCTAACGGAGATTGAGACGAAAATCATGTCGAATATGTTTGAACGGGCATTCGAAAACTTTCGGGAGGCCTGGAGAAGTATTTCAGAAATTGAACCTCAGCTCTCAGAGTTTGAGGTCAACCCGCAGTTTTTACAGATGGTCTCTCCAAATGAAACCGTAGTTGTCATTTCATTGAACATAACAATCGGGGAAATTAGTGGAATGATGAATATATGTATTCCGCATATGGTACTAGAACCAATTATCCCAAAATTATCTGTTCGGTATTGGATGCAGTCCGAACAAAAAGAAAGAGAGCCGCAGGTACTCGCTTTGCTGGAAAAAGAAATCCATAAAGCGGATGTCCCAATTATTGCTGAGCTGGGTTCATCAGATATCAGCATTCAGGACTTTTTAATGCTTGATGAAGGAGACGTTATCGAACTAAACCAGCAGGTGGGCCAGTCTCTAGTAATAAAAGTGGGGGAAATCCCAAAATTTTTGGGACAGCCTGGTAAGGTAAATAAAAGATTGGCTGTTCAAGTTCTTGAAACAATAAAGGGAGGAGACGACGATGATGAGTGATGACATGCTTTCTCAAGATGAAATAGATGCACTTCTTAGAGGAACCGATACAGATTATGAGGAAGTGGACAACAGTTACAGCGTCGACGAGTACTTTTCTTATATGGAGCGCGACACATTAGGAGAGATTGGAAACATCTCGTTTGGCAGCTCAGCAACAGCTTTGTCAACGCTGCTGAATCAAAAGGTCGAAATTACAACACCTACTGTTACTGTCGTGCACCGGTCCAAGCTTCCTGAGGAATTTCCCGACCCATATGTTGCAGTCCAGGTCCATTATACAGAAGGATTTACTGGAAGTAATCTGCTCGTTGTCCAGCAGAGAGATGCTGAAATTATTGCTGATCTAATGCTTGGGGGAGATGGGGAGAACCCGAACCAACTTTTGGATGATATACATTTAAGTGCTGTTCAGGAGGCAATGAATCAGATGATGGGCTCCGCTGCTACGTCGATGTCGACTGTTTTTAGCAAAAGAGTCGACATTTCACCTCCAGCCATCAACCTGCTCAATGTCTTAGAGGGAGAAGGTACAGAACGAATCCCCCAGAATGATATTCTGGTAAAGGTTTCATTCGCACTTAAGATTGGCAGTTTAATTGATTCAAGTATTATGCAGCTGCTGCCAATTGACTTTGCCAAGGACCTGGTAGATCAGCTGTTAAACCCTAGTGATCCTGATCGTGGAATCCCACAGGAATACAGACCTGAACCACCCAAGCAGCCGTCCGGTAATCCGGCAGCGGAGCATGGCCAGCCTGGCACAGTAAATTACCCTTTGCACTCTGAACCGGAATATCCCATCCAGCCTCCCGCGTATCAGACTGGCAGGGGACAAGAAGGATCAGGCACGCAGCATTTTGGACACAGTCAGTCGTATGGGTCAACAGCAGGCCATCAGCCTAGCGTGCAAACAGCAGAGTTTTCAAGCTTTGAGCCCTATCAAACTCAACAGCCTGCGGGAACGAAAAACCTCAATATGCTGCTGGACATTCCGCTTCAGGTAACAGTCGAGCTTGGCCGGACAAAAAGGTCGGTAAAAGAAATCTTGGAGTTATCATCGGGATCTATCATAGAACTGGATAAACTTGCTGGTGAGCCTGTAGATATTTTGGTAAACAGCCGGCTGATAGCTAAAGGAGAAGTTGTTGTAATTGATGAAAATTTTGGAGTTCGGGTTACCGATATTATTAGTCAAACTGACCGAATCAAAAAATTACGATAAAAACACGGAGGTACGATTGTGGGAAAAAGAATTCTAGTTGTGGATGATGCCGCTTTTATGCGGATGATGATAAAAGATATACTCACGAAAAACGGATTCGAAGTGGTGGCTGAAGCTGCTGATGGTTTCCAGGCTATTGAAAAATATAAGGAGTTTCATCCAGATCTTGTTACCATGGATATCACAATGCCAGAAATGGACGGGATCACTTCATTAAAAGAGATAAAAAAATTAAACCCTAATGCAAAGGTAATTATGTGCTCTGCAATGGGGCAGCAGGCTATGGTAATTGATGCAATTCAGGCTGGAGCGAAGGACTTTATCGTAAAGCCTTTTCAAGCCGACAGAGTTATAGAAGCCATTTCAAAGACATTGGGATAAAGATTACATTAGAGGGTGCGGCACAGTGCAAAAGTTTTTTTACCTGACAAGAATATTACTGCTAGCAGCAGCCGTACTAATTGGCCCTGCACAAGCAACAGGGGCTGAAGATTTAAACAACAGTGTGAAAGATTATTTCAATCAGCCTGAAAATGAAAAGAATGCAGACTCCGAACTACAGTCAGAGGATCAAAGCATCACTGAACAAGCTCAAGTAGGAGTCACATTCAGCGACATACTTAGAATGATTGTGGCAACTGTTTTTGTTGTAGGCCTCTTGTACTTTTTGCTTAAATTTATGAATAAAAGAAGTGCTTCATATAAGAGTTCCCAGCTTGTTGAGAACCTTGGCGGCACAAGTCTCGGGGCCAATAAGTCGGTCCAGATTGTCAAAGCGGGGAGCAGGCTGTTTGTTGTCGGAGTTGGCGAGGATATCAATCTATTAAAAGAAATAGATGACCCTGAGGAATACCAGCAAATTCTAACAGATTATAACCAACGAATGGACCAGAATATCCAGCCAGGCGACGTAATAACTAAATGGATAAAGAAAATGAAATCGGGAGCTTCAGAGACAAGCCGCAAACATCAATTTTCTACTCTATTTCAAACCGAATTAGACGAAATGTCTAAAGGGAGACAAAAAGCTTTTGATGACCTAGAGAAGAAAGGGCCCGAAGAACAATGAACGAATTTATGGAGTTTTTTAACAGCAGCGCTCCCGAAAACGTATCAACCTCAGTAAAACTGATGCTGCTGTTGACAGTAATGTCCCTTGCTCCAAGCATTTTGATTTTAATGACTAGTTTTACACGGATTGTGATCGTTCTGTCGTTTGTCAGAACCGCACTTGCTACCCAGCAAATGCCTCCCAACCAGGTCATTATTGGTTTATCGCTATTTTTAACATTCTTTATAATGGCACCAGTCTTTCAAGAAGTAAATGAGCAGGCTTTAACTCCGCTCTTTAATGAAGAAATTAACCTTGAAGAAGCATATGAACAAGCCGCAATACCCTTTAAAGAGTTTATGAGTGCGCATACACGGCAAAAGGATTTGGCTTTGTTTCTTGATTATATGGGGGCGGACCAGCCAGAGTCCATTCAGGATATTCCTTTAACTGCGCTCGTTCCAGCCTTTGCAATTAGTGAAATTAAAACAGCATTTCAAATTGGATTTATGATTTTTATTCCGTTTTTAGTTATAGATATGGTTGTGGCAAGCGTCCTGATGTCCATGGGGATGATGATGCTGCCTCCGGTAATGATCTCACTTCCTTTTAAAATTTTACTGTTCGTACTTGTTGATGGATGGTATTTGGTTGTGAAGTCTCTACTACAAAGTTTTTAAGCAGGTGATGATAAATGACACCGGAAACGGTCATTTCGATTGCAGAGCAAGGCATTTTAATAGTTTTGTTGATATCCGGCCCTTTGCTTCTTCTGGCTCTTATTGTTGGTTTGGTTGTCAGTATTTTTCAGGCGACCACTCAGATCCAAGAACAGACACTGGCTTTTGTGCCGAAAATTGTTGCTGTGCTGCTTGGAGTCGTCTTTTTTGGACCTTGGATGCTAAGCCATATGCTTTCTTATGCAAACGAGATTTTTTCAAACTTAACGAGATATGTAGGCTGATAATATGCTAGATTTTTTGCCGGCATTACCGGCGTTCCTGCTCATATTTGTAAGGGTTACGTCATTCTTTCTGATATTGCCGATCTATTCACACCGAGCCATTCCGGCTTCGCATAAAATTGGCTTAGGCTTTTTTCTGGCATGGATTATGTTTTACACAATTGACGCGCCTGTTTTTGAGATTGACGGCGCTTATTATTTACTGATTATAAAAGAAGCCTTAGTCGGTATCTTTGTCGGTTTTATTGCGAGCATGATTTTATCTGCTGTACAAATTGCTGGCGGGTTTATTGACTTTCAGATGGGATTCGCCATTGCCAATGTCATTGATCCTCAGACAGGTGCCCAAAGCCCGCTTACTGGCCAATACTTGTATACGATTACCCTTCTTTTTTTACTAACCGTCAACGGGCATCATCTGCTTCTTGATGGGATTTTTCACAGCTATCAATTTATTCCGATTGATCAGGCGTGGATTGCGATTAGCCATGCTAACACAGCAGAATTTATGGTAAAAGCCTTTAATTCAATGTTCATTATTGCTTTCCAAATGTCCATTCCGGTTGTCGGGAGCCTGTTTCTTGTTGATGTTGCACTGGGGATTGTCGCGAGAACAGTACCTCAGTTAAATGTATTCGTAGTTGGCCTGCCGTTGAAAATAGGTGTCAGCTTTATCGTTTTAATCGCTGTAATGGGGATTATGATGGCGGTCGTTTCAGACCTGTTTGCTGTAATGCTGCGCTCAATGAGAGGGCTTATGCAGCTGTTTGGAGGAGCTTAAGTGAAGAAATTAGCACTGGATCTGCAATTTTTTGCAGGAGAAAAAACAGAAAAAGCCACCCCGAAAAAGCGGCAGGATTCACGAAAAAAGGGGCAGGTAGCCAAAAGCCAGGATGTTAATACTGCCTTTGTCCTGCTATCCGTGTTTCTATTTCTGTTTTTTGCAGGCAGTTTCATGTTTGGCAAGCTGGTCAATCTTTTTCAGCATAGCTTTCGTGAATACATGCTTATGGAGCTTACAGAAAAAAACATAGAGGTTCTAACCATTGAAATATTGATGGAACTGGTTATTATTCTAGGTCCGATAATGGTTGTTGCTATGATTGGCGGTGTTGCCGCGAACTATTTACAGGTTGGGGTGTTGTTCTCTACTGAAGCGATTCAAATGAAGCTTGAAAAAATCGACCCGATTAAAGGCTTTAAACGGATTTTTTCAGTCAGAGCTCTTGTCGAAATGATTAAATCTATTCTTAAAATAGCATTTGTCAGCGTTATAACCTTTTCAGTTATTTGGTTAAGAATCGATGAAATATTAACGCTTTCCTATAAATCAGTAGGCTCAGCATTAATTATCCTTTCCAGCCTGACTGTGCAAATGGGCTTGTTTGCATCAGCAGCATTACTTTGCTTATCTGTTCTTGATTACATGTATCAAAAATATGATTTTGAAAAAAACATTCGAATGTCAAAGCAGGATTTAAAGAATGAGTATAAAAGCATTGAGGGCGACCCGTTAATTAAATCCAAAATTAAGCAAAGACAACGTGAAATGGCAATGAGAAGAATGATGCAGGAAGTTCCAAAAGCAGATGTAGTAATCACAAATCCAACTCACTTTGCTATTGCACTCAAATATGATGATGAACGGTCAGATGCTCCGATTGTTGTGGCTAAAGGTGTTGATTTTGTTGCTCAAAAAATCAAATTGATTGCAAAAGAAAATGAAGTAGTCATGATTGAAAATCGGCCGCTGGCAAGGTCCTTGTACAGCCAGGCTGAAATTGGCGACAGCATACCTGAGGAGTTTTTCAAAGCAGTTGCAGAGATTCTTGCTTACGTATACAGGACAAAAGACAAGGCTTTGTGATAAAGGCATCAATATACATTCTGGCATGTATCACATTTAAAGCTGGGTAAGGAGAGAAACAGTATGTCAGCAAGAGATTTATCGGTATTGTTAAGCGTTATTTTAATAGTCGCGATGTTAATTATTCCTTTTCCTTCTTGGCTATTAAGCATTCTAATTCTTATCAATATCACATTGGCACTTTTGGTGCTTTTAACATCTATGAATATGCAGGAACCACTGCAGTTTTCAATCTTTCCTGCTTTGCTGCTGCTGTTAACTTTATTTCGCTTGGGTCTTAATGTTTCTACAACTCGCTCGATTCTTACGAATGGTGAGGCTGGAGGAGTTGTCGAAACCTTTGGAACGTTTGTTGTTGGCGGAAAAGTAGTAGTTGGGTTAGTAGTATTCCTGATTCTAATCATCATCCAGTTTATCGTGATCACGAAAGGAGCAGAGCGCGTTTCCGAAGTGGCGGCCAGATTTACCCTTGATGCGATGCCAGGTAAACAAATGAGCATCGACGCAGATTTAAACGCCGGTATGATATCCGAGCATGAGGCACGGGAACGGCGCGAAAAAATTGGGCGTGAGGCCGACTTTTACGGATCGATGGATGGAGCTAGTAAATTCGTTAAAGGGGATGCAATTGCCGGTATCATTATTGTCATTATCAATTTAATCTTTGGGATCATAATTGGGATGACCGATCAGGGTCTTAGTATCGGAGAAGCTTCGATGCGATATTCATTACTGACAGTAGGTGATGGGATTGTCAGTCAAATTCCAGCCTTGTTAATCTCAACAGCGACCGGCATTGTTGTAACACGTGCTGCTTCTGAAGGAAATCTAGGTTCAGATATTACCTCACAGTTATTTGCTTATCCGCAAATGCTATATGTGGCTGGCGGGACGATTTTCTTACTCGGTCTATTAACACCTATACATGATTTGCTGACGATTCCGATTGCTGCCTTGCTTGTATTTGGAGGATATTCCTTCTCCAAAGTGCCGCTGCCAAATAAGAATGAACTCCAGGAAATAGAAGAAGATATGGAATCCAATGAGATGAAAAGCCCAGAGAGTGTCGTGAATCTTCTTACAGTGGATCCGATTGAATTTGAATTTGGCTATGGATTGATACCGCTAGCTGATACGAATCAGGGCGGAGACCTGCTTGACCGGATTGTCATGATCCGGAAACAGCTGGCCATAGAGCTTGGGCTAGTCATTCCAGTTGTGAGGATTCGTGATAATATCCAGCTAAAACCAAATGAGTATCGCCTTAAAATTAAAGGAAACGAAATGGCACGCGGAGAATTGCTGCTCGATCATTATCTGGCCATGAGCCCAGGTATGGAAGATGAATCAGTGCAGGGAATTGATACAGTTGAGCCTTCATTCGGACTTCCAGCTAAATGGATTACGGAGGAAATGAAGGAGAAGGCTGAGATATTCGGCTATACCGTAGTAGACCCACCATCGGTTGTTTCAACCCATATTACCGAAGTTATAAAAGCAAACGCCCATGAGTTGTTAGGCAGACAGGAAACAAAACAGCTGATTGACCACTTGAAAGAAAGCTATCCGATTCTAGCAGATGAGGTAACACCCAATCCGCTTTCAATTGGTGAGATTCAAAAAATTCTTTCCAAGCTTTTGAAAGAAAACATTTCAATCAGAAATCTGCCGATTATATTTGAAACTATTGCTGATTATGGCAAGGTTACTTCAGATACCGATATATTGGCAGAGTATGTCCGGCAAGCGCTTGCCAGGCAAATAACCGGGCAATATGCTCAACAGGGAGACACATTAAGAGTGGTCACGTTATCCGGCAGAGTCGAGAAGATAATCGCAGATGGAATTCAGCAAACGGAACATGGAAACTATCTGTCATTGGATCCTTCCGTCTCGCAGGGGATTTTAGAGGCGGTTGCATCGCAAGCGGAACAGCTGTCCTTAATGGAGCAGACGCCAATCGTGTTATGTTCACCGGCGGTCAGGATGTATGTACGCCAGCTAACGGAAAGGTATTTTCCGCACATACCAATTTTATCTTATAACGAACTCGAGGCAAATGTAGAAGTCCAAAGTGTTGGGGTGGTGAATGTTGAATGAAAATAAGAAAATATGTCGCGTTAACCATGCCTGAGGCGATGAAACGGATTCGGTCAGAGCTAGGAAGCGATGCGGTAATCCTGAACTCTCGTGTGATAAAAACCGGCGGCTTTTTAGGCTTTTTTAAAAAGAGCAGCATAGAAGTTATTGCGGCCATAGACCCCAAACCTTTAAAGGAAACTGCATTGCCCAAAGTAAATAAACACGTGCCTGCCCAAGCGCCGGACGAAGGCAGCCATGCAGGCGCAATAAAGGAACCAAAAGCTAGTGAGCAGGCGCCTGGTGAAGCTAACAATAAAGCATTGCTGAAGGAAATTTCCGAGCTTAAGGAAGCACTCAAGGCAGCGTCCAACCTAAAGTCTGCTGCGGTTTGTTATCCTCGAGCTTTTCAAGTGGCAGTGAGCGTGCTTGATAGCCAAGAAATTGAACCAAATATAAAGACAGAGATCATGGGAGCCTTGCTGGAAAAATGGTATCTCGGAGACCAGACGGAAAATGCAGCTGATATTAACAAATGGGTGATGGAGGCAATTTTAAATCGAATTTCACCTCTACCATATGGAGGATTAACGTTTGAAAAAAAATTCGTCAATGTGGTAGGTCCTACTGGAGTAGGCAAAACGACCACTCTTGCAAAGATGGCTGCCGAATGCGTTTTAAAGCATAATAAGAAAACAGCTTTTATTACGACAGATACTTACAGAATTGCAGCAATTGACCAGCTGAAAACATATGCAAGAATCCTCAATATTCCCCTTGAAGTCTGTTATAACTTAGATGATTTCAAGGAAGCTGCAGACAAGTTCAAAGAATACGATATGGTTCTTGTAGACACCGCAGGGCGAAATTTTCGAAATCAGCAATATGTTGAGGAACTGGCAAAGGTTGTTGATTTTAATGAGGAAGCTGAAACATTTCTTGTTCTTGCTCTAACCTCAAAGCAAAGGGACATGGAGGAAATTTATAAACAGTTCTCTCATATATCGATTGACCGGTTTATCTTTACAAAATCAGATGAAACAAGCATATATGGGTCCATGCTAAATATGGCGGACAAATATCAGACTGGAATTGCTTATATCACTAATGGCCAAAATGTTCCTGACGATTTGGTTAAAGCAACCCCAGAATCTATTGCAAATACGTTATTCGGGGCCAATTCAAATGCATGATCAAGCGGAAGTTTTACGAAAAAAAGCCTTGGATACCGCAAGACAGCCGAAAACAATAGCTGTGATCAGCGGAAAGGGCGGAGTAGGAAAGTCCAATTTCTCACTTAACTTCTCTATTTCTTTAGGCCAGCAGGGCAGCCGAATCTTGCTGATTGATTTTGATATTGGGATGGGAAATATTGATATTTTACTTGGGAATTCTTCTCCTCATACAATGGCTGATTATTTGACGTCAGACGTAACACTAGACCAAACAATCGTTAAAGGGACAGAAGGGGTGGATTACATAGCAGGAGGATCAGGCCTCAACTATTTAATTAACCTTGATTTTTCTAGAGTTGATCAATTTATAGAGGATCTTCAAGGTTTGATTACTCACTATGATTACCTTATTTTTGATATGGGAGCAGGAATGGATCGAGACACCCAGTCAGTCCTCCTTTCTGTAAATGAAATAATCGTCATCACCACTCCAGAACCACCGGCAATGATGGATGCCTATGCTGTGATGAAATACATTCACCACTTGAATCCAAATATTCCTTTCTACCTGGTTGCTAATCGGGTGAGTTCGGTTAAAGAGGGTAAGGAAACTCTCGCTAGGCTGAGTGAGGTATTAGAGAGATTTTTAGGCAAAAAGCCTGTTCAGCTCGGCCTGCTTCCTGACGATCACAATGTTGTTCAGGCAGTAAAACGGCAAATCCCTTTTCTAATTTTAAATAGGAAATCACCTGTTTCAAAGGCAATTGTCAATCTGACAGAACGGTATCTTCGCGACCTTACAGAAGACCCATTCAGCAGGCTTGGTATTACATTTACAGCCCGACTAAAACAATTTTTATTTGAAAGGCAGTGACTGTATGGAGAAGATAAAAGTCCTCATTGCAGATGATTCGGCCTTCATGAGAAAGCTTCTTCAAGAGCTTCTGTCAGCTGACCCAAGGATTGAAGTAGTTGGTACTGCCCGAAATGGTGAAGATGCATTTCTTAAAATAAAAAAGCTAAACCCAGATGTTGTCACACTTGATGTGGAAATGCCTATTTTAAACGGATTTGAAGCCCTTAAGCTGATAATGGAGGAGCACCCTGTACCGGTCGTTATGGTTTCTAGCGCAACTGCAAAAGGTGCAGAAGCCACACTGCAGGCTATACAGGCTGGTGCATTTGACTTTGTTGCTAAACCATCGGGCACGATCTCCTTGGACTTGCACAAAATCAAGGACGATTTAATCGGAAAAGTGATTTTGGCTAAGACGGCAAATTTGAACAAAAAACTTGTTCAAGCACGACCGATGCTGGCTCTTGAGTCGGAAAATCAGGAAAGCCGGATTGAACAGATCTCAGGACAGAATATCTTATTTAGCGAAAAGAAGGCCAGACTTACAGGAAAAAGGTTAGTTTGCATCGGTTGTTCAACAGGAGGGCCTCGTGTGCTTCACAAGGTACTGGCTGGTCTTCCTAAGAGCCTTTCGGCACCCGTGTTAGTCGTTCAGCACATGCCGCCAGGATTCACAAGAACGTTGGCGAACAGATTAAATTCCTTTTGTGAAATAACCGTTAAGGAAGCGGAGCAGGGGGAAACTTTGCAAAATGGAACAGTTTATATAGCTCCAGGAGGCTTTCATATGGAGGCAGTTCCCTCAGCTGGAGGCGTTTCAATCCATTTAACTAATGCGCCGGCCCGTAATGGACACAGGCCTTCTGTTGATGTGCTGTATGAGTCTGTCAGTAAACTAAAGGGCTATTCCAAAGTTGCAGTTATTATGACTGGGATGGGAACAGATGGTGCAAAAGGACTTGTGTTGTTAAATCAATCAGGCAATTTAAGAGTGATTGCAGAGTCAGAAGAAACATCGGTTATTTTTGGGATGCCAAAGGCGGCAATCGCAACAGGGTTTGTTGACAGTGTAAGCAACAATGAAAATATTGCAAAAGATATCGCGAAATATATTTAATGCTGGGGGGGTGTTTTAATGGATATGAAACAATACTTAGAGGTTTTTATCGAAGAAAGCAAAGAACACTTACAAGCCTGCAATGAAAATTTGCTGGCTCTCGAAAAGAATCCAGCTGATTTGTTATTAGTCAGCGAAATCTTCCGGTCAGCCCACACATTAAAAGGAATGTCAGCAACAATGGGGTATGAAGATATAGCTTCGCTTACACATCAAATGGAGAATGTGTTAGACGCCATTCGCAGCGGAAATCTTCCGGTTACAGCAGGTCTTCTTGATGTAGTTTTTAGCGCTGTCGACCATTTGGAAGAAATGGTGCAAAGCATAGAAGCAGGAGGGGACGGAAAACGGGATGTTTCTGAAACCGTCTATCATCTAAAAATGATTGAAAAGGGCGAAGAAATTAAAGCAGATTCAGAAATCGCAGCTTCGCTGAGTGTTTTAGCAAAGCCGTCTAAAGGGTTGATGTATGATGACTTTGAAATGACGGTGATCCGGCAGTCAAGAGAGCAAGGTTTTAACGCGTATGAAGTAACGGTGGAACTTAGAGAGGACTGCCTACTTAAAGCTGCTCGTGTTTATATGATTTTTGACGTTCTTGAAAAGGCTGGAGAAATTGTTAAAGCGGAACCGTCTGTTGACCAGCTTGAGGATGAACAGTTTGATAATGAATTTATGGTTACACTCATAACAGTTGAGCAAGCTGCCGAATTGGAGATGAAGCTTCTTAAGGTAGCAGAAGTGAATAAGGTTAATGTTGCCGAAATCAGCGAGAGAATTTCCGGACTGGAGGATGCTCAGGAAATTGAGGAAGCGCCCATTTCACAAATTGAATTAGTTGAGGTGAAACCGAGTTCAGAAGTTTCGGAGTCTGCGGCTGAACCAACATCCAGCGGAAAACTGGTAAACTCAACTAAAACAATTAGAGTCAATATTGAAAGACTAGATAGTTTAATGAATTTATTTGAGGAACTAGTCATCGATAGAGGCAGGCTTGAGTCGATTTCAAATGACCTAAATAATCAGGCACTTAATGAGACCGTGGAGCACATGTCAAGGATTTCAGGGGATCTGCAAAGTATTATTTTAAACATGAGAATGGTTCAAGTTGAAACAGTCTTTAATCGGTTTCCGCGGATGGTGCGCCAGCTAGCTAGAGACTTAAAAAAACAAATCAGGCTTGAAATTGTCGGCGCAGACACTGAGCTTGACCGTACAGTTATCGATGAAATTGGCGATCCGTTAGTCCATTTGCTTCGCAACTCAATCGACCATGGCATTGAGGCGCCTGACATCAGGAAAGCCAACGGTAAATCGGAAGAAGGCACCATCTATTTAAGGGCTTATCATAGCGGGAACCACGTGTTTATTGAAATCCAGGATGACGGTGCAGGAATCGGAAAAGCTAAGGTCCTTCAAAAAGCGTTAGCTAGCAGGATTGTCACAGAGAAAACAGCAGCAGAATTAGAAGATAAGCAAATTTATGAATTAATCATGGCTTCAGGCTTTTCTACAGCTGATAGGATATCTGATATATCTGGGCGCGGAGTCGGCCTTGATGTTGTCAAAACGACAATAGAATCACTCGGCGGTATGATTGAAATTGACTCGGTGGAAGGGGAAGGCAGCACCTTTTCAATCCAGCTCCCACTGACACTTTCCATTATGGCCGTTATGCTGATTAAGATTCACAATGAAAAATTTGCAATTCCTCTGTCTTCCATTATTGTAACGGCAATTGTAAAGAAGGAAGACGTCCTGAAAGCGCATAACGAAATGGTGATTGATTACAGAGGCCGAATTGTTCCTCTGTTATTTTTAGAGGACCTATTCGGAGTTCCGGGAATTCCAACTGAAAAGGATTCTTATTCCGTCATCATTGTTCGAAAAGGAGAGAAGTTAGCAGGCCTTGTTGTAGACTCCTTCATCGGGCAACAGGAAGTAGTTCTTAAATCACTAGGCAACTATCTAACGAATGTTTTTGCGATTTCAGGAGCGACGATTCTTGGAGATGGACAGGTTGCTCTTATCGTTGATTGCAACGCTTTGATTAAATAACTTTTTAAGGAGGCCAGTCTTATGCCAACATTGGAAACGGATTTAAAAGTAATTGTGTTTCAGCTTATAGAAAAGGAATATGCGATACCAGTTACACATGTCAGGTCAATCGAAAAGGTCCAAACCATTACGCGTGTTCCAAATACTCCGCCATATATAAAAGGAGTTATTAATCTGCGAGGCATTGTAACACCAATTATCGATTTGCGAATTTATTTTGGGTTTGAAGAAGCTCCCTATTCAGACCTGGCAAGGCTAATTATCATCTCTGCCGGAGATAACGAAGTAGGGCTGATAGTAGATTCTGCGAATGATGTAATTGATATTCCAGCAGATTCTATTGAACCTCCTCCTGAGATAGTCGGCGGAATTGAAACAAACTATATCAGCGGCGTAGCAAAAATTGACGATCGTTTGCTTATGATTATTGAGCTGCAAAACATCTTAAGTGCTAAATAATAAAAGGCTTTTTTCGTAAACTTTGTTGCTATTTAATATAGGCTGTAGTGAGTTCCGCTTCCAGGTACTCGCTTTCCGCGGGGCGGGCGCCGAGCTTCCTCGGCGCATTGGCGCCTGTGGGGTATCACCTGTCCCGCTGCTCGCGCAGGGCACTGAAAGACTCCCCGAAAATACCCACACGTGAGAAATGGGTTTTTCATTTTCGAGGTGCAGCACCTTCCGCCCAATCAACTTTTGTTTTCACAACTCATGCAAGAACAACAATCTTGTAGAAAAGAGCCTAATAAAAAGAACAGTAAAGGCATAGGTAAACAAAATGTCATTTATAAATAAAGTTTCCGGAATGCAGCTTGATATTTTAAAAGAAATTGGTAACATCGGTGCTGGCCACGCCGCAACAGCGCTGTCCGTCATGCTGGACAAGAAAGTAGAAATGAACGTACCAGATGTCCAGGTTGTTACATTTGATGAAATGATGGAGCTTGCTGGCGGTGCTGAAAGTCTTGCAGCAGGGATTTTTTTACGGATTGAAGGAGATGCGCCGGGAAGCATGTTTTTCATGCTTCCAATCCGCCATGCAGAACGGTTTATTAGGGAAATGATTGGAGATTCAGGCTACTCGATTGATTCGGCTCCTCCGAATGAGATTGCTCTTTCCGCACTTCAAGAGCTAGGAAATATATTATCAGGAGCCTATCTGTCATCCCTATCAGACTTTACAAATCTGGCACTCTATCCTTCTGTCCCTGCATTAAGTATTGATATGGCCGGAGCCATCATTAGCTTTGGGCTTATTGAGCTATCACAAGCAGGAGACTACGCCATTGTAATCAACACAGTCTTGAACGATTTGGACTCGGAAGATGAAGAAATTGTTCAAGGGAGCTTCTTCCTCCTTCCAGATCCTGAATCATTTCAAACGATTTTCAAAGCTTTAGGAGTTTCGGAGAATGGCTAAACAAGCGGAACTGATAAAAGTTGGCATCGCTGATATGAAAATTGTAAAGGCTCCTGATTTGATTAGAACAACAGGGCTTGGTTCTTGTGTTGGTATTGTTTTGTTCGATCGGGCGCGAGAGCTGGCAGGCATGGCCCATATTATGCTTCCAGACTCTTCCCTCGCAAAGACTGGTACACTTAACACCGCGAAGTATGCGGATACAGCTGTAAAAGAATTAACGGCTTTGCTTTTGGAAAATGGTGCAAGAAAATACTCTTTAAAAGCCAAGCTGGCCGGAGGAGCGCAAATGTTTCAGTTTTCCAGCGGCAGCGAATTAATGAGAATTGGCCCAAGAAATGTAGAGGCAGTCAAAGTACAGCTGTCTGTTTTAAAAATAGATATCGTTGCAGAAGATGTTGGCGGAAACAATGGAAGAACAATTGAGTTTAACCCAAAGACAGCGCTTCTTCAGATTAGAACGGTTAACAACGGAACTACAGAGCTATAGTTAAAATATAGGAGTCTTACTCAAATTAGGACTAGTAAGGGGGATATAGATGGCAGCTGCACTATTAGCAGATGAACAATTGGTTTGGGAGAGCTGGATAGCGACACGCGATCCTCAGGCCGGTAATACTTTAATGAAAAAATACATGCCTCTAGTTACCTATCATGTTCAAAGAATATCTGTTTCACTTCCTAAAAGTGTTTCCCGGGATGATTTAAAAAGCCTCGGAATGCTGGGGCTTTATGATGCCCTTAATAAGTTTGACAGCAGCCGAGACTTGAAATTTGATACGTATGCTTCCTTTCGAATTCGGGGCGCCATTCTAGATGGTTTGCGTAAAGAAGACTGGCTGCCTCGAAGCACTAGAGAAAAGGCAAAGAAGATTGATGTGGCCATTGAACGTCTTGAGCAGCAGCATTTACGATCAGTAACACCACATGAAATCGCTGCTGAACTTCGCATCGATGAAGAAGAAGTATTTTCTGCAATGAATGAAAACTTTTTTGCCAATGTACTTTCAATAGATGAACAGCCAAGTGAGCAGGATGACAAGGATGGGCAATCTTTTACAATCAGGGATGAAAAAGCGGAGCGCCCTGAAGAGACGCTGGCAAAAAACGAAATCATTGAAGAGATGATAACTGTGCTGACTCAATTAAATGAAAAAGAACAGATGGTTCTTAGTCTTTTTTACAAAGAAGAGCTGACCCTGACCGAAATTGGGCAAGTTATGAATTTATCAACATCAAGGATTTCACAAATTCATTCAAAAGCTTTATTTAAAATGCGTACATTAATGGAACAAGTCATATAGGGAGGTTGGGTGCTGTGGAGAGTCTCTTTACGCTAAAGATTTCTGAAAATCAGTTAACAGCTGAGCTCGTATTAAAGAAGCTCCCAGATAGCGGAAATACTGTCTCACTTACCGATCTGTATGAGTTTATTGCAAGTGAAAAAGTCGTCTATGGAATCAAAAAGGAAGTAACGGAAATCATTTGCCAGGATCTGCATAAAGTGACCTTCCCAGTTATTATTGCAGAAGGCAAAGCACCTATTGGTGGAAAGAATGGCTATTTGCAAAACGAACTAGGTAGAAATCTTACCGAAGAGAAACGTTTCAATGTACGTAATATCCTGGAGATTCCATCAGTAACAGAAGGTCAATTGTTAGCAACAATCGTTCCCGAGAAGTCAGGGATAGCCGGAATGAGTGTAACTGGCAGGAAGATTGCTGCCACAAACGGAAAACCGCTGAAGATCCGTGCTGATAAAAGTGTTAGCCAAATCGGCCAGCAGTTTTTCGCAGCCATAAATGGCCAATTGACCCTTACCGAATCGTCTATTTCTGTCAATCCGGTCTTTGTTGTTGAGGGAGATTTGGATATTAAAACCGGTAATCTTGATTTTGCTGGAAATATCGTGATTAAGGGTAACATTCCCGGTGGATATAAGTTGAAATCTGGCGGAGATATCAGAGTTTTAGGTATAGTGGAAGGAGCCTCCTTGGAAGCAAACGGAAACATTATCGTGGAAAGCGGGATTACCGGGGGAACCAATGGGATTGTAAGTGCTCGGGGAAGCATTCACGCTGCTTATTTAAATAACGCCATGATTAAAGCTGGAGAGAATGTCAGCATCAAGTCATCTATTCTGCATAGCAAGGTCATTGCAGCGGGAAAAATTGAGTGCAGCGGAGGTCACGTCATTGGCGGTTTGCTGGCTGCTGGCAAAGATATATTTATAAAAGAACTTGGGAACGAGTTGTATACAAAGACAGAACTTCACATTGGCTGGAATCCTGTCCTGCAGCAACAAGAAGAAGCACTGCTGGAAGAACTAAGAGTTAATAATGAAAGTTTATGTAAGCTGAATGAAATTGAGTCAAAACTTATTCACCAAATAAAAAGTGAAGGAAAACTTTCACAACAACAGAGGCTGATCTTATCAAAGCAAAAGTCTACCCAGCAGCACCTTCATGAAAAAATAGCTAAAAATAAGGAACAGCTCCAAGAAATCAGAATCGAGAAGAAGGCTGGCCTTGAAGCCGCGCTTTATATATATGGACATGTTTACCCGAATACAAAAATTTATTTCGATAAGTATGTGAAAATGACCAACCAACAATATAAAAATGTTACATTTAAATACGAGGATACTACTATCAATATTTATCCGAACGAGAACTTTTAAAAGACCGACATCTCTTGTGTAATTACACCTTGGGCTGATCATACCATCAATTTTGTTAGAGGAGCAGATTCTCATGAGTTTAAAATTGATTGAGCTGCAAGTGGCATTGCCGAGAACATTAGATGCTGGAAAGCTGCAGGAACAATTGCAGCAGCGCGGGCAGCACCTATCTGAACATGCAGTCCAAAATGGACAGAATGAAGAAGAACTAAAACGGAAAACTGTTGTTAAACAAGAGAAGTCGAGCAAAGGAACGTTATCGGATGATGCTGCTGGTCAAGGAAATCAGGCTTTTCAGCAGCAAAAGAGAAAAGAGAATGAAAAGCCGCAGAAACAGACACATCCTTATAAAGGGAAGAGTATTGATTACAGCGGATAGAGGGGTACAATGAACACATTTATTTTGTTAGTAAGCTTAATGCTGAACCTTGGTGCGATATTGGCCATCATTATCCTTTATCTGCGCCAAAATCGCTTTGCAGAATCTGAAAAGCGCCAGGAGAAAATGATAAGGGAAGCAGAAGAGCTTTTCAGTGTCTATCTTTTAGAAATGAAGGAAGAGAATGAAAAATTAATCAGCCGACTGCAAAAATCAAAGAACAGGAATTCTGAAACCAACCCAAATATCGGCACTAAAATTAAACAGACTGAAGCAACACAAGAAGAGGCGGCAGCCCTTCATCCTCTGAATGTTCCCCAAGCTTCATTGAAGCCAGCTGAGGTAACGAGTGATGAAGCTATAGAACCAGTTCTTACCCCGGGAAAAGCATATGCCTTCCGAACATTAAAAGCAGCCTATCAGCAAAATATAGATATTATGTCCCAGGGAGCTACTGAAGAGGGCTTGCATGCGCAGGAAAAAGATCTTTCTGGCCAGGCAAGACAGCCAGAAGATATCCAGAGTACAGAAGCCCGAAAGGACAAGAGAAACGGCCGAGAGCAGCCTAGTGAGGAAGTATATATGCAATCATTATTGAATCAGGTGCTGCTTTTACAAAAACTAGGCTTTTCTGTTGAAGAAATTGCTCGAAAATTAAGTAAAGGGAAAACTGAAATAGAGCTTCTGCTAAAATTCAGGAAAAATGATCTCGAAAAAACTTGATTGTAATTTCGACATATGCTATATTATTTGATGGTGTTATTACACACGCTTATTGATTTAATTAGATGGTGCTGTCCAAACAGTTTCTGATTAAAAATGATATAAGCGGAGGAAAACAAACCACTAGGAGGAAAAAAACATGTCAGTCATTTCTATGAAGCAATTGCTTGAAGCTGGTGTACATTTCGGTCACCAGACACGCCGTTGGAACCCAAAGATGAAAAAATATATTTTCACTGAGCGTAACGGCATCTACATTATCGATCTTCAGAAAACAGTAAAAAAGGTTGAAGAAGCCTACAAATGGGTGAAAGACCTAGCTGCTGATGGCGGTACTGTTCTATTTGTTGGAACGAAGAAGCAAGCTCAAGATTCTGTTAAAGAAGAAGCTAAGCGTTCCGGAATGTACTATGTTAACCAACGTTGGTTGGGTGGTACATTGACAAACTTTGAAACAATCCAAAAGCGTATTACACGTTTAAAGAATATCGAAAGAATGGCTGAAGACGGCACTTTCGAAGTTCTTCCTAAAAAAGAAGTTGTTCAATTAAACAAAGAGTTAGACCGCTTAGAAAAATTCTTGGGCGGAATTAAAGATATGAAGAAGCTTCCTGATGCTCTATTCATTATCGACCCACGCAAAGAGCGTATTGCTGTTGCTGAAGCACGTAAATTGAACATTCCAATCGTTGGAATTGTTGATACAAACTGTGATCCAGACGAGATCGATGTAATTATCCCTGCGAACGACGATGCGATCCGCGCAGTTAAACTTTTAACTGGTAAAATGGCAGACGCTATTCTTGAAGCGAAACAAGGGGAAGAAGTTGAAGAAGCTGTAGAAGCTTAATTTTAGAGAAAGGTGATAGGAGGGAGCACCCTTTATCACCTTTTTTTAAAGATTATGCTATTTTGCATAAAAAGAGCGATTTTAAGGTATAAGTTACATAGCTACTAATTTTAAGGAGGAAATAACATGGCAATTACTGCACAAATGGTAAAGGAACTTCGTGAGAAAACTGGCGCTGGAATGATGGATTGCAAAAAAGCCCTTCAAGAAACTGATGGGGATATGGAAAAAGCAATTGATTTTCTTCGTGAAAAAGGCATTGCAAGCGCGGCTAAGAAAGCAGACCGCATTGCAGCTGAAGGAACAACTTACATTCTTACAGAGGGCAATGAAGCAGTTATTCTTGAAGTTAACTCTGAAACAGACTTTGTTGCAAAGAATGAAGGCTTCCAGGTTCTTGTTAAAGAATTAGCTGAGCACCTTCTTAAAAACAAGCCTGCTTCTGTTGAAGAAGCTGTTGCATCCACAATGGAAAACGGCGCTACAGTAGAATCCCATATCAATTCTGCTATCGCGAAAATCGGAGAAAAGCTTACTCTTCGCCGTTTTGAAGTAAAAACAAAAACAGACAGCGACGCTTTCGGTGCTTACTTACACATGGGAGGCCGCATTGGTGTTCTAACTGTTCTTGAAGGAACGACTTCAGATGAGGCAGCAAAAGACATTGCTATGCACATTGCTGCATTAAACCCTAAATATATTTCCCGTGACGAAGTATCACAGGAAGAAGTTGAACGTGAGCGTGAGGTATTAACTCAACAAGCTCTAAACGAAGGTAAGCCTGAAAAGATCGTTGCGAAAATGGTTGAAGGCCGTCTTGGCAAATATTTTGAAGATGTATGCCTTCTTGACCAGTCATTCGTTAAAAACCCTGACCAAAAGGTACGCCAGTTTGTAGAGTCTAAAGGCGGAACAGTTCGTGAATTCGTACGTTACGAAGTTGGCGAAGGTTTAGAAAGACGCGAAGATAATTTTGCAGAAGAAGTTATGAGCCAAGTAAATAAAAAATAAGCGGTAACCGCCGTTAAAGCAGGGAACACAATGTGTTCCCTGTTTTCAAAAAAGGAATAGAATCTTAGGCTAGATAATAGACTAGCTCCGAGCGTCCGTGCTTTTTATGCTTATCGCGGATGGCTGATGCTCAGTGCTTTTCTTTTTAGATCTAAACTACATATGGAGGTTCCTATGAGCAGCCCTAAATACAAACGCGTTGTCTTAAAATTAAGTGGAGAAGCCTTAGCTGGAGAGCAGGGGTTTGGAATTAACCCTGCAGTCATTAAGAATGTAGCTAAACAGTTAAAGGAAATTGCTGAATCTGGTGTGGAGGTTGCTGTTGTAGTCGGTGGGGGGAACATTTGGCGCGGGAAAATTGGCGAGGAAATGGGCATGGATCGTGCCACTGCTGATTACATGGGAATGCTTGCGACTGTTATGAACTCTCTAGCTCTGCAGGACAGTCTTGAACTAGCCGGAATTGAAACCAGAGTCCAGACCTCGATCGAAATGAGGCAGGTTGCAGAACCTTATATCCGCCGCCGTGCAATTCGTCACCTTGAAAAAGGCCGGGTAGTCATTTTTGCTGCTGGTACTGGAAATCCTTACTTTTCAACAGACACAACTGCTGCCCTCAGAGCAGCAGAAATAGAAGCTGAAGTCATTCTTATGGCAAAGAACAATGTCGATGGCGTGTACTCCGCTGACCCTAGGTCTGACAGCACTGCCGTAAAGTACGATGAACTTTCGTATTTGGATGTGCTTAAAGAAGGCCTTGCAGTTATGGACTCTACAGCTTCATCTTTGTGCATGGATAATAATATACCGTTAATTGTTTTCTCCATTATGGAGGAAGGGAATATTAAAAGAGCAGTTATGGGTGAAACAATTGGAACAATTGTAAGGGGGAAAAAATAATGGCAAAACAGGTTATTGATAATGCTAAGGAACGAATGACTAAAGCGATCCAGGCTTATTCAAGAGAACTAGCCAGCATCCGCGCAGGCCGTGCGAATGCCTCTTTACTGGATCGTATTACAGTTGATTACTATGGAGCTCCTACACCGGTTAACCAGCTTGCGGGGATCAGTGTTCCTGAAGCGCGTTTACTAGTTATTCAACCCTATGATAAAACCGTTTTGGGTGAAATCGAAAAGGCAATCATGAAATCAGACCTTGGGGTTAATCCAACAAGTGATGGATCGATTATTCGAATCGCGATCCCGCAGCTTACGGAAGAACGCCGTAAGGACTTAGTTAAGGTCGTTAAAAAAGAATCAGAAGAAGCAAAAGTGGCGATCCGCAATATTCGCCGTGACAGCAACGATGATCTTAAAAAGTTAGAGAAAAATGGTGAAATAACTGAAGATGCCCTCCGCGGACACTCCGAAGATATTCAGAAGCTAACTGACGAAAACATCGCAAAAATCGAACAGCTAACAAAAGAAAAAGAAAAAGAAATATTAGAAGTCTAGCCAAAGAAAAGCGGAGCCGACTGTTCAGGGGCGTCAGGCATAAGACGAGCGCTGACAGAAGGCGTTCGTTGCCTTCAGAAGCGATTGGCTTATGACCCCGAGCCCCTAGGAGGCGCAGCTAGCCAAAGAAAAGCGGAGCCGACTGTCCAAAACTGGAGGCTCCGAGGAAGAAGCATTTTTTGCTTCTGCCGAGAAAGAGCAGTTTGCCGAGTTTCTGAATAGAAACAAAGTTTACTAAAACAGCTATTAAAAAGACCCTCTGCCCTCAGGGGGTCTTTTACTCTATTAGTACCTTTCGATGCAAAATCTGCTGGCAGAGCTATTGCATTTTTGCCGGCTCTTTCGAGAAATCATCTAATTTCCTTAACAAATATTCTGTTTTGTATATATCATACATAGCATTTTATAGAGATATCTTTTTTTATTTTTGGTATGATAAGAACATGTGGAAAAAGGGAATAGCATCCAAAAATATAAAGCTATTTTCGACAGGACAAGATTAACCTATTCGGGGGAGCTGTCTTATGTTAGATAAAATGAAGCTTTGGAAGAGCCAGCCTATCTCTTCCAATTTCCAAGAGCGAGTAATGAGGATAAAAAAACAAGAAGTACCTTCCCATGTCGCGATCATTATGGATGGAAACGGCAGATGGGCAAAAAAGAGAGCGCTGCCCCGTGTAGCCGGACACCATGAGGGAATGAAAGTGGTCCGCAAGATCACTAAACTGGCAAATGAACTTGGTGTCAAAACATTAACTGTGTACGCCTTCTCAACAGAAAACTGGAAGCGGCCTAAGATGGAAGTCGATTTTTTAATGAAGCTGCCTGAAGAGTTTTTAGGCACGTTTTTACCAGAGTTAGTTAAGGAAAATGTACAGGTGAAAATGATGGGGTACCGTGAAAAGCTTCCAGCCCATACATTGAGAGCAGTCGAATCTGCTATTAATGAAACTAAAAATAATACTGGTCTCATTTTAAATTTCGCACTAAACTATGGGAGCAGGGCTGAAATACTGGAAGCAGTCAAGCATGTCTTAAATGACTCCAATAATGGTATAATAAGTGAAAAAGACTTAAATGAAGAAACTTTTTCTTCCTATCTAATGACCTCTGAACTTGCTGATCCTGACCTTCTAATTCGAACAAGCGGTGAAATTCGCTTAAGTAATTTTATGTTATGGCAGCTTGCGTATTCAGAGTTTTGGTTCACGGATGTCCTATGGCCTGATTTTGGGGAAGAACATTTTGTTGAAGCGATAGAGGTCTATCAAAACCGCCAGCGGCGTTTTGGAGGAGTATAACGAAGCATGGGTGAACAGGCTGGGTCTAGCCTAGGCTACCATCATTCAGGCTAACAGTTTCTTCAGCGTTGTAAAGTTGTGCTAATAAAGTTCCTTTTTAGTTACATTTACTCTGGCTGCTAGAACGAAACAAAGGTGGAAGATTAGATGAAGCAAAGAATTCTTACAGCGGTCATTGCAGCGGCTGTTTTCCTGCCCATAGTTATTTTTGGAGGACTCCCTTTTATTGTACTTGTATATGTTTTGGCATCTGTCGGATTATATGAGCTGCTGAAAATGAAAAAATTGTCTATTTTTTCGGTTCCAGGCATACTATCACTATTGTTATTATGGATTTTTCTTTTGCCTGAACAGTATTCCGATATCCTGGCGAATCTTCAGTATACAAAAGTTGAAGCTGCACTTCTCGCTGTATTGTTATTTTTAACATATACAGTAGCAACTAAAAACCGTTTTACCTTTGAGGATGCTGCTTTTTCTATCCTCGCAACGCTTTATGTAGGAATGGGTTTTTATTATTTTATTGAAACTCGTGAAGCTAGCTTACTTTTTGTGTTTTATTCATTGTTCATCATTTGGGCAACGGATTCCGGTGCTTACTTTATAGGAAAAGCGACAGGCAAAACCAAACTTTGGCCTGAAATCAGTCCAAACAAGACGGTTGAAGGTTTTTTTGGCGGAATCGTAAGTGCACTTGCAGTTGCTATATTATTTATCCTATTCTCTGATATAGAAGCGTCCTTTCTAACATTGGCTCTCGCTACGGCTTTCCTTTCAGTCTTTGGTCAAATTGGAGATCTTGTAGAATCAGCCTTAAAGCGCCACTACCATGTGAAAGACTCTGGGAACATTCTTCCAGGGCATGGCGGAATTCTGGACAGGTTTGACAGCTTGCTATTTGTGTGGCCGTTAATGCACTTCTTCCATTTGTTATAATATAAACTATTGGAACACGGAAATGTCCGATAACTGAATCTTTATAGTAACGCACTGAGAAGCTGCGCTTGAAATGAGCGGATCGCTCTTCTTTTTAGGAGTTGAACAACATTGAAAAAGATTAGTTTATTAGGAGCAACTGGCTCGATTGGAGTCCAAACCTTAGATGTTATCAGGGAACATCCTGATCAGTTTAAGGTATGTGCACTGGCAGCAGGGCGCAATATCCAAGAGGTTCGTAAAATGATCTCTGAATTTAAACCAGAACTCGTTGCTGTTCAGGAAAAGTCCGCAGCAGAAACACTAAAAACTGAGTTTCCAGGAATTCAATTCACATACGGAAATACTGGCCTTGAAGAAGTGGCTGTTTTTCATAAATCAGATGTCCTTGTTAATGCTGTTCTGGGAAGTGTCGGACTAAGTCCTACTTTAAAGGCAATCGAAGCGGGAAAAGTAATTGCGATTGCTAATAAAGAAACATTAGTAACAGCAGGTCATCTTGTTATGGAGGCTGTAAAAAGGAATAATGTGTCCATTCTTCCTGTTGATAGCGAACACTCTGCCATTTTTCAGGCTCTCCAGGGAGAGCGTGAGAAGAATATAGACCGGCTGATTTTAACAGCTTCTGGCGGAAGCTTTAGGGATCGGACAAGGGAAGAGCTTGCTAACGTAACGGTTGATGAAGCTTTAAACCATCCGAACTGGTCAATGGGAGCAAAGATTACGATTGACTCAGCAACAATGATGAATAAAGGGCTTGAAGTGATTGAAGCCCATTGGCTGTTTTCAATGCCCTATCAAAAAATAGATGTCGTTCTTCACCAAGAAAGCATCATTCATTCAATGATTGAGTTTCATGATAGCAGTATCATGGCGCAACTCGGAACACCAGATATGAGAGTGCCGATCCAATATGCCCTAACATTTCCCGATCGCCTTCCGCTTCATGGAGCAAAAAAGCTCAATTTAGCGGAAATCGGCAAACTGCATTTCAAGGAAATGGACTATAACCGGTTTAAGTGCCTAAAATATGCATATGAAGCTGGCGAGGCTGGAGGCACGATGCCGACTGTTCTTAACGCCGCAAACGAAGCTGCTGTAGCCGCCTTTTTGGAAGGCAAAATTTCTTTCCTGCAAATCGAAGACTTGATAGAAAAAGCACTTAGCTCACATGAAATCATATCTAATCCTAGTCTTGAAATTATTCAATCAGTGGATAAGGACACCCGAAACTTTGTGCACTCACTTCTATAAAAAAGGTGGTTAAATTTTGACTACAGTAATAGCGTTTATTGTCATTTTTGGCGCTCTCGTATTTTTTCATGAGCTAGGCCATTTAATCTTTGCTAAACGGGCAGGAATATTGTGCCGGGAGTTTGCAATCGGCTTTGGTCCTAAAATTTTTTCGCATAAAAAAAATGAAACAACCTATACAGTCAGATTGCTGCCAATCGGGGGATTTGTCCGCATGGCCGGTGAAGATCCGGAAATGACAGAAATCAAGCCCGGATACAGAATTGGGCTCCTGTTTAATGATGACAATACAGTTAGCAAAATTATTATTAATAATAAAGAAAAATTCCCGAATGCACGGGTAATTGAAGTTGAACTGGCTGATATTGAACATGACCTCTTCATTAAGGGCTATGAAGAAGGCGATGACGATGAACAGCTAAAGATCTTTAAGATCAGCCCAAAAGCTGTTTTGGTTGAGGACGGAAT
This sequence comes from Mesobacillus harenae, assembly GCF_013343715.1. Taxonomy (GTDB): domain Bacteria; phylum Bacillota; class Bacilli; order Bacillales; family Cytobacillaceae; genus Mesobacillus_A; species Mesobacillus_A harenae. Next base: position 37,513 of record NZ_JABUNR010000025.1, read on the forward strand.
TGAAAGCCAGATTGCTCCTTATGACAGACAGTTTGCTTCCAAGACACTTGGCCAAAGAACGATGGCCATCTTTGCTGGTCCTATGATGAACTTCATTCTTGCATTAGTTGTCTTCATCATTATTGCACTTGTTCAGGGAATCCCATCCAACGAACCTGTATTGGGACAAATAACCTCTGATGGTTCAGCCATAGAGGCTGGCCTTCAAGAAGGCGATGTTGTTAATAGTATCGAAGGTTCGGAAATTTCCAGCTGGACAGACGTCGTTGAAGTTGTCAGACAAAACCCAGGAAATGAATTAGAATTCTCCATTGACCGAAACGGTGAAACAATGGAGATACCAGTTACACCCGAAAACAGAGAGATTGAAGGGGAAAATATCGGGATTATCGGTGTCTACAGCCCAATAGAAAAATCTCCGCTAAAATCAATCACTTACGGCTTTACTGAAACCTATTTCTGGACAAAAGAAATTATCTTTATGCTGGGCAAGCTTGTAACAGGTCAGTTCTCCATTGATATGTTATCTGGCCCTGTGGGAATCTATGTTTCAACAGATACCGTTGCTAAGTCAGGTATTTATTATCTAATGAAATGGGCTGGGATTTTGAGTATTAATCTCGGCATTATGAACCTGCTCCCAATTCCTGCCCTTGATGGTGGCCGATTAATGTTTTTTGCAGTTGAAGCAGTAAGAGGCAAGCCAATCGACCGGCATAAAGAGGGAATGGTTCACTTTGTTGGATTTGCCTTGCTCATGCTGCTCATGCTGGTTGTAACCTGGAATGATATTCAGCGGTTCTTTTTATAAACAAACGCTGATATGTACTTTTCACACTAAAAAATAAAGTTCATAACAGAATGTCTGACTCAGAGCGACCGTTATTCTGCTACTATCAACAAATTAGTAAATGTCAGTATTATCTGTAACATAGCCTTGAAAAAAAGCTAAGTAAAAATCCTAGAAACGATCACTATTTAGCCCAAGCGCCATTGGCCGATGGCTTAAGACAATTGCTGAGGAAGGGAAAATCCTCTCCTGTCGCTCGTCTTAACCATAGTGCTGAGGACAGGTACGCAGGGCTTTTCTTATTAAATGAGGTGCTAATTGATGAAACAGAGTTCAATGTTTATTCCTACACTCAGAGAAGTTCCAGCTGATGCAGATATTAAAAGTCATCAGCTTCTTCTCCGGGCCGGCTTTATCCGCCAGACTGCAAGTGGGGTATACTCTTACTTGCCATTAGGTAAAAAAGTACTGCAAAAGGTAGAAAATATCGTTCGCGAAGAAATGAATAACGCGGGGGCTGTTGAGTTATTTATGCCAGCTCTTCAGCAGTCTGAACTTTGGCAAGAATCGGGCAGGTGGTATACCTACGGTCCTGAATTAATGCGTATGAAGGATAGGCATGATCGGGATTTTGCCCTTGGTGCAACCCACGAAGAAGTAATTACTAGCCTTGTTCGTGACGAAGTGAAATCTTACAAGCGTCTTCCGCTGACTCTTTATCAAATTCAGACAAAGTTCCGCGATGAAAAACGTCCTCGCTTCGGCCTATTGCGCGGACGAGAATTTATAATGAAGGACGCCTATTCTTTCCATGCAACTAAGGAAAGCTTGGATGAAATGTATGATAAGCTCTTTACGGCATATTCTAATGTATTCCGCCGCTGTGGACTTAACTTCAGGGCTGTCATTGCGGATTCTGGAGCAATGGGCGGAAAAGATACACATGAATTTATGGTACTGTCTGATGTGGGAGAAGACACAATCGCCTACTCCGATACATCTGATTATGCAGCAAATATTGAAATGGCTCCTGTAGTAACCTCTTACCAAAAAAGCGGTGAAACTTTAGCTGAACTGCAGAAAGTATATACGGAAAATCAAAAAACGATTGAAGAAGTGTCCTCTTTCTTAGATATATCAGCAGAAAAATGCATTAAATCACTTTTATTTAAAATTGATGAAAAGCCAGTACTAGTTTTAGTACGAGGCGATCATGAAGTTAATGATATTAAGCTTAAAAATCTTTTTGAAGCGTCAATTGTCGAGCTTGCCAGTGCAGAAGAGACGAAGGAAATCATCGGTGCTACAGTTGGATCAATTGGACCTGTTAATACGAAGATTGAAATTGTTGCAGACGAAGCGATCAAAGCTGTAGTCAATGGAGTGTGCGGTGCCAACGAAGAGGATTACCATTTTATAAATGTTAACCCTGAACGCGACTTCAAGGTTCAATATGCTGACCTTCGCTTTATCCTTGAAGGAGACCCTTCTCCTGATGGCAATGGTACCATTACGTTTGCTAAAGGAATCGAAGTAGGGCATGTGTTTAAACTTGGGACAAGATATAGTGAAGCAATGAATGCAACATTCCTTGATGAAAACGGTCGTGCTCAAGCGATGATTATGGGCTGTTACGGCATTGGTGTCAGCAGAACTATGGCCGCCATTGCAGAGCAGTTCAATGATGAACAAGGATTACTTTGGCCTAAGAATGTGACTCCTTTTGACGTTCACCTACTAGCGATTAATATGAAGGATGAAAATCAGGCCAGCCTTGCAGAAGAAATTTATTCAAGCTTAAAAAATGACCGGTTTGACGTACTAATGGATGACAGACAGGAACGGCCAGGCGTTAAGTTTGCCGACTCTGAGTTGATTGGTCTGCCTGTCCGTATTACAGTTGGAAAAAAGGCTGCCGAAGGTATTGTGGAAGTGAAAATCCGCAAAACTGGCGAAATGCAGGAAGTTCATAAAGACGAATTAGCTCAAACTATCCAGACGATTATTGATTCTTTATAAAAAGAAAAGCACAGGCGATTCGATGTAGTACACTTTATACTGGGGTAATGGAGCTGGATGCGTCGCATACGATTATCCGTACATCATAGTTTCCTGAACTGTAGAGAACATCTAATGGGTTCGGTTTTCGAATACAAAAACTAAATTAGCTTACCAATTAGCAGTCCTATTCGCAACTGAATTAGACTGCTTCTTTTTATTGGTCTTTAATAGATTGAACGGTGGAAAAAGGCCCTGTAGTTCGCACTCTTTTTAACATGATGACCTAAAATTTTGTCAGCGTGAGATTTATGCTTTGGATATGCCAATATTTAACTACGGATTGATGTTGATGCTGTTAACGGTGTACAGGGAGGGGGATAAATTTCTTTTCCATTATTCAATAACCAGTGATCTATAAATTAAGCGGAGATTATCCCGTTATACTGAAGAATAGAGGTCGGTTGGGGATATATAAGCGGAAGTTTTCCCGTTAAGTAAGGCAAGATGATCAATTTTCATGTTTATGGAGCAACTAGGCGGAATCTCTCCCTCTATATAAGCTAACTTTCATGTTTTTTCCTACTTAAGAGAAATTTCTCCGCTTATTTATCAACCTCTCAGTTGACCTCCTCTGGTCCGTGAGAATCTGCTCTTTAGTAGTTGGGTTGGGCAAAATTTTGAAGGAGAGGAGGCACCGCTATCAAACAAGGTTAAGACGGGTAAAAAAATGCTTGGAGCATTGTCTCCAAGCATTTTTTTGCTAATTTACTTACCAATTTGCTTTTAACTCTAGTGCGAATTGTTATACGAATGCGAATTTTGTACTTCAAACAGAATCATTTAGAGAACATCTCGGCAGCTTTTGCTGTTTCGTTATGTCTCAACAGGTTTGCTCTATTGCGTGATGGAATTGGATCTAGATCACATTCTTAGGGGGAGTATGAAAAACAATTTTTGACCGGTGTACCAATTAAAATTGCCCATTGCACATTTGTGTATACTGGATGATTCCCACAGTAATTTCCTTGTTTTTCTGGGTATAAATCGATAAATAGATAGTTGCTTTATGTTATAATTACGTGTGTTTTAAAGTGTTCTACTTACGAAAGCAATCTATTATAGATGAGTTAAAAGGGAGAGAAAAGGATGAACGAACTTTCCTCCGGGAGAAAAGAGAGATTTCAACTCTTGCTGCAACAGCTGGAATTGACGGAAGATGCGATCGTACCTCATTTTTATAACGCCCAAATAGAAAAAGTGGTCATCGAAAAAAAGGCGAAAAGATGGCACTTTTATTTTCTGTTTGAGCAAATTATTCCATGCAGTATTTTTACCCGTTTTACTACCCAGCTTGAGCGCACGTTTTCTCCGATTGCCAATATTTCATTTACCATTCAGGTAACAAACCCTGCTTTTTCAGAAGAAACTATTGTGGATTATTGGAAAAACTGTGTTCAGGAAATCGACGGAATTTCCCCGCCGCTTCTTAAGCTTTTAAACGAACAGCAGCCAAGAGTCCAAGGCAATAAACTGGTGCTGAATGTTAGAAATGAGACTGAAGGACTGGCCATTAAACGGAAATATGCAGATGTACTGGCGGGAATCTACCAAACATTTGGGTTTCCAGCCCTCTCATTTGATACGGAAGTTAAAGAGAATGGACAAAACGAAGATTATACTCAATTTTTAAAGGCTAAAGAAAAAGAAGATCAGGAACGAGCCCTTCTCGCAATGGTAGAAATGCAGAAGAAAGAATCTGAGAAAGACAGTGGCGGCTCTCATGAAGGCCCTGTAAACATCGGATTAACAATTAAGGGCGATGCCGACTTCCGTAAACTGGAGGATATCGTTGACGAAGAGCGCAGAATCGCGGTCGAAGGCTATGTCTTTTTTGCAGAAACAAAAGAACTGCGGAGCGGAAGAACTCTTCTAACCTTTAAAATTACAGATTATACGAGCTCTATCCTAGTTAAAATGTTTTCACGTGACAAAGAGGATGCGAGCGTGTTCCAGAGAGTTAAAAAAGGAATGTGGCTAAGGGTTCGAGGCAGCGTGCAAAACGACACGTTTGTAAGAGACTTGATTATGATGGGCAATGATGTCAACGAAATTAAGCCTCTTGAAAGACAGGATACGGCTCCAGAGGGAGAAAAGCGTGTTGAGCTTCACCTTCATACTCCAATGAGCCAGATGGATGCAGTATCGCCTGTAAGTGCACTTATTGCCCAGGCGAAAAAATGGGGACATAAAGCAGTTGCAGTAACCGACCATGCTGTTTTACAATCCTTCCCTGAAGCATATGGGGCAGGTAAGAAGAACGATATAAAAATCCTGTATGGGCTAGAGGCAAACCTTATTGATGATGGGGTTCCGATTGCCTACAACGAGAAACACAGATTGCTTGCAGATGATACGTATGTTGTTTTTGACGTAGAAACAACCGGGCTCTCGGCGGTATATGATAAAATCATTGAGCTTGCCGCTGTTAAAATAAGAGATGGGGAAATCATTGACCGATTTGAATCCTTCGCTAACCCTCATCATCCGTTGTCTGCGACAACAATTAATCTTACCGGAATTACGGATGATCTGGTCGAAAATGCTCCTGAAATTGAAGATGTTCTAAAGAGGTTTCATGAGTGGAGCGGACAGGATATCCTTGTTGCACACAATGCCAGCTTTGACATGGGCTTTCTGAATGTCGGCTATAAGAGGATCGGCTATGAAAAAGCAGCAAATCCAGTTATTGATACCCTTGAGCTGGCACGTTTTCTGTACCCTGACATGAAAAACCACCGCCTAAACACACTCGCCAAGAAATTTGATGTCGAGCTAACCCAGCATCACCGCGCCATTTATGATGCTGAAGCAACAGGCTATCTGCTTATGAAAATGCTGAAAGATGCACTGGCAAAAGAAATCGAGTACCATGACCAGCTCAATGATAACATGGGACAGGGAACAGCCTATAAGCGGGCTCGCCCCTACCATTGTACTTTGCTTGCTCAAAATGAAACTGGCTTGAAAAATCTGTTTAAGCTTGTCAGTATATCGCATATGAACTATTTCTTTAGGGTTCCGCGGATCCCTAGGTCACTCCTGCAGAAACACCGCGAAGGCCTGCTTGTCGGTTCAGGCTGCGCAAAAGGTGAAGTGTTTGAGGGGATGATGCAGAAATCTCCGGATGAAGTGGAAGAAACAGCTCGGTTTTATGACTATCTCGAGGTTCAGCCAAAGCAAGTGTATGCTCATTTGCTTGAACTAGAGTTAGTGAGGGATGAAAAGGCTCTAGAAGAAATTATCGGGAATATCGTAAAACTTGGTGAAAAACTGGAGCTACCAGTTGCAGCAACTGGCAATGTCCATTATCTTAATGAGAATGATAAGATCTATCGAAAAATATTAGTAAACTCTCAAGGCGGGGCTAACCCCCTGAATCGTCATAAGCTGCCAGATGTTCATTTCAGGACAACAAATGACATGCTTAGTGCCTTTTCGTTTTTAGGCTCGGAAAAAGCAAAAGAAATTGTTGTGGAAAACACCAATAAAATTGCTGATATGATCGATACCATCAAGCCGATTAAGGACGACTTGTACACACCGAAAATTGAAGGTGCGGACGAGGAAATGCGCTCAATGAGCTACGGGATGGCCCGGAAAATCTACGGGGACAATCTACCAGAGATTGTCGAAGCCCGACTTGAAAAAGAACTAAAAAGTATTATTGGCCATGGGTTTGCAGTTATTTATCTGATCTCTCATAAGCTGGTAAAAAAATCGCTTAATGATGGTTATCTTGTTGGTTCACGTGGATCGGTTGGATCCTCATTCGTCGCAACGATGACTGAAATTACAGAAGTTAACCCGCTTCCGCCGCATTATGTATGCCCTGCATGCAAGCATTCAGAATTCTTTAACGATGGATCAGTCGGGTCAGGCTTTGACTTGCCTGATAAGGACTGCCCTGAATGCGGCGGCACCTATAAAAAAGACGGACATGATATTCCATTTGAAACGTTCCTTGGATTTAAAGGGGACAAGGTTCCCGATATCGACTTGAACTTCTCTGGTGAATATCAGCCTCGCGCTCATAACTATACGAAGGTTCTGTTCGGTGAAGACAATGTATTCCGTGCCGGAACAATTGGTACTGTCGCTGACAAGACGGCTTTTGGTTACGTAAAAGCCTATCAGCAGGATAATAACCTTCAGTTGCGCGGAGCGGAAATTGATCGCCTGGCATCAGGCTGTACCGGAGTAAAAAGAAACACCGGCCAGCATCCTGGCGGAATCATAGTTGTTCCAGACTATATGGATATTTACGATTTTTCACCAATACAATTCCCTGCTGACGATACGGAATCTCAGTGGAAAACAACGCATTTTGACTTCCATTCCATTCATGACAATTTGCTGAAGCTTGATATTCTTGGACACGATGACCCGACAGTAATTCGTATGCTTCAGGATCTCAGCGGAATTGATCCGAAGACGATTCCAACTGATGACCCTGAGGTAATGAAGATTTTCAGTGGAACTGAATCACTTGGAGTCACGCAAGAACAAATCATGTGTAAAACAGGAACGCTTGGCATTCCCGAATTTGGTACCAGATTCGTTCGTCAGATGCTAGAAGATACGAAACCAACAACCTTCTCAGAGCTTGTCCAGATTTCAGGGCTCTCTCATGGGACAGATGTTTGGCTAGGTAATGCTCAGGAATTGATTCATGATAATACATGTACGCTGAGTGAAGTAATTGGGTGCCGGGATGATATCATGGTGTATTTAATATACCAAGGACTGGAACCCTCATTAGCTTTTAAAATTATGGAGTCTGTCCGTAAAGGTAAAGGCCTAAGTGATGATATGGAAGAAGAAATGCGCAAAAACAATGTGCCTGAATGGTATATCAGTTCATGCAAGAAGATTAAATATATGTTCCCGAAAGCTCACGCAGCTGCATACGTACTAATGGCCGTAAGGATTGCTTATTTCAAAGTCCATAATCCGCTTCTTTATTACGCAGCTTATTTTACAGTCAGAGCAGAGGATTTCGATGTCGATGCGATGGTGCGGGGATCACAAAGCATCCGGGCAAAAATTGAAGAAATTAATGCTAAAGGGCTTGATGCTTCTCCAAAGGAAAAGAACTTGCTGACCGTTATGGAGCTCGCTTTGGAAATGTGCGAGCGAGGGTTTAATTTTAAAAAGGTCGATTTGTACAAATCTAGTGCGACTGAGTTCCTTATCGATGGCAACGCGCTGATTCCACCATTTAACTCGATCCCAGGACTTGGTACGAATGCTGCGCTGAACATTGTAAAGGCTCGCCAGGATGGCGAATTTTTGTCAAAAGAGGATTTACAGCAGCGCGGTAAGATTTCGAAAACAATTCTTGAATATCTTGATAACCACGGCTGCCTGGAGTCTATGCCTGATCAAAACCAATTATCATTATTCTAAACGGGTGAGTTCGATATTCTTCTACTGAAAGGTACTGCATTTGCAGTGCCTTTTCTTATTAGTAGATGCATTCATAGAATATGACTTTTATGACTGGACAACCGGTTCCGCCTTTCATTGTCTGGCTTCAGCGGTTAGTCCCTCGAGTCGCTTCGGTCCTGCGGATGAAGTCAAAGAACGACTTCACCCTCAGGCCCTCCAGCGCTAGTCGGGACTGGACAACCGCTTCTGCCTTTCATTGTCTGGCTCCGCCTCCTAGGGGCTGGGGTCATAAGCCAATCGCCTCTGAAGGCAAAGAACGCCTTCTGCCAGTGCTCGTCTTATGCCTGTCGCCCCTGGACAGTCGGCTCCGCCTTTCATTGTCTGGCTTCAGCGGTTAGTCCCTCGAGTCGCTTCGGTCCTGCGGATGAAGTCAAAGAACGACTTCACCCTCAGGCCCTCCAGCGCTAGTCGGGACTGGACAACCGCTTCTGCCTTTCATTGTCTGGCTCCGCCTCCTAGGGGCTGGGGGCATAAGCCAATCGCCTCTGAAGGCAAAGAACGCCTTCTGCCAGCGCTCGTCTTATGCCTGTCGCCCCTGGACAGTCGGCTCTGCCTTTCTGGTTTGCATAAAATATCTGGTTATGTTATATTTTTATTGGAAATACTAAGGATAACTCGGCAGAAGAGAGTGGGGAAACCCACTCTTTCGTGTTGTGTACACGTTTTTTCTTGAAATTAACTTTTCCTGGTAAAAGATGAAACAGAGCATAAAGAAAATAGTTAAAGGAGGGATATTATGAGCAAAGTGACTGAAGTGGTTGAGGAATTAGTCACTCCAATCTTAACTGAAAACGGCTTGGAATTAGTGGACATCGAATACGCTAAAGAAGGCAGAGACTGGTTTCTTCGCGTTTTCATAGATAAGGATAATGGTATCGATATCGAGGAATGCGGAATAGTCAGCGAGAGGCTCAGTGAAAAGCTTGATGAGATGGATCCTATTCCCCACAACTACTTTTTAGAGGTTTCTTCTCCAGGAGCGGAACGTCCGCTTAAGAAAGAAAAGGATTACCACAAAGCAATTGGCAAGAATGTGTTTGTTAAAACCTATGAACCGATTGATGGTGAGAAAGCATTTGAAGGAACTTTAACAAAATTTGATGGCCAGGTTGTGACCATCGATGTAAAGGTGAAAACTCGTACAAAAACGGTCGAGATCCCTCTTGAAAAAGTTGCCAGTGCGAGACTTGCTGTTACATTTTCGTAAGGACCCGGGCTGAAGAAGCCCATTTTATTTATCCGGAAGTTTTTTAGCTATGAAGCCGGGTGATTAAAAACGGCCTCAAACTCCGGTCTAGAACAGGTTGCTTTCATCATACATGCATGTTTTGCAATTTTAATAAAAGGGGGATATGAAACTAATGAGCAGTGAACTATTGGATGCTCTAACAGTGCTTGAAAAAGAGAAAGGCATCTCAAGAGATATACTGATTGATGCTATTGAGGCTGCACTCATTTCTGCTTACCGCCGAAATTTTAATCAAGCGCAAAATGTGCGGATTGATTTGAATCTTGAAAGCGGATCGATGCGTGTATTTGCTAGAAAAGAGGTAGTTGAAGAGGTATTTGACCCTCGGTTAGAAATTTCCATTGAGGAAGCAAAGAACATGAATCCCAACTACCGGGTAGAAGATGTTGTAGAGCTTGAAGTAACGCCAAAAGACTTCGGCCGAATTGCTGCTCAAACTGCAAAGCAGGTAGTGACACAACGTGTCCGCGAAGCAGAAAGAGGAATCATTTATTCTGAGTTTATTGACCGCGAAGAGGATATCATGACAGGTATTGTTCAGCGCCAGGATCCTAAATTCATTTATGTAAGCCTTGGGAAAATCGAAGCTATTTTACCGGCTAATGAGCAAATGCCGAATGAAAGATATAAGCCTCATGACCGAATTAAAGTCTTTTTAACCAAAGTGGAGAAGACAACTAAAGGTCCCCAAATTTATGTATCAAGAACCCATCCTGGACTTCTGAAAAGATTGTTCGAGATAGAAGTTCCTGAAATCTATGATGGTACTGTTGAAATAAAGTCTGTGGCTCGTGAAGCAGGCGACCGTTCGAAAATTTCCGTTTACTCAGATAACGCTGAAGTGGATCCAGTAGGTTCTTGCGTAGGCCCTAAAGGAACAAGAGTCCAGGCTGTTGTGAACGAGCTTAAGGGTGAAAAGATCGATATCGTAAAATGGTCTGAAGATCCAGTTGTGTTTGTTGCAAACGCGTTAAGCCCTTCAAAGGTGCTTGATGTTATTGTAAGCGAAGGTGAGAAAGCTACAACCGTTATTGTCCCTGATTACCAGCTTTCACTGGCGATAGGGAAACGAGGGCAAAATGCTCGTCTGGCTGCGAAGCTTACAGGCTGGAAGATCGATATAAAGTCTGAAACAGATGCCAGGGAAGCAGGCATTTTTCCGCGTGTGGAGAGCGGTTTTGAGGCAGACAATGAAGAAAACGAAGATCAGGACTTTGAATAGGGAGGAGTGAATGGTTGTGAACAATCGTAAAAAAGTTCCGTTGCGAAAGTGTGTGGCAACTGGTGAAATGAAACCAAAAAAAGAACTCGTTCGCATCGTTCGCTCTAAAGAAGGAGAAGTATCCATTGATCTAACAGGCAAAAAATCTGGTAGAGGTGCCTATCTTTCAAAGGATACGGATGCCATCCTGCTTGCTAAAAAAAGAAAAATTTTAGCAAATCAGTTACAAGTATCAATAGATGATTCAATATACGATGAGCTCCTCGAGCTCATTGAAAAGGAGAAACGACTATCCTGATGAATGCAAATCAATGGATGTCATTGCTTGGCTTAGCCAATCGAGCACGCAAACTAATATCTGGAGAAGAGCTTTCCGTTAAGGAAATCAGAAGCGGCAAAGCAAAGCTCGTTATTCTGTCAGCGGATGCATCCGCCAACACTACTAAGAAAATCACAGATAAATGTAATTCCTATCAAGTTCCGTACAGAATGGTTGAAAACCGGTACGAGCTCGGCCGAGCAATCGGAAAAGATGCCCGCGTTGTCGTCGCTTTATTGGATGATGGATTTGCAAAAAAGATGTTGACGTTGCTCGATTAATTCTAGCGGGGGTGAAAATATGAGTAAAACACGTGTGTACGAATATGCAAAAAAACATAACGTTCCAAGTAAAGATGTAATTACAAAATTAAAAGAAATGAACATTGAGGTTTCCAATCATATGACAGCAATTGAGGCTGACACAGTAAAAAAGTTGGATGCTACCTTCAGTAAAAAAGACGAAAAGCAACCGCAAAACAATCAATCAAGACCACAGCAGCAGCGTCCACAAAACTCTGGCCAAAACCAGCAGCGCTCTGGACAAGGATCAAAGCCTGGCAGCGGGCAACAGCAAAGGCCGCAAAACCAGCAAGGCCAAGCTAGACCTAAGCCAGCTTCAGATAATCGGCCTGCAGCTAACAGCACTGCTTCAACTGCCAATAATGCTTCAACCAACAAAGACGGCAAGCCTAAAAAGGTATTTACGAACAATGCTGTTGCCGGCAGAAGCAACAATAATAACCGCGGCAATAACCGCAATAATAATTTTAATAAATCAAAGCCTAACAATAATCGCGGGAAACAAAATCAGAATCGTGCCTCCCAGCCACCGCAAGTTCGTAAAGAAAAAGAACTTCCTGCAAAAATTACCTTCAGTGAATCTCTTACGGTTGCGGAGCTTGCTAAAAAGCTTTACCGCGAACCTTCAGAAATCATCAAAAAGTTATTTATGCTCGGCGTTATGGCCACAATCAACCAAGAGCTTGATAAGGATGCGATTGAACTAATCGCAACTGACTATGGAGTTGAGGTTGAAGAAGAAATTTTAATCGATACCACTGACCTGGAAGTATATTTCACTGAAGACGAAGCTGCAGATATGATAGAGCGTCCTTCAGTTGTTACGATCATGGGACACGTTGACCATGGTAAAACAACCTTGCTTGACTCAATTCGCCATACTAAGGTGACTGCAGGAGAAGCAGGTGGAATTACCCAGCATATCGGAGCGTATCAGGTAGAAGATAAAGGCAAAAAAATTACTTTCCTTGATACACCAGGCCATGCTGCTTTTACAACAATGCGTGCCCGTGGTGCTAAAATCACAGACATAACGATCCTTGTTGTCGCAGCAGATGATGGTGTTATGCCGCAAACGGTTGAAGCAATCAACCATGCGAAAGCAGCGGAAGTGCCAATTATTGTCGCTGTGAATAAAATGGATAAACCGGGTGCTAATCCAGACCGTGTTATGCAGGAACTTTCCGATCATGGCTTGGTGCCGGAAGCGTGGGGCGGAGAAACGATCTTTGTTCCTATCTCAGCTTTAAAAGGTGATGGAATTGACAGCTTGCTAGAAATGATTCTCCTTGTAGGCGAAGTGGAAGAATACAAAGCAAACCCTAACAGGAATGCAGTTGGAACAGTAATTGAAGCCCAACTAGATAAAGGCCGCGGATCCGCTGCAACATTGCTTGTACAGAATGGTACACTAAAAGTGGGTGACCCAATCGTTGTAGGGAATACATTTGGACGTGTCCGTGCAATGGTAAGTGACTTAGGCCGCCGTGTGAAGGAAGCTGGCCCTTCAACTCCTGTGGAAATCACTGGATTGAATGATGTTCCGCTTGCCGGAGACCGCTTTGTCGTATTCAAAGATGAAAAAACTGCCCGCCAAGTCGGTGAGGCCCGTTATTCATTGGCGCTGCAGGCACAAAGAAGTGAAAAAGCGCGTGTAAGTCTTGATAACTTGTTTGAACACATGAAACAAGGGGAAATGAAAGACTTAAATCTAATTGTTAAAGCCGATGTACAAGGTTCAGTTGAGGCACTTGCTGCAGCCTTACAGAAACTGGATGTTGAAGGTGTAAATGTCCGAATTATTCATACCGGGGTTGGCGCAATTAATGAATCAGACATTACGCTTGCTGCTGCATCTAACGCCATTGTTATTGGATTTAACGTTCGTCCTGATAATAATGCGAAGCGAGCTGCAGATTCTGAAAGTGTTGATATTCGATTGCACCGAATCATTTATAAGGTAATTGAAGAAATTGAATCAGCTATGAAGGGGATGCTTGATCCTGAATTCCAAGAGAAAATAATTGGTCAAGCAGAAGTGCGTCAAACCTTTAAAGTATCCAAAATTGGAACGATTGCTGGGTCTTATGTTACTGAAGGAAAAATCACTCGTGATAGCGGTATCCGCTTAATTCGCGACGGCATCGTAATATTTGAAGGAGTAATTGACGACCTGAAACGCTTCAAAGATGACGCGAAGGAAGTCGCACAAGGCTACGAATGCGGAATTACCATTAAAAACTTCAAGGATGTCAAGGAAGGCGACGTAATTGAAGCATATATCATGGAAGAAGTGGAACGTTAAATGGTAATCGGCCTAGCTGCATGTGAATGTATGATTTATAATGCACATTCCCTAAAAGACAAACGGGCCGTCTTACAGCGTATCACTACCCGCTTGAAGCAAAAGTATAATGTTTCAGTTGCGGAAGTTGAGTTTCAGGATGCCTGGCAACGGACGAAAATAGCGATAGCAGCTGTTTCGTCTGTACAGGTAGCTGCTGAGAGAGAATTACAGCACGCTTTAAAGCTGATTGATTCTTTTCCGGAAATTGAACGGACGATCACCGAAATAGAGTGGCTTTAATAGACGAGGTGATAGAGATGAGCCATAGAGCAAACCGTGTTGGAGAACAAATGAAAAAAGAACTGAGCGAAATAATCGGCCGGAAAATCAAGGATCCTAGGATCGGTTTTGTGACCGTTACAGATGTTCAGGTGACAGGTGACCTTCAGCAGGCAAAAGTGTATATCTCCGTTTTAGGCGGCGATAATCAAAAAGAAAACACACTAAAAGGCTTAGCAAAGGCGAAGGGCTTCATACGCACAGAATTAGGTCAGCGTATCAGGCTTAGAAAAACACCAGAAATTATTTTCGAATTCGATGAATCTCTTGAATATGGTAATCGGATTAATACATTGCTGCATGATCTTCAATCCGATGAAAAAAATCAGGAGAAAGAAAACGACGAATAAAGTGGATAGACAATTGTCTATCCACTTTTTTTAGAAAAAATAGGGCTAAAGCTGGTCTGTTGACCTAGGCTTTAGCCATAAAAGTATTCTTGGAGGTTAATGTGATGGAAGGGATTTTACCACTTTTTAAGCCTGCTGGACTCACATCCCACGATTGTGTTTTCAAACTCAGAAAGATTCTTAGAACTAAAAAAATTGGCCATACGGGAACACTAGATCCAGATGTCACAGGTGTCTTGCCCATTTGTATCGGCCGAGCTACAAAAATTGCAGAATACATAACAAATGCTGGTAAGGTTTACGAAGGAGAAGCGACAATTGGTTTTTCCACTACCACGGAAGACGCATCTGGTGACATCGTTGACAAAAAAAAGGTTGAAACGGCCATTTCAGTGGACCAAATTTTAAAGGTTCTTGAGTCCCTGACTGGTGAAATTGAACAAACGCCGCCGATGTTTTCAGCTGTCAAAGTTAATGGGAAGCGTCTATATGAATATGCACGGCAAGGAATCGAAGTGGAAAGACCAACGAGGAAGGTCACTATATATTCAATTAGCCTAATTGAGGGTTCACTTATTGCAACAGAGGAGACTGTGTCTTTTCGTTTCAGAGTCGCCTGCAGCAAAGGTACGTACATTAGGACG
The DNA here is from genome assembly GCF_013343715.1 of Mesobacillus harenae. Taxonomy (GTDB): domain Bacteria; phylum Bacillota; class Bacilli; order Bacillales; family Cytobacillaceae; genus Mesobacillus_A; species Mesobacillus_A harenae. The sequence continues at coordinate 52,524 of NZ_JABUNR010000025.1, forward strand.
CTAGCCGTCATGATTGGCGAGCGGCTAGGCTATCCAGCTCATATGTCGCATCTTGTCCGCGTCCAATCCGCCGAGTTTACATTAGAAGACTGTTTTTCATTTGAACAGATCGAAAAGATGGCAGAAGAAGGCTCCATTCAATCCTTTTTGCGGCCAATCGAAGAAGGGCTTTTGAATTTGCCGAAATACACAATTAATGATAAAGTAGCAGAGAAAATAAAAAACGGGGCAGTCCTGCAAATGCCCGCAGAATTAGCGGATTTTGATGAACCAATCGTGGTAGAAACATCCGCTGGTAATGCGTTGGCAATATATCAAAAGCATCCTCGTAAGGCTGGTTTACTTAAACCAGTAAAGGTATTGAGGAACGAGCAGTAGATTGTGTGTTATTGGAAAAGGTGAGTATCAGCGTGGAATTGGTTAGAATCAATTATCCCCATTCATATACAAGTAAAGATTTTCCGCCACTGGCCTTAGCTCTTGGCTATTTCGACGGTGTCCACCTGGGCCATCAGCAGGTGATTGCAGAAGCACAGGCCTCTGCTCAATCCAAAGGCTTAAGGTCCGCGGTAATGACCTTTGATCCCCATCCATCTGTTGTGCTGGGCAAAACTAACCAGCAGCTAGATGCGATCACCCCTCTTTCGGAGAAGATCCATGTGATGGAAGGGCTTGGAATCGATTATTTATTCATTGTTCATTTTACTCAGGAATTTTCAAGTCTCCTCCCTCAGGAGTTTATAGACAAATTTATTATTGGACTTAATGTCAAGCATGTAGTTGCCGGTTTTGACTACCGATATGGAAAAATGGGGAAAGGAACGATGGAAACCTTACCGTTTCATTCTAGAGATCTATTTAGCTATACCGTAGTGCCGAAGCTTGAAACGGGTGGTGAAAAGGTCAGTTCAACCTTAATCAGGTCCCTTATTCGTCAAGGGACAACCGGCGGGCTTCCAAGCTTGTTGGGCCGATTTTATACAACCACCGGGATTGTGGTGGGCGGAGATAAACGGGGAAGAACAATTGGCTTTCCGACAGCAAATATCGATCATAGCGAAAATTATATTATTCCTCCAGTTGGTGTATATGCTGTTAAAGTGCTTGTCAGGGGAACATGGCACAACGGAGTCTGCAACATCGGCTATAAGCCAACCTTTAATAAGGAAAGACCTGATGCCCCAACGGTAGAAGTTCATATTTTTGACTTTAACCACGAGATTTACGGAGATGAAGTAACGATCGAATGGCATATTCGGCTGCGGTCGGAACAGAAATTTAATGGCATTTCCGAACTGGTTGAACAAATCGACAAAGATAAGCAGGAAGCCCTGTTGTACTTTGAAAAAAACAACTGTTAGACTTGCTTTTTGCCGGAAAAAGTTGTATTCTTAGTAACGTACCAAATCGAACCTTTACTTGGCAAGTCGAATCACCGACGCTTGCTCAGTAACAGGGGATTTATTATCAGGAGGTGAATACGGATGGCAATCACTAAAGAACGTAAAAATGAACTAATCAGTGAATTCAAAACTCACGACAGTGACACGGGTTCTCCAGAAGTTCAAATCGCTGTCCTTACTGCAGAAATTAACAGTTTGAACGATCACTTACGCGTTCATAAAAAAGACCACCACTCACGTCGCGGTCTATTAAAAATGGTAGGTAAACGTCGTAACCTTTTGACATACCTACGTAACAAAGACGTTTCACGTTACCGTGATCTAATCAACAAGCTTGGTTTACGTCGATAGTCTACAGAAGCGGGATTATTCCCGCTTTTTTATTAGGAAAAAAAAGATATAGCCTTTATTCGGTATACATATTCTAAGCAGGCCTTTTTCTGTACATACTATGAGAATAAAAAGCTAAAACCAGGCGATAACGTCGGAACGGCTTTTAGAGCAGAGTGTTTTGTTTTTACTTAATAAGGTATATTTCCAATAGGGGCATAATGATGCTTTTGTTGAGTTTATAAAGATGTGATGCAGGGTTGTTGATACAGTGGACAAGCCTGCCTAAAACTGAATCAGGTAGAGAGGGGTTTAAAAACGAATGGAACAACAAAAACGCAGCTATTCTATGGAATGGGCTGGACGCGAACTGACTGTTGAAGTCGGACAATTTGCTAAGCAGGCTAACGGCGCCGTCCTTATCCGTTATGGCGATACAGTTGTACTAAGTACGGCAACAGCGTCAAAAGAACCGAAAAAACTAGACTTTTTTCCATTAACTGTCAATTACGAGGAGCGTTTATACGCCGTAGGTAAAATCCCAGGCGGATTTATTAAGCGTGAGGGGCGTCCGAGTGAAAAGGCAATTCTGGCAAGCCGTTTAATCGACAGGCCAATCCGTCCATTATTTGCTGATGGTTTCCGGAATGATGTTCAGGTTATCAGCATTGTTATGAGTGTTGATCAGAACTGTTCTTCCGAAATGGCAGCAATGTTTGGTTCATCTCTTGCCTTGTCTGTCTCCGATATTCCGTTTGGCGGGCCAATTGCCGGTGTAACGGTTGGACGGATCGACGGTAAATTTGTCGTGAATCCTTCAGTCGAAGAGGGAGAAAAAAGCGATATCCATTTAGTAGTTGCAGGTACAAAGGATGCAATTAATATGGTCGAAGCTGGTGCTGATGAAGTTCCAGAAGAAGTAATGCTTGAAGCGATTATGTTCGGCCACGATGAAATAAAACGCCTGATTGAGTTTCAAGAGAAGATTGCTGGAGAAGTCGGCAAAGATAAAATGGAAATCAAGTTATTTGAATTAGACAAAGACCTTGAAGGACAAGTTCGTGAAATGAGCGAGAGCAATATGGTCAATGCGATTCAGGTAGTTGAGAAACATGCTCGTGAGGCTGCAATCAAAGAAGTTAAAAATGCCGTTATTGCACATTTTGAAGAGCAGGAAGCGGATGAAGATACACTAAAGCAGGTAAAACAAATCCTTGATAAAATCGTTAAAGGAGAAGTCCGCCGCTTAATTACCGAAGAAAAGGTCCGTCCTGATGGGCGTGGAGCAGAGAAAATCCGTCACCTTTCTTCAGAGGTAGGATTACTTCCAAGAACGCACGGCTCTGGATTATTTACCCGCGGACAAACTCAGGCACTAAGTATTTGTACGCTTGGCGCCATGGGTGATGTTCAGATTTTAGACGGAATTGGGCTTGAGGAAGAAAAACGCTTCATGCACCATTATAACTTCCCTTTATTTAGCGTTGGTGAAACAGGACCGATCCGTGGACCAGGCCGCCGTGAAATTGGGCATGGTGCCCTTGGTGAAAGAGCCTTGGAGCCGGTTATTCCAGCAGAAAAGGATTTCCCTTACACAATCCGCCTTGTTTCTGAAGTACTTGAATCAAACGGTTCTACCTCTCAGGCAAGCATTTGTGCCAGCACACTGGCTATGATGGATGCTGGAGTACCTCTTAAAGCTCCTGTAGCCGGAATTGCGATGGGTCTAGTTAAATCAGGCGAGCATTATACTATTTTGTCTGATATCCAAGGTATGGAAGACCATCTGGGCGATATGGACTTTAAAGTGGCTGGTACTTCAAAAGGGGTAACAGCACTTCAAATGGACATCAAGATTGAAGGCTTATCACGTGAGATCCTAGATGAGGCTCTTCAACAGGCCAAAAAAGGCCGGATGGAAATTCTGGACAGCATGCTCAGCACAATTGCAGAGCCACGCGGTCAGCTTTCCACATATGCACCAAAGATCATGACAATGAAGATTAACCCGGATAAGATCCGTGACGTAATCGGACCAAGCGGAAAGCAGATCAACAAGATCATCGAAGAAACCGGCGTTAAAATTGATATCGAGCAGGATGGAACAGTCTTCATTGCATCAATTAATGAAGAGATGAACCAAAAAGCAAGAAAAATCATTGAAGATTTAGTCCGTGAAGTGGCGGTTGGTGAAAGATATCTTGGTAAAGTAAGGCGAATCGAGAAGTTTGGAGCATTTGTTGAACTCTTCCCTGGAAAAGACGGGCTTGTCCATATTTCAGAGCTTGCTGAAGAACGTGTAGGTAAGGTTGAAGATATCCTGAAGCTTGGAGATGAACTTCTGGTTAAGGTAACAGAAATCGATAAGCAGGGCCGAGTTAATCTGTCACGTAAAGCGATTTTAAAAGAGCAGCGCGAGCAGGCTGAAAAACAATCCTAAGGCTAGGCTGTCATTCTGGCACTGTCCGTATTATCCTTTAAATATTGCATAAACTGAAGTCAGGGACAGCCCTGGCTTTTTTTGTATATCCTTAATAAAACTGCTTGCACCGGGCGCTCACTTTTCGTTCTACCTTGTCCTTCTGCTACATAATCTGTAGTGATGAGGAGGCATGATAAATGGGGAAGTTAGGGTTGATTGTTACTCTGTGTATAATTGCAATAATCACGGTGAGTAATCCATTGACAGAGCAATATCTAATGAAGTTAAGAAGCGACGCTGCGGTTGTGTCGAAACAGCAGGATGCTTTGTATGAAATGATCGAAAGCAAGGCTCCAGAGTTTGAACAGCCTGTCTATGATGCGAAAATAGATCCGGTTTGGAAATCTGTCCCTGGGTACAACGGACTCCAGGTTGATATTAAAAAGTCTTACGATAAAATGAAACCAAAAGGTAAGTTTTTAAAAGATAAACTTGTTTACAAGGAGATTAAACCGAAGGTCCACCTTAGTGATTTACCTCCAGCGGCCATTTACAGAGGGCATCCCGAGAAACCGATTGTGTCCTTTATCATTAATGTTGCATGGGGAAATGAGTATTTATCTGATATGCTGGCTACTTTAAAAAAGCATAATGTTTTAGCAACCTTTTTCTTGGAGGGCCATTGGGTAAAAGAAAACCCTGACCTGGCAAAAATGATTGTTGAAGCAGGCCATGAGGTAGGTAACCATTCCTTTTCACATCCCAACATGAAGGAGCTGCCTGCAGCAGCCGTTAAAGAAGAAATCGAAAAAACAAATGCCGTAATCGAAGCCACTACAGGCAAGAGGATTAAGTGGTTTGCTCCTCCAAGCGGCTACTATCGAGAAGAGGTCGTCAAGATTGCGGCTGCAATGAAGCTAGGAACGATCATGTGGAGCGTCGACACAATTGACTGGAAAAAGCCTACCCCAGATCAACTAATCAATCGTGTCATGTCTAAGGTCCATAACGGCGCTTTTATTTTAATGCATCCTACAGAATCAACGGAAAAGGCACTAGATCAGCTGATTTTACAAATAAAAAATCAAGGACTTGAGCTTGGAACCGTTTCTGACAATTTAAGTGAAGACAGAATAATGTTGAAAAACATGAAAAAATAATCTTCTTTTTGGAAAAAGTAAGTAAAATACACTATACTAATTTAATGCAGGGCTAGTACAGCAGCAGGTTCCAGAGGAGGAGTTTTCTTGATAAAAAAATATACTTGCCAAAATGGCTTAAGAATCGTACTCGAACAAATTCCGCATGTCCGGTCCGTCGCTATCGGAGTGTGGATAGGGACCGGCTCTAGAAATGAAACCCCAGTCAATAACGGTATTTCACATTTTTTAGAGCATATGTTTTTTAAAGGAACCAAAACTAGATCAGCCAGAGAAATAGCAGAGTCATTTGATAGTATTGGAGGCCAAGTAAATGCCTTCACTTCAAAAGAGTACACTTGCTATTATGCGAAGGTTCTTGATAACCACGCTCCATACGCATTAGAAGTGCTCGCGGATATGTTTTTCAATTCCACATTTGATAATGAAGAACTTAATAAAGAGAAAAATGTGGTTTATGAAGAAATAAAAATGTATGAGGATACACCTGATGATATTGTTCATGACCTTTTGAGCAAAGCAATTTATGATGACCATTCTCTTGGCTATCCTATTTTAGGAACAGAGAAGACATTAGAAACATTTAATGGTGACAAGTTAAGAGAATACATGCACGAAACCTATACACCGGAAAATGTCGTTGTCTCAATTGCAGGCAATATATCTGAATCCTTCATTCATGATGTAGAAAAATACTTTGGTACATATGAGGCAGGAAAAAAAGAGCAGACCTTTGAAAAGCCTCGCTTTCATGGTACAGAGGTTGTCCGAAAGAAGGAAACAGAACAAGCCCACTTATGTCTCGGTTATGAAGGCTTACAAATTGGCCATGAGGACGTGTACAGCCTTATTGTCTTAAATAATGTCCTTGGCGGCAGCATGAGTAGCAGGCTTTTTCAGGAAGTCCGTGAACAGCGTGGTCTTGCCTATTCGGTGTTCTCTTATCACTCTGCGTATCGCGACAGTGGAATTGTCACGATTTATGGTGGAACAGGCTCGAAGCAAATTAACGTGCTATTTGAAACGATCCAGGAGACCCTTGCCAAACTCAAGGAAGATGGCATTACCGTTAAAGAGCTGAATAACAGTAAAGAACAGCTTAAAGGCAGCTTGATGCTAAGCCTTGAAAGCACCAACAGCAGGATGAGCCGGAATGGTAAAAATGAATTACTCCTGAAAAAGCACCGCTCACTAGATGAAATTGTTGAACAAATCGATCATGTGTCAAAAAACAGCGTTGACGGCCTTGCTAACAGAATCTTTACAGACCAATATTCAACTGCTTTAATCAGCCCTGATGGCCAACTTCCAGGCGCTAAATAATGAGTGACAGTCTGCATAATTAGCAGGCTGTTTTTTTTATGGCCGATAGTAAAACATGTGTCCATGGGTATTTCCAGGGAAGTTTATTTTTTAGAGTAATTCTAGTTATGGAATATTTCTGTTCATTTATGGAATATATTTCAAAAACAGCAATCAACCGGCTAGAAACCATGAAAGACTCCCATTTTTTCATTGAGGCAAGGCTCTTAGACAAAACTTAGCTAAAATCCATCAAATACGTTTAATTTTGAACGTAAACAATGACTTGAAGTAAGATGATCGCTTTACCCAATCATATTTCTCCATTTTAACGCTTCTAAAAAGGCAAAAGACCGATACACTTATAATAAGGACAAACGAAAGCGGGGATATAGGGATGAAACTAAGCGAATTGGGCGGAAAGGAAATTGTAGATGCAAAAAGAGCGGAGAGGCTTGGCGTTCTAGGCCAAACCGACTTGGAAATTGATGAGCAGACAGGCAAGGTGGAGGCACTTGTCATCCCAGGCGTGAAGTGGTTTGGGCTAAGGAAGCAAGGCGGCGACATCCGTGTACCCTGGCAGCATGTGAAAAAAATTGGAGCGGATATGATTATCATCGATGTTCCAGAGGAGTTTGGAGAGCGCCCAAAGGATAAATCTGAATCGCCCGATTAATGGGCGCTTTTTTTATTTTAGAATTTATATAGATGAACATTTTTATCCAACTCCAGCGCCTAGCCCCTCGAGGTCGCTTCGGTACCAGCTGATGAAGTCAAAGAACGACTTCACCTTCTGGCCCTTCACCGCTTGTCGGGGCTGTTCAAGGCGCTTGCGCTTTTGTTTCATCCAGCTCCAGCGCCCAGCGACTCGTGTACTTCGCCCACCTTTCTACAATAAGTCAACAACGAATCGCTTAGGCTCTTCGTGTTTCCTTTATCTCAGTCGGTGTTCGCCAGTCCTGTCGTGCGCTTAACGGGCGCTTGCGCTTTTGTTCTTTCAAAACCACCACATTAACCTCTTTAAAACCCCCATTTTTCACTAGAAAACCTAATATGTCCCGACTTGGGACAAAGCCCAACCTTCAGGAAACTTCCGCTTTTGCCCATTGAAAAACTCACCGATTTTACACCCCCTACATATGATGTTGAGTAGTTGTCATAACATTTCCTGCTATGGATTACTAAAAAGAAGGTGATTGTTCTCATGCTGACAGGAATGCAAATCGCTGTCATGGGCGGTGATGCAAGACAGCTGGAGATAATACGGAAGCTGACCGAACTGGATGCTAAGCTCTCGTTAGTTGGTTTCGAGCAGCTTGATCATGCATTTACAGGAGCTTCAAAAGAAAAAGTGGATGAAGTAGATTTTTCTGTGATTGATGCCATAATTCTTCCTGTTCCGGGGACCAATCTCGAGGGGCAGGTGGAAACGATCTTTTCAAACGAAAAGGTTATATTAACGAAAGATATGCTTCTAAGTACCCCTGAGCATTGTAAAGTATATTCTGGAATTACAAACACGTATTTGACTGGGATTATCAAACAAGCCAACCGTGACCTTGTTCAGCTGTTTGAAAGAGATGATGTAGCCATATTCAATTCAATCCCTACGGTAGAGGGAACGATTATGATGGCCATCCAACATACGGATTTTACCATTCATGGCTCAAATGTCTGTGTGCTGGGACTTGGGCGCGTAGGAATGAGCGTGGCGAGAACCTTTCACGCACTGGGTGCGAAGGTTAAAGTCGGGGCCCGAAAAACCGAACATCTGGCAAGAATTACGGAAATGGGCTTAACTCCATTTCATCTTAAGGATATTGAGAATGAGGTTATCAATACGGACATCTGTATTAATACAATACCGAAGCATATTGTAAAGTCTTCAGTCATTTCAAAAATGCCAACACACACGCTAATTATTGACCTCGCTTCAAAGCCTGGAGGAACAGATTTTCGCTATGCAGAAAAAAGGGGTATAAAGGCGCTGCTTGCACCGGGACTCCCTGGAATAGTAGCTCCGAAAACGGCAGGGCAAATACTTGCAAACGTACTGGCCCAACTGCTGATGGAGGATAGTACAAAGAGGGAGGAGAAAGGAACATGACATTAAAAGGGAAAAGAATTGGCTTTGGATTGACTGGATCTCATTGCACATACGATGCAGTCTTTCCTGAGATAGAGAAGCTTGTTAATGCAGGAGCAGAAGTACTGCCGATTGTTACTTTCACTGTAAAAAATACAGAGACAAGGTTTGGGAAAGGGGAAGACTGGATAGAACGGATTGAGGAGTTAACAGGAAATAAGGTGATCGATTCAATTGTTAAAGCAGAGCCATTAGGTCCTAAAATTCCTTTGGATTGCATGGTTATCGCTCCGCTTACAGGTGGTTCAATGAGCAAATTTGCCAATGCTTTGAATGATAGTCCAGTACTAATGGCAGCGAAGGCAACCTTGAGGAATTTAAAGCCAGTTGTCCTTGGAATTTCGACGAATGATGCACTAGGTCTGAACGGGACAAATTTAATGAGGCTCATGTCCACGAAGAACATATTTTTTATTCCATTTGGGCAGGATGACCCTGTAAAAAAACCAAACTCCATGGTGGCAAGAATGACGCTGCTCGACAAGACGGTTGAAGCGGCCATGAGGGGTGAACAGCTTCAGCCTGTTCTAATAGAAAAGTATAAAGATAGCGAATAAACCCCCTTTAGTTTTTCCGGTTGGAGCAAATTGTTTATTACAATAAAGAATGATTATGTTAAAATAGATTTTATTATACCGATGGCGGTTGTTACCGCCGTCACTTACTTATAATTTAGTTGTTTTGCGAAATGCCGGAAAAAGAAATTTTTTATTTGGAAGGGGAAACACCACATGTCAGTAAAAGGATTCCACGTAGCAGTCGTAGGCGCTACAGGTGCTGTTGGTCAACAAATGATTCAAACCCTAGAAAAACGTAATTTTCCAATATCAAAAATAACACTTCTATCATCTGCACGCTCAGCCGGTAAGGTTGTGCGTTTTAGAGACGAAGACGTGACGATTCAGGAAGCTAAGCCTGAAAGTTTTGAAGGCGTACAAATCGCTTTATTCAGTGCTGGAGGCAGTATCTCAAAAGAGCTTGCTCCAGAAGCTGTAAAACGCGGCGCGATTGTTGTCGATAACACAAGTGCCTTTCGGATGGATGAAAACGTTCCCCTCGTTGTACCTGAGGTAAATGAAGAAGATTTGCGAGGTCATAATGGAATTATTGCCAATCCAAACTGCTCAACCATTCAGATGGTTGTGGCTCTGGAGCCTTTACGTAAAAAATATGGTTTGAAGAAGGTTATCGTTTCAACATACCAAGCAGTTTCTGGTGCAGGAGCCGCGGCCGTTGACGAAATGAAGGCACAAGCCAAAGCCATTCTAAATGATGAAGAATTTGAACCAAAACTGTTGCCAGTTGGATCAGGGGAGAAACACTATCAAATTGCCTTCAATGCGATTCCGCAGATTGACAAGTTTGAAGATAATGGTTTCACCTTTGAAGAAATGAAAATGATTAATGAAACGAAAAAAATAATGCATATGCCTGAGCTGCAGGTTGCGGCTACATGTGTCAGGCTTCCAATTGGAACAGGTCATTCAGAATCCGTCTACCTTGAATTAGAGCAAAGCGGAGTGTCTGCAGCGGATGTGAAAGAGCTTCTGAAGGATGCACCAGGTGTTGTCCTGGAAGATGTGCCAGAAGAGCAAATCTACCCGATGCCAGCTTACAGTGTTGGCAAAAATGAAGTATTTGTCGGCAGAATCCGTAAAGATCTGAATGAAGATTCAGGTTTCCATATGTGGGTTGTTTCAGACAACCTGTTAAAAGGGGCAGCCTGGAACTCTGTTCAAATTGCAGAAAGTCTAGTTAGACTTGGCGTGATCAAGTAGTTTGGCCTGAAAGCAAAGGTATAACATTTTGGGGTGTTATGATGAAAATAACCATTCAAAAATTTGGCGGCACTTCTGTCAGAGATGAAACAGGCAGGGAACATGCCAGAAACCATGTTCAAAAAGCGATCTCAGAAGGCTATAAAGTGATTGTCGTTGTGTCTGCAATGGGGCGTCTTGGTGATCCTTATTCAACGGATACCCTGCTTTCGCTAGTTGGCGGAAATGCGAATAAGCTAACCAAACGGGAGCAAGACTTAATGATGTCATGCGGAGAAGTGATCTCAAGTGTAGCTTTTTCGAACATGCTGCTGGAACACGGCGTAAAAGCTGCAGCCTTGACAGGAGCCCAGGCAGGCTTCAGAACGAATCAAGAGCATTCGAATGCTAAAATTATCGAGATGAAGTGTGAAAGACTGGTAAGAGAACTGGAGCACCATGACGCTATCGTGGTTGCAGGTTTTCAGGGATCAGCTCCTAATGGTGATGTAACGACAATTGGCAGGGGAGGCAGTGATACATCTGCCGCTGCTCTTGGTGCTGCCTTAAATGCTGACTGGATTGATATTTTTACAGATGTGGAAGGCATTATGACAGCTGATCCACGAATTGCCGAAAATGCAAGGCCTCTTGCACAGGTTACCTATACAGAAGTTTGCAATATGGCTTATCAGGGTGCTAAGGTCATTCATCCAAGGGCTGTTGAAATTGCGATGCAGGCAAAAGTCCCAATCAGAATCCGTTCGACCTATTCAGAGTCACTTGGTACACTTGTAACCTCCTTTAACAAGGAAAACCGGGGAAGTGACCTTAGAGAAAGGCCAGTAACGGGGATTGCTCATGTGACGAATATAACCCAAATAAAAGTTTATGCAAAAAAGGGCCAGTATAATTTGCAATCAGAGGTTTTTCAGGCGATGGCAAACGAAAGCATCAGTGTCGATTTTATCAATATATCTCCTAATGGAGTCGTATATACAGTTTCTGAAGATATGACAGACCGTGCACTCGAAGTATTGGCCAGCTTGAATCATGAACCCGAAATTGAGAGAGGTTGTGCAAAAGTCTCGGTGGTGGGAGCTGGAATGGCAGGTGTCCCAGGTGTTACTTCAAGAATTGTAACAGCTCTTTCTGAAAAAGAGATACGAATTCTGCAATCCGCTGACAGCCATACAACAATTTGGGTACTCTTAAAGCAAGACGATCTCGTCAAAGCGGTAAATGCCTTGCATGATACTTTCCGCCTTGATAAGGAACATCTAGAATATGAACGTAATGACTGAAAAGATTTGAAAAGGAGTGGGGTAGATGGTTCAGTTCGGCCGGATCTCGACAGCAATGGTAACCCCTTTTGATAATAAGGGGCATATAGACTTTGCTAAAACAACACAGCTCGTTAACCATTTAATCGATAATGGTACAGATTCTCTAGTAGTTGCAGGAACAACCGGGGAATCACCGACTCTTTCAAAAGAAGAGAAGCTAGCATTATTCCAGCATGTTGTCAAAGCAGCAGATAAGCGGATTCCTGTTATAGCAGGAACTGGCGGAAATGACACATATGCCTCGATCGAGCTGACAAAAAAAGCAGAGCAAATCGGCGTAGATGCCATTATGATTGTAGCCCCGTACTACAACAAGCCGAACCAGGAGGGGCTGTACCAGCATTTCAAAGCTATTGCACAGAGTACAACCCTGCCAGTAATGGTTTACAATATTCCGGGACGTTCAGCGGTGAATATTCATCCTGACACAATTATCCGTCTTTCAGAAATTACAAATATTGTTGCTGCTAAAGAAGCGAGCGGTGACTTAAATGCGATGACGAAAATTATCGCCAGCACACCCGACGATTTCGTTTTATATAGTGGCGATGACAGCTTGACCCTTCCTGTATTGAGCATTGGAGGAGCTGGAGTTGTTTCGGTCGCCTCACATGTGTTCGGGAAAGAAATGCAGGAAATGGTTGGAGCGTTTTTAGATGGAGACAGACAGCAGGCAGCTAAGCTTCATCAAAACCTGCTTCCTAAAATGGAAGGGCTGTTCGCGGCACCAAGCCCTGTACCAGTAAAAACAGCACTCCAGCTAAAAGGCTTCGGAGTGGGCTCAGTCCGCCTGCCGCTTGTCCCATTGACAGAGCAGGAGAGAAACACACTTAAAAATGTATTAGGAATATAATTATCCGGTAAAAGCCAGTCATCTGACTGGCTTTTTTTGCAGGTGTTTTTATATTAGATTCTAAAGTTTAAAAAATGCGGGCAAAAGTATCTATACGAAAAGGTGAAAAATCTTATCAGAGAGTAAAAACTTTTTTTACAGAGCATGTGTCCTGGTCTGCTCTTATATATTAGGGAAATCCCCAAGGGAATGGCTTTTCTTTAAAAACTTATGATACTTAGACATGAGTCATTTAAATCAGCAGCTATAATAAAAGTTGTGAAGATTTTCCTCCATCAAGTATAATGATTATAACTGGTCATGGACGGCCCAATTTTGCATAGGAGGAAGAAGTTTTGAAAAGTATGAACCAAAACATCAAAGTAATTGCTCTCGGTGGCGTAGGGGAAATGGGAAAAAATATGTATCTTACTGAGGTGGACGACGATATTTTTATCGTGGATGCAGGCCTCATGTTTCCTGAAGACGGCATGCTCGGTATAGATATTGTTATTCCTGACATTTCCTACTTAATCGCTAATAAGGATAGAGTTAAGGCGATTTTTTTAACTCATGGTCATGAAGACCATATTGGTGCCTTATCCTATGTTTTAAATAAAGTGAATGTGCCGGTTTATGGGACAAGGCTGACGATTGAACTTACAAAAGCAAAACTAAGTGAACAAGAGTTTCAGGGTAAAGCCGATTTACGCGAAATCGAATCATCGACCCGGCTTGAATTTGAAACAGCAGAAGTGACATTTTTTAAAACAAATCATAGCATCCCAGGGTCAGTAGGAGTGTGCATTCACACTTCTGAAGGAGCTGTTGTCCATACAGGAGATTTCAAATTTGACCAAACAGCGGGTGAGTTGTACCGTTCCGAAATTGGTAAAATGGCGCAAATTGGTGAAGAGGGAGTCCTTTGCTTGCTGTCTGACAGCTCAGAGGCAGAGAGACCAGGTTACACGGTTTCTGAAGCTATCGTAGCAAGAGAATTGTCAGATCATTTTTATAGTGCTCCTGGCAGGATTATAGCCGCTTGCTTTGCTTCAGATATAAATCGTATTCAGCATATCTTTGACAGCGCGTTGGAAAACCGCAGGAAGGTAGCTGTTGTAGGAAAGAGTCTGCAGAGGGTTTTTGATATCGTTCTTCGTCTTGAGTATGTTCAGGTAGATAAAGATATTATCATCCCGATTGAGGATATTTCAAAATACAATGACAATGAGTTGGTCATTTTAACAACTGGAAGTCAAGGTGAACCGATCGAGGCATTGCAGAAAATGGCTAAGAAAACTCATTCCCAGGTGAATATCCAGCAGGGAGATACAGTTCTAATTGCTGCATCTCCTATACTCGGCAGTGAGTTGTTTATTTCTAAAACAGTTGATATGCTGCTAAGGGCAGGTGCCAGTGTTGTGTCCGGAAAGCGGACAGGCCAAGGGTCAAGCCATGGAAGCCAAGAAGAGCTTAAATTTATGATTAACTTAATGAGGCCAAAATTCTTTGTCCCTGTCCATGGGGAATATGGAATGCTAAGAGCCCATGCCAATGTAGCAAAAGAATGTGGGCTATCAGAAGGTCAAATTTACATTCCTGCCAAAGGTGATGTCGTTGAACTAACAGGCGGAAAGCTTATAAGTGTTGAAAAGGTTGCTGCCGGGAATACTTTAATTGATGGGATCGGAATCGGCGATGTCGGAAATATTGTTCTAAGAGATCGACGACTTCTGTCGCAGGATGGAATATTGATTGTCGTTGTAACGCTTAATCGAAAAGAACGGCGAATCGAGGCAGGTCCTGAGATTATTTCGAGAGGATTTGTGTATGTCCGTGAGTCTGAAAAACTTATGGAAGATTCCGCAGCCCTTGTTAAAGGGATTGTTGAAAAAAATATTTCAAGAGATTGGGGCACAATCAAGCAGGAAATGCGTGACGCATTGTATCAGCACTTATACAGTAAAACAAAGCGCCGCCCAATGATCATGCCAATAATCATGGAAGTTTAAAACCTAAAGCGGAGGCGCCTTGGTTAACCCCGACAAGCGCTGGAGGGCCTGAAGGTGAAGTTGTTCTTTGACTTCATCGGCAGGACCGAAGCGACTCGAGGGGTTAGGCGCAGCAGCTGGAAGAACCTAAAGCGGAGGCGCCTTGGTTAACCCCGACAAGCGCTGGAGGGCCTGAAGGTGAAGTTGTTCTTTGACTTCATCGGCAGGACCGAAGCGACTCAAGGGGTTAGGCGCAGCAGGGCATGTATGACAATTCTTTCTTTAACGAAAGATGGTTTATAATTAGTAAACAAAAGAAGGCGCTGATTCCAGCGCCTTTTTCTTTTTGTATCCAGCTACTGCGTAGAACCTGCTTCCCCTGCATTAAGTTAACAACGGTTAAAATTACTGTCAGCGCCTAGCCCTAGAGCTATCTAATATGGTTTTTAAGTATGTATATCTCTTCCTTCGCATGAAAAAAAAATCATAGCTCATACTAACTTATATCATGCCTGAAGGGAGAAAATAATGGATGAATATGAATAATAATAATTATGCTTCCGGTAACCAGCGAGGCCAGCATTATGGTGAAAATCCCTCTTTTCAACAGGGAAACAATGCTCCGGGCAATCCTGGGGGGCAAGAGGGACACAAAGATGAGAAATCAGGACTGCTAGAAAAGATTCAACAGCTTGGTCAAACGAATGTCCCACAGCTCTCGCAGGATTCTAAAATTCACTGCTTAACGATTGTGGGCCAGATTGAAGGGCACTTGCAGCTTCCTCCACAAAATAAAACAACTAAATACGAGCATTTAATCCCACAAATTGTTGCGATCGAACAAAATCAAAATATAGAGGGCCTTCTTGTGATTTTAAATACGGTTGGGGGAGATGTAGAGGCTGGTCTTGCCATTTCAGAAATGCTTGCCTCCCTATCAAAACCTACTGTTAGTCTTGTATTGGGCGGAGGCCACTCGATTGGTGTTCCGATAGCAGTTGCATGTGATTACTCTTTCATTGCTGAAACAGCAACCATGACGATCCATCCGGTCCGTCTAACAGGCTTAGTGATCGGGGTTCCGCAAACATTTGAATACCTAGATAAAATGCAGGACAGGGTAATCAATTTTGTTACAAGGAATTCTAATATATCTGAAGAAGACTTTAAAGAATTGATGTTTGCTAAGGGAAACTTAACCAGGGATATCGGAACAAATGTGGTCGGGTCCGAGGCTTCTGACTTTGGGTTAATTGATGAAGTGGGGGGCGTAGGGCAGGCGCTGAAAAAGCTTAATGAATTAATTGAATTAAATAAAGATAAGAACGAAGGGATCATCCAATGATATTATACACGGCTATGCCTCAAGAGTTAGTTTATCAAACGGATCCTCAGGAATATAGTCAGCAGTTAATGGTTTCGTATAATGGTATTCCTGTATTAGCTGAGCGGACAGAGGATCATAATTATCGTGTGGTCAGGGTAATGAGCACCGACCCGAGCCATTTCTTAGAGGCTGGATGCACACCTGGCACGAAGCTGCCGTTAGTTTAAAAATAACAGTTCAAGGTCCCTATATTAAATTTTAGTTATTAAAAAGGGTAGTCTACCCTTGTCCATTTGCTATGTTATAATAAGAGGCAAACACATCAGCAGCCGCAATTGGCTGCTTTCTTTCTTCCTGAAAAAAATAGCGGGTTTTTGGCTATGATGTGAATGCAGACTATGATATAAGGTGATAAAAATGGCGAAAAAGAAGCGACGATCCCGGAAAAAAGAAAACACCATCAAACAAACCATTCAATTTGAGCTGATTGGCCTTATATTGATTGCTCTTGCTGCTATTGCTATGGCTAACTTGGGGGCAATGGGAAGAGCCACCGTGTTGTTTTTCCGCTTTTTTATGGGAGAATGGTATATGATTAGCCTGATGGGGCTTGTGGTATTCTCAGGGTATATTATGTGGAAACGAACACTTCCGAATCTCTTTCATACAAAACTTATTGGTACATATTTTATAATTGGCAGTTTTCTATTATTGAGCCACATACCGTTAATGGAACTATTATCAGAAGGAGATAGATTTCAGAATCCCAGTGTCATAAAAAACACATTTGAACTTTACATGATGGAAGTAAGAGGGACTGCCTCGACGAGAGAACTAGGCGGAGGGATGATCGGTGCCATTTTGTTTGCCCTTTTTTATTTTCTTTTTGATGAAGCAGGTTCGAAAATCATTGCAGCCGTTTTTGTGTTGATCGGCTTTATTTTAATTACTGGAAGAACGTTTGGCGAAACGACAGGGAATCTTCTTCAAAGTGCCGGGAATTTTATTAAAGAACAGTGGCTAGCTTTTATGGAAGATGTCGGCAGTTGGCGTGATGATAGAAAGAAGCGTAAAGCTGAAAGAAAAGCACATCGCGAAGAGGAAAAGAAGTCCAAGCCTGATAAAAAGCAGGAACAGGCAGTGAATGCAGAAGAAGTTTCTGAACCGGAACCGTATACTGAGCCTATCATTTCAAGTTTTGCCGAACGAGCCTATCCACAGCAGCCTTCTGCAGCGGAAGTGAAAAAACCGGTCAAGACAGCAGAAAGTTCGGAAACAGAGGATGAAGTGGTTCCTCCGATTACGTTTACAGAAGTGGAAAACGTTTCCTACGAGCTGCCGCCTGTTAGTATTCTTAAACTGCCGACCCAGACGGACCAGAGCGGAGAGTATGAGTTAATACATAACAACGCAGCAAAACTGGAAAGAACCTTTCACAGCTTTGGAGTGAAAGCGAGAGTAACCCAGGTGCATCTTGGTCCTGCGGTTACAAAGTATGAGGTCCATCCAGATGTGGGAGTGAAAGTGAGCAGGATCGTCAGCCTGAGCGATGACCTGGCCTTAGCACTGGCCGCCAAAGATATCAGAATAGAAGCGCCAATTCCAGGGAAGTCTGCTATTGGCATAGAGGTTCCTAATTCTGAGGTTGCAATGGTTTCTCTTAGAGAAGTACTGGAGGACAAGCATAATAATAGACCTGCTTCAAAGCTGTTAATTGGTCTTGGCAGAGATATTACTGGGGAAGCTGTGCTTGCTGAATTAAATAAAATGCCCCACCTTTTAGTTGCAGGTGCTACTGGCAGCGGTAAAAGTGTCTGTATCAACGGCATTATTACATCCATTTTAATGAGAGCGAAGCCTCATGAAGTAAAGCTTATGATGATTGATCCAAAAATGGTTGAATTAAACGTTTATAACGGTGTGCCACACTTGCTGGCCCCTGTTGTTACCGATCCTAAAAAAGCCTCCCAGGCATTAAAAAAGGTCGTAAGTGAGATGGAGCGGCGTTATGAGCTTTTCTCTCATACAGGCACTAGAAATATTGAAGGCTATAATGATTATATAAAACGCTACAATGCAGAAGAAGAGGTAAACCAGCCGCTGCTTCCTTACATTGTTGTTATTGTCGATGAGCTTGCTGATTTGATGATGGTTGCATCATCCGATGTTGAAGATGCAATCACGAGATTGGCCCAGATGGCTAGGGCTGCAGGAATTCATTTAATTATCGCGACACAGCGTCCTTCAGTGGATGTTATAACAGGGGTAATCAAAGCAAATATTCCATCAAGAATTGCTTTTGCCGTTTCTTCACAAATAGATTCAAGAACTATTCTTGATATGGGAGGTGCTGAAAAGCTCCTAGGCAGGGGAGATATGCTGTTTTTGCCGGTTGGTGCTTCCAAGCCCGTTCGTGTTCAGGGAGCTTTTTTATCCGATGAAGAGGTAGAAGATATCGTGGACTTTGTTATTGGCCAGCAAAAGGCGCAATATCAGGAGGAAATGATTCCTGACGATATCCCTGAAAAAACAGGGGAAGTCGAAGATGATTTATATGATGATGCTGTTCAAATGATTATTGAAATGCAAACTGCTTCAGTATCGATGTTGCAGAGAAGATTTCGGATCGGCTATACAAGAGCAGCTCGGCTGATCGATGAAATGGAAGCCCGCGGGATCGTCGGTCCTTATGAGGGCAGTAAACCGCGTGCCGTACTAGTCGCGAAGACAGAAGAAGCCAGCTCTTAGATTAACTCAGAGCCGACTCGTTATATAAACAAAGGGGATGAACACTGTGGTTCATCCCCTTTCCTAATTTTTAAGCTTCCTCGCCCAATACTGCCTCGGCAATATTTACAGCGTGGTCTCCAACCCTCTCTAGGTTGCTGATAATGTCAATGTAAACGATTCCCGCTTGACCGGAACATGCACCCTCTGTCAGGCGGATTATATGCTGTTTACGCAACTGGCGTTCCATATTATCAATCTGGTCTTCTTTTTCAATAACAAGTCTTGCTAGGTCTTTATTACTTAAATTAAAAGCTAAGGCTGTAAACGTCGAAGAAGACTTGCAGAAGTCGACTAAAGAAGCAGGGGAAGGTTTCTTTATTAAGATTTACTAATTTAAAGGCAAACTATTATACCAAAGTAAATGTCAAAGAAAAGATAGTAAATTTGACGTATTTGTGCTTTTCAGCTTTTTTCGACAAAATGATCAATGGCTATTTATTTATATGTGGAAAAGTGTTATAGTATTTTCGATTAGTAGGAATGATATACATCAGAGGTCTGATGTCTTGAGTTAAAGGTTGGAGGAGACCCCATGTCCATCAAATCAGATAACCGACACCTGTATTTACAAGTTATCGATCACTTGAAGCAAGACATTCAGCAAGGGAACTATATGGAAAAAGAAAAGTTACCTTCTGAATTTGATCTTGCTAAGCAGCTAGGAGTAAGCAGGGCAACCCTCCGAGAGGCATTGCGTATTCTTGAAGAAGAAAACGTGATTATCCGCCGTCACGGAGTGGGCACATTCGTTAATGCTAAACCTCTGTTTACTTCAGGGATCGAGCAGATTAACAGTGTGACGAATATGATTGAACAGGCAGGGATGAAACCTGGAACCATATTCTTGAATTCATCGACCACTGGGCCGACTGAAGAGGACATTCACCGATTTTCATGTTCACCGGATGATGAAATAATCGTGATTGAAAGAGTTCGCACAGCAAATGGGGAGCCTGTCGTTTACTGTATCGACAAAATTCCTGCGAAAATCTTGCCGGGACCTTTTTCATATGAAGAAGAATCTATTTTTCATATGCTGGAAGTGAAGTCTAACCGGAGAATTTCATATGCTATGGCAGAAATTGAGCCTATTGGCTACCACGAAAAAATTTCTCCCATTCTTGAATGTGACCCAGAAACTGCCTTGCTTGTTTTAAAACAGCAGCATTTTGATGAAACGGATGAACAAATTCTTTATTCGGTAAACTATTTTAAAGCGGATAAGTTTAGTTTCCATGTGCTCCGAAAAAGAGTTTTATAAATGGAAATGTAAACGCAAACTTGCCCGTATTTAACTTTTCTGCTAAATCACAACATTCTTTAGGGGGTACCAACCTTGAAAAAGCGTAAATTTGGTTTGGCTATGTCACTAGTTCTAGCTGCCGGAACGATTCTAGGTGCTTGTGGCGGTGGAGGTAACGAAGAAGAACAAGGTGGAACAGCTGGCGAAGGCGGTAACAAAGAAGATGCATTTACTGTTGCAATGGTAACAGATGTCGGTGGAGTGGATGACAAGTCATTTAACCAGTCTGCTTGGGAAGGGCTTAAAGCATATGGTGAGGAAAAAGGCCTTTCAAAAGGGAAAGATGGATTTGACTACATGCAGTCCCAGTCTGACGCTGACTACGCTACAAACCTGAATACATTAACTCGTCAGGACTTTGACCTGATTTTCGGTATTGGATATCTAATGGAGCCAGCAATTGGTGAAATTGCAGGCCAGCAAACAGATCAAAACTTCGCAATCGTGGATGCAGTTGTTGAACAAGACAATGTTGCAAGCATCATGTTTAAGGAGCAGGAAGCTGCATTCTTAGCAGGTGTTACTGCAGGGCTGGCAACTGAAACTAATAAGATTGGTTTCCTTGGCGGTATGGCAATTCCGGTTATCGAACGCTTTGAAGCAGGCTTCCGTGCAGGTGTTGAATCTGTAAACCCTGACGCTGATGTGCAAATTCAATATGCTGAAGCTTTTGATAAAGCAGAAGCTGGTAAAGCAATCGCTTCTAAAATGTACTCTTCAGGTGTTGACGTAATTTTCCACGCTGCTGGTGGTACTGGTAACGGATTGTTCACTGAAGCACGTGACCTTAAGAAGAAAGACCCTGAAAGAAAAGTCTGGGCTATCGGAGTTGACTCTGACCAGACAGCTGAAGGAGTTGTAACAATCGACGGAACAGATCACAATGTTATCATAACTTCTGCCCTAAAGCGTGTTGACAATGCTGTTAAGGATCTTAGCTTACAAGCAGCTGACGGAAACTTCCCTGGCGGAGAAGTGACAACATACGGCTTAACTGAAGACGGTGTTGGTCTTGCTCCAATCAATGAAGAGCTTGAAAACAAAGCTGAAATTGAAGCTAAAGTTGAAGAATATAAAGAAAAAATCAAAAACGGAGAAATTACAGTTCCTGGTTCATACGCTGAACTTAAAACTTTCTCTGCACAATAAACTTTCACTAATACAGAAAGGAATACGGGGTAGCATTACATCGCCCCTTATTCCTTTATTTTACGAATAAAGAGAGAATGTTAGATAAAACCTAAAACTTTAATTGAAGAGCAGAAGTCTATTCTGGTTTTCACTTACGGTTTTATTCGGGGTAAAACCCGTTTTTTATTAGCAATAGAGGTCTGACCTCTAACTACTACTATTATTTACCTATAACAGGGAGTGAAATCAGTGGAATATGTAATTGAAATGCTCAATATCCGCAAAGAGTTTCCCGGAATCGTAGCCAATGATAATATCACCCTCCAGCTTGAAAAGGGAGAAATTCATGCGCTGCTTGGTGAAAATGGAGCAGGAAAGTCCACGTTAATGAATGTCCTGTTCGGCTTATACCAACCAGAACAAGGAGAGATTAAGGTTAAAGGCAAACCTGTAAAAATAACCGATCCAAACATCGCGAATGACCTTGGAATCGGGATGGTTCACCAGCACTTTATGCTCGTTGATACCTTTACAGTTACAGAAAATATCATACTCGGCAAAGAAACCACTAAATCTGGAGTTATTGATATAAAAACAGCTGAAAAAGATGTTCGTGAAATCTCAGAACGGTATGGCCTAAAGGTGGATCCTTCTGCAAAGATTTCTGATATATCAGTAGGAATGCAGCAAAGAGTGGAAATCTTAAAAACATTATACAGAGGCGCTGAAATTCTGATTTTTGACGAGCCAACTGCAGTACTTACACCACAGGAAATAAAAGAACTTATTCAAATTATGAAAACGCTTATAAAAGAGGGCAAATCAATTATTTTAATCACTCACAAGCTCAAAGAAATAATGGAGGTTTGTGACCGTGTTACAGTCATCCGAAAAGGTAAAGGGATTGGCACAGTCAGTGTAAGTGAAACAAATCCCAACGAATTGGCAAGCTTGATGGTTGGCCGTGAGGTAGTCTTTAGTACAGAGAAAACTGAGGCTTCGCCAAAACAGGAGGTTCTGCAAATAAGCGGCCTTAAGGTAAAGGACTCACGAGGCGTTGAAGCAGTCCGTGGACTTGACCTTGATGTCAGGGCCGGTGAGATTGTTGGAATAGCAGGAGTAGACGGCAACGGCCAGTCTGAATTAATAGAGGCCATAACCGGATTAAGAAAAACAAGCGCAGGTACCGTAAAACTGAACGGAAAAGAAATTCAGAATCTTTCACCGCGTAAAATTACCAATTCGGGATTAGCGCACATCCCACAGGATCGCCATAAGCATGGACTTGTCCTTGATTTTCCAATTGGCGAAAATATGGTCCTACAAACGTATAATGAAAGGCCGTTTTCTAAAAATGGCATTTTAAACTTTAAGAATATTTATAACAAAGCAAGAACGTTAATTAAAGAATTCGACGTTCGTACGCCAAGTGAATATACACTTGCCCGCTCGCTTTCAGGCGGAAACCAGCAAAAAGCAATTATTGCCCGTGAAGTCGATCGGGATCCAGATATACTGATTGCCGCTCAGCCAACACGCGGGCTTGATGTCGGAGCAATTGAATTCATTCATAAACGCCTAATTGAGCAGAGGGACAACGGCAAAGGAGTATTGCTAATATCCTTTGAATTAGATGAAATCATGAATGTTAGTGATCGAATCGCGGTTATTTATGAAGGTGAAATTGTAGCGGTTGTGGATCCAAAGCAAACAACTGAGCAACAGCTCGGCTTATTGATGGCGGGATCAGGCCGTAAGGAAGCGGAGGAGAAAGCTAATGTCTAGTCGCTTTACAAATATATTAATTCCAGTCATTGCTGTTTTCCTTGGTGTTCTGGCTGGAACCATAATCATGCTCGTGAGTGGATATAACCCTATTGCAGGTTATTCTGCCTTATGGAATGGCGCCTTCGGGGATATATACTACATTGGCGAGGTTGTCCGTCAGTTTACTCCCTATATTCTTGCAGGACTCGCTGTAGCTTTTGCATTTAGAACCGGACTTTTTAATATCGGGGTAGAAGGTCAATTAATAGTTGGCTGGCTTGCGGCTGTCTGGGTAGGTGTTTCCTTTGAGGAACTGCCAAAGATCATCCATTTGCCGCTGGCAGTCCTTGCTGCAGCTGCTGCAGGAGCACTATGGGGGTTCATTCCTGGATTTTTAAAAGCAAAATTCCGTGTGCATGAAGTTATCGTTACCATTATGCTTAACTATGTTGCTTTACATGTTACAAATAGTATTATTCGGAATGTGATTACAGATGGAAAAGAGCGGACACCTAATGTCGCAGAGTCCGCATCTCTTCGCTCACCATTCTTTGAGTCAATCACAGACTACTCTCGTTTACACTGGGGAATTCTAATTGCATTGGCCTGTGCTATTATTATGTGGTTTTTATTAGAAAAAACAACAAGAGGCTTCGAGCTTCGTGCCGTTGGTTACAATCAGCATGCTTCTCACTACGCAGGAATGAATGTTAACACTAATATCATACTATCGATGGTTATTTCCGGAGCATTTGCAGGTTTAGCTGGTGCAATGGAAGCGCTTGGAACGTTTGGTTTCGCTTCCATAAAAGGCGGATTTACAGGGGTAGGGTTTGATGGAATCGCAGTTGCCCTTCTTGGAGGCAATACCGCAATTGGTGTTGTTCTGGCAGCATTATTGTTTGGCGGCTTAAAAATTGGTGCCTTGAATATGCCGTTGGAGTCAGGTGTTCCAAATGAACTGGTTGATATAATCATAGCACTTATCATTTTCTTCGTTGCATCAAGCTATATCATCCGCTGGTTTATTGAGCGTATCAGCAAAAAGGGGGTGAAGTAAGTGAGTTTAATGGATATTTTATTAATTCTTGTCCCTTCCACACTATTGTGGGCGACTCCGCTTATTTTCACTGCGTTAGGCGGTAACTTCTCAGAGCGTTCCGGTGTCGTAAACATTGGACTTGAAGGCCTAATGGTAATAGGAGCGTTTGCAGCGATTGTGTTTAACTTAACTTTTGTTGATGCCTTAGGTGCTTCAACACCGTGGGTTTCCTTATTGGTAGCAATGGCTGTTGGGGCTCTTCTATCCGTGTTACATGCAGTTGCTTCAATTTCGTTTAGGGCTGACCAGGTTGTTTCCGGTGTGGCGATTAACCTGCTTGCAATAGGAGCCGCGCTCTTCCTTGTAAAACTTATTTACGGAAAAGGGCAAACAGATATTATACAAAGAGGATTCAGTAAAGTAGATATTCCGATATTAGGAGACATTCCAGTAATCGGGCCTATCTTCTTCCAGAATACGTATTACACTTCTTACCTGGCAATTCTAGTGGCGATCCTTGCCTGGTTTGTAATGTACAAAACACCGTTTGGTCTGCGTCTTCGTTCCGTTGGGGAACATCCAATGGCAGCAGACACAATGGGAATTAATGTCATTAAAATGCGCTACATTGGAGTCATTATTTCTGGAGGGCTTGCCGGTATTGGAGGCGGTGTCTATGCTCAAGCAATTTCATCTGACTTCGGACATGCAACGATCAGTGGACAAGGCTTTATGGCGCTTGCTGCATTAATTTTTGGAAAATGGCATCCGCTTGGTGCAATGGGCGCTGCAATATTCTTTGGTTTTGCACAAAGCTTAAGTATTATTGGAAACAGCCTCCCATTCCTGGAGAATATACCTAGCGTTTATTTAGCGATAGCACCTTACGTATTGACTATCTTAGCACTTACAGGCTTCATTGGCCGTGCAGAAGCACCAAAAGCACTCAGCCAACCATACATCAAAGGCAGCCGGTAAAACCCAAAAGCGGAACCGACTGTCTAGAAACGAGTAAACTGGAATCTCTGACCAAAGAAGCGCAGTTTGCTACTTGGGAAGAGAAGAAGTTTACCGAGTTTCTAGGAGGTGGAGCTGGATGACCCAAAAGCGGATGCGCCTGTCCAGCCCTGACAAGCGCTGGAGGGCCTGAAGGTGAAGTCGTACTTTGACTTCAGCAGCAGGACCGAAGCGACTCAAAGGGCTAGGCGCAGCAGCTGGATGACCCAAAAGAGGAACCGACTCGAAACAAGCAAGCTTGTTTCTGCGGAGCATATTCTCTTAGCAGTTTCCCTTAGTGTCGCAGAAACGAGTAAACTGGGGTCTATTACTGAATTTTGCCGGGTTCTTGGCGTTTTCTCACCTTGATTAAATAACACAAAAACTCCTAGTTTTGGAAGCTAGGGGTTTTCTTTTTATAGAAAAATGTGGATCTTATGGTACAATAATGGTAAAGTTTGTTTGAAAATTTCAGAATTGTAAGAGGGTTATTAAGATGCGGCTTTCCTTATATATGGATGATGTCGAAACCGAGAAAATTTTTTCTTATTTACGTTGGGTTTTTTTAACTGTAGCCTGTTTTCTGTTTTATTTCCCTCCTCTTTCGAACTTGCTCAAATTTAATCTAGATACTTTTCCAGTTTTGCTTGCGATTGGGATCATCTATATGTCCGCAGCTCATATTGCTCTGCACAGGCTAATGCCTGGAGGGAAGCAGTTTGGCATCCTTACAAAAGCTGGCATTGTTTTTGATTATATTGCCTTCATCTGGCTCCTTGTCTTATCAGGAGGAGTAAGCAGTACGTTATTTCCTATTGCCTTTCTAATTGTTATGCATGCAACAATTTATTGGAAGTCTAAGGGGGTACTAGTCTCTTGTATCTCTTTAACGGCTGGCTATTCAGTCATTTTGATAACGGAACTTCCAGTTTCTTTTGATACTCTTTTTCTTTTTACTCTTAACTTGTTATTTATTTGGATTGTAGGGGTGTTCGGTTCTCTTATTGTCATACGGGAAAGAAAGCATATAAAGCAGAAAGAACTTATCCAGGAATTAGTGATTACTGACTATTTGACCGGACTGTATAATCACCGGCATTTTCAGGAACAGCTTAGGCTGTTAACGGCAGATGCTGACCCGTTTATTCTGGTTATGGGAGATATCGACCATTTCAAAAGCTTTAATGACGGGTACGGCCATCTAACAGGAGACGAAGTTTTAAGGTGCATAGGAGAAGACTTTAGAGTTCTATCTGTAAGGTATCAAGGACAAGCGTTCCGCTATGGCGGTGAAGAATTTGCCTTTCTCCTCCCGTACATGAACGAAACAGCATTAAAGGGATTCTTTGAAGATTTATTTACCAGCCTTTCGGAAAGAAAGTTTACCAAAAACAATCTTAGTGTCACAATGAGTTTTGGGACAGCAGTTTGCTTGAAGCCTTCGTCGCCTGACAAAGTATTGAGCTGTGCTGATGAGCTTTTATATAAAGCAAAGTTAGCAGGGAAGAATCGGGCTCATATTGAAAATGGCTGCATTCTTTTAAATAATGATAGAGCAAAAGAAAAAAGTGTTATCTCTTAACAAGCATCATGAAGGACGCCTGCCATAACCAGGCGTTTTCATATTTCCAAAAAAGCAAGCCTGTCATAGGTATGATCGTTTGGCAGAATAGGTTTGTTTTATAAGGAGAATATAAAAAATAACCTTATTAATTTATACATAGTATTAAATAAGCTGAGTTTATCTTGGCCTGCAAAGAGGAACAATGTAAACAGACCTTTGTCGGGTATAAACCAATAGCAATGCTTAAAAAAGAAGCATCGCATGAAGGAGGACTTCCATGGCTGTCGTTACAGAGATGGTAAAAGAAATGCAGGGATTTAATCTGCATATTGTTAAAACATCAAAATATAAAACGAATACAATCGTATGGAAAATGAAGGCGCCGCTTGAAAGAGAGGCGGTAACAGAACGGGCTCTTTTGCCCCATGTACTGCAAAGCAGCTCAGCAAGTCATCCTACGACTGCTAAATTGCGCTCTTACCTTGATAATCTATACGGAGCATCCCTGTTTGTTGATGTGGCAAAAAAGGGTGAGTATCAAGTCATAAGTTTTTCAATCGAAATAGCAAATGAAAAGTTTTTAAGTGACCATACACCTTTATTGGAAAAAGCGTTTGAACTGCTTTCCAATATCATATTAAAGCCAAATGCAGCAAATGGAACTTTTGACAAGGATACGGTTGAAAAAGAAAAACGGACGCTTAAACAGAGAATTCAAGCTGTATTTGATGACAAAATGAGATATTCCAACTTCAGGCTTGTACAAGAAATGTGTGAGGGCGAACCTTATGCACTTCCAATTAATGGTGAAATTGAAGCCGTCGATAATATTACGGAAAAAAGCCTTTTTGAGTATTATAAGCAAGCACTTAGTGAAGATGAACTCGATTTGTTTGTTATTGGTGATGTGGAAGAAGCGGAAGTTCAGAAAATAGCGAGCAGTCTTTTCAGTTTCCAGCCCCGCACCCCTAAACAAACGACTAGGTCTGCTGTGAAAAAAATTGATGGAGCAAAAGAGATCAAAGAACAGCAGGATATTAAGCAAGGGAAGCTTAATATTGGTTATCGTACCAATACTATATATGGAGATTCTGATTATTCTGCTCTGCAAGTTTTTAACGGGATATTTGGAGGTTTTTCCCACTCTAAACTCTTTCACAATGTCAGAGAAAAAGCGAGTCTCGCCTATTATGCAGCCAGCCGGCTGGAGAGCCATAAAGGGTTATTAATGGTTATGTCTGGTATTGAATTTAAAAATTACGAACTTGCTGTTAAAATTATAAATGAACAGATGGAAGCAATGAAGGCTGGAGATTTTACAGATAATGAAATTGAGCAGACGAAGGCTGTTATTGAAAACCAAATTTTAGAAACGATTGATACCGCAAGAGGCATGGTTGAGCTTTTATACCATAATGTTGTCGCTGAAAACAAAATTAGCATAGACGATTGGCTTCAGGGAATGAGAGCGGCGACGAAAGAAGATATCGTAAAAGCAGCTGAAAAAGTCGAGCTTGATACGGTGTACTTCTTAACAGGATTGGAGGCGGGTGAATAATGGAAAAAATCTCTTTTGATCAACTTCAGGAAGAACTGTTTTATGAAAAAATGGACAATGGGCTTGATGTCTATATCCTCCCAAAAAAGGGGTTTAACAAGACCTATGCAACATTTACCACTAAATACGGTTCGATTGACAATCATTTTAACCCGCCAGGCAAGGAAGACTTTGTAAAAGTCCCAGACGGAATCGCTCATTTCCTTGAACATAAGCTGTTTGAAAAAGAAGATGGGGACGTGTTCCAGCAATTTAGCCGTCAGGGTGCATCAGCTAATGCTTTTACATCCTTCACGAGAACTGCTTATTTATTTTCCAGTACTTCTAATGTCGATAAGAACCTGATCACCTTGATTGATTTCGTTCAGGATCCCTATTTTACTGAGAAAACAGTTGAAAAAGAAAAAGGAATTATTGGCCAGGAAATAACGATGTATGATGATAATCCAGACTGGCGCTTATATTTTGGGCTTATTCAGAATATGTATCAGCATCATCCAGTCAAAATAGACATTGCTGGTACAATTGATTCAATTGCTGCCATTAACAAGGATATGCTATACGAGTGCTATAATACCTTCTATCACCCGAGTAATATGCTCTTATTTATTGTTGGCCCAGTTGATGCGGATCAAATGATGACAATGGTAAGAGATAATCAATCCAAAAAAGAATATGCCGCAAAGTCTGATATTGAACGGCGTTTTGAAGAGGAACCAACGGGTGTAGCGGAGACGAAACAGGTTATGAAGATGAATGTACAAACATCTAAATGCCTCGTGGGCATTAAGGCTCCAAACACACAGCTTTCGGGAAATGAAATGTTAAAAACCGAGCTCTCAACGAATGTTATGCTGGATATTTTATTTGGGAAGAGTTCCGATAATTATACGAAATTATACGGTGAAGGCTTAATTGATGAAACCTTCTCCTATGATTACACTCTTGAGCAGGGATTCGGCTTTGCTGTTCTAGGCGGAGATACAGGTGAGCCCGATAAACTGGCAGATCAGCTGAAACAAATGCTGTTTGAAGGGAAAGAAGGAAAGGCATTTACCGAGGAGAGGCTGGAGCAGGCTAAGAAAAAGAAGATTGGTGCATTTATGCGGGCAGTCAACTCTCCTGAATATATTGCCAATCAATTTACCCGCTATACATTTAACGATATGAATTTATTTGATGTCGTGCCTACACTTGAAAATATAACACTTGAGAATGTAAGAGACATAGCGGAACAGCTCATTTCGGAGGATCGTCTTACAGTATGCCAAGTTGTACCAAAACAATCGTAATCGCCAGGCGCCGCTTTAAGGGCGCCTGTTTTTTTAGAAATAAAATCGGAACCTGGATTCAGAAGAGATAAACAAAACGGAAGGTTTAATCTCTGCGGAACACAATTCGATATACGAGGAGAGAAATTGGTTGAGGAAATTTGCCTTAATTACTGGAGCAAGCGGAGGAATTGGGCGTGCCATCGCTTTGAAATTAGCTGAAGATGGTTACTCGCTATATTTGCACTACAATGCTAACGCAGCTGGAATTCGCTCTTTAATCAGTGAGCTCGATCCTTTTGGAGGGGATTATATCCCGATTCAAGCGGATCTTTCTACACGTGAAGGAAGCAGATTAATTGCTGAAAATGTCTTTTCAATTGATGCTGTCATTCATAACGCAGGTTACAGCATCTATGGAATGCTGGAAGACTTAAGTGAAAATGATGCTGAAAAGTTAGTGCAAACCCATATAACTTCCCCTATGCTGCTAACAAAAACGCTCCTGCCGAAAATGGTGCAAAAAAAGCAAGGCAGTATTTTATTTGTGTCAAGCATCTGGGGACAGACGGGGGCTGCGTGTGAAGTGGCCTATTCTGCAGTTAAGGGCGCTCAAATCGCGTTTGCGAAAGCATTGAGTAAAGAAGTTGCTCCTTCCAATATAAGAGTCAATGCAATAGCTCCGGGTGCGATTGACACGGTTATGCTCGAAAGCTTTAGCTCTGAAGAAAAAGCTGAACTTAAAGCTGACATCCCGCTCGGACGTTTTGGTGCACCGGAAAACATTGCGGATGGGGTATCTTTTTTATTATCAGAAAAAGCTTCCTATATAACCGGACAGGTGCTTTCCATCAATGGCGGCTGGTACATATAAAAATTGAATTATAAAATTTGGGATTGCACCCGCAAAAACATGCATATTAAAAGCTCTCAGTAAGCAAAATAACGATGTAATACTGAAAAGGAGGGAAATAATATGTCTGTTTTAGATAACTGGGGACAATGGAAGGATTATTTGGGAGATCGTCTTCACAGTGCTCAAAAGGAAGGTATGGGCTCACAGGTATTAAGCGACCTTGCTTATCAAGTTGGGGATTACCTTGCCAAAAATGTTGACCCTCAGAATGAACAGGAGCGAGTTCTTGCTGACCTTTGGTCTGTAGCAAGCCCTGAAGAGCAGCACGCCATTGCAAGCATGATGGTAAAGCTGGTCCAAAATGACGGGACTCAATAACAATAATCGGAACACCTATGTATACAGAGAAAGAGGGGGATTTTCCTCTCTTTTTTTATTTTGCGTGCCCAGGCAAGCCGTTAATTGCTAGTTGGTGGAAGTCCAATCTGAGTAAGTGCCAAGACGCTCAGTAGCTGGCAGGCAGCTGGTGGAGAAATCCTAAGGTTGAAGCCCTGTGACAAAGTAACTCCCTTTGC
>NZ_JABUNR010000026.1 GCF_013343715.1 Mesobacillus harenae
ATGGCCAACTGGACGTGGAGAAGTCCAGTAATGGCCTAAAAGTATAGATAAGAGAGTCTATTTTCCATGAAAAATCCGCTAAAATCTAAAAAGGGGTTCGGAATGAGAACATTCCGAACCCCTTTTGTCGACAAACTGAAGCGCCCCAGGGGCGCTTTTTTTACTCTTCAGATTCAGGTGGTTTGTCAGTGTCAGTATTATTTCCGCCCTTTCTGCTGCCATCAAAAGAATACCAGGAATAGATAATTGCACTATCCTGTTCGTCCAAATCAATTACTTTTCCGCCTGATCCGCTTTGCCCCGATTTAACAACAGCCTCTATAGTTGATAGCTGCTTACGCTGCTGGAAATAGCTTTTCATTATGGCCATTGATTGGATTTTTGTCCGGTTCATATAAACCGTTGTTTTAATGATCTTACGATATCTAATGGTTAACTGCTGCTCAGTTAGATTCCATCCTGCATCTCGGTAATTTAAGAATGACCATGCAGCTGCTGGAATGAGAAGCAGCAAACTAAAAAAGCCGGTTTGCTTGAAGAACAGGAGAGAAACAGCAAGAATAGGCAGCACCATAAGCGAACCCCTTACTAGGTAGCGCGGCAAGGCTCGCTGAGGTGCGGGTTGGAGCTCAAAGCCAAGCTTATAACCTTTTAGGTGGGGCTCTAATAGACTAGGTATCCGTTCCTTTCTTACAATAGGCAAAACCAGTACTTTTGCACGTTCTTCACTTACTGATGAGCCTCCTGCACTTTCTATAAAGGCTGCTCCAAAGCCAAAAGGCTGCCGGATTAAATTCTCACTAATACGGATGGCCTGAATACGGTGCAGCGGAATCGTGAACTGCCTTTTTTCGAGAAGACCTCTTGTGATGACTAAATCATCCTCTATTCTCCGTACCGTAAAATTAGCGTACTTCACCATTGTTCCAATTAAAGCAACAGCCCAAGCGATTAAAAAACCAATAAATATGATTACGGCAACAAACACGATCCCGTTTGAAATAAATGCTTCTACCCCATTGAACAATCTTTCATAGGGTATAAACTCCTCGAACTGAAACAAGAAAGCTAACACTGCAGATATGACAACTCCTACACCACTTGATGTCGAAGCGAGGAGCAGCAATTCTTTAGGAGTAATTTTATAGACCAGCTCCTCTTTAACTTCAGGAAATTCGGAACCATCCTCCCCTATTGACTTTTTTTCTGTTAAGTACGCTTGAATTAAGCGCGCTTCTTCTCTCGAAACAGCGGTTAGGACAGCATCTCCACTATGAATTCCCATGCCCCCCGAACCTGCTGTTTCCACTGTTACTTTTACTAAACTAAAAGCCCTTTGTAAAATCCCCTCCGAAAAATCAAAGCTTTGTATGCGCTCGAAAGGGATGTAACGTTTTTTCCTTACAAACAATCCATACTCAATTCTCAACTCTCCATCCTCAATCCTGTAGGTGAACCGAAACCAGGATAGGACACCGGAAAGAAAGACAAACCCTACTATTGCCATTAATCCGTATAAATAATATGAACCCCAGTCACCATTTCGGCTGCCGAAGACAAGAAAGAAGACTAGCGGCAGAATTAATTCCTTTAATTGTCTTAAAGCATTGGATACTGCTGCAATTGGGTGAAGCCTTCGCGGTTCAGACATCTTCATCCGCCACCCTTGCGAGCCTGGATATTGAATGCCTTAATCCCTCAGCTTCGCTCAAATCAAGTGCAGGAATTTCATGAGTTGTTGCAGCTGTTGACACAGTCACCGTAGCAAGCCCATACTTTCTTAAAAGCGGTCCTTGCTGTGTATCGACATGCTGAACCCGTATCATTGGAATGAGTGTTCTTTTAATAATAAAAACACCAAATTGCAGTTCAATTTCCTGTTCCCTTACTTCATATCGCCAACGTTTCCAACGCAGGGATGGAAGCAGGAAAACGAACATATATGTATAGGATAAAGCACCTAATATTATTGCGCCGATTACCCAGATTGGCCATTGCATATAACTGGACAAGAAAATAAGGCCTGCAGAGATCAGCCAAATAAATCCCGAGTGCAGTGCACCGGAAATTCTCCAGACCTTTAAAGCACGTTCCGATATTTTACTTTGTGGTTCAGATAGCATCGTTATCCCCTCCTGCCATTTGCCCTGTGCATCCTTTTAGTATACAACAAACTTATTCAGGACGTATATTCTAAACTAGGCACCGTGGCAGCTTTACTGTAGTTTGAAAACCGCACCGCTAATTGCTTCAACCCCCTCCATATTTCTTAAATCCTCGGCCAGCTGAAACAAAGCTTCATCTTTTTTTTTGGCTTCAATCATACAGTGGATTTCAGGAATTGATCCTTTAATTTTGTTTAAAAATGCTTGAAACATTTTAGGATCAATAAATTCGGAATGGGCTCGATACTCTTTTTCTGAACGGGGGCTTGAAATATGCATCTTAATCGGTAATGCTGAATGACTCCATGTGGCAACCACACGCTCCCAATCTTCCTCCCACTCCTTATAATCATTTCTGGCAAGATGATGATGGTAATCGAATACTAGGGGAATTCCAAGTTTCTCACACAGGTACAGAGTATCCCTTAAACTAAAAGTTGTATCGTCGTTTTCCAGCATAATCATCCGCTGAATCTTATTCGGTACGAGAGCCCAATTGCTTATAAACTGTTCAAGAGCCTTCTCTTTATCTTTATAAGCACCGCCCACGTGCAGGACGCAACGATGTTCAGTGTCGACCCTCATCCCTTTTAGTAACGCTTCATGCATAGCGAGAGTTTTAATAGACGTATTAAGAATTTCAGTTTTAGTCGAATTCAATAGAACAAAATGGTCTGGATGGAAATCTACCCGCTGTTTATGCTCCTCTAAATAATCGGCAATCTTTTTTAGCGGTTCCTTTAATGCCCGCATGTATTTCCAATCATCAAGCTCTTCATGGTTTGCCAAGGGAATCAATTTGGAGCTAAATCGAAAAAATTCAATATCATTTGCAGAATTGTGCTTTAGCAGACGCAGGCAATTTTCAAGATTAGATACCGCAATCCTTTCCAGTTTAGCTATTGCCGCATCTCGGTCAGCTATGGTTTGAAATTGGCGAAGGGTCATTGTCTGAGAAGGAGATGCATTTTGCAGCTGTGTACTCATTGCAACATAGCCAAGCTTTATGATTGTCAACTTCCTTTTCCTCCTTTAAAAAGACTAAAAGGGTGCGTTTTTATTGTTAGTATGTCCAGTTTCTATTAGGTTTGCTCGCGAGTAAAGATTTAGGTTTGGATTATAGCACAAAGAATAAAAGTGCAAACGCTAGTTAAGCGACATATGGACGAGCGGAAGCGATTCGATCTTGATTATCACTCGAAGGAAGGCGAGGTACACTTCTAGCTGGGGTATTTAGCTGGATGGAACCAGCAAACAATTACCTTATAAAAAACAGAAAAGCCACAGGATATTTTCCTGTGGCTAAGTTATTACTATTTAGGGGATCTTGATTTATCCCGATCACGGTTATTGCTATAGTTACGTTTAGAGCCCGAGCGCGGCTTCAAGCCTTTTCTCCCGCTATCATTACCTCTTCTGCGATCTTGAGGCTTCTTGTCTCTCCCACGGCCGCCTGACATAGGCTTTTCTTCCGTAAGCTTAACAGGAGTTTGATCCGGTTCTTTAGTCTGCATTCTAAGAACAGCTGCAACAACTGTGATAGCATCATGCTTTTCAATAAGTTCTGCGGCAGTCTGCTTGTAGAACTGGAGATTGTTGGATTCAATTGCCTGAACAATTTTTTCAACAACAGCCTTTTGCTGACCTTCCAATGCTTCATCAAGGGTTGGAATTTCAAGCTTCTCCATCCGTTTTTTGGTTGTTCTTTCAACAACTTGTAAATACGATCTTTCTCTAGGTGTAGCAAACGTAATTGCCATACCTTGTTTTCCTGCACGGCCTGTACGTCCAATTCGGTGAACATAGCTTTCAGGATCCTGAGGAATATCAAAATTATAAACATGAGTTACTCCGGAAATATCGAGTCCGCGGGCAGCAACATCTGTTGCAACGAGTACATCAATGGAACCCTCTTTAAATTTCCTAAGAACCTGAAGACGTTTAGCCTGGCTTAAGTCCCCATGAATTCCTTCTGC
The DNA here is from genome assembly GCF_013343715.1 of Mesobacillus harenae. Taxonomy (GTDB): domain Bacteria; phylum Bacillota; class Bacilli; order Bacillales; family Cytobacillaceae; genus Mesobacillus_A; species Mesobacillus_A harenae. The sequence continues at coordinate 4,142 of NZ_JABUNR010000026.1, forward strand.
CATATAACCACGTAAAGTCAGCGCTTCTGAAAGCTCATCGACCCTGCGTTTAGTCCTGCCAAAGATAATCGACAATTCTGGCGTTTGGATATCTAAAAGCCTAGTCAACACGTCGAATTTGTTCTTTTCGTGAGTTTCAACATAGAACTGTTCGATCGAGGAAACTGTCATTTCCTTTGCTTTCATACGGACGATCTGCGGGCTCTTCATAAACCGTTCCGCAATTTTTTGAATCGGGCCTGGCATCGTAGCAGAGAATAAAAGTGTCTGGCGCTCTGCAGGTGTCTTGGAAAGAATAGATTCAATATCCTCAATGAAACCCATGTTAAGCATTTCATCTGCTTCATCCAAAATTACCGTCTCCACAGTATCAAGACGCATCGTCTTTCTGTTGATGTGGTCTAATAGACGGCCAGGTGTGCCCACTATGATGTGAGGACCGTTTTTAAGTGCGCGAATTTGGCGGTTAATATCCTGTCCTCCATAAATTGCAAGAACCCCGATCTTTTTACCTCCGCCAATTTTGTAAAGCTCTTCAGATACCTGAACAGCTAACTCACGTGTTGGCGCAATAATAATCCCTTGGATAACCTTTTTCTCAGGCTTGATTTTTTCAACAAGCGGGATTCCAAAAGCAGCTGTTTTACCAGTACCTGTTTGTGCCTGGCCAATCAAGTCTTTGTTTTCAAGGCTTAAAGGAATTGTCTCCGCCTGGATAGGAGTTGCCTCCTCAAATCCCATTTTCTTAACAGCTTTTAAAGTTGCCGGGCTAATGCCCAGATCTTGAAACATTGTCAAAATACCTCAATCTCCTTCGTTTTCAAAAATATTTATATTTTAGTTTTTAAGTGACTATTTTCGTTTATTTTAACCATAATTGAATTAGACCTTATTAGCAAAAAAAGACATTCTCCTGCAATGGGAGCATGTCAGCCTACAAGATTTTCTCACTTAGACACTAGAAGTTAATTCTACCATCTTTAGGAAATGATTGCAATCAAATAGGTCTGCCAAAGACTTTGCACCCGTTCATGTTATGCAGGATCTAACAGAAAATCATATACTTCTCTAAATAGCTGTTCCTTCTCTTCACTGTGGCAAATTACATGTTTAGCATTTTTTAGAAATATTAGCTTTTTTTGAGCAGAACCAAGCGTATTATATAAATATTTGGCACTTCGCGGGGGGACGATTCCATCACTTTCCCCCTGTACAATAAGGGTCGGGATGGTCACTTCTTTTAATATCGGCCGGATATTTGATACTAATTTGCGAAATTGAATAGTTGCTTTAAATGGTGTTTGTTGAATTTTTCTCTTATAGCGTGTAAATAGCTCATTTTCAAGCAAGTTTCCTTTAAAAGAATCCTTCATCATTATCACGATATCTGCTGCGAGCTGTTTGGGATTTACATAGTAGGCAGCCGCACTAAGTAAAACAAGCTTTTTTACAGGGTAGCGCGCTGATAGATAGCTTGCTATGAGCCCACCCATAGAAAACCCAATTATATATACCTGATCGCATATTTCAAAAAGATTATGCAGCTTTGCTTCCGCGTGTTCAATCCACTGCCTATACTCAATACCGTCTAAGCTCAGGGGTTCTCCGTGTCCAGGGAGGGTTGGCACTTCAAAAATCCATTCAGTTTTTTCTTTTAGAAACTCCACTAATGGTTCAACTTCAAGTGGAGAACCTGTAAAGCCATGTATACATAAACAGCCGATCATCACTATCACCCGCAATTATTTCTCATTTAAATCTTTCCCCAATTTTGAGGTTTCACACGTATTTCATTAAACCTTTTTTTAACCACTCAGGAACAGGCAGCTTACAAAGTAGTAATGGATCACTTTCTAAATTAGGGAGTTTGCGAGCGAATGAAGATTAAGGGGAATGGCTTTGAAAAACTAGGCCCCTCGGGACAGCCGAATCCTTAGGAGCCATGACCAACAGGAAGGAATCAGCTATCTATAGTTTACTTTATTTTTGAAGCGAATGAACAGCTTCCTCGAGCCGCATTCCTCTTGAAGCTTTAACAAGCACAAGAGTTCCTTTATCAGTTTGTTTTTTCAGCTCACTGATTAAACTTTTCTTATCGCTAAACGACCGTACTCTATTCTCACTAAGTGATGTTTGGGCACCTTTAGCAATAAATTCAGCCAACTCGCCAAAAGTAAACACATAGTCGATTTTTGCGGCATCGAGATCAGCGCCAATCTGATAATGAAATTCTTCCTCAAGCGGCCCAAGTTCCAGCATGTCACCAAGCACTAATATTTTTTTGCTGTACCCCGGTAAATTGGCTACAAGGTCAATCGCTGCTTTCACAGAAGTTGGACTGGCATTATAGGCATCATTTATAATTTTTTCGCCTTTTGCCCCTTCTACCATTTCCATCCTCATGTTGGTAAGCTTTAAACTGGCAAAGCCCTCGTTCATCTCTTCAAATGAAATACCAAAATCCCTTGCGACAAGCATCCCGGCCATTGCATTCATAATATTATGGGCACCTAACACCGGCAGCTTAAATAACTGATTGCTCCCATTAATCATAAAGACGCTTCCGCTTGTACCTTGCTCAATTTTAATAGGAAAACAGTCGTTTTCCCTGCCTTTTCCAAAAGTCTTGATTCGCTGGCCTCCTGAGTAGGAAATCAGCTGATTTTGGAGCAAAGGTTCATCTCCGTGGTAGATAATAAGGCCATTTTCTTTTAACCCTTTAATAATTTCCAGTTTTGCTTCGGCGATCGCCTCTCTTGAACCCAAATCCAAAAGATGCGACTCGCCAATATTTGTGATGATAACAGCATCTGGTCTTGCCAGCTTCGATAGAAACTCAATTTCTCCCCTTTTGCTCATTCCCATTTCGAGGACTGCTACTTCTGTATCTTCTTCGAGCTCAAGGATAGTCAATGGCAGTCCAATATGGTTGTTATAATTCCCGCCAGTTTTATGTACCTTATACTTTAAAGCCAGCAGATTGGCTGTTATATCCTTGGTCGTTGTCTTACCATTGCTCCCTGTTATCCCGATTACCTTAAGATTTAATTCATCGCGATAACTTTTGGCTAGCTTCTGGAGTGCAGCTAAGGTATCTTCCACTATAATAAGAGGAAGGTTTTCAGGCGGGTTAGGCACATCCTTTTGCCATAGTGCTGCAGATGCCCCACTTTTTATAGCGGCCTCAACAAACTCATGCCCATCAGCCTTTTCTCCCTTAAAAGGAACAAATAAATTACCTTCTGTGATTTTACGAGTGTCAATCGATACTCCTGTTACCTGGATATCGCTGTGTCCAGGATTAAAGTTGTCCGCCTGAATCATCCTGGCTATATCCTTAAGCAATTTCCGGATCATAAGAAACCTCCAATACCTTGTGTTTATTAAAATGTGTATTTAATCTTTTGCTTTTCACCATGGCGTTCTATCCCAAGGTTTACGAGCCGCTCAATCAGCTCTGGGTATTCAAGATTGGTATGCTTCCACAGCAACGGGAACATACTGTACGGGGTAAAACCAGGCATAGTATTCACTTCATTAATAAAGAACTCTCCATCCTTCGTCAAGAAAAAGTCTGCTCTGACAAGCCCTGAGCAGTCCAATGCCTTAAACGCGTTAATGGCCATCTTTTTTAGTTCAAAGTATTCATCAGAGGAAATTTCAGCAGGAATAATTAAACCCGTATCTCCATCTTCATACTTTGCCTTATAATCATAAAAATCTTTTTTAGGTACAATTTCCCCGGCAACGGAACATTCAGGATCATCATTTCCTAGTACACCCAATTCTATTTCTCTTGCAGTAACACCCTGTTCAATGATTACCTTGCGATCGAACAAAAATGCTTCCCCGAAGGCAGCTTCTAGCTCAGTACGATTAGTACATTTGCTAATTCCCACGCTGGAACCAAGATTAGCTGGTTTAACAAAGCAAGGATACCCTATATTATCTTCTACCGACTTATATACCTTCGCCGGCTCCCTTTCCCATTCAGAGCGAATAAACGCTACATAGCTTACCTGCGGAAGGCCAGCCTGGGCGAAAATATTTTTCATAACAACCTTATCCATTCCCGCAGAAGATGCCAGGACCCCATTGCCTACATATGGAAGGTTCAATAGTTCCAAAAGGCCCTGAACAGTTCCGTCCTCACCGTTCGGTCCATGAAGAAGCGGGAAAATCACATCAAGCGTATTGTTACTTTCAGATGAACCATCTTGAAATACGATCGGGCTGAAACCAGGAGACGGAAGTGATTGATTGCCGCCAAACTCTAACTCCTTAACATGTTCGACAGGTTTGTCCAGTTGTTCCCCTTTAATCCATTGTCCGTCTAAAGTTATGTATATGGGATGAATTTCAAATTTGTTGAAATCAAGGGCTTTGATTACAGCAAGAGCTGTCTGCATCGAGACTTTGTGCTCAGCTGATTTTCCGCCATAAAGCAGTCCAATTTTTGTTTTCATTTTTTTCCTCCATTCTTAGGCACTTATATTTTACCACTTTCTTAAATTACAGAGGGAGTGATAACCTTCTTTCATTAGAATCTTTTTGAGTTCACTACTGCTTTACTATTTCCTTTTTCATCCCATGTAAACACCTTAATAATTGATTAGCCAAGATCATGCAAAAATGAACGTAAAAAAAGGCAGCCATTTATATATATGTAAGATTAGCTCGGCTAAAAACTCGCTCTTTTATATACATCCTTTTGCCCGAGTGCTGTTTTTACAGAAATTTAAACACTGACATTTCCACACTAATTGTACCTGTTGCATAGTTTTGTTGTTTATTAATCCGCCTAGTGCTACTCCAAATTGACAGACTATCTTAAGACAAGCAGAAGGCAGCCACCCCTAGGATTAGCCGCCCTCTCTCTATACATTTATTCTGCAGAAATCTCCCATTCACGCGTTTTTTTATCATAAATGAGTCTGCTATCCCACCTTTGCTTCCCAATGTGTTTAAACTCTTCACGCATTTCATCCATATCAGCAAAGTCGCCAATCGTCCAAATGGGTATCTCTGGCTTATTTCGAACTAGCCCGGTATTTTGGAACGAAAAAACAGCCCCTTCTCTCATGAATGGGATCAAAGATTTGATTAGATCCTTGTTTATGGCAGGATAGGTCCGCTTTTTCTTAACTCCCAAAAGGGATTTTTCAGGTTTCAAGACGCTCATCTTAGCAGAGAGTGCACTGCCTGCCATTGTATAAAAATGATTCAGATTTCGATAATATGTTTTATTGTACCACCCATCCTCAGATGCAAGGTACACGTATCGGTTTTCAAGCTGGTTGTAAAACGGAGGCCTTAAATGATGCTTTTTATGGCCTAAATATAGAATTTCAGCTAGCTCTTGCCCTGTTAGAAAATTTAAGTTCTCCACATCTTCAAAATCAATCCAGCAAAAGTCTTGGTAGCTGCTGACATCTGAAGTAATTAATTTTCCAAGGCGGTCTGCCTGAACGTATTCCAGCTGCGTATCCGAATTAAAGTCTCCATCTTCATACCGATGCTTTATAAGCAAGATATTACTTAAGCTGTCTGAAAGAGCATACGTAAATTCATTAAACTCAAATCCGCTCGTTATTACATACTGGTCTCTTTCGTTTAAATGAATGTAGACAAGTTCCAGATTAGAATGCTGGTTTTTTTTCAATTGTGTTACCCTCCTGAACAACCGCCAATTAAAAAGCTGCTTTATTTCTGCATATTCCATAATCAAGCATATATTATTATTAAACACTCTAACATGCTTTTTATCTTCTTTATTTTAACAAAAATCAAAGAAAATATCTGTTTTGATGAATGAAGTGACAAAGCTTATAGAGCATTCTGCGAATTTTGTTGTTTGTGGCCTTTTAGTGGAAATCAACTGTCAGTTAACAGAGCCAGTCGATAATTATTTCCAATATATTCGGGCGGCTTATTCCCTTCTAAATTTATTTTCATTATAATATGGTTGCATTCTATTTATCTGAGCAGAAGAGTCCAATAATTTTATATAAGGTTTTAAAGTTAGCCTTTTATGAATTCCGATAAAATAACATAGATTAAGACTTTTGGCTGTTTTCGTAAACTTTGTTGCTATTTTAAAACGCAGTCGTTGAATTTCACTTTTGACACGCTTTCCCCGGGGCCTGCGGGGTCTCACCTGTCCTGCTGGAGTCGCATCTTCCGCTCCAATCAAATTTAGTTTTCTCAACTTATGCAAAAACAACAATCTTTTAGAAAAGAGCCAAACTTTTATACCATAATGATTTAGTTCATAGATAATCTACCGGAAGGAGCGTGTGACAGATGATTAAAAACATGACAGAAGATCAAATTACTCTCCATATTATTAAATATATAAAAGAAAACAAGAAGAAAGACTTTGAAGCTGTTATAGATGAACTGCAGCCCTATGATATTGCCCGTTTTTATGATGATCTTCCGTTAAAACATAAAACACGCTTTCTTCTTTTTTTAAAAGCAGACGCACTCGCCGATTTAATACAAGAACTTAATAAAGAAAAACAGCTCGAAGTATTAAACAAGCTTGGGATAGAACGGACAGGTAAAGTCCTCGATCTAATGGATAATGATGATCTTGCCTCTCTTTTGGACGATCTCTCTCCCCAAAAAATAGAAACATTACTCGCCGGTATGAAGCAAGAAGAATCAAAAATCGTCCAAGATATTATGAACTACCCTCCAGAAACAGCAGGACGTCTCATGACAAACCGTTTCGTGTGGATCCGCAACTATTATACGGTAAAGGATGCTGTTGAAAAGTTAAAATCATTTGCTGATTTTGCTGAGACCATTAACTATCTTTATGTTGTCGACCAAGATCGAAAGCTAGTTGGAGTTGTATCATACCGAGATTTATTGATCGCAGAACCTCACGAAATTATTAGGAATATTATGTATGAGCGAGTCATCTCGGTTATTACGACTACTGATCAGGAGGATGTTGCCACCATGATCGAGCGGTATGACTTTCTGGCCCTTCCAGTAGTTGACGATGAGAGCGGCGTCCTAGTAGGGATTGTTACAGTAGACGACATTATTGACGTCGTGATTCAGGAAGCCAATGAAGATATTGAAAAACTATCAGCTTCCGGGAAATCGATTGATTTTGAAACAAAAACTCTTGTTGCAGCCTATCGGCGGCTGCCTTGGCTTATTTTGCTATTATTTATTGGGGTAATCTCAGGGAGTATCATTAGCAGCTATGAAGAAACCATTGATCAGGTTGTTGCCCTTGCCTTTTTCATGCCGATGATTGCAGGGATGACCGGAAATACCGGAACCCAGTCACTAGCTGTTGTCGTACGAGGACTAGTTTCAGTTGATGTTGACAAAAAGATGGTCCTGCGATTAATTGGACGTGAATTTGGTGTTGGTTTAATTATCGGGCTTATATGCGGACTGTTAATTTTTATTATCGCTTATGTATGGCGCGGTAGCCTTGTACTCGGATTTGTGGTTGGATCCTCTTTATTCCTGACTCTCATAATCGGAACACTTGCCGGAACGGTAATCCCGCTAATTTTATATCGGTTTAAAATTGATCCTGCTGTCGCTTCTGGGCCGCTGATTACAACACTTAATGACATATTTTCTCTGGTAACATACTTTGGCCTTGCAACAGCATTCCTGCATTATCTTCTCTAAGAAACCAATATTTGTATAACCATATAAACTTCCGGTTCCTATAAGGGACCGGTTTTTTGATTTTACAAATGTTCCAAGACATGAATAATCATATGTGTTTTTGTATCCAGTTCGAGTGATTATATCTGTGCTCACCTTTCTGCGTAAAGTTGACATTGAAGCCTTCCGATCTTAATGTTTCCTTTATCAGTTGGTACACACGCTTCCCTTAACGGACATTTGCACTATTGTTCAGGAAACTTCCGACAAGCTTCTTTCGTCTATAGAGTAGGCTTAGAATATTATTTAATTCTCAATAAGAAAATATTGTAAGGATATTTTTTCTTTGCTAGCATAAAATTGTAAAAGTTTACTAAAGAAGCTGGTGCTAAAATGGAACGATCTCCTAAAAATCATGATAAATTCGACTGGACCCTTACCCTGATTTTACTTCTTTGTTTTATCATTAGCTGTACGGCTATTTATAGCGCCCAAACAACAGGCCAGTATGCAGATAACTTTGTCCTTAGACAGGTCTTCTGGTATGCAGTAGGGGCAATTATTATCAGTATTGTTGTACTGTTTGATAGTGAACAATTTTGGAAGCTCAGCTGGTATCTTTACGGCTTTGGGGTTTTTCTCCTGGTATTGTTAGTAATCGCACCTGAATCCATTGCTCCAATAAGGAATGGCGCAAAAAGTTGGTTTATTATCCCTGGACTGGGATCCATTCAGCCCTCAGAATTTGTTAAAATCTTTTTAATCCTGGCATTAAGCCGAGCCATCATTTCCCATACAAAAAAATATCAAACAAAAACAATAGGAAGTGACTTCCTGTTATTTTTTAAACTCGGGATTATAACGTCTATCCCTTTAGGCCTGATTATGCTGCAGCCAGATTTAGGTACAGGCCTTGTGATTGTGGCTATTTTTACTGGCCTGATTCTTGTTTCAGGAATTACCTGGAAGCTAATTATTCCTATCTATGGCACTGGAATAGTTATTTTTTCCACTGTTTTTTATCTCGTTATCTCTAATCCCGATTTCCTTGAAAAATATTTAAAGGTTCAGCCATATCAATTTAGAAGGATTTATGCCTGGCTTGATCCTCATAGTTTTCAGACCGGGGACGGGTACCACCTAATCAACTCAATGCGTGCAATAGGATCAGGGATGCTGACAGGGAAAGGCTTTAACGGAAGAGAAGTTTACATACCAGAAAACCATACAGATTTTATCTTTAGTGTAATCGGAGAGGAATATGGATTTGTAGGTGGCAGTCTTGTAATTGGCATCTTCTTTCTATTAATCTACCATTTAATTAAGACAGCGCTTGAAACGACCGACGCTTATAATACTTATATTTGTGCCGGTGTCATTTGTATGATCACCTTCCATGTTTTTCAAAACATCGGAATGACCATTCAGGTGCTGCCGATTACAGGGATTCCGCTTCCCTTCATCAGCTATGGAGGAAGTTCACTAATGGGAAATATGCTTGCAATGGGGTTGATTTATAGTATTCGCTTTCATCATAAAACCTATATGTTTTCTAATTCTGAACTATAAGAACAAAAGCCGATGCACCTTGAACACCTCCGACAAATTCATAATGTGAAGCCGACTGTTTAGCGCTGGAGCTGGGTGTAGACAACGCATATTATTATCCATAATGAAAATTTTTCACAAGAAAAGACTCCCACTTTGGCAGTCTTTTCTTCGGCTAACCTCCTTTTTACTTTTCACCATTAATCGGACAGCTTTTCCTTAAGTCTTTGCTTTTGAATAATACGCAAAATCGAAAGCGTAAGGAAAAACAAAACAAATACGCTTAACAATGTTAATCCGAATGTATTGAAGTGGGCCAATTTCGAGACAACACTAATCAGAGTGGCCGTATATAGGCTTCCGAGCAATAGTTTCATTTCCTTATTCTTATAAAGAACCGTCCATTTTGCCCCAAACTGAGATCCTATTAATCCGCCTGCGATTAGGCAAAACCCTATTGGATAATTAATCGTGACCGCCTCAGTATACGTATAAGAGAAGAAACCAGTAGTAACTATCGCTAATACAGCCAATAGACTCGTGCCAACTGCTTTTTTGGGTTCCAACCCTAGAAAAGCAATCGTTAGCGGAACCATTATGAACCCTCCTCCTACACCAAGAGTAGTTGATACAGCACCACCTAATAAACCAATTAGAGCTAGTCTTACTAGCGGCGGGAATCCCCGTTTTTGTTCCGTTGTTAAGACAGCTTGCCCATCCCAAATCATCGTAAAAGCAAAATAGGCTAGAAATGTTATATATAAACCTGGAATAACAATCTCATCCCAGCCTCGTTCGTTTAAATAAAGCACAAAAGGCTTTGCTGCCTGTGTGGCAGCCATACCAAAGATGCCCAGAGCCAGCCCTTTTCGCCACAAGATGTTTTTCAAGCGATAATGTGCGATTACGCCAGAAACGGAAGTCCCCATTGAGAAAAGCAAGCTGGTCACAATAGCCTCAAGCGGAGAAAAACCTAATAAAAGCAGGATTGGCGTTAAAATAAAGCCACCCCCTACTCCAAAAAAACCTGACAAAATACTAATGATGACTCCTAGAAAGAGAAATAACAATAGATCCACGTAAAACATCCTTCGACAAGTGTTGCTTTTTATCTATATTATACCAGACCTTAACGACCCATTCGTCCCTAAGACTTTAAAGCATAAAAAAGGTGCACCTGTAATCAGGTGCACCTTTTACCTATATTGTTATCGCATAGATTAGGAATTTTTATACAAGATGGCCCTATTTAGGTAATTAAACTTTAAATCTTTTTACCATTTCCTGAAGGTTTTCTGATAGCTTTGTTAGAGATCCGGCTCCTGTCTGAATCTCCTCCATGGAAGCAGACTGTTCTTCAGTGGCCGAAGCAACCGAATGAGTGTGCTGCGAAGTACTTTTCATAATTTCAGTAATTTCAGCAACTGACTTATCGACCTCTTCAAATCCATACGTCAGCTCTTGAGTAGTAGCTGAAACTCCTTTGATACCTAAAGATATTTTGTCGATCGAATTCCGAATCTCCCCAAATTGGGTCGCAGTATCATTCGTTAGCTCCACTCCCTCGGCCACAATTCCTTTTACGGAGTGAATGGCATGGACAGTACCATCTGTCTTAGCTTGAATCATTTTAATTAATTCACTAATTTGCTTGGAGGACTGCCCAGACTGCTCAGCAAGCTTACGTACTTCGGCTGCAACTACAGCAAATCCCCGACCTTGTTCCCCTGCTCTAGCAGCTTCAATCGCTGCATTCAATGCAAGCAAATTTGTTTGTTCGGCAATGCCATTAATCAATGAGGTAATATGGCTGATTTCCCGTGCGGATCCAGCCAAAGAACTCATCTCTTTATCGGCTTCATCAACAGATAGATGAATAGACTGCATTTGGCTGACGATTTGATTCACACTATTCTCTCCATATTCTGCCTGGTCCCTTACTGCGGCGGCCTCATCAGCGAGCCCAGTTGTGCTGAGTGCGATTGCTTGCAGCCCCTGCAAAGATTGTCTGACAGACAGAAGCCCGTCCTCAGCCATCGCCGATTGTTGCAAAGTTCCTGAAGCGATTTCCTGCATAGAGGCCGAAACTTGTTCAGATGTTTGTTTAGTTTCCTCAGCACCGGCTGAAAACTGTTCGGATGCTGCAGCAATCTGATCAGCCGAGACTCCAATCTTCAGAACAAGTTCACGTATAACTGAAATAAACTGGTTGAAGGATAGAGCTAACACCCCAAATTCATCCTTTTGGTTATATAAACGAATTTCTCTTGTTAAATCTGCTTCACCAGAAGCAATTTCAGCCATCTGCCTATTAAGAGTATTCAAAGGCTTCAGAATGGCTTTCAAAAGAACAACGGCAATAACAACTCCGGCTAATGCAGCAATAGCCGAGACTGAGAGAATGATAATCTGACTTGTTCTAGCATTTTTCTGAAGCTCTCGCTTTAAAGCAGCCACTTCGCTTTCCAGGTTTTCGGAGAGTTTATTTACGGCTGGCTCAAGCTCTTCCTCTCGCACAATTCTTTCTTCTGCAAAATGGATTCTTTGTGCACGCTCAGCATCAAGCTGAACATTTTTAATAATGGATTGATTTAAGGCCCAATATTTAATCAGGTTATAATCAATCAGTTCTAGAAGTTCTTTTTCAGTTGTATCATGCGAAAGGGATAATAAATCCTGAATGGATTGCTGTAATGTATTGTTCTTATCTTCCATTCCCTCAGCAAATGCGGGTTCACCAGTGAGCAGCAGAGCTCTTTCATCGTTAGACAGTCCCGTTAGCTCGTACTGAATTGATTTTGCTATAAGACTCATTTCCATTTTTTCTTTTAAGTAATCGTTTTGGGTAACTGTTTTATTAAGTGCCATGCTTGAAAAAACACTTACAAAAGCAATTGATAGAACGAACACAGCTATAATCCCTATAAATTTCGTTTTAATTTTCATAATAGGATATCCTCTTTCTGATTATCATTGGAATAAAAATTAAGATTGAAAAACCAGCACACCAATCATTTTGTCTCTAACAGGTTTATCGTCCAGTTCAGTATTATTTTAAGAACTTCCGAATTTATTAAGCTGTTTTTCGTAAACTTTGTTGCTATTTAAAAATGCAGTCGTTGATTTCCGCTTTTGATGCTCACTTTCCGCGGGGCGGGCGGTGGGCCCGCTGGCCATTGAAGGGCTTCCTCGAATAACCCACGCACGAAGGAAATGCGACAGCGTTTTCGAGGAGTCTCGCATCTTCAACTCCAATCACAATTTAGTTTTCCATGCAAAAACAAACAATCTTTTAGAAAAGAGCCATTAAGTTTTATATTTCCTGGATGAAAATTAAAAGAGCCGTCAGCAAGACAGCTCTTTTAACTAAAATTATTAATGAAAAAAATCACTAAAAATATAATAAAGGCATAAAAACTAATGTGCAAAAAAACGGTAGTCAGAAAGTCTCTAAGTTTATCTAAGGTTACTGGCTCACTCTTTTTCGCTCTCGCCCTCATTACTTCACTCCCCTACTTGTAAAACTAACCTTTATATCCAATTTTTTCTTATAAATGAATAATACCATATGGGCAGCTGTTTGTGTCGAAGGAGTGTGTTTATTAGGGAAGATTATGTATCAATCCTGTGAGTTACAGCTGGCAGAAGAATAGTGAATTTCGTGCCTAAACCCATCTGACTATCTACCTTTATGCTTCCTTTCATTCTGTTTACAATATCATAGCTGATCATTAACCCGAGGCCCGTACCCTTTTCCTTTGTTGAATAATAAGGGTTGCCAAGCCGCTCTAGCTGCTTTTTGTTCATTCCGATTCCTTCATCCACTAGTTCAATATAAATATCTTCATTACGTATATAGGCATGAATAGTGAAGTTGCCGCCATCTTCCATAGCTTCAATGCCATTTTTAATAATATTAATAAGAAGCTGGCGGACTTCCTGTGAATCCGCATTCACCTGTAAATTTTCTTCGATTTCACTGCTTATATTTATATTGGCCATATGGGCGTATGGCTTCATGAATTCAATAATCTGATATAAAAGGGCTGTTAAATCAAGGTGATGTTTTCGAGAGTTATTCGGTTTAGCCAAAGATAAAAAGTTATCTATAATTGTCTGTGTTCTATCGAGTTCCTGGAGGGACACAGACAGGAACATATCATAGTTTCCTGGAAGGCTTCGGTCATTTTGAAGAATTTGCATAAAACCACGAATCGTTGTCATTGGATTACGAATTTCGTGTGCCACAGAAGCAGCCAGCTGGCTGATGGCCGAAAACTTCTCTGCTTTATGAAGCTCATTAATGGTTTTCAGCTGAAAGTTGGTCATTTCAATTATATAGATAGTTCCAGCAAGAGCAATAAATGAAACAAAAGTATAAATAAGCAACAGTATTATCTGCTCCAAAGAGCCTCCAATCAACAAAGCCCCTGCTCTTGTTGTTCCAACAATCAAGATTACGCCTAAGCCAATGAGCAGTTTATTCTTAAGAGACTTGTGCGAATAGAATTTACGAAGAGATAAAAATAGAATAAATATGATCGTGTAATTGAGCAAAATTATCGGTACGAAGCTTCCTGTGATAAAACTCTGGACCCCAATTATTAACCCCAGCAATCCAATACTTACAGCAGGTCCTATATAAAACATACAAATAAAAAAGGGAATCAGCTTCAAATCAAAATAGAGGCTTTGATCAAATTCCACTGGAAAAATCATCGTTAAGGATGCTGCAAGAAAGACAGAACCAATAAACCACCTTCTTTGATGGATCTCCCGTCGTTGCATATATAGATAGTTATACATAAACCCCAAAAAGACTATAAGGGAGAAGTGTAAAATCAAATCTTTTGTAAAGCTTACCATTAACCTTCTCTCCTTTGCTCACCATATGAAAATTCTCTAACTTTCCCCTCATTATCACCCTAATGTAAGAATTCAGCAACACAAATATATGTAAAATTTTACTTTATTTCCTTTAATATCAAAAGGAGGCTGACCCCTAAATTCAGCCTCCACTCTTTACTCTATATGCTTATATACATGAATCTGTTGAAAGTTTAATAAATCATACTATTGTCATGATACCATTTGAACTCGAGCAGGTTGTTAGCAGGGTCAATTAAGAAGAAGGTAACGTGTTCTTCTTGTCTGCCTTTAAACCTGACCATTTCTTTTTGAAAAAATGGCAAATTATTATCTTCCGCCCATTTGAGAGTTTCATTAAACTCCTGGCGATTTGTAAAGGTAACACCAAAATGCCGCGGGTACATTTTCGGAGATTCATCCACGCTTTCAGGATTTAAATGGCAGACAACCTGGTCACCAAAGAAATTAAATGTTACCCTGTCATCATATCTTCTCGCAAGCTGGCATCCAAGTCCTTCGTAAAAGCTTACGGTCTCATCTAAATCCTTGCATGGAATCGCAAGGTGGAAGACCTTATTTATGTCCCTCATTGCTTCTCCTCCTTTTCTATTTGAAAAAATGTATCAGAACGAAGGCCAAGCCGTAGCGTTTCTAATGCTATTGGGTCGGAAAAAGCGATATTAGCCAGATTTACATTGGCACCTGCCATTTTTATAAAAGCAGTCTGCATTGCTTTTGTTGGTGCTTCGAAGATAATTTTATCCAGGTTAATACCTGATAGTAAAATTTGATCGATAATGTCGAACCGCATCTCGCCGTTATCTTTGCACATTCCGCTTGTTCCGCTCTCCCTCGCCTCCGTGATTACCTTTGCCGCACCCGCTTCAAGATCTTCCTGGATATATTCCACCCACTCGTCTGCTCCCTGGGTATTAGCAATTGAACTATCCTTCTGGCCTACTTCACTAAAAACCCTAAATTCCTTTGAAAAATCAGCAATAAACCCTGCTTTTTCTTTGTTTGAAATTTCAAAGGTACCGTTTGAGATTTCAATGTAGTTTGCTCCGTAATTCCTATTGTATCGATGAAACTCATCTACCTTTCCCTGGCTTAGAAATTTCTCAAACAAAGTGCCGCCAAAGAAAAATTCCACTCCATTTTCATGAAGAAAGGCAATTTTTTCATCTAATGTATTTGTAATAATCGATGTTCCCCATCCAAATTTTACAAAGTCAATAAATTCTCCAGCACTGCTAATTGTATCCTTAAAAAAGTCCAATGGAATTCCATTATCAATCAAAACTGATATTCCATATTTCCTTGGTTTTAACTGCCGTTTAGGCAAGCTTAATCCATAGTAGCTCACATATCCACCCTCTCAATTATTGGAGTTTGCCCTTTGGATTTAATCTGCATGACAAAGGTGCCATCCAATTCTTTTACACATAGCCCAATATCCTCTTTATCAAATTCTGGCTGTGCATCGTCAAAAAATTTCTCTGCAGCAGCTGAATTTCGAATTCTTTCAGCTGTCAATGAAGCAGAGCATGGTTCATTATTTATCAACGCTGATATATATTGCGCACAGGCCAAATCATCATCACCGGAAGGATGTGAAGCTACCACATTAATGAGGAGACTC
Organism: Mesobacillus harenae; assembly: GCF_013343715.1. Taxonomy (GTDB): domain Bacteria; phylum Bacillota; class Bacilli; order Bacillales; family Cytobacillaceae; genus Mesobacillus_A; species Mesobacillus_A harenae. The sequence goes on from NZ_JABUNR010000026.1 coordinate 19,845, forward strand.
TGTCTCGGCCCACAAATTTCTCTGGCATACTCAGCTGTAGCTTTCGCATTTGTAAATCCTGTAACAAGTACGATTTCTGCGTCTAGTGCATTTAAGGCTGCTGTTACACCGTTGGTTGTTTTCTGGATCAGTGTTTTCCCATCTATATTGGATTCTACAATCGTTTTTGGAGAGTTATCTAGGTCAAACCCTTCAATTGGAAGGCCGTTTACCTCTCCAGCTAAAAGATGATCCGGATAATTCTCTTTTAGTAAGAACGCCTCGTTTTGAGTCCGCGCGAGCCATATTTCTTTTGCGCCATGAATAAATGCGTAATGGGCAACCGTAAATGCACGAATAACATCAATCACAATATTAACCTGTGCATGCTTTAGTGATGGACAATTTCCCTGGTGTATGTTTATTTCCACGTCATCTCCCCCACTTTCCTACAGGGTTCTCTTTTCCTTTAAATCTCTTAAACTGCACTCTAGTTCATTAAAGGATTTGTCTGGTTTTTTAGCGCTCAAAGGAATTATATTCGCCCAAAGGGGATGTGGTTCCTAATTTTTGTTCTTTATGAGCACTTCCCAGAAATAGGCTTTTACCCTCCGAACTATTTCACCTCTACTGAATAATCTGCCTTTAAAGCCATACCATTTTTTTATATTAGATCACCATGGTTAAAAGGGGGGAAATGTATGTCTAAAACCTTAACTTTTGAGACTTGGGATGATGAGAAAGTAAATATGCTAATCACTGAATGCAGTGACTTTATGGGCGTCTTAAAGTGGGCCTTCCGGGAATACGGAGATAAACTTGTTTATGCTTGCAGCTTTGGTGCCGAGGGGATCGTACTTCTTGATTTAATTTCCAAGGTAACTAGCCAAGCTAAAGTTATCTTCCTTGATACGGATCTTCATTTTAAAGAAACCTATCAGCTTATTGATAAAATCAAATCCAAATATCCAAACTTACAAATTGATCTTGTTCAACCGAGCTTAACTCTCAATCAGCAAAAAGAACTGCATGGCGATAAGCTATGGGAATCGAATCCCAACCTTTGCTGCCAGATTCGAAAAATTGAACCGCTGACTGACCAGCTGTCAGGTGTTCACGCCTGGATTTCCGGGCTCAGACGTGAGCAGTCCCCAACTCGAAAAAACATTCAATTTATTAATAAAGATAGCCGGTTCAAACGGGTAAAGATTTGTCCATTAATTCAATGGACATGGAAGGATGTTTGGGAATATATCAAACTCAACAATCTTCCTTATAATGAGCTGCATGACAGAAACTACCCTAGTATTGGCTGCGAAAAATGTACACTGCCCTCCGATGATCCTTCTGACTCCCGTTCCGGAAGGTGGGCTAATAATGACAAAACCGAGTGTGGACTTCATAACGGCTAGGAGCAGAAGCTCATGACGGTTATCGTTTTGGTGTTTATAGCAGCATTTTTCTTTGCAATAAATATTGGCGCTAGTGGAGCAGCTGCAACAATGGGAATTGCCTATGGTTCAGGTGCTGTTAAAAATAGAAGACTTGCCTTGCTAATCTGTGCTGCCGGCATTTTTCTAGGGGCAGCTTTGGGGGGTGGAGAAGTCGCAAAAACATTAGGTTCAGGGCTTATTCCCCAGAATGTTATCAATATTAATATCTCTTTAATTATTCTTTCTGCCGCTACCCTCTCGCTCTTTATTGCAAATATTGCAGGGATACCTTTATCAACGAGCGAGGTTACGGTCGGTGCGATTGTAGGCGTAGGGATTGCCTATAAAACTTTGTATGTCGGCACTTTACTTACCATTGTTGTCCTTTGGTTAGTCATTCCGCTGATTGCATTCCTTCTTGCTGTCATTATAGCTAAATTTATCAAGCTGACAGAAGACAGGCTGCAGTTTCTAAACCAGAAAAAGTGGATGCGTTTTATGGGCATTCTTGTCGTCTGTACCGGCTTTCTTGAAGCCTTCTCAGCAGGAATGAATAATGTGGCCAATGCGGTAGGTCCCCTAATAGCTGCTGGACTTATTAGTATGGATAGCGGAATTGCAGCAGGAGGTCTGTTTGTAGCCGCTGGAGCCCTCTTCCTTGGGGGTAGAGTGGTCGAAACAAACGGAAAAAAAATAACTCAGCTCAGTCTTTTACAGGGCAGCGCAGTCTCAGGACTTGGGGCGGCCTTGGTTATCGGTGCGTCTCTCTTTGGGATGCCTGTCCCTCAAACTCAAATTACAACCTGTAGCATTCTCGGTGTGGGGTTCGCTGATAAAGGGTGGAAAATATGGGAGAAAGATATAATTGGAAAGCTCCTGAAGGTTTGGATTGTCTCTCCCCTCTTTTCTCTCGTGATCTCTTATAACCTTGTTAAGATTTTTCTCGATTTTGATATCTATTCCGTCGTAATTGTCATAGCTGTTTTCGTAGCAACCATCGGATCCATTAGTTTACTGAAATCGAGCGACTATAAAAAAACAGTTTTTTATAAAGAAAATGCTCGTGTTAAAAAGGCAGGAGGAAGATAAAATGATACAGCCTCATGGAGGTAAATTAATAAACAAAATGTGCAGCGAATCTCTGCCATTAACCATTAAAAATAACATAGAATTAGACAGCATCTCCCTGAGTGATCTTGAATTGCTGGCAATAGGCGGCTATAGTCCACTGGAAGGTTTTATGGGAGAAAAAGATTACAGTTCAGTAAAAGAGAAGATGCGGCTGGCTAACGGAATTCCCTGGAGTATACCAATTACTCTTCCAACTTCAGAGGAATCCGCCAGAAAAATCGGGGTCGGTGAAGAGGTTGGCCTTATAAAAGATGGAATTTTATACGGTAAAATCCTAGTAACTGATTTATATGTACCAGACAAACGAGAAGAAGCAAAGCATGTTTTCCAAACAGATGATATCGCCCATCCTGGTGTAAAAAAGCTTTTTGAGCGCCCAAATGTATATCTAGGCGGCCCTATCACGATGTTTCGCCGTCCGGAAAAAAACCAATTTGAAGAATTCCGTCTTGATCCTGCACAAACCAGGATTGAGTTTGCAAAGCGCGGCTGGAAGACAATTGTTGGATTCCAAACGAGAAATCCCGTTCATCGGGCGCACGAATATATTCAAAAGGCCGCTTTGGAAACGGTCGATGGGTTATTCCTAAATCCCCTTGTTGGTGAGACAAAAGCTGATGATGTTCCAAGCGATGTCAGGATGGAAAGCTATTTATCATTAATAGAAAATTATTACCCTAAAGAACGTGTACTCTTAGCTGTTTTTCCGGCAGCTATGCGCTATGCCGGCCCACGTGAAGCAATTTTTCATGCAATTGTCCGAAAAAACTATGGATGTACCCACTTTATTGTTGGCCGTGACCATGCAGGTGTTGGTAATTACTACGGAACCTATGATGCCCAAAATATTTTCAAGAATTTTACTGAGGAAGAAATAGGCATAAAAACACTTTTCTTTGAAAATAGCTTTTTCTGCAGGCGCTGCGGCAATATGGCATCTCCTAAAACTTGTCCACATGACAGTTCAGAACGGGTTTCACTGTCAGGTACAAAAGTCAGAGGGATGCTCCAGAATGGTGAAATGCCACCTTCCGAATGTACTCGCCCTGAAGTGGCGAAAATACTGATTAAAGGAATGCAGAGCCCGCTCATTCCCTCTGGAAGTGGCCGTAGACATGAAAAATAATATTGTTTGGCATAAAGCAGCTATTAGTAAAAAGGATCGGGAGCGGTTAAACGGACATAAAAGCTGTGTACTCTGGTTTACCGGGTTATCCGGCTCAGGAAAGTCCACGCTAGCAAATGAGGTGGATCGACAGTTATATGCCAGACGGATTAAAAGTTATGTGTTGGATGGAGATAATATCCGCCACGGCTTAAATAAGGGACTTGGATTTAGCAAACAGGATCGCATTGAAAACATCAGGAGAATTGGCGAAGTAGCCAAACTATTTGTAGACAGTGGTCAAATTGTCCTTACAGCGTTTATCTCTCCTTTCCGGGAGGATCGGGATCAGGCTAGAAAACTATTTTCAGATGATGAGTTTATTGAGGTACATCTGGACTGCCCGCTCAATATTTGCGAACAAAGAGATCCAAAAGGATTATATAGCAAAGCAAGAAGCGGAGAAATTAAACAGTTCACTGGGATCGACTCTCCTTATGAGGTCCCGCTCAATCCACAATTAACCATTAAAACAAGTGAACAATCCATTGAAAAAGCGGCTGAACAGGTAATCTCTTATCTAGAGCAAAACAGCTACTTTTAAGTTTCCTTGCCCTCTTCCAATATGGAGAGGGCATTTTCTGTTGCGAAATGAAATCTAAATTATTAGTCAAGGTATGTTATCGCGGACGAACGCAAATCAACCAGGGCAGGTACCCCCGTGCCAGCAATTGGTAAATTGGCAGATTCATTCATACCTTGTATTAACACTAATGCTTTTCTGTTTCGCCATTTAAAATAAACCAGATAGCACTCTTATCAAGGTCGAAGTCCCAATCAACGAAGATTTCTGTCACCTTCTGATTCAGGATTTTTTCAAATTCGTTATCATGCAGATAGGACTTTTCTAAAATCCGCTTCGTCGTTTTCAGGATTTTTTCATACCCTTGCCTGATTAACTCCTTCTCAATCTTAACTAAAATACCCTCTCTGATGACTAACATAAGCCGATCATTCATTCGATAAGACTCTATGTGCTCTGGAGCCTTCTGTACTTCTTGACTAATATCTTTTATCTTTAGGTCGACTGCGTCTTTTCCCTTGAATTTTTGGGCAACATTTTTGCTATTTTTATCTTGGGCTGCAATCGCAAGAAAAGCGCCGGTTTTATTGGCTATATTCCAATCATAATAAAATTCTTTGATTTCTACCCCAGTTATAACTTGAATGTAAGCTTTTATCTCAACCCTGAGGCTTTCCATAAGCAATGCTCGTGTATTTTGAATTGTATTTGCTTCTTTCTGATCCATCAGCGCCTGTTCAATTGGCGAAAAAAAGTTCCGGATATAGACGGAAATAAACGGAAGAGAGATGGTTACAAAAACCGACTCAGGTCCCTTTCCAAACTTATCTCGTAAGACTTTCCCTATATAACTGGCGATTTCAGCTTCTGGTTTTCTAGTTTGCGTTTCTTTCATCTTTATAAATACTCACTCCAATTCAAGTGCGGTCAACAGTTCATAAATATTCTAGCAATATATGTTATATTAATTTACCCTTTATTTTCCTTTCTATGCTACCCTTTCAGGTTTTCAGCCAAAACAATAAATTTAGCCGTATTTCTTCATTATGAAAAAGCATTACCCGAATTGGCAATACCTCGGTAAACTAACTATATAATGCCCACTCTGCTTCTGTTAAATCCATTTGACAAGTTTTATATGACTGCCTTTGCCAACTTCTGTTTCAATCGAGAATTCATCCACCATTCGTCTAACAGCAGGCAAACCTGCTCCTAAGCTTCCAGAGGTTGAATACCCTTGTTCAAGCGCCAGCTGAACATCTGCTATTCCTGGGCCATTATCTATTGCCTGTATGGACAAACCCTTGTTAAGGTTATCTTTAATAACTTCCATGATAATTTTTCCATCGCCCGCATATTTATAAATGTTTCTGGCTAGTTCAGAAATGATTGTCACAATTCTCGATTGATCAATGGGGTTAAACCCCATTACTTTTGCTGTTTCTCTCGCCTTTTTCCTTGCGGTCAGGATATCTTCCTCCTTACTGACAACGATAGAGTAAAGGTTTTTGCTGGTTAAGCTTTTATCCTGAATCATTTAAAAACCTCCTGCTATCGTATTTTTTAAAAAAATAAGCCAGAAAGGAAAGAGAATGTCTCTCTTTCCTTTCTGGCTCATGTCCGGTTCTGCGCCCAGTTCATTTCCACCACTATATTCAACTAACATCTATGTCTTCAAAAAATTAATAACATTTTCATATGATTGTGTAAAACACTTAAATTCTATAAATCAAAGCTTTATTTCTTTGATTCTATCTCTATTCTAATAATAGGTTACTAAACGTGCAACATAAATCTTCTCATTCTACTAATTTCCTTATAGATTGAAACCTAATTTATCGGTCGGCTTTGACAGAGTTAATAATAAACCCTTCTATCTTTTTAGCGTCCTCTGGGTGAAACATATGTGATGAATTTTCATACCAAACCATCTCTTTGCCAGCCGGTGCATTTAACTGTTGAAAGAATGTCTCTACCGGCTCTCCACTTACGTGAAAGTCTTGTTTCCCATGCAGAAAATACACGGGGACATCCAAAGAATCAAGCTTATCTAGATCGATTTTGGCAAAGTCCTCAACTAACTCTTTTGTATACGTTAATTTATATGCACTATAAAAAGTTTCGAATATGTCCTTAATCGTATAATCAGAACTTCTTAAAAACAGTTTTAACCCCCCGACCATCCCAGGATGTTTAATTTCATTGGTTTCATAGATCATTGAGTTATATTTAAGCAAGAGCTGGCGAAAGTCAGTCCATTGTTTAACTGTCTTAACGTAAGGTGGCTGTCCTAACACTTCCAGCTTTTTTAACGTTTTTTGATCGTTTGCTGTTTGAGCCTTGATCTTTAACCAATCAAAACATCGTTTATCATTATCCGTCCAATTTAATATTTGAGAGATTCCCACATAGGCATGAAGTTTTTCGGGATATTTAGAGGCAATTGACAAACCAATAATGCTTCCCCAAGAATGTCCCGCTAAATATACCTTCTTCTTTTTAAAACGGAATGTTAATAAGTCAATTAACTCTTTGCAATCGCTGATAAACTGCTCAACCCTTATTGTTTTGGCAGGTGTTTTTTTACTAAACGACTTCCCCGCCCCACGCTGGTCCCAAAAAACAACGACAAAATGCTTCACAAGCTCTTTAGTGGCTATTGAAACGGCATAATCCTGTCCTCTTGAAACAACACCTGGGACCGGCATACAGGGTCCCCCATGAACAAAGAGCAGCACCGGTTTACTCGGGTCCATCGCCTGAATCAGCACAGCTTGGTCCACCCCGCCTAATGTAACTTTCTCAACAGAATCAATTCCCCCATCAGGAATGACAAAATCTCTTTTAGAAAATAACCCCATCTACATCCCCTCGCTTTGTACTATTATATTAAATAGCAGCAGTTTATAGAAACTGTAACTGAACTAGATGCCGGTTTTGATAGGTAATGGGCAAATGTATACACCTTTGTATATCCCATACAACATAACATTCAGATTCATAATAAAAGACCAAATCACAACGTAATTTGGTCTTCATTCTGAGAGCTGTTAGCCTGATTTCCGTCCCAAATAGGCTTCCATAATTCTCGGATCATTTAACAGTTCCTTCGACTTTCCTTCAGCAACTATCTTTCCTGTTTCAAGCACGTAGCCATAATCAGAAATGCGCAATGCCTGCCTTGCATTCTGCTCAACCAGGAGAACCGTCGTCCCGGCTTCGTTAATTTCTTTTATGATTTTAAAAATGTCAGCTACAACCAATGGTGCTAATCCCATTGAAGGTTCGTCCAAGAGAAGCATCTTTGGCTTGCTAAGGATTGCTCTCGCAATGGCTAGCATCTGCTGCTGTCCCCCGGATAAAGTTCCACCCAGCTGTTTCTGTCTTTCTTCAAGTATCGGAAACCGTTTCATGACATTATTTATATCCTGATCTATCTCATTGTCCTTGCGGTGATATGCACCCATCTCAAGATTTTCGCGGACAGTCATTCCCGCCAGAATTTGGCGACCTTCCGGAACAAGCGCGATTCCTTTTCGGAGAAGCTGGTCAGGTCGAAGGCCGGTTACCCCCTCACCCTTAAATTCAATACTCCCCTGCTGAGGTTTTAACAAACCTGATATTGTCTTCATCGTGGTCGTTTTCCCAGCTCCGTTTGCACCAAGGATTGTAACAATACTGCCCTCTTTAACTTCAAGGCTGATGTTTTTCAGCACTTGGATTTTCCCATAGAATGCAGCAATTCCATCAACTTTAAGCATACACTTCATCCTCCTCAGTGCCGAGATAAGCTTCGATGACATCAGGATTATTTTGAATATCGGCTGGAGTTCCTTCAGCAATCTTTTTGCCGAAGTTAAGGACTGCAATCCGGTCGCATAATTTCATCACAAGAGGCATGTCATGCTCAATCAGTAAAACTGTAATGCCTTGTTCCTGAATCTTTTTAATGAGCTGAAAAAGCTCGCTCGTTTCAGTCTCATTCATTCCAGCTGCTGGCTCATCTAGAAGCAAAAGCTGGGGCCTGCTTGCTAAAGCTCTAGCAATCTCCAATCTTCTTTGCTGACCGTATGCAAGGCTATCTGAAATAACATCCGCATAACCTGCCAAGCCAACAAACTCTAACAGCTCATTCGCTTTCCGCCGGATATTATCCTCTTCTTGCCGCTGGGACTTTGTCCGAAAAACACTGCTTAACACACCTGCTTTGCTGCGGCAATGTTCCCCAACCATAACGTTTTCCTCTGCTGTCATTTGCGGGAATAAACGAATGTTCTGGAACGTCCGACAAATCCCTTTTTGTGTAATAAGATGCGGCTTTAGTCCATTGATGTTTTCTCCGTTGAAAATAATCTCCCCTGAAGTGGGCATATACATGGATGTAATCAAATTGAACATCGTTGTTTTACCGGCTCCATTAGGCCCAATCAGCCCAAAGATTTCCCCTTTATTTATCGAAAAAGTGACATCAGACAACGCACTCAAACCGCCAAAGTTTTTAGAGGTTTTTTGTATTTGAAGTACCATGCTTTTGCCCCCTCTTTCCTACTTTCGTTTTGATCCAATTGATTATATTTACGTCTATAAGTCCCTGTGGACGGACAGCCATCATAATGATGATTACCAAGCCGTAAATCATATAGCGATATTCACTGATAAAGCGAAGTACTTCAGGCATAACCGTTAAAAATAAAGCACCAAATACTGGACCCCAAATAACTTCACTCCCGCCAAAGACTGCGAAAATTAGAATTTCAACTGCACGGTGGTAAGCAAAATCAGCTGGGCTAATATATGCAAGCACGTGTGCAAATAATGTTCCGGCAAACCCTGCAACCAAAGCCCCCTGTGCAAAGGCGAGAACTTTATAGTACGTGATATTGATTCCCATTGATTCAGCTGCTTGTTCATCAAGCTTGATTGCCGCAAAGGCCCGTCCAACACGGGAACTGTTTTGCCTTCTGAAAAATTGGATAATCCCTATAGTAATGAATAATAAAAGCAGGAAAATTGTCATGAAAATAAACTGATTGTTTTGCAGCCCCAACACCTGAGGGTCAAATCCAAAGCCTTTTAAGGTTTTTAGGATTTCACGGCCCATATGCGGGATGCCTGATAAACCAACCGCTCCCTTTGTTAACGACTCCCAGTTGACAAAGATAACCCGGATAACCTCACCAAAGCCCAGCGTTACAATTGCCAAATAGACGCCCTTAAGCCTTAAGGTTGGAATACCAATAATGACGCCAAATAGACCCGCCATTAAAGTTCCTGCTAGAACACCTACGATAATAGGCAGATCGAAATTCAGCGTTAAGAGTGCTGAAGTATAAGCACCGATCCCCATGAATCCCGCGCTGGCAAGAGACAGCTGGCCAGTTGATAGTGTAATGTATATGCTTATCCCTAGAATAATATTGATAAGAACAAAGGATGCTACCTGTAAATAATATGGATTAATTAATTCTGCAAGCATGGATTCACCTTCTTACGCTGAAATTTTTTGGCCAAACAATCCTTGAGGCCTAATGAGAAGAATGATAATAATCGCCGCAAAGGCTATGGCATCCTTATAGCCAGAATCCCCGTATACTACTATGAAGGTTTCAGCTAAACCAAGGATGAGACCGCCCACCATTGCTCCTTTAACATTGCCCATGCCGCCAAGAATGATAATGGCCAGGCCTTTTAACCCTATGGATAATCCCATTTGAGGAGTAACAGAGTTAAAAGCCATGCCGACGAGAATACCTGCAATGCCTCCCATCGCAGATGCGATGATAACGGTCATCGTAATCGTTCTTTTTACGTCAACCCCAAGAAGGCTTGCCGTTTCGAGGTTTTCTGCTGTTGCTCTTAATGCTTTTCCGGCCTTGGTCTTACCAAGCCAAAAAGAAAGAGAATACATTAAAAGGATTGAAATGACAAAAATTACAATCTGTACAAGGTATACAGTTATCGACCCGATCTGAAAGCTAATTTCCGCGAATGAAGCACGGAACGGGTGATTACCAGCACCAAAAAGATGATGTGACAGATTTTCTAAAAATATTGAAACACCAATTGTACTGATTAATGGAGCTAAATGTGAAACACCTTGTTTGCTTCGAAGAGGCCTTAAAGCAAAGCGCTCAAGTAGATAACCCATTACTGCTGTAACCGCAATTGCTGCCAAAAAAGCGAGCCAAAGCGGCCCCTGGAAGCTAGCTGTCACAACCACACCGATAAAGGCGCCAAACATAAAGATTTCTCCGTGTGCCATATTAATGATACCAAGCACCCCGAAGACCAATGTGAACCCAAGTGCAACGATGGCATAGATGCTGCCGAGGGTTATTCCGTTTATTAATTGTTCGATTAACACGGCTATCCACCTTCTAACATTTTTGTAAGTAACTTCAAATTGTGTTCTTAAAAAGTAAAGCCCAGGCACTTAATACGCGCCGGAGCTTTAAAGTGTTTTTGTAATCATTCTTCTTTTATTATTCGAAAACCTTAAATGCTCCACCTTCGATTACTAAAACGGTTGGCTCCATGACGACATCTCCCTCTTCATCAAAGGAGAATTCTCCAAGAATTCCGTTAAAGCCTTGAATCTCAGCCAATGCATCTCTTACAGCATCACGGTCAGCTTCCCCTGCATTCTTAAGTGCTTCAGCCATAATATAAAGAGCATCATATGCCTGAGCTGCGAATTGGTCAGGCTTTTTTCCATATTCTTCTTCATATTTAGTTACAAAATCCTGTACCTTTTGATCGTCTTTTTCACCATACCAAGGCGTTGCAACTATTAAACCATTTGCAGCATCCCCTGCGATATTGATAACTTCAGGAGAGTTAAAACCATTTCCGCCTACGAATGGTACGTCAATTCCCATTTTCCGTGCCTGTCCCATAATAACTGCTCCTTCATTATATAAAGCAGATGCTAAAATCAGGTCAGGATTTAAACCTTTAATTTTTGTTAGTTGAGCATTATAGTCTGATTGGCCTTTTTGGAAGGTCTCAATCGTTAGGATCTCAAGTCCTTTTTCTTCAGCTGCAGCTTTCATAGTATCAAAGCCTGATTTTGTAAATACATCATCATTCCCGTATAAGATAGCAACTTTCTTAGCGTCGTATTTTTCCATTGCTTTATCAATCGCAGCCGGGATAGCTAATGCCTCAGGAAGCGAGTTACGGAAAACATACTCACCTATTTGCGGGATCCCCTCTGCTGTTGTCGATGTTCCCATAATTGGCACACCATTAATGTCTGCTTCAGGGCCGACTACATTCATTTCTGTACTTAAAGTTGGTCCAATAATGGCTGTCACGTTCTCAGAATTCATTAGTTTTTGTGCCGCTGTTAATGCCTGGTCCTGTTTACCCGCCGAATCTTCAACAACAAGGTTTATCTCTACTTCACCATTGCTGTTAATCTCTTCTTGCGCTAGTTTTAATCCATTTGTAATTGCTTCCCCGTAGGCTGCTCCAGGACCGCTAATATAAGACACAACTCCTATATCTGCTTTAACTGCTCCTCCTTCGGTTTGCGCGTCTTGGTCTCCTGCTGGTTCATTGCCGCCGCATGCTGTAAGTACCAGCAAACTGGACAACGTTGTCAATTGGATGATCTTTTTAAATTGCTTTCTCATTTTTATCCCCCGTTTTTTTCTGAAATATATAAATTTTCAAAACCATATAACTATTAAAATACAAAAGCTTGTCAAAGTAAACAATATTATGGAAACTTTTCTGACATACTTGTTGATTTTTTATTTTTTGTAATTTGGGGTTATCGGGAGTCTCCCCTCTTTTGGGTGAAAATCCTCTATCAGTTCTCACTTTTTTGAATTAGATAGCAATTTAAACGTCTTTAAGAAGTAAAATGAATGGGCAAAATTGGCAGAATGCTGCATAAAAAAACCCTCTGCTTTTAAAAGTAGAGGGTTGAAGAAATTATTTACTTATAATTTAAAAACTATCGGTTTTAATAATTTCTTCGAAAAAACGTTTAGAAACGTGCCCTTATTCGACTGTAACGGACTTTGCCAGGTTCCTTGGCTTATCGACATCACATTCACGATGAAGAGCTGCGTAGTAAGAAATTAATTGATACGGTATTACAGAGATAAGAGGTGTTAAGATTTCGTATACCTCCGGAATGACAAAACGATCTTCGTCTGTCTCCATTCCTTTCATGGAGATGATACAAGGGTTTGCTCCACGCGCAACGACCTCTTTGACGTTACCGCGTATGCCTAAGTTTACACTTTCCTGAGTAGCAAGCGCTAAAACAGGAGTGCCATTTTCAATTAAAGCAATTGTCCCGTGTTTTAACTCGCCTCCTGCAAATCCTTCAGCCTGTATATAAGAAATTTCCTTCAGTTTAAGAGCTCCTTCGAGCCCTACATAAAAGTCGATTCCTCGGCCAATAAAGAAACAATTCCGCGTCGTGGCCAAAAATTCACGGGCAATTTCCTCAAACTCCTCTTTAGCATCACATAGGACTTCCATTGCATTTGCTACGATTCCTAGTTCTTGAATTAAATCAAAATTAATTTTTAAGCCGCGGTATCTGGCCGTTACTTCAGCAAGAATGGATAAGACAGCAAGCTGCGCCGTATATGCCTTTGTAGAAGCTACAGCTATTTCAGGACCAGCATGAAGCATCAGGGTAAAATCTGCTTCACGGGACAGAGTGGATCCCGGAACGTTTGTGATCGTTAAGGCTTGATGACCTAGTTCTTTAATTGAAACTAAAACGCCCCGGCTATCTGCTGTTTCCCCACTCTGGGATATGAAGATAAATAGCGGTTTTTCAGAAAGAATCGGCATATTGTAGCTGAACTCGCTGGCGATATGAACTTCAACAGGAATTTTGGCCATCTTTTCGATGAACTGTTTTCCAACCAGCCCTGCATGATAAGAGGTGCCGGCAGCAATAATATAAATCCTGTCACACTGGCTCATTGCATTCAAAATATCTTTGTCGATAGTTAGTTCTCCATCGCTGCCTTGATAGTTTTGAACGATTTTACGAATAACCAGCGGCTGTTCATCAATCTCTTTTAACATATAGTGAGGGTATGTTCCTTTTTCGATATCGCTCGCATCAAGTTCAGCTGTATATGGATCACGGCTCATCTCTTCGCCTTCTGGATTAAGGATCGTAACTTTATCTTTTGTAACAATGACTGTCTCTTTGTCCATAAGCTCGACAAACTGGTCTGTTACCTGTAGCATAGCCATCGCATCACTGGCCACCACATTGAATCCTTCTCCTAAACCGACTAGCAGCGGGCTCTTATTTTTTGCAACAAAGATCGTTTCTTCATTTTGACTATCTAAAAGGGCAATTGCATACGAACCTTTTAAAAGTGAGAGCGTTTTGCGGAACGCCTCTTCGACAGCTATTCCCTTATTAACAAACAGCTCAATTAGCTGAACAATGATCTCAGTATCTGTATCACTTTTCAAGGAAACATTTTGCAAGTATTCACGTTTTAAGATGTCATAGTTTTCAATGACCCCATTATGCACGAGTGTTAATCTTGCTGAACTGCTTTGATGAGGATGGGCATTAAGCTTGCTAGGTACACCGTGTGTAGCCCAGCGTGTATGCCCAATCCCTGTGTTTGCTGCTACATCCGGTTTAACTGCAGTTCTTAAGTCTGCAATCCGTCCTTTTTCCTTAAAAACATGAACACCTTCAGAGTTCATGACAGCAATACCGGCTGAGTCATAGCCTCTATATTCAAGCTTTTCCAGGCCCTTAAGCAAAATTTCTTTAGAATCATTTGATCCAATATATCCAACGATACCACACATTTAATTGTATCCTCCCTAATAAAAGGGGGACAAGTCAACCTTTAGGGGACTAACTCGCCCCCCTTATCTCTGTTTTAGTTATTTGGCTAGACAGCCAGCTATTTTTAACATTCCCATCTCTTTGTGCATTAAGTTGCCTTAATGTTTTAAAGATGTGATTAACGGTTGTGCTTTCAACCGGGAGGCATCCGCCGAACGATCGATGAACCTCCACCTCGTCAACTAATCCTGACAGAATTAGCCCTGGCGCTTTAAACTTAAAATAGCCATCCAATCCACCTTTCTTTATAAAAATAAAGTTTAATTCAAAACTCAAAAACAGAATCATCATAACCTACGGATTATCCTTCCGTCAATAGTGAACTAAAGGAAATTGACCTTCACCGCTTTTTTACCCTTGCTAAAGAAAGTTAAACAGAAAAGGAGCAGTTCCATGCCCCTCTGTTACTCTCCTTCTTATAATTAAAAATATGCATAGGGTACCTAAACGGTTCCCTATGCATAGGAAATATAGTTATTCAGCTAGACCCATTTCTTCTCTGACAACAGCTGCAATTCGTTCAACAAATTCAAGGCACTGTGATTCAGTTTGAGCTTCTGCCATTACACGCACCAATGGCTCTGTACCAGAAGGTCTTACAAGAATTCTCCCATTTCCGTTCATTTCCTCTTCAACTTTGCTAATAACCGCTTTCACCTTTTCATTATCTGTAACATGGTGTTTGTCGGTCACTCGTATGTTAACGAGCACTTGCGGGAACTTTTTCATTTCACCGGCAAGTTCAGAAAGCGGCCGTTTTGTAGCTTTCATAATATTAACAAGCTGCAGTCCTGTCAACAAACCATCCCCAGTAGTGTTATAGTCAAGGAAAATAATATGACCAGACTGTTCGCCGCCAAGATTATAGCCATTATTTTTCATTTCTTCTACGACGTATCGATCCCCAACTGCAGTAGGCATGCTCTTAATGCCGTGTTCCTCAAGCGCTTTATAGAATCCTAAGTTGCTCATCACTGTAGAAACAACTGTGCCATGTTTCAATTGGCCCTGATCTTTCATATATTTTGCACAGATATACATAATTTGATCTCCATCCACGATCGTTCCATTCTCATCAATCGCGATTAGACGATCACCGTCACCATCAAAAGCCAGCCCAACATCTGCACCTTTTTCCTTCAGGAACGCTGAAAGTGCTTCTGGATGAGTTGAACCAACTCCATCATTGATATTCAACCCGCTCGGTGAGGCACCCATGGTCGATAAATCAGCATCCAAATCAGCAAACAAGTGGGTGGCTAATGATGAGGTGGCTCCATGAGCACAATCTAGAGCTACATGAATTCCTGAGAAATCCTCATCCACAGATTGTTTTAAGTATTGAAGGTATTTTTGGCCGCCCTCGAAGTAATCATTAACTTGTCCAATATCTCCACCTACAGGTCTTGGCAACTGATCTTCTTCCATATCCATCAGACCTTCAATCTCATTTTCCTGACTATCGGAAAGTTTGAAACCATCAGGGCCAAAAAACTTAATACCGTTATCAGCTACTGGGTTATGCGAAGCGGAAATCATGACCCCTGCCTGTGCTCCAAGTACCTTTGTTAAATAAGCTACGCCTGGTGTTGATATAACACCGACTCTCATTACTTCTGCCCCAATTGACAGCAGACCTGCTACAAGCGCTCCTTCAAGCATATGCCCCGAAATTCTTGTGTCCCGCCCTATCAATACCTTCGGACGCTCCTTATCCTTTGTTAAAACATATCCTCCAAAACGCCCGAGCTTAAATGCAAGCTCAGGAGTCAGTTCACTATTTGCAACTCCGCGTACTCCATCTGTACCGAAATATTTACCCATGGGCAATCGCTCCTTCAAAAATTAATCGTCACTTATACATCATCCTGCTGGCTAATCTCTATGCTGGCTGTTTCCCTGCCAAGTCTCCAGTTAACCTCATCTGGGCCGCTAACCTGAATATCAACCTCGTGTGCTCCCTCCTGGAGACTGGAGATGTCTATAAATAAATCGAAGTCATCAGATGATATGGGAGATATTGCTTCCCTTCTGCCGGAGACAATAATATTAGTTACACCATCGTTAGGATTTATAAAATCAACATTATATTGTTCGGCTGTTCCTTCAATATTAATGGGTATATTAGAAATTGTTTTTTCATCTTGATTGTCTACCTTTATATTAACTTTAACTGTTTCAGGAGAAACAGAAACGACCCCTTCAGAGATAATGACCGGCAGTGTCAGCTCTGTATCCTCTGTTACTTGACTGACATCTACTTCCACTCTGACGCTGTCTGTCTTTTCTAAAATACTTGGATCGGCGATAATAGTTGCTTCCTCTTGACTTAACGTTATAGATTCTATCGTTACCCCATCTGGTGAGGATCCCTCACGGACAATTTCTATCGGAACATCTTTACTTGATGTCTTCACTGGAATAGTTACCTCAACTATTTCTGGCTCAACTATAACATCTAGTTTATTTAGATCTCTATCCAGTACCCGTACATTTGCTTCTCTCGTCACAGTTTCAGATATCGGTGAATTCAAGTTGACAGTCGCCTTTACATAGCTGATTGACTCTATGACATCCTTAGCACCAGTAATTCTTACAGTATTGGGATTAACTTCAGGAGTTTCGGCTATATAACCTTCTCCAATTGTATCACGATCATACTCAGGCTCTACTCTAAACTCCTGTGTAACTTTTTCCTGAACAGATACGTTTACGAAAGCAGGATCAATTGTCACCGAAATTCGATCAGATATGCCAGTAATTAGAATCGGGACTCGCTGTTCCCCAATATCAACTTCAGTCAAATCAACGTAAACTTCAAAGTCCTTAAGTGTTCTGGCTTGGGAGATTAAATTTTTCGGCCCCTGTACTGTTAGCTCTACTGTTTCAGGAACACCGGTCACAACCAAGTTTTCCGTATCATAATATGTCTTTATTGGAACGTCCGATATGATTTCAGTACTTCTGTCGGAAGGAACATTTACATCCTGAGATGTGTCTTGATCGTTTTTTGGCACTGAAGAAAACAGCATAACTGCGAGTACAAGAGCAACTACCCTCATAAACCATGGATTGTCCATAAGTTTATCCATTTTTCTTCCCCCTCCAGTTCCACCGAGCAGTAGCCGCTTGGGTATGATTCTGGATTAGTCCATTAATTAAAAGATCCCTGAAGCTTTCCTGATTCAGATCACGATGAAGCTCCCCATTTTTTGTTAATGAAATATTCCCGGTTTCCTCTGAGACGATGATCGTAATGCTATCTGTTACCTCACTTATTCCAAGGGCAGCTCTGTGTCTGGTCCCGAGTTCTTTAGAAATAAATGGGCTCTCGGAAAGAGGCAAATAACACGCTGCTGCTGCAACCTGATTTTTTTGAATGATGACTGCACCATCATGAAGCGGAGTATTTGGAATAAAGATATTAATCAATAGTTCTGCTGATATTTTTGAATGCAATTGTATGCCAGTCTCTATGTACTCACTCATGCCGGTCTCTCGCTCTACAGAAATTAGTGCACCAATTCGGCGTTTTGCCATGTAATCTGTTGCTTTCATGATTGCTTGAACTGTTTTATCTTCTTCGTCCTCTTCCTGGAACGCCGTCCTAGCAAACAATCGGCCTCGGCCCAGTTGCTCGAGTGCTCTTCTCAGTTCAGGCTGGAAAATAATTATGATGGCTAGTACGCCCCAAATCATGGCTTGTTCCATCATCCAACTGAGTGTATTTAGCTCAAAAGAATCACTTATAAACTTTGTAATGAGTATAACAAAGATACCCTTTAGTAACTGGACAGCCTTAGTGCCTCTTACAATAGCAATTAGCTTATAGATAACAAACCAGACAAGGAGAATGTCAACGATATTGGCTAGATAGTCTAATATAGCGAAATCTGCAAACGGCATTGTACTTCCTCCAAAAATGTAGTTGAAAACCTGAATGTAATGCTATAAGGCTTAAATCCCTATAGCTTTATTATTATATCATATTATAGTCATTTTTAATGACTACAGGTAACTAGGGATTAAAAAGCAGCCACTTCTAAAAGTGACTGCTCCTTTTCGTTATTCCCAATCACACCTATTAAATTATTCATGGCATTTTTTATATGGTACCATATCCATTCAAACACTTCATTAATTTCCTGTATTTCACCCGTAACATTCCCTGCTGAAGCCATGTAATTCTCGCCATTAATAACCGTTAAGTTACCTTGTAGTTCACCTTCCACTTTAACTGTGCCATTACGTACGACTACATCTCCCGTAACAACTTGACCCCTTGGGATTATTACCGTACCATTTTGAACAACCAGATTAGGCTGTTTGCTGACAGAGAACTGCTCGTCTTGATTCCAGGTGGATATTAGGCTGCCCATCATGAGAACTATAAACAGGGATGCTGCTGTTAGCAACGGGTGATGTCTAAACCAACGCTTTAATTCAACCTTCTTCTTCTCCTTAGGAAGCTTCGCCATTACGTCTGAGCTAAAACCATCAGGAGCTTGAATGTGTGATGTACTTTGTACAAGAGCTATAGCCTTTTTCAGTTCCCTGAATTCGTTCTGACAAGCTGGACAATGCAGTAAATGTTCCCGCAGCTCCTTTTCATGTTCAGGTAAAATATCCTCATCTAAAAATTCATGCATATACTGGTTAATCGTGTCCTGACAATTCAATCGTTCTCACCTCCATTAAACATACCTTAGTTGATTCTTTAAAGCTTCTCTCCCCCGATGGATTCTCGTTTTAACCGTTCCTAACGGAAGATTTAGGATCTCGCTAATTTCCTTTAAAGGCAGTTCTTCAATATATTTTAAAACGATTACAGAACGGTATTTTTCTGGCAGCTTTGATATTTCCTTTTGTACAGCATCCTGTAGTTCTAGACTCTCTAATTCATCCTCAGGAAGAGCAGTATCTGATGCTACCTGAGAATACATGTTCAAACCCTCGGTGCCCGGGACCTCAGCATCCAGGAAATAATCTGGTTTTTTCTTTCGTATTCGATCTATGCAGAGATTAGTCGCAATCCGGTATATCCAGGTGGAGAATTTTAAATTGAGGTTAAAGCTGTGTATATTCATATACGCACGAAGAAATGCTTCCTGCGCTATATCTTCAGCTTCGTGCCGATTGCCAAGCATTCTGTAGCATAACTGGAAAACTTTATCTTTATATAACTCTACAACTTCACCAAAGGCGTTTTGGTCGCCCTTTAAGACTTCTTTAATCCTTTTCTTTACGATTGTTTCCATTTTTCCCCTCCGCTCTGCTGCGGCTATACGATTTACGAATCGATAGCAGAAAAGGTTTCACTTTCTTTGCTTTTTCCCTCTCAACTTCCATTATTTTAACAAAAAACTATAGAAATAGTTTAAAAAATTTCCCAAAGGGTAACTATGCTTTATGAATGGAAAAAAAGTCCAATAATAGAAGTGTAATATTTTAGTGTACATACTTCATTCCCAGTAAAGGGGGACACATTATGTGTCAGAATAAATTGCTGAAGGATATCGAAAATTGCCGCGTGGAAATGAACCTGTTAGCCTCTCGCATGCCTCTTCAAAGCAAGCAAGTTATTGAAGTTAGCAGAAAACTTGATGAACTTATCAACCGGTATCATAGAATGCTTTCCGAAAACTAAATTATCGCAAATAAAAACAAGAGTGAAGTCCATTCACTCTTGTCAGACTGTAGACAAACTCGATGAAAATCGGTTTGTTTACAGTCTTTTTTTGGTTCGTGGTGGAATGGGCTGTTGATTTCCGTTCCAGGCGCTACGCTTTCCGCGGGGCCGGCGCTGAGCCTCCTCGCCGCCGTTGGCGTCTGCGGGGTCTCACCTCTCCAGCTAATCCCGCAGGACATTGATTGGGCATCCTCGAATATGCCCACGCACGAAGGAAATGCGATAGCATTTTCGAGGAGTCTACGCGCCTTCCACTCCAATCAACAGAGCTTTTAAACTTAAGGTAGAACTATACGAAAGTCTATTTTAAAATAGAACCGTATAACGCTTGAGATGATGAAGATGCTTTCGAAAAATTGTCCAATCCAACGAGATCAATTAGAGGATGGTCGCTTTAGATCAACTTGGTCCTCAGGAACATCTAGTCCTCAAAATATTCCAAAAAGGGGTTCGGAATGAGAACATTCCAAACCCCTTTTGTCGACAAACTGACAAGAGTGAAGTTCATTCACTCTTGTTTTTACTTATTTTATAATAAATTTTCACCAAACAATGATCCCATTAAGGCTACAGCCACAGATGCCGTTTTGTTTTTATCATCAAGGATCGGATTTACTTCAACAAACTCTGCAGAAGTAATCATATCAGCTTCTGCCAGCATTTCCATAGCTAAATGACTTTCCCGATAACTAATACCCCCAATAACAGGTGTTCCCACACCAGGTGCATCAGAAGGATCAAGTCCATCTAAATCTAAGGACAAATGAACCCCATCTGTTTTTCCCTTTAAGTATTCAATCGTTTCTTCCATTACCTTCGTCATGCCTATTCGATCAATTTCATGCATTGTGTAAACTTTAATCCCTAATTCTTTTATTAATTTTTTCTCACCATCGTCAAGCGATCTGGCACCAATAATCACTGTGTTCTCAGGCTTTATTTTAGGGCTGTAACCGCCAATACTAGTCAGCGCTTCATGTCCAATTCCTAAACTGGCAGCCAAGGGCATACCATGGATATTTCCAGATGGAGAAGTATCGGCAGTGTTTAAATCTCCATGTGCGTCATACCAGATAACTCCAAGGTTTTTATAGTGCTTTGAAACACCAGCTAATGTCCCAATGGCAATACTGTGATCCCCACCCAAAATCAGCGGAAATGACCCCGACTTAATAACCTCATCAATCTTTTCTGAAAGAAGCTCGTTTTTTTCAGCAACTAAGTCCAAGTTTCTTAAGTTCGTTTTAGGATCTTCCACAAGTTCAGGCCTGCCTATCGGAATATCTCCCAAATCATCAATTTGAACAAATAAGTTTCTTAGTTTTTCGTTGATGCCAGCGTATCGAATCGCGCTTGGTCCCATATCAACGCCACGTCTCATTTGTCCTAAGTCCATTGGCATACCAATTATTGAAAGCTTTCGCATAATTTCTCCCCTTTAATTCTTGTCATCTACTATCTATTGTAACTGTTTTGTAACGAATGACTCAACTCGACAAATCTATGCATATAAATACAGATATCCCCTAAAAACAAGAGAACCCCTATCTGGAACACAAAAAAAAGCCCTAAACAGAGTTTAGGGCTTGCAATATGTAGTATATGATGGTGGTGGAGCCTAGCGGGATCGAACCGCTGACCTCCTGCGTGCAAGGCAGGCGCTCTCCCAGCTGAGCTAAGGCCCCAAACATTGACTGAACGGAAGGCTCTAGGGTTCGGAGGCCTCCACCAAAAATTACATATGAGATATGAGCCATGAAGGATTCGAACCTTCGACCCTCTGATTAAAAGTCAGATGCTCTACCAACTGAGCTAATGGCTCGTTATAAAAAATGCGTCCTAATCTTAGGATTTACTAAAGATAAGGTATCTTCGATGTCCCGATCTCAAACGCTTTAAAAAGATAAAAATGGCTGGGCTAGCAGGATTTGAACCTGCGCATGACGGAGTCAAAGTCCGTTGCCTTACCGCTTGGCTATAGCCCAATAGTTAGTTAAATTGAACGAGGTATTTTAGCAAAATAAAAAGGACAGTATATAGCATGTCCAAAGTTTCTTTAGATTATAATGGTGGAGGGGGGCAGATTCGAACTGCCGAACCCGAAGGAGCGGATTTACAGTCCGCCGCGTTTAGCCACTTCGCTACCCCTCCATTTAGGTGGTGCCGGCAAGAGGACTTGAACCCCCAACCTACTGATTACAAGTCAGTTGCTCTACCAATTGAGCTACACCGGCATAGTGTTTAACAATAATGGTGGAGGATGACGGGATCGAACCGCCGACCCTCTGCTTGTAAGGCAGATGCTCTCCCAGCTGAGCTAATCCTCCATTTTTTAAAAAGGCTTTGTGCTTATATAAAAAATACTGGTGACCCCTACGGGATTCGAACCCGTGTTACCGCCGTGAAAGGGCGGTGTCTTAACCGCTTGACCAAGGGGCCATAGAATAATAGAAATAGAAAGCTTCCAAGCGGGCTCGAACCGCTGACCTCTTCCTTACCATGGAAGTGCTCTACCTGCTGAGCTATGGAAGCAATTCCTGCTTGTTTAGATAAAATAATATGGCTCCGCAGGTAGGATTCGAACCTACGACCGTTCGGTTAACAGCCGAATGCTCTACCACTGAGCTACTGCGGAATAATATAACAGCCTGGCAGCGTCCTACTCTCACAGGGGTAAAACCCCAACTACCATCGGCGCTGAGAAGCTTAACTTCCGTGTTCGGTATGGAAACGGGTGTGACCTTCTCGCTATCGCCACCAGACTTTTATAAGACATACTCTATTATAATAGCTTGTATGTTTTTTTCAAGAGGAATTTGTTCCCTCAAAACTAGATAATGTAATAAAGAAGAAGAAAAGAAAGTTGAGTATCGCCTTATATTTTGGTTAAGTCCTCGATCGATTAGTATCTGTCAGCTCCACGTGTCACCACGCTTCCACCTCAGACCTATCTAC
>NZ_JABUNR010000027.1 GCF_013343715.1 Mesobacillus harenae
ATTATCCGGTATTAGCTCCGGTTTCCCGAAGTTATCCCAGTCTTACAGGCAGGTTGCCCACGTGTTACTCACCCGTCCGCCGCTGACTTCAGGGAGCAAGCTCCCATCTGTCCGCTCGACTTGCATGTATTAGGCACGCCGCCAGCGTTCGTCCTGAGCCAGGATCAAACTCTCCAAAAAAGAGTATGAGTTTAGCTCATAATTTAAAACGTTGGCTAGTGATCTTCATAAATGAAGTCACTATAAATATTGTTTGTTGACGCTTGTTTGTTTAGTTTTCAAAGAACAACTTTATTAATGAGCCACTCTGAAGCAGCTTTAATAATATACCATACCAGCCGAATCAAGTCAACCTGTTTTTTATGGTTGTTAATATCATTACGGTATTCCCTGTTCACGACTGTTTATACATAATACCACCCCTGCTCAGGAGAGTCAATAGAGTTTACAGATTGTAAAAAATGGAAGTTAACCTAATCTTAAAGCCACTCACTATCTCCTATATAAATTTAAAGTCACGACTAAGATTATAGGACCTATCTCGAACCAATGAGTCTTGGTTACCGTTATCGCGACGGATAAACCACACTCTTTTAAAAGTAAAAAAACAGGGTGACCCTTAAACTCAGAGTCACCCTGCACATATTATAGAAGAAACTCGTTACTCCTTAGTAATGGAAATGATGTTTTCTTCTGTTAAGTTCACATTGCCTGTCTTGTTTAATACTACTTTCTCGCCATCACCCAGGTTTGTGAAAACAATAGGCGTTATTGTCGATGTTGCATTTTTGGCAATAAAATCAAGGTCAACATTCATTAACGGCTGCCCTTTCTTTACCTGCTCATTTTCAGAAACTAACGTCTCAAATCCTTCGCCTTTTAGATTGACTGTGTCAATTCCAAAATGGATCAGTATTTCACGGCCAGAATCTGTCTGTAATCCTATCGCATGCTTTGTTGGGAACAGGTTAACGATTTTTCCGTCAACAGGAGATACTACAGTTCCTTCAGAAGGTATGATCGCAAATCCGTCACCCATCATCTTTCCAGAGAATACTGCATCCGGTACTTCGGTGATAGGCTTTATCTCACCTTTAATAGGAGAAACAAGCCAATTGTCGTTTTCAGTTTGAAGAGCATCTGGATTAACGTCTTCAATCTGCTGTTTAACTTCCTTGCCCGGGTCAACCTTAACAGTACGCGGCTTTTTACCACCCATAATGTCCTTCATTTGTCCCTTGATGATCTCGGAACGAGGCCCAAAAATAGCCTGAATGTTTTCCCCAACCTCTAGGACACCGGCTGCGCCAAGCTTTTTAAGACGCCCCTTATCTACCTTTTGCTTGTCATTAACTGAAACCCGCAGGCGTGTTATACAAGCATCTAAATGCTTAATGTTTTCATCGCCGCCCATAGCTTCGAGGATGTCATAAGCTAAATCTCCTGTTTGAACAGCAGATTTTTCTTCTCCCTCTTCTTGTTCCTGATCATCTTCCCGACCCGGTGTTTTCAGGCCAAATTTACGAATCGCAAAGCGGAAGCCGAAGTAGTAAATAACAGCGAATACTAGTCCGACTGGTATTACTAGCCATGCATTCGTTTGAGGATTAATTAAGCCGAAAAGGATATAGTCAATCAGACCACCAGAGAAGGTCATACCAATTTTCACGTCTAACAAATGCATAACCATGAAGGATAACCCTGCGAAAATTGCATGGATCCCGAATAGTAATGGTGCTACGAATAGGAAGGAAAACTCAATTGGTTCTGTGATCCCAGTAAGAAACGATGTTAATGCTGCTGAAGCCATTAAACCACCGACTATAACCTTTTTTTCAGGACGAGCTTCATGGTAAATCGCTAAAGCCGCTGCTGGAAGACCAAACATCATGAATGGGAATTTACCAGTCATAAATGTTCCTGCTGTTAAATTTTGAACCCCATCAGTAATTTGGGCCATAAAGATTCGCTGGTCACCTCGGACCACGTTACCAGCTTCTGTAGTATACTGGCCAAACTCATACCAAAATGGAGAGTAAAAAATATGGTGCAAACCGAAAGGAATTAACGAACGTTCAATTACTCCAAAGATAAAAGCTGAAATAGTTAAGTTTGCGTGAACCATGTTTTGTGAGAATGCGTTTAATCCGTTTTGAATTGGAGGCCAAATAATTAACATCGCCAATCCCAAAATTACGGCAGTTGCAGCAGTAATAATTGGAACAAATCGCTTTCCTGCAAAGAAACCTAGATAAGTTGGAAGTTCGATAGTATAAAACCGATTATATAGAGCAGCGGCAATAATACCAACAATAATACCGCCAAACACACCTGTCTGAAGTGTAGGAATACCAAGCACATTGGCATAGCTTAGTCCATTAATGTCTTCTGGTGTGATGCCAAGTACGGTGCCCATAGTAACATTCATAATTAAGTATCCGATAATAGCAGCTAAGCCCGCTGTTCCTTCTCCTCCTGCTAAGCCGATTGCGACACCGACCGCAAAGAGCAATGGCAGATTTCCAAAGACAATATCACCTGCATTTTGCATGACTGCGGCTACCATATCTACTCCGCTGTTATCTAAGAAAGGCGCCAGCTCCAGTAAGGCTGGGTTTCTTAACGCCGCACCTAAAGCAAGCAGAATCCCTGCCGCAGGTAAAAGTGCAACAGGTAACATTAAGGCGCGTCCCACTTTTTGGAGAACGCCAAAAGCATTTTTAAACATATATATACCTCCTAATTTTTTCGACTCCTTAAAGCGTTTACACAAACTGGAAAAGGCAAATAAAAAAGGCATGAGAAAGAAAGATATTAAAGGTCTTTACGGGTATCTTACCCCGAAAGTACAACTTTAATTAATTTTCTTTACTCATGCCTGATCGAATCAGTAACACGTAAATTAAATAGTTATTTAATTTTTTTCTGAATTCTTTGCAGGTGCATCGTTAGATAGACTGCTTCTGCGTTGTATACTGGCTTTTTCAAAGCTTGCTGCATTACTTTAATGAGCTTCCAGGAGAGATTATAGCACACTGGATATTCTTTTTTCAATAGCTCTGCAAATTTTTCAGGTTCTTCTACTTTTTCGCCTTTATTTACTCTATCAATGGTATAGCGAAGATGCCTGATAAGCCTGTTATAATCAATGCTTTCTTTATCAATCGTGATGGCCAGCTGCTCCTCAATCATATCGACAAGAGTAGTGACAAGGTGGGAGTTTTTATTAATATCTGAAAGTTCCTTATTAGTAGTTGCACTGTGGATATGCAAAGCGATAAAACCAATTTCTCCCTCTGGCAATTCTATCCCTGAAAGATCTTTTATCAATTTCGTAACATCTTTAGCAATTCGATATTCATTTGGATAGAGAGTTTTAGTCTCAATCAAGAAAGGATTTTTAAACTCCATTCCATTTGAAATTCTGCTAATGGCAAACATAAGGTGATCTGTAAGAGCTACATGTATATGTTCGTTCAACGATAATTCCGATTTTTGTTTAATAAGTTCGATCGCAGAAATAATTGTTTCCTGGAGTTGAGTATCCATAAAAGGGAGAAGCTTAATATAATCCTCCCGTTCCTTTTTATTAGTTAATACAAAGATTTTCTCAGCCTCATTATCTTCAATTGACTGTCCTGCTTTCCGGTTAAAACCAAGTCCTTTTCCTATAAGCACCACTTCGCCATAAGAGTCATGATTGGCAATTACGACATTATTGCTTAATACCTTTTTAATGACAGGTTCCATATTACTCCCCGTTTCGACTGAATGCTTGTTCTCCTATGTTAGCGGAGTCAGCAATTGAAGTCAAAATTAAAAAAGGGCACGCGGCCCTTTTATCAAAAAGTTATAGAAAGACAAAGTATAGGATAAAGATAACAAATAATAAATACATGATTGGGTGGATTTCTTTTGCACGGCCTTTAACAGCCATAGTGATTGGATAAAAGATAAACCCAATTGCAATTCCCGTAGCAATACTGTAGGTCAGCGGCATCGCAATGATCGTTAAAAATGCCGGTACTGCAATCTCAAATCGTGTCCAGTCAATTTTCCCAAGTGCTGACACCATTAGAACACCTACGATGATTAAAGCAGGAGCGGTAACTGCAGCTGTGATAACCTCTAACAAAGGAAAGAAGAATAGTGATAAAAGGAAAAGCACTGCGGTTACCACGGATGCAAAACCTGTCCTTGCTCCTGCTGCAACTCCTGCAGAGGATTCGATATAAGATGTAGTTGTCGAAGTACCTAAAACAGCACCTACGACTGTTGCACAAGAGTCGGCGAAAAGCGCTTTGCCGGCACGCGGAAGTTTATTCCCCTTTGTTAATCCAGCCTGGTTTGTAACAGCTACAAGTGTTCCCGCTGTATCAAAGAAGTCGACGAATAAAAAGGTTAGGATGACAGCTAGCATTTGCGTTGTGTATAGCTGGCCATCCGTAAATGCAGTCAAAGCTGCGCCAAATGTCGGCTCAAGGCTAGGCACAGCACCAACCACACTGCTAGGAGCATCGATTAAGCCCACAATCATTCCAACTACTGCAGTAATTACGATTCCGAAGAAGATTCCGCCATTAATTCCTCTTGTCATTAGTATAACCGTAATAAAAATCCCGAAGATAGCCAGCAATGTACTGCCATTTGTCAGGTCGCCAAGACCAACCATTACAGCCTCATCACCAACAATAATACCTGCATTTTGAAATCCAATAAATGTAATAAACAAACCGATTCCCGCACCAACCGCAAACTTTAATTCTGACGGAATCGAGTTAATTATTTTCTCCCGCAATCCCGTAAGAGTTAAAAGAATGAAAATCAATCCTGAAATCAAAACCCCTGAAAGCGCAGTCTGCCATGGAATTCCCATTGTTAAGACGACTGTGTAAGCAAAGAATGCATTTAAACCCATACCAGGTGCCAATGCGATAGGGTATTTAGCTATTAACCCCATTAATAATGATCCTAGTGCGGCTGCCAGTGCTGTAGCGACAAAAACGGCCCCATAATCCATTCTCATGGAATCTGGCAGATCTGGAATTGTAGTCAGAGACAGAGTAAGCGGGTTAACGACCAGGATGTAGGCCATTGATAAGAACGTAGTTAAGCCACCAATAAATTCACGTTGATAATTTGTTCCGAGTTCTTCAAACTGGAAATACTTCTTCATGTGCTTTTCCCCCCTGTGGAAAGTGTCTTTAGAAACAAAAAACGCCCCGGATGGCCGGAGCGTTGACAACTGGAAATGTAAAGTTGAGGGGCAAATAGAAAAAATAAAGAAAGACAAAAAGCCCACCCACTTACAATATCCTCGTAGTCAAGCTATTTACGGCAGCTCGGTAGAAACTTTTGGGCCATATTCCCAATATTATACGACGACTTGCGACAAAATATTTATTTCTCTTTTATTTTATCAGGGTGGATTTTATTAGTCAATATAAAACACGAACATTTTTTATTTTACTTATATATTCGTTCGTGTTTTGTTTGTGGCATTCCAAAACACTTAAAACTACTCCCATTCGATTGTTGCAGGAGGCTTACTTGTAATATCGTAGACAACCCGGTTAATATGATTAACCTCATTAACGAGCCTTGTTGAAATACGTTCAAGAACATCCCAAGGTATTCTTGCCCAATCAGAAGTCATTCCGTCAATGGAAGTTACTGCCCGGATTCCAATTGTATAATCGTATGTTCTGGCATCGCCCATAACACCGACACTGCGAATATCAGGCAGTACCGTGAAATATTGCCATATATCACGATCTAACCCAGCCTTACTGATTTCTTCTCTTAAAATAGCATCAGATTCCCGCACAATTTCAAGCTTTTCTTCTGTCACTTCGCCAAGAACTCGTATTCCTAGACCTGGTCCTGGGAAAGGCTGACGCCAAACAATCGCATCCGGTATTCCCATCTCACTTCCTAATGCTCTAACCTCATCTTTAAAAAGTGTGCTAAGCGGTTCGATTAATTGAAATTGCATGTCTTCAGGCAAGCCACCCACATTATGGTGAGATTTAATCGTTTGAGCTGTAGCAGTACCGCTTTCAATAATATCCGTATACAGCGTGCCTTGCGCTAAGTAATCAATACCTTCAAGCTTAGTAGCCTCATCATCAAAAACATAAATGAATTCGTTCCCAATGATTTTCCGTTTCTGTTCTGGGTCACTAACACCTTTTAGCTTACTCATGAACCTTTCCTTTGCGTCCACCTTAATAACGTTCATATTGAAGCCATCGGCGAACGTTTTCATGACACTATCTGCCTCATCCTTACGCAACAGCCCATGATCGACAAAAATACATGTCAGCTGATCACCGATTGCTTTATGTATTAGAACTGCTACTACTGAGGAATCGACACCTCCGCTAAGAGCGCATAAAACCTTCTTATCACCGACCAACTGGCGGATTTTTTCCATTTCAATTTCCACAAAGCTTTCCATAGTCCAGTCACCTTTACAGTGGCACACTTCAAAGACAAAGTTTCTTAAAAGCTCATTCCCATAAACTGAATGGCGCACCTCTGGGTGAAACTGAACGGCGTATAACCCACGTGACTCGTCACTCATCGCAGCAATCGGGCATGAGGGGTTAACTGCATCAATGGTAAAGCCAGGAGGTGTATCCATAACCAAATCACCATGACTCATCCAGGCGACCTGCTCACCAGGCGTATTCTTAAAAAGAGGATTATCATCTCGGCTCAAAATGATACTAGCTTTGCCGTATTCACGATGCTTTGCCGGCTCAACCTTCCCTCCGAAATGAACCGTCATAAGCTGCATGCCATAGCAAACACCCAAGACAGGAACACCGATTTCAAAAATTTCCGGATCACAACGAAACGAATTCTCATCATAGACACTGTTCGGTCCACCAGAAAATATGATTCCTTTTGGATTCATCTTTCTGATTTCTGCGGCAGTAAGGGTATGAGGGTGAAGTTCGCTATATACCCCAAATTCCCTGATCCGCCTTGTAATAAGCTGATTATACTGACTTCCAAAATCCAGCACAATAATCATATCTTGACCTTGAAGCTCACTTCTTGTTAACATTCCGCCACCTCGTTTGTTATTGCGTCTGTGTTCTCTACATTCGCTTTCTCAATAAAAATAAAAACCAGAATTCTCCTTAGTCTTTTCAGAAAAGCAGAATTCTAGTTTACAAACCGAATAAAAGAATGCCTGCCCTCATAGTCAAATCATTTTCGGTGATCTGGTAGAAACGTTCGAACCATATTATCGAGTATATATGAAGGATTACCATATTCATTTTAAGAACCATTTTACCAGTACATTAAAAATTTGGTCAAGCTGTTGTCTTTTTAATTAAATTTTCCCACAATTGTTTCACTTCATTCCACGTACCATCTTTAAGCTCTCCCCGGTATAAGAACTGTTCATAATAGGATGTCAGCCGCCGCATATCTTTAGAAGAAAAGAACTGATCCACATATGCGGCATACTCTCTTAAAGTTTGATTTGATTTTCGTTTTAATCCAATTCTGTCTAACTGACCCAATAAGGCAATATAAGCCTTTTCGATGTATTCATCATTATTCTTAGACTTATATCTAAAAATATAATAGGCCGGCATCCACATGTAACGCTTCCGATATCCCAGGAAGAATAAAGCTATCGTAAGTGCAGCTGTACCTAGCAACCATTCCCACTGCTCGTAAAAGAAGGTACTCACCTTTGCCCATATCTGGGAAATTCCAGAGGGACCGGTACTTCCCTTATCCTCAGGCTGGTCCGGTGTGGCTGCAACAGGTTCAGCCTCGTTTTCCTCTTCAGGCTCATTTTCACTGCTTCCTGAAGGGGTTGTGTCGAAGACAAAATCTACATTTGCAGAGAAGCCTTGAGTGGGTTCAAAAGGCACCCATCCCACATTGGGAAAAAAGACTTCAACCCATGAATGGGCGTTATTATTGGTCACTTCGTATAGACGTGCATTTCCTTCACCAAGACTGCGGTATTCCCCCTCGGTGTAGCCCTTTACCCACCTGGATGGAATTCCCACACTGCGCAGCATTACGACCATTGATGTAGAAAAGTTATCGCAATATCCTTGCTTTGTGTAAAATAAAAACTCATCAACATAATCAGCTCCCTGACCAGGAAGGGCTACATCCCTCTGGTCATAAGTAAAACCCGACGATCTGAAGTAACTCTCAATGGCTCTCGTTTTATCAAACCAATTTTCATGTTCGGCAGTAACCTCTTCAGCCAGTTCCTTAACTCTAGCAGGAAGCTCGGGCGGCAGCTGGGTGTATCGGTTAATAAATTGATTTCCAAACTCTGAGCCGAGTTCTGTTATATTCCGTAAATCAGCCACCTGGTAGGCTGGCTCAAGGTAATTAACAGAGTAAGTATCTAAAGCTGCAGGACGTGATGTTTCAAGGCTATATATTTTTTCAGTGACAGGGTTCATTTCAAACGAGTTACTTTTTCCTGCCTGAATTTGCTGAATTCCGAGCGGATACTGTACATGCTGATAACCTTTTTCCATGAAGACGGTGCTCGTCCGTTCTTCTGTATCAATCCCTTCAATAAGCGAGTGGATAGGTACCTCATCCCCCGGTAAAAAAGAAAGTCTAGCATCCGTTTCTTCTGCAATCCAGCCCCTGCCGGTATAGATATCTTTTGTCTCTACCTTCCAATAATGGCGCGCCTCTGCCTCTGCCGTAAATACTACTTCATTATCCCCTTCAAATGGACCGCCAAGCCTAGAATCGTCTGTACCATACCCTACCCTTCTCGTACCGCCTTCTCCTTCACCGCTCTCCGTATTATACGAGGTTATAAAAGGTACCGGGTCAGGCCAGAGCGGCTCTGCTTTAGGTGCAGCAAATCCAAGGCTTACGCTAACCAATATCATAATTGCCAGCGGAATCATCCACCTTCTGGATAAAGCCGCCTTCCTTTGAAAGGATTCCCGGTCAAGCAAACGGTAGAAAGTTAACATCCCCATCACAGCAAAGCCAGCTGTTACGGTACGGATGATCGCATTTTCCGCCTCATATGTCGTAAACGTATCCAAGACAGTAATATAAGTCATTGTCATAAAGAAAAACACGAAAATTTGTTTTCGATTGATAAGCCAATATTGGATCAAATAACTCATTAACCACAGTAAAATAAAAAATAGCAGAGTTCTAAAGAGGCTAGTCAGCTCAGTCCATTGCGAATTCAACACAAGCTGCATGTTCATTTTTACATCAGACCACATTGGACTCATCCAATCGAACATGAAAAACGAGCCTTCAAAATATAAAAATTGCATGGAGTATATAATAAAAACAATTTTAATAAAAAAACCAGCAGCAATAGGCATTCCTAGATAGGAGAGCAGCAAGGAGATTAACAAGAAGATTAAGAAAACATGTATATTTCCCGTTTCGGTCAACTGTTTTAGCGGCCGGAGCCATTCCCATAAAAGTAAAAAACTTAGGGAATACAGAAGCAGAGTTACAAAACTGTTATTTCTATTCTCAGCCGTCACGCTCTACTCACCTCCGAAAAGGCATCTTTAAATTGTTTATCATGTATCATTACTACTCTTATTCCTCTCGCAGTAGCAGATGATTTTAGTCCAAGTTCGTCCTTAGAAGTTGACTCTTCCTCTTTTCTTATGAGAAAAATAGTCACCAAGCCCCCTTTTTGGGAATACCGGCCGGCTCTCTCAACTAGCCCCTTCGACAATTGCGCTGTAACGAGCAGTAAATTAGAGTGATGATGGTTTAAAAAACCCTCAGCCTCTATAACCTTATCGAATGGAGCCTGGCTGTTATCAGTAATTTTAGCAAGATGGTAAAGCAATTGCTGCTGCTGGCCATCTCCTCCTTTGATCGGGAAAGCAATTCGATCGTGACTAGATGTGATAAGCCCAACCTGAGCTCCCTTCCGCAGAATTGCCCGGATTACCGATGCAGTAAATGACACTGCAATTTCAAATCTGCTATCAGGTGCACAATCCATCATGATTAAAATATCATGGGATTGCCGCTGCTCAAATTCCTTGACCATAATGTCATTTCTTCTTGCCGTCGCTTTCCAATTTATCCAGGAAAAGCGATCTCCTGGCTGGTACTCCCTAACGCCCGACACCATCGAGGTATCCCTCTGGACCCTTTCCTTAGATGCGGTCATACCCTGGTCAAACTGATGTTCAAACGGTTTGTATAGTAGCTCTACATATTTGGGATATACGACGATCTTATCTTCAACTGGTATTTGTACCTCTTTTTCAATCAGCCCAAGCGGGTCACCCGTTTTTAACCGGATTGAGTTAAAGAAATGTTCTCCCCTTGGCATAGCTTCAATTGTATACTCAAAATGAAAAACCTTGTGAAACACCGGGTGCAGAAATGACTTAGCTTTATTACGAAGTTTACTGCCTAGCTCTTCCGTTATCTGTTCTTCCGCTATTGCATAAAAAAGCGGGAAAGGTGTATTCCGTTCGATTAAAACACTTATCCTGACTTTTTCGCCAGAGTTAAACTCTCTTTTAGGAAAAATACGCTCAGCCTTCATATCCTTTAATGTGTAAAAGGATAATCCCAATGCATAAACCGCAAACGGAAGAAAACTGTAAAACAAAAACCAGCTTACAAACCCACCCTGAAACATTGCATAAGAGAAGGTAACAATAATTAAAAAGACCAGCATAACCAGCTTCCAAATTTCCTTGGCTGTGTTAAAGTGCCTTTCCATCATTACTTTACAGCCTTCTGAATAGGGACTGGAACTCTTGCAATAACCTGGTTCACTACATCTTCGGCAGTAACTCCATCAAAGCGTGCTTCCGACTTCAAAATGATCCTATGAGAAAGAACAAAAGGTGCAAGGTATTGAACTTCGTCAGGGATTACATAGTCCCTCCCATGAATATATGCGTATGCTTGCGCTGCTTTCATCAGTCCGATTGACCCCCTTGGGCTTGCACCTAAATAAACGCTATCATGGGTTCGGGTTCGAGTTGAAATTTCTACAATATATTTTTTTATTGAGTCGTCAACAAATACCTCTTTCATTTCTTTTTGAAGCGTTCGAAGTTCTTCGAGATTAATAACTGGTTCGAGATCATCTATAGGGGGAACCTTTTGTGCGCGACTCAATACTTCTATTTCTTCATTCGTTCCTGGATAACCCATTTTCATTTTAAGAAGAAACCGATCCAATTGGGCTTCTGGAAGCGGATAAGTGCCTTCATACTCGATTGGATTCTGTGTGGCCATTACAAAGAACGGCTTCTCCAGCCTATAGGTAACCCCATCAACCGTCACACTGCTCTCCTCCATTCCCTCCAAGAGGGCAGACTGGGTTTTGGGAGAGGTTCTATTGATTTCGTCAGCAAGAATGATATTGCCCATAATCGGCCCAGGTCTAAATTGAAACTCGAGCTCTTTCGGATTGTATATAGAAACACCTGTCACATCTGACGGAAGCAGGTCTGGTGTAAATTGGATTCTCTTAAAGCTTGCACTGACTGACTTAGCCAGGGCTCGTACCATCATCGTTTTTCCAACTCCGGGAACATCCTCTAAAAGAACATGTCCTTCTGCAAGAAGTGCGATCAGGCTTAATTTGGCTACATCCCGCTTGCCTGTCATGACCCTCTCTATATTCTCCAAAATCGTTTCAATCGTAGGATTCATTTGTTCACGCACACATTTCCCTCCATTATCATCGATTAGAAAAGCCTTTAATATATGTAAAAGTAAGTCTAGTGAACTTAAAAACTTAACCCTCTATCATCTATTCACTATGTTTGGAATTCCCCTGTAAACTCATCCTTTTATTATAGATCATAAAAACGTTGCAATTTTGCGAAAATGACCTAATTATATAGTACTGGAAATGAGTATAAA
This sequence comes from Mesobacillus harenae, assembly GCF_013343715.1. Lineage (GTDB taxonomy): Bacteria > Bacillota > Bacilli > Bacillales > Cytobacillaceae > Mesobacillus_A > Mesobacillus_A harenae. Next base: position 11,893 of record NZ_JABUNR010000027.1, read on the forward strand.
TACCAATTAATAAATACTGCCAAAGAGATAGAGAGAGAACTGCAGATTTACTAGTGGTAATTTTAAAAAAAGCCTTTCACCCGTTTAAAAACGAATGAAAGGCCTTTAAAATTTTCGGTATGGTTATAACTCATCGATTGGCGTTGAACCTACTAAGGCATTATCGCCTTAATTACATCATGCCGCCCGTGCTTTATCTATAGTAATCATATAAAATTGGCAGCTTAGAACCAGTTGATAGGTTTAGGTTTAAGGTTTTGGAATATATGCTTGGTTTCTGTATATTCTTCTATACCTAGTTTTCCTAATTCCCGTCCGATACCAGACTGCTTATATCCACCCCATGGTGCATGCGGGAAGTAAACATTGAAGTCATTAATCCACACTGTACCCATGCGCATCTTTGCTACACAACGTTGAGCTTTCACAGTATCGTTTGTCCAAACGCCGCCAGCAAGTCCGTAGATTGAGTCATTAGCAAGCTTTAGTGCTTCCTCTTCTGTACGGAATTTCTCAACCGTGATAACAGGCCCAAAGGCCTCATCTTGAACAATGCTCATGGCTGTTGTGCAGTCTGTAAAAATTGTTGGCAGGTAGAAAAACCCATCTTTTAGTTCTGGCTCTTCTGGACGGCTGCCACCAACTGCTAATGTAGCACCTTCTTCAATACCTGTTTCTACATACTTTTCTACTTTCGCAAGGTGTTCAGCTGAAATAAGTGGGCCCATCTGTGTATCTTCGTCAAACCCGCTTCCGAGCTTAAATTTTTCCACTCTTTCAACAAGGGCGTTGACGAAATCATCGTGAATACTTTCTTCTACAATCAATCTAGTACCTGCTGAACAAATTTGTCCTGCGTGGAAGAATACCCCGTTTAATGCTTGATCAACAGCTGTTTCAAAATCTGCATCAGCAAAGATGATGTTGGGGTTTTTCCCGCCAAGTTCAAGTGCTAGCTTCTTCACATTTACGCTTGCCGCCTGCATAATTTTCTTCCCAGTAACCATTCCACCTGTAAAGGAAATAAGATCTACATCAATGTTACTAGATAGCTCTGCACCAACTGTATGGCCGGCACCAAGTACCAGGTTAGCAACACCAGCAGGCACCCCTGCCTCTTCCATTAGTTCGAATACCTTTATGGTCGTAAGTGGTGTAATTTCACTTGGCTTCATAATTAGTGTATTCCCTGTAGCTAATGCTGGAGCCAATTTCCAAGATGCTTGTAGTAATGGGTAATTCCAAGGTGTAATTTGACCGCAAACTCCAACTGGTTCACGCACTACCTTACTGATAGAGTTTGGCACTGGAGAGTCCATCAGTTCCTCGACATCTTTATCTGCAAGATCTGCATAATATCGAAATACTCCAGCGATATCGTCCATATCTCCACGGCTTTCCTCTACTGTTTTACCAGTATCTAAAGATTCCAATCTGGCAAGTTCTTCTTTATCTCTTTCTATTAATTCAGCAATATTCCTTACAATAGCCCCTCGCTCTATTGCTGGAGCAGAGGACCATTCTCCCTTATCAAATGCTGCTCTTGCTGCAGCGATTGCTGCTTTTGCATCTGATTCATCACTTTCTGGGACAGTAGCAATAACTTCCTGGTTAAATGGATTAATAATATCTCGCGTATTCCCCGAAATCGCTCCCACCCATTTACCATTAATGTATTGTTGTTGTTTTAGATTCAAATATTTCAACTCCAGTTTTTAACTAAATTAAGTTTGTTAAAAATTTATTTAACGTTACGAAAATAATAACATCTCTTTTTAGAGCTGTCAAAGAGAAGATACCTCACTACATTTTACAATGAGAATGGCTGACTCTATTAAGTTAGTCGATATCAGCAAATGGTTAAATTCACGTTTTCCATTGACATATAATTTGAACACGGTATCATAAAGTTTATAAATAAGATTTTAAAAATATTTAACAAGCTTTACTTTCTATATTTAAGGAGCGACTTTATGAGCGAATCTACTGAAAGATCCAGAATTAAAATAGAAGAAGCCAAAGATAAAGTCATTGGCGCCATTTCAGAGACAATGGACTTATATGGTGTAACACCAGCTGCTGCAAACTTATATGCGACAATGTACTTTAAAGAACAAATGACTCTTGATGAAATGCGTACGGAGCTCGGAATGAGTAAACCGAGTATGAGTACCAGTGTCCGTAAGCTTCAAGAAATAGAAATGGTAAAGAAAACATTTACACGCGGTTCTAGAAAACATACCTATATAGCTGAGAAAAATTTCTTCCGTTCCTTTATGGTGTTTTATTGTCAGATGTGGGAACGCGAAGTGAAATTAAACATGGAAGCAATTGAGGAAGCACAAGAAGACTTAATAAATGTCATAAAAGATTCCTCCAGCACTCCAGAAATTGTTGCAGAGGCTAAACAATGCTATGACCAATTAGAAGAATCTAAAACCTACTATCATTGGGTAGAAGACTTAGTTTTAAGTATAAGAAGTGGTAAGATATTTGAGTTTATCCCTAAAAATGGACAAAAATAATTTGAGCTGAATCCACTAGGTAGTTGATAGCAGATAGCTATTGCTATTGACTACCCATTCTTTGAATGTTTTACTGATCTCTTCTGAATAAGAGATGGTTAGTTTTGCATTATTTGTTAAAAATATTCTTAATACATTAAACGTATGGAATATTTCTATATTATAAAATAAAGGGGAGTTTTCAACATGAACAGATGGACAAAAAAACTTAGTTTAATCTTAGTACTGCTAATGGTTGCTATGCTAACAGCATGCGGAAGCAATGGTGAGGAATCAAACAGTGAACAATCAGGTGCTGAAACAGGAAAAAGTAATCAAGAATTACTAATCGGTCAAATTAACTGGGCTGAAAATATTGCAGTAACGAATATGTGGAAAGCCATTTTAGAAGATAAAGGTTTTAACGTGAAGTTAACCGTATTGGACATGGGCCCTACGATGAAGGCTTTAGAGAGTGGAGATTTAGATGCTAGTTTAGAAATATGGTTACCAGTCCAAGATGCTCTTTATCTGGAGAAGTTTCAAGATACTATCAATTTCTCGGAATCTACTTGGTTTGATCATGCAAAAGTAGGGCTTGTGGTTCCTACCTATTTAGAAGATATAAATAGTATAGAAGACTTAAAAGAACATAATGAACTGTTTAATGGAGAAATTATCGGTTTTGAGCCTGGCGCTGGGACGATGGAAGTTACGGAACAATTAATTGAAGATTATAATCTTGATTTTAAACTAATACCAAGCTCTGAACCTGCAATGATATCTGAGATTGGAAGGGCAATACAAAATGAAGAACCGATCGTGGCACCACTTTGGAGCCCTCACTCGGTATTCTCCAAATATGATTTGAAATTCCTAGAAGATCCGAAAAACACATTCGGTGGTGTAGAAAAGATTCACCATGCTACAAGACCTGGATTTGAAGAAGATTATCCAGAAGTGAGTGAATGGTTTAAGAATTGGAAAATGGATGATCAACAAATTGGTGAGCTTATCAACTATGTTGAAAGTGCCGAAGACCCTCTAGCGGGAGCAAAAAAATGGATTGAAGAGAATCAAGAATTGATTGGTGAATGGGTAAAATAAAGACAAGGTAAATAGGACAAAGAAGCTGGTCTCTCACTTTTAGAGACCAGCTTCTTTTATTATTGTATCTGTTAAACTAATAACCCTATTCCTGTAAACAACCTGCACCAATTCTTGACCGTAAAAAGCAGACTCTCATGGATTAAAGGGGGGAATCTGCATGGTTGATAAATAAGCGGAGAAATTTCTCTTATTTTTAAAATAATCAAGAAAAATAGCTTAATAGAGGGAGAGATTCCGCCTATTCACTTCAAAAATATGATAATCGAATATTTTGCCTTACTTAACGGTAAAACTTCCGCTTATATGTCCCGAATCGAGCCCTATTCTGCGGTATAACGGGAAAGTCTCCGCTTATTTTTTAGATCACTGGTACGCAATGAAGAAAGAATGTTTGCTACATTTAGCCGCCTCCCTCCCTTACCATTAAGTCATCGCCCAAGCTTCAGTAGTTGAATATCATCATTAGCACACTAATTAACCTATGAATTATCACGCTGGAAAAATTAAAAGGTGGGCAAATTACAGGGCTATCCCTCACTCCTTTTATTAAAACCCATAACAAAAAAGAAGCAGTCTAATCGTAACGGGTTCCGTTCTCGGGTGCTTTGTTGATAAATCACCTTAAAACTGACGTGTGAATTGGCACACGTCAGTTTCTTTCTTCATTAAGGTTTTAACTCATTTTCTTCCTTTTCGACATAGCAAATGACATTATAATTTATAATGGACAATAAGTATTGCACGATTAAAATATGGTGCCAGAACAACCGTCATTTTCGATGTCACTTAGGCTGCCGGTAATATCATTTTCTTATTGAACTAACGGGGCAGAAGAGTTGAAGAAAAAAGTTACTAATCGAGGAGAGATTTGAATGAATAAAAAGAAGACAAACTACTTGCTTATAATATATCGTTCAATGTATTTTTTATTTTTTAATAAAAAACTTGAACTTATCAGCTGATTTGTATAAAACAAGACGGGGGAGTTAATATGTATCTGGATGAACTTATGAGATTGATTTTCAACTTACTACCTATTGTACTTGTACTTTTCTTGCACAATAAAAAATTATTACTTGCAACAATTATTTTGGGATTTGATGCCGTTTATTCGAGCGTCATTGAGTTGTTTGGGGAATGTATTTACTGCGGAGTGTACGACGGGACAGTAGCTGGTATTTTCTATTTTATTTCGTTAGCCATTGGAATGTATGCATTTATTGTACTACTTAAAAGAAAAAGGTTTGGATTTGTTCGCTACACCGAAAAACCAAGCAGAGAACTTGCTCTTAAAAAAACCAAACGCTTTTATCACCTCGTCATAATCTTACTCTTCCTAATAATTTGGCTCAGCTTTTTCTTTGGAAACGGAATGGTCGAAGTGTATAGTAGCGTGATTCCGTTTATATTAAAAGGTCCGTTCTTTTTTTCTACTGTGCTCGGCGTTTTACTTCAATTTGTGATTGGATTTCTTTATTATTTCGTGTGTTTGCGTGAACTAAAGAGTAGAAAAAACTATATTGTTTCATCAACCATATTTTATAGTGGTATCGTGTTATTGTATGGTTTTTCAGTATTTTTAATGATCGGGTTAGCGTCAGTCTGACTGAACAAAAAAACGAAAAAAGTCACCCGTTATTATCCTTTTATTTTGGATTTTTAAATTTGTTAAACGAAATGCGTAATCTAGCGGTTGCGCAATACTCGATTTTAAACTAACGGGTGCGTTGATCCAGGAAGGATTAACCGCCTTTTTTGTTGAATTCCTTATTGAACAAACGGAGCAGGTTAGTTTAAGAAGAAGTGAGATGTTATATTTTTACTAAAGAGAGGTTTCCAATCGAGAGGAATGAGCCAATGGATAAAGAAATGTTTATACAAATAAGTGATTGTAAACTATATGCTAAATTAGTGGGAAAGAATAAGGGAAAGCCAACAGTAATAATGGATGCTGGATATGGAGATTTTTCTAAGGCCTGGAATTCAGTATTAAGGGAGATTTCAATGCTCTCTAGTGCACTAATTTATGATAGAGCTGGACTTGGGAAAAGTGAAAAAAGTAGTAACCCCAGAACCAGCCGTGAAATGGTAAAAGAATTAAAGGAACTACTTAGTGAAGCCCAAATCAAACCTCCCTACATATTAGTAGGTCATTCATTTGGTGGAGTTAATATGCGGATGTTTGCTACAGAATATCCAAATGAAGTTAGTGGATTAGTCCTGATTGACTCTACGCCTGAAGACTACAGAGAAAGATTTCTCCCCACGATGTCACAAAATTTTCAGCAAGCATATAACAAGCAATTCGTTTACGAAGGAAATTATGATGAATTTATGGAAAGCCTTAAGCAATTAAAAGAAACTAAACAAAAATTAAACGTACCATTAATTGTTCTTTCGGCAGGTAAGAAAGCACATTATTCTATGGAATCACAAGGGTTATGGAATGAAATGCAGAGAGAGATCCTTGAAATATCCTCAGATGGAGAATTGATAATCGCAGAAAATAGTGCTCACTATATACAAAATGACGAACCGGAAGTAGTAGTCTCTGCAATAAAAAAATTAGTTTAGAATAAATAGGTTTTGATTGTGAAGATTTATGCGTAAACTCAAGGGTGCATTGATTCACACAGGATTGACCCACTCTTTTTTGTTGAACTTCTTATTGAACAAACGGGGCAGGTTAGTGGAATAAGGTGTATGATTTGTTGCCAATTTGAAACATATGCAAAGTAAGGTTCGTCTTATAATTTTAGGGGGGACAAATAATATGAAGACATTTCATTTTTGGAGTTTAATCGTCGTTTTATTATTGTCATTATTAGGGTGTCAGCAAAATTCCGTATTGTCAGATGACCTTAATTCAAAAAATGATATAGAAGGTTTTGTTGAACCTGAACCATCAGATTGGGTGAAATATACTAAGCCTGTAAGAGAGTATATGTATCATAGAACTCAAGCAGTAATAAATAATGATATAAACATTCTTTGGGTAAGGTACCCAGAATTAAAAGAGAATATTGATACTGAAATAGGAGTTAATGTAGAAAAAAATGAGGTTGAATCCTTAAATCAAGGTTTTGACTTGGTGGATGCCAATTACAATATTGAAAGTTATGAACGAATTAAAGTAAACGCAATAAATGATAATGAAGTTACAGTTCTGGTTCACGGAAGCATTGTTTATTTGAGAGATGACTTCGACGAATCTGGCGGGGAATATTTAATGAAGGTCTTCTTAAAACAGAATGATAGTCAATGGAACGTGGTAAAAACTGATGAATACACTTTACCTGAATACAAAGAATGGTTACAAGAAAAAAATCAATAACGCCCTATTAAACAAACGGGTGCGTTGATCCAGCAGGATTAACCGCCTTTTTTGTTGAATTCCTTATTATGCTAAAGGGACAGGAATATTGAAGAAGGATTTACTATTTTTTTTCAAAGGTGATGATAAAGAGTGGAAAAAAGTAATAAAAAAGAATTTTTAAAGATGGCTATTATCACATTTATTACAAGTATTTTATTACTTTTTGCCTTGCTAACATTACAAATTAATGGAGTATTGGTACATATAGGTGCACCACCAGGCGGGATTAGTCATCTGGCATTATCTAATTTGCTAATTATAGTGGCAATAGTATCGCTAATTTATTTGTTCGAAGATAAAGGTATAAAAGGAATAATTATTGCGATTGGAGCATTTTTCATAATAGTCCCATCCCTTCCAAATCTACTATTTGAGGCAGAATACACGAAGTTTTCCTCTCCAGATAGTAAAGAAGAATTTGTAGTGATTGATGGCCGCCTATACCAATTATCAAACTCAAGATTATATACGACTTATTTAACCAGCATTAGTACAGATGATGGCTAGCGGCCATTTTCGGACGGTGCTTATAAATTGGAATGGGAAGAACCGTATCAATTGATTATTCATTATAAGTTTGATTATATGTCAAATTCCTTGAACAAAGAGATTTCAACCAAATATAAAGTGAAGTGATTTAGGGATAAAGTATTTCATTAATTACTTTCTTTATTGTTGAAGTTATTAGGCTAACGGGTGCAAATAGTTGAAAATCCAAGGTAAGCCAGTTGGTTTTTCCTTTGTTGAACTAACGATGCAAATAGTTTAACAGTGGGAGGTTTATTATGTTCGTGGTTAATATGCTATTGGCAATAACGGGAATGGCAATTTTGATTTTTATTCTGATTTTCTTTATATACAAAATATTACGAAGTAAAAAGAACTTTTACTCTTGGTTTACCTTGACAATAATCGTATTCTTTTTAGGAGTTGCCCTTTGGCAAAGTTTAAGTCGTTTTAAATAAGACTTTAATTTTTATTCAATTAACGGTCAAGATTGCTCAATAAGAAGTACAGTAGAAATATTAAATTACTATTAAAGATTATTTATAATTTGAAAGAGGTATTTAAAATTGAAAGAATTTATTGGAACATTTTTAGCTTGTATAGTTATATGTTGGATTTTTGCATTTTTCTTCCTCGGTCTTATTGTAGAAAATATTTGGGCTTTAATTATTCTTATTTCATTCGTATCAGCAGTGTTTATTACAGTATTTATAAAGCAAGAATCCAGAATTGAAGAATTAGAAAAGAAGATGGAAGAGTTATTAAATAAAAAAGAAGATTAAGGTAGGGCTGATATATTGTGAACCATTGTACTTAAATTAACGGGTGCTATAGTTTAACCAGAACCTCTAATTTATAACAAAGAAAACTCGCCATTTTAGTGGCGAGTTTTTCTTTGTTTATATGCCATTTTGGATGTCAAAAGGACTGTCATTTCTGTGCTCTATTTAGAAAAGCACCTCAAAACGGAACCCTTTAGTCTAATCGTACCGCTTCTTTTGGTTGTATGTATTCGAAAACCAAACCCTTTAGTATCATACTGCGAAGCTTTTTTTGGTCGACCCCTCTGAAATTCCTTTCCAATTAGGAGTAAAAAGGCTTATAACCGTATCAACTAACGAGTTTGTAGAAGGTAGCCGGATAATTTTATGTAAGTTATAAAAGGATAACCGGACTATTTTCTAGCAAAAAAAAGAGAAGGCACTCTGTAAAACGTTTGCTTTGGCGGGCAAATACGTTTTGAAGGAGTCCTTCCCTTGGAATTCAATCTTTAGATTAAGCTTTTATTGTACCTGCGTCGGCTGGATGTACTCCATGACGGTAGAAGTCAGCCTTTATAGGTTCCAGCGGTTTACGGCCAATGATTAGATCCGCTGCCTTTTCCGCCAACATCAACACCGGTGCATGGATATTGCCGTTGGTGACATAAGGCATGGCAGACGCATCGACCACTCGTACATTTTCGAGCCCATGAACCTTCATAGTAAGTGGATCTACAACAGCCATTGGATCTGAAGCAGGCCCCATTTTTGCCGTGCAACTAGGATGAAGTGCAGTCTCAGCATCTTCCTTCACCCATTCCAAAATCTCCTCATCCGTACGAACAGAAGGACCTGGTGAGATTTCTCCTGAATTGTAAGGTGCCATAGCTGGCTGAGACATGATTTCTCGTGAGACTTTTATCGCTTCAACCCACTCCCGGCGGTCCTGTTCCGTAGAAAGGTAGTTGAAGACCATGCTTGGGTGCTCTTTAGGATCTTTCGACCGAATCTTTAATGACCCACGAGCATCAGAGTACATAGGCCCGACGTGTACTTGGAATCCGTGAGCAGTGTCCGCTTTCTGTCCGTCGTACCTAACCGCTACCGGAAGGAAATGGAACATTAGATTAGGATAAGCAACGTCCTCATTCGAACGAACAAAACCTCCACCTTCGAAATGGTTGGTTGCTGCAGGACCTTTGCGTCCTAACAACCACTGTAAACCTATCCAAGGCATCTTCACTTTATTTAAGTTAGGCTGCTCAGAAACCGGTAGTGGACAAGAGTATTGGATGTAGGTTTCGAGATGATCCTGAAGGTTTTCACCTACACCTGGAAGATCTACTACTGGTTCGATACCCAGTGATCGCAAATGCTCTGCATTACCCACACCTGACAGTTGAAGCAGCTGCGGAGTATTGATTGCACCGCCTGATAGTATAACTTCACCTGCAGTTACCTGATGAGTCTTACCGTTTCGTTCATATGTCAATCCCTTCGCTCGGGTTCCGTCGAAATCGATACTTTTAACAAAAGCACGTGTTACCACAGTGAGGTTCTCACGCTCCATAGCTGGATGCAGATATGCACGTGATGGTCCAAACCTTTGTCCTTTGTAAACATGCTTATCAAACGGACCGAACCCCTCTTGGCGAAAACCGTTTACATCAGGTGTTCGTGAGTAACCAGCCTCTACACCTGCATTAAAGAAGGCTTGGAATAAAGGATTCTTTGCTGGCCCGCGTTCCAATTTGAGAGGACCATCGTGGCCGCGTAATTCATCTTCTGGGTCCGCAGCTAAAGCATTTTCCATGCGTTTGAAATACGGGAGACAGTGCGAAAAATCCCACGTTTCCATTCCTGGATCTGCTCCCCAACGTTCATAGTCCATTGGGTTACCTCGTTGAAAGATCATACCGTTGATTGAACCGGATCCTCCGAGCACCTTTCCCCGGGCATGCTTGATACGACGTCCATTCATATGAGGTTCGGGATCAGATTCGTATCTCCAATCATATAACGCTTTACCTGCTGGGAACGGCAAAGCTGCTGGCATTTGGATCAATAAGTCCCACGAAAAGTCTTTGCGTCCAGCTTCTAAGACAAGAACACTGCGTGTCCCATCCGCACTTAGACGATCGCCAAGCACAGAACCTGCACTACCGCCACCTACAATTACAATATCATATGTTTCATTCATTTTGCGTACCTCCTTGGATGATAAAAAAGTTAATAGTTTGCTAGTTTTTTTATATAAAATTCACTTAAACAAATTCATAGCTCAGGCTAAGATTCCGATAATTATGTACTACTTATGCAATCCAGGTTTGCTTAACTGCTATCAATTATAGAAATGGTTATGCCACCCCGTAAGCTGGATTAAAGTATGGGTGATCCCCAGAACTTTCCCAGATAAGCCTGATTTCTATTCCTCGTTAGATCATTTCACTCATATTATTAATAACGTTAAATTTTTATTTAATATATTTAACACTTTTAATATACCACAGGGGATTTTTTTTGTAAACCTGGTTTATATCCTTTATGAATTTTTCCTCAAGGTACGTCTTTAGTAATGAATAAACTAGTTAAATCTATATTTAATCAAAAGTTAGTTAACACCTTCAACTCCAGCCCTAGATATTTTAAGTTAAGCTTGGTAAACTTCTAGTGCGAACTTCCGCCTGTAACAATGATAGGGTTCTTTTAGTCATATGCTTTTTCCGGAGCTATTGTCCATAGAAGCACTTGAACCTCCACTACACCCAGTCATCTAGCCCGTGTTTAGAATTTAGCGGATTATGGAAGTATATGAGTTTTTAGTTGTCTATAAAATGAAAAAAGAGGCTTCTCAGTAGTTTGGACAACTAATGAAAAACCTCTTTTTATAACTCATTATGTTAGCATATTGTTAGCAATATTCATAAAAACCCTTATCTATCAAGGGGTGAAGCGGCTTATTACATCATGCCGCCCATTCCGCCCATTCCGCTCATGTCAGGCATTCCGCCACCAGCGTTTTCTTCTGGCTTATCAGCCACAACTGCTTCAGTTGTTAAGAACATAGCTGCTACAGAACCAGCATTTTGAAGAGCTGAACGAGTTACTTTTGTAGGGTCAACGATTCCAGCAGAAATCATGTTTACCCATTCTCCAGTTGCAGCATTGAAGCCAGTACCGACTTCTTCACGCTTCAAGCGCTCAACAATAACAGATCCTTCAAGACCAGCATTGTGTGCAATCTGGCGAACTGGCTCTTCCATTGCACGAAGAACGATGTTTACACCAGTAGCTTCATCGCCCTCTGCGACAATCTCAGAAACCTTCGTGTATACATTTAGAAGGGCAACTCCGCCACCGGAGACAATTCCTTCTTCAACTGCTGCACGAGTAGAGTTTAAAGCATCTTCGATACGAAGCTTGCGCTCTTTTAATTCAGTTTCAGTAGCTGCACCAACTTTGATTACAGCAACTCCGCCAGCTAATTTAGCAAGGCGCTCTTGTAATTTTTCACGGTCAAATTCAGAAGTAGTTTCTTCCATTTGAACACGGATTTGACTTACACGTGAAGAAATCTGTGCTGGTTCTCCTGCACCTTCAACGATTGTTGTGTTTTCTTTGGTAACTACTACTTTAGAAGCGCGTCCTAAAGATTCGATCGTAGCTGACTTAAGGTCACGTCCAAGCTCTTCAGTAATCACTTCTCCGCCAGTTAAGATAGCAATATCTTCTAGCATAGCTTTACGGCGGTCACCGAAGCCAGGAGCTTTTACAGCAACAGCATTGAAAGTACCGCGAAGCTTATTAACTACCAATGTAGCCAGTGCTTCACCTTCAACATCTTCTGCGACAAGAAGCAATGGTTTGCCTTGTTGAACAACTTGCTCAAGTACAGGAAGAATTTCTTGGATGTTGCCAATTTTCTTGTCTGTAATTAGGATATATGGGTTCTCAAGAACAGCTTCCATTTTATCGGAGTCTGTTACCATGTAAGGAGAAGCGTATCCGCGGTCAAACTGCATTCCCTCAACTACGTCAAGTTCAGTAGTGAAACCTTTGGATTCCTCAATAGTGATAACACCGTCATTACCAACGCGCTCCATAGCTTCTGCAATCAATTGGCCAACTTCAGTGTCTCCAGAAGAAATCGCAGCTACTTGAGCAATTGACTCTCTTCCTTCGATAGGCTTTGCAATTGCTTTTAATTCTTCAAGAGCTGTCTTAACAGCTTTCTCGATACCTTTGCGGATCCCCATTGGGTTTGCGCCAGCTGTTACGTTCTTAAGGCCTTCACGAATCATCGCTTGAGCTAAAACTGTAGCTGTTGTAGTACCGTCACCGGCAACATCATTTGTCTTGCTTGCTACTTCAGCAACTAGCTTTGCACCCATATTTTCAAATGCATCTTCTAGTTCAATTTCCTTTGCGATCGTTACACCATCGTTAGTAATAAGTGGAGAACCGAACTTTTTCTCAAGTACCACGTTTCGTCCTTTTGGTCCAAGAGTTACTTTTACAGCATTTGCAAGAGCGTCAACACCGCGTAGCATTGCACGGCGAGCGTCTTCACTGAATTTAATATCTTTTGCCATATTCAATAGCCTCCTCTAATTTTTAAAATATTGTTTTGAAAAACTGTTTTAGCTTACTGTCCGACTACAGCAAGGATATCGCTTTCACGAACAATTAGATATTCTGTACCATCATACTTTACTTCTGTACCTGCGTATTTTGAGAAGATAATAACGTCGCCTTCGGATACTTCAAGAGCAACTCGCTCTCCGCTTTCTAAAACACGTCCTGATCCGACAGCAACAACTTTGCCTTCTTGAGGTTTTTCTTTAGCAGAGTCTGGTAAAACGATACCGCTTGCAGTTTTTTCCTCACCCTCTACAAGCTCAATAACAATACGATCACCTAGTGGCTTTAACAAGTGAAACAACCTCCTCAAATTGTATGTAGTTTATTTGATTATTAGCACTCTCTCTTGCAGAGTGCTAACACAATTAATATCATAATGAATCTTACTGTAATTTGCAAGTAACAAGCATATTTTTTTTCCATTTTTATTACCATTTAAAGTATGGGACTAGATGATATTTTTAAACATTATTTCTGAATTATTTCTGACAGCGTCCCTTATATTTGAACTATCAGCCCTTTTATTTGTAGAATGGTTAAAGTGAAAAGAATAACAAAAGCTAACGAAAGGCACAGTGAAAGCAAGTGCTGTTCCGAAACTTTTTAAAGGAGAATATAAATTTGAAGAAGGAATATTGGTATATATTAATTGCCTATATTGTCATGCAGGTTTCAAGCCTTGTTGGCATTCCGCTTGTTATGTACATAGGGACTATTTTTGGAAACACTGCTGAGGAAATGCAGGCTTTGGCTATTCCCATTTGGCTTGTAAGCAGCTTCACCATCACGTTACTCGTTGTGCTATTCTTCCTTAGAGGAGATATGAAGGCGGACTTAGCCCCACGGGACACTGCTTCCGTCAGTAAGTCAATTGTTTGGGCGGTCGCGGGAATATTCTTGGCACTTATGGCACAGTCAATTGCTGCTAATATAGAAGCCTCACTTGGAATCGAAATGGGATCAGAAAATACTCAGGAGATCATCCGGATTATCGATACTTTTCCAATTGTTATTCTAGTCAGTTCAATCATTGGGCCAATCCTAGAGGAAATAGTTTTCAGAAAAATAATTTTCGGCAGCCTATATAAGCGGTTTAACTTTTTTCTTGCAGCACTGTTTAGCTCCATCATATTTGCGATTGCCCACTTTGAACCTGAACACATTCTCTTATATTCAGCCATGGGCTTTACCTTCGCCTTTCTATATGTAAAAACCAAAAGAATCATTGTTCCTATTTTTGCTCATGTCGCAATGAATACGTTGGTCGTTCTTGTCCAGTCAGTGTTCAGGGAAGACCTGGAACGCTTGATTGAAGAAGCAGAAAGAATTCAAGGATTTATTGGAGGATTTTTATAATGATGCAATCACCATTACGATCAGGCATAGTTTATATAGTGCTTGGCCTGTTATTCACCTTCTTTGCCATATCTAACGTGAATGAAAGCGGCTGGGGATTCTTCACCTACCTGCTGGTCATGCTGGCCACCTTTGATTTAGGTTCAGGAATTCGAAGAGTTCTCTTGCACTTTAAGCTAAAACAAACGAACAGCAAATAAGTAAATAAGAGCCTCTTCCGTTGATGGAAGAGGCTCAGACTGTAGACACACTCGAAGTATTTGAGTTTGCCTACAGTCTTTTTTATTTTAAAATTGAGCTAGATAACCAGTGTGGTTAGATTTCCACTCCGGGTGGACGTTTTCCGCGGGCGGGGCCGAGCCGCTTCCCTCGCTACGCTTAGTCCAGGGTCTCGACTTTCCCGCTTTTCCCGCTGGAGTCGCCCCCCTCCGCTCCAAGCCACCTTATTACATTTAATCAATAATAATTTCCTAGAAATGACCAAAAATCAGTTTAACGAACGTGAACAATTAGAAATGCTCGCTATTAATCAATACTTCCAAACGAGCACTTAGTTTGTATGTTTAAGCTATCATGAGTCCAGTGTGTTCTAAGACATCTTCTACCATATATTGAAGGAGTTATGGATAAGAGTTTTTTGGCTGCTGACCCATGTAAATGGAAGTGACAATATCCCTAATATGAAAAGAAAATTGATGGTATGGGATGGACTTGAAAAATTTGTCCATGCAGACGATGCTTACTTTTTGCTGCAATGAATTTCAAGAAACTAGCAACTTGTACATGGCAAGGTGCTTGACTCCTTGGGGCTCACCGCCCGCCCCCCGGAAAGCAAGCGCCCAGAGGGAAAGCGGTCTTTATTCCACCATTCCAACAAAAAAATGACAATAGGCAGCGAGAAAAAGCTTCTCGCTGCCTTTGTCGAAAATCTTAGCCTCTTTCGTCGATGGAAGAGGCTCTTATTATGGAACTCATCACATATTTACTGTTTATTCCTCCATGCTCTTTTCCTCTTCTTCTGCACGCAAAACCTTTTTATATGAAAAGCGAGAGATGAAGATGCTAACCTCATATAAAGCTAGCAATGGAACGGTCACCATCAGATGGGACAGAAGCTCTGGCGGTGTTATGAAGGCAGCAATCACTAGAAGAACAAAATAGGCATACTTACGAACCTGAACTAAAAACATTGGTGTAACAATGCCAAGCCTGGTTAGAAACATAATGATTACTGGCAGCTGAAACAAAAACCCAAAGGGTACTGTTAACTGAAATAAAAATTGGAAATATTCATTAATTCCAATTACTTGATTAATATCCAGTCTAGCCGCAATTCGATTCATAAAATCCACTACAAACGGGAAAAGAATAAAATAGGCAAAGCTAATTCCAGTAATAAAAAGTCCAACAGACATCGGTATGTAGCTTAAGGTCACTTTCCGTTCCCGCTCTAACAAACCCGGACTTATAAAGGACCAAAGCTCATATAAGATGACTGGTGAGGTAATTAAGAAAGCAATTAAAAAAGCGACCTGCATATAAATTTTGATCGGATCTGTCAGGCGGAAAGCATTCATTGTCAATTCCTTTGCCTCATCCGCTCTTTGCAGGTAAACAATTAGTGGTTCAGCAAAAAGAAAACTGACGATCACGGCTAAGAAGAAAAAAACGACTATTTTTACCAGCCGTTTTCTTAATTCACCTATATGCTCATATATTGTCATATCTTTATGACTCATAAATTTTCATTCCCAACATTACTGACTATCTTTTCTGCGGTTATCATCGTCGTCATCAGCCAAACCTTTTGTTGCATTCTTAAATTCACGGAGTGTATTGCCGGCTGCCTTGCCTAATTCAGGCAGCTTTTTCGGACCAAAAATTAATAAAGCAACAAAGACAATTAATAAGAGGCTTCCCATTCCTAGGTTCATTTGCCTCACCTCCCATTCCTATCATACCCGAATCATGAGGAGATTCAACTTATTCGCTTTCATTCTCCTGGTTCATCGGATAATGTTTGAGAAAATAAACCAGCGATTGCAGTTCAACTGCAAGGTCAATATGATGCACCCGGATGGAAGCTGGAATATTGAGCCGTGCCGGAGTAAAATTTAAAATAGCCTTAATATTTGATGCAACCAGACGATCTGTAATAGTTTGAGCATGTACGGAAGGCACAGTTAAAATAGCCACCTGGATATTCTCTGCAACAACCTTTTCTTCAAGATCATCAAGATGGAAAATGGGAACATCGCCTATCTTTGTATCCACTTTATCAGAATCCACATCAAAAGCAAGTTCGATTCTCGTATTATTGTTCTTATAGAAATTATAATTTAAAAAGGCAGTTCCCAGATTTCCAACACCAATTAAAGCTACTTTAGTCAGCTCGTCCTGATCAAGTGTTTTTCTGAAAAAAGTCAGAAGATAATTAACATTATATCCATAACCTTTTTTCCCTAATGCGCCAAAATAAGAAAAGTCTCTTCTAATCGTCGCGGAATCCACCTTAACTGCTTCACTTAATTCCGCAGAAGACACCCTTTGCTTTCCTGAAGAATGCAGGTTCTTCAAAAACCTGTAATACAAAGGAAGCCTTTTGGCTGTAGCCTGTGGGATTTTCATTGTCTCGTTTGCCATTTCCATCCCCCCTGAGAATCAAACCTGTCTATTATAGTTTTTCTTCTCTTTTAAAGTCTCCGTTTTTCCCGCCTGTCTTTTCAGCTAAATATGTTTGGCCAATTACCATTCCTTTATCCACTGCTTTACACATATCATAAACAGTTAACGCACAAACTGAGGCTGCTGTTAACGCTTCCATTTCAACACCCGTGTTTCCCTTTGTTTTAACAGAGGCAATAATGTCTAAGGTGTAATCATTATTTTCTGTGTCCCAGGAGAATGTAATATCAACACCTGTCAAAGGTATCGGATGACACATTGGGATTATTTCCCAAGTCTTTTTGGCAGCCATCACACCTGCAACTTGTGCTACTGAGAGGACATCCCCTTTTTTCATCCTGTTTTCAGTAATTTTCTCATATATTTCTTGATTAACAGTAATACTTGATCGGGCAATGGCCGTACGCACGGTTTCTGGTTTGTCACTAACATCGACCATTTTTGCCCTTCCTTCGCTATTAAAATGAGTAAAGTTTGCCATGATCCTCAATCTCCTCTCAACAAAATCATACACTATTTAGCCAAATCTGTGTAACTTTGTTTCATCTTTCACATATCAACAGTTTTCTACATTTATTGCCGAGCGTATTTGAATGAGTTACACTTAATTTAAGGCATGAGGTGAATAAAATGATACTTTTACAGGTCAATCAATTAACGAAACATTTTGGCGCTGACCTAATCTTATCGAATATTAAATTCGAAATACAATCGAATGACAGAATCGCCCTTGTTGGCCGAAATGGAGCGGGTAAATCAACCTTACTAAAAATGCTGGCTGGACAAACCTCAATCGATTCAGGGGATGTAAATAAGCCCAAGGATGTTTCAATTGGCTACCTTGAACAGCATACCGGGCTGGAATCTACCCTGTCAATCTGGGAAGAGATGCTTTCGGTATTTGATCATCTGCGGCAAATGGAAAAACAGCTGCGGCAGCTAGAGGAAGATATGTCAGACTCCGATATTCTGTCAAATAACGCTCAATATGAAAGAATACTAAAGGAATATGATTTTCTTCAAGTTCAATTTAAAGAACAAGGCGGCTATCAGTATGAAGCAGATATACGTTCTGTTCTCCATGGGTTAAACTTTCAATCATTTCATTATTCCACAAAAATCACAACATTAAGCGGGGGACAAAAAACTCGGCTTGCTCTTGGTAAGCTATTGCTTAGCCAACCAGATATTCTGATATTGGACGAGCCGACAAACCACCTTGATATTGAAACTTTATCCTGGCTTGAACAATATTTGCAAGGGTATAACGGCGCAATTCTAATCGTCTCCCATGACCGCTATTTTTTAGATAAAGTTGTTAACAAGGTGTATGAGCTCTCCAGAAATCAGCTCAATAAGTTTCCAGGAAATTATAGCTCTTATTTGGATCAAAAAGCGGCGAATTACGAACGGGAATTGAAACAGTTTGAGAAGCAGCAAGAGGAGATAGCAAAACTTGAGGATTTTATACAGCGGAACCTTGCCCGGGCGTCAACAACAAAACAGGCGCAAAGCAGGAGGAAGAAGCTTGAGAAACTGGATCGGATGGGACGTCCTCTTGGTGATGAGAAGTCAGCTAGTTTTAGCTTTGAAATTGACCGGCAAAGTGGAAATGATGTCATAAAAGCTAATGCTTTATCCGTTGGCTACAATGGGGAGAAAATATCCCAGGATATTAACCTTCGATTAACGAGAGGCGATAGCATTGCTCTTGTCGGCCCGAATGGAATTGGCAAGTCTACTCTTCTTAAAACGATTATTAAGAGGATTCCTGCTCTGGCTGGTGATATACATTATGGAGCGAACGTAAGCATTGGATACTACGATCAAGAACAAGCCGATATTCAATCAAATAAAAAAGTACTGAACGAAATTTGGGACGAATATCCTTTAAAAACAGAAAAGGAAATCAGAACAGTTCTGGGAAACTTCCTATTCTCCGGTGATGATGTTTTAAAACCGGTCGCATCCTTAAGCGGCGGGGAAAAAGCCCGGGTAGCACTGGCAAAACTAATGCTTGAAAAAGCGAATCTCCTTATCCTTGATGAGCCAACCAACCACTTGGATCTTGACAGTAAAGAGGTTTTAGAGAATGCTTTAATCGACTATCCAGGTACAATCTTATTTGTTTCGCATGATCGATATTTTATCAACCGAATTGCGACGAAAGTCATTGAGCTCCAACAAAATGGGTCAACCGAATATTTGGGCGACTATGATTATTACGTTGAGAAAAAGCTCGAACAGCAAGAATTGAAAGAACTTGAAAATCAGGCTCAGCCTTCTCGTGAAATCTTCGGCAGTGAAAAAAATTCGTTTCAGCTTGATAAAGAAGCTAAGAAGCTGGAACGTCAGCGGAAAAGGCGAATCGAAGAAATAGAAAAACTAATTGAAGCACATGAAGGCACTGTAGCCCATTATGAAGAGCAACTGTGCGATCCAGAAATATTTCATAATCATGAAAAGGCCGCTGAGCTAAACACTAAAATAACAGAAACCCAAGCTGAACTTGAAACACTGATGGATGAGTGGGCTGAGCTGGCTGAAGAGTAAGAGAAACGAAGCTGACAGTTAAAAAACAATGAAAATTAAAAGGTTCGTTAAGAAGCGCAAATTTGCTCTGCCATAGGAGTTGAAATTTGCCGGTAGTTTATGAAGTGAACTGGATAGTCACAGTAAATTGACTGAGAATAGTAAGATATCAACCATATATAGATCTTTAATAGAAAAAATCCCGGGCATAGAGCCCGGGATTTTTTTCGCTACTTGTCCACAATTTGATATTAATGCTGTTTATATTGCCGTTCTATTCTTATACTTTTCCACACTATCCACATTAAAGAGGTTGTTTATCCACATAATTAACATTAATTTGTTCATTTATCGACATGTCTCCTTTAAAGAAATAACTAATTGTGGATAGAAAGCTCTAATCCTGGGTTTCCATTCAATGCAAGATTGGACCTTTGTCCCTTTTCAAATAAAATACTTCCGGCCGCTGCAATCATAGCAGCATTATCCGTACAGAGAGACAACGGTGGGATAACTAGGTCTACCCCTTGTAACTCTTTAAA
The DNA here is from genome assembly GCF_013343715.1 of Mesobacillus harenae. GTDB lineage: Bacteria > Bacillota > Bacilli > Bacillales > Cytobacillaceae > Mesobacillus_A > Mesobacillus_A harenae. The sequence goes on from NZ_JABUNR010000027.1 coordinate 31,907, forward strand.
AGCTTCGCTAAGGGCAGCTCGGAGCCCTTTATTAGCGGCAACTCCACCCGCAAGCAATACTTGCTCAACCTTAAACTCCTTTACTGCTTTAAGAGTTTTGGTAACAAGTACATCAATAACACTCGCCTGAAAGCTGGCAGCTAAGTCTTCTGGCTTTATTGTTTCTCCACGCTGCTCGGCGTTATGAACCGTGTTGATAACTGCAGATTTTAAACCACTAAAGCTAAAGTCATAAGACCCTTCTTCAAGCCATGCCCTTGGCAGATTAATGCTCGGAACTCCTTCATGAGCTAAACGGTCAATATGGGGACCCCCAGGATAAGGAAGGTTTAGAGTTCTGGCGACTTTATCGTAAGCCTCCCCAGCAGCATCATCTCTTGTTTCTCCGATCACTTCGAAATGCCCATGTTCCTTCATCAACACGAGTTCAGTGTGACCTCCGGAAACAACTAGAGACAGAAGAGGGAATTTCATTTCAGTTACAAGACGGTTTGCATAAATATGACCCGCAATATGATGGACTCCAAGCAGGGGAATGGCATGTGCAAAGCTTATCGCTTTTGCAGCATTTACACCAACCAGCAAAGCTCCAACAAGACCTGGGCCTGATGTTACAGCAATAGCATCCAAATCGCCAAGAGTAATCCCTGCCTGGTTAACAGCTTCTTCTAGTACAATTGTCATTTGCTCAACATGATGTCGTGATGCAATCTCTGGTACCACTCCGCCAAATCTTTTATGGCTTTCAATTTGCGATGCTACTACATTAGACGCAATTTCACGGCCGTTTTTTATAATAGCTACAGCTGTTTCATCGCAACTAGTTTCAATTCCCATAATCCACTGGTCTTTTTTCATGACAAATTCACCCACATAACTAATGCATCCTCCTGATTATCAGCATAGTAGCCTTTTCGTACCGCTCCATCCTGAAAGCCAAGCTTCCTATAAAGCGATTGAGCTACCTTATTGCCAGTTCTCACTTCAAGAGTCATTGTTTCAGCCCCCATTTCCTTTGCCATATCGATCAGCTTACGCAAAAGGGCCTCTCCCAATTTCTGGCCTCTGTATTCTGGCCGGAGCGCAATGTTTGTAATATGTGCTTCATCCACAATAACCCACGTACCACAATAACCAATAATCTTACCATCACACTCAGCAACAATATAAAAAGCAAACTGGTTTTTATTCAGCTCATTATAAAAAGCGTCCCGGCTCCATGGAGTCGCAAATGACTGGCTTTCCACTTCAAGAACCTGGTCAATATCTTCCTCTTTCATAAAACGAAAAGCAATCGTATGGTTCATTATAATTCTTCCTTTATTGATGCTCATATTAGGATTGGTTTAATTCTTTCCATTTGGCCTCTGCCTCGGCTAAGCGAATATAATTAGGTACAAATGAATGAAGCTCTTCAGCTGGTTTATCTTTACCCAAAAATGCCAGTTCGGCAGGGCGCGGATTATATTCGGTTGGGGATGCAAACACAGCCTTATCTTGTAATTCTTTTTTTATAACATCCTGATGTAAATGCAAATCTACTCCTGTAAACAAAATTGAATCATCCTGGCTTTCAAGCTGTTTTGCCCAATCCTTTGATAGAATTAGCTGATCCTTTATTACAGTGTGAAGGCTTCCTTCTTTGTACTCATATAACCCAGTATAGATTTGTCCTCTTCTCGCATCAAACAATGGAGATACTTTGCCTTCAAAATGACGGCCTGATGATGCAGCTACTACCTCAAGACTTGAAACTCCTGTTATTGGAATACCCAGAGACCAGGCTAGTGTCTTTGCAATAGTGACACCAATCCGAACTCCAGTATAAGAGCCAGGACCTTTTGCAACAACGATTTTTGTTAATTCCGAAGGCTTAATTTCACATTCATGCATCAGAGCCTCTATTGCCGGCATCACCCGGACAGAATGGTTCTTTTTCAGATTTGTAATATACTCCCCTGCTACCTGGTCTCCAATTAATATCCCAATGCCCATCGTGTAGTTCGAAGTATCAATCGCTAAAATTTTCATAAGAATAGCTCCTTGCATAATTCTTCATAACGCTTGCCTTTCGGCTCCATTACAATTTTTCGGGCAGTATCGTTCTCATGGTACAGATACACTGTTAAAATTTCGAGAGGCAGCTGCGATTCAATAAGATGGGCCCACTCCACAACTGTTACACCCTCACCTGTAAAGTACTCATCAAACCCTAAGTCCTCGAAAGCGTCCTCTACTCGATAAACATCCATATGATAAAGCGGAAGCCGCCCTTGATATTCTTTGATAATCGTAAAAGTGGGACTGTTCACTATTCTCTTTATTTCAAGTCCTTGTGCCAAGCCCTTGGTAAAGGTTGTTTTTCCTGCGCCTAAATCTCCTTCAAGAGCTAGAACATCACCAGCTTTGAGAGCTTTTCCAAGGCGCTTAGCCAATTCTAAAGTTTGTTCCGGCTGTTCTGACACAAATTGAAAAGGTTGCATACAATTCACCTAAATTCCTTTTTTCCTAGCTTCTTCCTTTTATAATAACATTATCATCGGAAAGACAAAAAACCCTTAGGATCCCTCCTAAGGAAACAATTCTATATGTAGTTTACACGATTTTCACATTTCGGGCAAAAATTCCTTTAAAGCTATGCTTGCTATTTTTTAAAAGAAAGGTCAAAGTTACTCGCTTTGCTAAGCAAAACCCTAAGCTTATTCAGCTGCAAGAGCAGGCTAAAAAACATTTTTAGGCATTAAAAAAAAACGAACCAATGACTCGTTTAGTTAATCTACTATAATATCAAAAATGGCGGTCCCGACGGGAATCGAACCCGCGATCTCCTGCGTGACAGGCAGGCATGTTAACCGCTACACCACGGGACCTGGAAAATGAATTATTGCGGGGGCAGGATTTGAACCTGCGACCTTCGGGTTATGAGCCCGACGAGCTACCGGACTGCTCCACCCCGCGCCGATAAAAGAAAAAATATTGTTTTGTTATTTCCTAAGTCAGCATATGCTGAGAAAATAAACTGCCTGGCAGCGTCCTACTCTCACAGGGGTAAAACCCCAACTACCATCGGCGCTGAGAAGCTTAACTTCCGTGTTCGGTATGGGAACGGGTGTGACCTTCTCGCTATCGCCACCAGACTATTTTGAGGTTTGTTCCCTCAAAACTAGATAATGTAATAAAGAAGAAGAAAAGAAAGTTGAGTATCGCCTTATATTTTGGTTAAGTCCTCGATCGATTAGTATCTGTCAGCTCCACGTGTCACCACGCTTCCACCTCAGACCTATCTACCTGATCATCTTTCAGGGATCTTACTAGCTTGCGCTATGGGAAATCTCATCTCGAGGGGGGCTTCATGCTTAGATGCTTTCAGCACTTATCCCGTCCG
>NZ_JABUNR010000028.1 GCF_013343715.1 Mesobacillus harenae
ATTAGACATTTGGTGTTAGAAATGACCAGTCACGTTTTATCGAGTGGTCATTTTTAACACCCCACCAAACGAAGTGCGGTAGTATTCTGAGGAGAATCTAGTCTCATTTTTTTGTGTCTACTTTCTTGACAGAAGTCCAAAAATAATCGAGTTTCATGTTTTTGGAGTAAATAGGCGGATTCTCTCCCTCTATTTAAGCTGTTTGATCAGTTTTTTTCTAAATAAGAGGAATTTCTCCGCTTACTTTTTCTGGTCCGTGAGAATGTTAAGCAGAATATTGAAGAAGAAGCACCGCCATCAAACAAGGAAAAAAATCAGGAATCGAATAGACTGCCGGGAGGCTTCCCTATGGTATAAAAAATGCTTGGAGCATATGTCTCCAAGCATTTTCTTTGCTAATCTACTACCAATTTGCTTTTTAACTCTAGTGGGAATACTATACGAATTCGTATTTTGTACTTTCAAAACAGAATCCGTCAGAAGAAATCCCCGTTTGTTTTTTGTTTATTCCTATCCGATAATTACACGCTCTTTTGGATAATGGTAATCGGCTTTCTTTTCTTTCCTTCCTAACATTAGTAAGAAGGAGATAACTCCTACGCGCCCTATAAACATCAAGATCATGATAATAATTTTCCCAAAGGTCGATAGGTCAGACGTTATTCCGAGAGACAGCCCGCATGTACCAAAGGCTGAAGCCACCTCAAAAATGATTTCGATTAGCGAATGATTTTCAGTTATCGATAAAATTAATACGCCTAAAAAACAGATTAACATAGCCATCAGGGTGACTACGAGGGATTTCATGATATCCTCTTCTGTCAGCTCTCTTCTGAATATTTTTATTGTCCGATTTCCCTTTGCGAAATGATAAAGAAACAATATATTTAATGCAAGAGTCGTTGTTCGAATACCTCCTCCTACTGAGCTTGGGGATGCGCCAATGAACATCATGGCAGACATTAACAGCGTTGTTGATTGCGTAAATTGACTTATATCCATGGTAGCAAGCCCTGCACTTCTAGTTGTTGCCGATTGGAAAAGGGAGTAAAAGAATGCTTCGTGCCAAACCTTGTCAGCGAAAAAGTGATTGTATTCCATTATAAAAATGGCGACTGTTCCGAAAACAAGTAAACCAGCAAATGTTATTGTTGTAAGCTTTGTGTAAAGAGTAAAATAAAATCGGCCTACTCTATTTTGATTAAGCAAGTAGTTTCTTACTTCAATTAACACTGGAAATCCTATTGCCCCAAGAATCAATAAGATTATCGTGATCAGCTGTACGAAATAATCATTCGCAAATGGCACGAGTGAAGAGCCGGTAATATCAAATCCAGCATTTGTTGTGGCACTGATCGATGCAAAAAGCCCTTGGATAAAAGCCTCTTGCCAGGTAGCAAAGAATTGTAAAAAATAAATACCTAAAATAATTGCTCCTATAAATTCAATCAAAAAAACAATTAAAATAATTTGTTTTAAGAGCTTAACGAGTCCAGCCAGGTCAATTTGATTTTGATCTGTCATTATCAGCTGACGTTCCTTTAAGCCTATTTTCCGGCCGAGGATGAGCCAAAAAAAAGTTCCCAGCGTCATTACCCCGATAGCTCCAAACTGCAGCACAAACATCAAAATAAACACGCCTGTCGTACTAAATGTTTCCTGAGTATTGACGACAGTCAGGCCTGTAACACTGACAGCACTGACAGCAGTAAAAAGCGCATCCATAAAGGTCAGCTGTACACCTGGTTTATGAGCAACAGGCAAGCTTAGCAAAATCAATGATACGGTTACCGCTAAGAAATAATAAGCCACAATTAATTGGGCAGGTGTAAGATTGTTCATTTTCATTTGTAGTCCTTTTGGCATGCTCCCTGTCCTTTCATTTTGTCCTATTCCTTATCATAATGAAAAACCTTCTATTTTAAAAGGAAAATGAGGAAGGGATTTTAACTATAACAAGAAAATATACTCTTAGCATTTACTTTCTGTCCCTACTTATCCAATTCCGAAAATCTTTACCACTCATTAAACTTGCCAAGCTGGTTAAAACTAATTTCTACAGAGACATCGATCTCTGTAATTTCAAAAAGGAGTTGAAACGGTTATGGCTAGAAGCTCCAATAAATTGCTAGTGCCAGGCATAGAACAATATCTTGATCAAGTAAAATTTGAAATCGCCCAGGAATTTGGTGTTAATCTAGGCGGTGAAACCGTTTCCCGTGCCAATGGATCTGTTGGCGGGGAAATTACTAAAAGATTAGTACAGCAGGCTCAGGCTCAAATGACTGGCCGTAATGAATAAAAATTTAATATAACTTATGGCATACAAAAAAGTCCGGTGTTTACCGGACTTTTTGATTTGAATGGCCTTTTGGCGGGTTTTTTTTAGCGCTGTTCTCTTTTGCTTTATTGCCTTTTCCATGACTATTCCGGTTATTCTCATTGCCCTTTAGGTCTTTCGTTTTACTATTTCCGGACTTCGTGTCAGATTTCCCATTGCCTTTTCCGTTGCCATTGCTATTCGATTGGCCAGTATTCTTGTTTTGTTTTCCTCCCTGGTTCTTGTTTTCCTTAACGCTTTTCCCAGGTACTTCACTTGGCTTTTGTCTCGGATGTACTTGCTTTTCCTTCTGGAGGTTCTGTACAGAATCAGCTTCTTTATTCAATTCTTTAGTTGTTTTTGCTTTTTCTGGATTAGGCCTTACTTTTTGATTCTCTTTTGCTTTATATAGTCCTGTCGAGATCCCCTGTTTTTTTGCTGCTTTTCTATCTTGATTGGTTCCATTTATTACTTTCACAGTTAAATCTTCTGCAGCAGCGGATTTCTTAATCTCCGCCATTTCCTTTTTAAGCTTCTCATCAGCAGTACTATTTCTGTTGGCCGGCAAGGCAGTTGCTACCAGCACATTCTCAGCCTCATTTTTAAATCCTTGCTCCTTAATTTCAGCCAGGATGGCTTCGGTAATATCCCCTGCATCTTTCTTTTTCCAGGAGCTGAGTTCTTTAAGGACGAGTTCTCCATCTTTATTAAGAGCCTCAAGGCTGACTACTTTTGTATTTTCGTTTAACCCCATTTCAAGACTCGGATTAACGTCGATAGACATATAAGCATACACTTCATTGCTTTCATACATTGAAAAAAACGTCGAAGAAGCTATAAGCAAAACAACGGCTGCTGAAACAGCCATCAGTTTGAATTTGGCCAAGAATGTGTACTTGCCCTTGCCTTTTTGACTCTCCTGATCTCCAGCAAGCGGAAAAAAGTCTATCTCTTCACCAATCGCATACTGATTGTTAAGGTTTTTCGCCTTCATGAATTCACCGTCAGGGGTCAACAGTGTTATGTAAAGGTCATTCACTTCAAGGACAATCCCTTTTCTCATGATTCCAAAACCCCCTTAATATAATCCTTTAAATAAATATAATCACCGATTAAAATCAGCGAAACCGCTATAATATATTTACGGTTCCGTTCAATCGTCTTCCGGCTGACACTTACTAGCTCCTCTAGCTGCTTTATAGGGAGCTTTCTTTTCTCTAGTAAGATAAATTTTAATTCATGATTTTCAACAAGTATATTGGCAATTTCCATTGCATTTCTTCTTGCATCGGCATGTTTGGGAGATTGTTCAACTAAATCTTGAAAAGAGAGTCCAAAGTCTTTAAGAACTTCTTGAAACTGAATAATTTCTTCCTTCCGAAGCTCTCCATCTGTTTTTTTTCTAAACTCCTCTATTGACAACTCATCTTCTATCGAGTTTGTAGGATGATCACCATCTTGAAGCTCGCTGCCGAAACCTATAACCTGATTTTTGCCTTTCGCCTGCAGCCTGATATAATCAATTACCCGGCGTTTAACTAGTACATCCGCGAAGCTTAACAGCGAGTTGCCCTTTTCAGGCTGAAATTTTTGGATTGCTTCATTAAAGGCAATAAGGCCGATGCTAAACTCATCATCCGATTCACTTATATAACGTTTGCATACTGAGGAAACTGTCTTGGCTATAAAGGGCTTATATGATTTAATAAGTTCATCACGAAGAATCAGGTCCCCCTGCTGTATTTCTATGACCGTTTCTTCAAGTGTTTTCTTGCGTTTTTTGGCCATAGACAATAAATTGAGCACAAGCCATCACCTCCCCGAACACATTATATCATATAGTGTCAATTGACATATCGGGGCTTAGCTAGGACTGCTTTGCTAATAGGCTCAAGAATAAGGGCTAACTTGTTTGGTTCTTCGCAATATGTTTTTTACTTTTCAGCAGCAGTTCCCTTTTGCTTGTCTCTGTCTTTAGCACTAGCTTTTTTATCATGAGGCCCTTTTAGCTTTGCCTGCTTCTTTGTTTCTTTAGCTAGGTCTTTGTTTTCTTTGTGAACCTGCTTTTGTTCTTTTGCTGTCTGCTTAGTTTTTTGCTTTTCTTGCTTTTTTGCTTGCTTAGAGATTATCTGTGCTTCCTTTGCATCTTCTTTCTTAGCCTCTGTCTTTTTAATAATGCCTGACAGATTTGTTTCTTCATCTTTGGCAAGGACTACTGTCTCAACTGGTTCCATTTCATCTGCCTCTCCCGCTGTTGTCAGATCCTCCTTAATAACCTTAGTTTCTTTTTCAAGCTTCTTTGCAATCTTGGCGTATGTTTTTTCAACATTTCTTGCCAAAGCCGCTTTTGCTTTTGGATTCTTGACCTTTTCCATTGCTGCTGTAAGCGAAATTATGTTTTGTCTTATGACATCTTCGGTTCCTTCAAAAGGAGTCTTTTCAACAGCTTCTTCATCTTCTACAGCTATTACTTCCTCTGGTTCTTTGGCATCCTCTTCGGACTCAACAATCGCTTGAGAGCTGTTCATGTATTCTAACGCGTCCTGAATAGTTTTAAGAGCCTCTGCTTCTCTTCCGCCGGTAAATAAAGCTTCCGCCTCAGCCAAACGCTCTGAGGCATATTCAGATAAAAGTTCAGCTTCTTTCACGTTATCTAATGTTAGTGCAAGCCTAATCTTTTCAAGAGCCACTTTTGCAAAATAAAAAAAATCTCCCGGAATAAGGGCTGGCATTTCGCCCTCCCGTTCAGTCTTTATTTCTCCAGTACTAACGGAAGTATCCACCGTATTATATTGATGCTGCAGCTCAACAGTATCGTATTCCTCTATTTGGCTATCATCCTCTGCAAATGCAACTGAAGATGATAATGTAAATGTCCCTGCCAGCAGAACAGCTAACGTTGTTTTTGCCATTTTTTTTAGTTCTCGATCTCCGTTTAACCTCATATGAACCTCCCCTAAACCCTTTCAGATTTCCTTTTTTCATTAACAGGTTACGGTCAAGTTAACCCCTTTTATGGGGGTTTGTATAAAAATAACTATCTCCACACTGATAGTCTGTGAGACAGCAAAAAAGACCGCAACCTAATAATTGCGGACAAAATTTAGGATTATTCTAAATTAATCAGGGGGAGATGGATATAATTTCAATAAACAAAATCGCAGTAAGAAGCCAACCAACAGACCTGGCAGGAGAGATAACATAGGTAAAAATATGGGGCCTAAATACAAACCGAACAAATGAATCTTTGTGGATAGCATTAATCCAACTGTTATAAAATATGCTCCAAAAACAAAAGGGAGGTAGGCAAACTTTTCATCTGAACGCATGGCCATTCGATAGGCATCCCACATTGCAAACATATATAAACATGGATAGAACATGAGCCATCCGAATTCAATTACGTTTGTGGCACTTTCGAATTCACCTAAGAAGCTATATCTAATCGCGTCATTAAAGTTGCTGTTTACATTGATCAAAAACTCTAAGATTATAAATAAAATTCCTTTTATGTAGCTTCCTGCCAGCAGCTGGCTGAATCCAGGAAGAGCAACACTCCAAAGCACTGCTTCAAGCTTAGTAAGTCGTTTCACAATCCCTACACCCTTTTATTATATTAGACATGATCTAATGGTAAGTGGCCAACACTTAGCTTCAAGACAATCTCACCAGAGCATATTAATAGGTAAGATATTAGCAAATACCAGGCTTTTAACCAAAGTGAAAATGAATGTCTTTTAGGAGAATCTTTGAAGTTAGAATGTACATTTCTTATTAGTTTTATCAAACTTTTAACTGTTACAGCAACTTAGCCCCTTTTAAAAGAAAAGAATTTTATAATTTCCTGAACGACAAAAAAGCCGTTCCAAATGGAACAGCATTTTGGGTTAGTTCTTTCGCATCAGCGCCAGGAAACTTTTTAAGAAGGTAAACCAATTGCGTCTCTCCTGAAAATAACTCGTAAATAGCTTTATAAATAGCGGATATTTCCCCTTATAGGGATACCATTGAATCTCAGTTTTTTTAATGCCCCAATCTTCAACAATTGCTTTTTCATGACAAAAAATTCGCAAGCCTGCTTCACCATGGTATCTGCCAATTCCGCTATCCTTCGTCCCGCCAAACGGAATACCGTGATTAGCTACAGATACGATGACATCATTGATGACAACCGCTCCGGAAACCAATTGGGAGGCAGTTCTCCGTGCTTTTGTCATATCTTTGGACCATATACTTGCATTAAGTCCAAAGACCGTGTCATTGGCAAGCTCAATCACTTCAGCTTCCGTGTCGAAGGGAATCACAGGGAGCAAAGGCCCAAAGGTTTCCTCCTGGACAACCTTCATGCTTTGTTTTACGTTTGTAAGCACCGAGAGTGGCAGAAACATCCCCTCTTCCCATTCACCTGAAGGCTTGCCGGTCAACAGCTGTGCACCTCCCTGAAGAGCCTCATCGAGCTGTTCCTTTACAATTTCTTTTTGTCCTGGAAAAGTCATTGAGCCAATGTCTGCGTCTGCGTCTGTTCCATGCTGAAGCAAATCGATCTCTTTTTTAAGAATCTTAAGAAACTGTTTGTAAACAGGCCGTTCAACATAAAGCCGTTCTGCACTCATGCAGACCTGGCCGCTATTTGTAAAAGCACCCCAGACTGCTCCTTTAGCTGCTCGCTTAAGATTAGCATCTTTAAAGACAATCATCGGGTCCTTTCCGCCAAGTTCTAGAGTCGTAGGAATTAACTCTTTAGCAGCCTGTTCCTGTATAATCTTCCCAGTTCTTACTGAACCCGTAAAAAAAATATAATCTGACTTCCCTTTTGTAAAAGCCGATCCTACCTCTTTGCCGCCATGAGCTACCTGAACTACACCTTCTGGAAAGCCTGCCTTGACAAACAAATCCTCTATACATTTGCCAACTAATGGTGTCACTTCAGAAGGCTTTAGTATAACTGTATTCCCCCCGGCTAGAGCACTTATCATTGGGACCATCGCTAACTGTAAAGGATAGTTCCAAGGGGAGATTACCAAAACCACTCCTCTTGGCATGTACTCTACAAATGACCTTTTTCCGATTAAAAGTAAAGGAGTAGAAGCTTTCTGCCTCCCGAGGATTTTTTCAGCATGCTTGCAAATATGGTCGATAGCATCAAGAGTCGGCATAATATCAGCTACAATAGCCTCGGTTAGCACTTTTCCCGTATCTTTTGAAATTGTTTTTGCAATTTCATCCATATGTTCAACCATATATTTTTTAAGTTTTTTGAGATATACCAATCTTTCAGAAGTCGGTATGGACTTCCACTTGAAGAATGCCGTTCTTGCCCTTTTATAGTAGAGAGGTGTTTCATGGACAGGTGTTTCATCTATTTCAGAAATGATTTGGCCAGTTGCAGGCGCTGTAACCACTAGTTTCCCAGGCATTTCTACTGAATGCAATTTCATCCCACCTCCGCTTTAGACAATCTTGATATGATATCCTTTGTTAGCTTTATTTTCAGTGTAGAATTTAGCCATCGCTGGTATACCTTCTTTAAAGTCAGGGCATACAATTCCAGAACCCTTTAGATCCTCTTGAGCCCGGGAGCAATCAAAATAGCCTTTCCATGTAAAATAATCCAAAACCTCTTTTTCGACTCCTAAAAATCTTCTTAATGGTTTTAACTGAAGGCTGGCCTTTGTAAAGATAAAAGGTATATTTCCTCTAGGACGTTTCCCCAGCATCTGTTCCATCATCATTTCGTATAATTCACGGACTTTATAAGGGTTGGGATCTGTTAAATGATAGGTCTTACCTGCTCCTTTTTCACTAAAAGTCAAGTAAGTAGTAGCCTCTATAATATAATCCACAGGTACGAGGTTCACAACCGTTTCTGTTTGAACCAAATTAGGAAGTATAGGCATAAATCCTAGACGGTCCAAAAAGTTCATAATGAAATATGGACCATCAAATTTAATTGTTTGGCCTGTTTTTGAATGCCCTTTTACAATACCCGGTCTAATAATCGTAACAGGTACATCCTTTTTAAGACCTTCAACCAAGACTTCTGCTTCATATTTAGTTTCTTCATAAAAGTTTTTAAATGATGCCGGCTTAATTAACTCATTTTCAAATAAAATTCCTTCTCTTCTGCCTGCAACATAGCCCGTGCTAAAGTATGTGTAGCGCTGAATATTATTTAAGGTAAGCACCCAATCGTTTACATTCTTGGTACCGTTTACATTAACACGGTAAGCGATGTCTTTGGGCACTGCCAGGTCATAAATCGCCGCAAGATGGAATACATGCGTTAAATCGGTTGCCAAGGTCTCATTTACTTGTTTTTCTATTCCGAGCATAGGCTGAGTAATATCCCCTTCAATGATTTGAAAGCGGCTATCCTCCAAAGAGAAGTCTCTAAGAATATCGGCCTTTTCAGCTTTAGCCTTTTCAGCCATTTGAGGCAGCACAAGGACATAGACTGTTCCCTGCCCCTCATTTCTTTTTAACACTTCCCTAATTAATTGATTACTGATAAAACCCGGAAAACCTGTAAAAAAATACCCTTTCTGCATGTGGATCCCCCTTTTATGTTATAAACCTATTTTAGCTATACCTTTAAGTTTTGGTCAATTAAAAGGCTGATAATTCAGAATTTTACCTACATTTGTCGGGTTCATCTGACATAATACAACAAGAATACCCCTTCCAAATTGGAAGGGGTATTCTTGTTAAGCTCTCTATACCGGCATAAGTCGGACTAGCTTATCTTTCATCTTTATTCTTGTCTTTTACCAGAATCAGTAAGTCTTCGAGTATTTCTTTCATTTCTTTTTCGGAATATCTTCTTGTATGGTTTGTTTCGGAGGGCTGCTCCGTTAAGATATGTTCGCCTTCTTGTTTTTCCTTTAATAGATAGGCTGGAACTAGATGCCCATCAGGAGTAGCGTACATTTTATTCATTCTTCTTGTTTCTTTATCAAACAAACTATAAACAATCGGAATAACATACAAGGTTAGGAATGTACTGCTGATTAACCCTCCTATAACGGTAATTCCCATAGGCTGATTCATTTCAGTGCCTTCCCCAATTCCAAGCGCTAACGGAATTAACCCTAATATCGTTGTTAAAGCAGTCATTAAAATCGGCCGGGCCCTATCCTTAACAGCTAAAACAATCGCATCATATGTGCGCATGCCACTGGCTTTTTTCTGGTTAATATAATCGACAATCACAATTGCGTTATTTACGACTATTCCTGCCAGCACAATCAGACCAATAATCGCTGTTAAGCTGACTGGAGTTCTTGTTACTGCCAGAGCAATTGCAACCCCTATCACCATTAACGGTACAGTAAACATTATGACAAAAGGATATTTTAAGGATTCAAACTGGGCTGCCATAACGAGGTAAATGAACACAATCGCAAGGGCAAACGCTAGCATCATATCATCCATTGAGGAATCGAGCAGTTCGCGATCACCGCCAAACACTATTTCGGTCTCCTCTGATAGGTTGAGAGCATTTATTTTTTCGTCAACCTGTTCAGAGACATCCCCAAGGTTCTCTGTAGATTTATATTTATACGTAAATTGAACGGCATCCTGCTGATTAATTCTTTGGATGCTTACCGGTCCTGTTCCGGTATCTATATCTGTGACCTGACCAAGCGTAACATAATCTCCATCAGGTTTTTTAATGAGAAGATCCTCAAGCTCATCTAGGTTTCTGGTCACTTCTTTGTCATACTCAACAAAAACACCGTATATCTCCCCGTCTTCAGTAATCATCTGAGTCGCTTGTGTTCCTCTTGTCACATCGTTTACAACTCTCGCAATCTGAGCTGGAACAAGCCCCTGCTCTAATGCTCTATTTCGGTCAACTACTATTTGGATTTCCTCGACCGTTTCCATTAAGTCGGTGGATACCTCAGTAGTTTCATCCAGTTCCTGAAGTGCGTCATATATCTGATTAACAGAGCTGTCGAGCCTTTGTGCATCTAAATCTCTTACACTAAAAGTCAGCGTATTAGGGCTGCTTCCGGATGAAGATTGAACGTTAAATGATAGTTCGGCTGACTCATTAACACTCGTGGCCGCTTCCTCAAGATCTCCCGTTATCCCATCAATAAACTCAAATGTCGAACGATTCCGTTCTTCTGAATCTTTCATCGTCACATAGAGCTCAGCAATATTTGCCTGTGTGGTTCCCCTGAAGGATTGCTCTTGAGTTGTACCGATGAGGCTTACATAAACATCGACATCATCCTCATCCTGTAATTCAGCTTCCAACGCTGTCAAAACATTTTCCGTTTCGGACAAGGCTGTCCCATTCTCAAGCTCCACTCTGACACTAAAAAAGCCCTCATCTGTATTTGGGAGAAATTGAGTGCCTACCGTTGTAATCCCAAACCCGCCTGCTCCAAGCAATACCAAAGTGAATAATAACACTGCAAGCCTGTGGCGGAGAGACCAGCGGATGGAACGCTCAAGCAGCTTCATGGCCCCAGAACGGTGGCGTCTTGCTTCTATATTTTTCCTAGGATTCTTAAGCATTCGACTGGCAAGCATCGGTACTACAGTTAAAGCTACAACAAGTGAACCGAATAAACTAAAGGATATTGTTAAGGCGAATTCTGTGAATAGTTCTCCTATAATTCCTGTAATAAATACGACTGGCAAAAAAACAGCTACCGTCGTAAGTGTTGACGCAGTGATCGCTGCCCCAACTTCCCTAGCACCATCCCTGGCTGCTAACTTTGAGTCTTTTCCCATCGATAAATGCCTGTAGATGTTTTCAATTACAACAATTGCATTATCAACAAGCATCCCTATTCCAAGAGCAAGACCGCCTAGTGTCATTATATTTAGAGTGAAATCTGCAAAATACATTAATACAAATGTCACAATCACTGAGTAAGGAATAGCAATCCCTATAATCAGCGGACTTTTTACATTGCGCAGAAACAGAAATAGAACTGCCATCGCAAAGGCACCGCCAAGGAGAAGCGATATCGAAATATTTCCAATCGCTTGCTTAATGTAGTCCCCCTGGTCGAATAAAATATCTGATTCAATTCCACTGTATTTTTCTTTTTCAAGCAATTCATCCAGTTCATTTATAAATGCAGTAGAAACAGCTGCTGTGTTGGCATCCGACTGCTGAAGCACGCTGAGCAGCACAGAGGGATTTTGGTTCGTCCTTGTTATCGTGCGGTCATCGGTTGCTGTGAGTTCAACTTCTCCAACGTCGGAGATTAAAATATCTTCTCCATTCACAGGGTTAGCAGCTATTATCAATCCTTTTAAGGTGCTGACTGAGTCAACCGTACTTATAACACGGGTTGTTAATTCCTTGCCAGCTCTTTCTATCGTATCTCCGGGCATGGAAATATCATTTGCGCGAATAACATCCACAACGTCAGCTTGACTTAATTGGTACGCGCGAAGCTTGTCCTGGTCAAGTTCAACTCGAACCTCTTCAACCATGGTGCCTGAAAGGTTTACACTTGCAACACCGTCAACCTTGGTTAATTCAAGCTCTAACTCCTCCGCAAGCCCTCTCAGCGTTTCAGCATCGTTCTCTGAACTTAACGACAACTGGATAATCGGAAACTGTGATGGGTCAAATTTCAAGAATCGCGGTGCATTAGCGTCTTCAGGCATTGGAGTCTGGTCGAGCCTTTGAATAACCTCATCCTGAATTTCATCGATATTTGTCGTCCAGGAGAATTCCATCAGAATTAGATTTGAACCTTCCCTTGATGTTGATGTCATCGTTTTTATTCCAGGTAGGGTTGCGAGACTTCCTTCAAGGGGTTTTGTTACTTTTTCTACTATCTCCTCAGGACTGGCCCCTTGATAGGATGTGACAACTACACCAACCGGGGGATTTATATCAGGGATTAACTTTAGTGGAATATTTAAAAGGGATACCCCTCCTAAAATTAGCACAAGTAACATAGTTGTTAGGGTAAAGACTGGCCTTCTAATTGAAAAATCGCTAATATTCATAGATGTCTCCTCTCAAACCTTGACTGACCGGACGGTCAAATCTCTGTCGGTTTCTTATGGCTTTACTATATAAAAGAAAAAATTAGGAAGCAAGGATTCCAACCATCAGATACAAAATTTACAGTATTTTTTTTCAAGTTCTGTTAAGCTTGTATCTGGTTTTCCGAGTCAGATGATTGAAAATCTCTGGCAAACAGAGTCTGTAAAATAGTAAAAAAAGAGCTCCAGCGGTTCATGGAAAAAAACCGAGGAACTCTTTAACCTATCTTTACATAGAAAAAGAATAGTTTAAGATCTTAACTGTTTTGTAATTGTGATGCCTGTCATTCCAAAAAAAATTGTTAACAGCGGAGAAGCGAGGCAAAAGAATGCAAATGGCAGATAATCGACTGTCGAAACTCCCAATACACCCGTTAAAAACACTCCGCACACACTCCAGGGAACTAGCGGGTTAACCACTGTACCTGCATCCTCTAATACCCTAGAAAGATTCTTTGGATGAAGGCCAGCCTTTTCAAAGTGATCTCTGAACGTCGTTCCCGTAAGCAAAATTGATAAATACTGCTCTCCGACGAGAAGGTTAATTCCAATGGCCGAAAGAGCTGCTGATGTGATCATAGCCGAGGTTCTTTTGATAAATGTCTTCATACCATTAAGTATGGCTGGTATAATCCCAAGCTGGAATAGAAGTCCGCCCATCGAAAGTGCAAGCAAAATAAGGGAAACAGAAAACATCATACTTTCCATTCCACCCCTAGATAACAACGCATCTACCTCCTCGACACCACTATCAGATTTAAAACCTGAAAATAGAATTGCCAGCTGGGCACCTAGCCCGACATTGTTAACTATGATACTTATTCCAACCGCTGAAATTGTACCTGCCGAAAGTGTCAGAAGAGCAGAGACCTTTTTGATTGCCAAACCAGCCATTAATAAAAACGGAAAAAGAGAATACCAGTGAACTAAGTTTAGGCTGACCAAAGTATTTTTCAGAAAATCTACTTCCGCAAAGTCAGTTGAGGCATCTCTTGGGGAAAGCATCGCAAACAAGAAAAAAGAAATAATAAATGCTGGCACTGTCGTCCACAGCATATTACGAATATGTTCAAAGAGGTCTGCTTTTACGACTGAAGATGCTAGATTGGTTGTATCAGACAGCGGAGACAGCTTATCACCAAAGAATGCCCCTGATATTACAGCACCCGCTGTTATCTCTATGGACAAACCAAGCGCTTGGCTAATGCTGATAAATGCAACTCCTATAGTTGCCGCTGTAGTCAGAGAGCTTCCAATACTAAGGCCAACAACAGCCGTTACGGTAAAAACAATTGCATAAAAGAACTGGCCGGTGACAGCACCAAGCGCAATATAAATCATAGTAGGTATAGTACCTGCTGCCATCCAGCTGCTGATTAGCATTCCTATAAAAAAGAATATAAATATTGCACCGATTCCCGATTTTGCTCCATTTACCATACCAGCTTCCAATTCTTTAAAGCTGACCTTTTTTAGGAGGCCATATACTAGTAAACTGATAATGGCAAGCATAATAGGAACGTGTGGAACAAGTCCAAGCTTAATGATCCCGTAACTGATCCCAATCAATAGCAAGACTCCCGCTATAGCTGCTTCTAAAGGTTTAATAGTTAAAGATGTTTTTTCTAGATGCATTACTGATTCCCCCGAATTAAACATAAAAGCTCCTTCGCCTGCATGACGAAGGAGCTTGTAATACTCCCTTGCATATTGCATACTCACTTAAACGCTTTTTAGCACTAAAGTATAATATCAATATAGTACTTTATACGATAACTGTCAATCATTCATAGCTCTAATCCAAAAAACACCAAGAGGATTTCCGAAACGTTACCCCACTAGTTAACGTTTCGGCCCTTTCCCGCACACATATAAACAGGACCGTTGGTTTCCATGGCAAAGCGAGCGACCTGGAGCAGTAATCGACTACTCCTTTGTTAAAAAGGAATTTTGCATAACTGCGGAAAAAACAGGCTGTCGAGTGTTTCTCGACAGCCTGACGATTCCCCATGGAATTTACTTACTCATTGGCAAGGTCCATTGGATTGTATAGCTTTACTTCTGGATTCTTATCTTGAAACCACCTTAATGCAAAGTCATTCTCAAAAAGGAATACTTTCTTTTCATAGCGGTCATGAACGAGCAAGCTCCTTGAACTTGAAAGGTTCTCATTTACATCCCCATCTACCCAGCGAGTAATTTTTGAGCCAACTCGCTCCATGTGTACATCTGTATTATATTCGTTTCTCATTCTGTGCTCGAAAACTTCAAATTGCAGCTGGCCAACTGCCCCTAGAAGGTACTCATCGGTTTTTACTGTTTTAAAAAGCTGTATTGCACCTTCTTGAACTAACTGCTGAATTCCTTTATGAAAATGCTTCTGTTTCATTACGTTTTTCGCCGTAACCCGAACAAACATTTCAGGAGTGAATTGAGGAAGCCGCTCATATTGGAAAAGATCCTTACCACTTACAAGCGTATCACCGATCTGATATGTGCCCGGATCATATAAGCCAATGATATCCCCGCTTACTGCTTCCTCTACGGTACTTCTATCATCCGCCATAAACTGAGTCGACTGCGCAAGCTTGATTGGCTTGCCGGTTCTCGATAAGTTAACTGACATGCCTCGTTCAAATTTGCCTGAACAAATTCGCAAAAAAGCAATTCGATCCCGGTGGGCCGGATTCATGTTTGCCTGAATTTTAAAGATAAAACCAGAAAACTCCTCGGAAAGCGGCTCGATTTTACCGGAAGTAGAGTCACGGGGCTGAGGCGTTGGGGCAAATTCCAAATAGGACTCCAGGAAGGTTTCCACTCCGAAATTAGTTAGTGCACTGCCGAAAAAGACTGGTGATAATTTGCCTTCCTTTACCCGCTCAGCAGAAAACTCATTACCGGCTTCATTTAATAGCATGATTTCTTCTAGCATCTGTTCGTACCAGGAAGAATTCTTGATAGGATGATCACCGGCTATTTCACCATGCTCATCCAAGCTCACAAAGCGTTCCCCATTATGGGGACGATATTGTTCTACCCTGTTATGAAAGCGGTCATATATTCCAACAAATTCTTTTCCCATCCCGATAGGCCAATTCATTGGATAAGATTCTATTCCGAGAACCTCTTCTAGTTCAGCAAGTAATTCTAATGGGGGTTTTCCTTCACGGTCCATTTTATTAATAAACGTAAAAATCGGAATTCCTCTCATTCGGCAAACCTTAAACAGCTTAAGAGTTTGCTCCTCGATTCCTTTCGCTGAATCAATTATCATTACAGCACTGTCAACGGCTGTCAAAGTTCGATACGTATCTTCACTGAAATCCTGGTGGCCAGGTGTATCTAATATATTGACCCGGAATCCTTCATATACAAACTGCATTACACTGGAGGTGACCGAAATACCTCTTTGTTTTTCAATCTCCATCCAGTCACTTGTAGCGAACTTTCCGGTTTTTTTCCCCTTTACTGTTCCGGCATCCCGGATTGCTCCGCCAAATAACAACAGTTTTTCAGTCAATGTTGTTTTTCCTGCGTCAGGGTGGGATATAATAGCAAACGTCCGTCTGGATAATACTTCATCGGTAAAATTGTTAGGCATCTGATATTTCCTTTCTATTAACAACCAATTTCTTCATAAAAATAATCTTATCGTTCACAAAGCAAGTTTGCAATCCTTGATTTTTTCCAACTCATTACTTTTAAGTTTATTTTAACAGCATTATATTGTAAAATTCAGCCGAGGTGAAGAAATGGACACGATCACACATACTTTATTTGGGCTTGCTATATATGGAGCCATTGATAAAAGCGGGTTGTCTAAACAAGAGCGGAGAGCTTATTTAATAACAGCTGTTGGAGCCAGTCAGATTCCTGACATTGATGTTATCTCCAAGCTCTGGGACCAGGAAGGTCTTTATCAAATGTGGCATCGCGGAATCACTCATTCTGTTTTCCTGACGCCTGTTTGGGCAGGCCTGTTTCTGCTATTGTCAAGACTTCTCTTTAAAACCGGAGGAGGCAAACTATTTTTAATAGCATGGGCTGCTGTCCTCATACATAATACCAGTGACCTTTTCAACGCTTGGGGAACTGGGTACTTAGAGCCCTTTTCAACTATGAGGGTTACCTTTGGCACAATCCCTATCGTTGATCTTGTATTTTGGGTTATTATTGGCGGAGCCTTTATTGCCGCCCGAAAAAATCGAACAAAAGCACCGCGTTATTTTAGGGGTGCCTGGGTTTTAATCGGTTTGCATGTACTTCTTCAAAGCACACAAGGGTATATTCTATATCAGCAGTATAGTCAGGAATATGACCAGGTTGCCCTTTCGGCTGAGTTTGTCCCCTGGACGTTTTCAGTTATTACAAAATCTGACGATACAGTTTCTATTTATGGTGACGGACTTTTTAAAGCAAAAGAGAAATTAATTAGCCTAACTTCTGCAGAAGATGCTGATTTGGAACAATTATTCTCCAAGCGTCCTGAAGCAAAAACTTTATATGAATGGTCTCCGTTTGTTGTTGTTGTTAATGATGATACACGTATTGGGATTTATGACCCGAGATTTTATCGCAACGGACAATCCTTCTTGTTTGAATATATTGAAAAAACACAAAGATGAGCTTGCTCGTCTTTTTTTTGCCCTGTAACAAAAGGAAGTGCCAGACAGAGGTACGCAGGCTATTTTAAAACTGCTATGTAAATAATTTTCATCAAAGTTAACCAGTTGGATATGCTAAAAAAGGAAAGAGAGCAGGTCACGTCCAAAAACAAGTTAAATTAGCAATTTGACTCTTAAACTGGGGTGAAAAAATGAATATTATATGGGGGATTTTTGGTCTATTTATTGTACTGTTGATTGGTTTTATACTCTCTAACAATAAAAAGGCTATTAGTATCAGAACAGTTGCAGGCGGTTTACTGATTCAACTGCTATTTGGATTTGCAGTGTTAAAGTGGGAGACTGGGAAAGCAGCACTTACAAAACTGACAATGGTTGTAAATAATATTATCAATTATGCAAATGAAGGAATTAACTTCTTATTTGGGGGAATGTTCACTGAAGAGTCAGGTATTTCATTTATCTTTGCCTTTCAGGTCCTTCCAGTTGTAATCTTTTTTTCTTCATTGATTTCAGTTTTGTATTATCTAAAAATCATGCAATTATTTATCAAAGTGATCGGGGGAGGACTAGCGTGGCTTCTTGGAACCCGAAAGGCCGAGTCAATGTCTGCTGCAGCAAATATTTTTGTAGGACAGACTGAAGCTCCACTTGTTATCAGGCCCTTTCTGCCAAAAATGACTCAATCAGAATTGTTCGCTGTCATGACAGGAGGATTAGCGTCTGTTGCCGGCTCAGTGTTAATTGGGTATTCCTTATTAGGGGTTCCTCTTGAATATTTGCTGGCAGCAAGCTTCATGGCTGCTCCTGCAGGACTTGTAATGGCTAAGCTCATTGTCCCTGAAACAGATGGGAAGGATGAGCCCGATGCTTTTGAAATGGATACGGATACTGAGTCGACAAATGTAATCGATGCGGCGGCCAGAGGAGCTGGTGTCGGACTTCAGCTCGCACTCAATATCGGAGCGATGCTGCTTGCCTTTATTGCATTAGTAGCGATGTTTAACGGTCTGCTTGGCTGGGTCGGCAGCTGGTTTGGCTTTAGCGGTTTATCATTAGAATTAATTTTAGGATACGTATTTGCACCTCTTTCATTTGCGATTGGTGTTCCTTGGAATGAAGCGGTACAGGCAGGCAACTACATTGGACAGAAATTAATTTTGAATGAGTTTGTTGCCTACTCAAGCTTTGCTCCAGATATTCCAAATCTTTCTGATAAAACAGTCGCCATCGTAAGCTTTGCCTTATGTGGCTTCGCTAACTTGTCTTCATTGGCGATTCTCCTTGGCGGTTTAGGCAATCTTGCGCCTAACCGGAGAGCGGATATAGCGAAACTGGGCATCAGAGCAGTTATAGCAGGGGCTCTGGCCTCCCTTTTGAGCGCATCGATTGCGGGGATGCTATTTTAAAGCAACCGCGTAGGGAGCTACTCAGGCAAGATTAAGGTTTCCTCAACAAAACAAACAGCCTAATGGCTGGTTTCAGACTGTAGACAAACTCGATTAAAACCGGTTTGTTTACAGTCTTTTTTTGGTTCGTGGTGGAATGGGACTGTTGATTTCCGTTCCAGGCGCTACGCTTTCCGCGGGACCTGCGCTGAGCCCGCAGGACATTGATTGGGCATCCTCGAATTTGCCCACGCACGAAGGAAATGCGACAGTACAAGGAAGGCATCCGTGAATTCACATCACACGAAATTATGCCGATAGCATAATGAGGAATTTCGAGGAGCCTACGCGCCTTCCACTCCAATCAACAGGGCTTCTAAACAATTTTAAAATAGCACCATATAACGCTTGAGATGATGAAGATGCTTTCGAAAAATAATCCAATCCAACGAGATCAATTAGAGGATGGTCGCTATAGAACAACTTGTTCCTCAGGAACATCTAGTCCGCAAAATATTCCAAAAAGGGGTTCGGAATGAGAACATTCCAAACCCCTTTTGTCGACAAACTGAAACCAGCCTAATCGGCTGGTTTTTTTATTTGCCAATGAACATTTGCGTCCAATAATTCCCATTTTCTGTATGCCCGACACCTATATGGGTAAATTGCGGATTTAAGATGTTTTTTCTATGACCTTCACTGTCCATCCATGCCTTTACGACCTGCTCTGCACTTTGCTGCCCCATTGCTATATTTTCACCGGCTGCATTATAACTAACACCAAAGTCACGCATCATATCAAATGGAGATCCATAAGTTGGACTGGTATGCGAAAAATAATTCTTTGACTGCATGTCATTTGATTTTTCCTGTGCTACGCCAGCTAACGATGTATCTGCTTGTAATGCGGAAAGTCCATTCTTTTTTCTTTCATTATTCGTTAGTTCTATTACCTGTGATTCCATTTGGCTTAAGCCTTGTCCAGCTTGATCGGCACCGATTGTTTTTTGTTGTTCATCCTGCTGTGGCTGGGCAGGCTGCTGGCCTGCTTGTCCAGGCTGTCCGGCCTGGCCTGGCTGCTGGCCTGCTTGCCCTGGCTGTCCGGCTTGGCCCTGCTGCTGACCAGCTTGCCCTGGCTGTCCAGCTTGGCCCTGCTGCTGACCTGCTTGCTCTGGCTGTCCGGCCTGGCCTGGCTGCTGACCTGCTTGCCCTGGCTGTCCGGCCTGGCCTGGCTGCTGACCTGCTTGCCCTGGCTGTCCGGCTTGGCCCTGCTGCTGGCCAGGAGCTGTATAGCGCAGCCATCCTTGCTGTGTCATTTTTGAATGCGGAAACTTACTGCTTGGTGTTGCCGTACTAAACGAGTTAGGATCAATTGTGATGTACCCTTCTTCCAGCTGAAGGATTTCAGTTCCATGTCCCATTTGAGCTACATCTTGATTATTACGATTCGTTCTATTGCCGGTATTGTTTGTATTTCCCTGGCCCTTGCCTCCTCCAGAGGCCTGCCCATTAAATTGGCTCCCATTATCCTGAAATAATCGGTTTTCTTGAGTGCCAATATCCATTGTTCGATTATTATTCTCATCAAACGCTTCATTAGCATTATTGTTACAGGCACTCAGCGACAAAGCTAATATAGCTGCAGCTGCTATTTTCCCTTTATTTAAAAGCTTCAATTTTGACTCCTCCTTTTATTAATACTTTTCCTGTTTAGGATGTCTATTTTCATTTTAACTATAGATGGAAATAATGCGGAAAAAGGGAAAGAATAGGTCCTTCAATCGGAGCAACCCGCTGAATTTTTTTAGCTTAAATAATAAATGATTGATTCAAATGGCCTTAAACTGATCGAATCAATATCCACTGGTGCATCAGGATAGTTAGATAAAAGAACCTTAGCCTTTAGTCGATGAATCTCGGCATTGTCTGGAAGTTTAAATAAGGCAGGCTTGCTGTAAAAATTATTGATAACAAGCAGCTTTTCTCCCTGTCCATTTCTGACATATGAAAATATTTGAGGGTCTGCCTCATCAAGAAGCTGATAGTCACCATATGTTATGACTTCATACTGTTTACGAAGCTCGATTAGCTTTTTATAGTGGTAAAAAACTGAATTTTTATCCTCCAATGCGTTCTCTGCATTAATTTCTTTATAATTAGCTGCTATGCTAATCCAAGGGGTTCCTGATGTAAATCCTGCATGTTTTTCTCCATTCCACTGAACCGGTGTACGTGAGTTATCCCTTGATTTATGCTTTAGGATTTCTAGAATTTCATCTTTAGGTTTCCCTTCCCCAAGCATAATTTTGTACATGTTTAAAGACTCAACATCCCGATACTGACTAATATCATTAAAATAAGGATTGGTCATTCCAAATTCCTCACCCTGGTAGATGTATGGAGTTCCCTGCATCATATGGATTGTTGTAGCCAGCATTTTGGCGCTTTCCTGATGATACTTTCCATCATCTCCATAACGCGACACAATCCGGGGCTGATCATGGTTACACCAGAACAAAGCATTCCAGCCGCCTCCGTCATACATTTCCTTTTGCCATAAAGAAAGAATCCTCTTTAAACCCAGAAAATCAAAAGGAGCGACTGACCATTTTTCTCCATTTGGATAATCTACCTTCAAATGGTGAAAGTTGAACGTCATGCTCAACTCATTCCGATTAGGGTTTGAATACCTGATACAGTGTTCAATGGTAGTCGATGACATTTCTCCAACAGTCAACACATCATACTTTGAAAAAACTTCCTGATGCATTTCCTTTAAGAACTCATGGACCCTCGGCCCATCAGTATAATATTTTCTGCCATCACCCGGTGGCACACTTCCATCATCATCAGGAAAATGCTGATCTTTAGAAATCAAATTGATCACATCCAGCCTGAATCCATCAACACCTTTTTTAAACCAATAACGCATCATGTCATAAATATTTTCTCTTAATTTTGGATTTTCCCAATTCAAATCGGCTTGCGTGACATCAAAAAGATGTAGATAATACTGGCCGGTTGCTTCGTCATATTCCCAGGCAGAACCACCGAATTTAGATTCCCAATTTGTTGGAGCACTACCGTCAGGCTTTGGATCCTTCCAAATATAAAAGTCTCGATAGTTACTATTTTTAGAATCCTTGGACTTCTTAAACCACTTATGTTCCACGGATGAATGATTGACAACAATGTCCATTATAATTTTTATATTTCGTTTATGGGATTCAATGAGCAGCAGGTCGAAGTCCTCCATGGTCCCATACTGCTCGTATATTTTGAAATAATCGCTGATATCATAGCCATTATCACGCTGGGGTGATTCATATATTGGTGTCAGCCAAATAACATCAACGCCGAGATCATTCAGATAATCCAGCTTTTCAATAATTCCGTGAAGATCTCCGACTCCATTCCCTGTGGTGTCATTAAAGCTTTTTGGATAAATTTGATAAACGACTGACTTTTTCCACCATGGCTGTTCACTCATGTCAATGTCCCTCCTGCTGCGAATCAGTTTTTTTAAGGAGAATGGCCTGTTCTTTATTGGACTTCTACTGTTTCAATCTGTTTTTTTATTGCTAGATGCTTTTCTAAAAGTTTGAACACACTTACTGAATAATCCGCCTGTTACTCCCATGTTAGCAATCCGCCTTCACTATCCATTCTAGCTTTTTTTCAACTTAGCGAAAAAATAGGTTAAGGTGAATGGGATCACTAGGACAATAGCCATTCCAATGAAAAATACCCCCCAAAACTCTGTGAAGATCGAAAGAAATGCAGGCAGGCCGCCCACCCCTATTGAAGGTGCCAATACACCATTTATTGTAATGAAAATACCGGCAATGGCAGACCCAATAATGGCAGAAATAAAAGGATATCTGTATCGGAGATTAACACCGAACATAGCTGGTTCAGTGATTCCAAGCCATGCTGAAATAGATGATGTTAGGGCAAGCCCTTTTAACTTCTCGTTTTCTTTATTCACAAACATCATCGCAAACGCTGCAGACCCTTGTGCTATGTTGGAAAGGGCAACCATAGGCCATAGGAATGTCCCCCCTGTTGTTCCAATTAACTGCAGATCGACTGCGAGGAATGTATGGTGCATCCCCGTTATTACAAGCGGTGCATATAACCCACCATAGATTAAACCGCCAATCACAGGAACTGCTGCAAATATACCCACAACCCCATCCGTGATAAAGTTACCGATTGTAAATGTAATTGGTCCAATTATTGTAAAAGATAAAAGTCCAGTTACTAACAATGCTATTGGCGCTACTGCTAAAAGTTGGAAAGCATCTGGTATCCGGTTTCTTAATGCTTGCTCTATTTTGGCCAGAACGTAGGAAGCAAATAGGACAGGTAACACCTGACCTTGGTAGCCCACTTTCTGGACCGACAGCCCAAATAAATTCCATGTAGGTATCTCACCCTCCTGCTGGGCTGCACCGTATCCCCATGCATTTAACAAGTCTGGGTGGACAAGCATCAATCCAAGAACGATTCCCAGGAGCGGGCTGCCGCCGAATTTATGAACTGCACTCCAACCTATCAACCCTGGGAGAAATACAAATGCTGTATTAGCAATTAAGTTAATGATTCCAGCTAAATCAGCCCAGTTTTGATGTACCTCAATGAAAGATTGTCCTTCATAAAAAATATCTGGACCAGTTAAAATATTGTTGATTCCCATTAATAAGCCTGCCGTTACAATCGCTGGCAAGATCGGAATAAAAATGTCCGCAAGTGTTTTAATTGCCCTTTGCAGGGGATTTAAATTCTGAGCCGCAACATCTTTAATCTCTTCTTTGGAGCTCTCACCAATCCCTGTGATTTCGGACATTACTTTGTATACTTTATCAACAAGCCCTTGACCAATAACAACCTGGTACTGTCCGTTAGCTGAAAACGTGCCTTTTACCAAATCAACACTCTCAAGTTTTTCTTTATTAACTTTAGATTCATCTTTTAAAGCGAATCGAAGTCGTGTAACACAATGAGTTGCAGCAGCAATATTATCCTTGCCCCCAACACCTTCAATTATGTCCTTTACAGCCTGCCTATCAACATTCATATTGGATCACTCCTGTACAGTTAATAACTAAATAAACCAAAAGACGTCATTATTAGTATCAGATTTAATGATTGTATCTATCCATCAGATTTGATTTCTACGAAGTGAGTTTAGGCAGACAGCCTGAAAAAAGTTGCAAGCTGCTAATCTTTGTTTAATATGTATGATGTGTTTGAGTCCTATGGGGGATCGGGTAAATACTATAGATGCGATTAAAAAGTTAAGTATTAAAAGGAGGTGCCGATATGTGGTTTAAGAAAAAAAGTTATGAAGAGGGTTATAAAAATTATGAACAGGATGCCGAAAATTATATAAATTCCCCTGGAAAAACAGATACGCTTGTAAAAGATGCGAAACTCAAAGCAGAAAACAAGAAACTTTCTCTTACCGATGTTTGGGAGAAACTGATGCTCTCCTTTGATTTAATTGGCGCTTGGCGTAAAGGTCATTACAGGGATATCTCCAAAGGCTCCATGCTAAGCATACTTGCTGCGATCATTTACTTTATATCCCCTTTAGACCTGGTACCTGATTTTATAGCCGGGTTTGGCATCCTTGATGATGCCGCTGTAATCGCATTTGTGTTGAATAGAGTTTCCTCAGAACTAGATAAATTTAGAGTATGGAAGGAAAACAGCCCAGCCGTAATTAATACTGAATCAACGGTACAAGAATAAAAAAGTGCCTGAGTTCTGAACTAGGCCCCATATTTCGGACACTTTAATAAAAAGTGCCTATGCTGCTAATAAATGATCCCGGTATTGTACCGGGGTCATTTTCTTTAATCCCCATTGATACCGTTGACAGTTATAATATTCAATCACACGGTCTA
>NZ_JABUNR010000029.1 GCF_013343715.1 Mesobacillus harenae
TGAGGGAACAAACCTCAAAATAGTCTGGTGGCGATAGCGAGAAGGTCACACCCGTTCCCATACCGAACACGGAAGTTAAGCTTCTCAGCGCCGATGGTAGTTGGGGTTTTACCCCTGTGAGAGTAGGACGCTGCCAGGCACACGAAGAACAGCTAATAGAGCTGTTCTTTTTTTTGTTTCTTTGTCCGGGAGGGCAAGACTAATTTAGACGATAAGGTGGAAAAAAGAATATACGAGGATGGAAAGGAACAAGGAGGTCAAGGAAGCAAGAGAGAGAGGCCCGGAGTGTACGGTGTACACGAGGACTGATCGACCGCGGCTGACGCAGAGATCCGCTGTTCATTTCCATCCGAAGCCGAACACGGAAGTTAAGCTTCTGCGCCGATGGTAGTTGGGGTTTTACCCCTGTGAGAGTAGGACGCTGCCAGGCACACGAAGAACAGCTGATAGAGCTGTTCTTTTTTTTGTTTCGGTTTGTCGTTAAAAAGAAAGATGTAACTTAATTAAGAGGATATCCTTCTTCATACAGGAACTAGAGAGAGTCACCAGAGCTCCCTCCTGCTTCTTCACTGCCTTTTCCCCAAGTCTAATTCCAATTTGGCTTCCGCTTCATTTTCTGCTCAGTAACCGATGGATTAACATAGGACCTTTCTTTAATGAAATGGATAAAAAAGACTGAATGTATGGAAGATCTTTAGTGGTCATCATTTTGATGAGTTCCCCCCACCACTCTGTTTCGTACCTTGCGATCATGCTTAAGTTATATAAAAGTATATAGTGCAGCAGCAGTTCAGGGTATTCCAGTAAGGGCCCTTTTGAAAGCGGCATGGAATAGGTGCCGGTATTTTGATTTAATTTTAACGGGACAGGCTCGCGGTCAATTGGCTGTTCAAAAGAGAAAGCTATATCTTCACTTTCAGAAGGGCGGAATGAGACAGACAGGGGTGATTTAGATTGATAAAAATTTTGGAATCGGTCTTCTGTCATATGAAAGTAGTCCAGTGCTTTTTTTGAAAGATAATATATTTGATTTTCATTTCTTACATCTAAAAAGGTGTTTTTCCCAAGAGTCTGTTTAGTTAGTTCGGAAAGCTCCGGAATATATTTCAAAACCTCACCCATGGACGCCTTTTCTCCTTCTAACTGTTTCATGTGAAACAATTTTTCAGCCATTAACGAAAAAAGTCCATTCTTTTGAAATTTAACCTCATCATCAAAAAATTGATACTGTTGTTTCTTTCGCTTTCTTGTTGAAATGCCATGAGCCAGAACGGATGTGGATTCAGGATAATTTGGCTGCACAGTTAAAATACATGCTTTTATTAAATGTACAAGACCGTAATATTGAAGAATTGGCTGAATCACAAGCGGAGAAGATTCTGCCTGCTGGTAGTATACTTTGCCATGCTCCAGGTAATACATAAACGGGTAGCAGTTCTCGTAACTTTTTTGCTCACCCTGTTCTAAGTTAAGACGTTTATAACACTTTTTTAAAAAAGCCTGGGTATATTCTGCTGAAAAATAGATATTAAAGCTCTCCCAGCCTGTATAAGAATCTGCCACAAAAATTACCTCCATTATTTTTAGAAAAATCTAACATTGAGTTTGCTCCTTGACAGTATTTTGTCCAATTGATAACCTACAAATAATATTTTCTTATAAGGGGGTCTTTTTACTATGTGGGAAAGCAAGTTTTTAAAAGAAGGATTAACCTTTGATGATGTGCTGTTAGTCCCGGCGAGATCAGAAGTGCTGCCTCGTGATGTCAGCCTGAAAGTGAGCCTTTCAGAGAAGGTTAACCTAAACATTCCAATTATCAGTGCTGGTATGGATACGGTAACAGAGGCTGAAATGGCTATTTCAATTGCCAGGCAGGGCGGCCTTGGAGTTATCCATAAGAACATGTCGATTGAACAGCAAGCTGATCAAGTGGATAAGGTGAAAAGATCAGAAAGCGGTGTTATTACAGACCCGTTTTTCTTAACACCAGATCACCAAGTTTTTGATGCAGAACATTTGATGAGTAAGTACCGCATTTCAGGTGTACCGATCGTCAATAATGAACAAGAGCAAAAACTTGTTGGAATCCTCACAAATCGCGACCTAAGATTTATCCAGGATTATTCAATTTCCATTTACGAGGTTATGACTAAGGAGGATTTAGTAACAGCTCCTGTTGGAACTACGTTAGAAGAAGCAGAAAAAATTCTTCAGCGATATAAAATTGAAAAACTCCCACTAGTAAATGAAGAAGGAACGTTAAAAGGCCTTATAACCATTAAAGATATCGAAAAAGTGATAGAGTTTCCAAATTCGTCCAAGGATGGCCAGGGTCGGTTATTGGCGGGTGCAGCTGTCGGTGTGACAGGTGATACGATGAAGCGTGTTGAAATGCTCGTAAAAGCACACGTCGATGTTGTTGTTTTGGACACAGCGCATGGTCACTCATATGGGGTACTTGAGGCAGTAAAAGAAATTAGAGATGCTTACCCTGACTTAACGATTATCGCCGGAAATGTCGCTACTGCCGAAGGTACGAGAGATCTGATAGAGGCAGGCGCTGATATCGTTAAGGTAGGTATTGGCCCAGGATCTATTTGTACAACAAGAGTAGTTGCCGGTGTAGGTGTCCCACAGATCACAGCTGTGTATGATTGTGCAACTGAAGCCAGAAAACATGGGAAAGCAATCATTGCCGATGGTGGAATTAAATATTCCGGAGATGTTATTAAAGCATTAGCTGCTGGAGGACACGCTGTTATGCTCGGAAGCCTTCTTGCAGGTGTTTCCGAGAGCCCTGGTGCAACTGAAATTTTCCAAGGACGCCGCTTTAAAGTGTATAGAGGAATGGGGTCTGTCGGAGCCATGGAAAAAGGCTCTAAAGACCGCTATTTTCAGGAAGATGCTAAAAAGTTCGTTCCAGAAGGCATTGAAGGCCGTGTACCGTATAAAGGACCTCTTGCTGATACGATTTATCAAATTATCGGAGGGATCCGATCAGGAATGGGTTACTGTGGAACAAAGGATTTGGAGTCATTGCGTGAGAACGCCCAATTTATTCGAATGACAGGCGCAGGCTTAAGAGAGAGCCATCCTCACGATGTTCAAGTAACGAAAGAAGCTCCAAATTATTCTGCCACATAAGCCTTTTTACCTATATTCGAAGCGGATATTTCCTTAATTTACAAAGGACAGAGTGACTATTCTCTGTCTATTTTTTTGGTTTTAACTATGATAAACTAAATTGGTGCAAAAAAGTCGAACTGCCAATCTATCGATTTTTTATAGATTACTAACGAGATAATATTTGGAGGGAAAAACGCTTTGAACCGATTTAAAAACGTAACAATGTTGATTTCGATATTCGTCATTAGTTTTACCGCAATTTTTTCAGGAATGACTTTTAAAGCCGAAGCCGCTGAAGATACACTAGGCCTAGATGCCGAGGCTTCTGTATTAGTGGATGCGGAAACTGGAAGAGTTTTATATGAAAAAAATCCAGATGTTGTTCTTGGAGTTGCTTCAATGGCCAAGATGATGACAGAATATCTAGTACTAGAGGCTGTGCATAATGGCAAGATTTCCTGGGAACAGCCAGTTAAAATTAATGAATATGTCCATAAATTATCGGCAGCTCCCGGTTTGTCTAACGTTGGTCTGACTCAGGGCGAGGATTATACTGTTAAAGAACTTTATGAGGCAATGGCCATTCACTCTGGCAATGCAGCAGCAGTAGCACTTGCTGAAGTTGTTGCTGGATCAGAAAAAAACTTCGTTGAAGAAATGAATAAAAAGGCTGAGGAACTTAATCTTGGTGAATATAAGTTCGTGAACTCTACTGGATTAAATAACAGCAGCCTTTTGGGAAATCACCCTGCAGGTGCACCCGATGAAGAAAATGTTATGTCGGCTCGTGCTACTGCCAAATTGGCTTTTCATCTATTAAACGATTATCCGGAGGTTTTGGAGACAGCTAAAATCCCAAGACTTAAATTTAGAGATGGAAGAGAATATCCAAACTTTAACTGGATGCTGCCGACGCTAGTTCATCATTATGAAGGCGTTGATGGACTAAAGACAGGTTCCACTGATTTTGCAGGCTATAGTTTTACGGCTACTGCTATCCGGGATGGACAACGATTTATTTCTGTTGTTATGAAAACAAACTCGGCGAATGAACGTTTTAATGAAACAGAAAAGGTACTTAATTATGCGTTCAGCAGTTTTTCTGAAGAAGAAATTTTACCTGCAGGATATCAAGCTGAAGGTAAGAAAACCATTGCTGTCAATAAAGGTAAAGAAGACACAGTTAAGATTGAGTCTAAAGACCCTTTGACAATGGTTATAAAAAATGGGGAAAAAGAAAACTATACGACAGAGTTGGTAATTGATGAAGATAAGCTTGATAAGAATGGTGAATTAACCGCTCCAGTAAATGAAGGCGATGTGGTTGGTTACCTAACGGTGAAAACAAAAGAAGGTGAAAGCCTTTCTTTCTTAACAGAGCAAGGGGAAAAGGCAGCTCAAGTTGATGTTATTGCCTCAGAAAGTGTAGAAAAGGCCAATGGATTTGTATTAATGATGCGTGGTATTGGCGGTTTCTTTGGAGATATTTGGGGAAGTGCTTCATCTGCAATTAAAGAATTATTCTAATATTTCGGTTTCCTGTCTTGACAGGAAACCTTTTTTATTGTTTAGTTTTGATAGGGAAAACTGAGTAATTCCGAGTCATTTAGTATATTTTCCCTTTTTATATAAGTATTAGAAATGATAAATTACCCATCAAATGCAGATGGTATTACTGAAGGGGGAAATACAATGAAAACAGGTACAGATCGCGTTAAACGAGGTATGGCAGAAATGCAAAAGGGCGGCGTCATTATGGATGTTGTCAATGCTGAACAAGCTAAAATAGCAGAAGAAGCTGGTGCTGTAGCAGTAATGGCTTTGGAGCGTGTTCCTTCTGATATCCGGGCTGCAGGCGGAGTTGCCAGAATGGCTGACCCACGCATTACTGAGGAAGTTATGAAAGCAGTATCAATTCCGGTCATGGCTAAGGCACGTATCGGCCATATTGTTGAGGCGAGGGTTCTTGAAGCTATGGGAGTTGACTACATAGACGAAAGTGAAGTATTAACTCCTGCTGATGAAGAATACCATTTAAATAAAAATGAATACACAGTACCGTTTGTCTGCGGCTGCCGTGACCTAGGTGAAGCTGCAAGACGGATTGGCGAAGGAGCTTCCATGCTTCGTACAAAGGGTGAGCCTGGTACAGGCAATATCGTTGAAGCGGTTCGCCATATTCGCAAGGTAAATGCTCAGGTCCGGAAAATTGTTGGAATGGACATGGCTGAGATTATGAACGAAGCAAAGCTTCTAGGGGCTCCATATGAGCTTCTTCTTGAGATCAGAGAGCTTGGACGCCTCCCAGTCGTAAACTTCGCTGCAGGAGGCATTGCAACGCCCTCAGATGCTGCTCTTATGATGCAGTTAGGTGCTGACGGAGTATTTGTCGGATCTGGAATCTTCAAATCCGATAATCCAGCAAGATTTGCAAAAGCAATTGTAGAAGCAACAACACATTATCAAGATTATGAACTAATCGCTAATATTTCTAAAGACCTTGGAATTGCGATGAAGGGAATCGAAATTTCAAGCCTGGCTCCTGAAGCACGCATGCAGGACCGCGGCTGGTAAGGGAGAGCAATAACATGGTAAAAATCGGAGTTCTTGCCCTTCAGGGGGCAGTACGGGAGCACGTACGTTCTATCGAAGCCAATGGGGCTGAGGCTGTTATCATCAAACGTGCTGAACAACTGGAAGAAGTAGATGGCCTTATCATTCCTGGTGGTGAAAGTACGACAATGAGGCGCCTGATTGATCAATATCAGTTTATGGACGGGCTTAAAAAGTTTGCAAATGATGAGAAACCAATGTTTGGCACCTGCGCAGGACTTATTCTTCTTGCAAAAACAATTGTCGGATACGATCAGCCGCATATTGGTGTTATGGATATAAAGGTCGAACGAAATTCATTTGGGCGCCAGAGGGAAAGCTTTGAAGCCAGCCTTAATATTGATGGAGTGGCAGAAGGTTATGAAGCTGTATTTATCCGAGCTCCTCATATTGTTGAAGCTGGAGAAAATGTAGATGTCCTGGCTACTCATAATGACCGTATTGTCGCGGCCAGAGAAGGACAATTCCTGGGATGTTCGTTTCATCCTGAATTAACAGAGGACCACCGCATCACTGCTTACTTTATTGAGATGGTTAAGGAATCAAAAGCGGTTCATAATGTATAATATGAGTTGCAACTAGCACATAATTGTAGTAAATTATTTATAATTAAAACGCTATAAAAATAAAGCGATGACAGGGAAATAGTAATGTACTGCTGTTCTCAAGAGAGCCGATGCCAGGTGAAAATCGGTGTGCACAGTCTGTGAATCCATCCTTGAGCAGAGCATGGAAAGCTTCAAAAAGCGAGTAAATGCTCTCGGTTTAGGCCGTTATCTTTGCAAGAGGAAGGCATCAGTGTGCTTTCAATCAGGGTGGCAACGCGGGTAACTCTCGTCCCTTTCCAGGGGACGGGAGTTTTTTTTATTTCCCGGAAAAGTAAAAGGAGGCATTATAATGCTTGATCTAAAACATTTACGAGCTAATTTTGAAGAGGTAAAGAAACAGCTGCAGTACCGTGGTGAAGACTTAAGTGACTTCGGAAAGTTTGAAAGTCTTGATGAAAAACGCCGAGAGTTAATCGTTGAGACAGAACAGCTTAAAAGCAAACGGAATGAAGTATCTCAGCAGGTTGCCGGATTGAAAAGAGAGAAAAAGGATGCTGACCATTTAATTAAGGAAATGCGTGAAGTCGGAGATAGAATTAAGGAATTTGATGATGAGTTAAGACAAGTCGAATCCGAACTTGAGGGTCTGCTTCTAAGCATCCCAAACATTCCGCATGAGAGTGTTCCAGTAGGAGACTCTGAAGATGATAATGTAGAGGTACGAACTTGGGGAGAGATTCCAAAATTTGATTTTGAAGCCAAACCGCATTGGGATTTAGCCAGCGATCTAGAAATCATTGATTTTGAGCGTGCTGGTAAAGTAACAGGCAGCAGGTTTGTTTTTTATAAAGGACTTGGCGCACGCCTTGAACGTGCACTAATTAATTTTATGCTTGATCTTCACGTCGATGAACATGGCTATCACGAGGTTCTGCCGCCATATATGGTTAACCGTGCGAGCATGACAGGGACTGGCCAGCTTCCAAAATTTGAAGAGGATGCTTTCTTAATTGAAAACGAAGATTATTTCTTAATTCCGACAGCTGAGGTGCCTGTCACCAACATGCATCGCGATGAGATATTGTCAGCTGCCGAACTGCCTATCAATTATGCAGCATTTAGTGCTTGTTTCCGTTCTGAAGCAGGATCTGCCGGCCGGGATACTCGGGGGT
Organism: Mesobacillus harenae; assembly: GCF_013343715.1. GTDB lineage: Bacteria > Bacillota > Bacilli > Bacillales > Cytobacillaceae > Mesobacillus_A > Mesobacillus_A harenae. Next base: position 7,460 of record NZ_JABUNR010000029.1, read on the forward strand.
TAATCCGTCAGCATCAGTTCAACAAGGTTGAATTAGTGAAGTTTGTTAAACCAGAGGAATCTTACGAAGCGTTAGAACAACTGACAGGACATGCAGAAAAAGTCTTGCAGCTGCTAGGCCTTCCGTACAGAGTTTTAAGTATGTGTACAGCCGATTTAGGATTTACAGCAGCTAAGAAATACGATATTGAAGTATGGATTCCAAGTAATGGAACATATAGAGAAATATCTTCTTGCAGTAATTTTGAAGGTTTCCAGGCCCGCCGAGCAAATATTCGGTTCCGGCGCGACCCGAAAGCAAAGCCAGAGCATGTTCACACTCTAAATGGATCTGGGCTAGCTATTGGAAGAACTGTGGCGGCTATTTTGGAAAATTATCAGCAGCCAGATGGAAGTATCGTCATACCTGAGGTGCTTCGTCCTTATATGAGAAATCGTGAAGTCATCGTAAAATAACAGGAGCGGATTTTTCCGCTCTTATTTTTTTAAGTAATTGTGTTGACATTAATTATTTAATATGATAAATTATTTTTTGTCGATACGGAGGAATACCCAAGTCCGGCTGAAGGGATCGGTCTTGAAAACCGACAGGCGGGTAACACCGCGCGGGGGTTCGAATCCCCCTTCCTCCTCCATTTTAAACCTTCATTTAACATTCGCGCATAATGCAATTTGGAGATTGTATAAAAAAACCCGTTACTTAGTAACGGGTTTTTTGGTTTTTTAAATGTAATACTAGGCCGAAAGATGAGTCCATAATAAAAGCTGCCGAGGCAGCTTTTATTTTTTCAATAATTGAGTTTGATGAAGAGTGTGAGATATTTTTTCGATGATGGGTTCAATTGTCCCTTCATTTTCGACTAAATCATAATCATTTATGTTTAACCGGAGCACAGGGCAAGCGTTAAACGCGGTAATCCAGTTCTCATAACGCTCGTGCATTTCTTCCCAGTACGTAATCGGAGTTTGCTGTTCCATAGGGCGGCCTCTCAATTTAATCCGGTCGATGATGTCATCAATTGTCCCTTCCAAGTAAATCAGTAAATCTGGATGTGGGAAATAAGGAGTCATGACCATCGCTTCAAACAGACTTTTATATGTTTCATAGTCAACTGGAGACATTGTGCCTTTCTCATAATGCATCTTGGCAAAAATACCAGTATCTTCGTAAATGGACCGGTCCTGGATAAAGCCTCCGCCATACTCAAAAATTCGTTTTTGTTCCTTAAAGCGCTCAGCCAGAAAATAAATTTGCAAGTGGAAGCTCCAGCGTTCAAAATCCGCATAAAATTTATCTAAATAAGGATTTGAATCAACTTTTTCAAATGAAGTTCTGAAATTTAATGCATTAGCCAGAGCGTTCGTCATGGTCGATTTTCCGACACCTACCGTACCCGCAATCGTAATGACAGCATTGGCAGGAATATTGTATTGAGTTCTTAAATTCATGGTTGTACGCTCCTTTTTTTCAGTGATGCTGAAAGTACGTTAATAATGTGGTTCAAGTCGCCATCATTTTTGACAAAATCGAACTCATCTCCGCTAAACCGCAATACAGGTATTTCGGGAAACTGCTGTTCAAAACTTTTCATTGTTTCGTCATAATCTAAGGATAATTGCTCTAAATAAAGAGGACTGATGTTTTTTTCAATCTCACGGCCTCTTAGTTTAATTCTCTTTAGAAGTGTATCTAGACTGGCATTTAAATAAATAACGACATTAGGCTTTGGCATATCAGTCGTTAAAATTTGATAAATATCGTAATACTTTTGATATTCTTGTGGGTTTAAAGAGCGCTGGGCGAATACCAGGTTTTTTAAAATATGATAATCAGCAACTACTGGCTGGCTTTTACTGATGTAGTGTTTATTAATATCTCCAAGCTGTTTATAACGATTACAGAGGAAGAACATCTCTGTCTGAAAACTCCACTCCTCAATATCCTCATAAAACTTACCTAAAAAAGGATTCTCATCCACTATCTCTTTTAATAAAGTAAAATTAAAGTGGTCGGCAATTGCTTTTGCCAGTGATGTTTTACCAACACCAATCGGCCCTTCAACAGTTATAAAAGGTGTCCCCCCCACAGTGTGTCCTCCTTCTCTACCAACCTATATCTGGTTTTATCTAGTTAATTATAAATAGCACAAAAACCATTTTATCACACAAATTTCGACATAGGTATTGAATATTAACTGGTAATGGTAAAAAGAAAACAGCTGCGAATTTTTAGCGCAGCTGTTTCTGTATAAATGATTATGCTTGCTGTTCCGGCCGCTTTACTACTTCAAAATTCTCTGTAATTAATAGCCAGTTTTGTGGAAAGCTGAGCCCTAATTTCCAATAGCTCATGCCTCTTAGATTCAATTCTTTTATCAAATCAAATTTTGCTTGAATCGAACGGGCATCTTCAAACCAAACTTCATGCTGTTTGCCTTCTGCATCAGTGTAAGTAAAAAATGGAGCCTGAGCCCGTGTATCATATTCAATTGGTACATTGTTGGCTGCTGCAAGCTGAATGGCCTGCTGGGGGCTGACTGCTTTTGCCACGGTTCCCTGCACAAACGGAAGGGTCCAGTCGTAGCCATATAAATTCTGTCCCATCATAACCTTGGCTGCTGGCATTTCACTTATCGCATACTCAAGCACTTCACGAACAGGGCCGATTGGTGAGACAGCCATGGCAGGACCGCCGCTGTATCCCCATTCATAGGTCATTATGACAACAAAGTCTACAATTTCCCCATGTGCTTTATAATCATGGGCTGTATACCAGGGTCCTGTTTGTTCAGCACTAGTCTTTGGGGCAAGTGCTGTAGAGATTAACCAGCCTTCAGCACGAAATCGATCACGTGCTTTTCGTAAAAATTGATTATAAGCCTCACGATCCTCAGGGCGCAGAAACTCAAAGTCAAAGTGAATATCTCGAAACCCATATTTTCTTGCAGCCGTGACAATATTATTTAAAAAAGTTTCCTGGATGGCCATATCATTTAGTAAAATCCTGCCTAATTCTGCATTAAATTGATCTTCTTCCTGATTAGTAATTACCATCATTAAGACATTGTTGTTTGCTTCAGCAATGGCAGGAAAGTTATTTAATAAAGGCTCTTTTAATGAACCGTCTCTAAGTGCCTGAAAGCTAAAAGGGGCAAGATAAGTTAAGTAGGGTGCTGCATCTCTTGCAGCTTCTTCAAGATTTGGAGCAACGGTAGTTCCCCTCGGCTCAACATAGGCATTAAACTCCGCATTTTCTGTAGGCCGCTGTGGAATATATAGGCGAAACCCGACCTGAAGAGGACGGTTGGCCTGAATTTGGTTAATTGAGGCAAGCTGTTCGACATCCAGCCCAAACCTGCGGGCAATCGCCCATAAAGTGTCCCCGGTCTGCACCCAATAAAAACTGCCTACGATCGGTATGACAAGAGCCTGACCTACCACGAGATTATCAAGGTTTGGCAGGTCATTGGCCTCCACAATATCTTCAACAGTTGATCCGTAAGCTTGAGCAATCCCAAACAATGTTTGGCCTCTCTGGATTACATGAATTTGCATATCCTTTCCCTCCCTGGGCAATAAACGCTACAACCATTCTATGAAAAGGAAAGAAGGAAATGATTATTTTCAAAAATTTTGTTCAGTGGACTTATTAGTATTAGCCCCCAGTACGTTTCGCATCATTTTGAGAGTATAGTCATTATCCTGATCATTATTTGAGGCAATACAATCCTCTGGAATCACTAAGTGGTACTCTCGCATGTAGGCATCATTCGCGGTAAACAATACGCATATATTTCCTGCAATTCCGGTTAAAATGAGTGTATCAACCCTAAGCTGTCTTAATAACGTATTTAAAGCAGTGCCATAAAAAGCTGAATGCTTCGGCTTTATTAAAAAGTAATCGTCATCGTGAGGGATAAGCTTTTTAAAAATAGGACTGCTAAGTTCATTTCTGCAATGTTCAATAATTTTTTCAAAATCAGCTTTCCATAGATTATAATGATCATTGATAAAGATGACTGGGAGTTCCCTTTTATTAAAAGTTTGCTTTAGCTTTAATATAGGGTCTGTAATGACAAAAGTCTTTTCGGCTAGTGTTGGCCCATGGTCAAAGTCAAAGCTGTTAATCATATCAATGATTAGCAAAGCAGGCTTTCTGGCTTTTTCACTCAAATTTCATCGCTCCTTCTCTCATATTTTTAGACAAGGGGCACATCTTTAAACCTATTCAGAAATTCATACAAGAAGGCGAGTTTATGAAAACAAACGAATTAGATGTAACGTTCATGCAGGCTGCGATCGATGAGGCAAAAAAGGCTGAACTAATTGATGAAGTACCGATTGGTGCTGTAATTGTTTTAAATGGAGAAATTATTGCCCGGGCATACAATCTTCGGGAAACAGATCAAAATTCGACAGCCCATGCAGAGATGCTGGCAATAAACCAGGCATGTGAAGTTCTTGGATCTTGGAGACTTGAAAATGCCACTCTATATGTCACCTTGGAGCCATGCCCGATGTGTGCAGGTGCGATTATGCTTTCCCGGATTGCCAGGGTAGTCTACGGAGCGAGTGACCCAAAGGGAGGCTGTGCCGGAACATTAATGAATCTTTTACAGGAAGAAAGATTTAATCATCAGAGTGAAGTCGTTCCAGGCATTCTAGAACAGCAGTGCGGAGAATTGCTCACTACCTTCTTCAAAGGGCTTCGTGAGCGGAAAAAACAAGCCAGAAAAGCTAGCCGGCAAGAAAAGGAAAACTAATATGCAGGAATTAACAACTGTCGCTTATTGATTTTTCCCCAGGAAATTAGTATACTAATACTTGTGTCGATAAGGTACATTCAAATTATGTTATTAAATTTGCCGTGCTAAGCGGGGAGGTAGCGGTGCCCTGTACTCGCAATCCGCTCTAGCGAGGCCGAATCCCTTCCTGAGGCTGATCTACTGTAGGGCCTGCCTTAAGTAAGTGGTGTTGACGTCCGGGTCCTGCGCAATGAGAATCTACGAACCATGTCAGGTCCGGAAGGAAGCAGCATTAAGTGGACCATCTCATGTGCCGCAGGGTTGCCTGGACTGAGCTTACTGCTTAAGTAACGCTTATGGTAGTCAGTCGATGGAAGGTGCACGGCAATTAAATAATATAATTCCAACTCATCTCTATCCTGAGATGAGTTTTTTGTTTATATTCATCCCGCAGGAATTCATTTTGTGAAATATTTGCGCTATAATAGGGAAGAAAATACATGGAAGGGAGCGGTGTCATTGGCCTATCAAGCGTTATATCGTGTTTGGCGTCCACAGCAATTCATTGATGTTGTAGGACAGGAACATGTGACGACGACACTGCAAAATGCCCTGCTACATCAAAAAGTTTCTCACGCCTATCTTTTTTCAGGCCCAAGAGGAACGGGAAAGACCAGTGCTGCCAAAATTTTGGCCAAAGCCGCCAACTGTGAAAGGGCACCGGTGAAAGAGCCCTGCAATGAATGTTCTTCATGTAAAGGGATTACAGATGGCTCGATACCTGATGTTATTGAAATCGACGCGGCATCAAATAATGGTGTTGAAGAAATAAGGGACATACGCGATAAAGTAAAATACGCACCAAACGTTGTAAAATATAAGGTGTATATAGTCGATGAGGTACATATGCTCTCAATCGGCGCTTTCAATGCACTATTAAAAACGCTTGAAGAGCCGCCTAAACATGTAATCTTTATCCTTGCCACAACGGAGCCGCATAAAATTCCGCTTACTATCATTTCCAGGTGTCAGCGATTTGATTTTAAGCGAATTACTGCCCAGTCGATTGTAGGTAGAATGAAGCAAATCATTGAGGAGACAGGTGTCAATTGCGATGATCAAGCCTTGCAGGTTATTGCCCGCGCGGCAGAAGGTGGAATGAGGGATGCCTTGAGTCTATTGGATCAGGCAATTTCATTCAGTCAGGATGAGGTTACTTTAGAGGATGCCTTAGCAGTTACCGGGTCTGTTTCGCAAAACTTCCTCAACCAGCTGGCAAGAGCTGTTATTGAAAAGGACGTAACTCATGGTTTAGAGGCATTAGAGGAACTATTATTTCAAGGAAAAGATCCGACACGGTTTATAGAGGATTTTATTTATTATTACCGGGATATGCTCCTGTATAAATCAGCACCTGCTTTGGAAGAGTCTCTTGAACGAGTTTTTCTTGATGGCGAATTTCAACAACTCTCGGAAAAGCTAGCGCCTGAGCAAATTTACGAATTAATTGAAGTACTTAATAAAACCCAGCAGGAAATGCGGTGGACCAATCACCCTCGTATTTTCCTTGAGGTTGCAGTCATCAAGCTTTGCCAACTTGATTCCCCGGTCAACAGTTCTTCGGATCAGGTTGAAATCCTTTTAAAAAGAATTGAACAATTAGAGGAAAAATTATCAACCTTAAGTGAAAAAGGGTTTGTCCAGCAGGAATCAGAGCCAGCCGTACAGAAAAAGCCGCAGCGTACAAACCGAAAAGGCTATCAGGCACCAGCTGGCCAGATTAACGAAGTTTTACGACAAGCTACTAAAAGTGATTTAAAGGTGATTAAAGGGCGCTGGGGTGATATGCTAGAAATGCTCGTTAGCCGCCAGATGCGTTCACAGGCCGCCTTGCTTAACGAGGCTGAACCAGCAGCTGCTTCAAAGCAAGCTGTCGTAATTAAATTCAAATATGAAATCCATTGCCAGATGGCGATGGAAAACACGAAGTTCATCGAAACTATGGCAAGTGTGTTAGTTGAAATTACAGGAAACAGGCTGCAAGTAATTGGCGTACCAGAGGAACAATGGCTGCCATTGCGTGAGGGATTTATTAATAATCAGCGCCATGAGTCTCCTGAAGAAGGTGACAATGTAGAAGAAGAACCAATCATTTCTGAAGCTAAAAAGCTTTTTGGGGATGAATTAATAGAAATACAAGACTAAATATAAATTGGAGGATGTTAAAATGAATAAAGGAATGGGTAATATGCAAGGTATGATGAAACAAATGCAAAAGATGCAAAAACAAATGGCTCAAGCTCAGGAAGAACTAGGTGAAAAGCGCATCGAAGGTTCCGCAGGTGGCGGAATGGTGACTGTAACGGTCACAGGCCATAAAGAAATCGTTGAAGTAAACATTAAAGAAGAAGTTGTTGATCCTGAAGATGTCGAAATGCTCCAAGACCTAGTTCTTGCAGCAACGAACGACGCGTTGAAAAAAGCGGAAGAGCTAACAAACCAAACAATGGGACAGTTTACCAAGGGAATGAACCTGCCGGGAATGTTCTAGGAGGATAACAGAATGCACTATCCTGAACCAATATCAAAGCTGATTGACAGCTTTATGAAGTTGCCGGGTATCGGCCCTAAAACGGCTGCTCGTCTGGCTTTTTTTGTCTTAAGTATGAAAGAAGATACGGTCTTGGATTTTGCTAAGGCGTTAGTGAACGCGAAAAGAAACTTATCATTTTGTTCTGTTTGCGGTCACATCACTGACCAGGATCCGTGTTATATATGTGAAGACCAACGCAGAGACCGGACGATAATATGTGTGCTGCAGGACCCAAAAGATGTCATTGCAATGGAAAAAATGAAAGAATTCAACGGCCTTTATCATGTGTTACATGGAGCGATATCGCCGATGGATGGAATTGGCCCTGAGGATATTAACATCCCTGATCTGCTTAAGCGGCTTCAGGATGAAACTGTTCAGGAAGTAATCATGGCTACTAACCCAAATATTGAAGGAGAGGCTACAGCAATGTACATTTCCAGGCTGTTAAAACCTTCAGGGATTCGAGTTACCCGAATTGCACATGGACTGCCTGTAGGCGGAGATCTTGAATATGCTGATGAAGTAACTTTGTCAAAGGCAATCGAGGGCCGCAGGGAAGTCTAATACAGCGGGAGGAAATGGCATGTTATTTCGAAAAAAAGACAGGCTAAAGAAAGAGTATGATCAAAAACTGATCGACCAATTAAGCCGGCTAAAAAATAGCTGGGATAATCAAAGATATCTGGCCGAAAACAGCGTTGATCCTGCTGAAGAAATCATATGCCAGGCAAAACTTGCAGAAGCTAAATATTTCTTTTTGTTCAAGGAAGCAAAGGCGAGAAATATAACCGTAAAAAAATGGTGAAAACTTAACCGTTTTCTATTAGGTCTTTTTCAGGGGACTTGTACATATAATTTTTAGTACAAGACTTGAACGAGGAGGAAAGAAAATGGATCCCGTTGTGGTTATTGCAGGATTAGGAGGCTTGATTTTAATGCTCCTTCTTATAGGAGCGCCGATTAAGCCTCTTCGTTATATAGGTCAAGGATTCATCAAACTGTTAATCGGGGCTTTATTCTTGTTTTTTCTGAATGTAATAGGAAACAGCTATGGTCTTCATATACCTATAAACCTAATTACTTCTGCTGTATCTGGATTCTTAGGTATCCCTGGTCTTTGTGCTCTTGTAGCTATCCAGGTATGGGTCTTATAAAATAAGGACCAAGTTTTATAGTAATAACGATGTAAAGCCGCCAGGTGACCAGGCGGCTTTTTTTCGGTATGTTCCAGCCATACGTCTCCCGACTCCCGTGAAAAATCAACATTGCTCCTTCAAAGAGCCTTCTTTTAAAAAGTTTATTGACTCTATTGTAGATATCATGATATTATATTCCTCGTCGCTAATTAAGACATCAACATTACTATTTTAAAAAAGTTATTGACCAAGTAGCGACAGTATGTTATATTTATAAAGTCGCTTCTGAGCGGCGCGCTAATGAATTTGCTCTTTGAAAACTAAACAAACAAGCGTCAACAAACAATATTTATAGTGACTTCATTTATGAAGATCACTAGCCAACGTTTTAAATTATGAGCTAAACTCATACTCTTTTTTGGAGAGTTTGATCCTGGCTCAGGACGAACG
>NZ_JABUNR010000003.1 GCF_013343715.1 Mesobacillus harenae
CTTCTACCACTAACTTGGATACATATTCTTTGTACTCTTGTGAAAAGTGCTTCCCCATCTTGAACACGTCCTTTTAAATGATATTTATATTATAAATAAAATCTCATTTTCACGTGTCCACTTTTTAGACTAACTTTAAATCTCCGCTTATTTTATAGATCATTGGTAACTGAGCATTACAATTAGCGTTTGAATTCTCATGTTTAATTCCTTATTAAAGAAGCTCCAGTCCTTGTTTAGATGCAAGGCTTTTGTACCGATTTCGCTGGCTTTATAATTTTAAATAATTATAATTTTCAGCAACTTTGTCAATGATGATATAAAAAGGCAAAGGGAGAGCGAATATGATTCAAGTAAGGGTTTTTGACCATGAGCATGAAAAGGATTTGGAAATGGAGATGAACCGTTTCTTAGAGAAGCTGGATGAAAATAAACTGCTTGATATTAAATACAATGTAGCCGCTATCCATGAGGAAGAGGAAGAACAAATTTACTGCTTCTCCGCTATGGTTGTTTATCGGTCGTAAAACTATTCCCAAAAAAGAAGCTGACTTAATAACCTAACAAGCTCGAGTTCAGATTAAAAAATGCACCCGAAGTTAGAGTAAGCTAACTTTTTGGGTGCATTTTTATGAATTAGGAAAAAACAGGCGCGATATTTTTATCTAGCCCGGGCTCCGCTCCAGCTGATGAAGTCAAAAACGGATCAGGCTCTGATCGTACTACTCAAGCCGCCGTTTCACTTTTGTGCTTACTTATTTATTGTAACTTTGTTTGTGTAAGAAAGGTTCTGCTCGGCACCCGAAAAACAAATAATAACCTGCTTCTATTTGTTCAATTTTCCTTCTTTAATGCATATTCACCGGCATTCAGTCCAGCAAGGCGGCCAGTGACAAATGCAGAGGTTATATTATATCCGCCTGTATAGCCGTGAACATCGAGTATCTCGCCACAGAAAAAGAGCCCCTTCATTTGTCTCGAAGCCATCGTTTGAGGTTCTACTTCTTTTACAGAAACACCTCCGCCAGTCACAAACGCTTTATCGATCGAGAGTGTCCCGTTCACTTCAATTTCGAAGCGTTTGCAATCCTTAACAAAATCCCTGATTTTCTCGTGCGCCAGCTGTCCACCCTGAGTAGCCGGATTAATTCCATTTCGTTCAAGTAAAAATAACAGGTATCTTTCAGGAAGCACACCTTTTAATAAATTTTTCACGGATTTTTTTGGATCACTTTTAAAGCTGCTGCTGATTTCCTGGAATAAGGCTTCCTCTTTTATGTCAGGGAGTGCATCAAGGCTCATTACAACCTTACGGAGATTCCATTTCTTCATTGCCTTTACAACAAACTGGCTGCATCTGAGCACGGCAGGTCCGCTTAAACCGAAATGCGTAAAAATCATATCCATTTTATGAGTGATAAGTGGCTTGCCTTTAGGGTTTAACACACTTAAAGCAACATCTCTCAATGAGAGGCCTTGTAATGTCTTATCTTTTATAAAAGGCTCTGATGATGTTACGGGCACTTCAGTAGGAAACAAATCAGTAATTGTATGGCCTGCCTTTTCAGCCCAAGCATAGCCATCTCCAGTTGAACCAGTATGGGGAACGGATTTTCCGCCAACCGCAATAATAATACTTTTTGAGTGATACAACTGGTTGTTTTCAAGTTCAACGGATTCAGCTTGTCCATCAGCATAGTGAACTGTTCGGACAGGGCTGTTTGTTTTAATGTCGACATTAAGCGCACTTAGCCTGTTTAGCAGAGCGTCCACAACGGATTGAGCCTTGTCGGTAACAGGAAACATCCGGCCATGGTCTTCCTCCTTAAGCTGAATGCCAAGCTTTTCAAAAAACTGAATTATATCCTCATTGCTGAAAATCGACATACCACTGAATAAAAACCGTCCATTTCCGGGTATATGCTTAATGATTTCTTCTACTGGGAGGCGGTTTGTAACATTGCACCTTCCGCCACCCGAAATGGCAAGCTTTCTTCCAAGCTTGCTGCCTTTATCAATCAAAAGGACCTTAGCACCTTGCTCACCAGCAGCAATTGCTGCCATTAAGCCGGAAGGTCCTCCGCCAATCACAATAACATCGTATTGCATAAATTCACCAACTTTATTTTCTGAAAAACATTGTTATTTTTCGATTGTATTATTTTACTTCAATAAAAACGATTGAATACTCTATTATAAAACATTTCCATTCCGGTGTTAATTAAAACAGCGGGAATTGGCAATTAGTCCGAAAGAAAGGTAAACTACAAATAATCCAAAATTATTTACATTAAGTATAAATATAAAGGGTATATACTCTTTATGATAAAATACATTTTCGTAGAAGAAAATAAATTCATAGAAGTGTAATTGTTCAATAAAGACTTGGTGTGCCGTAGATATAGTACATAAGTAAGTCAATGACGGTGCGGTTATACTTTTTAGTGTGGGAAGGATTTTTATGTCATCTAAGCTCTTAAGAGGGACGTTCATTTTAACGCTCGGAACGTTTATTTCGAAGTTTCTCGGCCTTTTTTATGTTATTCCGTTTTACGCGATTGTTAAAGACCATGGAACAGCACTTTATAACTTTTCCTACGTGCCATACACGATTTTTATTAGTATAGCCACCGCTGGAGTACCGCTGGCAGTCTCAAAGTTTATTTCAAAATATAATGCCCTTGGCGAATATAAAATAGGGAGGAAGCTGTTTAAATCTGGCCTCGCCGTTATGCTTGCGAGCGGTATCCTGTCATTTCTGGTCCTATACTTTTCTGCGCCGCTGCTTGCAGATATCATGATCGATGACCAGCAAGTAGCCAAGGTCGAAAGTGGCGAAAACGTAAAAGCTACGCCAGAGGGGGAGGAAGTGACTGAAGCTGATGTCACAACTGTCATAAGGGCAGTCAGCTTTGCCTTGATTATTGTGCCCTTCATGAGTTTGATTCGAGGTTTTTTTCAAGGGCACCAGTCAATGGGTCCCTCAGCCGTCTCGCAGGTGGTTGAACAAGTTGTTCGGATTGTATTCCTCCTTGCGGGTGCGTATATTGTTTACAATATCCTTGGAGGCAGTCTAGTAGCAGCTGTAAGCGTAGCAACGTTTGCGGCCTTTGTAGGCGCACTAGGGAGCCTTGCAGTATTAATATGGTATTGGTATAAGCGAAAGCCGCATCTAGACAAGCTGCTGGAGCAGGATAAAGGGACAATGGATATTTCTTTGCGGGAAATGTATAAGGAGATCATAATTTATGCTGCTCCATTTATCTTTGTAGGGATAGCCAATCCTCTGTTCCAGTTTATTGATCAGCTGACATTTACGAATGCAATGATGTCTATTGGTCATTTAAAAGAGGAAGCAGTAGCCGCATTCTCTGTATTAAATTTCCAAACTCACAAGCTTGTCATTATCCCAGTTTCACTTGCAACTGCTTTTTCGTTAACACTTGTGCCTAGCATAACGAAGGCATTTGTTGAAAACGACAGAAAAAGCCTAAATCGGCAGCTGGACCAGACTTTTCAGGTGCTTTTGTACTTAACGGTTCCAGCTGTCGTAGGACTCTCACTGTTGGCCGAACCGATCTTCACCGTGTTTTATGAAAATAAGCCGCTAGGTACGGAGGTACTCCAGACGTATGCTCCGGTTGCTATTTTATTTTCCTTATTTGCCGTAACAGCGGCGATCTTACAGGGAATTAATGAACAGCGGTTTACAATTTTAAGCTTGCTCGTAGGCCTTTTAGTAAAATTAACCCTTAACATTCCGCTCATTAAGCTTTACGAAACGCAGGGGGCTGTACTGGCAACGGCACTTGGCTACACGGCAGCGATTTTAATAAATATGTATGTGATAAGAAAGTATGCAAAATATCCGATGCGATTTGTGATAAGAAGAATTTTTCTGATTGGCTTATTTTCAGCTGCTATGTTTATAGGGACATATATTGTGTACCAAGGCGTGCTGCTTATTCTTTCTCCGGAAGCAAAACTGCAGGCACTCGTAATTACCGCAATTTGTGCAGTGGCCGGGGCAGCCATCTATTTCTACTTAGGCTATCGCTCAAACCTGATCAACTTATTATTTGGAGAGAGGGTTAATCGCCTTCTCAGAAAACTTCGATTACCATTTTAAAAAGGCCTCCGCTTTAAATAAGCGGAGACCTTTTTCTTAATAATAAGGTGTATCTTCCGTTCTGAAACCGAGTCTGCGCTCAATACGGTCTACACGGCGCTCTAACTGCTGGAATTGCCGGTTTAATCTCTCGAGCTGTCGTTCTACTCGGTCTAGACGCCGGTCAACTCCTCCACCAGGGAAGCCCCCACCAGGGAAGCCGCCACCAGGGAAGCCGTCACCAGGGAAGCCGTCACCAGGAAACCCGCCACCAGGGAAGCCCCCGCCAGGGAACCCGAAGCCTTGGCCTTGTTGACCTTGTTGACCTTGTTGACCTTGTTGACGATAATGCATAATATCATCTCCTTACTTAAGCATGATATTAGTCTATGCGCCAAGGGGATTACTGGGTGGGCACCAGCCCAGGGAAGAAAAATTTATAAGAAGGCATCAAAATAAAGTCATTGATTACTGTCCAGGTCCGGTACCTAGCCAGTTTTCTCCAAGAGCTAAGGGAGGAAATATTTCATGCGTATTGATAAAATGCTGGCCAATCTTGGTTTTGGCAGCAGAAAAGAAGTTAAAAAGCTCTTAAAAGATGGGGCTGTTATTGTTAATAGCAAAGTAATTAAAGATTCTAAATATCAAATTAACCCTGAAACAGATACTGTGCTCTTACATGGTGAAGAAGTTGAATACAGGGATAAAATTTATTTTATGATGAATAAGCCGCCGGGTGTCATCTCGGCAACCGAGGATGTTAGGGAAAAAACCGTAATTGACCTGCTTGAGGTGGAGGATGCTGTACTTGAACCCTTTCCTGTAGGCAGGCTGGATAAGGACACTGAAGGACTGCTATTGATTACAAATGACGGTCAGCTTGCCCATAAGCTTTTATCTCCCAAAAAACATGTGCCAAAAACATATTTTGCTGTTATTGAGGGACAAGTAACCGATGAGGATGTAAGAGTATTTGAAAAAGGGGTGACACTTGATGATGGATATGAGACGAAGCCTGGCAAACTTACTATTTTAAGTTCCGGAAAGCGGTCCGAGATTGAGCTTACGATTACAGAGGGGAAATTTCATCAAGTGAAAAGGATGTTTCAGGCAGTCAGCAAACAGGTTGTGTTTCTTAAGCGGCTTACTATGGGACCATTGAGGCTAGATGACACGCTTGAGCTTGGTGAATATCGAGAGCTCGCAGATGACGAAGTGGAGCAGTTGAGAAGCTATGAGGTCAAGGAGGATCAGAATTAGAAAAACGGCCAGACCCTGGCCGCTTTTGGTTCATTATTAAACAATAACTTTATCGCATTAGAATCGTCAGTTACCGTGGCATCCGCTAACCATCTATTACGAAGTCAACTTGACCTTTTTATGCGTAGTTGTCCATTTACCGCGGCTGGGACTTTTAACTAAGTCGTTATAAGCCAAGACATTTAAATCTCTCTGGATGGTGCGAGGAGTTATACCAAATTCCTCTACAAGATCTTGTGTAGTTACAGTACCATTCTTTCGAATGTACATGTAGATGGATTTGATTCGGTTTATCATCCGGTTAGTTGAAGGCTTCACGAAAACCACTCCCTATCCTTTTTTAAAACCTTTGGCATTCCAGCGACCGACAGCCGATTGAAGATAAACTCTTCAATTATGTAAATTTTCTTCTTTCCAGACAACCCCTTTGTAAATTTATACCCCTAATTTACTGCTTTAAAAAGTAGGGGAGAGCGCTTTTGAATAAAAGTCTTTGAATTGTCTTACATTTTACCGTTATTTTAAAAAAATTTCTACTTAATTAATTAAATTTACTAAAAATTCTCAGGTTTGTTCCTAAAACCACCTCATTAATTTTCTTTTTTATACAATATGGCAAATGATAAGGTAATTATGACAATTAGATTGAATATTTTAAAGATTAACATAATTTATCGGGTTATTGAGGTCCATTTTTGGATAAAAGTTAGAAGCTTAGCAGTATAACTTCAAAAAAGTTTGACATACACTAATAAACTGTTGTGAAAAGCTTTATTATTAGGGTAGATAACAATAAATGTCCTAAATTATTTTTAGGATAAAATAATTTAATAGAGATAGGTTTGAGTCATTACATATTTTAGATTTTATGGAGGATCTATTATGACATCAGTTAATTGGACAGAGGAAGTATCAAAGCGCAAATCTCATTTGATCAGTGATACCCAAAGACTTCTGCAAATTAAAAGTGTTTTAGAGGAGGATACTGCAACAAAGGATGCACCGCTTGGACAGGGAATTAAAGAAGCATTGGATTTCATGCTGACCATGGGCGAACAGGATGGTTTTCAGCCCAAAAATACTGGTAATCTTGCTGGGCATCTGGAATTTGGATCGGGAGACGAAATTGTCGGGGTTTTATGCCATATTGATGTTGTTCCTGAAGGGGATGGCTGGTCAAGTGATCCCTATGGAGCTGAAATTCGGGATGGCAAGATCTTTGCCAGGGGAGCAATCGACGATAAAGGTCCAACAATGGCTGCCTACTATGCAATGAAAATCGTCAAAGAGCTGAAGCTTCCTCTTAAAAAGAGAGTCAGAATGATTATTGGGACAGATGAAGAAAGCAACTGGCGTTGTGTGGACCATTACTTTAAAACTGAAGAAATGCCGTCTATGGGTTTTGCCCCAGATGCTGATTTTCCAATTATTAATGCTGAAAAAGGAATTGCTGACTACGACCTAGTCCAAACTCCTAAGGGATATGAGAATAAAGAGACTCTTATAGAAGTAAACGAGTTTACATCAGGCAGAAGATACAATATGGTTCCTGACTTTGCGCGAGTATCACTTGTAGTCAATCAAGAGCAAAATGAAGTTTTACAGCGTTTTATCCTTTATAAAAAAAAGCATGAGCTTGAGGCAAAATACCATGTTGAAAATGGAGAATTGATCATTGAAGTTGAAGGTGTTTCTGCCCATGGAATGGAACCCGACAACGGCAAAAATGCAGGACTTCTGCTGGCAGGTTTTATAGCAGAACTGGGATTAGATGCTCAAGCTCGCCAATTTTTTGAGTTTGTCACACGATACTTTGGAAAAGAATCACGAGGTGCGGAGTTAGGGATCGTTTACTCAGACGAAATTACCGGGGAACTGACCATTAATGTCGGAAAGCTGGCTTATTCAAAACCCCAAGGCGGCCGTTTAGGATTAAATATGCGCTATCCGGTGACGACCAATCTAAACAGAACGATGGAAACTCTAAAAGAGAAAGTGGAGTCAGAAGGATTTGCAATTGATCAGTTTGATGATTCTCCACCTCATCATGTTGATGAAAAGGACTTCTTGATTCAAACGCTGAAAAAGGTTTATGAGGAACAAACAGGAACGCAAGCGAAGCTATTAGCGATTGGCGGGGGAACTTACGCCCGTTCCCTGAAATCCGGGGTCGCGTTTGGCTCGCTATTTCCTGGAAGACCTGATGTCGCTCATCAAAAAGATGAGTATATATTCCTTGAGGATCTCTTCAGAGCTACTGCAATATATGCACAGGCAATATATGAATTGGCAAAATAAATAAGGGGGAGCATGATGGACTTTATAATAATTAATGGGGAAATAGCCAAGAGGTCATCTGCAAGAATTGATATTGAAGATAGGGGCTATCAATTTGGTGACGGTGTATATGAGGTAGTGCGGGTTTATAATGGGAAAATGTATACAGCGGATGAGCATTTGCAGCGTCTTCATCAAAGTGCTGAAAAAATAGGCATGAAAATTGACCTGTCAGCGGCCAGTCTGAAGGAGATGATGGGAGAATTAATAGAAAAAAACACTTTACAGACTGGGATCGTTTACATCCAATTTACCAGAGGAACAGCTCCCCGCAATCATAATTTTCCTGCCTCAAATGTGCCGCTGACTTTTGTTGCATATACAAAGGAATTAGCACGGCCGGCGGAAAACATGAGCAGAGGTGTTGAGGCGATTACGGAAGAGGATATTAGATGGCTCCGCTGTGATATCAAAAGTTTAAATCTGCTTGGGAACTTGCTTGCAAAACAGAAAGCAGCAGAAGCTGGGTGCTTTGAAGCAATTCTGCACAGGGGAGAAACGGTGACGGAAGGCAGTCATACAAATGTAGCCATTGTGAAAAACGGTATAATTTATACGCACCCTGCTACTAATCTGATTTTGAACGGCATAACAAGGCAAAAGGCGCTTGAGCTATGCTCGTTTAACGGGATGCAGGCCGAAGAAGAAGCCTTTTCATTAACTGATTTAGCAGAAGCGGATGAAGTGTTTATGATGGGAACGACCACGGAAATCATGCCAATTGTAAAAATTAACGGTCAGCCCGTTGCAGACGGACTGCCAGGCATTGTAACGCTAAAACTTCAGAAGCTCTTAGGGGATGCGATTATTAAAAAATGTGGTGTAATATAAAAAAACTGGCCCTGCAGCTTTAGTATGCTGGGCCAGTTTTTTTAGTTGTTAAGGAAACTGCCAAAGTTCCAGATTGCGGATCAGTTATTCAAACTGGAAAAGATCGCTTGATAAATAACGTTCCCCTGTGTCACATGCAATACAGATGACAATTTCATCAGGTTTCAGACGCTTTGCAACCTGGATGGCTGCATAGCAGGCTGCACCAGAAGAAGGCCCTACTAAAATGCCTTCCTCCCTTGCAAGACGCCGGGTGATATCATAAGCTTCTTCATCCTTAATTTGATGAATTTCTCCATAAACATTTTGATTCAAAATCTCAGGGATGAACCCAGGACTTGTGCCAACAAGTTTGTGCTTGCCTGGTTTTCCACCGGACAATACTGGCGATCCAGCCGGTTCAACCACATGAATTTCGATATCAGGGTATGTCTCTTTTAAAACTTCACCAGTACCTGTAATTGTTCCGCCTGTTCCGGAAGTGGCAACAAAGGCGCCTAAGGGCTTGTTAAGCTCCTTTACAGCTTCAATAATCTCTAGTGCTGTCGTTTTCCTGTGTGCATCAGGGTTCGCATCATTTTCAAACTGCATGGGAATAAAGCTATTAGGAATTTCTGCAGCAAGCTCCTTCGCTTTTTTGATAGCTCCGGGCATTTTCTCATCGCCAGGTGTTAAAACGACCTCGGCACCGTAGGCTTTTAAAAGATTTATTCTTTCAGCTGTCATCGTGTCAGGCATGACCAAGATAGCCCGGTATCCTCGTGCTGCAGCATTCATGGCCAAACCAATGCCTGTATTGCCGCTAGTAGGCTCAATGATGGTGGAATCACTTGTTATTTTCCCTGATTGCTCTGCCATTTCAATCATATTGAAAGCAGCCCGGTCCTTAACGCTTCTGCTTGGATTGAAGAATTCAAGTTTAAGATAAACAGAAGCCCCGCCTTCAGGTGCAAGCCGGTTAAGCTTAACGATCGGAGTTTCTCCAATCAATGCGGCGATGTTATTTACAGTTTTCATTCGTATCTTCCTTTCTTGCCACTTTGTCAGTATAGGATAAAGCAGGATATGCCTTGTTTAAACTTTATAAGTTGTTGGTCTTATAATACATAATCCACCATCGGCAATCAAACTATAAGAAATGGACCAAAGATAATAAATAATGTGAATAAAATGGTAAACAGTCCCTTGAGTTTTGATACAATAAAGACGTGGGCATAACAGGAGATGAAACAGAGTGCACCATAAAAATCACTATTTCATTGCATTAGCTATTCCCTTTCCTATGAAAACTGAGATTATGGAGAAGATTCACCCATTAAAAGAAGAATTCAGATTCCAACGATGGGTTCATCCACAGGATTTGCATATTACCTTGGCGTTTTTAGGAGATGCTTCTGAACAAAAACTTAAGCTTGTAAGCGAAAATACGATAGATGAAATAGACGAGTTTTCTTCGTTTTCAGTGAGTATAGATCATCTTGGTGTTTTCGGAAATAGCTCATCTCCAAGAATTTTCTGGGCAGGTATGCTGAAAAGTATAGCTCTTTATGAATTAAGGGAACGTGTTTATACTGCTGCTTCTAAAGCTAATTTTGAACTGGAATCAAGACCGTTTAATCCCCATGTGACTCTTGCGAGAAAGTGGGAAAAGAGCAGAATGTTCGATTCGTCTTTGCTTGAGGATAATAACCCATTTAATAAAGAACCACTAACATTTGTGGCAAGAGAAGTAGTTTTATACAAGACTCATTTGGGGAAAGAGCCAAAATATGAAGCCATTGCATCAATCCCTTTAATGGATAAATGAATGAATAGATAAGGCAGGGATATAAATGGGACAGTTAATTAAGCTGCAGGATTATGTATCCCGCTATGAACAAGATATTTATGCCTATCCCACCAGGTTTGTCAGGTTAAAAAAGGATCAATGGGAAGGGATGAAGGACCATTGGTCACAAGGACCGGTCTCCAAGGTTTCAGATGAAGACAACAACATAAATAGACGTTCAGAAAAGGTACCACTGTTTGAGAAGTTAAAGGAACTAATTTCCTTTAAGACAAAAGGAAGAGAGGATTCCAAGACAGAAGATATACCTCCGTCGGCTTCCAGCCTAGATCCAATTATTCCTGCTAGTATCGACTCGATAGAAAAGTTAAAGAAATACTTTCTCGACCAGCTGCTGCCCTTTCAGCTAAAATGGGCAAGTTCAACGCTGACTGAAAAATCTTTTCTCGATAGGTCCTATTTAAATGATGAGCGGCTGAAGTTTTTGCTTCAGCGCTTACCTGATACGTTTCTTATTTTATATAAGCCTATTTTTTTATTGAAAAATGCTTCTGTTGAAACAGACGTAATTCTTATTACGCCTACTGGAATTTGGTCCCTGGCATTCTTAGAGACAGAGCAAGATACAGTCTTTATCGGATCAAAAGAGCGATTCTGGGTAAAAAGGACAGGAGAGATTGAGGGAAAACTATTAAACCCGCTGATTGGCTTAAACAGGACTGACCAAATTGTCCGTAAGCTTTTTCAAGTCGCGGAAATAGATTTGCCTGTTCACAAAGCTTTAATTACTATGGATGGTTATATCGACTTTCCGTCCCGTCCGTATGATACTAATTTCGTTGAAAAGCGTGATTTTGATGAGTGGTTTAAATCTTTACGGTCGCTTAAATCTCCTCTTAAACATATGCAGTTGAAAGCAGCACTAGCTTTATTGCAGCATTGCCGGACACAAAGTGTAAGAAGGCCTGAATGGGAGATTCATAATGAGTCAGAAAGATGGAGTCAAGTAGAGGATAAATAAAATAAGGGGTTATGCTCTATTTGTTAATTCAAAAACAAGGATGAGTGGCGAGACGAGTTTTTTAATAAAAGGCTGTGTCAAAGAACCGTGTTAATAGTTGCTACTCTGTAAAGTGTAGCGGAAGTCAAGCCCCAGTCTAACAGAGCTTAAAAATAAAGCGCACACTAGAGTCCCTCTAAAGAAAGATGGAACTTCAAGTTGAGGAGGTGGTTTAAATGGCTGAAATGAATCGGCAATTTGAAGCCTATTTGGATGAAATGAAAATAATTGTCGTGCTTATTCCATACTCCTATCATCAGGGATCTTCCACGTTTTTTTATTTGGAAGAAGATCAAAAAAAGGTCCCCTTAACCATTAAACATTCAATTCAAATTGATCATTATGTAAAATATGTTTGTGAGTTAGAACAAGAGTTTAATATCGGGCAATTAGGGTGGATCATTGATGAGCACGGCGGCAAAACAGATCTTCAAATAGGCTCTGTGATCCGGACTCCTGAATTTGATGAGCGTTTCTTTTATGAAGGGAATGACCTCGGACTGCTCTATACTCAAAAAAAATCCTTTTTGGCCTTATGGGCACCAACAGCAACAGAGGTGAAACTGAAAATTGCTTTCCCTGGCAGCAGGATTTTCAAAGAAGTCCCAATGCACCGATTCGATAAGGGCGTTTGGAGACTTGAGATAGACAAAGACCTTGAATACTGCCGTTATGCTTATAAAATATGCATTAATCAGGAATGGAGAATAGCTGTCGATCCTTATGCAAGGTCTGTATCGGTAAATGGAGAATATGGTGTGGTGATCGATCTTAAGAAGACC
Source organism: Mesobacillus harenae (assembly GCF_013343715.1). GTDB lineage: Bacteria > Bacillota > Bacilli > Bacillales > Cytobacillaceae > Mesobacillus_A > Mesobacillus_A harenae. Next base: position 12,165 of record NZ_JABUNR010000003.1, read on the forward strand.
CAGATAGAGAAACCGGATTTGCCTCCGTTTTCCCATCCGGTGGATGCCATTATATATGAGACTCATATCAGGGATTTTACGATCCATCCTGATAGTGGAGTTACACAAAAGGGCACTTATACTGGTACTGGAGAAACAGGTACTGTAAGCAGAGGCGGCCATCCAACCGGCCTTGCCTATGTAAAGGATCTCGGGATCACCCATTTGGAATTGCTGCCCTTCAACGATTTTGCTGGAGTGGATGAGACCGCTCCATCAGGGGAATATAACTGGGGATATAACCCGCTTCATTTTAATGCACCTGAAGGCAGCTACTCCTCTGATCCTACTGATCCTTACGCTAGAATTATTGAATTAAAGGCAATGATTAGATCCATTCACACACAAGGGATTCGAGTCATCATGGATGCAGTCTATAATCATGTTTATATCAGGGAAGATTCTTCTTTTGAAAAAATAGTTCCTGGCTACTTTTTTAGACATAACGAACATGGACTTCCTTCTAATGGAACGGGAGTAGGCAATGATTTCGCTTCTGAACGCAGGATGGCAAGGAAATTTATTGTTGACTCCGTTACGTACTGGATCAGTCAATACCATATCGATGGCATCCGGTTTGATTTAATGGGTATCTTAGATGTTGAGACAATGAATCAAATTAGGCAAACAGCCGACCATATTAATCCATCGATCCTTATATTTGGGGAAGGCTGGGATTTGAATACACCGCTTCCGGCAAACGAGAAAGCGACAATTGGTAATCAAGATAAGCTTCCTCGGATCGGCCAGTTTAATGACTGGTTCAGGGATACGATAAAAGGCAGTACCTTTAATTTGTATGATCGTGGCTATGCTTTAGGCAATGAAAGATATCTAGAAGCTGCAAAACAAGTCTTGGCTGGGAGTATCGGGATAGGGAAAAGGAAAAATGGGCTTTTTTCAAAACCCGGACAGTCTGTAAATTATGTTGAATCCCATGATAATCATACATTATGGGATAAGTTGAAGGTCTGCAACGAAGATTACGAGGAAGATACCAGGAGAATGCAGCAGAGGCTTTCGACAGGGATGGTCTTGCTCGCTCAGGGGGTCCCATTTCTGCACAGCGGCCAAGAATTTTTCAGAACAAAAAGTGGGGTTGGAAACAGTTATCGTTCCCCTGATAAAGTAAATTGGCTCGACTGGAATAGAAGGGATGCCAATATCGATGAAGTAGATTATATAAAAGGTTTAATAGCTATAAGAAAATCTCATGGTGCATTCAGGCTGCGTGAAAAACACTTAATTCAGCATCATATGAAATTTTTAGATTTGCCATTTCCATTGATCGGGTATGTTTTTTCCGACGTAATACATCTTGGGAAATGGGATCAGTTAGCCGTATACTTTAACCCATCGGGTACAAAACACAAAGCCAGGCTCCCAGGAAAAGAGCCATGGAATATATTGGCCAATTATATAAAAGCTTCTGATAAGCCTTTCGGAACCATTCTGGAACAAGATATAACATTGGAGCCCATGAGTATTTCTATAGTTGTAAAATAATCTTCAAACCGGTAGGCTTTGAACTTATACCTCCTTTTAAGATACAGCGATAAGCTAGAATCATTTCTGATAGACTTGACGGGGAAAGCTATTAGGAGATAAAATTCAAGTAGATAGCTATTGTAGGATTATACTTTTCAATAGCTATCTTTTTTTATTATGGATACATTACTTAGAATATAGATGAGGAAATGTTAGCTTAAACAGCTTGAGTGTACTTGGCCACAGGAATAAGCAAGAAGTTCTGTACTGCTTGTAGGATTACAGAACCAATTTCAGCTGTGATAAATAGCGAACACATTGAAGGTGAGCAACTTTGGAAGACTTATTTGGACAAGAATGGGAAATAGTTCCTGCAGGTGGTGCAACAGGCGCTGCCTTTTTTGCTCAGTATAAAGAAGAGCGTTTGTTTTTAAAACGCAACTCATCCCCTTTTCTTGCTGTTTTATCAGCAGAAGGAATTGTCCCTAAGCTTGTTTGGACAAAAAGACTTGAAACTGGTGATGTGATAACAGCGCAACAGTGGTTAAACGGCAGAGAACTGAAGCCGCCAGAAATGAACGATGACCGGGTGGCATTACTTTTAAAGAAAATTCACTGTTCTAAACCTTTGCTCGGTATGCTGAAAAGACTTGGGAAACATCCACTTCACCCAGAGGATTTGCTTGCCATTATAAAAGGGGATTTAGACAAGGAGCTTCTTTTACAGGAACCGGTGAAAGCAGCAATGAAATTTTTATCAGAAGAGGTTGCAAATGTAGACAGCAATGAAAAAGTCGTTTGTCACAGCGATGTTAACCATAATAACTGGCTGTTAACTGAAAACAGCCAGCTTTACCTAATTGATTGGGATGGAGCGGTTATTGCGGATCCTGCCATTGATCTTGGACTGCTTCTTCATTGGTACATTCCCAGAGAGTCGTGGGAAAGCTGGCTCGATCGGTACGGGATAGCCTTAACGGATAATCTTCTGCTTAGAATGAAATGGTATGTCTATGCACAGACCATTTCAATGATTCAATGGTACCGAACGCAAAATAGGTTTACTGAAATGGACCGATGGATACAATTCATCGATGATGTTGCCTAGGCTCTATGAAAATTGATCAATGCCTGATACCCATGAGGACAGCTGTTCCTGATTGGATAGAATGTGCTGATCCAAGTTAGTTGACCGAATGCCATCTTGGCTGTAATCATAAACCTCCTGAAGAATTGTTTTCACATTATTATCAACGCTGGCATTGACCATTAACGATTTAACAAGTCTCTCCAGCTGTTCACATTCGGCAACAGAGCCACAGCAATCAGTTTGTTGATTAGTCAGGATATCTTTTAACAGATTAACCTGGTCATTAGAGTGTAACGGCATAAGGATCATCCTTTCATCAGTAGCGAAATGAAGCAAAAAAAGAATTCACATCTAGGTTGTGAATTCTTTTTTTATTTATACATTTTAGCGTGGTGATTTTTTGATACTCTTGAAAATGTTTTAACGTCATGATATGGTTTACGATATGAAAAATTTGTAGAGGTGTCAGCATGAGATTAAGAAATAAGCCTTGGGCAAAAGATAAATTAGAACAAAATCCACAGTATGTGATTCAAGACCCTGCAGCATGCCGTGGGAAATGGAGCGAAGTATTTGATAATCAGCAGCCGCTCCATATTGAAATTGGCACAGGTAAAGGGCAGTTTATTACCGGTATGGCCAAAGCAAATCCCAACATAAATTATATTGGAATTGAAATGCAGGAAAGTGTTATTGTGTCTGCTCTTGATCTTCTGATTGAGGAGCAGCTTCCTAATTGTAAGCTTTTAAATAGTGATGCTGCAGACCTTCGTGAATTCTTTTCTAATGGAGAAGTAGGACGTGTTTATTTAAATTTCTCAGATCCTTGGCCGAAAACCCGCCATGAAAAAAGAAGGTTGACCTTTAAAAGCTTTCTTGATGTATATGCTGAAGTATTGCCAGAAGATGGCGAAATACATTTTAAGACGGATAACCAAGGTTTGTTTGAGTACTCGCTTGTCAGCTTCTCCGAATATGGACTAACATTAAAGTATGTTAGTTTGGATTTGCACAAAAGTGAATTCGAAGGAAATATAATGACTGAATATGAAGAGAAATTTTCATCCAAGGGCAATCGGATTTATCGCTGCGAAGTCGGGTATCCAGCAAGAAAATAGAATAGTGATTCTGAAACCTGTCTTTCTTGGAGGCAGGTTTTTTTATGAAGGGACCAACTCCTTTTTTAGGTAGAGAGAATGATCAAAAAATTTAAAATATTAAAGCGTGGGTGGTAGAATAGAAAGGGTAGAATGGTAATGGAGACTTAGGAGGTATTCTATTTGGAGACTTTAGTGCTGGAAAACGTGAAGATGACATGGCTTAATGGTGGAGTAACCCATCTTGACGGGGGGGCTATGTTTGGAGTAGTACCTAAGCCGCTGTGGTCAAGAAAGTATCCGGTAAATGAACAGAATCAGATTGAACTAAGGACTGATCCAATCCTGTTACAATCTGGAGGAAAAAACTTTTTAATTGAAACTGGAATTGGCAAAGGTAAAATGAACGATAAGCTAAAAAGAAATTTTGGAGTTCTTGAGGAATCAAAGCTGGACGAGTCTCTAGAAAAGTTAAATTTAAGAGCAGAAGACATTGATTTTATTTTAATGACACACCTCCATTTCGATCATGCATGCGGTTTAACCAACCCAGTTGGAGAGGGCTATGTTTCTGCTTTTCCCAATGCTAGAATTATTACATCAAACGTAGAATGGAATGAAATGAAAAATCCAAACATCCGGTCAAAAAATACATATTGGAAGGAAAATTGGGAACCAATAGAAAGTCAGGTTGAGCCATTTGAAAATGAGTGGAATTTTGGCCCGATCAAAATGGTTCATACGGGAGGCCACAGTAACGGGCACTCAATCATCGTTATTGATGGCGGTGAGGATCAAATTATTCATATGGCCGACCTAATGGGTACACATGCTCACCAAAATCCCCTTTGGGTTATGGCCTACGATGATTACCCAATGGACTCGATTGCAGCAAAGCAGAAATGGACAGAGCATGGTCTGAAAGCGAACGCATGGTTTACGTTTTACCATGATGCCTATTACCGGGCTATCCGATTTGACGAGAATGGAAAAATAGCAGAATCAGTTAAAAGGATTAGACCGTAAAGACGAATTATTAGTTTTGTGTAAATAAACATCTAAAGAAACGAAAAAGACCTTCCTCACGGGCAGGTCTTTTTCAAAAGAATTAGGCTTTAGAATTTAGAGCAGTTAGATGGTATAAACGTCAAGTATAGTCCCGGTCTCTGCATCTGCTATGAACTCAAAATGTTCCGTGCGCCCTCCAATATTCCGGGTGATTCCGCCTTTATAGACTTTATATTCTAGCGGAGACTTTGTATAGGCTTCTGGATTCATATTAATCCATGAGCCGCTAATGGGTCCTTCTTTCTTAAAGGCTGCTTTAGTATTATCAAGTACTTTTTCAGCGGATACCAGGTTTTTCTGTGAGAGGAGTTCTTTGGCGGCAAATCCGCTTACTGCTCCAATTCCGACTCCGTAAATAAATGATTTCCAATTCATATGGCGACCTCCAACCTTCAATTATTACCAATTTAATACTCTTATCATAGCATGACTTTACTTGTATTCAAATCATTTGGCAGGGAGCAGAACGGTTTGAAAACTTCCTTCAATATCAAATCGTTGGAAAGGCGAGTGAAAGTTCTGTAAAATATGGAATGTACATAATATGTTCAATAGCAGTCGAAACGTATTCAGTCTTCTGCATTATGAGTAGCTTAAATCTTTTTCATATAAAGGAGCAAATTTTTGATGAATGAGCAAACTTCAAAGCTTTTTCAGACGTTAACCGAACTTCCTGGAGTTGCAGGGAATGAGCACAAAGTCCGTCAATTTATGAAAGAGCAATTAACAAAATATGCAGATGAAGTGGTCCAGGATAAACTGGGTGGAATATTTGGCATTAAAAAAAGTGAAATTGATGGTCCTACTGTAATGGTTGCAGGGCATATGGACGAGGTAGGATTTATGGTTACTTCGATCACCGAAAATGGTATGCTGCGCTTTCAGACAATAGGTGGTTGGTGGAGCCAGGTCCTGCTGGCACAGCGGGTAGAAATTATTACGGATCACGGTCCGGTTATCGGGGTAATCGGATCAATTCCGCCGCATTTATTGGATGAAGCTAAGCGAAGCAAACCGATGGAAATTAAAAACATGTTAATTGACATCGGCGCGGATGACAGAGCGGATGCAAAAAGAATAGGCATTAAACCAGGCCAGCAAATTGTTCCTGTCTGCCCGTATACTCCTATGTCCAACAGCAAGAAAGTACTTGCTAAGGCTTGGGATAACCGTTATGGCTGCGGATTGGCAATTGAACTGCTGCAGGAGCTTGAAGATGAGAAACTTCCTAACCTGTTATATTCAGGTGCTACAGTTCAAGAAGAGGTTGGGCTAAGAGGGGCTCAAACGGCAGCAAATCTTATTAAGCCGGATATTTTCTATGCACTTGATGCCAGTCCAGCAAATGATATGTCAGGCGATAAAAAAGAGTTTGGCCAGTTAGGCAAAGGAGCGCTTTTAAGAATTTTTGACCGTTCCATGGTTACACACCGCGGTATGAGGGAGTTTATTCTTGATACGGCTGAGACGCACAATATCCCCTATCAGTACTTTGTATCCCAGGGAGGGACGGATGCTGGAAAAGTCCATATCTCGAATGAGGGTGTGCCAAGTGCTGTCGTAGGTATCTGCTCTCGCTATATCCACACTGCTGCATCGATCATACATGTGGATGATTATGCAGCAGCTAAAGAACTGTTAATCAAGCTAGTTAAAGCTAGTGATAAAAGCACAGTTGATACCATTAAACAGAATAGCTGATTTGGGGGCAGGATAAGCGAGGCAGTCTATGCTGCCTTGTTTTTTTATAAAAGATAATAATGACTAGCACGCCTTCAAGAAAATCAAGGTCGCTTGCTCCAGCTGATTAAAAGCTAAGTACGACTTGAGCTTCTAGCACGAAGCGTTTGTGAGGCTGGTTTAAGAGGCTTGAGCACCTCAGGGAGGAATATAATTGAAGATTGTGATTGGAACAGTAAACCCCTCGAAAATCGCAGCAGTTGAACTTGCGTTTCCCGCTGCCAATAATTCTTTTTTTTCAGTGAACATCCCGTCTGGTGTTAGTGAGCAGCCTGCAACTGATGAAGAGACCATCCGTGGAGCTGTCAATCGCGCAACAGCGGCAGCCCAGGAAGGTGATATCGGAATCGGGCTGGAAGGAGGCGTCCAGGAAATTTCCTTGGGGCTTTGTCTGTGTAATTGGGGGGCACTAGTTGAAAAAGATAAACCGCCAATTATTGCAGGAGGGGCAAGATTCCTGCTGCCAGAAAAAATAGCTGAGAGAATAAGAGCCGGTGAAGAGCTAGGTCCGGTTATGGATGATTTTTTCAATAAACAGGATGTCCGGAAGCATGAAGGAGCAGTCGGAATCTTCACAAACGGGTTAGTGGACCGTGCTGATATGTTTTTACATGTGACAAAGCTTCTTGTTGGTCAATACCAATACCGGAAAACAATGATTAAGGAAAATCCGTTCGGTTAGTGACACTATCAGCCTTTCCGAAATAGGCTTCCTAAAATCAAAATAGCCCCTCCTCCCAAACAGCTTGGAAGGAGGGGCTATTTTTATTTGCACAAGGCGTTTCCGCTTTTGTTTCATCCAGCTTCAGCGCCTAACCCCTCGAGTCGCTTCGGTCCTGCCGCTGAAGTCAAAGGACGACTTCAACTTCAGGCCCTCCAGCGCTTGTCGGGGTTGGTCAAGGCGCTTCCGCTTTTGTTTCATCCAGCTTCGACTCCTAGAAACTCGGAAAACTTCAGCTCCTCCAACAGAAGCAAAGAACGCTTCTTAGTCGGAGCCTCCAGTTTTCGCGTTTCTAACCAGTCGTCTCCGCTTTTGTTTCATCCAGCTTCAGCGCCTAACCCCTCGAGTCGCTTCGGTCCTGCCGCTGAAGTCAAAGGACGACTTCAACTTCAGGCCCTCCAGCGCTTATCGGGGTTGGTCAAGGCGCTTCAGCCTTTGTTTCATCCAGCTTCGACTCCTAGAAACTCGGAAAACTTCAGCTCCTCCGACAGAAGCAAGGAACGCTTCTTAGTCGGAGCCTCCAGTTTTCGCGTTTCTAACCAGTCGTCTCCGCTTTTGTTTTCACTTTTCTTCAAAGATGTAGGATAGGACTTTAATTGTTTGGTTCACTGTTTCAACTGTAACGCTTGCCTTGCTTGACAGCTCTTTTAATGGATGATGAAGTTCTTTTGGTCTGATAAGGATAAGTGGTTTTCCAAGGTTGATCGCTGCGCTTGCATCCATTGCTGTATTCCACTGTTTGTACTTCTCGCCAAATAAGGCAATTACCATGTCCGACTTTTTCATTAATATTTCTGTCCGCAAATTGTTAATGCTTGAGGCTGCAGCATCACGAAAAACAGGGTCAGGCTGCTCTCCCAATATTTCTTCTCCAATTAAATCAGAACGGTCATGATTTTCCATTGGCCCAACAAAATGAATAGGAAGCTTTAGCGATTTAGCCTTTTCTTTTATCTCCTCTCTCCAATTACTATGTATTTCTCCTGCTAAATAAACTGTTAATTCCATCTAACATCCTCCTCTGCCTAGTTAACTAACATATTACCACTTTTCGACAATTTTTTTTAACGAAAGGGAAAATGCAATATTAGGGTTGTCAGGGTGTTTACTTGAAAGGTATGATAGAAAAGGATTAGATTGTAATTATCCTGGAGGGGAAAGTATGACAAAAAGACTAGTTACCGCCCTTGTAAGTATTGCAGCTGCCTTAATGCTCGGAGCTTGTTCGGAATCCGTTCAGGATCAGAAAGAGTCAGTAAATCTGGCTGTTAAAGAAGCTTTCAACAGTAAACCTGAAGTCGTAAATACTAGTTCAAAAGATATAGATTTCCATTTACCTGCTGGCCTAAAAGTTGACAATGAGTCACCTAATAATATTCTTCTTAAAAACGGTTCCAAAACTTATATTCTGTTCTATAATCAGCATGAAGGATTAGAGAGTGAGGTTGTTTACAATTCCACTTTAAACCAGAATCCTGAACCCGATATGAACGAAACTTATACAAAAGACGAAAAGTTTGGATATATGTTATTGGACAGTACTGAAGACGAGTTATATGAATTAATCGTTGGAATCGGCGGGATAAAAGTAACAACTGAAACAAAGGCAAAGGACTTTGAAGAAGATGCAGTAGTAATGATGGAGTTAGCGAATTCTGTTAAATTTAAGAGTGCTGAATAATAGTAAGTTATACGAGGGAACCAGCATAAATGTTGGTTCTTTTTTTATTTTTATATAGATTTCCCTTAGTAAAAATAAAAGTTGGGTAAAATAATAGAATCTTTTTATTCCTTTTTAATCGGTAGAAGAGTAAAATAAACACATCAACTGTCTTGACACCTGTTTATACATATAGGGATGAAGGAGGAGTTATTTTATGAAAGAATTTTTAGAAAGAAAAGGGGTACGCCTCTCAGCGAAGGTTTATTTTATAGATGCCTTAAGCAGTATGGCGCTTGGATTATTTGCTTCGTTAATTATCGGATTAATCCTTAAGACAATTGGAGATCAGCTCGGTGCTCAATACTTAACTGATATGGGTGCGACCGCAATGGGTCTAATGGGCCCGGCAATCGGGGCTGCAGTTGCCTACGGACTGGGAGCTCCGCCGCTCGTGTTATTTTCAGCAATTGTCAGTGGTGCTGCAGGAGCTGCATTAGGCGGGCCAGCTGGAAGCTTTGTTGCTTCTCTTTTGTCAGTAGAAATTGGCAAGCTTGTGAGCAAAGAAACAAGAATAGATATTATTGTCACACCACTCGTCACGATTATTACAGGATTTACAGCTGCTTCCTTTATTGGACCAGGAATTAGGTATCTTATGGAAGGTTTAGGCAGTATGATTATGTGGGGGACAGAACAGCGGCCGATTATTATGGGGATTGTAGTTGCTGTGTTGATGGGCCTCGCCCTCACAGCACCAATTTCCAGTGCAGCAATCGCCCTCATGCTGGATCTGCATGGGCTTGCTGCAGGAGCTGCAACTATTGGCTGCAGTGCGCAGATGATTGGATTTGCAGTATCAAGCTATAGAGAGAATCGCTTTGGCGGGTTTATTGCTCAAGGGCTTGGTACTTCTATGCTTCAAGTCCCTAATGTTATTCGGAATCCCTTAACAATCATTCCTCCTACCATAGCAGGAGCTATACTTGCACCAATCGGAACGACCGTTTGGCTGCTTGAGAATAATGCTGCAGGAGCCGGCATGGGTACAAGCGGTTTAGTAGGACAAATCATGACATTTACGACCATGGGCTTTGGTGGAGATATTTGGATGAAAGTGATTTTATTGCATTTTATTGGACCTGCAGTCATTACACTGATAATATCTGAATATATGAGGAGTAAAGGCTGGATTAAAGCAGGGGACCTGCTGATCCACACTGGAGGAAATCAAAAGTGAAAAACCTTGAATCAATACAACAGTTTGAAGAACTAAAAAATAATGGCAAACATATTTTTCTCTTTTCAGCGGACTGGTGTCCTGATTGCCGGATTATTGAGCCAGACCTTCCTGAAATAGAAAAGAATTTCAATCAATTTTCTTTTTTCTATATAGACAGGGATGAATTTCTAGATCTATGCATTGAATTAAACGTGTATGGGATTCCTAGTTTTCTCGCCTATGAAGATGGAAATGAGTTAGGCAGATTTGTGAGCAAGGACCGCAAAACGAAGGAAGAAATTGAACGGTTTATCGAGAATCTATAAAAAAGGCCCTCCATCTGTTTTGTGGTGGAGGGTTATTTATTATAAGCTAGTAGAGAGTATAAATATCTCCTGGCTGAATAGGAGGCCCTGGTATGGATAGCAAACATATACGAAAAGAGTTAGAAAATAGACTGAACAGTCCTGACCGGAAAGTTTCATATGACCGGGAAAAAGATCAGCTTAGAATTGAATGGGCTGAAACAGGAAAGGGGATTACAGTATCTCTTCCTGGAATAGCAGCTAAATGGCAGGAGCAAAAGGAAAAAGCAATTGACGAAGTTGTTTATTACGTAAACGAAGGCCTTCAGGCAATGGTTTCGAAGGTTCAGTTGAAAGGTAAAGAGAAAAATATTTTCCCAGTCATCCGTTCTACGTCCTTTCCGGAGGAGGCAGAGGAAGGAGTGCCGTTTTTATACGATGAGCATACGGCTGAAACTAGAATTTATTACGCATTAGACATGGGTAAGACATACAGGCTGATTGACAGGAAAATTCTCGACAAGGAAAATTGGACTGCAGCTCAGGTAAAGGAGACTGCTTTGTTTAATGTCCGTTCACTTCCGATTATGACGAGGGAAGATACTGTAGCTGGGAATATATTCTACTTCTTAAATACAAATGATGGCTATGATGCAAGCAGAATTTTGAATGAATCGTTTCTTAGCCAAATGAAGCAAAAAACGAAGGGGGAAATGGCCTTGGCTGTCCCTCACCAGGATGTATTAATCATCGCTGATATCCAAAATAATACAGGCTATGATATTCTTGCCCAAATGACGATGAGCTTCTTCGCAAGCGGCCGCGTTCCGATAACGGCCCTTTCATTTCTATATGAAGAAGGGGAGCTAGAGCCCATTTTCATTTTGGGGAAAAATAAAAAGCGGACATAGTACTTTTCTTAAAGTAAGCCTGGCAATTGCCGGGCTTACTGCCGTTTAATGGATAAGAGCTCCGACTTTTGTGCTACTAATTTAGCAGATTTAGACTATACAGCAAGAGAACCATCGTAAATTCAACCTATTCTTTGAATTTAACTCGAATTTTAAAGAATTACTGTTAAAATAAAACAAGACATGAAAGAGAAAGAGTGATTTAGTTGAGCTGGATGAAAAAGATTTTAAAGATGATTAAAAATAAACCCATTCAAGAACTAGACAATAGAGAAGAAAATATTTCTGCTAAAAATCGGGAAAACAGAAACCGCGCTGATGCTTCAAAAGAGCTAGATGCCAAAGTGCTCTATCAGTATCCAAAAGGCCAATTTCAGTTTCCAGTAATTCCTGACAGCGATAGCGAGGCAAAACCTCCTAGACAGCGGCACAGACAGGCTAGGCAGGCACAACAGCCACAAGCAAAGGTCACACCTTTTAAAAAAGATAAAGCAGAAGCTGAACCAACGAGAGTAAAAAAGTCTGAGAGAAGGAAAAAGGAAGAACCGGTTGTGAGCAGCAAGCCAAAGGAAATCAAGTACCGCAAACCATTTAAGCCGACAGAAATCCCTTCGCCCATCTATGCTTTCAACCGGCCTAAAAAAAGCGAAATAGAATATGAGTTAACCGAATTCACTTACCAGGGACTCTCGTATGGTCAAGGAAGATCACTTAATCTCAGTGAGGCTGTCCTCCCAGAAGAATCTATTGAACCTGAAATCCTTGAGTCAGTACAAGACCACATTGAAGCTTTACCTCCAAGCATAATGGACAATGAAATTGATAAGATCAATGGGACAGCTCTACAAGCTGAAACAAATAGCCCATCCCATCCAGTACAGGATGAAACGGCGGCGGCATTAAATGTTGCTGCAACTGAAAAATATCTTGATAGTATGCAGATAGAAAATACAACAATTGAAAATGATAGTTCAGACGAGGCTAAGCAGGAAGTAATACAAGCACCAGAGCAGGAAGCCGCAGAATCTACACCAACAGACAGCGTTTCGGAGGAAGAAATATCTGGCGGACAAAACAATAACATGGAAAGAACTAAACGGAATATCCCCTTCAATGTTATCATGCTAAAACAAGATAAGTTGAAATGGGAGGCTAGCCAACAGAGAGCCGCAACCCCCTCTCCTGTACATAAAGATAAGCCCGCCGAGCGTGAGGGTGAACAGCTAGAAGCTGAAAAAGAAGAAGACTTGAGTACTAGGGCAGATAACCTAGAACCGTCCCTAACTGCCGTTCAGCCTGAGTCTGACCAATTTAATACGGTCGATACCGAACCAGCAAATCAGGACTTTGCTGTTTTCCAGGCAGGTCCATCAACTGATAGTGTTCAGTCTGTTTCTGAAAATAATAGTTATCAATTTCCTCCGCTTCACTTACTAAACCCGCCGGTGGAACAGCAGCCTCATCCAGAATGGCTGGGCAGGCAGGAACAGCTGTTGAATTTGGCTCTTAAAAACTTTAATGTAAATGCAAGTGTTGTGAATGTTACTCAAGGGCCGTCGGTTACTAGATTTGAAGTTCAGCCGGAACCGGGGGTCAAAGTAAATAAGATTACCAACTTATCAGATGATATCAAATTAAGCTTGGCAGCTAGAGATATAAGGATTGAAGCTCCTATACCTGGTAAGCACACGATAGGAATTGAAGTGCCGAATAAAACAAGCAGGCCTGTGTTATTAAGTGAAATATTAATGTCAAAAGCTTTCTCGGAGGAGGATTCCCCCTTAGCGGCAGCCATGGGCCTTGATATTTCTGGAGATCCAATTGTAACTGACCTAAAGAAAATGCCGCACGGTTTGATTGCAGGAGCGACAGGTTCGGGGAAAAGTGTGTGTATAAATACATTTCTGGTCAGTCTTCTTTATAAAGCTCATCCAGATGATGTAAAGCTGCTTCTGATTGATCCTAAAATGGTAGAATTAGCCCCTTATAACCACATTCCTCATCTTGTAAGTCCGGTTATAACAGATGTGAAGGCTGCTACGGCCTCTTTGAAATGGGCTGTTGAAGAAATGGAAAGGCGCTATGAACTATTTGCCCATAGCGGTGTCCGAGATATAGGAAGGTTTAATGAGCTGGCACTTGAGCACAAGCATTACACAGAGAAACTGCCCTATATTGTAATAGTGATTGATGAGCTTGCAGACCTAATGATGATGTCGCCAGCGGATGTCGAGGAGGCGATTTGCAGAATTGCGCAAAAAGCGAGAGCATGTGGAATTCATTTGATTATCGCCACCCAGAGGCCATCCGTAGATGTCATTACTGGCCTGATTAAGGCAAATGTTCCCACAAGAATAGCCTTTTCGGTTTCATCGCAGGTTGATTCGCGAACAATAATAGATATAAGCGGAGCTGAAAAACTGCTAGGACGCGGAGATATGCTTTTCCTCGAAAACGGTTCATCAAAACCAGTCAGACTTCAGGGGACTTTTGTTACTGACAGGGAAATAGACAGCATTGTTGCGTTTGTTCGATCTCAACAAAAACCGAAATATTTATTTGAACAGAATGAATTGTTAAAAAAAGCCCAAATTAATGAAGACGAAGATGAACTGTTTTATGAGGCTTGCGAATTTATTGTTGATCAGGGGAGTGCATCTACCTCAAGCGTGCAGAGGCGCTTTAAAATAGGTTATAATCGTGCAGCGCGGCTGATTGATATGATGGAGGACCATGGCTTCATATCTGAAGGGCGCGGCAGCAAGCCAAGAGATGTTCTGATAGGTTCTGCAGAATTAGAAGGCTTTCAAGAAACTAGCAGATAATAAGATATAAATGGTATTATCAAATTTGATTAACTGCTAATAGGTGCGCTGAAAAATGAAAAGGCCCATTAACCGGCCTTTCGACGTTCAGCAAACAAGGGGAATTTAAATGGATGATAATGAAACTATATTAAATTTTGAGGCATATCGAAACCAGAAGCAGCTCCAAGGAGAGGATAGCGCGAGGCAACTTTATAAGCGCGCTATGGATTTTACAGATAGAAACGCCAATATACGGGAAAAGGTGCGTGGGAAACACTTATTCAGGCGAATGACAGGCCTTAGTGGGGAAACGCCATTAACCCCTCCTTTGGAAGAAGTGTTTTCTGAATGGTTTCTGTTTGACTACAAAACCATACAAGGATTTACTATGTTTTCTTTGTTTATAAAAAAAAGTTCCCATCAGCTTACAGAACCTGAATTGATCCTAGGAGCCCTTTTTTTGAGTACTGTTTTAGAGCCAGTAGTTGTGGCTGGTACTGATGACCATAAGGAACAGCTTACTGTTAAATCGAGGCTCTTGGATCAGCAGGTCATCATCTCTTCTCAAACAGTCGATGTTTTAAATCTCAAAAAAGGGGAATTAGTCTTCTTACGCAGACTTCCTCTAGTTGCTAAAGATATATTGCTTGGGAATATCTATCCTGTCAGTCATTTAAATGCGATTTCGGATATGGACCAGGACTTTAACGAGCAGATTGAATTAACCTGGAGAGCCTTTCTAAAAAGGTATGCATACTCCTACTTAGTACAAGCTTCCCATTTATTGCGGCCAGAATGACACAAGGCCCTCGTAGTTTTTAAAGTTAAAAGGTGTTATAATGTCTAAATACGATTAGACAGCATTTGAACATGTATAGGCAGATGCCCATTGTGAGCATTTAGAAATATCTGTCATATACTGTGTTACATACAGACGTTGGTTGGAGGTTCTTTATATGACTGTTTACCATTTTGTAGGTATTAAGGGAGCTGGGATGAGTGCATTGGCACAGGTTCTTCATGACATGGACTATCAAGTTCAGGGCTCCGACGTCGAGAAGCACTTTTTTACTCAACTTGCCCTTGAAAAATTAGGGATAAAAGTTCTTCCCTTTGATAAGGACAATATACAGCCAGGAATGACCATCATTGCCGGAAACGCCTTTCCGGATACACATGAAGAAATCCAGGAAGCGATGGAACTTGGGCTTCCTATTGTTCGTTATCATCGTTTCTTAGGTGATTTTATGCAAAATTTCACAAGTGTAGCAATTACTGGCGCACATGGAAAGACCTCGACAACAGGTCTCCTGGCCCATGTTATTAAAGGCGCTAAGCCTACTTCCTTTTTAATTGGAGACGGTACAGGCAAAGGCGAAAAGGATGCAGAGTATTTTGTTTTTGAAGCGTGTGAATACCGGCGCCATTTCTTATCCTACTTTCCGGATTATGCGATCATGACAAATATCGACTTCGATCATCCGGATTACTTTGCCAATGTTGATGATGTGTTCTCAGCTTTTCAGGAAATGTCTTGGCAGGTAAAAAAGGGAATCTTTGCGTGCGGAGATGATGAACAGCTCCAAAAGATTCAGGCGAAGGTTCCTGTTGTGTTTTATGGCTTTGAAGAAGAGAATGACTTCAGAGCATCAAATGTAGTGAAATCGACAGAAGGTACAACCTTTGATGTTTTTGTGCGAAATACTTATTATGAGACTTTTTCTATTCCAGCTTATGGGGATCATAATGTTCTAAATTCTTTGGCTGTCATAGCTATTTGCCATTATGAGAATATTGAAGCGAAAACTATTCAAGATCAGCTCCATACCTTTGAAGGAGTGAAGCGAAGGTTTTCAGAAAAGGAAGCAGGCGAACAAATCATCATTGATGATTACGCCCACCATCCTACAGAAATCAAGGCAACCATTGATGCCGCACGGCAAAAGTATCCGGAACGTGAAATTGTAGCAGTATTTCAGCCTCATACATTTACAAGAACTCAAACTTTCCTTAACGAATTTGCGGAAAGCTTAAATCTTGCTGACAAGGTCTATCTGTGTGAAATATTTGGGTCTGCCCGTGAAATTCATGGGAAACTTACGATACAAGATCTTCAGGATAAAATTGATGATTCCAGCATCATCTGTGAGGAAGATACAACCTCATTGAAGCAGCATGAGACTGGCGTGATTATTTTCATGGGTGCAGGGGATATCCAAAAATTCCAGGAATCTTATGAAAAATTGCTAGAGGTATAAAAAAAGGATGCGGCATATGCTGCATCCTTTTTCGTTAGCTGTTATTTAACAACTCATACTGTATTGTTACTTTAAATTCTCTGGATTTAGAGATTCAAGTTCAGCTATCACAAAGCGGCCATCTTTACGGATTAGTCTGCCATCAAAGTAAATTTCTCCGCCGCCGTAATCAGGACGCTGAATGTTAACCATATCCCAGTGGATATTTGAATGGTTGCCGTTAAAGGCATCATCATAGCATTGTCCTGGTGTAAAATGGAAGCTGCCATCAATCTTCTCATCAAACAAAATATCCTGCATGGGATGCAGTATATATGGGTTTACCCCTATCGCAAATTCGCCTACATAGCGGGCACCTTCATCTGTATCGAAAATCTTGTTAATTCGATTTGTGTCATTGGCTAATGCTTCTATAATTTTGCCATCCTTAAAGCTAAGCTTTACGTTTTCGAAGGTAAAGCCATGATAAGGTGATGGGGTATTGTATGTAATAGTTCCATTAACTGAATCTCGAACAGGAGCAGAATAAACCTCTCCATCTGGAATATTAAGCTGACCTGCACATTTTACAGCAGGAATATCTTTAATTGAGAAAGTTAAATCAGTCCCTGGCCCAGTAATTCGGACTTTATCCGTGTTATCCATTAATTCCACAAGACTATCCATTGCTTTATCCATTTTGCTGTAATCAAGGTTACATACATCAAAATAAAAATCCTCAAATGCCTCTGTGCTCATCTTAGCAAGCTGTGCCATAGATGATGTAGGATACCTTAATACAACCCATTTCGTCTTAGGAACACGGATAGCACGATGAACCTTTTTCCCAATTGTCTTCCCGTGAATCTTCATTTTATCATCCGGAACATCCGCTTGTTCGCTAATGTTGTCTCCTGAACGCAAACCAATGTAAGCATCCATTTGGCTCATAACATTTGCTTCGAAATCTGCCAGCATGTTATATTGCTCTTCCTGTGCACCCAGCAATAACGCACGGTCTACCTGATGATCTTTAAGTAAAACAAATGGGTATCCTCCGGCTGCATAAGCTTCTTTGACAAGAGCTGTGACAAGTTCCCGCTGCAGCCCGAAATTTTCAATTAAGACCTTTTCTCCTTCCTGCAACCGTATGGAATAGTTAATAAGGTTTTTAGCAAGTGTATCAATTCGAGGATCCTTCAAGAAAAATCCCTCCTATCGAGTAATTAAAAACTTATTATATTGTACCCTCGATAACGATAAGTTGGCAAAAGATCTACTGTTTATTATGGTTTTTTGAAAATGAGTGTATAATTAAGGCAGGAAACCGAGACCATTATAGTGAACTACTTTAAGTAGAAAGGGTTTAAACCCAGTTGTTGCGGGTAAAAAATACACATGAAGAAAAATGGAGGTGCATAGTGATGGAAATTATTTTATATTTGAGCGTAGCTGTTATTGCGATCGCTTTTTTAGTTCTAGTTATTTTTCTGTCAAGGACGTTAAAATCAGTCCAAACTACTCTTGATAGCGTGTCGAGAACATTGGTAGGTCTTGAACAGCAATTGGATGGTGTAACCAGAGAAACTACGGACCTGTTACATAAGACCAACACACTAGCTGATGATATTCAAAAGAAATCGGAGAGTCTGAATGGAATAGTAAGTGCTGTTAAAGATGTTGGGACTTCTGTACAACGTTTTAATCATTCAATTCAGAGCGTAACAACTGCTGTTGATCAACAACTTCAAAGGAATAAAGATAAAATCTCTCAGGTTGTCCAATGGAGCAATGTAGTATTGGAATTAAAAGAAAAATGGCAGTCAAGAAACCAACCAGAGCTGAAGGTAGAAGTTCAGCAGGCAGCAGCGAGAGAGCCTGAAAAAGGAATAGAGACTAAAGGAGGAAACTAAATGGGAAACAGAGATCGCGACTTGGAAAAGCAAGACGAGAACATTAATTCAAAAGACTTTATGATAGGAGCCCTGATCGGAGGGCTTGTGGGAGGCCTGGCTGCCCTGCTTCTCGCTCCAAAATCAGGAAGAGAGATGCGCAGCACCTTAAACGAGCAGACATCCAGCTTGATGGATAAAACTGAGAAATTAAAGGATACGGCAGTTTCAAAAGGAACAGAGCTGGCTTCGGCAGCAAAGGATAAGGCATCTTCCTTTAGCCAGACTGTTACAGAACAATCTTCTGGACTTCTTAATAAAGTAAAAGGATCAGGGGAAAATACAGACCCTAATTCCGGACCTGAAGGAAATTTACAAGAAGTTCCTACTTCAATGGCTGAAACGAGCACGATGGAACAGACACATATAGCCACAGGTGAAGAAGTGCAAAAGAAGCTTGAAGAAACGCAAAAGGCTTTCGATGATACAGAAGGTAAACTAAATGAATAATAAAATGACATTTTGATTTGTCTATGAAACGGTGAAGTGATAAAATTACTTCACCGTTTCATTTTAATTACATATGGAGAACAGGAGTGAGTGTTTTGGAACAAATTCAATCTGTGGAGCAATTTGATACGCTATTGCAGAAAAAAGAACAATTCTTTCTCTTGAAACATAGTAATACATGTCCAATCAGCCAAGCTGGTTATGATGAATTCAACGAATTTGCTAATGCCCGGCCGGAAATCGATTGTTATTACTTGGTCGTGCAAGAGGCGCGTCCCGTGTCCAATCACATTGCTGAGACGTTTCATGTCAAACATGAATCTCCCCAGACAATCCTTTTTGTTAAACAAGGAGTTGCATGGCACGCATCACATTGGAAAATCACTAATAATAATATGGCTGATGCATTAGCTGAAAACCAATAAGAGAGACATTCATACCGTGGATGTCTTTTTGTAAACCAGAGTTTAGCATAGTTTTGCTTGTTTATTTCTTTCACACAGGTTAATCTTACAGGATTAGGGCTTGACCCAGATGGCATCATTTTGTACGGTTATTTCTGAAGTAAGCACCATATCTTATGTTTTTACATAAAATGCTTTAATACTTAAAAGCGTTTAATTAATAAAGAAAAATTACGTGACAAGATAGTATAATTCATATATAATAACCCTAATAAAAAATAATTTCGTCGTTAACGAAAATTCGCAATTTAGGATATTTTAAAATTATTCTTTTTGGAAAGTATGTTGCGGCATAAACGAATGAAGGGCGGGACAGAAAAATGAGCAATAATGAATTAGACCAGTTACGATCACGAGTTGATGAATTGAACTTAGAGTTACTTTCCCTTATTAATGAAAGAGCTCAGCTCGTCCAGGAGATTGGCAGGGTTAAAGAAACACAGGGAGTATATAGATACGATCCTGTTCGTGAACGCCATATGCTTGATTTAATCAAAGAACACAATGATGGGCCGTTTCAACAATCGACCATCCAGCACATTTTCAAAGAAATTTTCAAAGCAGGTCTAGAGCTTCAAAAGGATGATCACCGCAAAGCTTTACTTGTTTCACGTAAAAAACATCCAGAGGATACGATCGTGGATGTGAAAGGCGTAAAAATCGGTGATGGGAACACTCATTTTGTTTTCGGTCCATGTGCAGTAGAATCATATGAACAGGTTGCAACTGTAGCAGCAGCTGTTAAAGAAAAAGGGTTTAAGCTGCTTCGCGGCGGAGCATTTAAGCCTAGGACTTCACCATATGATTTCCAGGGTCTTGGTCTTGAAGGGCTGAAGATTTTAAAGCGAGTAGCTGATGAGTACGATATGGCTGTAATCAGTGAAATCGTTAGTGCCAATGACATCGAACAAGCTGTTGAGTACCTTGATGTCATTCAGATAGGTGCACGTAATATGCAAAACTTTGAGCTTCTTAAAGCTGCTGGGGCAGTAAACAAGCCTGTACTTCTTAAAAGAGGGCTCTCTGCAACAATAGAAGAATTTATTAATGCTGCCGAGTACATTGCTGCACAAGGCAATGGACAAATAATCTTATGCGAGCGCGGAATTAGGACATATGAAAAAGCAACACGGAATACGCTTGATATCTCGGCCGTTCCAATTCTTAAGCAGGAAACACATCTTCCAGTCATGGTGGATGTTACTCATTCAACAGGCAGAAGAGATCTTTTGCTTCCTACTGCAAAGGCTGCGATAGCTATTGGAGCTGACGGAGTAATGGCTGAAGTGCATCCTGATCCTGCAGTAGCTCTTTCAGATTCAGCTCAGCAAATGGATTTAAACCAATTTGACGATTTTGTAAATCAGTTAAAGGCAGCTTCATTTGTAAGAGCATAAGATTTACACATACAAGAAACCCCTTCTGTCCAAATAGCAGAAGGGGTTTTTTATAAGATAGAAAACATAAAATTTGAACATAGACTACCATCTAGCTTCGGTCGTTTGTACTTTTGTTCAAAGATAGAATATATAGAATTTTTGACATTGACTACTGTCTAGCTCCAGCGCCTAGCCGTTTTCCCCAAAGAGTTGGCTTCCCTGTGTATCTTGCGAGGAGCCAATAAGCTTTGCAGCTCGAGGTCACATCGGTTCCGATGATGAATTCTTAGAACTGCTTCACCCTCTGCCCCTCCAAAATAAGACAGTTTTATGTGTTTTTTTTCCTATTTAGCTTTTTTTAAGTTAATTTGATCCCTTTACATTGCGGGTTTACCTACTATATCGTATGATTACATAAAAAGCTTGTACAAATAATCACAAACATTCATAAAAATGGTTAACAACTGAACTGATGTTGTACACTATAAAAAAAGAGAACGAAGCTACTAAAGGAGTGAACATGATGAATGTAACAATATATGATGTTGCAAGAGAAGCAAACGTATCAATGGCTACTGTTTCCAGAGTAGTGAACGGCAACCCCAATGTTAAGCCTGCAACAAGAAAGAAAGTAGTAGAGGTAATTGAGCGTCTTGGTTATCGCCCAAATGCTGTTGCCAGAGGGCTTGCCAGTAAAAAAACTACAACAGTTGGTGTGATTATTCCTGATATAGCCAGCACATTTTTTGCTGAACTGGCAAGGGGAATTGAAGATATCGCGACAATGTACAAATACAATATTATTCTGAGCAACTCCGATCAGAATAAAGATAAGGAACTTCATTTACTCAATACAATGCTTGGCAAGCAGGTAGATGGTCTTGTTTTCATGGGAGGAAACATAACAGCTGAGCATGTGGAAGAGTTCAAAAAGTCACCGGTTCCCATTGTACTTGCGGGTTCAATAGAAGAGTCTAGTTCTATTCCAACAGTAAACATTAATTATGAACAAGCCTCTTATGATGCTGTTCAAGCGTTTATTGGTGAAGGACATAAAGAAATTGCCTTTGTAGTTGGTCCATTAATTGAACCGATTAACAAAGATAAGAAGCTTGTTGGGTACAAACGTGCACTAGCAGACGCGGGAATAGAGTATCAAGAAAACCTTATTTTTGAAGGTGATTACACATATGATTCTGGAATTGAAGCTTTTGAAAAACTTCATGAGGACGGGAGAAAACCAACAGCGGTTTTAGTTGGGTCTGATGAAATGGCACTTGGAGTCATACATGGTGCCCAGGATAAAGGCTTAAAGGTTCCCGGGGATATTGAAGTTATCAGTTCAGATAATACAAAATTAACATTAATGGTTCGGCCTCAGCTAACAACAATTGTTCAGCCTTTATATGATATTGGAGCAGTCGCAATGCGGCTTTTGACCAAATTAATGAACAAAGAGTCAGTGGATGAAAATAATGTTGTATTGCCCCATAGAATTGAGAGCCGTGATTCAACAAAGAGTATATAGACTATTTTAAATAGCCTTGAAGAAAGCTTTTGACTTTCAGGTCTTCAGGTACTGCTTACCCGTTTGGCAGATGAACATTAACGGTAAGCGAGCGATGCAGGAGCCTCATTTACTAATAAGCTTTTACCAGCACAAAAAGAACCGTCCTCTTTGAGGCGGTTCTTTCGGCTGCTAGGATAGAAAACCAGGACGTAAGCGATTACACTTTAACGTATTACATCGATTCAGTTTTTTTGTGGCTGCGGATAGGATAAAGTGCTTTCGCAACGGTTTGAGCATTTTTTTCAGTGATTTCTGTTTTTCTTGGAATAGGAGGATATAAGTTATCTGGGTCATCCCATAATAGCGGGAGATCCACTGGCGCCTGTTTACTCCAGGCCTGCCTCCACTCCTCAGGCAAGCTGCCAAAACTATTCGAGTTTTCAGTCATCTCCAGCCAGATTAACGCCCAAGCTCTTGGCACAACTCTCCAGATATCATAGCCGCCTCCTCCAACAGCTATCCACTTTCCGTTACAGTATTTATGAGCTACATCATGGGCTAGTCGCGGTATTTCGCGGTATAGTTTCATTGTTGCTGACAAGTGTGTAAGCGGATCCAAATAGTGAGAGTCTGCTCCATTCTGAGTTAAGATTACATCCGGCTTGAAAAATTCTGCTACCTCATAAAGTGCGCTTGTGTAGGCGCTTAAAAATGAATCATCTTCGGTAAAAGCATCTACAGGAATGTTAAATGAAAATCCATAGCCCTTTCCTTGTCCACGTTCGTTCACATTACCGGTCCCTGGGAACAAATATCGTCCCGTTTCATGGATGGATAGAGTGCAAACATTCGGATCATCATAAAAAGACCATTGAACTCCATCCCCATGATGAGCATCCGTATCGACATATAGTACTCTCGCATTATATTTTTCTTGTAAATATTTAATCGCAACTGAGCTATCGTTGTAGATGCAAAATCCAGAGGCCTTACCTCGGAAACCATGATGCAGTCCTCCGCCCAAATTTAGGGCGTGGAGGGCGTTTCCAGACATAACCTGGTCAACAGCAGTTAAGGTGCCTCCAACGAGAAGTGCGCTAGCCTCATGCATGTTAGGAAATATAGGTGTATCCTCGGTGCCAAGACCGTACCCCTCTGCTGCATCTTCGGAAAGCAGCCCACGTCCAGCCTGTCGTACAGCATTTATATAATTTGGATCATGTACTAAACTAAGCTCCTCATCCGTTGCCATTCTCGGTGGGATTATATCACTTTCTTTGATCGCATTTGTTTTTTTCAATAAGTCAAGTGTTAGTTTTAAACGAAGTTGGTTGAAAGGATGCTCGCTGTTAAACTTATAATTTAACAGTTCTTCAGAAAAGATAAAAACAGACTTATCATTCATGGGAAACCCCCGGGAGATTAGGCCATAAAACTTGAAGGCCTGCCTGCTTTAAATCATCAATTATTCTAGACGGGTTCATAGTCTGCACCCTAAGTACTAATATTTTAAAGCGATCATCCTCATGATCCGGATAAACGAGCACACTTTGAATGTTTACTTTTCTATCCCGCATCACTGTTGCTACCTCGAAAAGCATTCCTGCTCTGTTATGGACACGGACTTCAATTTGTGAACCTGGCTGGTGAGCACCTGTCAGTTTAACCAATGTATGAAGCAAGTCTGTCTCAGTGATAATTCCAACAAGCTTATTTTCGTTAACAATAGGAAGGCAGCCTATATGATGTTCGTAAAAAACAGCAGAAACTTCCTCAACAAAATCAAGCGGGTGGCCTGTAACAATGTCTCTAACCATAAATTGGCTTAGCGGTTTTTCAAGTACATCAAGATGCTCGCCAATATGAAAAATGGAGGGAGTTGCATCCCTTACATCCCGATCTGTTATCAGCCCGATCAGCAAATGATCGGCGTCGATTATAGGAATATGCCGGATTTTTTGTTCTTCCATTAGTCTGATTGCTTCTGCAATTGTATTGGTTTCTTTTAATGTTATAACTTCTTTATTCATAATTTCTTCCACAATCATTTCCTAGCCCCCTTGAGTGCGGATGTGAAAAAATAACTTCGAGTTGTTTAACTAGACCTGATAGAACCCTCTAAATATCTGTTAATACATAAAGCGATTCATGAAACGGAGACGGTCAAACTGTTGGACAGAATCAGGTCCGATTCTTTTTCCAATCCTGGCCATTAGACAATTAGCAGGATGAGAGCTGATCTCCGGGTCATCGGTTGCATACCAGACAAGCCCGCCAGCGTTCATCATTTTCTCCATGATTTTTCGATATTCCCATACATTTAAACCAGTGTTCTTTAAATCCCAGTGCCAATAATATTCCGTGGTAATAATGATATAATCTTCCATGGCATCATCCATCATGCTGACCCTTAAAAGATTTTTGCCAACGGAATAACCTCGAAATTCAGGAATAACTTCTATAGCACCAAGTTCAATTAAATCTTCCATTTTGCCTTCGGACCATCTTTCAAGCGGATCAGGATATAAATAAGTTACATATCCCACAACCATATGGCGATGTCTTGCTATAATAATTCTGCCATCAGGAAGGCCGGCTATTTCTACCAAGGCTTTATGCTGCTGGGCAGGAGGACGGAAGGCGACAAGGTCTTTATGAAATTCATATTCTGCCAACTTTTCAGGAGAGACTGGTCCTTCAATAATAATACTGCCTTGTGGCGTTTTTAGCTCTTTCGCATTGTACGTTTTCTTATGTTCCATTAGTTCACCACCCCGGGAAACATCTAATATACTTTCTATTATACATAAAATCTAACAGATAAAAGCGCTTTCAAGCTAATTTTCTGTTTTAAAAATAGATAAATTCGGGAAAAGAATCAAAAAAAGAAGGAGGTTGAAAATGACTCTAGAATATTTTAAAAATTGAGATAAGGCACTTTTTATACTATAATAATTACATACAGAGTCTAAGGGGGATTGTAAGATGAAAGTGGAAGCGCTACCAGTAACAAAGGGAGACTATAATCTAAAAGATTACAATGAACAATATGGACAATTTGACTGGAAGGACATAGAGAAACAGTTTTCTTGGAATGAAACCGGCCGAGTTAATATGGCTTATGAAGCAATTGACAGGCATGCGGAGAGCTTTCGGAAAAATAAAATTGCTCTTTATTATCAAGACGGGACAAGAAAAGAAAAGTACACTTTCAAAGAAATGAAAGAACACTCCAACCAGGCTGCCAATGTGTTAAAAACTCACGGAGATGTAGAGAAAGGCGATCGCGTCTTTATCTTTATGCCGCGCTCTCCTGAACTATATTTCGCTTTGTTAGGTGCAGTAAAGGTAGGAGCAATTGTTGGTCCTTTATTTGAAGCATTCATGGAGGGAGCAGTCAGGGATCGTCTTGAAGACAGTGGAGCAAAGGTTCTGGTCACGACACCAGAGCTGCTTGAACGTGTCCCAGTAAATGAATTACCGGAACTTAAAACTATTTTTCTAGTAGGAAATGATATTGAAGAACATGGAACTCATATTGATTTTAATAAAAAACTGGCAGAAGCCAGCAAAAACTTACAGATTGAATGGGTGGACCGCAATGATGGTCTAATCCTTCACTATACTTCTGGTTCAACTGGAAAGCCAAAAGGTGTTCTGCATGTTCACAATGCGATGATTCAGCATTATCAGACTGCTAAGTGGGTTCTCGATTTGAAGGAAGAAGATACATACTGGTGCACTGCGGATCCAGGATGGGTAACAGGCACATCTTATGGTATTTTTGGACCTTGGTTAACTGGTACAACCAATGTTATTATTGGCGGCCGCTTTAGTCCAGATGCCTGGTATAAAATGATTGAGGAATATGGAATTTCTGTATGGTACAGTGCTCCTACCGCCTTCCGGATGCTGATGGGTGCTGGAGACGAAATTGTTAAAAAGTATGACCTGGGAAGCCTGCGCCATGTAGTAAGTGTTGGTGAACCTTTGAATCCTGAAGTAGTCCGCTGGGGTATGAAGGTATTCCATCTTCGTATCCATGATACGTGGTGGATGACTGAAACTGGGGGACAACTAATCTGTAATTATCCTTGTATGGAGATTAAGCCAGGCTCGATGGGAAAACCTGTCCCTGGGGTGAAGGCAGCCATTGTTGATGACCAGGGAAATGAACTTCCGCCATATCGAATGGGGAATTTAGCGATTAAAAAAGGATGGCCATCTATGATGAATACGATCTGGAATAACCAGCAGAAGTATGAATCTTATTTCATGCCAGGAGATTGGTATGTATCGGGAGACTCGGCTTATATGGATGAAGATGGGTACTTCTGGTTCCAAGGCCGTATAGATGATGTGATTATGACGTCCGGTGAGCGGGTAGGGCCATTTGAAGTGGAAAGCAAACTCGTCGAACATCCAGCTGTTGCTGAAGCAGGAGTTATTGGGAAGCCGGATCCGGTAAGAGGCGAAATTATTAAAGCATTCATTGCTTTGCGTGATGGATTTGAACAAACAGATGAATTAAAGGAAGAAATTAGGCAGTTTGTCAAAAAAGGTCTTGCTGCCCATGCTGCACCAAGGGAAATTGAGTTCCGCGATAAGCTTCCTAAAACACGGAGCGGAAAAATCATGCGCCGTGTCCTTAAAGCTTGGGAGCTTGACTTACCTGCAGGTGACCTTTCTACAATGGAGGATTAATTTCTCAACAATAAAACCGCATCCTAGCAGATGCGGTTTTTTGATTTATAGATAAACTTTTTGAGTTGAGGCTCAGGAGCAGTCAGTCTTTATTAAATAGTAGAAAACTAATAAAACAACAAAAGGAACTGGGCATGTTACGTTCCCAATTCCTTTTGTTGTTTGACACTGATTACTGTATAGCTCCAGCTCCTAGCCCTTCGAGGTCGCTTCGGTCCAATGATGAAGTCATCTGGACCTCCCTTTTCTTAACAAGTTTAGACTGCCAAGGGGCTATTTTTTCTAAGAGATAAAAAGATATAAGGGGCTGTTCTTATTGCCCATCATCATCATCTTCTGAGCCACCACCTTCGTCTGTAGGAGGCGCTGGCGGTTCACTTGGTTCAGCAGGTGGATCGGCCGGTGGTTCAGCAGGTTCTCCATCTGCTGGTTTATCTTCTTTTTCTGGTTTAGGTTTTTCCTTCGGTTTTTCTTCTTTAGGTTTTTCAGCTACAGGTTTCTGTCCTAACTCAATAATATTAGAAGGGGCAGATTCCTTGCCAGCAATATCAACAGCTGTTACATAAAAGGAGCCGTCGCCTGCCTTATAGGTTAAGGCTGCATCCCCTTTGATGCTGGCTACCTTTTTATCACCGTTGTAAACCCGGTAGCCTACAATATCTTTTTCTGAATGGGCAGACCATGTGATTGTGCCTTTAGATTCTTTTATATTTAGAACAGCAGGTTTTTTACCGTTTTCTTCTAACTTTGAATCTGCAACAAGTATTTTCGCCCATGATTCTGATTTTGGCAGCAGCTGTTCAGGATTTCGAATCTTATGTCCCAGCAGGCTTTCCATATATTCAGGATTTAAAATTACCCCAGATTCAGCGAATTCTGATGGAGTGGAGTCAAGCGCCAAGTATCTTTTTTCCCCAACCCATACAAACTTGCTTTCAACAAGGCTGTCATCCACCTTTGTAGGAACATGCTTAGCATTAAATAGATCGGTTCTTACGAGACCAGCTTCATTACATGCCTTTGATGGCAGTAAGCCGGAGACGGCGCAATATGACCTTTTCACGATCCCGCCTGGCATTTTAAAACGTTCTTCAGGGTCGACCAGTTCTGGAGCAACATCATACGCTGCGTTCATGAGTGCCGCCCACAGATTGATGTTTCGGGTTGAGTTGCCATCATCCAAAGGCTTAGGAGTATCATATCCCATCCAGGTACCAAACGAGACATTTGGATTTGTTGCAACGAACCATACATCCTGGAAGTTGTGTCCGGTACCAGTTTTACCAGCCCAATCCGAACCAAACTTTAACCGGTTCCGTAGAGAGGAGGCAGTTCCGCTATTAATGACATCTCTCATCATATCAATGGATAAATAAGCTGTTTGCGGACTGAATACCTCAACAGGCTCGCTTTTATGTTCAAAAACAACATTTCCGTCTTTGTCGACAATCTTATCAATCATATAAGCATCAACAAATTTTCCATCGTTTGCAAAGGTACCAAACGCGTTGACATTTTCTTCGACCGTGACTCCTTTTTCTAATGAACCAATAGAAGTGGAACGATTAGTATAGTCAGGGCTTAACAAAGTTGAAAAGCCCATCTTTTCAAGATATTGAGCAGGAGTCTGGTCGAGAATATTTTTATAGGCGATAACCGCAGGAACGTTATGCGACTTTTCCAGAGCATTCCGCACTGAAGTTAGACCTGTATAGTTTCTTGAGTAATTATGAGGCCATACGTCATTACTACCAGGTTTTAGCCTTGCTTCTACATCAGGTAAAACTGTACCAGGGGAAAGACGTCCAAGTTCCATGGCAGGAGCATACACCAATAAAGGTTTCATGGTCGACCCATTAGGGCGAGGTGCACCGGTTGCGTGATTGACCTGTTCTTTATCGAAATCTCTTCCGCCAAGGAAACTGATGATCTTTCCAGTTTTGTTCTCAATTAAAATGGCACCAGCTTCAACCTGCTCCATTTTAGTTTTCTCTTCTCCAGTCTCAGGGTCAATATACTTTTGGGGCTTAT
The DNA here is from genome assembly GCF_013343715.1 of Mesobacillus harenae. GTDB lineage: Bacteria > Bacillota > Bacilli > Bacillales > Cytobacillaceae > Mesobacillus_A > Mesobacillus_A harenae. The sequence goes on from NZ_JABUNR010000003.1 coordinate 41,040, forward strand.
CCCGCCCATAGTCTTTATACTCATCTTCGACCTTTTGGAAAATATCGTAAATCTTCTTGTTAATGGTCGTATGAATTTTATAGCCATTCTGACGCAGATTCCGATTTGCCAGAGTCAAATATTCAGCTCTAAGGTTTTCATCTGTGGCTAAATCGTCTTCTTCATAACCGTCATTTTTAGCTAGAATCTTTGCTAGAATATCAACGGACCGCTTCTCTATTTCAACAGTTAAGTACGGATATTCTTCAAAAGTGTCATCATTATTTTTTTCAGTAAAGTCCTTCGTAATATCATAGGCTAGCGCCTCTTTATATTCATGTTCCTCAATAAAGCCGCCAGTGTACATCCGGTTAAGGACTGTTTTCATACGATCTAGTCCTGGGCGGAGGCCTTCTTCAGTTTTCCTTTCCCCTGTTTGAGTAAATGGGGTATATCCGAATGGGCTTTGAGGAAGCCCTGCGATATAGGCAGCCTGAGGCAGAGTAAGATCCTTTGCGTCAACACCGAAAATCCCATTGGCGGCTGTCTCGACACCTGCAATGTTTCTTCCTGCTGAATTTCTGCCGAAAGTCGATACGTTTAAGTAAGCTTCAAGTATTTCTTTTTTATCAAAAAATTTCTCAAGGCGCAGGGCAAGCAGTATTTCTTTTGCTTTTCTTTCAAAAGAAATTTCATTCGTTAGTATTTGGTTCTTAATGAGCTGCTGAGTTAGCGTGCTTCCGCCTGTTTGGGTCGCGGAGTTTGTTACTTCTTGTAAGACTGCACGCATTATTGCTTTCGGGACAACACCATCATGCTGATAGAAGTATTCATCCTCTGTAGCAATTAGTGCATTAATCACATGTTCTGATACGTCCTCAAGCTTTACCTCTTCACGGTATAAGTCAGTTCTAAGTTTCCCTAGGTAAACTTCATCAGAAAAATAGACTTCAGATGTAGCTTCATAGTTGTATATATCTTTTTGCATACTTTCATATGTGCGAATTGGTTCCTCTTTTACTAGTGAAGCAAAATAACCGGCACCTACACCCCCGGCAAATGCGGCTCCAAGGACAGTAATAATCACAAATAATAATAGCAAATTCCAAACAACCGAGTAAGTTACCCTGGCACCTTTTACTGTTCGCTTATTTGTAAAAAGGGCAGACCAGGATTTAAGGCGGTCCTTCCATGCATTTCGTTTATTCTGATTCATTCTATCAATCCCCCTAAAACACATTAATTATAGCATAAACCAGATTTATAATAGGGAATGGATACACAAATTTCTTGTATTTACCTATTTGATTTGACATTATTCCTGTTTTTGTGGTAAAAAAACTATAGTTAACTTAATACATAAGCATTGACGGGAATTCAGTAGTGCTTCTATCCCTGTATCCAGAAAGCCGGCGGCTGCTGTGAGCCGGTACAAATAGAAGGACGAATTACCTCCCTGAGCTGCCACTGTGAAATTCAATTTGCACTGGCCGGTAAAACCGTTAAAATTTCGAGTGGAAGACATTTATGTTTTCAAGCTGGGTGGTAACGCGCGATAAGCGCCCCTGCATATAATGCGGGGGCGTTTTTTTAATTTTAAAAAACAGGAGGAATAGGGATGGAATTATTAAATGAGCTTCAATGGCGAGGGGTCGTCTATCAGCAGACAGATGAAGAGGGAATTCAGGAAACCCTGAAAAAGGAAAGTATCGGTATTTATTGTGGGGTAGACCCAACAGCAGACAGTATGCATATTGGCCATCTGCTGCCTTTTCTTACGCTGCGCCGATTCCAAAACGAGGGGCATCGTCCTATTGTCCTTGTGGGCGGAGCAACGGGACTTATTGGCGATCCTAGCGGCAAGAAAGAAGAGCGAAAACTGCAAACTCTTGAATCCATCCAACATAATGTAAGGAGTATTCAAGGACAGTTAGAGTCCATCTTTGATTTTGAAGGAGACAATGGGGCTGTTTTAGTCAATAACTATGATTGGGCAGGCAGTATGGATCTTGTGACGTTTCTTAGGGACTATGGGAAACATATCGGGGTTAATTATATGCTGGCAAAGGATACGATTGCTTCCAGGCTTGATACCGGCATTTCTTTTACGGAATTCACCTACACGATTATCCAGGCAATGGACTTCAATCATTTGTACGCACATTATAACTGCAAGATGCAGATTGGCGGCAGCGACCAGTGGGGGAATATTACGACAGGGCTTGAGCTGATAAGAAAAATGCAGCCTGAGGGAGCCAAGGCGTTCGGATTAACGATTCCACTTGTTACTAAAGCAGATGGTACAAAGTTTGGCAAAACAGAAAGTGGTGCTATCTGGCTTGACCCGGAAAAGACATCTCCATATGAGTTTTACCAGTTTTGGATTAATACAGCGGATGCAGATGTCATTAAATATTTGAAATTTTTCACCTTCCTTTCAAAAGAAGAAATTGAAGATCTTGAAGAGTCAGTTGAGAAAGAACCACATTTACGAAAGGCGCAAAAAGCACTAGGTGAGGAGTTAACGCGGATGATCCATGGTCAGAAGGCTCTTGACCAGGCTGTCAGAATATCTTCAGCGCTATTTAGCGGTGATGTAAAAGAGTTGACCGCAACTGAAATCAAGCAAGGATTCAAAGATGTGCCGACCTTCGAATTTCCGGCCGATCAGGAATTAAACCTTGTTGAGCTGCTGGTCGATTCAAAAATCAGTCCTTCCAAACGCCAGGCCCGGGAAGACATCGGAAATGGTGCAATCTACATAAATGGAGACCGTGTTACTGATGCGAATTATGTACTTTTAGAAAAAGATCGGATAGAAGGACAGTTTACAATAATCCGCCGTGGAAAGAAAAAATATTACTTAATAAAGTATTAACAAAAGCAAAAGCGCCTCGTCAGCTGCGGCTACCTCAAGCCTGACTGAATGAAGGCGCTTTTTACTTGCGTGGAAATAGGCTGAACTGCTGAAACTTGTATAGCCTGATTTCGTCTAATAGGGAAAAAGGCAATGGGGGAGTATTTAGTGAGAACAGCTGCTCATGTTATGTTTATTTTACTTTTTCTGCTGGTCGGATTTTTTGGACTTGGCCCCGTGTTGTTGGCAGATGGTATCAGAGAGGAAAGACTTTTTACAGCGTTTGTTGTTATGGTTTTGTATATGTTTTTATTATTTTTATATTGGCTCATCCTTAAAAGATTAGGACCTAAATAACTATTTATACACAAAAACCCCCTATCCGTAAAAGTGGATAGGGGGTTTTTGAACTAATATTAACGAGAGTAGAACTCAACAATAAGTGCTTCGTTAATTTCAGCTGGAAGTTCAGCACGCTCAGGAAGGCGTGTGAAAGTTCCCTCAAGCTTGTCAGCATCAAAAGTTAAGAAATCAGGAACGAAGTTGCTTACTTCGATTGATTCTTTAACGATGTCAAGGTTGCGAGATTTTTCACGAATTCCGATTGTTTGGCCAGGAAGAACGCGGAATGATGGGATGTCAACGCGAGCTCCATTAACTGTGATGTGGCCATGGTTAACTAACTGGCGAGCTTGACGACGAGTGCGTGCAAGTCCTAAACGGTAAACCACGTTGTCTAAACGAGATTCTAGAAGCGCCATGAAGTTTTCACCATGAACACCAGTGATTTTGCCTGCTTTATCAAATAAGTTGCGGAATTGACGCTCAGTCACTCCGTACATATGACGAAGCTTTTGCTTCTCCTGTAATTGCAATCCGTATTCAGAAAGCTTTTTGCGTTGGTTTGGACCATGTTGTCCAGGTGCATAAGGACGCTTTTCAAGTTCTTTTCCAGTTCCGCTAAGAGAAATTCCAAGGCGGCGGGAAAGTTTCCAGCTTGGGCCAGTATATCGAGCCATAATTGACTCCTCCTTGTGTTTTTATTTTGGTAAAATAAAAACAGTAGTGAAACAACAATCATGTCCATTTTGTTTTCATGTACCTTCGCCCTAGCAGCAGAGGGTTACACAGTACCCCATCATCAGAAGCAGAAGCCAGATAATTTCTCTAACTTCACGAAACTTAATCTAATTGAGGAACAAAATGGTGCATTAAGGTGCACACACAGGCTGCAATATTTTACACAAAGAATATTATATAATTTTATAGTGCATAAAGTCAATAGTATTTCTAAATGTATGCACGATAACGGCATTAATCCGTGAGGGGATCTTTATAATTGCCCCGTTACATTTGTGATAAATAGGCTTTAGAAAAAAAAGATCGGAAAATAATCATAATATTCGCCCGCTTTCAAAGTATTTTTAGTAAAATATATATATATGAAAAAACAGGCCTTTTTAAAGAGTGTAGCAGTGGAAATATGTATGTAAATTGGGTGAATTATTAATGGAAGAAACCAAGGAACGGCAAGTGATAACAGCACTGAAAAGCAGGCTATTAGATATTATCGAGCTTGACCCGGATCAAAAGGTTAGTTGCGGACAGCTTCTTCAGAACTTTCTTAGTTCCATTCAAGCAACATTAAATGCAAAGTCAGCCGACTTGTACGGATTCAGACCCTTAGAAGAAACGTGCTTCCTTGAAGCTACTTTAACAGCCTCTAAAGAAAATGAGGATTATTTCGTTTCGGGACTTTCAACTGAGTTACTTTATTGTGCAGAAAAGGAAAAGAAGGCTTTTCTTAAAACAGTCACTTTTCCTGAACATAAAAAGTATGACTTTGTCTTGTTTTTAAGGAATGGCGGGGAAAATCTTGGGGCTGTCGCGATACAATTATGTACCTCTATTGAAGTGATCCAATATAGTGACGCCTTTTTAGAAGAACTTGCAGAGGTATGCTCCAAATTTATCAGCCGAATGAGAAACCTTTACAGGGTTATCACGGAAGAGCAAAGATACAGACAGCTTTTCAGAGTGACCGAAAAATTCCACTCTTCCATGAATGTAGAAGATGTCCTGGAAGAGATTATCGATACACTTAAAGAGGTTTATCCGACTTTTGAGTATTATCTGCTGCTATCTCAAGACCGTAATGAAAATTGTAGTTTGCCTATAAAAGATCTGGATTATGACAGTGATAATACTGCAGCAGTAAAAGCATATGCCAGCGGAAGTCTTCAGTTTGAAGATTTTGATGAGACGAATTCTATTCTTTATGCCCCTTTAAAAGGGAAGCAAGGGATTTATGGTGTGCTTCAAGTTATTGCACCTGATAGGCTGCCTTTTCCAGAATACGAAACAGAATTTATCATGCTCTTGGCCAGCACAGGGGGATCGGCCCTGGAAAATGCTAGTCTTTATCAACAGGCACGCCGCTTAAATGCTGATCTGAAATTAATAAATGAAACATCACACCGCTTAAACTCAAATCTAAGGCTAAATGAAGCGATGTCCTATATGTGTGAACAGGTCATTACGTCACTCCGTGCTGAAGAGGTTGGGTTTGTTGTTCCAGGAGAAAACAACAGGTTTATAGTCCTTGAGGGCAGCCCTTTTTTCTTAACACCGGAAGCAGATCAATACATTCAGTTATTTGGAAGTCAAATTCAAAGTGCAAAAGAACCATTATTTATGAGCGATTTTTCGTTGAAGCCTGATTTCCCTGGAGTGTACCGCTCTGCAATGGGGGTCCCTATGATTCAAAATGATAGCTTATCAGCCTTTGCTCTAGTGTTGCATAAAAATCCCTACCACTTCACTTTTGAGACGTTTAAGCTAATGCAATCACTCATCCATCACTATACACTGGCATTTACAAACTCTATGCTTAGAGAAGAATTGGAACAAATGGTAATCACTGATCATTTAACTAAGCTATGTTCTAGAAACTATCTAGATGAAAAAATGAGCCTGTCTATGATTGAAGACCAATTTGGCTCATTTATACTTATTGATATTGACAATTTTAAGGCTGTGAATGATACATACGGCCATCAGGTTGGTGATGAAGTTCTTGTTCAGGTGGCAAATCTAATTAAGAACAACATTCGTGGGTCAGATATTGGATCCAGGTGGGGAGGAGAAGAAATGGCAATTTATTTGCCTGGTGCTCCACTTGATACAGGTATGAAAATTGCAAATCGGCTCGCTGAAAGAGTGGAACGATGGACTAAACCTTCCGTTACGATCTCATGCGGGGTTTCGTGGTGGCATAAGGAAGATACGGATAATCTTTTGAGCTTATTCAGAAGGGCTGATCAAGCCTTATATTTAGCCAAAGAATCGGGGAAGAACAAAGTCATTATACAAAGCGGAGAACATAAAGGGTTTTTTAGCACTCAATGATGAGACTTAAGACTGAAGACACACTCAATGTCTCAGTCTTTTTTGTTGGGGTTTTCTCACATTTAGCAGGCATAAAAATTATTTTATACTTGAATTATCGAGAAACAAGTATGACGAGGAGTTGCGTGCAAATGATTGTATCATAAGTTTACGTTCATCTTTTCTTATTACTCAAAAGAATCCAAATGGTTATAGATTACATATCCTTTTACTAAACAGGGTAAATAGGATAAAATGTAAGCGGTTGCAAAATAGGAGGGTTAAGAATGAAAAATAAAAGGTTTGAAACTGATGTAATACACCATGGCTATAGTTCTGAGGAGCATAAAGGAAGTTTAGCTCCCCCGTTATTTCAGACTTCTACCTTTACTTTTGAGTCTGCTGAACAAGGTGAGGCGAGGTTTGCCGGTACAGCAGATGGGTATATTTATTCACGCTTAGGAAATCCAACTGTCCGAGTTCTCGAAGAGAGAATAGCGGTTCTGGAAAAAGGAGAAAAAGGATTAGCTTTTGGTTCAGGAATGGCGGCTGTTTCATCCGTTCTTTTTGCTTTAACGAAGTCGGGTGACCACATTCTTTGTTCGCAGGGTGTTTATGGCTGTACATTTGGTCTTCTTCAAATGATGGAGGAAAAATTCGGAATTTCACATGATTTTATACAAATGACTAGTAAAGAGGAAGTTTTGGATTCAATTCGTCCTGAAACAGCCTGTATTTATATAGAAACACCTATTAATCCAACGATGAGATTAGTAGATTTAAAGATGATAGCAGAGGCAGGAAAAGAAAAGGGGATCCCGGTTATTGTCGATAATACCTTTTGTTCTCCTTATTTGCAGAATCCGCTGGAATTCGGCTGCGATATTGTTGTCCATAGTGCGACAAAATATATTTGTGGGCATGGAGATGTCATTGCAGGCCTAGCAGTAGGGAAAAAAGAGGTAATGGATAAAGTTGCGAGCACAACCTTGAAAGACATCGGGGGAATTATTTCACCTTTTGATGCGTGGCTCCTGCTCAGGGGGCTGAAAACCCTTCCGGTCAGAATGGATCGTCATTGTGAAAATGCCGGGAAGCTTGCTGCCTATTTAAAAGAACATGAGCTGGTGGAGGAAGTATTTTATCCGGGGGATGAACAGTCGCCGGATTTTCAGATTGCCACAAAGCAAATGCGTAAGCCAGGCGGACTGATATCATTTACGATTAAAGGCACGAAACAAAAGTCTCAGCAATTTATGAATGGGTTGAAGTTAATAAAAATAGCTGTCAGTCTCGGTGATGCTGAAACACTTATTCAACATCCGGCTACAATGACACATGCAGTAGTGCCTGAAAAATCCAGATTAGAAATGGGGATTCCCGATAATTTGTTAAGGCTTTCGGTTGGACTAGAATCATGGGAAGATTTAAGAGATGATCTTGAAATGGCTTTCACCCGCATCAATACATGACTCAAGAGGGTGGGAATAAAAAAGAAATGAGGCAAATGAGTGGATATCTCATTTGCCTCATTTAAAAAAGATGACCTTTCAGTTCTAGCCTCTATACATGTCCATCAGTACTTGGACAAATTCTTCAAGGTATTTTTGATCTTCCTCATCAAAACGATTCTTTTCAGGAGAATCGATATCCAGCACGCCAATTAATTCTCCATCCTTAACCATAGGGATAACGATTTCAGATTGTGAAGCAGCGTCGCATGCAATATGTCCAGGAAATAAATGGACATCCTCAACTCGAACAGTTTCTCTTGTTGCTGCAGCAGTTCCACAAACGCCTTTGCCTAAAGGAATACGTACACAAGCGGGAAGACCTTGAAACGGTCCTAAAACAAGCTGATCTTCATCCATTAAATAAAATCCAACCCAGTTAGTCCGGTCTAAGAACTGGTTAAGCAGAGAGGAAGCATTGCTGAGGTTTGCAATTTCATTATTTTCACCATCAAGGAGTGCTTTTAGCTGCTGAAGAAGCAAACGGTAGTTTTCCTGACGGGTTCCGCTGTACATTTCGACGTTAAACATTCTATTTCCCCCTTTTATTTTTAAATTTATAATTCATTCTATCAAATTAACCCGGAAAAGAGGAGAATTTGTCGTTATTTTTATAGAGGAGTTAACAAGGTCTTTCGAGAATGAGTTAAAGAGTAAAAATAATGGACAGATAGGAGGGGACGCAGGTGGTAAAGGTACCAAGGGGCCCAACTAGAGATGTGATCGTTAAGGCGGCAATCTCTCTTTTTAACACTAAAGGATACGACGGGACCTCTATCCGCGATATAGCAGCCGAAGCTAAGGTTAATGCTGCTAATATTGCCTACTATTTTCGGAACAAGCAAGGGCTGTTGGAGTATTGCCTTACATCTTTCTACGAGATATACATAGAGGAACTGGAAAAAGGCTATTCTTTGCTGGACAAGGGTGCTGAGTTCTGTCTTAAGAATATAGTTGAACGGCTTTTAAGGTATCAGTGTGAACATCCCCAGCTTACCCGCCTGATATTGAGAGAAATGTCAATCGATTCTCAAATGGTCCGTGAAATTATGTCGACTTATCTAGTTAAAGAAAGATACTATTTCCGTAAAGTTCTTGAAAAAGGAATAGAAGCAAATGAGTTTCGTCGTCATTCAGTCCCATATTCAATTCTTCAAATTAAAGGTCTTCTATCCATGCCATTTTTAAATACTCAATATGTCTCTGAGGTCCTATATGTTTTTCCGCATGAAAAGTACTTTGCCGACAAATACACCAGTGAAATTCACCGCTGGATTAACGCTGTTCTTTGCAAAGAACATAATGGGAACAGAGAGCATTTAATGCTGCTATAACAATAGCAAAACCGGCAGAGGCCGGTTTTTTTGTGTGTACTCATAATAGTACTAGTGCTTGATTATTAATTAAGGTGAATTATAGCTATAGTATTCAGCCTTTTTTAAAGCTTTGTAAAAGGAAGTTATTGAACTATGATGATGGGAGAGGAAGGCATGTACTTTTTGAAATCTACGGTATTTCCTCGTGCAGCGCTAGTCGATGCTGCTTATTTATATCCTCTCGGGTAACAAGACCAAGGGAATCCCCCAGGTCCTTTAAAGTGAATCTAAGACCCATTAAGAAATAGGACTATGCCTATCCCATAAGGATTTGCTCTAAACCTTGTCCGATCTCCTTCGCCTGATGTGCATCGGATCCATAAATCAAAGGTATCTTTAGCTTGCGGACTTCCTTAACAACCCAATCTGGCGGATAGGGTTCTTTACACAAAGGTTTTGCCGTTCCCGCTCCGTTATAATCGAGTTCGTATCCTTGTTCTTTTATTGTGTGTAAAATGTTTAGTACTGTAGGGTTGAAAACTACTGATGGTGGAAATTTTTTTTGGAACTTATGCACAAGGGTTATATGTCCGATCCGTTTTGGTTTATATGGCCCAAGGTCTGAGTTGATTGAAAGTAAAAGCGTTTCGTAATATTTCGTGTAAACATTATTGACTGAGCCATATTTGCGAACCATTTCTCCGAAGACAGACGGACTGTAATCCATACAGTGGTAAAAATCTGCCGATTTCAGGAAATGGACAGAGAGGATTGAATCATCCAGTCTAGGCCCGATCTCATTCAAGAAATCTCGAGTTTTATCCTCATACCCCTCTATAAAATCTATTTCTAGTCCCGCATGAATCTTAATCTGACCTTGATATTGCAGCTTAACCCTCGAAATCTCTGAGAGATAGTGTTCAAGATTATCCCAGCTCATTGCGCTGTCACGTGCAGGTGTTGGGTCAGTAAATCCATCTGGCAGAGGAGCATGTTCCGCAAAAGTAATCTCCTTAAACCCTTTTTTTATCGCCTGTTCTATGTATTGTTCAAAAGTATCTTTTGTGCCGTGAGGGCAAAAAGGAGAATGAATATGTCCATCTCTATCCAAATTTTCTCACTTCTTTCTAAGTTTTTTTTGCTCTAAAAATCAAATAGGAAGAAGAAATTCCCTATATTCCGTTAGTTTCCGATATTTTACTTAAAAAAAAAGAAAATAATAGTCAAAAAATGTCGTTTACATGGTATCATAAAAACATTGAAAATAACATTTTAAAAATAATAGAATCACTCCGAATTCTGTTCGAGACCTGGGGGATTATCATGGAATACATAATCGGTGCAATAGCATTGCTCTTAGGCCTGTTTTTAGCGGGCTATTTTTTGAAAAAAAGATATTTTAAAGATGTGGATCGTTTAGAGGCATGGAAAATCGATATTATGAATCGACCTGTTCTAGAGGAAATGTCAAAAGTGAAACAGCTGAATATGACGGGACAAACAGAGGAATTGTTTGATCGATGGCGTCAGGAATGGGACGAAATCGTTACAGTACAGGCTCCGGACGTAGAAGAGCTGTTGTTTGATGCAGAGGATTATATCGACAAATACCGTTTCAACAAAGGCAAGGAAGTTTTGGCAGCAATAGAAGAAAAACTTAATGAAATTGAAGATAATATAAAAAACATTCTTAATGAACTTAATGAGCTAGTCGGAAGCGAAGAAAAAAACCGAATCGAAATAGCCGAACTTAAGGAACTCTATCGAGAAAGCAAAAAAAACCTTTTGGCCCATCGCTTGAACTTTGGAACAGCGGAAAACACGCTTGAGGCACAATTGGACCTGGTAATGGAAAAGTTCAAGGCATTTGAATCTCATACAGAGAACGGAAACTACCTGGAAGCTCGGGAGGTTGTCTTAACAATACAGGCGGAGCTTGATTCAATTGCTTATAAAATGAACGTTATTCCTGAGCTCCTTTATGAATGCCATACAGGTATTCCTAACCAGCTTTCCATATTAAAAGATGGCTATAAGCAAATGATCGGTCAAAATTATGTGCTAAGCCATATCGAGCTTGAAATTGAAACAGAGCGAATTGAGGATTCATTGGCAGCTTATCTTGTCCAACTTGAAAACACAGAGGTTGATGATGTTAAGTTAGGCATCGAAGAAGTTAAGGAAAGCATAGATAACCTTTTAGATCTCCTTGAAAAAGAAGCTCATGCCATGCAATATGTTAAAAAACATAAAGATGGTGTAGAGGAGCTGCTGGAATCAGCAGCTGAAGAAAGCAGGCAGCTTAAGGAAGAAACGAAATTTGTTCAGCAGAGCTACCACCTTTCACAAAAAGAACTGACAGGCCTTGAGCAAGCAGAAAAGCGGCTTGATGAGTTATTAAGACAATATGATGTTTTAGCAGCGAAGATCTCAGAAAACGATACAGCCCAGAGCGTTCTTGAGGCAGAAGTTGCTATGATAAAAGATGAGTTAGATGCTGTGTTAATAGAACAAAAGAACTTCAAAGAAAAACTTAATGCTTTGCGAAAAGAGGAAATTGCAGCCCGGGAAAAAATTCATGAACTGACGAGAAAGGTTTCCGATTTAGGACGATTGGTTTCAAAAAATAATATTCCAGGATTATCACAAGAGTATCGGTACTTGATGAGCGACGCGCGGGAAAGTATGCAAAGCGTAGTGAACGAACTTGAACAAAAACCTCTTGATATCTCGGCGATTCAACAACATTTAGAGATTGCTGTAATGACGGTCGATAAGCTGACACGTTCCACAACAGATATCATTGAAAATGTAATGCTTGCTGAAAAAGTAATCCAATACGGCAACCGTTATCGGAGCCGATACCCTTCTGTAGCTAAAGGTCTATCACAAGCAGAGGATGCTTTTAGAAGTTATGACTACCGGGAAGCGCTTGAACAAGCTGCAACATCTATTGAAGAAGTAGAGCCTGGAGCGTTAAAAAAAATCGAAACTATGTTATCAGAACAACAATAAGTTATACACAAAGACAGGCCGTTGGCACGACGTATACGATTACCCATAATTTCCTAAACAAAAAGCCGTTGATTTCCATAGAAATCACGGCTTTTTTTCTATAACCATTGGTGTTTACTGCGAAAAGGCTATAGTACCTTTGATTTCCGCTGCCAATTGATATGTTAGTTACATCTTTAATAATATTATTTTTTTCTCTTTCTGAAATGAACCCGTTAAAATGTTTGCCTAGCTTTTTGATTTTTCTTAGATAATTGCTTTGCTTATCGGGAGTCTGTTTTCAACGATGCAAAGACATACCCGACTATAGCACCAGTGATGGCCGGAAATACCCAGCCAATTCCTTCTAGATAGAAGGGCAGGAAATGCATGGGACCGGTTATCATAGAAAACTCAATCCCTGCTGCCTTCAACCCGTCTAAAATACTAATGAATCCTGTTGGAATTAGAGCTCCTTTATAAACCCAAGAGCTGCCCTTAAACAGATCATGAAAAAAAGATAAACTAATGAGTACAATTGCCAGTGGGTATAAAGCAACTAATACAGGAACGGAAATAGAAATGAGTTTTGTCAGTCCAAAATTGGCGACGATCATGCTAAACACCGATAGAACGATGACGCTTGTTTTATAAGACAGTTTTGGAGACACTTTAGTTAAATACTTTGAAACGGACGAGATGAGCCCGACAGCAGTGGTCAAACAAGCAAATGAAATGGCAGCACCAAGTATAATAGTTCCGATTGGTCCAAAAAGATAGTTAGCTGAAGCCGATAAGATTGCCCCTCCGTTTGTCAGGGCGCCAACTGCCTTTATACTCGAAGCGCCAATATAGGCAAGGGATAAATATACGAGGCCTAATCCGACAGCAGCAATTACGCCAGCCATTAGACAAATCCTTGCTACAGCTTGGCGGTCGGTGACTCCCCGTTCGTTAATGGCCGATATAACAACAATACCAAATACAAGAGCTGCAAGTGTATCCATTGTTAGATAACCCTCAAGAAATCCAGCAAAAATAGGATTGTCTAAATAATTTCCCTTTGGATCCTGTGGCTCTCCCATCGGTGTGACGATTGCCTTTAAGATGAGCATGCCAATGATTGCAATTAAAATTGGAGTGAGGACTTTCCCTATTCGGTCAACAAGTTTGGCAGGATTCATTGATAGCCATGCAGTTAGGACGAAAAAGCCAATCGTAAAAATGATGAGTGAAAGCCTTTGGGTTCCATTTTCATCTAAAAATGGTGGTAGTCCCATTTCATAAGCTACAGTCCCCGTTCGTGGAATACCAAAGAACGGACCGATTGCCATATATAAAATCAAAGTAAAGACAGCTCCAAATATAGGAGAGACTCGTTTGGCTAAAGTCTGCAAATCACCAGCCCTGCCAATGGCAATAATGCCGAGCAACGGAAGACCTACCCCAGTCACTAAAAAGCCAAGGTATGCTTTCCAGACATTTGTTCCTGCTTCCTGGCCTAAATAGGGTGGAAAGATCATATTCCCTGCTCCGAAAAATAGGGCGAAAAGTGTTAAGCCAATCGTAGCTGTTTCTAAATTAGTTAGACTGCGTTTCATCTAAATCCCCCAATTAGAAATCTTCAAAAAGTACAAGATATAATAATAGCATATGTATTTATAAAATACCCGCTAGTTAAAAAAGTTGAAATTTTAAGATATCTCATGTAAGGAATACCTAACGAATTGATAAAAAAGCTACTGATTTTTTCATGGTAAAAAAAGTATAGGTTTTTCAAATTAACACTGTTATGGTAAGATTTACAGTTGGTAAACCGGTTTTTAAAAGAGGGAGAAAATCCATGATCTATTTTGATAATAGTGCTACTACCAAACCATATAGAGAAATATTAGATTCGTTTACAAAGGTTTCCTTAGATTACTTTGGAAACCCCTCTTCTCTGCACAACCTGGGGGTACAAGCGGAAAATTTATTAAGCAGGGCCAGAAACCAGACAGCAGAACTGCTAAATGTTAAGCCAGCTGAAATACTATTTACGTCCGGTGGAACAGAAAGCAATAATCTGGCCATTAAAGGAACTGCAATGAAATATAGAAGCAGAGGGAAACATATTATTACGACAAATATTGAGCATGCCTCCGTCTATGCTGCAATGGAGCAGTTGGCAGAACTAGGATTTGAGATCAGCTACGTTAAAGTGAATTCTAAAGGAATTATTGAACTTGAAAATCTGGAAAAGGCGATCAGACCTGATACCATTCTTGTTTCAGTCATCCATGTGAATAATGAAGTTGGCACGGTACAGCCGATTAAGGAAATAAGCAGGCTGCTGGAAGAACATCCCAAAGTAATGTTTCATGTAGATCATGTCCAAGGTGTGGCTAAGGTTCCTTTAGACCTTCACGATTGCAGGATTGATTTCTGCAGTTTTTCTGGCCATAAGTTCCATGGGTTAAAAGGTACCGGAGCCTTATACATGCGTGAGGGTGTATCAATCTCTCCACTGTTGTCTGGAGGGAGTCAAGAGCTCAGGGTCAGAAGCGGGACGGAAAATGTAGCCGGGATGGTAGCAATGTCCAAAGCTCTAAGATTTTCTTTAGAAAAGCATCAACAGCAGCTGCCTAACATGTTAAAAATACACGATTATTTGCGAAAAGAGCTTTCAAACATTACAGGGGTAACCATTCATACTCCCAACGAGCAAATCGCACCGCATATATTGAATTTCTCTGTAAAGGGATTTAAAGCAGAGGTCTTTGTTCATTTCTTGGAACAAAAAGGAATTTTTATTTCAACAACTAGTGCCTGTTCTTCTAAGAAAAAGGCAATAAGTAAAACGCTGCTCGCAATGGGTATACCAGACGAGGTAGCCGAAAGTGCGGTAAGGGTCAGTTTGTCTTATGAAAGTACGATGCAAGAAGCCGAAACTTTTATAGCTGCGGTTTCTATTGCAATAAAACAACTAGGAGAGGTAATGAAGTAAATGAATTATGATCGTATTTTAATTCGCTATGGAGAAATTTCTACCAAAGGAAGAAATAGAAGTAAATTTGTAGATAAACTTAGACTTAGCATTAAGCGGGTAATTGCTGATTTTCCTGCAGCTAAAATTGAGGCAGGCAGGGACAGAATGTATGTAATACTGAACGGTGAAAGTGCCGAAGATGTCATTGGCAGGCTGAGAAGCATTTTTGGTATTCAGTCCTTCAGTCCGGCAGTTAAGACAAAAAAGGATCTAGAAAGTATGAAAGCAGCAGCTCTTTCCCTTTTTAACAGACTTCATACCGAAGGCCAAACATTCAAGGTAACAGGGAAGAGAGCAGACAAGTCCTTTGAACTAGATACAAATGAAATTAATCATTTCTTTGGGGGATATTTATTGCAAAATGTTCCTAATTTAAAAGTTGATGTCAGAAATCCAGATATTAACTTGCAAATAGAAGTGAGAAAGGAAGCAGCCTATCTTTCAGCAGAGAATATTCGCGGTGCAGGAGGACTTCCGGTTGGTTCAAGCGGGAAAGCGATGCTCATGCTCTCCGGAGGAATTGACAGTCCTGTAGCTGGGTATCTGTCGATGAAAAGAGGGCTTGAGGTTGAGGCAGTCCATTTCCACAGCCCGCCTTTCACAAGCGAACGGGCAAAGCAAAAAGTAATCGATCTTTCCGAAAAGCTGGCATTTGTAGGTGGCTTTATGGCCTTGCATATTGTTCCCTTCACAGAGATACAACAAACGATTCATAAGCAGGTTCCTGAAAACTATACGATGACCACAACTAGGAGGATCATGCTGAGAATAACCGATGAGCTTAGGCGCAGACATGAAGGTCTGGCCATCATAACAGGCGAAAGCCTTGGCCAGGTTGCAAGCCAGACACTTGAAAGCATGTATACAATTAACGAAGTAACTAATACTCCGATTTTAAGGCCCTTAATTACGATGGATAAAACGGATATAATTGATCTAGCACTTCAGATTGAAACACATGAAATTTCAATTCGTCCTTATGAAGACTGCTGTACGGTGTTTGTGCCCGCATCTCCAAAAACCAAACCACGCCGTGAGAAAGTCCAGTATTATGAAAGCTTCACTGACTTTGAGCCATTGATTGAAAAAGCAGTCAATGAAACGGAGCTGCTTATTATAAAACCGGGAATGTCAAAAGAAAGCATTGAAGGAACTGATTTATTCTAACTTTTTTGTGAACAATTACCAACAATCCTTTTGTATGAAGCCATGTGATATTACACAATCTATACTCACAAGGAGGTGATATCACATGGCAAACAACAACAGCAACAACAGCAACCAGCTACTTGTTCAAGGAGCTCAACAAGCTATCGA
Organism: Mesobacillus harenae; assembly: GCF_013343715.1. GTDB lineage: Bacteria > Bacillota > Bacilli > Bacillales > Cytobacillaceae > Mesobacillus_A > Mesobacillus_A harenae. The sequence continues at coordinate 57,429 of NZ_JABUNR010000003.1, forward strand.
CCAAATGAAGTTCGAAATTGCTTCTGAGTTTGGTGTTAACCTTGGTGCAGATACTACTTCACGTGCTAACGGATCCGTTGGTGGTGAGATCACTAAGCGTTTAGTTTCTTTCGCTCAGCAGCAAATGAGCGGTCTACAAAGATAACAACAAAAACTAAAAAAGAATGGCTACTGGGAACGGGGGGTAACCTCCGTTCCTTTAATTTTTTGCTCACCTATAAATATTTTAATTTTCTGTCATGTTCAGCTATAATTATACTGTAGTAATTACAGAGGAGGACGCTGAATATGGAGAGAGAAAATCTGATTGCACCTGAAAAGTATAACTTGGTGTCGGAGGTAGAGCGTTTCACTGATGAGAGCAATAGGCTTGCCGTAATGTGGGAAAACGAGACCGGAGAACGCAGACAAATTACATATAAGCAATTGATGGAAGCTGTAAATAAAATTGGAAACGTTTTCTTGGACAGCGGATTAAAGAAAGGTGATGTAGTTTTAGTCATCGTTCCCCGTTTGATTGAGGCTTACCAAGTTTATTTAGCTGCCCTTAAAGCTGGATTGGTAGTAATACCCAGTTCAGAATTGTTAAGGTCAAAAGATCTTCAATATCGGATCACTCATGGTGAAGTTAAAGCAATAATCAGCTACTTTCCATACATCAGCCAGTTCTCTGACATAAAAGAAGCAGAACAGATTAAACGGTTCGTTGTAGGAAAAGAAGCTGAAGGCTGGCTGCACCTTGATAAAGAGATGGAGAAGGCATCTCCTGTTTTAATGTTATCTCCTACCTCAAGAGACGATATGGCATTTTTATCTTATACATCCGGTACCACAGGCAATCCAAAGGGAGTGGTTCATACCCATGGATGGGCATTCGCACATCTACGAACGGCTGCAGCAAACTGGCTCGGTATTGAAGATGGAGATACTGTATGGGCAACGGCTGGCCCTGGATGGCAGAAGTGGATCTGGAGCCCTTTTCTCTCAGTTTTAGGAACTGGTGCAACTGGCCTTGTATACAACGGGAAGTTTGAGCCAAAAAAATATTTGCAGCTTTTAGAGGACTACTCAGTAAATGTCCTTTGCTGTACTCCGACTGAATACAGATTAATGGCAAAGGTTGATAACCTTAATGACTATAGGCTTCCAAATCTCCATAGTGCGGTCTCAGCTGGTGAACCATTAAACAGGGAAGTTATTGAAACTTTTAAAAAGCATTTCAATGTGGATGTCAGGGATGGATACGGGCAAACAGAGAACACTCTTCTTGTCGGTGTAACCAAAGGGATGGAGTTAAAACCTGGCTCAATGGGAAAACCTACTCCAGGAAATCATGTAGACATTATTAATGAAAATGGTGAGTCATGCAAACCAGGTGAAATAGGGGATATAGCTGTTCATGCTGATACACCGGCATTGTTTAAAAATTACTTTAAAGATCCAGAACGAACAACGATGCAGTTCAGAGGGGATTTCTATATTACCGGTGATAAAGCAACGAAGGATGAAGATGGCTATTTTTGGTTTGAAGGCCGTGGAGACGATATAATTATCAGCTCAGGATATACAATTGGGCCATTTGAAGTAGAAGATGCTCTTGTTAAGCATCCTTATGTCAAAGAATGCGCCGTTGTGGGGAGTCCTGATGAAATACGAGGTCATATTGTCAAAGCGTTTGTTGTATTAAAAGAGGAAGTGGACAAAGATGATCCAGCATTGGTAAAAGCTTTGCAGGATCATGTGAAAAGCCTGACAGCACCCTATAAGTACCCTCGCAAAATTGTTTTTTTGCAGGAACTGCCTAAAACCACCTCAGGTAAAATCCGCAGAATTGAGCTTCGAAAACAAGAACTTGAAGGCATTAAAAAATAACTAAGTCTTGCAAAAGAAAAATACAGGCGAACGTAGCCTGTATTTTTTTGCGGGATTGCTTAACTGGACATCGAGTCAGCTGTTTTTTATACTAACAGGAATACACGACTCATAAGAAGGAGAAATGAGTATGGGAAAACTCTGGTTTGGCGGAAAGATTTATACAATGCAGCTTGAAGGGGATATGGCTGAAGCCCTTTATACAGAGAACGGGAAAATTATCGACCTGGGGGATAAATCAAATCTCGAAGCAACCTATAAACAGAGAATCACCGAGCGTATAGATCTCAAGGGAAAGACCATGCTTCCGGGCTTTGTGGACAGTCACATGCACCTTATTGGACACGGCGAATCTTTAATACGTCTTGACTTATCGGAATGTACTTCTAAAAATCAAGTATTTGAGGCACTTGTTAGATACGCAGAATTGCTAAAAGATAAAGAGTGGATAATTGGTGAAGGCTGGAATGAAAATCTCTGGGATAATCAAGAAATCATTCATCGCAAAGAGCTTGATCTGCTGGTACCGGATCGTCCTGTAATCTTAAAAAGAGTATGCCGCCATGCTTTGGCCAGCAATACAGCTGCCTTGGAGAGAGCAGGTATATTATCATCAGCTGTTGTTTGTCCTCCTGGAGGAGTCATTGAAAGAGATGAAAATGGCACTCCAACAGGGATTCTCAAAGATCAGGCTCAGGATTTATTGCTTTCGGCAGTGCCAGATGTCAGTGAAGAATATCTGAAAACGGCTCTTCGATCAGCCATAAAAAGTTCATATAAACTCGGTCTGACAGGAGTTCACACAGAGGATATGAATTACTATGGGAGCTTTAGCCAGACATACGGTGCCTTTCATAAAGTCATAGAAGAGGAAGGATATAGATTTAGAGCCCATCTGTTAATTCATCATGAAGTGGCCCATCAAATTGAGTTTGTCAAGGAGACAAATGCCTCATCAGCTTGGCTTGAATTTGGACCTGTGAAAATTTTTGCGGATGGTGCTCTTGGAGGGCGGACAGCGCTGTTAAGCCACCCCTATGCCGATGCTCCTGAAACACATGGGGTTGCAATATATACTCTGGCGCAGCTGAAGGCACTTGTGGGCAAAGCTCGCAGCCTTGGCCGGGCAGTAGCCATTCATACTATTGGAGACTTAGCTTTTGAATATGCTCTTGATGCAATTGAAGCGAACCCTTTAAAAGGAAATTTACGAGATCGGTTAATACATGCACAAATTTTAAGGAAGGATCTGATTGACCGAGCGAAGCAGCTTCCCATTGTGCTGGATATTCAGCCTCGATTTACGGCAACTGATTTTCCTTGGGTGATTGATCGGATTGGCAGAGATAACATGGAATTCTGTTACGCTTGGAAAACCTTGCTGGATGAAGGCGTACCGTGTGCAGGCGGTTCTGATGCACCGATTGAACCTGTTAACCCCTTACTTGGGATCCATGCAGCAGTCACGCGAACTAATCTTTCAGATCCAGATAAAATTGCTTATTATATTGATCAGGCTTTGACTGTATATGAAGCCGTGTCTCTTTTCACAAAAGGAAGTGCGTACGCTGCCTCTCATGAAAATTTTCGTGGTCAGATCAAACCTGGCTTTGATGCAGATTTCACTATATTTTATGATGATATTTTTGAGACAGCTCCAGATGACTTAGCAGACCTGAAAGTAGCTAAAACTGTGATCGGAGAAAGTACTGTATATGACGGAGACAATTAGAACTAGGGGACTATCCGGGAATAACATTACTTTTAATCGTTGAGATATTTATTTCTCGGAGTTTTGTTGACTCACTCATCATTCTTAAAAGTATTGCAATAATGGCATAATAATATAGTTGTTAAATCGTTCATTGCCACTCAAAGAGGGCAGACCTGACAAAAAATGTGTTGTCAGGTCTTTTTCTTTCGTTTTATAATTAATATTATTTCGAGACTAGAAAGAAAGGGGGATTTCATATGGATACTCAGGAACAAGAGCAGAGGATGGGAATTTTCTACGCAGGATTTGCATACGTACTGTGGGGGTTTTTACCGATCTATTGGAAATTGCTTAATGATATTTTGGCTTATGAAATTCTAGCTAACCGGGTTTTTTGGTCTTTGTTATTTATCCTTGTATTTCTTGTTTTATCAAAGAAGTGGGGAGTTTTTATTCAGACCTTTAGGGGCTTGGCTAAGAAGCCTCGCCAGTTACTCGCCCTAACCGCTGCCTCTTTATTAATTAGTACCAACTGGTTTTTTTACATATGGGCTGTCAATACAAATCAAATGGTAGAAGCAAGTTTGGGTTATTATATTAACCCTTTGGTAAGCGTCCTGCTGGGAATGATATTCCTGAAAGAACGGCTTTCCAAAGCCCAGTATATTAGCTTTGTATTGGCTGGTATAGGGGTTCTGATCCTGACGATCTCATATGGGAAGTTCCCATGGATTGCTGTAACCCTGGCTGCTTCTTTTGGATTGTACGGCCTTGCTAAAAAACTGATTAGGGTTGACTCAGCAATTGGGCTTGCTCTTGAAACAATGGTAGTAATGCCGATTGCTATCGGATACATGGCTTTCTTGTTTTATAAAGGAACAAATTCATTTATGAGCCTTTCAATCACGACCGATCTGCTGTTAATTGGGGCTGGTGCCGCAACAGCTGTACCTTTGTTGTATTTTTCAAAAGGGGCCCAGCGTATTCCACTCTCTATGCTTGGATTTTTACAGTATATTGCGCCGACAATAATGCTGATTTTAGGGATATTTGTATTTCATGAAAGTTTCTCAAAACTTCATTTATTATCGTTTACATTTATCTGGGGTGCCTTGACACTTTATTCCCTTTCTAGAACAAAATTAGCAACGGGCTGGCATCTAAAAAGGAAAAAAGGGCTAGAAATGTAAAGAGAGGTTCGTTTCCGAACCTCTCTTTTTTGCCGTATGTTTTTTGAAGAAAACCCGCTTCTTAGTCGGAGTCTCCAGTTTCTGCGTTTCTTACAGTCGGCTCCGCTTTTCATTGTCCAGCTCCAGCGCCTAGCTCCTCGAGTCGCTTCGGTCTTGCTGATGAAGTCAAAGTACGACTTCATCTCAAGCCCTCCAGCGCTTGTCGGAGCTGATCAAGGCGCTTCCGCTTTTCATTGTCCAGCTCCGCCTCCTAGGGGCTCGGGGTCATAAGTCAATCGCTTCTGAAGGCAAAGAATGCCTTCTGCCAGCGCTCGGCTTATGCCTGTCGCCCCTGGTCAGTCGGCTCCGCTTTTCATTGTCCAGCTCCAGCGCCTAGCTCCTCGAGTCGCTTCGGTCTTGCTGATGAAGTCAAAGTACGACTTCATCTTCAAGCCCTCCAGCGCTTGTCGGAGCTGATCAAGGCGCTTCCGCTTTTATTATAAAAATGTTCTTTTTACTTTTTCCCAGAATGAGTTATCTTTTAATTTTACTGTTTTGATTCTTTTGTCGCTTAGTTTGATATCGATTTTTTCTACATGCTGTATGCTTAATGCTTCATTATCTAACCCCATGGTTGGGTAATCGTTGCCGTCTTGAACAACTTTTAGGGTAAGAGTCCTCTCTTTGCTTAGAATAAAGGAGGAGCCAAGTGTGCGGTACCTGTTATTATTCACGGATGCCAGCTCACTTACCTGAAGGCATGGAAGGAGCGGATCAACAATTGAACCATTAAGAGATTTGTTATAGGCAGTACTGCCTGTTGGTGTTGCAACTACCATTCCATCTCCTCTGAAAGTTTCAAAGTGGAGTTCATCTATAAATACATCCATAACAAAGGTTTTGATAATAGATGAGCGGATGCTAAATTCATTTAAGCAGGAAAAAGCAGTTTCATCATCAATTGTCACATCCAGAATGGGATAGCGTCTGACCTCTATTTCGGTATTGGTAATGGCTTCGATCATTTTTGAGGTGTCTGTTAAATGGAAATCACAGTAAAGGCTAAGACTGCCGGTTGTGGAAATCCCGCCATATAAGCAGTCCTCTCTGTATCCTGTTTTTCTGACGGCCTGCAGGAAGGTGCCATCCCCCCCGATGCTGACTATTATATTCGCTTCTCTGAAGTCTTTTACAATTTTGAAGTTATATCGGTTTGCAATATCATATAAGGGTTCAACTTTTTCGATCATTTCAGAATCGGGCTTGTGGTAAAAATATATATTGCGGCGTTCAGGCATATCTATTCCTCCAGACATTTATGTAATCTCTTATATTGTTACCCATTTGCGGTAACTCTTTGCTAAAATATAGGGGATTGACACAAGTTTAACATGTATAAGGATTTTTTTAAAAGGACGACGCAATGAGAAAAATGAAGGAGGAAACAGCATTATGAGCGGAAAACGATGGGCAGCTCTTGGAATAGCAGCAGGGCTTTTCATAATATCGGCCGTTATCAACCTTTTATCGGTTTTTGCCTTTAACGAGGTTGATTCATCATTAACAGATTTCTTTGCCTCTACAGAAAAAGCCTTTGAAGAACAAATAATTGAAGAGGGCAATGGAATTAAAAAGATTGCTGTTCTGTCAGTGGACGGAGTGATACAGGATACAGGTGATGCAACATCATTTTTGCAAAGTCCCGGGTACAACCACCATTCTTTTATGGATCAGCTCGAGCACGCTAAGAATGACAAATCAGTCGCGGCTATTATCTTGAGAGTTAATTCTCCGGGAGGCGGAGTAGTGGAAAGTGCTCAGATTCATGACAAAATAAAAGAGATTAAAGAAGAAGCTAAAAAACCTGTCTATATTTCCATGGGTTCAATGGCCGCTTCTGGCGGTTATTACATAGCAGCACCGGCAGATAAGATCTATGCAAGTCCAGAAACCATTACTGGTTCCCTTGGAGTCATTATGCAGGGAGTAAATTATGCTGAACTTGCTGAAAAATATGGGGTCGAATTTGTGACTATTAAAAGCGGACCTTATAAAGATATTATGAGCTCAACCCGTGAAATGACCGCCGAGGAACGAGCAATATTGCAAAGTATGATAGACAATTCGTATGAAGGGTTTGTCAAAGTAATCTCGGAAGGACGAAACATGTCTGAAGAAAGAGTCAAGGAAATAGCGGATGGAAGGATATATGATGGCCGCCAAGCGATGGAGATAGATTTAATTGATGGTCATGGCTATTTTGATGATGTGGTGGAGGTCTTGAAAAAAGAACACAATCTCAAGGATGCTCAAGTGGTCAAGTACGAAGAAAATCTAGGATTCGGGTCGCTGTTTAGTATGGGGGCGCAGAAAATGTTTGGGCCTGATTTAGAAACAGCTGCCCTCACCAAGCTGCTTTCACAGCCTAACTCTCCACGTCTCATGTATCTTTATGCTGAATAGGAGGCTCGTCTTATGAGAGAAGATGACGTTTACAATCATAATGAACAACCAAATGAGAAAGCATCGCCAATGAGTTTTTCAGAAGATCAGCCGGCTGGAGAAGTAACCGATGAGAGCGGCGAACGTGGTAATCTGCTGACTGATTCACCGAGTGATAAGGGCACAATGAGATATGCTGGATTTTGGATGCGCTTTTGGGCTTACTCCTTAGACTTAATTGTTATTGGCAGCCTAAATCGTTTAATTCTAGCCCCATCGTTTCGGGCAGCAGGCCTTCCGTTGGCAGAAAGTAATATGTTAGCACCAATGGCAATCGCAACAGCGGTCATTTTTTACCTGTATTTTGTGCTAATGACCAAGCACTATGGCCAGACTCTTGGGAAAATGGCATTTGGTTTAAAAGTAGTGAACTTAAAAGGAAAACAGCTCACCTGGGGGACCGTACTGTTTCGTGAGTGGATTGGCAGATTTATATCAGTGACCATTTTAATAAGTTATATTATTGTTGCGTTCTTGCCGAAAAAACAGGGACTTCACGACCTTTTCGCGGATACGACTGTTGTTCATGAAAATTAATAATAAAAATAACCTTGCCATGCGGCAAGGTTTATTTTTTTTGAATCTGCCGATAATAAAGAGCTGAAAGGTGTGATCTTATTGTGCTCTGGTTATTGGCTGCCCTTACAGTTATTTTACTGGCTATCCTATTGATTTTGCTAACACGAGTCAGTATAACGTTTAGCTATTCGCAAGTTCTTAATGATGTTCAAATTCAAGTAGCTTTTAAAATGTGGTATGGACTTATTCGTTATAAATTGGATATCCCCTCAGTGAAAATGGAAGATTTTCCAGATTCAGTTGTTGTGGAAGAAAAAATAGAAAAGGGCAAGGATCAAACCGTTAGCCAAGAGACAATTAATTTAGAAACAGAGAATATGCTTGTTTTTTTTGAAGACATCAAAAGTTTTGTTGGCCATATAGCTGGGTTTCATAAGATAGTCCGCTATTTTTTAAAAAAGGTATCTTTGTACGATTTGCAATGGAACTCTGTTATTGGGATCGGTGAAGCCGCACATACAGGTGTCATGGCTGGTTCTTTTTGGGCTTTGAAAAGTGGTGTTTTAACTTTGCTTAGCCGATATATAAGACTGCGAACCATGCCCTCTGTATCTATTACACCGCATTTTCAGTTAATGACAGTCCAGACGAGTATTAAATGTATGATTCGGTTTCGAATCGGGCATGCTATTTTGGCAGGAATGAAAATGGTTAAATTCTGGAAAGCTGGCTGGCCAGAATTCAAGTCAAGGCCTTTTTCTGGCTTTTCTAGTAACAAAGCCAAGTCCGTGTAAACAAGGAGGAACCTCGAATGTCTGACCATCCAATTCAAGGACTTATGACGACTGCAATGGAAAATCTAAAAGAAATGATCGATGTAAATACGATCATTGGTGATCCGGTCGAGACTCCGGATGGCAGTGTTATTTTGACTGTTTCCAAAGTCGGTTTTGGGTTTGCTGCTGGAGGAAGCGAGTTTGTTTTAGATAGCTCGGGATCTTCAGATGAGCAGACAAAGCACCCATTTGGAGGAGGAAGCGGCGGTGGAGTTTCTATCACTCCGATTGCTTTCTTAATTGTTAGTTCTAAAGGGGTGAAAATGCTTCACCTTGATGAGAATACGCACCTGTATGAAAAGCTGCTCGATCTTGCTCCGCAAGCAGTTGATAAGATTCAACAGATGCTTTCCAAAAAAAGTGATTCACAAAAATCCGGCCAACAGGACGATAAGAAGCAGGATGATCAAAACAGCAAGAAAAAAGACGAACAGAATGATCAAAAAAACGATCAGAACAAAGAAAATAGTGGCAGCATGAAATTGGATGTTGAATTTTAATCTCCCAAGTTAACTTTCAAGGAAAGTTAACTTTTTAAATGGGCAAGAATGCGCATTGCCCCCTATTTTCCACCCTGAAGCAAAGCCTGAAAGTTCTGAAAGATAGTGGCTATTAATTGCAAAACAAACCTTAAAAAGCTATGATTTACACTGTACATATAAAGAAAAAGGAGATGACTGCGCATGGCATCTGTTACATTTAAAGGAAACCCAGTTACACTAATTGGAAATGAAGTTAAAGTTGGTGACAAAGCACCCGACTTTACCGTTCTTGCGAATGATTTAAGTAAGGTCACACTAGAAGATTCCAAAGGCCAGGTGAGATTGATCAGCGTCGTTCCTTCTGTTGATACGGGAGTTTGTGATGCACAGACAAGACGTTTTAACGAAGAATCTGCAGGGCTTGAAAATGTCAAAGTTTTAACTGTAAGTGTCGATCTTCCATTTGCCCAAAAACGCTGGTGCGGTGCAAACGGTATTGAAAATGTACAAACCTTATCTGACCATCGCGATCTTTCTTTTGGAGAAGCTTTCGGGGTGGCAATCCAGGAGCTGCGCTTATTAGCTAGAGCTGTATTTGTGGTGGATTCAGAAGACAAAGTAACATATGCTGAATATGTTAGTGAAGCAACAAACCATCCAAATTATGAGGCAGCAATCTCGGCAGCAAAAGAAGCAAAGTAAACTTAAAGGTTAAGGGGGAGGTGCAGACATGCAGCTCCTTTACTTATAAAAAAAGAAAGAAAGTATAAAATTTTGAACATTGACTGCTGTCTAGCTCCAGCGCCTAACGGCCTCGAGTCGCTTCGGTCCAGCTGATGAAGTCAAAGAACGACTTCACCTTCTGGCCCTCCAGCGTTTGTCGGGGGTTGTTCAAGGCGCTTGGGCTTTTTTTTCATTCCCCGTTATCGGCCTTCCTGACATAACACGTAAAGCCTTCCCTTATGCTTGTGATTCTTGCAAATTATCGATACAATAAAAAATTATATCAGCAGGAGGAGAATATTTTGAGCATTACTCCGGTAGAAACTCTGTTTGCTGTTTTTAACGAAACTGCCGAACAATTAGAGGAAGAATTATCTTGTACATACTTAGAAGCGCTTGCCGAGACGGGTGAAAATATCTTTCAAGGTACAATCTTGCAAGAGGAACTCAGCGAGCTGACCCAAAAAAGGCTTGCTAAAGATTATGAAAAGGTCAATCTTTCACAATATACAAACGAGGAAATACGAAAGGCTTTTCAGCTAACTATTTTAAAAGGCATGCAACAGAACACACAGCCTAACCATCAAATAACACCAGACTCGGTTGGCATGCTTATAGGATATTTAGCAGCAAAGTTTATAAAAAAGGAAACAATTCAGCTGTTGGATCCTGCAGTTGGATCGGGTAATTTATTATCAACCGTTATCAATCAGCTCTCAGACAGGAATATTGAGTCTGTTGGTGTGGAGATTGATGATCTCTTAATCAGACTAGCTTATATTAATGCTAACCTGCAAAAACATCCGATTCAGCTCTTTAATCAGGACAGCATTGAACCGCTGTTTATCGATCCAGCGGATGCCGTCATTTGTGATCTTCCGATAGGATTTTATCCAAATGATCTCAGAGCTTCAGATTTTGATGTTAAGTGGCAAGAAGGCCATACCTATGCACACCATCTGTTTATCGAACAAAGTACCCGACATACCAAACCGGGCGGATATTTGTTTCTTGTCATCCCTAACGGTCTTTTTGAAAGTGAACAATCGCCTGTACTCCATAATTTTATAAAAGAACATGTTAATATCCAGGCGCTGTTTCAACTTCCGGTATCAATGTTTAAAAACAAAGCAGCTTCCAAAAGCATTCTGATTTTGCAAAAGAAGTCTGAAGATGTTAAACCTCCTAAACAAGCCTTGCTTGCTGAACTGCCAAAGCTCTCAAATGCACAAGCGGTAGAAAGTATTTTTGCTAAAATTGATAAGTGGATAACTGATAATAAATAGGTATATAACTTAGACCGGTGTACATGCACCGGTCTTCTTGAGGTTATGAGAGGCAATGTTCGGGTAAAACAATTAAAAACTAACGGAATTGTCAAAGTATCAGAATAAATCTTTATTTCACTTGAAAACGGTACCAATTACTCATTCTCTTGAAATGTTAAAAAGACAGTGTTTAAATGGGGAATTAAGAGATATATTAGCCTTTGTTTGTGCAAAATAATGAGGTACGAATTAAGTATAGGCTGTATAAAAGGAGCGGTAAAATGGCAAAGATTATTGCAATTAATGCAGGAAGTTCTTCATTAAAATTCCAACTATTCGAGATGCCTGAGGAACATGTCATAACAAAAGGTATTATTGAAAGAATAGGCTTAAACGATTCGATTTTCACCATAACTGTTGATGGGGAGAAAAAGAAGGAAGTTACGGATATCCCTAACCATGAAGTAGCGGTCAATATGCTGCTCGATAAACTTACTGCTTTTGGGATCATTCAGTCTCTTAATGAAATTGAGGGAATTGGACACCGTGTAGTTCACGGCGGTGAGGAATTTAATGATTCTGTTATCATAGACGATTCAGTGCTAGAAAAGATTAATAAGCTGTCAGAGCTGGCACCATTACATAATCCAGCCAATATTACGGGTATAAAAGCTTTTGAGCAGGCGCTTCCTAATGTACCAGCTGTAGCGGTGTTTGACACAGCATTCCATCAAACGATGCCAGAAAACTCTTTTTTATATAGCCTTCCATACCAATATTATAAGAGTTATGGAATTCGGAAATATGGTTTCCACGGCACTTCTCATAAATATGTTTCCCAAAGAGCAGCTGAGATGCTGGGACGGCCAATTGAACATCTTCGATTAATTTCCTGTCACCTTGGAAATGGCGCTAGTATCGCTGCTATTGAAGCAGGAAAATCAATTGATACATCGATGGGCTTTACGCCGTTGGCTGGTGTTACAATGGGGACTCGCTCCGGTAATATTGATCCTGCGCTAATTCCATACATTATGGAAAAGACAGACAAAACCGCTGACGAAGTCCTTAATGTTCTTAATAAAGAGAGCGGAATGTTAGGCGTTTCAGGATTTTCAAGTGATCTTCGTGATATCGAAGATGAAGCATCAAAAGGAAACCAACGTGCAGAACTGGCCCTCCAAGTATTTGGAGATAGAATTCATAAATATATAGGCTCATATGCAGCACGTATGTCTGGTGTCGATGCTATTATTTTTACAGCAGGAATAGGTGAAAATAGTTCTGCCATTCGTGAACGTGTGCTGAGAGGTCTAGAGTTTATGGGTGTCTATTGGGATCCAGCTTTAAACAAAGTTCGTGGTGAAGAAGCTTTTATTAGTTATCCGCATTCGCCTGTTAAAGTTATGGTGATTCCGACTGATGAAGAAGTTATGATTGCCAGAGACGTTGTACGTTTTTCATAAAGTAATGGGCGGGAGACTTAATTGTTCTCGCCCATTTTTTACTTTTAACAAGCAACAGTGCCTGCCAGCTTTTTTAAAGGAATGTATTCGGACTCAGTGAAGCCATTTCCGGCTAGAGCTGTCCGAATGAGCCATGTATTCGGACTCAACGAAGCTATATCTGGCTAAAGCTGTCCGAATAGGCCATTACAGCTTTGTATTCAACTCCCAATTCCTACAACTCACTCGTTGTCCTCCAGTCCATACGTCACTTAACGGTCGCTTGCGCTTTTTTTGTCTAGCTCCAACGACCAGTGACTAGTGAACTTCGCCCACCTCTCTACGATAAGTCAACATCGAATCGCTTGTGCTCTTCGTGTTTCCTATATCTTAGGTCGTTGTCCTCCAGTCCATACGTCACTTAACGGTCGCTTGCGCTTTTTCTACCTAAAAAGTGTTTTATCGGTGATTATGCTATACTTAAAGAAATATTTGGTGTGCTTGGAGGTTTTTAGATATGGTTTTAACGGACCGCGAGAAGACCGTACTCAATGAAATAAAAGAGTGGGAAGAACAGCTCTACAGTTATGAACCGAATGATTTGGAACTTGCCTATGACAGGTTTCTGGATCGTTCTTTTTCGCTTTTGCCTAAGGAAGCCCAACAGCAGTTTTTTAATTCCTTTGACAATTGGCTTTTTCACTTGCATGCGCTAATTCAGGGCTCACAGCTGCAAATGGATGCAAAAGAACGAATCATGACAGCTGGACGTATTTTTAACGAAGAAATAGAATCAGTCAAAGATTTGAGAGCTTTATCGATTGATCAGCTCCAATACATAGCGCATCAACAGATAGCGCGACATCGCCTTTACTCCTTTGTCCAAGGCGGTTTAACTGGAACGGGAGGAGCTTTGATGCTTGGAGCGGATCTGCCTGCTATTGCTGCTGTGAATCTCCGCTCAGTGCAGCTGATTGCCATGACATATGGCTTTGAAGTCAATACGCCTTTTGAAATGATGACTTCTTTGAAAGTATTTCATGCTGCCACCCTCCCAGCGAGACTGCAGAGTGCAGGATGGGACGAGCTGATTCAGGACTTAGAGACGATGGAAGATAACTATTTTTATGAGGGCAAAGAGGATTTAACAGATCTTTCTTGGCTTGAACAGCCGATTAAACAGGTGTTTAAGGGTTTGGCTATCCTTCTGTTCCGCAAGAAAAGTGTTCAGGGATTACCGGTCATCAGTATGGCTATTGGAGCTGGATCGAACTATCAGATGACAAGGAGAGTTACCGATTTTGCACATAAATTCTATCAAAAGAGATATTTTTTAGAGAAAGGTGTATCCTCCCATGAGCAATTTTGAACACAAGCAGGCAGCGCCGAAGCAAGTTCGATGTATGGTAATTACGGTTAGCGACACGAGAAACGAGAACACAGACAAAAGTGGCCGTCTTATAATTCAGCTTCTGGAAGAAGCAGGGCATACTGTCAATGCCTATTCTATTGTAAAAGATGATGCAGAAGCTATTAGGACATCGGTATTGCAGGGCAGTGAAAATCCGGAAATCGATGCAGTTGTCACTAATGGGGGCACTGGCATAGCAAAAAGAGATGTCACCATTGAAACAGTTCAAGGTTTATTTGAGAAGGAAATTACTGGATTCGGAGAGCTTTTTAGAATATTAAGTTACCAGGAGGATATTGGGTCAGCTGCAATACTTTCCAGAGCTGCAGCCGGAGTCATTAATGACAAAGCAGTTTTTTGTACGCCTGGCTCAACCGGTGCCGTCAAGTTGGCTATGAATAAATTGATTTTACCCGAGCTTGGACATGTCATCCAGGAACTAAAAAAGGATTTATAAGCAGAAAACCCCGCTTGAATTAGAGCGGGGTTTTTATTGATGGACTTTTGTTTGAATATCCTGGTGAGTTCTGTACCAAAGCCACAAATCGTTGATGATGGATGCTAACTCGGCTATCTCATAATTTAATTGGCAAGATCGATTAAAATCTTGCTCATCAGATAACTCGGCCTGTTTCGAGTTTATTTTGTGCTCCAAATCGGAGATGCGATCCGGAATCGAGCCGCGTATTTTTTCCCAATAAAGAAGTATATCCTGCTGTGTTCTAACACTGAAATTGTCCCAGGCCTCTTTAAAAGCAGGAATAGGAATTCCCAGCCGGTTGTCCTTCTTAAAATACTGTTCCATCTTGCCGCCCCCAAAAACTTTTGTATGCCCCTATTCTACTATATTAGTGCTGGCATGTCTTGAACTACCCGCCACTTAGCGGCCTTGGTTTGATTGAAGTGGGGAATGCCTAAAATCGTAAAGTATCGCTTTTGTTCCCTCTTAGATATACAAAACTCACAAAGGCCCTGTTGGATAGACAAGCTGGAAAAGGTAAGATAATTATTAAAATCTTACATGCATTTAATGTTTGTTAGTCAGAAACATTCCGGAATCGAGTTTGTACCCTCCTTGTTTTGTATAAATTGTCTTCTGCACAGAAGCCGATTTTAAGAATAAGATTGTAATTCTTATAATAAACTTATTCTTTCCTAAACTTTGAAAACCTTAATATACGGGCACTCTTAACAATTTTATTCATAATTTATTAAAGACTTTTAAAAAAGGGATTGAAATTTGTGCGGAAAACTGGTAGATTTTTATTAATGTTGAATAAAAATATATATAACTGTATAAATATTCAAAGTTGAAAAGGGGTTTTTAAACATGAACAAACAAAAAGTGGTACTCGCATATTCAGGTGGACTTGATACGTCCGTTGCAATAAAGTGGCTTCAGGAACAGGGATACGCTGTTGTCGCCTGCTGCCTCGATGTTGGAGAAGGAAAAGATCTTGATTTTATAAAAGAAAAAGCGATTAAAGTTGGAGCGGTTGAATCTTACGTAATTGATGCCAGACAAGAATTTGCAGATGAGTTTGCTTTGATAGCATTACAGGCTCACACGCTTTATGAAGGAAAATATCCGCTCGTATCCGCGTTATCCCGTCCGTTAATCGCAAAGAAGCTGGTTGAGGTTGCTGAAGCGGAAGGAGCTGTTGCAGTTGCACACGGCTGTACTGGAAAAGGGAACGACCAAGTAAGGTTTGAAGTTTCAATATCGGCATTAAACCCTGACCTTCAGGTATTAGCTCCAGTTAGAGAATGGAAATGGTCGAGGGAAGAAGAGATCGAATATGCTAAACAAAACAATATTCCTATTCCTATAAACTTAAACAGCCCGTTCTCGATTGACCAGAATTTATGGGGACGCAGCAATGAATGCGGAGTTCTTGAAGATCCTTGGGCAGCACCGCCAGAAGAGGCTTATGATTTAACCGTTAGCCTTGAAGATGCTCCTGACACTTCAGACACGTTGGAAATTGCATTTGAGCAAGGCGTGCCTGTAAGTTTAAATGGGAAGAAACTGCCATTATATGAATTAATTCTTGAACTGAACGGTCTAGCAGGTAAGCATGGGGTTGGAAGAATCGATCATGTTGAAAATCGCCTGGTCGGGATAAAGTCTCGTGAGATTTACGAATGTCCGGGAGCTATAACACTTATAAAAGCTCATAAGGAGCTGGAAGATATTACGCTTGTAAAAGAACTTGCTCACTTCAAACCAGTTATTGAAAAGAAAATTACTGAGCTAATTTATGAGGGATTATGGTTTTCGCCGCTGCGTAACGCACTTGAAGCATTTTTAAAGGAAACTCAACAACACGTAACAGGAGTGGTTAGAGTCAAGCTCTTCAAGGGGCATGCCATTGTAGAAGGGAGAAAATCTCCTTACTCTTTATACGATGAGAAACTGGCGACCTATACATCTGATGATGCATTTGATCATAGCGCAGCCGTTGGATTCATTAATCTATGGGGGCTGCCAACGAAAGTTCAAAGTATTGTACAAAACAAGAAGGTGACAGTGTGAAAAAATTATGGGGCGGGAGATTCACTGCTACAGCAGAAGAGTGGGTCGAAGAGTTTGGCGCCTCAATATCTTTTGACCAAGAATTAGTGCTTGAGGATATTGAAGGAAGCCTGGCGCATGTATTAATGCTTGAAAAGTGCGGTATTATCTCCAAAGAAGACCGTAATGCCATTGTAACTGGCTTAAAGGAGTTAAAAGAAAGTGCGGTTAAGGATGAGTTAACCTACTCCCTTGAACTTGAAGATATCCATTTAAACCTGGAAAGTAAGCTAACGAACAAGATCGGCCCGGCTGGCGGAAAGCTTCATACCGCCAGGAGCCGTAATGATCAGGTTGCTGTTGATATGCATTTATATTTGCGCAGGGAGATCGAAGAAATCATAGGGTTAATTGGAGAATTCCAAGAAGCCCTGCTTTCCCAGGCAAAAGACAATATAGAAACCATTATGCCTGGTTATACTCACTTGCAAAGAGCTCAGCCGATCTCTTTTGCCCATCATCTAATGGCTTACTTTTGGATGCTTGACAGAGACAAGCAGCGCTTAAGTGAGGGACTTAAGAGAGTCAACAAGTCGCCGCTTGGGGCTGGAGCGCTTGCAGGAACGACTTTTCCAATCGATCGTCACTATACAGCAGACCTTCTTGGATTTGACGGGATTTACGAAAATAGCTTGGATGCAGTCAGTGATAGAGACTTCATAATTGAATTCCTGTCTTCAAGTTCAATCATGATGATGCACTTATCAAGGCTTTCTGAAGAAATGATTTTATGGTCAACCCAAGAGTTTGGCTTCATCGAATTGGATGATCGCTTTGCAACAGGAAGCAGTATTATGCCGCAAAAGAAGAACCCTGACATGGCTGAACTTATCCGCGGAAAGACCGGGAGAGTATATGGGAGCATGATCGGCCTGCTAACGGTTTTAAAAGGCCTGCCTCTCGCTTATAACAAGGACATGCAGGAAGACAAAGAAGGTATGTTTGATACCGTTAAAACGGTAAAGGGCTCCTTGAAAATCTTTGCCGGTATGATTAATACAATGGCGGTAAATAAAGAGGCTATGGGGAACGCGGTTAAAAAGGATTTCTCTAATGCAACTGAATTGGCTGATTACTTAGCTGGGAAGGGCTTGCCATTTAGAGAGGCTCATGAAGTGGTTGGAAAGCTTGTTTTGGAATGCATTCAGCGAAGCTGTTATCTTGCCGACTTGCCAATTGAAGAGTTTAAATCAGCCAGCTCGTTATTTGAACCAGATATATATGAAGTATTAAGTCCTTACGAGGCTGTGAAAAGAAGAATCAGCAGCGGAGGCACCGGGTTTAGTGAGGTAACCGCGATGATTGCTAAGGCAGAACAAACCCTAAAAGAAAAATAACAGCACACAGCCTGGGATGGCTGCGTGCTTCTTTTTTGTTTGTTAGTCAGAGAGTTATATGTCTTTTGGAGTTCGAACGATTAGAACATCACAAGCTGCATAGCGGGTTATATGTTCGGAAACACTCCCAATAATCAAACGCTCTACAGCATTCATCCCTGTTGCACCGCAAATGATTAAATCAGCTTGGTATTTTCTAGCAACCTCTTTTGCAATCTTCACTCTTGGGGAACCGTAGTCGATTTCATAGGTAACATTTTCGACTCCTTGCTCGATTGCATCATGCTTATAGCTTTCCATAAGCTGAGTAGCAAAGCGTTCCGCCCGTTCTGCGATGGTTCGGTCGTAGGCCTCAACGGTAGCAAATGTTCGGAGATCAACAATGTGGGTCAGGACAATCCTCGCAGAGTTTCGCTTGGCAATTTCAATTGCCTTTTTAAAAGCCCAAGCAGCTTCCTTAGAACCATCCACGGCAACTAAAATGTTTTTGTACATCAGTCCCATAGTACTCTCCTCCTTTATTTAATTATACAATATTTGCTAACGTATATCCTTGACAATCTAATGAACACTAAAGAAGGACTAAAGAGAAGGGGGGCAAAAAAGATGAAAAACGAAGGACCAAAAGGACAGTCTTCTTTAATTTACGATGAGCAGGGAGCAGGGCAGGTTAGCAGACAGATAATGGATTCTTATAACAGTGGTGTGCTAGACCCAGCAGAACATAAAATGAAGCTTGGCATAACAGATGACACCGAGGAGAGCTTACACTGATAATCGGGCTGATCAAGCCCGATTTTTTTTATGGATTAATTCTAAGTACAGTGGCTAGTGGTTTCCCTCACCGCTACTAACTCAACACCTGGTTGCTTTACTATTGTTAAATGAGAAAGATGGGTACAAAAGTGTTTTTAAAAACATACTATGGTGGTATAGAAGAACGGTCAACATTGCTAATATGGGGGGGCGGTGATCATGCGTATTGGTGTGCCTGTCGAATTAAAGAATAATGAGAATAGAGTAGCGATAACGCCTTCAGGGGTAGTAACCCTTATTTCTTCGGGCCATGATGTATTTATTGAAACGAATGCAGGAGCTGGGTCGGGATTTACTGACGAAGACTATAGAAAGGCCGGCGCTGCAATTGTTCCGTCTGCTAAAGAAGCTTGGTCCAATGAAATGGTCATGAAAGTAAAAGAGCCTCTCCCCTCAGAGTATCAATATTTCCGTGAAGGATTAATATTGTTTACATATTTGCATCTAGCCGCGGATCCGCAGCTAACAAAATCTTTATTAGATCATAAAGTTATTGGAATTGCTTACGAGACTGTACAGCTTTCTAATGGATCACTTCCATTATTAACTCCTATGAGTGAAGTAGCCGGAAGAATGTCTGCTCAAATAGGAGCCCAGTTTTTAGAGAAAGTACATGGAGGGATGGGCATCCTGCTTTCGGGTGTACCGGGAGTGCAGAGGGGACGGGTTACAATTATTGGCGGGGGTATAGCAGGAACGAATGCAGCAAAAATGGCGATCGGATTGGGAGCTAGAGTAACAATTATTGATCTGAACCCTGAACGTCTACGGCAGCTTGATGATATTTTTGGCAATGATGTTACAACATTGATATCAAATCCGTATAATATTGCTGATGCGGTAAAGCAGTCAGATCTTGTGATTGGAGCCGTTTTAATTCCCGGGGCAAAGGCACCAAGGCTTGTGACAGCTGAGATGGTTAAGTCAATGAAAAGAGGTTCAGTAATCGTTGATATTGCGATTGACCAGGGAGGGTTATTTGAGACAACTGGCCGGATTACGACCCACGATAAACCGACTTACGAAATGTATGGCGTAGTGCATTACGCAGTTGCTAATATGCCAGGCGCCGTACCTCGGACTTCCACCATTGCGCTTACTAATGTAACAGTACCGTTTGCCTTGCAAATTGCAAATAACGGCTACAAACAGGCTTGCCTTGATAATGAAGCATTATTAAAAGGAATTAATACACTGAATGGCACTGTGACGTACAAGGCAGTTGCCGACGCTCAAAACCTCCAATATACTAATGCTGAAGCTCTTTTAAAGAGGATGAATTAAAACTTACAAGCTTAAAAATAAATGACACAATTTTTTTCCATTGACGAATGGGCTGTCTTTCTATTATAGTTACCTTTGTTAATTAAATAATTAAATATTAAACGTCCCCGTTTACGGGAGAGGTTCATAGCGAACACCCTCTATAAAAAACTATGGATTTGAATTTATTCAGCCATATCCTAGGAGGATATGGCTTTTTATTTTCATAGCCGCTGTTTTTTGCTATGCCTCCTCGTTACGGTCAGACAAGGAGGTTTTTTTTATGGCAGGAAGAAAAAGTGAAGAAATGCAGGATTTAACGCTGCTAGGAAATCAAGGAACAAAGTATGCATTCGATTATGCTCCGGAGGTTTTGGAGTCATTTGATAATAAGCACCCATATCGGGATTATTTTGTTAAGTTTAATTGCCCAGAGTTTACGAGCCTTTGTCCGATCACAGGCCAGCCTGACTTTGCTACTATCTATATCAGTTATATACCAGATGTAAAAATGGTAGAAAGTAAGTCATTAAAATTGTATTTATTTAGCTTTAGGAATCATGGAGATTTCCATGAAGACTGCATGAACATTATTATGAACGATTTAATTAAGCTAATGGATCCAAAATATATTGAGGTTTGGGGAAAATTTACTCCTAGGGGCGGTATTTCAATCGATCCTTATACCAACTATGGAAAGCCAGGAACAAAATATGAACAAATGGCCGAGCATCGGCTTATGAATCATGATATGTATCCTGAAAAAGTGGATAACCGTTAGGAAAGGAAGATAAGTCATGCTCTTATATTTGAATGCTTTATTTGCAGGATTATTAATTCTGTCGAATATCCTGGCAGTAAAGCTATTTTCCCTTGGTGAGTGGGGGGTTCTTCCTGCAGCGGTCATTGTTTATGTTTTTACGTATCCAATCACCGATATTATTGGGGAAGTTTATGGAAAGGATGCAGCTAGACAGACGGTAAAAGCCGGTCTTTTAACACAAATAGCTGCAGTTATTTTTATCTTTGCAGCGATTCAGCTGCCGGAGGCATCATTTTTCACCATGCAGCCCGAGTTTGAGTCTATTTTAAGCGGGAGCATTCGTATTACGATTGCAAGCCTGGTATCATATATGATCAGCCAAAACTTTGATGTCTTTGTGTTTCACAAACTAAAAGAAAAGCATGGAGATAAAAAGCTATGGCTTAGAAATAACCTTTCAACTTCATTGAGCCAGCTAGCTGATACAAGCCTGTTCATCTTAATTGCGTTTTATGGCACAATGCCTTTTGCGGCCTTGCTTGGCCTAATTGTAACTCAGTATGTTTTTAAAGTTGCTGTAGCCCTGGTAGACACGCCGTTGGTCTATTTTATAGTTAAACTGTGCAAAAAGGAAAAAAGTTCCCAGCTGAACATAGCTGGGTAAAAAGAGCAGCCGCGAAGGCTGCTCTTTCTTTTTCAAGCTGCGGCAGCATTTGGATTACACCCTTAGTGCCACTTTTTTTAGTAGTCCATTTTTAGATGATTTTCAGTTCCTTTGGATACTTTGTTAAGGTTTCAAATCCGTTGGCTGTCACTAGGACATCATCTTCAATTCTGACTCCTGCTACATCCGGGACGTAAATTCCCGGCTCAATAGTAAAAACCATTCCCTCTTTAAGTTCTAAGGGGTTGGTTTCTGTGATTGAAGGATATTCGTGGACACTTATTCCTAATCCATGCCCTAGCCTATGGGGAAAATGATCTCCATAGCCAGCTGCTGCAATTTCCTTCCTCGCTGTCTGATCAAGCTCCATACAAGTGACTCCGGGCCTTACAATAGACAAAGACTTAAGTTGTGCTCGCAGCACAGCATCATAAATCTCTTGCTGCTGCTGATTAATTTCACCAAATGCCAAGGTCCGTGTTATATCTGAACAATAGCCATCTAGCACAACCCCAAGGTCAAATAAAACAAGATCTCCGCGGCTGATTTTGGTAAGTCCAGGAGTCCCGTGGGGAGCTGCCGCGTTTTTTCCGGTTAATACCATTGTGGAAAAGGACATCTCGGAGATACCTTTCCTTTTTAACTCATACTCAACCGCTGCGAGTATATCCATTTCCGTTTTGCCTTCGCTTAGTTCGGCAGCTCCCACTTCAATAGCGTAGTCGGCCAGCTGGCAGGCTTCGCGCAGGGTGGCTAATTCCTTAACATCCTTCACCATACGGAGCTGGTGAAGCTTTTCTTCCGCTGATAGAAAAACAGCTTTGGGGAATAAGTGAGTAAAAGCCTCAAATCGCTCAACGTTCATGTGCTCTTTCTCAATGGAAATCGTCCGGACATTTGAAACTCGCTTCCCTATTGCTTGTTTTGTGAGCTCCCAAGGATTGTCAGTATCACTGTGGCTAACAACTTCATGACTCCAGCCAGACTTTCTAGCGTTACCGGCGTCCATCCCGGGACAAATGAGAAATGGTTCGATATCCTGAAAAACGGCCATGCCCAGCAGCCTTTCATGTGCCTCGCTGTAAAAACCGCTTAAATAAAATACATTTTCCTTTGATGTAATAAAACACACATCTACATTATTTTCCTTCATCCAGTCCGACAACTGGCTTATACGGTCTGACATTTTGAATTCCCCCTCACATGACTTAGTTCGAGATTAGCAGAAAAGCGACTAAAAAGTAAACTTTTAAAATAGTTATAGAATGGGTAAAAAGGGGATAACAGCAGGAAGCAGGTTCCTTTGTGTGGAAAGTAATATAGAGGACACAAAAGCTTGGTATTTCTAGACATCATTTTTAATTATGAAGGGAGACAGAAGGATGAAAGTATTTTATCACGGCCATTCAGTGGTCAAAATTGAAACGAATGGGAAGACGATATTAATTGATCCGTTTATTAGTGGAAACCCGCTTACAGACCTTGATGCAAGCCAGGTGAAACCAGATGTAATTTTACTTACACATGGGCATAGCGACCATCTCGGAGATACGGTAGAGTTGGCTAAAAGAAATGGAGCACTTGTTGTTGCCAATTTTGAATTAGCTACATATTTAAGCTGGCAGGGAGTTGAAACCCACGGCATGCATATTGGTGGAGCATATGAATTTGATTTTGGAAAAGTAAAGCTCACTCAAGCATTTCATGGATCCGGTTTAGTTACTGATAATAATGAGATTATTTACTTGGGTATGCCAGCTGGCATTCTTTTTACAGCAGAAGGAAAGACTGTTTACCACGCGGGAGACACAGGGCTATTCTCTGACATGAAACTGATAGGGGAACGACACCCGATTGATTTGGCGTTTCTGCCAATTGGTGATAATTTCACAATGGGTCCCGAGGATGCAGCTCTTGCAGCGGAGTTTTTGCAAGCGAAACAGGTTGTGCCTGTGCATTTCAACACCTTTCCGCCTATTAAACAGGATCCACATAAATTCATTAATATGTTAAAGCCTGAGACCGGTAAAGTACTTGAAGCAGGGGAATTTATTGAACTATAATTCTGCCTTAAGCATTAATTTATCGGCAAGCAATTAATTTTTTCCTCCGTGAGAGCATAGATATAAAACAAGCCTTAAAATCTGGAGGAGATTATGAAAAAGAACCGATATATTTTATGTTTACTGTTGAGTGCGTTCATGCTCTATTTTGCGGTCCCCAGACTTTCTATTACAGCCTCAGGCCTTGATGGTTTATTTTCAATTGCTTGGCTTGGCTTAGCACTTTGTGTGGTCGCAGGTAATCTAACCGCTTTGCTCTATTCTGCAAATAAAAGAGCTAAAGAGCCCGCGCGAAAGACTGTTCAGGGAGTTAAAAGCAGAAGCCGTGTTTATTAGAGATCCATTTTATTGCCGGTACTGAGACATATCGAATTGAATCAAGACCTTATTCACCTTATAATAAGAAAGAACGATTAGCAGCGGAATATGATTATAAAGGGTGAAGGGTCTTGGCTACGAAGCATGAACAAATCTTACAATATATTGATGAGCTTCCGATAGGTGAAAAAATTTCGGTCCGGCAGATCGCCAAGGCGCTGACTGTCAGTGAAGGAACGGCATACAGAGCGATTAAGGATGCAGAGAACAAAGGGTATGTCAGCACTATTGAACGAGTTGGAACGATTAGGATTGAAAGGAAGAAGAAAGAGAATATCGAGAGGCTGACGTTTGCCGAGGTCGTTAATATAGTGGACGGACAAGTTCTGGGAGGAAAAGCAGGACTGCATAAGACACTCAATAAGTTTGTAATTGGAGCAATGAAGCTTGAAGCTATGATGCGTTATACCGAGGCAGGAAATCTGCTGATAGTCGGCAACAGGACCAAAGCTCATGAACTAGCCCTAAAGGCAGAAGCAGCTGTTTTGATTACAGGGGGATTTGATACAGACGAATCTGTTAAGAAGCTCGCGGACGAGCTCCAGCTCCCCATCATCTCAACTAGCTATGATACATTCACAGTCGCAACAATGATAAATCGTGCCATATACGATCAATTAATAAAAAAAGAAATTGTATTGGTTGAGGACATTCTAACTCCTATACCAGAGACAGTCTTCTTGAAAACAACTGACCCTGTTTCGGTTTGGTATGGCTATAAAGAGGAAACCCAGCACAGCCGCTTTCCTGTTGTTGACCAAAATATGAAGGTGCAAGGAATGGTGACCTCAAAGGATATTATGGGACATGACCCAAAAACGATAGTTGAAAAGGTGATGACAAAAAATCCAATGACAGTCAGCCTCAAAACAAGTGTAGCTTCTTCAGCACATATGATGGTGTGGGAGGGTATTGAGGTTATCCCAGTGGTTGATGATAACAATAAGCTTGAAGGAATCGTCAGCAGACAGGATGTTCTAAAAGCCTTGCAAATGGTTCAAAGGCAGCCGCAAATGGGTGAAACGATTGATGATATTGTAACTAGCCAAATTGTTCTTTCAAGAGGGAAGACAAAGGGGAAAGAAGAGGATATTTTCAAATGTGATGTGACTCCACAAATGACAAATCACCTCGGAACAATATCTTATGGTGTTTTTACTACAATTGTTGCAGAAGCGGCTAACCGCGTCTTGAGGAATTATAAAAAAGGCGACTTGGTTGTTGAGAATATGACAGTATACTTTATAAGGCCTGTTCAAATTGATAGTACGATTGAAATACATCCGAAAGTTCTCGAAGTAGGGAGAAAGTTTGGGAAAGTTGATGTTGAGGCTTATAACGAAGGCACTTTAGTCGGTAAAGCAATGATGATGTGCCAGCTATTAGACCGGCAATAATAAAAGCGGAGCCGACTGTACAGAAACGAGAAAACTGGAGGCTTCGACAAAGCAGCGGTTTATGCTGCTGAAGGAGGAGCAGAAGTTTTCCGAGTTTCTAGGAGGCGCAGCTGGACAAATAAAAGCGGAAGCGCCTTGTCCAGCTCCGAAAAGCGCTGGAGGGCCTGAAGATGAAGTCGCTTTTTGACTTCATCAGCTAGATCGAAGCGACTCGAGAAGCTAGGAGGCGTAACTGTAAAAGCGCGGGAGGACCTGAGATGAAGGGGTTCCTAGTGGTAAAAGAGATTAAATTACAAAGAAGCCGTTTCATATTGAAACGGCTTCTTGCTAAAAGGCCTGATGGCTAATTATTGTTTCTTGCATCTGCGGCTTCCTTTGCAGCATATGGAAGGTAATGCTGGTAAGATTTAAAGCCTGTCCAGACGTTAAGCGTGCCTAGAATTATAAATACGGCTGCAACGATATAGGTAACTGTCGTTTGGAAAAGGAACAATTGATTTAGGCCAAATAAGCCTACGAACATCCCGAGTGCTATTCTGGATTTAGAGGAGATCCAGTCCTTTTCTATAGGCCGATTGCTTCGGACGTACTTAATTTTATAAAATACATATAAAGAGAATGAGATGACGATTAAAACAACTAGAACAGGCATTTTACAACTCCTCCAAATATAAAAATCATCTACTATTTTAACGGTTATTTGAGTGAAATGCCATAGTTCAACATAAATAACTCTTTGCAAATAAGAAAAAAGGAGTCTGTTATGAAACAAAAGATTTTAGAGGCGATCCAAAAATATGAAAAGATTATCATCCATCGCCATGTTAGACCGGATCCGGATGCCTATGGGTCTCAGGGGGGCCTTGCGGAAATATTAAGAGCTTCCTACCCTGAGAAGACGATTTACACTGTTGGGCAGGAAGAACGAACCCTTAATTTCTTGCGTCGTTTAGATCATATTCCGGATAATGCTTACGAAGGGGCGCTCGTAATTGTATGCGACACTGCAAATAAGGAGCGAATATGTGACAGCCGGTATACTCTCGGAGAGTTGCTTGTGAAAATCGACCACCATCCAAATGAAGATCCATATGGTGACTTGATTTGGGTTGACACGACAGCAAGTTCTGTCAGCGAAATGATCTATGAATTCTATTTGTTTGGAAAAGAGCAAGGTCTCAAAATATCTGATGAAGCTGCCCGCCTCCTTTATGCTGGGATCGTTGGAGATACAGGCCGGTTTCTTTATCCAAGCACAACCGAAAAAACGTTTATGTACGCAGGTGATTTAATCCATTTTAATTTTTCACGAACAGAGCTTTACGACAAAATGTACGAGTTGCCGCCCAACTTGGTGAAACTTAACGGCTATGTTCTGCAAAATTTTGAAGTCTTGCCTGGAGGAGCAGCCTTTATGATTATGAATCAAGAACTCCTTCAAACTTTCTCAGTAGTTCCTTCAGAAGCATCTCTGTTAGTTAGTAATTTAGGTGATGTAGCGGGAATCAAAGCATGGGCTTATTTTATTGAAGAGGACGACCAAATTCGTGTGAGACTCCGTTCCAAAGGTCCTATAATAAACAAAATTGCGCAGAAATACAAAGGGGGAGGACATCCGCTTGCGGCCGGGGCATCGATTTACTCTTGGGATGAGGTTGAACAAGTAATGCAGGACCTTGTTACGGCCTGTAATCACTACTAAGCTGTCATTTATATTTCGTAAAAACGGCCCAGGAATTGACCTGGGCTGTTTTGGTTTTCTTATTCAAGATAAATTTCGAGTTGGATCGAGACCTTTGTGTAAACAAACAAAGTCTTTACCTCAAGACGGTATCTTTTTTGGTTTATACGAACGATCTTATTTTCAATGGCTCTTTTTACTAAGTCCCTGCTTTTAAACACGGTGTCCAGGTCCTTTGCCATCATCATATCGATATCGTCCTTAACGTCCTGTTCAACTTCAAACACGCTTAAAGAATCTAGCTTATATCTCTCTGAGTTAACAATTTTAACTGATATCTCTTGAACCGTTAACAATTCTTCGTTTTGCTTGTTGAGTGCCTTG
The DNA here is from genome assembly GCF_013343715.1 of Mesobacillus harenae. Taxonomy (GTDB): domain Bacteria; phylum Bacillota; class Bacilli; order Bacillales; family Cytobacillaceae; genus Mesobacillus_A; species Mesobacillus_A harenae. The sequence goes on from NZ_JABUNR010000003.1 coordinate 84,691, forward strand.
AAGTCCTCCTGCCATATTTCCTTCTCCTTTATAAGCTTCTCGATTTGCTCTTCCTGGTCTCGGTTTTCTTTCGTCTTTCTTTCCATCCATACTCCATGAATGTATAGAAAAATAAACCAGCTGACAATTGCCCCGACTGCCATGCCAGCAAAGAATCTTTGCCAAGACTGGCTTCGATAGTACGGTGGGATACGCATCGGCTAAATATGCTCCTGAGTGAGCCACGTAATAAGAAGTGAGCCTGTTTTAGCGCCGCCCATTGCTGATAAAATTAATAGAAACTGCTTGAAGATGTCTTTTGTCTCCCCATCAAGCAGCCCTCGCTCAAAGCTGTATACTGTATCAAAGGTGCCGCCTATTGCAGCAATGATTGCCCAAATTCGTATGGAATTAGAAAAACGGAATATTTCTGTCATAAGTGGCTGTCCAGTTAAAAAAGCGGCAAGGCCTCCGATTATAGAGCCCCCAAGCAGGACTCCTAGAGCAATAAAATAGCTTTCGAACAGGTGAGCAAAGAAGGGCTGATTCATACTGCATAACCGCCTTTTAGTTAAAATAATGGTTATTTTAATCATATGGACAATCAAGGACGATTATGTTAAATCTTCCCGCCAAAAATGAGAACATATTTTCTTTTTTAAATTTTTAGCTCTATAATAAATGGAGAAGAACCTTTAAGGGTGTGAGAGAAAATGTCATTTAACCACCTTCATGTATACAGTGCTTACAGCCTGCTTACTAGTACAGCTCCAGTGGAACGGCTTGTCAGGGATGCTAAGGCTAAGGGCTTTACTGCCTTGGCTTTAACAGATCGAAATGTTATGTACGGAGCTGTTGCTTTTTACAATGAATGTTTGAAAAACTCTATAAAGCCAATTCTAGGGCTTACAGTTGATATATTAAGTGAATCTGAAGGGGAGGAGTCCTATCCTCTCATTTTGCTTGCCCAGAACAATACTGGATTTCAAAATCTAATGAAAATATCCTCTGCGGTTATGACTAAGTCTCCTAAGGGGCTCCCGATGAAATGGTTAAAGCATTACGCAAAAGGGCTTATAGCTATTACGGCAGGTATGGAAGGAGAAGTGGAGCAGCTTCTCTTACAGGGAAAAACCGATGAAGCACGTAAAGCAGCCAATCTCTATCTGCAATTGTTTGGACCTAATAACTTTTACCTTGCTTTACAGGATCATGGATTGGAATTGGAAGCAGGTTTGAACCGACATGTAGTCCAAATTGGAGAGGAGCTAGGAATACATACAGTTCCAACGAATCAAGTATTCTACCTAAATAGAGAAGATTCCTTCGCTCACGAATGTCTCCTAGCCGTAAAAAATGGTGATAAAATGCAGGATGAAGGCAGAGAGCGACTGGAAAATGACCAATATTACCTTAAGGATCCTGCAGAAATGGTTGAACTGTTTTCAAGCAATCCAGATGCTTTAGAAAATACGCTGGTAATCGCAGAGCGCTGTAATGTGACTCTTGACCTAGAAACGCAGCATCTGCCAAAATATCCTTCTGAGAATGGTATGTCCTCGGAAGATCTTTTGGACAGCCTGTGTATGTCGGGGCTTGAATCCAGGTATGAAACCCCGTTGGCGGAACACCGTGATCGTCTGCAATATGAATTAACGATTATAAAAAGGATGAAGTTTAGCGATTACTTTTTAATCGTATGGGATTTTATGAAATATGCCAGAGATAATGGAATATTAACAGGACCTGGCAGGGGGTCGGCTGCAGGATCAATTGTTGCTTATGTTCTGTATATAACAGACGTTGATCCCATTAAACACGAGCTGTTTTTTGAACGTTTTTTAAATCCAGAGAGAATATCTATGCCAGATATTGATATAGATTTTCCTGATCACCGAAGAGAAGAAGTGATTGAGTATGTTGCTGAGAAATACGGTGAGCAGCATGTTGCGCAAATTGTAACCTTTGGAACAATGGCTGCTAAGGCAGCAGCAAGGGATGTAGGGAGAGCCTTTGGGTTAAACACAAAGGAATTGGACCGGCTGTCAAGGACGATTCCCTCTCGATTGGGAATCACCCTTGAGGAAGCATATAGAGAATCGGAGGCGCTGCGAGCGTTCATAAAAGAATCTGAACTTAACAGAAGGTTGTACGAAACAGCGCTTAAGCTCGAGGGGCTGCCACGGCACACCTCCACTCATGCAGCTGGGGTTGTAATCAGCGAGCAGCCGCTCGTACACGTGGTACCGGTACAGGCTGGTCAAGAAAAAGTATACCTTACCCAATATTCCATGGAACATTTGGAGCAAGTTGGTTTGTTGAAGATGGACTTCCTTGGGTTAAGGAACCTTTCTTTGATTGAAGCTATTCTTGAGAGGATTTACCGCAATACCGGTAAGAGGGTTAATATTCACCAGGTTCCAGAGGAAGACTCCAAAACGTTCGAATTGCTTGGCAAAGGGGATACGACGGGTATATTCCAGCTTGAGTCTGAAGGAATGAGAAAGGTCTTAATTAAGTTAAGTCCCTCCAGGTTTGAGGATATCGTCGCTGTAAACGCTCTTTATCGTCCAGGCCCAATGGAAAATATTCCTTTGTTTATCGACAGAAAGCATGGCAGGCAGGAAGTGGAATACCCTCATCAAGATTTGAAAGAGATATTGGAGAACACATACGGTGTTATTGTGTACCAGGAACAGATCATGCAGATTGCAGCAACAATGGCCGGTTTTTCGCTTGGTGAAGCAGATCTTTTGCGGCGGGCTGTTGGAAAGAAAAAGAAGGAAGTACTTGATCAGGAAAGAAGTCATTTTGTCGGCGGAGCCCTAAACAAAGGGTACAGTGAGAAAACTGCCAATGAAATCTATGATCTGATTGTCCGATTTGCGAATTATGGATTTAACCGAAGTCATGCAGTTGCCTATAGCATGATTGCCTATCAGCTGGCGTACCTGAAGGCTCATTTTCCTCTGCACTTTATGGCGGAGCTGCTTACATCTTCTATGGGGAGTGACCAAAAAATTGCCCAACATGCCAGAGAACTGCAGCAAATGAATATTTCTTTGCTCCCTCCTTCGATCAATAAGAGTCATTTTAGCTTCCAGCCAGAAAAGGAAGGGATCCGTTATAGTTTAGCAGCAATAAAGGGTGTTGGCATGAATGCCCTAAAAGAGATTTTTAGGGTGAGAAGGCAGAAGCGGTTTAAGGATTTATTTGATTTTTGTATTCGGGTTTCTCCAAAAGCGGTGAACAGAAAAACGCTTGAGGCACTTGTATATTCAGGAAGTTTTGATGACTTCGGTGAGGACCGGGCGATTCTGCTTGCTACTCTTGATGTTGCCCTAGAGCATGCAGAGCTTGTTGTTCCTGATAACAGCGGCCAGTTCGACCTATTTGAAGAGGAAGAATTTTCACTCAAACCAAAATATGTTAATGTTGATCTCATGAGGATTGAAGATAAGCTTTCATTTGAAAAGACCGTGCTTGGGCTTTATTTATCAGAACACCCTGTGTCCGTGTATAAGCAGTATTTTGATATTTTAGGAATTAAGCCTATTGCTGCTGGTAGAATTCAAAAAGGGAAAGTTGCCGCTTATATTACTATGTTAAAGACAATAAGGACTAAAAAGGGAGATACGATGGCTTTTTTGACGATCAGTGATAAAAGTGGGGAACTTGAGGCTGTGGTCTTTCCAGCCGTTTATAAAAAGTTCAGCTCAGTGCTTAAGCAGGGAGAGGTTGTAGTCCTTGAAGGTAAGTATGAAGAACGGGATGATAAAACACAGTTTATTATTCAATCAGCAAATCCAATCATGGAAGCCATCAAGCATTCGAATGAAGGGACACAGCCTTTGCTTTACATTCGGATTGTAATTGGATGGCAAGGGGAACTGAACAGGCTAAAAGAGCTTCTGCAGCAGCACAGCGGGAGCATTTCCGTGATTCTTTATTATGAAGGCACGGATAAAAAAGTTCTCTTACCCGATCAATTTAAGGTAGATCCGACTTCTGCCTGTCTTGAGGAATTGTATAAATTCATGGGGCAAAGGAATGTTATTTTAAAAAATTAACTCTTTACAAGCCTAGGAGCGGTTGTGTTATATTGTAAAGATACACGTGGTCTGACCACTTTCTTTGAACTATATAATTCATTATAAAAACACAGTTCTCAGTATTCCCAGTCTAAAACAAACCCGGCCCAACCCACTGAGGCCAGCCTAAGGAGAGGATTAGTTTGACTTTGAAAGAAGAAGCGTTGCATATGCATCGTGTTAATAGAGGGAAATTGGAATCGAAATCTAAGGTGCCGGTTCGAAATGCCAGGGATCTTAGCCTTGCCTATTCTCCAGGTGTGGCAGAACCATGTAAGGCAATTTATGATAAACCAGAATCGGTATATGAATATACGATGAAGGGTAATATGGTTGCTGTGGTTTCAGACGGAACAGCGGTACTTGGTCTGGGAAATATCGGACCGGAAGCTGCATTGCCTGTTATGGAAGGAAAAGCAGTCCTTTTTAAAAGTTTTGCAGGAGTAGATGCATTTCCAATTTGTTTAAACACGACTGATATCGATAAAATTGTAGAAACAGTAAAGCTGCTTGAACCAACATTTGGCGGGGTTAATCTTGAGGATATCGCTGCACCAAACTGCTTTGAAATTGAAGACCGGTTAAAAAAGGAAACAAATATTCCTGTATTCCATGATGATCAGCATGGTACTGCAATAGTTACTGTTGCCGGTTTAGTGAATGCTCTTAAGCTGGTTGGAAAACAAATGAACGAAATTAAGGTAGTAGCAAATGGAGCGGGAGCCGCGGGAATTGCGATCATTAAGCTTCTGTATGCTTATGGTGTACGTGATGTCATCATGTGTGACACTAAAGGAGCGATTTACGAGGGTCGTCCCCAGGGAATGAATAAAATCAAAGAAGAAGTAGCCAAGTTTACGAACAGGGACAACGTAACGGGCAGCTTAAGTGATGCAATAAAGGGTGCAGATGTATTTATTGGTGTATCTGTTGCAGGGGCATTGACAAAAGAAATGATCCAGTCGATGAACTCCGATTCAATCATTTTTGCGATGGCTAATCCTAACCCGGAAATTATGCCGGAGGATGCCAAGGAAGCCGGAGCTAAAGTAATTGGAACAGGCCGGTCCGACTTTCCGAATCAGGTTAATAATGTTCTTGCCTTTCCGGGCATTTTTAGAGGAGCTTTAGATGCAAGAGCAACACATATTAATGAAAAAATGAAAGTGGCGGCGGTCGAAGCAATTGCTGGTTTAATTGACGACAAAGACCTTGCGTATGATTATGTAATCCCAGGCCCATTTGATCCGAGAGTTGCTCCAGAGGTTGCAGCAGCGGTAGCCATGGCTGCTATGGAAACAGGTGTAGCGCGTATAAAAGTAGATCCAGATGAAATTAGAGAACGTACAAAAAAACTTGCCATAATTGACAAAAGTGAGTGATAAATAAAAGTGAATCAATCAGAGGGAAAATCAAAGGTTTATATTGAAATCGTCAAGCAGTTAAGGGTCATGATCGAAACGGATGGCCTTAAAGCAGGCGATAAAATCCCTTCTGAGCGGGAACTTTCAGAGCGTCTGGATGCCGGACGCTCTTCCGTCAGGGAAGCCTTGAGAGCTTTGGAGCTGCTGGGGCTGATTGAGACCAGGCGTGGTGAAGGGACTTTCATCCGGGACTTTAGAGAAAATCAGCTTGTCCAGCTGTTAAGCACATTTATTTTACAAGATAAAAGAGCCAAACGTGATGTAGTAGAAACAAAGTATTTGATTGAGATGGACTGCCTCAGGCAAGCAGCTGCAAAAAGCGGAGATGATAAGCTGGCACAGTTGAAACAGTGGACCTCAGCTTCAGAATTCAGCGACGATGACTTTTTCTTGAAAATAGCAGATATGGCAGATAATCATCTTCTATTTAGAATATGGAAAATCTTAAAGGATTACTATAACTCGCTTGGAATAAATCCTCCGGCTGTTAATAAAGCTTATTATGAAAAACTTACGGATGATTTGCTCGCTGGTGATATTGATAGGACCCTTCTCTCATACTGGCAGTTAAGAGATTTGTCGAAGGAGTAGCGACAAACCTTTACAAAATTTGTATTTCAGTTGATATATAGTAAAGGACAGGCTCCATTTAATAGGGAGATTTTTTGCTTTGAGTGGTCTGACCACTCAGTTGAATTTTAAAAATTATAAAGTGATTTTAAACTACCAACAAGGAGGTTACACCTTGCTGAAAGAGCTATTTACAAAGTCGAAGAAAAAGAAATATGCAACCATTCCTTCAGACCTAACTAAACAGGATGTGCCGGAAGGAATTATGACCAAGTGTCCTAACTGCAAAAAAATCATGTATACAAAAGAACTAAATAAGAATTTTAAAGTTTGCTTTCATTGCAGCTATCATCATCAAATGAATTCAAAAGAGCGAATTGAAAGCTTTGCAGACAGAGGTAGTTTTGAAGCTTTAAATGAAAACATGATTTCTGAAAATCCGCTTCAATTTCCAGACTACACGGAAAAGCTAGAGAAAGACCGAAAAAAGACAAAATTAAATGAAGCGGTCGTAACTGGTTTATGCGAAGTCAATGGCAAGAAAGTATCTCTTGCCATTATGGATGCTTCATTTCGGATGGGAAGCATGGGTTCAGTCGTAGGAGAAAAGATCACGAGGGCAATCGAAAAGGCAGACGAACTTGGCATTCCATTTGTTATCTTTACTGCCTCAGGAGGAGCCAGAATGCAAGAAGGAGTACTAAGCTTAATGCAAATGGCGAAAACAAGCGTAGCCCTGAAAAGGTTCAGTGACAACGGCGGACTAATTATTTCAATCATGACGCATCCAACAACAGGCGGGGTTTCTGCAAGCTTTGCCTCGCTTGGAGACTATAATCTTGCTGAGCCAGGGGCCTTAATTGGATTTGCAGGAAGGCGTATCATTGAGCAAACCATACGCGAAGACTTACCAGATGATTTCCAGACTTCAGAATTCCTATTAAAGCATGGACAGCTGGATTCAGTCATTTCAAGACTGGAATTAAAAGAAAAGGTTTCAAATATAATTGACATCCATTATCCAGGGGGGAGTTTTGATTGGTAGGAGAGTTAGAATTTGAAAAGCCGGTAACCGAGCTGAGAAAAAAGATTGCTGAACTTAAAGAGTTCACTACAAGTGCTGATATGGATTTGTCCGATGAAATAGAAAAACTTGAAGCTCGTCTCAAGAGGCTTGAAACTGACGTATACGAAAATATGAAACCATGGGATCGGGTGCAACTGGCTAGACATCCTGAACGCCCTACTACACTAGATTATATTGCGCACTTATTTACTGACTTCTTTGAATGCCATGGTGACAGATTATTTGGGGACGATGCAGCGATAGTCGGAGGGATAGCCCGATTTAATGGAATGCCGGTAACGGTAATTGGACACCAGAGAGGCAAGGATACAAAAGAAAATATTCGCCGGAACTTTGGTATGCCTCACCCTGAGGGATATAGGAAGGCCATGAGATTAATGAAACAGGCTGAAAAGTTCAGAAGGCCGATTATATGTTTTATTGACACAAAGGGAGCTTATCCTGGAAAAGCAGCAGAAGAAAGAGGCCAAAGCGAGGCAATTGCAAGGAATTTATTTGAAATGGCAGGCCTTAAGGTTCCAGTTGTCTGCATTGTGATTGGCGAGGGAGGCAGCGGCGGTGCTCTTGCGCTTGGTGTTGGAAACCATATTCACATGCTTGAAAACTCAACCTATTCGGTTATTTCTCCTGAGGGAGCTGCTGCATTGCTTTGGAAAGATGCTTCACTTGCTAAAAGAGCGGCAGAGACGATGAAAATTACTGCACCAGATCTTAAGGAGCTTGGTATAATTGATGAAATTATTCCAGAACTTAAGGGCGGTGCACACAAGGACATTGCATTACAGGCTGAGGAAATTGGCAAAATTCTGAAGGGCTCTTTGCAAAATTTAATTAAGATGTCTGAAGCGGAAATTGTAAACCAGCGCTATAACAAATATAAAGCAATAGGCAAATACTCGTTTCTGAACGATTTTATAGGGGTAAATTAGAAGCGTGCGGTAAAGCACGCTCTTTTCTTTTGTTCTAGTAAAGATGTAAGCCTTAAGATTTACAGATTATCCACTCTAGTAGGCGATACTTTTTTAGTTCTAGCTTCAACTCGGTGTAACTGGAAAACCTTAAGCTCCCTGTCAGAGTAGAAATGCTTTTTTTGGAGGAGTCTCCAGCTTCTGTGTTTCTTACAGTTGGCTCAGCTTTTCTTTGTCGAGCTGCAGCGCCTAGCTCCTCGAGTCGCTTCGGTCTTGCTGATGAAGTCAAAAAACGCCTTCACCCTCAAGCCCTCCAGCGCTTGTCGGAGCTGTTCAAGGCGCTTCCGCTTTTCTTTGTCCAGCTGCGCCTCCTAGGGGTTCGGGGTCATAAGTCAATCGCTTCTGAAGGCACAAAACGCCTTCTGTCAGCGCTCGCCTTATGCCTGTCGCCCCTGGACATTCGGCTCCGCTTTTCTTTCTAAAGCGGTTGCATTTACTTGATTATTCTGTATTCACCTAAATGGATGGTATTAAGTTGTTATAGCCTAGCCTTCATGGTATTTTAGAAATATTAACGGGGATTCTGTTTATAATAAGATGGAGAAACAATCAACTTTTTAACAAATTTGATTACATAGATTTTAAATGAGGTGAAAGTTAGTGAAAAGAATTGGAGTCTTAACTAGCGGAGGAGATGCTCCGGGGATGAATGCGGCCGTTCGTGCAGTGGTACGTAAAGCTATATTCCAAAATATTGAGGTTTATGGAGTTTATGGCGGATATGCCGGTTTAATGGGCGGAAATATAAAAAAATTAGAACTAGGTTCAGTAGGAGATATTATTCACCGCGGAGGTACGGTTTTATATTCTGCCAGATCCGAGGAGTTTAAAACTAAAGAAGGACAGCAGAAAGGAATCGAGCAACTAAAGAAGTTCGGTATCGATGGATTAGTTGTTATTGGCGGGGACGGATCCTACAGAGGTGCAAAAGCTTTAACAGAACAAGGTTACCCATGTGTAGGTGTTCCCGGTACTATTGACAATGATATTCCTGGAACAGAATTCACAATCGGATTTGATACTGCTTTAAACACAGTTATAGATGCAATTGACAAGATTAGGGACACGGCGACTTCTCATGAACGTACATTTGTAATCGAAGTGATGGGAAGAAATGCAGGTGATATTGCTTTATGGGCCGGACTTGCTGGTGGTGCGGAAACTATTTTAATTCCAGAAGAAAAGCACAGCATGGAAGAGATAGCTGAACGCTTAAAGAAAGGGCAAGAACGTGGTAAAAAACACAGTATTATTGTGGTTGCTGAAGGTGTAATGAGCGGGGTGGATTTTGGCAGGGAAATTGAAAAACTGACCGATTTTGATACACGCGTTTCTGTACTTGGTCACATGCAGCGCGGTGGTTCTCCAACTGCATTTGACCGAGTCCTGGCAAGCCGTCTTGGGGCCAGGGCTGTTGAACTGCTAATAGAAGGAAACGGCGGCAGGGCTGTTGGCATGGAAAAAAATCAAATGGTGGATTATGATATTATTGAGGCATTGGCTAAAGAGCACCATCTAGACCTTAACTTATATAAATTATCAAAGGAATTATCGATTTAATAAGGCTTTTTATTATCAGGAGGTTTGCTATATATGCGTAAAACAAAAATTGTTTGTACAATCGGCCCAGCTAGCGAAAGTTTAGAAAAATTGACAGAGCTTATGGATACTGGGATGAATGTAGCCCGCTTAAATTTTTCTCATGGAGATCATCAGGAGCATGGCCAGCGGATTAAAAATATACGATCTGCTGCTCAGTCGACCGGAAAAACGGTTGCTATCCTGCTAGACACTAAAGGTCCTGAAATTCGTACCAATGATATGGAAAACGGAGCTGTTGAATTAACAGCCGGACAGGATATCAGTGTGTCAATGAACCAAGTGCTTGGTAATGCTGAAAGGTTTTCTGTTACATATGAAAATTTGATTAACGATGTCCATAGTGGCAGCCGAATCCTGCTTGATGATGGACTGATTGGTTTACAAGTAACGAGCATCGATAAAGCTAATAATGAAATTAAAACAAAAGTCCTTAACAGTGGAACTCTTAAAAATAAAAAGGGTGTCAATGTCCCTGGTGTTTCTGTAAAACTTCCTGGGATCACAGAAAAAGATGCGAAGGATATTTTATTTGGAATAGAACAGGGTGTTGATTTTATTGCTGCATCTTTTGTAAGGCGTGCATCGGATGTCCTAGAAATCCGTCAGCTTTTAGAAGAAAATAATGCCTCACATATTCAGATCATCCCAAAAATAGAAAATCAAGAGGGCGTCGATAATATAGATGAAATTCTTGAGATTTCAGATGGCCTTATGGTAGCACGGGGAGATCTGGGTGTTGAAATTCCGGCTGAAGAAGTCCCTCTGGTCCAGAAGGAATTGATTAGGAAGTGTAATTTCTTCGGTAAACCAGTTATTACAGCCACACAGATGCTTGATTCAATGCAGCGCAATCCACGTCCAACACGTGCGGAAGCCAGTGATGTTGCGAATGCTATATTTGATGGAACAGATGCGATCATGCTATCCGGAGAAACAGCTGCTGGGCAATACCCTGTCGAGGCTGTTCAAACAATGCATAATATTGCTTCCAGAGCAGAGTCTGCTTTAGACCACAAAAATATCCTGACTAATCGCAGCAAAAATACAGAACATAATATTACCGATGCAATTGGGCAGTCTGTTGCCCATACTGCGCTTAATCTTCAGGCAAAATCAATCATCACGCCAACAGAAAGTGGACATACGGCTCGGATGATTTCAAAATATCGCCCGAAGGCACCAATTGTCGCAGTTACTGCAAACGACCATGTATGCCGCAGACTAGCCTTAGTTTGGGGAGTTTACCCTCAATTAGGTGAAGTGGCCAAGTCAACGGATGAAATGCTTGACAGTGCCGTTCAGGAATCGCTGAATAGCGGTCTTGTTTCTCATGGAGACCTGGTTGTAATTACAGCTGGTGTACCTGTTGGAGAAGCCGGAACAACAAACTTAATGAAAATCCATGTTGTCGGCGATATTCTTGTGAAAGCGCAAGGTATTGGCAGAAAATCAGCATACGGAAAAGTGGTAGTCGCCAAGAATGCCGAAGAGGCTTTAGCGAAAGTAAAAGAAGGCAATATCCTGGTAACATTTGGGTCGGACCGTGAGATGGTTCCAGCATTAGAAAAGTGCAGTGGACTTATAACAGTAGAGGGCGGGCTGACAAGCCATGCAGCAGTTGTAGGGTTAAATCTTGGGATCCCTGTTATAGTTGGCGTGGATGATGCTTTTACACTGTTTAAAGATGGACAGGAAATAACAGTGGATGCTTCAAGAGGAGTTATTTACAACGGACATGCTAGTGTTCTTTAAAAAAAGGATGGGGCTCCCATCCTTTTTTTATTAAAGGTAGTATAAGTTTGATATAATTAATGGACTAGTGTTAAAAGTGGGGGTTGCTTATGCGTTACTTGATTTTACTTTTGATTATTGTCCCGGCGGCAGAAATAGGAATTCTTCTTTGGTCTGGTAAAACAATAGGTGTCCCATTAACGATATTGGTGATTATTTCAACTGGATTGCTTGGAGCCTATCTAGCTAAGCGGCAAGGTTTGGAAACCATTCGAAGAGCTCAGGACCAGATTAGGTATGGGAGAATGCCTGGAGACACCATCTTAGATGGAATTTGCATATTAGTTGGCGGTACATTGCTGCTCACTCCCGGATTTATAACAGATGCCATTGGATTTATGCTGCTGGCACCGCCAACACGAATTTTCTTTAAAAGGCTTCTGATGAGGATCTCCACTAGATGGATCAACAACGGAAAAATCACAATTATACGCTAAAAAACCCAGCTCTAAATCCGAGCTGGGTCTTTCTTCTTTGTAATGGAGAGAAGCCTCAGTCCATCCGTCGCTTAACGGGCGCCTCAGCGCCTAGCCCCTGTCCAGCTGATGAAGTCAAAGAACGACTTCATCTTCAAGCCCTCAGCGCTTGTCGAAGCTAAACAGTCGGCTTCATATTAAGGTTTGTCGGGGCTGTTCAAGGCGCTTGCGCTTTTGGTTATTGAGGTGTTCTTTTTTCATCATCATTTCCCTTTATAAAGGACCATAGGTCTCTAAACACGTTCGCACGATGAAGAGTTGTTAGGATAACCAAAGTAACTGGTCCGGCAATCAAACCGAGAAAGCCGATGAGTTTAAACCCGACAAACAGGGAAATTAAGGTTGCCAGCGGATCAAGTCCTATATTTGAAGATAGTATTTTAGGCTCCATTACCTGCCTTTGTACAAGGACGACAATATACAGAATTCCAAGACCAATGGCCAGGCTCATCTCTCCAGCGATAATTTCAAAAATGATCCATGGAACAAAAATTGCTCCAGTTCCTAAATAGGGAATAATGTCAACTAATCCTGCTACTAAAGCAATTGTTATTGCGTAATCTACCCTCAAGATAAGCAAGCCGATTAAAATAATGACAGTCGTTATCGAAATAAGAGTGGCTTGGGCTTTGATAAAACCAAATAATGCTTTTTTTAAATCAGCAAACACAGTTGCTCCACTAGATTTAGCTCTGTTAGGCATTATGCGGGAACCAAGAGCATATAGGCGGTACCAATCCTTGCTGATAAAGAAGGTCGCAAGCAAAGAAAAAATAAGAACTGTAGCAGCATTGGGAAACCAGGATAAGATATTAGGTATATTCTCAAAGAAGGTTTGAACAAAATTTCCGACAGTCGTGCCAATATGGGCTCCAACATTTTGGATGTTAGCCATAATTGTATCCTGCTGACCAGCGTCTAAATTGTTGAAGATACCTGTTATTTGGTTGTAGAAAGGGATTAGCCTGCTTGCTATTAATTCTTCAATAAAGTCGATTAGCGTAACTAAATGATGGGGAACTACACGTGCAAAATACTCCGCGCCAGAAACGATTTCTGCGATCAAAAGTGTTATGAGGCCAGCAAAGATGGAAAATATAAGAATAAGCGAAATTAGAACTGCAAGAAATCGGGGTATGCGGACTTTTCTTTCAAGAAAATTAACAAGCGGGTTTAGAAAAAATGCAATCATCAGCCCTATAATAAACGGATACGTTACCTTTGATAAATAATACAGAGAAAGTGCGGATACTATAATGACAGCTGCTATGAAAACTGCTCGTAAAATGCTTCGATATAGATAGGGTGGGTTCAATAAGGTACCTCCTTGAATTGATTTATAAATATATATTAATTTTAACAGCTTGTCCAATTACCGTGAAGCATAAGTATTGTACGTATCCAAAGGCAAAAAGATTCCAATAGTTTTCCAAAAATACGTAATTAATTTCTCACCACAGAATTGCATCATTATAAATAAGTGTAGATTTAGAACCAAGCCTAAAAAAAATAATTATGTTAATATAGTTTAATGCCGGAAGGATGAAGTAATGTTATGTTGGAACCGTTCCTTTTCTTATTTGTTTTGCTGTCTATTGCTTTTATAGCAAAAAACCAATCTTTAATTATAGCTGTCATTTTTCTGATCGTTATGAAAGCTGTAGGGTTTGAAGGGAAAACATTTTCAATGTTACAATCTAAAGGGATTAACTGGGGAGTAACGATCATAACGATTGCTGTTTTGGCTCCCATTGCAAGCGGAGATATCGGGTTTAAGGATTTATCGGGCGCGTTTAAGTCACCTTATGCCTGGATTGCTTTAGTATCCGGAATACTGGTAGCCCTTCTGGCAAAAGGGGGCATCGTCCTGCTTGCTTCAGATCCGCATATAACGACGGCCTTGGTATTAGGTACTATTTTAGCGATAGCATTGTTCCAAGGTGTGGCAGTGGGCCCTTTAATAGGGGCTGGAATTGCATTTGCTGCAATGAAACTGTATGAATTTATCAAATAGTTTTTTTGTGAAATAATAATTTTTTTTTAAATAAAGGTGTTTTCATTCACAAAAATCTGATAATTGTTTATAATAGGACTTGTAACTGTATTCTTCCTTTAATATTAGTGGTTAAATAGGTATCAGGACTTGTCTTTTTATATTGAAATGTAAGCATTTTCTTTTTTTATGGCTGTCCTGAGCAAGCGCTCGATATGCTGGAGAAATACAAGGGACGAGCACTTCCGGCAAAGCCTTTAAGGCTTTATTTCTAAAACTGGTATAATAGTATCGGTATTAATGTTTAACCTTTTACAGACAAATGGGATGGGGAAATTATTTATCGTAAAGGAGAGATTCATATGACAGTAACAAGAGGACTCGAAGGAATAGTGGCAACAACATCCTCCATCAGCTCCATTATTGATGATACACTTACATATGTGGGGTATGATATCGATGATCTGGCTGATAACGCAAGCTTTGAAGAAGTAATTTATTTGTTATGGCATCGCAAACTGCCGACAAAGGCTGAGCTTGAGGAATTAAAGGGGCAGTTATCTGCCAATGCAGCAGTTCCAAAGGAAGTTCTTGATCATTTTAAAACTTATCCAATTGACAAAGTTCATCCAATGGCTGCTCTTCGCTCTGCTGTTTCGTTACTTGGGCTATATGATGACGAAGCTGATGTAATGGATGCAAAATCAAATTACATGAAAGCGGTTCGCCTTCAGGCCAAAATGCCTGCTCTTGTAACAGCATTCGCCCGCGTCAGAAAAGGGCTTGAACCTGTTGATCCTAGAGAGGATTTAAGCTTCGCTGCGAATTTCTTATATATGCTTTCAGGAAAAGAGCCTGAGGCAATAGAAGTTGAGGCATTCAATAAAGCACTTGTCTTACACGCTGACCATGAATTAAACGCTTCTACCTTTACAGCACGCGTTTGTGTTGCTACCCTGTCTGATGTGTATTCAGGTGTTACTGCTGCAATTGGTGCACTTAAAGGGCCATTGCACGGAGGCGCAAACGAAGCAGTAATGAAAATGCTAACTGAGATCGGTGATCTTGAAAATGTAGATTCCGTGATTCGCGGAAAACTAAGCAATAAAGAAAAGATTATGGGCTTTGGACACCGTGTATATCGTGAGGGCGACCCGCGTGCTAAGCACCTTCGTGAAATGTCAAAAAAATTGACTGAGCTCACTGGTGAGCCTCATTGGTATGAAATGTCTACAATGATCGAAGCAATCGTAACAGGGGAAAAAGATTTACCGCCAAATGTAGACTTTTACTCAGCATCTGTCTATCATAGCTTAGGCATTGACCATGATTTATTTACACCTATCTTTGCTGTAAGCCGAGTTTCGGGCTGGCTGGCTCATATCCTCGAGCAATATGACAATAATAGATTGATCCGTCCGCGAGCAGAATATACTGGCCCGGGAAAACAAGATTACATCGCCATTGATCAAAGAAGTTAATAAAGAGACTCAAGTCCAAGTAAAACAATGGATTAACGATCCTAAATTAAGACGTTTTTAAAAGAAATATATATATATAGATAAGCAGCATTTTACTTTTGGTAAAAAAATTGCTGTAATAGGAGAGTATAGATTGTACCCTTTGCAACAAAGTCTCGGCAGGTTTTCTTTTGAGGAAACTGTTTATCAAGGGATTAATAGGCAATTTCAAAGGTTAGAGGCAATTGCCGGCTAACCTTTGATGCTGAATTTAGGCTAAGCTTTGTTGTGCTTCTAAAATGCTATAACAGCTAGAGAGGGTAACAATTTTTGAATGCATTTTATTTTTGGAGGGAAAAAACATGCAAGGTGAAAAAATTACAGTAAAAGATGGCGTTCTAAATGTACCAAACAATCCGGTTGTGCCTTTTATTGAAGGCGATGGAACAGGTCCAGACATCTGGGCAGCTTCTCAAAGAGTCTTAGATGCTGCAGTAGAAAAAGCATATAAAGGCGAAAGAAAAATCACGTGGAAGGAAGTTCTTGCTGGTGAAAAAGCATTCAACCAGACTGGAGAATGGCTTCCAGCAGAAACCCTTGATGTAATCAATGAGTATCTAATCGCAATTAAAGGACCGCTGACAACTCCAATCGGTGGAGGTTTCCGTTCTCTTAATGTAGCATTGCGTCAAGAATTAGATTTATTTGTATGCTTGCGTCCTGTACGCTGGTTTGAAGGGGTACCATCACCAGTAAAGCGTCCTCAGGATACAGACATGGTTATCTTCCGTGAAAACACAGAAGATATTTATGCCGGTATTGAGTACCAACAAGGTTCTGATGAGGTTAAGAAGTTAATTGCTTTCCTTCAAAATGAACTTGGTGTAAATAAAATTCGTTTCCCTGAAACTTCTGGTCTAGGAATTAAGCCAGTTTCTGAGGAGGGAACAAGCCGTTTAGTACGTGCTGCTATCGACTATGCAATTAAAGAAGGCCGCAAATCAGTTACCCTCGTACATAAAGGGAATATCATGAAGTTTACTGAAGGTGCTTTCAAGAACTGGGGCTATGAGTTGGCTGAGAAGGAATTTGGCGAACAAGTATTTACCTGGAACCAGTACGATCGCATCAAAGATGAGCAGGGATTGGATGCTGCGAATCAAGCTCAGTCTGATGCTGAGGCTGCAGGCAAAATCATCGTAAAAGATGCTATTGCTGACATCTTCTTACAACAGATTCTGACTCGTCCAAAAGAATTTGATGTTGTAGCAACAATGAACCTTAACGGTGACTATATTTCTGATGCACTTGCCGCACAAGTTGGCGGAATTGGAATTGCTCCAGGTGCTAATATCAACTATGAAACAGGCCATGCAATTTTTGAGGCTACTCATGGAACAGCTCCTAAATACGCTGGATTGGACAAGGTTAACCCTTCTTCAGTCATTCTTTCCGGAGTATTGCTTCTTGAACATCTTGGATGGACAGAAGCTGCCAGCATGATCCTAAAATCAATGGAAGATACCATTGCATCAAAGGTTGTAACGTACGACTTTGCAAGATTGATGGATGGTGCAACTGAAGTGAAAGCTTCAGAGTTTGGAACTGAGTTAATTAAAAACATGAAATAATTCCCAGATTGGGGAACTGGGGCTATGCTGATAAGTGTAGCCCTTTTTCATAGGGAAAATAAGATATGAAAAAGGAGGAAAACTCATGACTTTAAATAGAAAAAAGGTATCCGTAATCGGTGGCGGATTTACTGGAGCAACAACTGCATTTTTATTGGCCCAAAAAGAGCTTGGTGATGTTGTGCTTGTTGATATCCCGCAAATGGAAAACCCAACTAAAGGAAAAGCGCTAGATATGCTGGAAGCCAGTCCCGTACTAGGCTTTGATGCTAATATTACTGGCACTTCCAATTATGAGGATACAAAAGACTCGGATATCGTCGTTATTACTGCTGGAATTGCACGGAAACCAGGTATGAGCCGTGATGATTTAGTTCAGACAAATCAAAAGATCATGAAAAGTGTTGCTCAGGAAATCGTCAAATATTCCCCGAATTGCTATATCTTAGTGTTAACGAACCCTGTAGATGCAATGACTTATACTGTATTTAAAGAAGCGGGTTTTCCTAAGAACCGGGTAATCGGACAATCGGGTGTCCTTGATTCAGCACGCTTCCGTACCTTCGTTGCCCAAGAACTGCGATTATCAGTAAAAGATATTACAGGCTTTGTATTAGGCGGGCATGGGGATGACATGGTTCCGCTAGTTCGCTATTCTTATGCAGGCGGTATTCCGCTTGAAGCATTAATCCCTAAGGAGCGCCTTGATGCAATTGTAGAACGAACGCGCAAGGGTGGCGGTGAGATCGTTAACTTGCTAGGAAACGGGAGTGCCTACTATGCACCAGCAGCTTCTTTGGTCGAGATGGTTGAAGCTATTTTAAAAGACCAGCGCAGAGTTCTTCCTTCAATTGCATATCTTGAAGGAGAGTATGGATACGATGGCATCTATCTTGGCGTTCCAACCATTCTAGGTGCGAATGGAATCGAGAAAATTATTGAATTAGAGTTAACTGCAGAGGAAAAAGCCGCTCTTGATAAGTCTGCTTCATCTGTTAAATCAGTAATGGAAGTTTTAATATAGGTTAGCAAAATCGGGGATGCTTCCCCGATTTTTTTCTAGGACACTTTGTATCATAATAGTCTAAATGCTATAGTATGAATTAATACAGCAGTGACTCGACCCTAACGTAATTGTTTATGGAGGTGCAGTATTAATGTTGCTGGGAAAAAAACGTAAGCTGGGAAGGCAAATCGGTGAGATTTCAACAGGAGAGAAACTTTCGCTTACCGAAAAAATGGAAGATAAGGATTTACTGCTTTATCTAGGGCTGACAAATGATTCGAATCCACTTTATATTCAGCATGATTACGCTTCACAGACTCCCTATGAAAAGCCAATTGTTCCACCGATTATGCTGACTGGTGTCATCACATCAGCTATCTCTAAGTACTTGCCCGGTCCTGGAAGCTATGTTCTAAAACAGGAGATCGAATTCCTGAAGCCTGTTTATCATTACGATACCGTGCTGTTCATTTTTGAAGTAACCGAGGTAAACCGAAATAACCACTTTATTGAGATTTCTGTTACGGTTTCGAATGAAAACGAGGATGAGGTTGCAGCAGGGAAGCTTAAGGTGTGCCCGCCCTACCGCCAGGAGCGGCTTGAAGGAAAGGCGCTTGAGAATTTCTAGCAACAAATTGAAGATGTACATATGTACATCTTCTTTGTGTTTTGTCAGCTAATAAAGTCGGTTGTTCCACCTTACTCTGTTAAACTTGGTTCTTATCTTCGATACAGGTAATCGTTTTCCTTAGACTTTTTATAAATTAAATTCCAGGTGTAACACACCTTCATTTGCAGTTTTTTCAGATGTGCAATTAACCCCTCAATATTCTGTGGAGACCCAGCCAGTCGAGACCCTTATGTAAGGAATCATTTTTGGAAAGCGTGCTGAATTGAACAGTCAGTAATCAGCAACTTTGAAGTGTATATTATAAATGCCTTTCCAACAATTATAGGAGAGAGTTTTAATATGATATGATAATAAAATAGATCGTACCTTACTTATTTTGGAGGCAGTTATGGGGAAAAAAATACTAGTTGTTGATGATGAGCCATCAATTGTTACGCTGTTGCAGTATAATCTTCAACAGGCCGGATACACCGTTGTTACGGCTGTGGATGGAGAAGAAGGAAAAAGACTTGCGGAAACAGAAATTCCTGATTTTATTATTTTGGATTTAATGCTGCCTAAATTGGATGGGATTGAAGTATGTAAACAGCTCCGCCAAAACAGGATCGAAACTCCTATTCTTATGCTTACCGCAAAAGATGATGAGTTCGATAAAGTTCTGGGCCTGGAACTTGGAGCAGATGACTACATGACAAAGCCTTTTAGCCCTAGAGAAGTGGTTGCAAGGGTAAAGGCAATTCTAAGGCGGTCACAGGGACAGGCGGAGAGTCAATCTAAACAAGAAGAAACAGATGACATTAAGATTGGTGATTTGCAAATCTTCCCTGAGCGATACGAGGCCTTTTTCGACGGTAAACAGCTTGAAATAACCCCTAAAGAGTTTGAACTCCTCTTATACCTAGGTAAAAATAAGGGGCGAGTGCTAACAAGAGATCAGCTCCTTCGTGCCGTTTGGAACTATGACTTTGCAGGGGATACAAGAATTGTGGATGTACATATCAGCCATGTTAGGGAAAAAATTGAGAGAGATACAAGAAAGCCAGCATATATAAAGACCGTACGGGGTCTCGGCTATAAGCTGGAGGAGCCAAAGGGAGAATGAACAAATACCGTACGAAACTTCTATTTGCTCTTATAAGCGTGATAGTTTGCGTTCTTATAGGTCTTGGCCTGTTGCTCGGACAGTTGTTTAAAAACTATTATGTTAATGCTTTTAATGAGCGTGTGAAAAGTGAAATGAACATTATTAGCACCTATATCATGGGTGACGGGGGCTTGGGACAATTCCAGGAGCATGATATTGCCCAAGTAGGTGAACTTTTAAATGCCCGAATTACCATAGTTGATTTATCGGGAGCATTTGTTTACGACAGTGGAGAATTGCATGGAAGACAAATTAGCAGGCATAGAGAGATTATAGAAGAAGTTATCCATGAAAGACCTGCCCGGCCTGATATGCTTGAAGTAGGAGGCGGATATGATGTCCATTATTTTTGGAAGCCGCTTGAACAGAATGGAGAAATAGAAGGCTATATTTTTCTGACTACTAAATTTAATGAACTGCAAAAAGCCTACCGGCAAATCTGGTGGCTGCTGACTATAAGTCTTGGAATCGCACTCTTGGTTATTATTTTAATGAGTCTGCGTATAACAGCCAGGTACACAAAGCCGATTGAGTCAGCTGCCAACGTTGCAATTGAGCTGGCTAAAGGAAATTTTAAAGCTAGAACTTATGAAGAAAAAGAGGACGAAACAGGTATGCTGAGTGCGTCCATTAACATTCTGGCAAGAAATCTTCAGGATATGGTTAAATCGCAAGAAGTTCAGCAAGACAGACTTAGCACACTAATTGAGAATATGGGCAGCGGTCTGATCCTGATTGACAGCAGAGGATATATTAACCTTATAAATAGGGCTTATAAAGACATTTTTCATGTTGGCTCTTCCGATTATCTTGATAAGTTATATCACGAAGTAATCATCCATAACGAGGTTGTCAGCATTATAGAAAAAATATTTATGACAGAACAGAAGGTACGAAAGCAAATCATTCTTCCAATTGGAATAGAAAGGCGCCATTTTGAGGTGTATGGAGTTCCGATCATAGGAACAAACAAAGTTTGGAAGGGTGTCTTACTTGTTTTTCATGATATTACGGAGCTTAAAAAGCTTGAACAAATCAGGCAGGACTTTGTTGCCAATGTCTCCCATGAGTTAAAAACACCAATAACCTCTATAAAAGGCTTTTCTGAAACCCTTCTTGATGGTGCTATGGAGGATGAAGCATCCTTAGAGGCGTTCCTATCGATAATTTTAAAGGAAAGCAATAGGCTTCAAGCCCTTATTGAGGAGTTGCTCGACCTTTCCAAAATGGAGCAGCAGGGATTCAGGCTCACCATTCACATGCTTGATATCAACCAAGAGTTAAGGGAGATCCTGCCTATTTTGCAAGGGAAAGCAGAAAGAAAAAAAATCGAGCTTAAACTTGAGGCGAGTGACGACTCTTTACTGATAGAGGGAGACAGTGACAGGCTAAAACAAGTATTCCTTAATCTGATCAGTAACGCAATTGCCTACACGCCTGAAGGGGGCAAGGTAATGGTCTCCGTCATTAATGAAACAGACACTGTGACTGTCCAAGTGAAAGACACAGGAATAGGAATAGAACAAGATGAACTCCCGAGAATATTTGAGCGCTTTTATCGGGTGGATAAAGCGAGGAGCCGTAACTCTGGAGGTACGGGTCTAGGCTTGGCAATCGTCAAACATATCGTTGAAGCCCACAAAGGAACTATTGAAGTCAGCAGCGAGAAGGATAATGGAACCACTTTTTCTGTCAAGCTAAATAAGGTTCATTAGATTGAGTTACAGAGTAACCTTAGACGATAAAGTATCATGTGATCTGAAGAATAATATTCAGTAGGGCGCATGCCAATCCGGCTGCGTCCTTTTGTCATTGTTCGGGTTTTAACTGATGGCTAATCGTATACATTGTCTCTCTTATTTCCATCAACTACTGACTCTGAAGATTAACAGCGAAGTGTTACCGTCTTTTATTTGCTCTGGTGTAAATGTCATTTAAGGGCTCTTGCCACTATGTTATTGTCAGAAATGTGCAGGTAGTCTAGCGGGCCTGCTCTAGCCTGCAATTTAGGGCACTACACTCCGGATTAGTTAGATTTTTAAGTAACGAAGCTTTTAGCCTAGATAATGAAACCTTTCCGGCAATTAACCGTATTAATTTTATAGAATTATAGATATGATTGTATATGGGAGAAGCTTTTAGGGTTTATTTAAGAATTAGAGAAGGGGGAGAGTATGTGGTTAGCTTAAGGAAAGTATATATAACTATTGGTGCAGTATTTCTTGTCATAATCTTAGGACTGCTCGCCTTTACAACCTGGTATACTGTGGACGAATCTGATCAGGCCGTTATACTTACATTTGGAAAAGTGGAAGCGGGGATAACAGAACCTGGTCTTCATGGGAAGCTTCCATGGCCAATTCAAAGCGTAGAGAAAGTTTCAAAAGAAACCTTCAGTCTTCAATTTGGTTATGAAGAGAAAGATGGAGAGATTAAAGGTTTTCCTGATGAGACTAAAATGATTACCGGTGATGAAAACATCGTCCTGGCGGATTTGGTCGTACAATGGAAAATAACTGATCCGTCTAAGTTTCTCTTTAATGCGGATAATCCAGAAGAAATTCTTTATGATGCTACCTCAGCTTCGCTTCGGAGTATTATCGGAAGCTCGAAAATTGATGATGCATTAACTTCTGGAAAAGCAGAGATTGAAGCAGATGTTCGGGACTTACTGGCGACGCTTATTGAGAAATATGATGTTGGTATTTCAATCACAGCGGTCAAGCTGCAGGATGTAGAACTGCCAAATGATGAAGTGAGAAGTGCTTTTACGAATGTTACAGATGCACGTGAGACTATGAATACAAAGATCAATGAAGCCGGGAAATACCGAAATCAGAAGATCAATGAAGCAAAAGGGGAAGAGGATGCCCTTATATCTAGAGCGCAGGGAGATAAAGCTGCCCGGATAGAGAAGGCAAGAGGTGACGTGGCCATTTTCAATTCTTTATATGCTGAGTACAGAAACAATCCAGAAATTACAAGACAGCGTCTTGTACTGGAGACTCTCGATGAGGTACTGCCTGGAACAGAAATATATATTATGAACGATGACGGAAATACATTGAAATACTTTCCGATTCGCCCGCTTGAAAAAGAAACACCAAAGCCGGGTACAGAAGGAAGTGATAATCAATGAGCGACCAGAACATAATCAACTTTAAAGATAAAGCAGGAAATTCTATTAACTGGCGTAATTATATTAAAATTGGCATCCTCCTGCTCCTGCTGGCCATTGTTCTAATCTTTACATTCACTAATTTATTCATTGTTAAAGAAGGAGAATACAAAGTTATCCGTCAGTTTGGAGAAGTTGTACGCATAGAAAGAGAGCCAGGGTTATCGTACAAAATTCCTTTCATTCAAAGTGTTACCAGTTTGCCTAAATATCAAATGACCTATGATGTTTCCGAAGCTGAGATCAACACAAGGGATAAGAAACGAATGATTATCGACAACTATGCAATTTGGAGGATAGAGGATCCAAAGAAAATGATCTCAAATGCCAGAACGCTCATAAATGCTGAATCAAAGATGGAGGAGTTCATCTATTCGGTTGTACGCGGTGAGCTCGGGCAATTAAATTATGATGAAATTATTAACGATGAAAAGTCCTCTAGAGGCTCCTTAAATGACAGGGTAACCGAACGTGTAAATGAACTCTTAGCCACCGATGGATACGGAATCGTAGTCACAGATGTGAGAATTAAGAGAACGGATTTACCTGAAGAAAATGAAAATTCCGTATTTGTTAGAATGATTTCTGAACGAGAATCAAAAGCACAGGAATATTTATCAATGGGCGATGCCGAAAAGAATCGAATAACGGCAGAAACTGATAGAGAGGTTAAAGAGATTCTTGCAACAGCATCTGCGGACGCCGAATCTATCAGAGCGGAAGGAGAGGGAGAGGCAGCCAAGGTGTATAATCTTTCTTTCTCAAAAGATCCAGAATTTTATACCTTGTTCCGAACGCTTAATTCCTATAAACAAACTATAAATGGAGAAACGGTAATCGTTCTTCCGTCAGATTCTCCTTATGCACGAATGTTAATGGGCTATACTGAATAATATGCAGACCGTTATTTTTCTTTATTTTATCAATCATGATAAAATGAAGAAAATAATGGTCTTTTTTTTATGGCCTTTTACCTGAAATTTTAGGTTTAGGAGGATTAACTTTGACAAAAAAACTCGTATTGATTGATGGAAACAGCATTGCATACCGGGCTTTTTTTGCACTCCCCTTATTAAATAATGACAAAGGGATACATACCAATGCAGTGTATGGTTTTACGATGATGCTGATGAGGATACTTGAAGATGAAAAGCCTACTCACTTACTGGTAGCGTTTGACGCTGGCAAAACGACTTTCAGACACAAGACATTTAAGGAATATAAAGGCGGCAGACAAAAAACTCCGCCTGAGTTAAGTGAGCAGTTTCCTTTTATTAGGGAACTACTTAAAGCATACCGAATTTCGCAATATGAGCTGGAGAATTACGAGGCGGATGATATTATCGGAACCCTTTCTTTACAAGCTGAACAGGACGGCTTCGAAGTAAAGATAATTTCAGGTGATAAGGACCTTACCCAGCTAAGTTCTGATAAAACCACGGTTAGCATAACCAAAAAGGGTATAACTGAAATCGAAGAGTATACTCCTGAACATATCCTCGGAAAATACGGGCTAACCCCTAAACAAATCGTGGATATGAAAGGATTGATGGGAGATGCTTCTGATAATATTCCGGGTGTTCCTGGTGTTGGCGAAAAAACGGCTATCAAGCTTTTAAAGGAATATTCGACATTAGAGAATCTCCTCGAATCTCTTGATAAAATTAGCGGAAAAAAGCTGCAAGAGAAACTGCAGGAGTTTAAAGAGCAAGCTGTAATGAGCAAAGAATTAGCAACAATCACCAGAGAGGCTCCTGTCGAGATCCAGCTTAATGATTCCGAATATGAGGGCTTTGACCGGGACGAATTATTACGGTTCTTCAGAGAGCTTGGGTTTAATTCCTTGTTAGACAAGCTTGGTGCTGATCCTGAGTCAGATTCAGAAGAGCTCGAAGAAATTGAATTTGAAGTGCCTGAGGAAATTAAGGAAGAATATTTTGCTGAAGAAAACTCCTTATATATTGAAGTGTTGGAAGAGAATTACCACTACGCTCAAATTGTCGGATTTGGACTTGTTAATGAAAAAGGGCGTTTCTTTTTTGCTGCAGAAAAAGCTCTTGAATCTAAAGTCTTTAAAAATTGGGCAGAGGATGGGAGCAAAAAAAAGGCAGTATATGATGCTAAACGATCTGAAGTATCATTGAGGCATAAGGGCATTCATTTAAAAGGTGCAGAATTTGATTTATTACTTGCATCTTATGTCCTGAATCCATCGGAAACAACAGATGACTTTGCATCAGTGGCTAAACTCCATGGCTATAGCAGCATCCAATCAGATGATGTGTTTTACGGGAAAGGTGCGAAGCGAAGAGTTCCTGACCAAGGAGCGCTGGCTGAGCATTTGGTCCGAAAGGCAGCGGGGCTTCATGTCTTAAAAGACAAACTGGATGAACTTCTATCGGACAATCAGCAGTATGAGCTGTTTACAAAGCTGGAAATGCCATTAACACTTGTTTTAGCTGATATGGAATTCCTCGGAATTAAGCTGGATATCGCCCGATTAAATAAAATGGGCATAGATATACGCGGGCAGTTAACTGCAATTGAACATAGAGTATTTGAGCTGGCTGGTGAGTCGTTTAACATAAACTCCCCTAAGCAGCTCGGTATCATCTTATTTGAGAAACTGGGTCTTCCGGTTTTTAAAAAGACGAAGACAGGTTATTCAACATCAGCTGATATTCTGGAAAAACTAGAATCTAAGCATGAAATTATCAGCGAGATCCTTCATTATCGCCAGCTGGGAAAGCTTCAGTCTACGTACATTGAGGGCTTGCAGAAGGTGGTCAATCCCAAAACTGATAAGGTTCATACCCGTTTTAATCAAGCACTTACTCAGACTGGCCGGTTAAGCTCGACGGATCCTAACCTCCAAAACATTCCTATCCGCCTAGAGGAAGGGAGAAAAATCCGGCAAGCGTTTATTCCTTCGGAGGATGACTGGGTTATTTTTGCAGCGGATTATTCCCAAATTGAGCTAAGGGTTCTTGCACATATTGCTGGGGATGCGAAACTTATTGAGGCATTTCAGGAAGATCTTGATATTCATACCAAGACAGCGATGGAAGTGTTCCACGTAAAGGCTGATGAGGTCACAAGCAATATGCGCCGCCATGCGAAGGCTGTAAACTTTGGAATTGTATATGGAATTAGTGATTATGGTCTTTCTCAGAGTCTTGGCATATCTAGGAAGGAAGCAGGGGAATTTATTGACCGCTACCTTCAAAGTTATCCGGGTGTAAAGGATTATATGGAGGAAATCGTCA
Organism: Mesobacillus harenae; assembly: GCF_013343715.1. Taxonomy (GTDB): domain Bacteria; phylum Bacillota; class Bacilli; order Bacillales; family Cytobacillaceae; genus Mesobacillus_A; species Mesobacillus_A harenae. Next base: position 110,988 of record NZ_JABUNR010000003.1, read on the forward strand.
AGGATGCAAAGCAAAAAGGGTATGTTTCAACGCTTTTGCAGCGCAGGAGATATATTCCAGAAATAACGAGCCGAAATTTCAATCTGCGCAGCTTTGCGGAACGAACAGCAATGAATACGCCGATCCAGGGAAGTGCCGCTGACATTATTAAAAAGGCTATGATTGAAATGGCAGACAGATTAAGCAGTGAAGGATTAAAAACTAGACTGCTTCTGCAGGTTCACGATGAATTGATCTTCGAGGCTCCAAAGAATGAAATTGAAAAGCTGAAGGAGATTGTTCCTGAAGTTATGGAAGGTGCAGTAGAGCTGGATGTACCGTTAAAGGTCGATTACTCATACGGCCCAACCTGGTTCGACGCGAAATAGAAAAGTAGAGCAGACTGAAAGAAACACAGAAACTGGCCGACTAAGTACGCCACTTCCTGTGGCAAAGTCGGCACTTGTACATCCTGTACTTCGAAGACTCCGACAAAGAAGCGGTTTTTGCTTCTGAAGGAGGAGTTGAAGTTTCAGAGTTTCTAGGAGGCGGAGCTAGACAAAGAAAAGCCACGCTCGAAGCTTGCCGCGTCCTGCGGCACTCGCCTGGCTAGGACATCCTGTCCGTCGCTCGCCGACTGAAAGAAGCACAGAAACTGGCCGACTACGTACGCTACTTCCTGTGGCAAAGTCGGCACTTGTACATCATGTACTTCGAAGAATCCGACAAAGAAGCGGTTTTTGCTTCTAAAGGAGGAGTTGAAGTTTCAGAGTAGCTTTACGCGCTTGCACACGAATTCTGCTAGGAAATTAAATTTATGGAAGATACTCAATCTTAAGGGGGAAAGTACATGCCAGAACTTCCCGAAGTAGAAACTGTCCGCAGGACATTGGCAGAGCTTGTTATTGGAAAAACAATTGACCATGTTTCCATTTCATGGCCTAAGATGGTCAAACACCCTGCCGAAGTGATCCAATTTACTGATGCTTTGAAGGGACAGTCTTTTCTGGAAATCGGACGCCGCGGCAAATTTCTCATCTTTTATACAAATGATTATGCCCTTGTTTCTCATTTGCGTATGGAGGGGAAATATGGTGTATTTAATTCTGATTCAGAAATAGACAAGCATACACATGCTGTTTATCATTTTACAGATGGATCTGAGCTCCGCTATAAGGATGTCAGAAAGTTTGGGACGATGCACCTGTATAAAAAGGGGGATGAGTTTAAGCAGGCACCTCTTTTAGACCTAGGACCGGAACCTTTCTCTGATCTTTTTACAATAAACGATCTTTGGGTAAAACTTCAAAAAACTAGCCGGAAAGTTAAGCCTGCCCTTCTTGACCAAAGGGTACTAGTCGGACTCGGAAATATATATGTTGATGAGGCATTATTTAGGGCAGGGATTCATCCGGAAAGGATCGCTTCTTCGTTAACTGAAGAGGAAGTAAAACTTCTTCATAAAGAAATAGTCTCCACTCTTGGAGAGGCAGTGGAAAAAGGCGGCAGCACGATTCGCTCCTATATTAATTCCCAAGGACAAATTGGAATGTTCCAGTTGCAGCTTTTTGTTTATGGAAAAAAGGGAGAACCGTGCATAAATTGTGGGACCCCACTAGAAAAAACTGTCGTTGGTGGACGAGGAACCCATTTCTGCCCGAACTGCCAGCCGCTTAATTAGTAGAACTTATCAAAATGGAAACTGGAATAGCTCTGGTTATTTTTGATCTAACCCTTCGAAGGCACAATATCCTTAGAAGGGAATGCCCTTTTTAAAAAATTTGATAAACTGGTGAAATTGTTAAATTCATCTCATACACTTTACACCTGAAAATGTAAATCCAATTTTCCTATTTAACATCGGATGGGCTCCTTCCATATACTATTGTAGCGATCGATTGACAGGAAGGAGTACTCAAAATGGGGCATACATTTCCGCTGCTGATTCTTGCTTTTGCTGTTAGCCTTGACAGCTTTAGTGTTGGATTTACGTATGGGTTAAGAAAGATGGCTATTCCTTTAAGATCTATAGCGATTGTTGCCATATGCTCGGCTGTGATGTTGGTTGCAGCGATGGCATTCGGAAGTTTCTTGGAGAATCTATTAACACCGAAAATGGCTGAAAGGATCGGTGGGATTATCCTCATTATGCTCGGCGCCTGGATTTTATTTCAATTTTTCCGCCCAGAAAAAGCAGATGGGGTTGGACAGGAAAAAATGATTATTAAGTATGAAATAAAGTCGCTTGGCATTGTCATTCATATTTTAAGAAAACCAATGAGCGCCGATTTCGACCGCTCTGGAACGATTACGGGAATTGAAGCGTTAATGCTTGGTATTGCTTTATCATTAGATGCATTTGGAGCAGGAATAGGTGCTGCCATGCTAGGTTTTTCACCATTCTTACTGGCAATTTCAGCTGCAGTCATGAGTTCTCTTTTTGTTTTTCTTGGCTTAAAAGCAGGCGGGGTTTTCTCACATATGAGCTGGGCGCAGAAGTGTTCTTTCATTCCGGGAATCCTTTTAATTTTTATTGGTATCTGGAAAATTTAAACGTATTCAGAAAGGAACTAATTCATGTCACTTGTTATTGGGTTAACTGGCGGAATTGCCAGCGGTAAAAGCACAGTGTCAAACATGTTAAAGAAACTGGGTGCAGTTATAATAGACGCTGACATAGAGGCGAGGCTAGCTGTTGAACCGGAAGAGCTGGCTTACAAAAAGATCATAGAGTTTTTTGGAGACACTGTTCTCAATGAAGATAAAAGCCTAGATAGAGGCAAGTTAGGTTCAATTATTTTCCATGATCCTGAAAAAAGAAAAGTACTGAACGAAATTGTTCATCCTGCTGTCCGGGAAAGGATGCTTCAAAAAAAAGATAAGGCTATAAATGACCATAAAGAAATTATTGTCCTTGACATACCTTTATTGTTTGAAAGCAAACTAGCTTATATGGCAGAGAAAACTCTGTTAGTGTATGTAACCGAAGAAGTTCAGCTAAGCAGGCTTATAAGCCGAAACGGATTCACGGAGGAAGATGCGCTGGCGAGAATTAAATCACAAATGCCTCTAAAAGATAAGATTCCGCTTGCTGATGCCGTGATTAACAATAATGGTGATTTATCTGATACAGAGAGTCAGCTTATAAAAATTGTTAACCAGTGGCAAGGTAAACCGCTCACTTCTTGATTAGCGCATATAGTCTAACCATCTGTAAATGGAACAGCTGACTTTAGGCTGTTTTTTTTGTTTTGTTTTGTTTTGTTTTGTAATCCGTATACAATTCATACTCATTTGCCGCTTCGCTCCTGTGGCTCCCCTGACCTGCCTTTTTCGCAGGACTATTAATTCGGCCCTCCAATTAACCTGCAAATAAAGAACATACTAATGGGGTTAAATCATCAACATTGCCTTTAACAGAGTTTATTGTTTATAAAATAATAGAGTTTATATTTAAAATAACCTATGTATTATCTGCATCCAACTTATCGTGAAGCATCTAGTTCTTCGCTCATCTTTACAATGATAAGTCGGTTTTCGCTTGATTGAATCAGGTCCCTATACGCTTTAGAGGCGCCCCACATTCTAATGGACACCCGCTCTCACTTTTCTGAATTATAAAACTTTTAAAATGTGTGATTTTATTTATCACAATTATTCCTTATTATGTTATACTAATTACATATAAAGGGTATTAGAGTATAACACTAATGTGGAAGGAGCCGTCAAATGAAGGCGAGAATCGCAATTAACGGTTTTGGAAGAATTGGAAGAATGGTGTTTAGAAAGGCAATTCTTGAAAATAATCTTGATATTGTGGCCATTAATGCCAGCTACCCAGCTGAAACTTTGGCACATTTAATAAAATATGATTCTAATCATGGTCAATTTGAGGGAGAAGTCACTGCTCAGGATCATGCAATTATTGTCAATGGCAAGAAAATCCGCTTAATCAACCAACGTAATCCCGCAGAGCTTCCTTGGGGAGAGTTAAACATAGATATTGTTATAGAAGCTACAGGAAAATTCAATAATCGCGAAAAAGCTGGCTTGCATATCGATGCAGGTGCAAAAAAAGTAATCATTACAGCCCCGGCCAAGGATGAGGATATAACAATTGTGATGGGCGTTAATGAAGACCAGTTTAATATTGAAACGCATGATGTCATCTCAAATGCTTCATGCACCACTAATTGTTTAGCGCCTGTTGCAAAAGTGCTAAATGATAAATTCGGAATTGAAAATGGATTAATGACGACTGTACATGCCTATACCAATGATCAAAATAATATCGATAATCCTCATAAGGACCTTCGCAGGGCACGTTCCTGTGGACAATCGATTATTCCGACATCAACTGGAGCAGCTAAGGCGCTTTCCCTGGTGCTTCCTGAATTAAAAGGCAAACTTCACGGAATGTCACTTAGGGTGCCTACTCCAAATGTATCACTTGTAGATCTTGTTGTTGATTTGAAATGTGACGTAACAATCGATGAAATAAACGATGTGTTTAAGGCAGCTTCGCAAGGAAGCTTAAAAGGTATTTTAGATATCACTGATGAACCCCTCGTTTCGATCGACTTTAATACAAATGAACACTCAGCAGTTATCGATGGATTATCGACGATGGTAATAGGAGCTAAAAAGGTAAAGGTACTTGCTTGGTATGATAATGAATGGGGTTATTCTTGCAGAGTCGTAGATCTTATGAAATATGTCGCCAGGGAATTGCTGCATTCCAAAACAGCAAGAGTAGGTTAAAGGTTAGATTGTAAAATTAGAGCCCGCCAAGTTTGGCGGGTGTTTTTCTGTGCATACAACAGGAAAGAAGAGAATCCGCATAATCTAGTAATCTCATGAGATAAGCATTTTTAAAAAAGTTCCCTGCATGTGTTGCAAAAGTAATATAAACTTAGTATACTAGTCATCGTGAACTTCTTAATAAAGGTACCAAATTAGCTACTTAAAGGGTTAGGACCTCTTTGGACTAACTTTCCCCCGTGGTAGCCTAAGTTACCGTTGAAAATGGGAAGTTTATGAGTAAATCCGGTTAAGGGGGAAATTGAATATGGAAACAATGGGACGTCACGTAATATCTGAATTATGGGGCTGCGATTTTGACAAACTTAACGATATGAATTTTATTGAACAAACATTTGTAGGGGCCGCACTAAAATCTGGTGCAGAAATAAGAGAAGTTGCCTTCCATAAATTTGCACCTCAAGGTGTAAGCGGAGTGGTTATCATTTCTGAATCTCACTTAACAATTCATAGCTTCCCTGAACACGGGTACGCGAGCATTGATGTATACACATGCGGCGACCTGGATCCAAATATTGCAGCTGACTTTATTGCTGATGCTTTAGGGGCACAAACACGCGAAAACATTGAAATTCCTCGTGGTATGGGTCCGGTACAAGTAAAGCAGGCAAAAGTGAAAGCACTATAAAAATGAATGAAGTTTAAGAGAGGTGTATTTATACACCTCTCTTTTAATTTTATCTGTAGTAATTAAGGTTTGACCAAAGTCCGTTAGCTTTGTAGATACAATTTTTATACTTTAAGGCACTTGCACTTTTGTTATTTCTTTCAGGGTTGTTGTAAAATGGTCTATAGAGGCACGATACATAGCTTTATATCATGGGCTGGGAGGATACGATATGTCTTTTGTTAGCGCTTTAACCACTCGGTATCAGAAATCTGGCGGGACAGAAGAAAACCATGCGGATCCAGAACTGAAAACTAGATATTATAAAGGAAAGTTTAATTCCTTATTCGAATCTGTTGAGAAGGTATTAAAGGAAGATAGCGCCTATACGATAAATTCGATATCAGCAGATCATGGTGAAATTTCTGCGGAATTAAACAGAGGCTGCCGAGGATTTGTTATAATAACAGTTATAACCACAAAGCCATTTGAAATAGCAGTGGATTTCCATATATCAACAGAAAGATTTTCCGTAACTGGTATTTATCCATCTCTTAAACAAGAAATCTTGAGATTTTATGAAGAGCTTAATAAGAAGAATACTTATATAGGATCTGGAGTAAACGGTCAGAAATAGGCCCTTTTTATTCTGGTTTCGTAAAAAAAACGCTGTTTATTTCCGGTGCAATTGCTCGCGTTTCCGCTGGCGATTCCAGGAGCCTGTCTAGTTGCGCCTCCTTGAAACTAGGCAAACTTCACTTTCTTCGTCAGAAGCAAAAACGCTTCTTTGTCTTCGAAATGCAGGAAGTACAAGTACCGATGAGCGCCTCAGGGGTTTCCTGCGTCTCGGTTCTTCCACAGTAAATTGGTTTGACATCCCTCGAATTAACCCGCACACGCAGAGAAATGTGATGCAATTGATAAGTCGAGCACTTCGCTACAAGCAGCACAGCAGCAAATAGTAACACTATTCGTAAGTCATCAGGATCACTCTCGTTCGGCGGACGCACTATTTAAAATTGGAGCTCTTAGTAAAGCACTAAAAATATATTAAATGTAGGATCTGGAGCTGATATCATGAAATGTCCAACTTGCCAGAATCAGTCTACCCGTGTGCTTGATTCCCGTCCTGTTGATGAAAACAAGTCCATACGGAGAAGACGGGAATGTGAAGCATGCGGCTACCGTTTTACAACATTCGAAAAAGTAGAGGAAACTCCTCTAATTGTAGTTAAAAAAGAGGGAACAAGAGAAGAGTTCAGCCGGCAAAAAATGTTGCGTGGATTAATTAAAGCTTGTGAAAAACGCCCAGTCGCCCTAAAGGAGCTAGAGGATATAGCGTCAGAAGTGGAAAAGGAACTTCGTAACCAAGGCGTTTCAGAAATTAAAAGCGAAGCAATTGGGGAAATGGTAATGGACAGGCTGGCCAAAGTTGACGAAGTGGCGTATGTTAGGTTTGCATCCGTGTACCGGCAATTTAAGGATATAAATGTCTTTATTGATGAACTAAAAGAGTTAATAAAAAAAGAACAATCATAGGGTTCTCAGATGGCTATAAAATTTTGATTTTTTTCAAGTGATTAGTTGTCTTTTAGTGTCCTTTCACTAACGAGAAACCTCTTCCTAAGCGGAATAAATTGAGTAACCCAGAATAGGTTTTGGTAAATAATAGGTAAGAAAGGTTTGAAGGAAATGGCAAAGCACTGGCAGGAAATACTTCCTGTTGACAGGTATCGGGTTGCAATAAACGGCCTTTTGCATGAATATGACCGTAAAGTACTTACCTTTTTATACCAGCCGCTTGTTGGTACAGCTTGTTTTAGCTTATATATGACATTATGGGCTGAGGTAGAGGAAAACAGGCTATGGTCAGGCGCTGCTTCCCATCACGGCTTAATGAATTTAACAGATCTTAATTTAAAAGACATTTATCATGCGAGGCTGAAGCTTGAAGGAATTGGTCTTTTAAAAACCTTTACTCAAACTGAACCGGAGGGCCGTTCGTTTATATATGAATTACAGCCACCATTGTCACCAGAGCAATTCTTCCTGGATGGTATGCTTAATATTTACTTATACCGAAAAATCGGGAAAAACCAATTTCTAAGACTTAAGCGATTCTTCACTGACCAAACTAAGATCGATGACGGCTCTTACAAGGAAATTACAAGGTCCTTCCAGGACGTGTATGAGTCTGCTCCCCAGGATGCTCTTAAGTATGACAGGGATACAGCGATAGATCTTGGTGCCGGGCAAGACCAGGCCTTCATTGGAAGAAAGGTTTCTTCGGAAATTAAAATCGATGAATCTCTATTTGACTTTGATGTCCTGTTGGCGGGGTTAAGGGATTCACTCGTTCCTAAAAGAGCCTTGTCAGCTAAAGTGAAGGGAGCAATCAGCACCCTTGCATTTTTATATGGAATTGATGCACTACAAATGAAAAACTTGGTTCTCAGCGCTTTGACTGCTGATAATGAAATTGAAATTGAGGAGCTTAGAAAAGCGGCAAGAGACTGGTATCAATTCGAAAATCAGGATCAGCTTCCAGACTTGTTGGACAGGCTGCAGCCTATGCAGCATAAAAGGGACAGGAATGTGCCGGAAACAAAGGAAGAGAAACTAATCCATTATTTTGATACGACCTCTCCACGTCAGTTATTAATTGATATTTCAGGGGGAGCAGAGGCATCAAAATCAGACTTGCAGATTATTGAGGATATCATGTTTACTCAGAAACTTTTGCCTGGAGTAGTGAATGTACTCGTGCAATACGTCATGCTCAAAACGGATATGAAGCTGCAAAAGGGCTATATTGAAAAGATAGCGAGCCACTGGGCGAGGAAAAAAATTAAAACGGTTAAAGAAGCGATGGAACTAGCCAAAAATGAACATCGGCAGTATTTGGACTGGGCAGAAGGTAAGAAGGGGCAGTCTGGAAGTCAGACTGCTCCGTATAAACAGGAGCCTTTACCGGATTGGGTCAAGAAAAAGCCGTCCTCTCGAAAACTTGAGACTGATGTTGAGGGTCAGGACACATTTGAGGAAGAAAAGCGAAAATTAGACGAAGAGCTAAAACGGTTTAAATCCGGAAAATAGCTGTCATCCTTACTACTATTAAGAGCCGTCCACATATGTGGCGGCTCTTTACTGTTAGTAAATGCAGAAATTGATTTATGCATTAAACCGGAATTTTCAGACAGACTTTTCCAGCTTGCTTCTAATTTGAACAAGTCCCCCATATATATAAAATCAGAGATTTGATAATAAGGGGGGATTTGGTTGATTGAAATCATCTTCCAAAAGAGCCAGGATGCCCAAAGTTTATACGATCAATTGCTCGACTGTTTTCACAATGAGCAGGAAAAACAAACTATTCTTCTTATTGAAGATCGAAATAAAGTCAAGTTAAACATAAATACAATGTCTTATGAAAGTATAAAAAAGGTGAAACAGGCATTTTATGAATTTATTATTACTACTAGAAGAGAAGATTGGTTTAAAAAAATACTGTCGGATCACTATTTTTATGATGATTCTGATGAACAGCAGCAAATTTTGGAGATCATTTATTCTATTCTGGATGGAAACAGAGAAGAACTAGCCTGTTTCCTGAAAGGGTTGGATGACGACGCATTAATTTTTGCAGCAATTGAGGATTTGTTCAGCGATAATATCTCGTTCTCCTTCGACTCATTTGTTATGTTCCGCTTAAAGTCGTTCATTGAAAAACTTGGCCGCTATGTTGAGTTGGCAATTGACGAGTACAAAATGGAACAAGAATACCAGATGTTTGTCCAAATCTTAAGAGACTTTTTAGACGGAAGAGAGCCTCAGGCTGACCATCTTCATTTAGTATTAGAAGATGGGGCTGTATTTTTTAATGCGGACTTTACAGAGATCAAACGCAGTGAACTTGTACGGGCCATTGACCGAAAGCTTATCGTGAATCATCCTGTCTATATTGATTCTGTAACGATTGCCCCCCTGCTTTCGATTGCCCCTTCCACTATATACCTTTATACAGACGAGCCTGATCAACCTTTAATACGAACGATAAAAAATATATTTGAAGAGCGAGTCAACAAGCGGAAAATTAAAGAGTTCTACGCCAGAAAGAATGCTCATTTTCAAATCAGCCATAAAAATTAGAGAGAGCTACTTGATTTTCAAACAATTACAAACTATAATTACGTACATAATAAATGCCAATTATCAGTAACATATGAAAAAGTTACGATGAGGACATGGGTGTTCTTTCAAGGTTTCCAGAGAGGGAAGGCGGGGCTGCAAACTTCCTAACACAAGAAGAATACTTACCACCTCTGAACTCCGGCTGTGAAAACAGGATGATGTGCTTTAGCCTTTCCTCCTGATAGTAGCTGCTGGCGGTGACAGCCGTTATCTGACCAAGTCGCAACAAACAGAGAAGCTATGCCTGTTTTTGCGAAAAATTGGGTGGAACCACGTGTTTAAAAACTCGTCCCTTTTCCAGGGACGAGTTTTTTTATTTTTGGCTGTGTTTAAGCCCCACGGTAAACGAAGTGCCTGGAGTGGAAACCAACAGACAATCTTAAAACAGTCTTATTTTAAAAAAACCAAAAGCTGCTAGACATGGAGGGAAGTACTTCCCCAGGCTAACAAATGATTACTTTTGGATTAGGAGGAAAAAGTGATGGCAGATGTAGTAAAAATTTCATTTCCAGATGGTTCTCTAAAGGAGTTTGATAGAGGGACCACAACTGAAGGAATCGCTGCTTCAATTAGCCCAGGTTTGAAGAAAAAAGCCATTGCGGGAAAATTGAATGGTGAAATGTATGATTTGCGCCGTCCGATCGAACAAGATGGGGCGATTGAAATTATAACTCCTGACAGGGAAGAAGCACTTGAGGTGCTCCGCCATAGTAATGCCCACCTTATGGCACAGGCTATTAAACGTCTTTACAAGAATGTAAAGTTTGGTGTAGGCCCAGTAATTGAAGGCGGCTTTTATTATGATGTTGATTTGGAAGAATCATTAACCCCAGAAGATTTGCCTCTAATTGAAAAAGAAATGGCTAAAATAGTAAATGAAAATCTTGAGATCGTTCGTAAAGAGGTAAGCCGTAATGAGGCAATCCAATTTTTTAAAGAAATTGGCGATGAATATAAGCTTGAATTAATTGAGGCGATCCCTGAAGGGGAAACCGTTACTCTTTATGAGCAGGGTGAATTCGCGGACCTTTGCCGCGGGGTTCATGTTCCGTCCACAGGCAAAATTAAAGAATTTAAGCTATTAAGCATTGCTGGCGCATACTGGCGCGGAAATAGTGATAATAAAATGCTTCAGCGGATTTATGGAACAGCTTTCTTTAAAAAGGAAGACCTTGCAGAGCATTTGCGCTTGCTTGAAGAAGCGAAGGAACGCGACCACCGTAAAATCGGCAAAGAGCTAAGCCTTTTTACTAATTCTCAGAAGGTTGGCCAAGGGATGCCTTTATGGCTTCCAAAAGGGGCAACCATCCGCCGGATTATCGAACGCTATATCGTTGATAAAGAAATAAGCCTCGGTTACGATCATGTTTATACTCCAGTTATGGGAAGTGTTGATTTATACAAAACTTCAGGACATTGGGATCACTACCAGGAAGATATGTTCCCAGTTATGGATATGGACAACGAGCAGCTTGTTCTCCGCCCAATGAACTGCCCGCATCATATGATGATTTATAAGAATAGCATCCATAGTTATAGAGAACTGCCAATCAGGATTGCTGAGCTGGGAACAATGCACCGCTACGAAATGTCCGGGGCGCTTTCAGGGCTGCAGCGTGTTCGGGGAATGACTTTAAATGATGCTCACATTTTTGTTCGTCCCGATCAAATCAAAGAAGAGTTCAAGCGTGTAGTTGACTTAGTGCTTGCAGTTTATAAAGATTTTAACTTAACTGACTATTCATTCCGTCTATCATACCGGGATCCCGCTGATACTGAAAAATATTATGATGATGACCAAATGTGGGAAAAAGCGCAAGAAATGCTGAAAGAAGCAATGGACGAGCTTGGACTCGATTACTTTGAAGCAGAAGGGGAAGCTGCTTTCTACGGACCGAAGCTTGATGTCCAGGTTAAAACAGCTCTTGGAAAAGAGGAGACTCTTTCAACTGTCCAACTTGACTTCTTGCTGCCAGAAAAATTCGAATTAACATATGTTGGGGAAGATGGCAAACAACACCGGCCAGTCGTTATTCATCGCGGAGTGGTGTCAACGATGGAACGTTTTGTCGCCTTCCTAATTGAAGAGTACAAGGGCGCATTTCCAACCTGGCTCGCTCCAGTCCAAGTTCAGGTCATTCCGGTTTCTCCCGATGTGCACTTTGATTATGCAAGAGAAGTGCAGCAAAATCTTAAAGCAGCAGGATTTAGGGTTGAGCTCGATGGACGTGAAGAAAAAATTGGCTACAAGATCCGTGAGGCCCAAATGCAAAAAATACCTTATATGCTTGTTGTTGGGGATAAGGAAGTTGGAGAGAGTGCTGTCAATGTCCGCAAATACGGGGAGCAAGCATCAGAAACTGTTCCGTTTAAGACATTCATGGAATCTCTTAAAGAAGAAGTAAAACACTAAGGAAAAGGCTGGATTTAGGAAAACTAGATCTGATCCAGCCTTTTTGTTTTAAAAAGTACTTGCTTCCTTCTTGTCTATTTGATAAAATACATTTCGTTGCAGTAAAAGTAATTCATTTGACATATCTTTTAATATTATGCTATATTAGCTTAAGTGAACTGAATACAAGTTTGAGGAAAAGAAGGAGCACCCGCTTCTCACCTGATTGACGCATCATTGCAGTTGCCAGGTTTACGGAACAAACCATTTGTGATGTTTTCGTAGTGTGGGTGTTTTTGCACCCACACTTTTTTATTGTGCGACAAGCTTGGCAAGCTGTATTATACAGAGTCTTGCCTGGCAAGGCTGAATAACCATGTTTGGAAATTCAGCTAGTACAAAAAAACAATCTTCATCCGAAACTAGTATTCGATTATCCCTTGGAGGTGGCTAACTATTAGCAAAGATATGTTGTTGAACGAAGGCATTCGTGCCCGTGAAGTTCGTCTCATTGACCAGAATGGCGAGCAGCTTGGAATTAAAACAAAAATTGAAGCACTTGAAATTGCTACACGTGTTAACCTTGATCTTGTTCTTGTTGCCCCAAATGCGAAACCCCCTGTAGCCAGAATCATGGACTACGGAAAGTTCAAATTTGAGCAGCAGAAGAAAGAGAAGGAAGCGCGTAAGAATCAAAAGATTATTAACATTAAAGAAGTTCGTCTTAGTCCGACTATTGATGAGCATGACTTTAATACAAAGCTTCGCAATGCAATCAAATTCCTTGAAAAAGGCGATAAAGTGAAAGCTTCTATCCGCTTTAAAGGTCGTGCTATTACTCATAAGGAAATCGGCCAGCGCGTTTTAGACCGTTTTTCTGCAGCATGCAAGGAAGTTGCTACGATTGAGTCCCACCCGAAAATGGAAGGACGTAGCATGTTCCTGGTTTTAGCCCCTAAAATCGAGAAGTAATGAGGAGGAAATCCAATGCCAAAAATGAAAACTCACCGCGGCGCTGCAAAGCGTTTTAAAAGAACTGGATCTGGTAAACTAAAGCGTTCGCACGCATATAGAAGCCATATGTTCGCTAACAAGTCTCAAAAGCAGAAGCGTAAACTTCGTAAAGCAACTTTAGTTTCTAAAGGTGATTTCAAGCGTATCCGTTTCTTATTAACAAACCTTAAGTAATCGTTCGATCCATATATAGGAGGGAAAAAACATGCCACGTGTAAAAGGCGGTACAGTTACTCGCAAACGTCGTAAAAAAGTTATAAAATTAGCCAAAGGTTATTACGGTTCAAAACATACATTATATAAAGTTGCTAACCAGCAGGTTATGAAATCTTTAATGTATGCATTCCGTGACCGTCGCCAGAAAAAGCGCGATTTCCGTAAACTTTGGATCGCTCGTATCAATGCAGCTGCACGCATGAACGGCCTTTCATACAGCCGTTTAATGCATGGCTTAAAGCTTGCTGGTATTGACGTTAACCGTAAAATGCTAGCTGAGCTTGCTGTTAGCGATGAAAAGGCATTTGCTGAATTAGCAAATGCAGCTAAGCAACAGTTTAATAAATAAATGAAATAAGCGTAAGCGCCTGGAACAGCCAGGCACTGAAACTTTGTTAAATAGGTAAAGCCATTCTCTGCAGAGAATGGCTTTTTCTATAGGAAGGCAGGGATTCGTATGAATTTTGGAGTTGTTTCAGGAGTATGGTTGGTCCTGAATTTAATCGGATTTTATATAATGGGAAGAGACAAGCGGCTGGCTAAAAAACATAAACACAGAGTAGCCGAGAGAGAGTTGTGGTGGCTTGCTTTCCTAGGGGGAGCAGCAGGAATGACGGCCGGAATGAGATTTTATCGTCATAAAACGAAGCATTTTCAGTTTAGCGCGGGGCTGCCAATTCTTGCTCTGCTTCAAGCAGCGGGTTTTGTCTATTTCTTTAAAATCCTGACATAACTGCCTGGACCTTTCTATAAGCTGTAATAGACAATAAGTATTACAGCGAAGGAAGGTGCATCATGAACGAAAAGCTGTCGTTGCTGCTTATCATCGCTGAATCTAGTGGTCTCTTAGCTCCGCTTTTATTTATTTTGCTGCATGTTTTAAGGCAGTTTTTATTGATTCCACCAGCAGTTCTATGCATAGCTGGGGGGATCTTGTTTGGAACTGTTTTCGGTACAGCCTATTCCTTCATCGGGTTGTTTATTTCAAGTTTATTGTTTTACTCGATGTTTGAAAAAATGCCGGGCGTCACGCAGAAGCTATCTAAGCTAAAGGCAAGACTATTTGGCGAGTACAGATATTTAACAGTGCCGCAGGTGGCTGTGCTAAGGCTGATTCCATTTATTCATTATCACCTGTTAAGCTATTGCCTGCTTGAGAGGAATAAGGGCTTAAAAGCTTATACAAAAGGGTCTCTCGCATCTAATTTGCCACTCGCCTTTTTTTATACTGTTTTTGGGCAGTTTATTACTAGCTTTACACCAACACTGATCCTTATCCTCCTGTTCTCGCTTGCCATGCTCACTTATCTTCTAAGAGAAAAAATGACAACCATAAAGTGGAGAGACTTTTTTCACGCAACATAAAAAAGTTCGGCTAACCGAACTTTTTAGGGTGAGGTGTTTGCTATTTTTCTAGAAACTCCTTTATCGGGCTTTTCCAATCAATATCGGCATTCGGATATCGGCTGTGAACCTGATCCTCAATATATTTAAAATCTTCCCTTTCAAGTCCCTGAAGTGAGGCTGTTTTCTTAGGCCAGATAAAAATAGATACCACTTCAAATGCTGCATCTGTTGTCCCCAAGTACTTTTCGCCCTCAAATAATACCCCTTTATGAGTTAACATGAAGTTTTTTCTAATATTTTCACGGTCATCAACAAAATAGAAACGCTTTTGCTCATGAGCAAGCTCAAGCTTTCTCTTTGGGCTGAAAAGATATTTAACGGCGCTGTAAACTATAAAAATGATTAGAGCTAATAACAGAAGCCTCAGGACCCACATCATATATGAACCTCCATTGATTTTTTAGATAATACTTATAATAAGTTACGTCAGTTTAGTAGGTTGACTTATTTTACGAACGAATAGGGGCAAAGGTTTCACTCCTATGGCAAATTGTTTTATAATTTTACATAAAGCTGTGGCCATGGTGCCTATATCCTTTTTTGCTTAAAAGCTCTATTTTTAATTAGTGTGAATTATTGGAGGTAATGATGAATATAAAAAAATTGTACGATATGCAGAGAGAGTTGGATAGACATATCGAAGGCCAGCATGGTCTGGACAAGGAGGATTTGTTTGATCGAAAATTGCTGGCCCTGCTGGTGGAAGCGGGTGAACTTGCAAATGAAACCAGATGTTTTAAATTTTGGAGTGTAAAATCAGCTTCAGAAAAGCAGATTATTTTAGAAGAATATGTAGATGGAATTCACTTTATTTTATCCTTGGGACTTGATTTGGGGTACGAATATTCAAGTGAGGGGCACAAAGGTGAGCCTGGTGACCATAATTTAACTGTCCAGTTTTTAAAGGTAGCTGAATCGATTATCAAGTTCCGTTCAACTAAATCAAAGGATGATTATGAAGCATTATTTTCCCAATATATTTTGCTTGGCGGCCAGCTCCATTTCTCTTGGCAAGAAATAGAAGAGGGATATATTATGAAAAATGAAGTAAATTATGAAAGACAGAGACAGGGGTATTAACCAGAATTTTTGCGCATCTATTCTGGGTTTAGTATAATGAAGGCGCAAAGTACATATTAAGGGAGTCGAAATAATGGCGAAATTAGATGAAACGTTAACTATGCTGAAAGACTTAACAGATGCTAAGGGCATCCCGGGAAATGAGCGGGAGCCGCGCGAAGTCATGAAGAAATATATTGCTCCATTTGCTGATGAAGTAACAACAGATGGTCTTGGAAGCTTAATTGCGAAAAAGACCGGAAAAGATGGCGGCCCTAGAATCATGGTTGCTGGGCACCTTGATGAAGTAGGATTCATGGTTACAAGCATCGACGATAAAGGATTTATCCGCTTTCAAACTGTTGGGGGCTGGTGGTCCCAGGTTATGCTGGCTCAAAGAGTTACCATTGTTACCCGTACAGGTGAAGTAACTGGAGTAATTGGCTCTAAACCGCCGCATATCCTTCCTCCAGAGGCTCGTAAAAAACCTGTAGACATTAAAGAGATGTTCATTGATATCGGTGCATCTAGCCGGGATGAGGTGAAAGAATGGGGAGTAAGGCCAGGAGATATGGTTGTTCCTTATTTTGAATTCACGGTCATGAACAATGAAAAAATGCTGCTCGCTAAGGCTTGGGATAACCGTATCGGCTGTGCTATTGCAATTGATGTCCTTAAGCAGCTTAAGGGTGAAGACCATCCTAACGTAGTTTATGGAGTAGGCACAGTGCAGGAGGAAGTGGGCTTGCGCGGTGCACGCACATCGGCTCAATTAATTGAGCCTGATATCGCTTTTGGTGTGGATGTAGGAATTGCCGGAGACACACCTGGTATCTCAGAAAAAGAAGCCCTTGGAAAAATGGGTGAAGGTCCGCAAATTATCCTTTATGACGCTTCGATGGTTTCCCATAAAGGGCTCCGTGATTTTGTCACAGATGTAGCGGATGAGCTTAGCATCCCTTATCAGTTTGACGTTATGGCTGGGGGCGGTACAGATTCAGGAGCGATTCATGTAACTCATAAGGGTGTACCAGCCTTATCGATCACTATTGCAACTCGCTACATTCATTCTCATGCAGCAATGCTTCACCGTGACGATTATGAAAATGCCGTAAAGTTAATTGTTGAAGTAATCAAGCGCTTTGACAAAGAAACAGTCGACAAACTTACTTTTGATTAAGCCGTTGCCTCCGCTCCTAGCGGAGGTTTTTATGTAAAGCTGAGGCAGAGTTAGAGAAAAATAAAATAACCTGCCTAAAGGGACAGGTTATTTTATCAATGATAAGCTTACTTCTTTAAGCTGCTCTCGAGTGTTGCCAGCATTTCTTTTTTATCAGGTTCAGAAGCATTGTTCCAAAGGACCTCAAACAATACACCGAGACCAGGGAGCATTTTTTCCTCTCCATTTTCAATTGCATCAACAATTGTATGTTCGAGTTCATCCTTTGTGTTGCCTGTTACATTGGTTATGACAGCATGGCGCAGGTTTAAATCCATACCAACACTCCTTTCTGTTTCCATTTCAATCTTATCATTTCAATGTTTTCAATTTATTATGTATAACAATTAGTCTATAATGAAAAAACTGCAGGAAAGTGGACTGATAATAATCTCTGAAGGAGAGACCGTGTTGAAGCACATTCACTCAGAAAAAAACCCACAAGTTAAACAATGGAAAAAATTATTATCCAGAAAGGAAAGAGACAGGTCAGGTACCTTTCTGGTAGAAGGCATTCATCTTGTAGAAGAAGCCGTATCCGGTAATATGGAAGTTTTAGGGATTATTATGAATGAAAGCTTTGAGCTGCCTCACAGCTTGGATTATGGTTCAATCCCAGTAACCACTGTCACTGACGCCATCACTAAAGAATTAACCGATACAGAAACACCACAAGGGATTTTTGCAGTTTGCAAACAGTCAGAGCCGAGAGAAGTAAATGGAAAAACCTTTTTGATGATCGACTCGGTTCAAGATCCAGGCAATCTGGGAACAATGATTCGAACAGCCGACGCATCTGGCGTCGATGCCGTTATAGTTGGCGACGGCAGTGTGGATATATACAACCCAAAGGTATTAAGGTCAGCACAAGGAAGTCATTTCCACCTTCCTGTAATTAGGGGAAGCCTTTCCGACTGGATTGATAAACTTAAAACAGCCGGAATACCTGTATTTGGAACAGCGCTTGAGAATGCGAGTGTATATCATGAAGCATCATCTGCCCTAGACAGATTTGCTTTAATTGTAGGAAATGAAGGCAGTGGAATAAATAAGGAAATCCTCGCAATAACTGATCAGAATTTATATGTTCCGATCTATGGTAAAAGTGAGTCGTTAAACGTAGCTGTAGCTGCAGGTATCCTTCTTTATTATTTAAAAGCAGGAAAATAGCAGATTTTTGTATGAAAGATTGAAACGAATGGGATATTGTACTATAATAAACAGCAAAAATACTATGATAAAAAAACAGTGACGGAGAAGAGTAGCTGGTTAAGCCATCCAGGGAGAAAATGCCTTAGATTGAGAGCATTTTTATGTGAGGGGCCAGTGAAGTTCAACTCCAGAGTTGGCATCGGGACCATGGAAACATGTAAAGATGCACCGGCAGCGCCGTTATCCGAATGAAGTGAACTCCTGCCTCTATTGGCTGGAGTTAATAAGGGTGGTACCGCGAACTAAGACCTCGTCCCTTTACCGGGATGGGGTCTTTTTGTTTTTTTATAAGTTAGTTTTCACCTATTTATTGCTTGAACAACGCCTAGCTTAATTGAACTAAGGAGGATTTTAAAATGCAGGATCGGTTAAAAGAACTTGAGGGAGAAGCTATTAGCAAAGTCGAGAGTGCTTCCAGCCTGAAAGAATTAAATGAAGTCAGAGTGTCATTCTTAGGGAAGAAGGGTCCTATTACTGAGGTTCTAAAAGGCATGGGAAAACTTTCTGCTGAAGAACGTCCAAAAATGGGAGCCCTAGCTAATGAGGTCAGGGATGTAATTTCTATGCGGATCGAGTCGAAGCAGCAGGAACTTGAAGAAGCTGCTGTCAACGAAAAGCTTGCATCAGAAACAATTGATATCACGCTGCCTGGAAGGCCGGTACGTACTGGAAGCCACCACCCATTAACTAAAATTGTAGAAGAACTTGAGGATCTGTTTATCGGAATGGGTTATACGGTAGCAGAAGGCCCAGAAGTGGAAAAGGATTATTATAATTTTGAAGCGTTAAACCTTCCAAAGGGACATCCCGCACGCGATATGCAAGATTCCTTTTACATAACAGAAGAGTTTTTGCTGCGAACACACACATCACCTGTACAAGCTCGGACGATGGAGAAAAATAACGGCCAAGGCCCTGTTAAAATTATTTGCCCTGGGAAAGTTTACCGCCGCGATAACGATGATGCAACACACTCTCATCAGTTTATGCAGATTGAGGGATTAGTTGTTGATGAAAATATCCGAATGAGTGACCTTAAAGGAACTCTCGAGGTATTTGCAAAAAAGATGTTTGGTGATGACAGGGAAATTCGCCTGCGCCCTAGTTTCTTCCCTTTTACGGAACCATCAGTTGAAATGGATATTTCCTGCAAAATATGCGGAGGAGCTGGCTGCAGTGTTTGTAAAAAAACAGGCTGGATTGAAATTCTTGGAGCTGGAATGGTTCATCCTAACGTGCTGGAGATGGCTGGATACGATTCGAAAAAATATACTGGCTTTGCCTTCGGAATGGGCGCAGAGAGGATTGCGATGCTGAAGTATGGAATTGATGATATTCGCCATTTCTATACAGATGACATTCGATTCTTAACACAGTTTTCGGTGCCAGAAGAATAAGGCAAAAGAGATACAGTTATAAATTACATAGCTGTGTTCAGCAGAATATCTAAGAACTATTAGGAGGTATAGAACCAAATGTTGGTATCTTATAAATGGCTAAAGGAATATGTCGATCTTGATGGCGTTTCTGCAGCTGAATTGGCAGAAAAAATTACGAAAAGCGGTATTGAAGTAGAAGGGGTCGAAACTCTAAATGAAGGTATTCGGGGAGTTGTGGTTGGACACGTACTAAGCTGTGAACAACATCCGAATGCTGATAAGCTGAATAAGTGTCTTGTGGACACAGGCGAAGCTGATCCTGTCCAAATTATTTGCGGAGCCCCGAATGTAGCAGCGGGACAAAAAGTGGCGGTAGCGAAAACTGGAGCCGTCCTTCCGGGGAATTTCAAAATCAAGAAAGCCAAGCTTCGCGGAGAAGAGTCCAATGGGATGATTTGCTCTCTGCAAGAGCTTGGCATTGAGGGAAAGCTTGTCGCAAAGGAATTTTCTGAAGGCATATACGTTTTTCCAAATGCAGCCGAAGTTGGCACCGATGCTTTGGAATTGTTAAATCGTGATGATCAAATACTAGAGCTTGGTTTGACGCCAAATCGTGCTGATTGCCTTAGTATGCTTGGGGTAGCTTATGAAGTCGGAGCTATCTTAGGAAAAGAAGTAAAGCTCCCTGAAACTAATACGGCTCCAGAAAATGAGAAGGCTTCTGATTACATAAAGGTTTCGGTAGCAGCTAAAGAAGATAATCCTCTTTATGTAGCCAAAGTGATTAAAAACGTAAAAATCGGTCCTTCACCACAGTGGATGCAGTCTAGGCTGATGGGTGCCGGAATTCGTCCGCATAACAATATCGTAGATATTACCAATTATATTTTATTGGAATATGGGCAGCCGCTGCATGCGTTTGATTATGATCGTCTTGGTTCAAGGGAAATTCTAGTTCGCCGAGCGGCAGACGGAGAAGAAATTGTCACACTTGATGATACTAAAAGAATATTGTCGACAGACCACCTTGTAATCACTAATGGCACGGAGCCTGTTGCTCTTGCAGGTGTCATGGGAGGGGCAAACTCAGAAGTTAATAGTCAAACCGAAAATGTCCTGCTAGAATCAGCCTATTTTACTGGTCCTGCAATTAGGAAGGCATCGAAAGACCATGGACTGCGCAGTGAGGCTAGCACTCGTTATGAAAAAGGTGTAGATCCTGCCCGTGTTAGAGCAGCAGCAGAGCGTGCGGCTGAATTGATGGCTGCATACGCACAAGGAGAGGTTCTGGCCGGAAGTGTTGAAGCTGATTCACTGGAGATCACCCCTGTAATCGTATCGGTGACACTCGAAAAAGTGAATCGGGTATTAGGAACAGACCTGAGTGAAGAAGTGGTAGCTGATATTTTCAGCCGGTTAAAATTTGACGTGTTAACCGATAATGGCACTTTTACAGTTACGGTTCCTACGAGACGCGGTGATATTACAATTGAAGAAGACCTAATAGAGGAAGTCGCAAGATTATATGGCTATGATCTCCTTCCAAAGACTCTACCGATTGGCACGTCTACACAGGGAGGCCTGACAGACTATCAGAAAAAGCGCCGAACTGTTCGCCAATTCCTTGAAGGTGCAGGACTAATGCAAGCGATCACCTACTCGCTGACCAGCGCTGAGAAGGCTGCCCAGTATGCTCTCGATAAACGGGAACCAATTACACTGGCTATGCCGATGAGCGAGGAGCGCAGTGTACTTCGATTAAGCATCGTTCCTCAGTTGCTTGATGCATTGAAATATAATCAGGCTCGCCAAAATGACAATCTGGCTTTATATGAAACAGGCGCAGTTTTCTTAAAGACAGGCAGCAGCGAGCTTCCAGAAGAACGTGAACATCTTGCGGCAGCCATCACTGGTTTATGGGAAAACCATCCTTGGCAGGGGGCTAAAGAGCCGGTTGATTTTTATGTAGTAAAGGGAATTTTGGAAGGATTGTTTACCCAGCTTGGAATCGAAGAAATGGTTAGCTTTAAGCAGGGTGCTGTTGAAGGAATGCATCCGGGAAGAACAGCGTTATTGAGTATTGCCGGTAAGCAAGTCGGTTTTGTCGGTCAAGTTCATCCAACCGTCCAAAAATCGCTTGATTTAAAAGAAACATATGTTTTTGAATTATCATTAAAAGCAATTCTTTCAGTAGAAATTCCAGCTTTAAGATACAAAACGATTCCGCGTTATCCTTCAATCACAAGGGATATCGCGCTTGTTGTCGGTGCAGAAACACCTGCAGGTGATTTGCAGGATATTATCATTGAAGCTGGCGGGTCCCTGTTAACTGATGTTAATCTCTTTGATTTATATGAGGGTGAACATATGGAAGCCGGGAAAAAGTCACTCGCTTTTTCATTAAAGTACCTTAATCCCGAAAAGACGTTAACTGATGAAGATGTTATGAAGGCGCATGATAAAGTCCTTACGGCATTAAAAGAAAAAGCAAACGCAGTTTTAAGAGGGTAAAAGAACAAAGGCAGCCAAAAATTAACGGATTCTGTTTTGAAGTACAAAATATGAATTCGTATAGTATTTTCGCACTAGAGTTAAAAGATTGATAAGTAAATTAGCAAGAAAATGCTTGGAGACATATGCTCCAAGCATTTTTTTATATCCGTCTTATGGAAGATAAGCACCCCGGCAGTTCGATTGGATTCCATAATTTTTCAAGAATCGTAATAGGTACTAATTCAGCTATTTTTACAAGACTGGGTAATGAATAACAAAATTCTTTAAACAACTCAGCGATCGCCTTATGCCTGTCGCCCCTGTGCAGTCGGCTGCGCTTTTCTTGTCTAGCTGCGCCTCCTTGAAACTCGGCAAACTTCAATTCCTCCGGCGAAGCACAAACCGCTTCTTTGTCGGAATCTCCAGTTTGCTCGTTTCAGTGCAGTCGGCTTTGCTTTTCTTGTCTAGCTGCGCCTCCTTGAAACTCGGCAAACTTCAATTTCTCCGGCGAAGCACAAACCGCTTCTTTGTCGGAATCTCCAGTTTGCTCGTTTCAATGCAGTCGGCTTCGCTTTTCTTATACCCTGGCGATTTTCATTGCTTTTTGTGTATTGGCAAAATGAAGTTTTACAAATCCAGGAAGGCATTCGGGCCCTTTTTCAATAATCAGGCGTGCTGCTGCTTTATCTACTGCGGGGCCTGCACCTTTTGGAATCGTGAAACCAGCTGATGAGCTCAGCTTTTCAAAATGTCGGACAAAAGCGTATCGTGCGATCATTGAGGCTGCAGCTACAGCTGTATGGATTCCCTCGGCTTTTGTGCTGAAGAACACGCCTTCTCTCAAGATACTTTTTTGTCCCTTTAGATAATTGTAATAAATCTGTTCCTTTGCAAATTGGTCAATTAATATTGCCTCTGGCCTCACAGGATCAATTTTTTTCAAGACATGCTGGAGAGCCTGATTGTGTAAGAGAGCCTTTATCTTGCCTTGGGACATTCCTGATTTTTGAAGAGTGTTATACTTTTCGTTATGTAGTGACAAGAGGCTATGTGGCACAATGTCAATGATCTGCTTTGCAATGGCGATGATTTTATCATCCTTTAAGTTTTTAGAATCCTGTACACCGAGTTCCTTAAGAAGCTGAATATCTTCTTTTTTAACATAGGCAGCAACAACAGTGATGGGTCCAAAGTAATCACCTGTTCCTACCTCATCCGAACCAATGACAGATAAGGATCCGATGTTGGCAGGCAGGCTGGCTGCAGTTTCTGCCGGTACTTTGCTCTTAGCCTTTGGAGCGTTCGCAGTTCCAGCCCATTTAGCACTCTCCGTTTCACTGGAATTCCCCTGAAAGAGCACCTTTCCGGATTTGTAGGCAGTAATGGCACAAGCAGGAGTTTTCGCTGCAAACACACTACCAGGAGGGCTTGAAGGCTGCAAATAATTCTGATAGTAATCCTTCATCCTTGCAATTTCAGCAGGTGTTACTGTTATAACCGAGTTTCCCAATACAAAACACTCCCAATTTAAAAATTACTTGACAAAATACTCTGAAATGCAATCTAAACAGACACCCTTTGACTTTCCAGTGTAGTAGGTTCATGTTATAGTATAGAATAGGATTCGTACGAATGGAGGCGTGAAAGTGTCAGACTTACATAAAAATCGCACGACTGTGGATATATATGGACAGCAATATACCATAGTCGGTACAGAGAGCGCCAGCCATGTGCGGCTTATTGCCTCAATGGTTGATGATAAGATGCGTGAGATCAGCTCTAAGAATCCTGCTTTAGATATTAATAAACTGGCCGTATTGACAGCTGTGAATGCTGTCAATGACTATTTAAAAGCCAAAGACCGTGCTGAACGGCTTGAGGCCGAAATTAAAAGGTTAAAGGACTGAAAGTGTCATGCTAGATCTTGCTATTATCATTATACTAATTTTCGGCTTTTTTATAGGGCTGAAAAGAGGATTTATTCTCCAATTACTTCACCTTATGGGATTTATCCTAGCTTTTATCATCGCTCATATGTTTTATGCCGATTTGGCCCCGAAATTAACACTTTGGATCCCCTATCCCAATATAAACAGCGATACGTTCTTTGGTGGGGCGTTTAGCCAGGTAAATCTGGAAGCTGCTTATTATCGCGCCATCGCTTTTGCGGCGATTTTTTTTGCTGTAAAAATCGTCCTCCAAATCATTGCTTCCATGCTGGATTTTGTAGCCAGCCTGCCGATTTTAAAACAGCTGAATGTTTGGGCTGGCGGATTGCTTGGATTCGTTGAAGTATATCTTATCATCTTTATTTTACTATATATTGCTGCGCTGCTTCCAATGGATGTCGTTCAACTCCATTTGGATCGGTCGGTTTTAGCAGAAGCAATCGTTAAACACACACCTGTATTGTCGGAACAAGTCAAACAGCTGTGGATAGAATATATGGCAGCATAACTTCTCTTCCCGGAGAAGTTTTTCTTTTAAAAATACAGATATAGAATGTCTATATATCTTGTAATGAAAATAACTGCTGAAAATGAGTGGTTCTGGGACGAAAAGCTAATAATGAAAATGTATATAAGGCAGGTGCTTTGTAATGGAAATAAATAAAAAGGATGTTGTCCAGCTGTTAGAAACAATCGCCATTTATATGGAGCTAAAGGGAGAGAATCCTTTTAAGGTGGCTGCTTTCCGAAAAGCAGCAGGAGCTCTGGAATCTGATGACAGAAGTTTGTCTGCAATGGGTGATGTAACGAAAATTTCAGGAATTGGCAAAGGGACTGCGGCTGTTATAGAGGAATTTATGAACGAAGGGACGACAAGTGTCCTTAATGAATTAAAGGAACAAGTACCAGAAGGGCTTATCCCTCTTTTACAGCTACCAGGCTTAGGAGGCAAGAAGATTGCAAAGCTATATAAGGAATTACATATAGAGAATGCAGCCGATTTGGAGAAGGCTTGCAAGGAAGGTACAGTGGAGAAACTTGCTGGGTTCGGAAAAAAAACTCAGGAAAAGATCCTTGCCGCTCTTGAAAATGCAGGAACGCGCCCGGAACGGCTGCCTTTGGCATTTATGCTTACAGCTGCGGAAATGATTGAGTCCCAGCTTAGCAACATGGAAGGCATTGAAGTATTTTCTAGGGCAGGAAGTCTTCGGCGTATGAGGGAGACCATTAAAGACTTGGATTTTATTATTGCTTCGTCTGAACCTGATAGAGTTAAAGAACAGCTTGTCGGGCTGCCTGATATAAAAGAAATTATAGCAGCAGGGGATACTAAAGTTTCGATAACTCTAGCTCTCAGTTTTGAAGTAAATGTGGATTTCCGTATCGTGCAGCCTGATGAATTCGTGACAGCTCTTCATCATTTCACTGGATCTAAAGATCATAACGTAAAAATGAGACAGCTGGCCAAGGAAAATGGCGAAAAAATTAGTGAGTATGGAGTTGAAAATGCTGAAACCGGTGAGGTTCTTACTTTTTCAACAGAAGAAGAGTTTTATAATCACTTCGGCCTTCCGTTTATTCCGCCCGAACTGCGTGAAGATGGATCAGAGGTAGAAAAATACAAGTCTGATTTACAGCTTATTTCATTAAACGCAATAAAAGGTGACTTGCACATGCATACAGCTTGGAGTGATGGAGCCTATTCTGTTGAGGAAATGGCGAAGGCTTGCCAGGCAAAGGGATATAAATATATGGCAGTGACCGACCACTCACAATATCTGAAGGTGGCAAACGGACTAACTGCAGAACGACTTAGAAAACAAATGGAAGAAATCAAAACCATAAATGAAAAGTTTGACGATTTCACGATTTTGACAGGAATAGAAATGGACATTCTGCCTGATGCATCTCTAGATTTCGATGAAGAATTGCTTAAAGAGGTGGATGTAGTCATCGCTTCTATCCATTCCTCTTTTTCTCAGCCAAGAGAAAAAATTATGGAACGGCTAAAAGCTGCTTTGCGAAGTGCTCATGTTGATATCATTGCCCATCCGACCGGCAGATTAATTGGCCGCCGGGAAGGCTATGATGTCGATATTGAGATGCTGATTGAGCTGGCCAAAGAAACAAATACAGCATTAGAATTAAATGCAAATCCGCATAGGCTTGATCTCGCACACTATCATTTGCAGAAAGCACAGGCAGCCGGTGTAAAGATTGTAATTAATACGGATGCGCATAAAATCGATACCTTAAGCCATATGGAAATTGGTGTATCTGCTGCAATGAAAGGGTGGATTCGGGAGGAAACGGTTTTAAACACTTTAAGTACTGAAAAACTAAAGGACTTTTTGCATAATAGAGACCAGCAGGACCGTTAGTTAGAGAGGAGGAGACAGATGCAGGAAAGAGTATTAAAGATACTTGAATTTGATAAGGTTAAAAGTCAGCTGTTAGAGCATGTTTCCTCACCGCTTGGTAGAGAAAAGGGGGTAAACTTGCTGCCATCAGCTGATCTGGATGAAGTCATCCGCCTTCAAGAAGAAACTGATGAAGCAGTCAATGTTTTACGTATAAAAGGGAATGTGCCTTTGTCAGGCATTTACGATATTCGAGCACATTTGAAAAGGGCTGTGATCGGGGGAATGCTGAGTCCGCAGGAACTGGTTCAGGTTGCAAGTACCGTTCACGCAGGCAGGCAGATTAGAAAATTTATAGAAGACACCGCAGAGAATTTAGATATCCCGATTTTAGCTGGCTATGCAGATGGAATCACTGTCCTTGCCCATGTTGAAGAAACTATCAAGATGGCAGTTGACGAAGGCGGAGAAATTTTAGACAGTGCCAGTGATACACTTAGATCCCTTAGAAATCAGCTGCGGACACGTGAATCAAGGGTACGGGAAAAGCTTGAGAGTATGATACGGTCTTCGAGTGCACAAAAGATGTTATCAGATGCAATTGTAACGATCCGAAATGATCGCTTCGTAATACCCGTTAAACAGGAATACCGAGGCCATTATGGCGGGACAATCCATGACCAGAGCGCATCTGGCCAAACCTTGTTTATCGAACCGCAAGCGATTGTACAGCTGAATAACGAACTTCAAACTATCCGTGTCAAAGAGCAGAGTGAAATCGAGAGAATCTTAATTGAATTATCAGATCTTGTCGCAGAGAATGATGAGGCGTTAAAAGGCAACTCTGCCATTTTGGCAGAGCTGGATTTTATGTTCGCAAAAGCAAGGTATGGGAGCAGGATAAAGGGCTCAAAGCCTTCGGTTAATAACGAAGGAAGAATCTCGTTATTTAAAGCTCGGCATCCGCTAATCCCGATTGACGAAGTAGTCCCTAATGATGTTGTCCTCGGAAAGGATTATTCGACGATCGTCATTACTGGTCCCAACACAGGCGGTAAAACAGTCACGCTAAAAACAGTAGGTCTTTGCACATTAATGGCTCAGGCTGGTTTGCCTATTCCTGCCTTAGATGGATCTGAAATCGCTGTTTTTGGGGCAGTCTATGCGGATATCGGCGACGAGCAGTCAATTGAGCAAAGCTTAAGTACCTTCTCTTCCCACATGGTAAACATTGTAGATATTTTGGAAAAAGCTAGCTTTGACAGCCTCGTTTTGTTTGATGAGCTTGGTGCAGGAACAGACCCGCAAGAAGGCGCTGCACTTGGTATCTCTATTTTGGATGAAGTTTATCGCCGGGGCTCAAGAGTGATTGCGACAACCCATTATCCGGAATTAAAAGCATATGGCTATAATCGTGAAGGGGTTATTAATGCAAGCGTTGAGTTTGATATTGAAACATTAAGCCCAACCTATAAACTCTTAATCGGTGTCCCTGGCCGAAGCAATGCCTTTGAAATCTCGAAAAGACTAGGTTTAAACGAAAGAGTAATCGATATAGCAAGAACGTATATTGATGCCGAAAGCAATCAGGTAGAAAATATGATAGCCTCCCTGGAAACCAGCAAAAGGCAAGCTGAAACGGAGCTGGAAGAAGCTGACTCTTTGTTAAAAGATGCTCAAAAGCTTCATGAAGACCTTCAAAAACAAATGGCTGAATACTATCAGAAAAAAGACGAGTTAATGGCCAAGGCAAGAGAGAAGGCTTCTGAAGTAGTTGAAAAAGCCAAGGGAGAAGCGGAAGATATAATTCACGATTTACGGAAGATGCGGCTTGAAAATGGTGCAGCTGTTAAAGAACACGAACTAATTGAAGCGAAAAGACGTCTAACTGATGCAGCCCCGGAAAAGTCTGGAGACCAGAAACAGAAACAGCCAGCTTCGAAAAAGCACTCTTTTCGGGCAGGAGACGAAGTGAAAGTCCTGACGTTTGGACAAAAGGGCCAATTGTTAGAACGGGTAACAAATGAAGAGTGGCAAGTACAAATTGGTATCCTAAAAATGAAAGTAAATGAAAAGGATTTAGAGTATATCGATAGTCCAAAACAAAAAGAAACAAGGCCGATTGCTACCCTTAAGGGTAAGGATTATCATGTTGGCCTCGAGCTGGATTTGAGGGGCGAACGGTATGAAAATGCCCTAATGCGTGTTGAAAAGTATATAGATGATGCTCTTCTCGCCGGTTATCCACGCGTTTCAATCATTCATGGAAAAGGTACTGGCGCTTTAAGGCAGGGTGTACAAGAATATTTAAAGAATCACCGTTCGGTAAAACGCAGTCGCTTTGGAGAAGCGGGTGAAGGCGGAACCGGTGTAACAGTGGTGGAATTCAAATAGTTTTTGCAGGGAGAACGGTTATGGACCAATTTTGGGGAAATGAGTATGTGCTGACCGCAGCAAACTATAGCGTTGTTATTCTTTGTATCATCTTATTTTTAGCTGTATTTGAGCTTGTAACAAAATACAAAAACTGGGATGAAATCAAAAAGGGAAATGTGTCCGTAGCCATGGCCACGGGCGGGAAAATATTCGGCGTGTCCAATATATTCCGCCATTCAATTGAGGTCCATGACTCCCTATTCACAATGATTGGCTGGGGAGTTTACGGTTTTATTCTGTTGCTGATCGGGTATTTTATTTTTGAATTTATGACACCAAAATTCAACATCGATGAAGAAATAAAAAGAGACAACCGGGCAGTTGGATTTATTTCCATGGCGATTTCAATTGGTCTATCGTATGTTATAGGTGCCGGGATTTCATGAGGGGAGAATGGTCGTGGAAACATTAGCAAAAGTCCTGCTTGTTCTTTGCGCTGGATTTGTATTGTTGGGAGTATATTATCTTGTATTTTAACGTTTGGGCACTATCCGTATAGGGTGGTGCCTTTTTTGTGGCTTGGGAAGTAAGGCAAGTTATAGTAGGTTCAAGTTTTGGATAATTGGATATGTTGTTTAGGGCTTAATGATGTACAAGATCTACTAGCTAAAAGGAACACATAGGATCACTGGTGAGAGAAGCTGAGTTCTTTCTTTTTAGAATCATTCTCGTTATGAATATAACGATTTATTATGGAATAGGTACCTCTATTCATGGAATATATTGATTTGGTTGGGAATAAAAAGAGCAAGTCCATACAGCCGGCAATTTTTCGACATGATTTGAAGCCAAAAAGCAGATCCGAAGAGCATTTTATGCATCCTGTAAGGTTATTTTGGGCAAATAATTAAAATTCCTTTCTATTTGTCTAGCTCAACGCTCTACTGGTTACAAAGCCAAGCCCTTAAAGGTATAACGGCAAAGATGTTCGTGTTGTTTTGAACTTATCAATGTGGAAGAAGGCACTTAAACCTCTCTTCCTGTTCTGCTGTGCCTCGCTTTATGAGGGTTCGCCTTGAACTTTTTGGGGTTGAACAAGACGCTTCAGCATTTCTGTTTGTCAGAATTTGTTGAATATATTATAATGAAGCGAGTATAAAGAGTTTTCTAAATATTTAAAAAGGGGGTTTTGTAATGAAAGAACAGATAACAGATCAAAAACCATGGCTAAAGCAATACCCGGCAGAGATTCCAGCGGTACTGGATTATAAAGAACAATCAGTCCAGGAATATCTTGTGCAGGCTGCAGATGAGTTTCCTGAAAAGTCAGCTATTCATTTTATGGGCAAGGAAATGTCTTATAAACAGTTATATGAAAGCGCTAAGAAATTTGCTGGGTACCTTCAGTATCTTGGTATTGAAAAGGGAGACAGGGTGGCTATAATGCTGCCAAACATGCCTGCATCAGTCATTGGTTACTATGGCATTCTATTGGCTGGAGGGATTGTAGTCCAGACTAACCCGCTGTATATGGAGCGAGAACTTGAATACCAGATGAAAGACTCGGGAGCGAAGGCTATTATTACGCTTGATATTTTATTCCCGCGGGTATCTAAGGTAAAGGACCAAACAAGTCTTAAGCATGTAATTGTAACCGCCATCAAGGACTTTTTACCATTTCCGAAGAATTTGATTTATCCATTCATCCAAAAAAAGCAATATGGTATTATAGTCAATGTGAAACATGAGGGAACAAACCACTTATTTACCGAAATTCTAAAGCAGCCACAAAAGGAGCTTCAAACACATAGTGTGGATTTTGCTGAGGACCTTGCCTTATTGCAATATACTGGTGGAACAACTGGGTTTCCTAAAGGTGTTATGCTTACCCATAAAAATCTTGTATCCAATTCTGCTATGAGCGAGGCCTGGCTTTATAAATGTAAACGAGGAGAAGAGATTGTACTCGGTATTCTTCCATTCTTCCATGTTTATGGAATGACGACAGTACTCATTTCATCTATTATGCAGGGAAATAAAATGGTGCTGCTTCCCAAGTTTGATCCGGAAACAACATTAAAAACTATACAAAAACAACGTCCTACATTGTTTCCTGGAGCACCGACTATTTATATAGGCCTTTTAAATCATCCGGACATAAACAAATATGATTTGTCCTCAATTCATTCTTGCATCAGCGGTTCGGCGGCCTTGCCAGTTGAAGTACAGCAAAAATTTGAAAAGGTGACGGGCGGTAAGCTTGTTGAAGGATACGGACTGACAGAATCATCTCCAGTTACACATTCTAACTTCCTTTGGGATCGGGAAAGAGTTTCCGGAAGTATAGGGCTTCCTTGGCCGGATACAGATGCAGCTATATTTTCAACGGAAACTGGAGAACCAGTGCCGCAAGGTGAGATCGGTGAGCTTGCAGTTAAAGGTCCTCAAGTAATGAAGGGATATTGGAATAACCCGGAAGAAACAGAAAATGTATTACGTGATGGATGGCTATACACAGGTGACCTTGGCTATATGGACGAAAACGGATATTTTTACATTGTTGATCGTAAAAAGGATATGATTATAGCAGGGGGCTACAATATTTATCCTCGTGAAATTGAAGAGGTGTTATATGAGCATCCAGCCGTCCAAGAGGTTGTCGCAGCTGGTATTCCTGATCCATACCGCGGGGAAACAGTCAAAGCGTTTGTCGTTTTGAAAGAAGGAAAAACAGTAACCACCGAAGAATTAAATGAATATGCCCGTAAGCACCTGGCAGCTTATAAAGTCCCTAGAGAATACGAGTTTAGAAGTGAACTGCCAAAAACTGCAGTCGGAAAAATTCTAAGAAGAACCCTTGTGGACGAGGAAAAGAAAAAGCAACAGAACCTTGATGAGCAAAAAAGGGCTTAAAATTCAAGGGGGATAGATTGATCTGCTTTATCAGAATAGATAGACACGTCTGTAAATTGCCCGTTTAAATTCTTGACAGCGAACACTAAGTTTACTATTATAAAATTATGAATGATGATTCATTCATTTAAATTATTTTTTAGGCGGGTCTATCTTGCATTTCCGGCTTTAGCCTGTTTTTTCTTGCCTTGGGAGGAAAATGAATTGAAAAAGAACAAACCTAAATACAGGCAAATAATTGAAGCTGCTGTCATCGTGATTGCCGAAAACGGCTATCACCAGGCTCAAGTTTCGAAAATTGCTAAACAAGCCGGTGTAGCTGACGGCACTATTTATTTATACTTTAAGAACAAAGAAGACATTCTCATTTCTCTCTTTCAAGAAAAATTGGGTATTTTAGTCGAAAATATTGAACAAAACATTGCAGGAAAAGTCAGCGCTACAGAGAAGTTATTAGTGATGGTAGAGACACATTTTAAATTGCTCTCCCAGGACCGGCATATTGCAATCGTCACCCAGCTTGAATTGAGACAGTCCAATAAGGATCTTCGCTTAAAAATCAATGAAGTGTTAAAAGACTATTTGGTTGTTATCGAGAAAATCGTCATTGATGGAATGGAAAGCGGTGAATTCTCAAACACGCTGGATGTGCGGCTTGCCAGGCAAATGATATTTGGGACAGTTGATGAAACTGTTACCACCTGGGTGATGAACGACCATAAATATAGCTTGATCGCACAGGCAAAACCAGTCCATGGTCTTTTAGTTCATGGCTGTGGATATCATGTAACCTGAAGTGCTGGGATTAGCTATATGAAGGAGGGAGTAACAATGGAACACTTGAAGTGGTCAGCACGGGACAAGGTAGCAACAGTAACAATCACCCGTCCTCCGGCTAATGCTCTTTCCTCAGGACTTTTGAGGGAGATTTCAACAGTACTGGACGAAGTTGAGACAAATGATGAAATTCGCGTGGTACTGATTCACGGAGAAGGAAAATTCTTTTCCGCCGGGGCAGATATCAAAGAATTTACCACCATTACCACCGGTGAGGATTTCGCCAATTTGTCTTCTTTCGGACAAGATTTGTTCGAACGAATGGAGTCCTATCCAAAACCAATTATAGCGGCCATACATGGAGCTGCACTTGGTGGTGGTTTGGAGCTAGCGATGGCTTGCCACTTCAGGCTTGTGACTGAAAATGCTAAGCTGGGGCTGCCTGAATTGCAGCTAGGCTTAATTCCTGGGTTTGCAGGAACTCAGAGACTTCCACGCTATGTTGGAACTGCCAGGGCAGCTGAAATGATGCTGACCAGCGATCCGATCACAGGTCTTGAAGCGGTTCAATTTGGTTTGGCCAATCATGCTTTTCCTGAAGAGGAGCTGCTTGAAAGCGCTTATAAAATTGCAAATAAAATTGCAGCCAAAAGCCCTATCTCTGTGAAAGCAGCAATAGAGCTCCTAAGTTATACGAAGACAGAGCAATACTACAAAGGCGTAAAAAAAGAAGCAGACCTTTTTGGCAAAGTATTTCTTAGTGAAGACGGCCAAGAGGGAATCAAGGCTTTTATAGAAAAAAGAACTCCGGATTTTAAAGGGAGATAAATTTTTCTGCGCCGAATCATTCCAATCTTTCGTACTGATGTATTACTGTGCAGGCTGGTTCAACCAGGAGCAGGCTGCCGGCATCAGCAATTTTACTTAAAATTAGGAGGGGAAACAATGAACATCTTTGTACTTATGAAAAGAACTTTTGATACTGAAGAAAAAATCACTATTTCCAACGGGAAAATTAACGAAGACGGAGCTGAATTTATCATCAATCCATACGACGAGTATGCAATTGAGGAAGCTATTCAGGTTCGCGATGCTAACGGCGGTGAAGTGACAGTTGTTTCAGTAGGAAATGAAGAGACTGAAAAGCAGCTTCGCACTGCACTTGCAATGGGTGCTGACAAAGCTGTCTTAATTAACACTGAAGATGATATTGAGTATGGAGATCAGTACACAACAGCAAAAATACTAGCTGAGTACCTTAAAGACAAAGAAGCAGATTTAATTCTTGGAGGCAACGTAGCGATAGACGGAGGATCAGGTCAAGTGGGTCCACGTGTAGCTGAACTGCTTGGAATTACTTATATTACTACAATCACTAAGCTTGAAATTGATGGTAACACTGCTACAGTAACCAGAGATGTTGAAGGGGATTCTGAAGTAATTGAGACAAGCCTTCCACTATTGGTAACTGCTCAGCAAGGGCTAAACGAACCGCGTTATCCGTCACTTCCTGGTATCATGAAAGCGAAGAAGAAGCCGCTTGATGAACTAGAGCTTGACGACCTGGATCTCGAAGAAGATGATGTTGAAGCAAAAACCAAAACACTTGAAATTTACCTTCCTCCAAAGAAGGAAGCAGGCAAAGTGCTTGAAGGAGAAGTTGAAGATCAAGTTAAGGAACTAGTAAAATTGCTTCACTCTGAAGCAAAAGTAGTCTAATTCGATTGGTCAAGAATAATAACGCAGGAGGTAATACAAATGGCTAGAAAAGTATTGGTATTGGGCGAAGTACGGGACGGTTCATTGAGAAACGTATCCTTTGAAGCAGTTGCAGCAGCTAAAATCGTATCAGAGGGCGGAGAAGTTGTTGGAGTACTTATTGGCGACTCTGTAAGCTCTTTCGCACAAGAACTGATTCAGTACGGTGCAGACCGTGTTATAACAGTTGAAGACGAAAAGTTAAAACAATATACATCAGATGGATTTGCTCAGGCGTTTCTGGCTGTTACTGACCAGGAAAGCCCTGAGGGAATTATCTTTGGACATACAGCTCTCGGCAAGGACCTTTCTCCAAGATTAGCAAGCAAGCTAAACTCCGGATTAATCTCCGATGCTACAAGTCTAGAAGAAACTGGCGGAAACCTTGTTTTCACACGTCCGATCTTTTCAGGTAAAGCGTTTGAGAAGAAAGTTGTTACAGACGGATTAATCATAGCAACTGTTCGTCCAAATAACATTACAGCACTGGAGAAGGATGAGAGCCGTTCAGGTGACGTTTCTTCCGTGTCTGTTGAAATTAAAGACCTTCGGACAATTATCAAAGAGGTTGTACGCAAAGCAAGTGAGGGTGTAGACCTTTCAGAAGCAAAAGTAATTGTAGCAGGCGGCCGTGGTGTTAAGAGTGAAGACGGCTTTAATCCATTAAAAGAGCTTGCAGATGTTCTTGGTGGAGCTGTCGGTGCATCCCGCGGAGCATGTGATGCTGACTATTGCGATTATTCACTTCAAATCGGTCAAACTGGTAAGGTTGTAACTCCTGATCTTTATATCGCTTGCGGTATTTCAGGCGCGATTCAGCATCTTGCTGGTATGTCAAATTCAAAAGTAATCGTAGCTATTAACAAGGATCCAGAAGCTAACATCTTTAAGGTGGCTGATTATGGTATTGTGGGTGACCTATTCGAGGTTGTTCCAATGCTTACAGAAGAATTCAAAAAGCTTAAGGTCCATTCTTAAGATATTTTCAAAAAAGGCAGAGATAAAACTCTGCCTTTTTTACTAGATAAAAAAATATACATATAGACCATTGACTACTGTCTGGTACGGTGATGGTAAATAGATAATTTATACATCCTCGAAAAGGTACGAATAA
The DNA here is from genome assembly GCF_013343715.1 of Mesobacillus harenae. Classification (GTDB taxonomy): domain Bacteria; phylum Bacillota; class Bacilli; order Bacillales; family Cytobacillaceae; genus Mesobacillus_A; species Mesobacillus_A harenae. Next base: position 146,224 of record NZ_JABUNR010000003.1, read on the forward strand.
ATTCTTGGAATTCGGGTATATTAGCCACGAAACATATTATTAGCTTGAATGGAAAAACGGTGATATACTGGCGGTAGTATCGAGTTAATATTAGGAGGCATGAATATGGCTATTACAAATGCAACTGATCAAACATTCTCAAGTGAAACAGGTTCTGGCGTAGTTCTAGTGGACTTTTGGGCTCCATGGTGCGGACCTTGTAAGATGATCGCTCCTGTACTAGAAGAATTAGATTCTGAAATGGGCGATAAGGTTAAAATCGTTAAATTAGATGTCGATGAAAACCAAGAAACAGCCGGAAAATTTGGAGTTATGAGTATCCCTACTTTGCTTGTTCTGAAAGATGGAGAAGTAGTTGATAAAGTAGTTGGCTTCCAACCTAAAGAAGCACTTGCTGGTGTTATTGAAAAGCACGTCTAAAAATAGTTTTCCAGCTAAATCCCCCGCCTCCATTCTTGGAGACGGGGGATTTTTTCTTCCAAAGTAAGGGAAGTATATAATTTTGGACATTGACTACTGTCTGGGCTCCAGCGCCTAGCCCCTCGAGTCGCTTCGGTCCGGCTGATGAAGTCAAAGAACGACTTCACCTTCCGGCCCTCCAGCGCAGTCGGAGCTAAACAGTCGGCTTCACATTAAGGTTTGTCGGGGCTGTTCAAGGCGCTTGCGCTTTTCTTATTATCCTTTTATTGGAAACGCCATATAAGTGCATCATCAATTGCATCCGTAAATATGTACATATATTATATAGAGGATAGATTACCTATTAAGGACAGTACCTATAGGGGGTGAACTCTTTGAATGACACGATTAAAAATAAATTAACGCTGCTTCCGGCACAGCCTGGCTGTTATTTAATGAAAGACAGGCAGGGGACAATCATTTATGTAGGGAAAGCGAAAGTTTTAAAAAACAGGGTTCGCTCCTATTTTACCGGAAGCCATGATGGCAAGACCCTCAGATTGGTTAATGAAATAGTTGATTTTGAATATATTGTAACTTCTTCTGATATGGAAGCACTTATATTGGAAATGAACTTAATAAAAAAATATGACCCTAAATATAATGTAATGCTAAAGGATGACAAAAGTTATCCCTTCATTAAGCTGACAGCTGAACGCCATCCTCGATTAATTATTACACGAAGGGTTAAAAAGGACAGCGGTAAGTACTTCGGCCCTTACCCCAATGTTCAGGCAGCGAATGAGACGAAAAAACTGCTTGACCGAATATATCCATTAAGAAAATGTCAGACACTCCCAGATCGCGTTTGTTTATATTATCATATGGGACAATGTCTAGCTCCTTGCATTAAAGATGTAGATCAGGCAGAATACCGAAAGATAACTGAGGAAATTAGCCGATTTTTAAATGGAGGCTATAAAGAGATAAAAAAAGAACTCGCAGCCAAAATGCAAGAAGCGTCCGAGGAAATGGATTTTGAAAGAGCAATGGAGTTTCGGGACAGAATTGTTCATATAGAAGCAACAATGGAAAAACAAAAAATGTCGACAACTGATTTTACTGATCGGGATGTATTTGGCTTTGCGGTCGATAAAGGCTGGATGTGTGTTCAGGTGTTTTTTGTCAGGCAAGGAAAATTAATTGAACGTGAGGCATCAACCTTTCCAATATACGGAGAACCTGAAGAGGAAATATTAACATTCCTGGGTCAGTTTTATTCGCTGCCAAACCACTTTAAGCCCAAAGAAGTACTTGTTCCCGATTCAGTGGATGCTTTCATGGCTGAGGAGCTATTGGAGACGAAAGTGCTGAAGCCACAGCGCGGCCAAAAGAAAGATTTAGTTAAGCTTGCATCGAAAAATGCCAGTATCGCACTCACAGAAAAGTTCTCGTTAATTGAGCGTGATGAAGAGAGAACAGTAAAAGCAGTTGAGAATTTGGGAAACCATTTAGGAATTTATACACCCCATCGAATTGAGGCATTTGATAATTCAAATATTCAAGGCACAGATCCAGTTTCAGCCATGATTGTCTTTATTGATGGGAAACCAGAAAAAAGAGAATATCGTAAATATAAGATCAAATCAGTTATAGGCCCTGATGATTATGAATCTATGCGTGAAGTTGTAAGACGAAGATATTCGAGAGTACTGAAAGAAAACCTTCCAGTTCCCGATCTCATCATTATAGATGGGGGAAAAGGACATGTTGAAACGGTAAGGGATGTGCTGGAAAACGAGCTTGGACTGGATATACCTATTTCCGGTCTGGTAAAAGATGAAAAGCACAGAACCTCACAGCTGTTGTATGGAGAACCGCTATCTATTATCGCTTTACCGCGGAATAGCCAGGAATTCTACCTCCTGCAGCGTATACAAGATGAAGTACACCGGTTCGCCATTACCTTCCATCGGCAGCTGCGCGGGAAAAATGCGTTTCAATCAAAGTTAGATGAAGTTGATGGAATTGGGGAGAAACGCAGAAAAATGCTATTAAAGCATTTCGGCTCAGTAAAAAAAATTAGAGAAGCCAGTATTGAAGAACTAAAGGAAGCTGGATTGCCAGCGAATATAGCCAGTCTGCTGGCGGAAAAACTAAATGAATAGTTTGCCAGTAAGCTAAGAGCTATGATATAATATAGAAAATTTCATACTATCACTTTAGAGCGTTAAAGTGAAGATAGAGGTGCGGGATTCATAAGTAAAAACCTGGAGAAGAATGAGCTTCCATGAAGGGTTTTGAAAGGGAAGATCCGCCGAAGCAAAGAGTTATCTCATGATTTCTTTGCTGGTCCTGCGTTGAATAAATGTAGGATTGTCAAGACAATGCCGTCTTGGAGAGCTATCTCACTGTGCATGCGTACATTGATATATACGTAACACAGCAATGAGAGAATCTCTCATTGCTTTTTTGTGTTTTCAAGACTACCTGAACACTTACATATCAATGTAGGCAATAAAGATCATAGTGTGACCGGAAAGAGGGGAAATGATGGGTTTAATTGTACAAAAGTTTGGGGGTACCTCTGTAGGGGGAGCTGAAAAGATAGTAAATGTTGCAGAGCGGGCCATTGAAGAGAAAAACCAGGGAAATGACATTGTCATTGTAGTATCGGCAATGGGAAAAACAACAGATCAGCTTGTCAGTCTCGCTGCTGATATTACTTCTAATCCATCAAAACGGGAAATGGATATGCTGCTTACGACAGGAGAACAGGTTACGATTGCCCTGCTAACAATGGCTCTGCAGCAAAAAGGCTATGATGCAGTTTCTTTTACAGGCTGGCAGGCAGGCATACAGACCGAGCCGATCCACAGTAATGCAAGAATCAAGAATATATCCACAGAAAAAATAAAGAAGAATTTAGCTGATGGAAAAATCGTTGTAGTCGCTGGCTTCCAGGGCACTTCTGAGTCTGGTGAGATCACGACGTTAGGAAGAGGCGGCTCAGACACCACTGCTGTTGCCCTGGCAGCTGCCTTACAAGCTGACAAATGTGACATTTATACGGATGTAACAGGAGTTTTTACAACGGATCCACGCTATGTAAAAAAAGCTAGGAAACTTTTAAATGTTTCCTATGATGAAATGCTTGAGCTTGCCAATCTTGGCGCGGGGGTCCTGCATCCGAGAGCAGTTGAATTTGCCAAAAACTATCAGATGCCTCTTGAAGTTCGTTCTAGTACGGAAAGAGAAAGGGGTACGATCATCGAGGAGGAAATTAGCATGGAAGAAAACTTAATTGTACGCGGGGTGGCATTTGAAGATCAAATTACACGGGTTACCGTCGTTGGACTTCCAGGGTCATTAACTAGCCTGTCAACTATTTTTACAACACTGGCTCAAAATAGTATAAATGTAGATATTATTATTCAAAGTACAACCCAGGCGGAAAAAGCCAACATCTCTTTCTCCATTAAAAGTGAAGATCTCAAAGAGACACTCAACGTGTTGGAGGCTCATAAGCAGGATTTACAATACGATCGCATTGAATCAGAATCAGGTCTTGCCAAGGTGAGCATTGTTGGATCTGGAATGATATCAAACCCCGGTGTTGCTGCATCTATGTTTAAAGTTCTAGCTGATAATAAGGTAGAAGTTAAAATGGTCAGTACATCCGAAATAAAGGTATCGACTGTAATTGAAGACAGCCGTATGGTTGAAGCGGTTGAGGCTATCCATACTGCCTTTGATTTGGCTGGTACACCAGTAACTGCATAATATGATACAAAAGCATTCAAAGGGGAATCCCTTTGAATGCTTTAAGTTTAATTTTAAAAAATCATTAGACTAATCTGCAAAGGCTTAGCCCGAACATTATTTATCCCATTTAACAGTAATTAATACCTTGCCGGATTTTTTGGCTGGCTGCTCGAAAGCTTCGGCTGCCAGCTGCTTCTGTAGAACGAGCTGTTCAGCGAGGAAGCCTGCTTCTAATGTGAAGCTGGTTTCTTTGTTATTTTTTAACCGCTCTGTTATTAAACTGCTCGTTAACTCAAACACGATTTCTTTTCGAGTTTCTTCTTTCAAGGATAATGTTCCCCAATTGGCGTCAACGAAGAAACGACTTAGATCGTCAATGCTGGTCAATGGATATTTCCTGGCAAGACGCTTTCCAGCCCAGTACAGGATTTCTTTTGTGTCTTTGCCAAGCAGGTCTGGCAGCAGCACCTCCCTGATCAACTCATAACCAAAAGCAGCGATTTCAGCAGGTTCGTTAGTAGGCGTTTTATCAGAAGTTGTTAGTTTGCTCAAAGTGCTTCCCCTCTTTCTATGAGTCTATTATATACAAATTAATGGTTAATTTGCAGGGGGCTCGAGGCGAAATTTTACCTTGTTACCCCATAGTTGCCTTAAAACATAATGATTATGTTGGTGAATTATGGAGAGCAGGATATAAAATCCATTTGTCAGATAACAGATTGTGTAATCAGTTTTTAACAGCCATCACAATGGTTACATGAAAATTACCTTTATATTTATTACCCTTATTCTGAGAGATTAAATTTGAAATTGAACAAACTTATAAAATTATTCAAAAATCTTTTCGAATTGCTATGTCAATATATTCTTTCTCAGCCGTTTTTTATTAGGGAAATCGGGTGCGTTCATAATGTATTTTCATTAAAAATTTTATTTATATAAGTCATTTTTATGTATACGTTTTCTTGACGCTCCTAGATGATGAGAGTAAAATGGACATGTCACATAATTGTAAGAAATACAAAAAAATTTTCAGGAGATGGCAGATTCGCCTAAACAGGTATCAAATTTATGACTTGCAAAGGCAGACTGAACCATCATTTTTAAAATCAGGGGGGTATCAAGGTGGCAGCAAATCAAGAGTTTTACTGGCGCAGACTGCATTCATTAGTTGGTGTAATTCCAGTCGGGATTTTTCTACTGCAGCATTTAGTCGTCAACAATTTCGCAACAAGGGGGCCCGATGCATTTAATAAAGCGGCTCACTTTATGGAAAGTCTTCCATTCCGTATAGGGCTGGAAGTGTTTATTATTTACTTGCCATTATTATTTCATGCTATTTACGGGCTTTATATCGCTTTTACAGCTAAAAACAATATTGGAAAATACAGTTATTTCCGGAACTGGATGTTTATGCTGCAGCGTGTATCTGGGGTAATTACCCTTATCTTCATTGCGTGGCATGTGTGGGAAACGCGGGTGGCGGCTGCATTTGGTGCTGAAGTAAACTTTAATATGATGGCAGATATTCTGTCCTCGCCATTTATGCTTGCTTTCTATGTGGCAGGGGTTGTTTCGACAATTTTCCACTTTGCAAACGGGCTTTGGTCATTTGCTGTTAGCTGGGGGCTTACTGTTACACCAAGATCACAGCTTATTGCGACCTACGTGACAATTGGTATCTTTTTGCTGCTTTCATTTGTAGGCCTCAATACCATTTTTGCATTTGTTTAATTTTATAATTCTAGCTTTATAGAAAGAAAGATTAAGTATTAAGGGAGTGAGTCACATTGAGTAAAGGAAAAATCATCGTAGTCGGCGGTGGACTGGCTGGCTTAATGGCAACAATAAAAGCTGCCGAAGCAGGAACTCCGGTAGAACTATTTTCACTTGTACCTGTAAAACGATCTCACTCTGTTTGTGCCCAGGGTGGTATTAATGGAGCTGTAAATACAAAGGGAGAGGGAGACTCTCCATGGGAGCACTTCGATGACACTGTTTATGGCGGAGACTTCCTTGCTAACCAGCCTCCAGTCAAGGCAATGACAGAAGCTGCGCCAGGAATTATTCATTTATTAGACCGAATGGGAGTTATGTTTAACCGTACTCCTGAAGGCCTTTTAGATTTCCGCAGGTTTGGCGGAACTCAGCATCACCGTACAGCATTTGCAGGTGCAACGACTGGCCAGCAGCTTTTATATGCGCTGGACGAACAAGTTAGACGCTATGAAGTTTCAGGCCTCGTAACTAAATTTGAGGGCTGGGAATTTCTAGGGACAATTGTAGATGATGAGGGAGTTTGTCGGGGAATTGTTGGGCAAAACTTAACATCAATGGAAATAGTATCCTTCCCTGCCGATGCGGTTATTTTGGCAACAGGTGGACCAGGAATTATTTTTGGGAAATCAACTAACTCTGTTATTAATACGGGATCAGCCGCGTCTATTGCATACCAGCAGGGTGCCTATTATGCGAATGGCGAGTTTATTCAGATTCACCCAACTGCCATTCCAGGAGACGATAAGCTGCGCCTGATGAGTGAGTCGGCTCGCGGAGAAGGCGGCCGTGTTTGGACATATAAGGATGGCAAGCCTTGGTACTTCCTTGAAGAGAAGTATCCTGCTTATGGAAACCTTGTACCGCGTGATATCGCTACGCGTGAAATATTTGATGTTTGTGTTGAGCAAAAGCTTGGAGTTAACGGCGAAAATATGGTTTTCCTCGACTTGTCTCATAAAGATCCAAAGGAACTCGATGTTAAGCTTGGCGGAATCATTGAAATTTATGAAAAGTTCATGGGGGATGACCCGAGAAAAGTTCCAATGAAGATTTTCCCTGCTGTTCATTATTCAATGGGCGGACTATGGGTTGACTATGATCAGATGACTAACATTCCTGGACTGTTTGCTGCTGGAGAATGTGATTATTCACAGCATGGAGGTAACCGCCTGGGAGCTAACTCTCTTTTATCCGCTATTTATGGTGGAATGGTTGCCGGACCGAATGCAATCCGCTACATTAGTGGACTTGAAAAGACCACAGAATCTGTTTCATCTTCTGTGTTTGACCGTCATGTTAAACTTGAAGAAGAGAAATGGAACAATATTATGTCATTAGATGGCGACGAAAATGCCTACGTTCTTCATAAAGAGTTAGGTGAGTGGATGACTGATAATGTGACTGTTGTCCGCCATAATGCAAAACTGTTAAAGACGGATGAAAAGATTGTTGAGCTTCTTGATAGATACAAGCGCATAAATATAAATGATACTGCTAAATGGAGCAACCAGGGTGCTGTATTCACAAGGCAGCTTCAAAATATGCTTCAGCTGGCAAGGGTAATAACAATTGGTGCTTATAATCGTAATGAAAGCCGTGGGGCGCATTACAAGCCAGAATTCCCTGATCGTAATGATGAAGAATTCTTGAAGACAACTATGGCTAAGTTTACGGGAGAATCTTCAGCGCCTCAATTCCATTACGATGAAGTTGATACAAGTTTAATTGCCCCACGTAAACGTGACTATTCTAAAAAGAAAGGGGAATAACAAGGTATGTCTGAAAAAAGAACAGTTCGATTTATAATTAGCCGTCAGGATAGCACTGAGTCAGCCCCTTACGAGGAAGAGTTTGAACTGGAATATCGCCCAAATATGAACGTTATCTCCGCTCTGATGGAGATTCGCCGTAATCCGGTAAATACAAAAGGTGAAAAGACAAGCCCAATTGCCTGGGATATGAACTGTCTTGAAGAAGTATGCGGGGCTTGTTCAATGATTATTAACGGTCGTCCACGTCAGTCTTGTACTGCATTAGTGGATAAGCTTGAACAGCCGATTCGCCTTGAGCCTATGAAAACATTCCCTGTGGTGCGTGACCTGCAGGTTGACCGCAGCAGAATGTTTGATTCTCTGAAACGCGTAAAAGCTTGGATCCCGATTGACGGAACCTACGACCTTGGTCCAGGACCAAGAATGCCTGAAAAGAAAAGGCAGTGGGCGTATGAGCTATCAAAATGTATGACATGCGGAGTGTGCTTAGAAGCTTGTCCGAATGTCAATAGCAAATCTGATTTTATTGGACCACAGGCTCTTTCTCAGGTGCGGTTGTTTAATTCTCACCCAACTGGTGATATGAATAAATCTGAGCGTTTAGAGACGATTATGGGAGATGGCGGACTTTCAAATTGTGGTAACTCACAAAACTGCGTTCAGTCTTGCCCGAAAGGCATTCCATTAACGACATCTATTGCAGCATTAAACCGTGATACAACAATTCAAGCGTTCCGCAGTTTCTTCGGAAGCGATCAGGCATAACAGCCTTCCTGAATTGTGTTTAATGCAATTGACTTATTAAAACCTCTTTTCCAGAATAGGAAAAGAGGTTTTTTCTATTACTTGAAAAGTTTAGTGTAATTGGTATCCTTTAAACACTAATTATACGGGCAGATTCAATCTCTGTTAAACGAAGAATAAAAGTGCTTCATCTTGCTAAATCAATTTAATATTACTATAATGAAAAAATGAATAGTGATTCACTTTTAAGCAGTAGGAGGAATTTGTAATGAGCAAGCTGAACTACATAGATGAAATAGTGGGCTGGGAAGAAGAATTTACTTTCTATCATCCTGTTAGTGTACGTTTTTCGGAAACGGATATGTTTGGGCATTTAAATAATACAGTGCCATTTGTTTACTTTGAAGAGGCAAGGATCGAGTATTTTAAGAGTCTAGGATTCATGCAAACTTGGCTTCAGCCTGAAAATGAAACAATTCCTGTTGTTGCTGACCTTCAATGTGATTTTTTAAAACAAGTGTTCTTTGGAGCAAACTTAAAAATATATGTTAAAGCAAATACAATTGGTAACTCCTCAGTTGATATCCACTATATGGGGAAGGGGAATGATGGAAAAATATATTTTACAGGCAGAGGAACGGTTGTTCAAATGTCAAAAAGGACAGGTAAAGGGTTTCCCTGGACGGACGAGATGAAAAATACAATGGCTAACAAAGTCAAAGCAAGAGCATAAAAGATCTCAAGAATTAAAATAAAATAACCTTCTCCTAAATGTTTGTCACTTCGTATCCTGCTTTTACATAGGATGTAATGACTAAATTTATACCCACCCCGCAGTTCACAGCTGGCGAAGGCAAGGAGGGTTACAATACTTGAAGGAGAATGAATATACTCACAAGCCGTTACTCACCAAACGAGAAAGAGAAGTGTTCGAACTGTTAGTACAAGATAAAACAACAAAGGATATCGCAGGTGAATTATTTATAAGCGAAAAGACGGTTCGGAATCATATTTCAAACGCTATGCAAAAACTTGGCGTTAAGGGGCGTTCACAAGCAGTTGTAGAGCTCCTTCGAATGGGAGAGCTAGAACTTTAATCTAGACCGGCCAACCTGAAAAGGAAGGCCGGTTAACACATTTTAGAAGCTATAATGGATCACCTGTCATTGATGGGTGTATTTCCTTCTTGAAATTTGTTCGAAAAAAGTAGAAAATAAGAACACTAGGTCGAAAGTTTTGGGACAAATTGATAGATTACCCTTGTCAGGGACAGGAGTTGATCCATAAATGAAGAATCAAGAGAAGGACAAATGTGCAGAAGAACTAGAACTCTTTGCAGATATTGAGAAAGATTTACGGTACATATCAGGAATCATTAAGCAAAAGGGCCGGGTTATATTAAGTAACTATACAATTACGCCTCCCCAGTTTCTCGCTCTTCAATGGCTTTTTGAAGATGGTGACATGACGATTGGTGAACTTTCCAATAAAATGTATTTGGCGTGCAGTACCACGACAGATCTTGTCGATAGAATGGAAAAGAACCAGCTCGTAGTTCGAGTCAAAGATCCGAATGATAGAAGAGTCGTCCGTATCCACCTTCTACAAGAGGGAGAACGGGTTATTGAAGAAGTGATTAAAAAAAGGCAAGTTTATTTACAGGAAGTTTTGAAGAATTTTTCTGCTAACGAAGTTCTGCTCTTACAAAATAGTTTAGCGAAATTACATCAAGAAATGCGAGAAGATTGAGGCGAGAAAGTTGATACAACCAATAGGCATTATTGATTCAGGCGTAGGCGGGCTTACCGTTGCCAAAGAAGTGATAAGGCAGCTGCCATATGAACAAATAATCTATCTTGGAGATACGGCGAGATGTCCATATGGTCCCAGACCAGCAGACGAAGTAAAAAGGTACACTTGGCAGATGACCCGTTTTTTGCTCGAAAAAGAGATAAAAATGCTGGTTATTGCATGCAATACAGCAACAGCCGTTGTGTTAGATGAGATAAGAGAGGCACTCCCAATACCTGTGCTTGGTGTGATCTATCCGGGAGCCCGTTCGGCTATCAAAGTTACAGGCAATTATCAGATCGGCGTTATTGGTACGGAAGGAACAATCAAAAGCAAAGCCTACGAAAAAGCGCTAAAGTCGATTAGCCGAGGCACGAGTGTTTTGGGTCTGGCTTGCCCGAAATTTGTTCCGCTGGTTGAAAGCAATGAGTACAGCGGAAAACTTGCTGAAAAAATTGTAGCAGAAACATTGGAACCTATAAAACAAAAAGAAATTGACACGCTGATTCTTGGGTGCACTCACTATCCTCTTCTAGAGCCTCTAATAAGGTCTTTTATGGGCCAAGCAGTCAATATAATCAGTTCAGGTGAAGAGACAGCCAGAGAGGTTAGTACCATTCTGTATCATAGCGAAATGTTGAATGAGATGGAACACGAACCTGCCCACGAATTTTATACAACAGGCTCTAAAGATTTATTCTCTAAAATAGCATCTCACTGGCTTGAACAGCCGATTGAACAAGTTAAAAAAATTAAGCTAGACCGGTAAGCTCCTTTCAAGGAGTTTCAGACCGCAGCCAACTCGAAGAATTTGAGTTTGGCTGCGGTCTTTTTTATTTAAAAATGAAGATAGAATAACCGGTGTGGTTAGATTCTTAGTGGACGCTTTCCGCGGGCGGGGCCGAGCCTTTTCCCTCGCTACGCTCAGTCCAGGGTCTTAAACGTCCATTCTTCCCGCCGCATCCTCCGCTCCAATCCATTTTATTAAACTTACTCAATAAATAAACCTTGGCATGGCTTTTTGAATGTGCGAATTACAGAATACCAAGTACTGCTTGCGCTGCAGGATGTGGCGCAGTTAGTCGGCCAGTTTGGTCGTTTCTTTCCACGTAGGATGCTTACGTAAATTCTAAGCGGGAAATCTGTAGTCTGCTCGGCTTTCTAGTAAAAAACTTTTCAAAGACGGTCTAATTTGAATAAAGGCTCGTATACATGTAGTACAAACTGTCTTTGGAGGGATGTATATGTCTAAAAATAAAAAAGTGCTGATTATTACTGCTGCTACAATGGCAGCCTCTGTATTTTTATCCGGCTGCGGCCTATTTGGAGGAGATGAGAAGAAAGAAATTGATCCTCCTCAAGATTTTACGTATGTTGATGAAGGGAATTCCGAAGTTACTGGACAGACTCCCGATCTAAAGGATGGTGAGGGTGGGGAGGAAGCATCAGAGAGTACCAGGATGACCGAATTATATTTGATCGATAAGAATGGCTATGTTGTTTCTCAAACAATGGGTCTTCCAAATTCAGAAGGTGTAGCTAAACAGGCGCTAGAATATCTTGTAGAGAACGGCCCAGTTACTGATATTCTCCCGAATGGCTTTAGGGCTGTGTTGCCTGCAGATACACAAATTTCAGTGAATATAAAGAATGGGACCGCTACTGTTGATTTTTCTAAAGAATTCCAAAATTATAAAGCCGAAGACGAAGAGAAAATTCTTCAGTCAATCACATGGACACTAACTCAGTTTGATACAATTAATAAGGTAAAAGTTCAAATGAATGGCCATGAATTGTCTGAAATGCCGGTAAGCGGCACTCCAATTGGTGAGGAGCTAAGCCGGGCAAATGGGATAAACATGACAACCGCTGATGTTGTTGATATTACGAACACTAGGCCGGTGACTGTGTATTATCTTGGCGGCAGTGAAGAGAATTACTACTATGTTCCTGTGACACTCCGAGTTTCCAATAAAGAAAAAGATAATATTACAGCAGCAGTCAATGAACTGATTCAAGGACCTGCCTTTACATCTGCTTTAGATACTGATTTCCTTCCAACTGTAAAATTGCTTGAAAAGCCCAAATTTGAAGATGGTAAAGTTACCTTGAATTTTAACGAATTTGTTTATGGGAGCTTTGAGGAAAAGGTTATCTCACAGCATGCTTTAAACTCTCTTGTTTTATCCTTAACAGAACAGGCTGGGGTAGAAAGTGTAACCGTCTTAGTTAATGGCAAGGCTGACATTGTAAACGAACAGGGGCAGCCTATAACAGAGCCGGTAATACGCCCGGAAAGAGTGAACACAGAAAATCTATAAATAGATTAAGCTGAACAAAAGCCTGTACGCGTGTTATACGATTCGTGGAATGAGATGGAAACCACAACGCATATGAATTTTCCGACACAATAAAGGAGAGGCGGGCATTTTGCCGTCTCTTCTTTATTGTTATACAATATGTATGTTTACATAGAAAAGATTTGTTTGTAAGTGTGACATTCCCCTAAGAACTTTTCGTTTTGGGCATTATAAGGAGGCTAATCAATTGCGAGTTGATGGCAGAGAAAGTCTGCAGTTAAGACGAGTACATATCGAAAGCGATTATTTAAAACATCCTGAAGGGTCAGTGTTAATTTCTGTTGGTGATACTAAAGTTATTTGTTCAGCCAGCATTGAAGACCGGGTTCCCCCGTTTATGAGAAACTCTGGAAAAGGTTGGATTACAGCAGAATATAGTATGCTCCCCAGAGCAACTGAACAAAGAAATATCCGGGAATCTTCAAAAGGCAAAGTGACAGGGCGTACCATGGAAATACAACGGTTGATTGGGCGTGCATTAAGAGCTGTCGTGGATTTGGATGCTATAGGCGAAAGAACCATCTGGATAGACTGTGATGTTATACAGGCTGACGGAGGAACTAGAACAGCTTCCATTACAGGGGCATTTGTAGCGATGGCTTTAGCATTAGATAAGCTTCATTCTGCAAAAAAAATCAAGAAAATCCCGATTACAGACTTTTTAGCCGCAACTAGTGTTGGAATCCTCGATAACAGTGAAGTTGTAGTTGATTTAAATTATGTAGAGGATTCTAGTGCCCATGTTGATATGAATATTGTTATGACTGGTAATGGGGAATTTGTTGAACTGCAGGGGACTGGCGAAGAGGCCACTTTCTCCTACCAGCAGCTTCAGGAATTGATAAAGGCTGCACAGGAAGGTTTACTTGAATTATTTGATATCCAAAAGCAGGCACTGGGCGAAGGGTTAGTAGAAGCCATTTTAAAAGCGAAAACGAATAGGAGCAGTTAGAATGAAAGAAGTTATTATAGCAACAACGAACCTAGGAAAAGCCAGGGAATTTGAACAGCTGTTACATTCAAAAGGGTACACTGTTAAAACACTGCAGGATTATCCGCAGCTAGAAGATGTAGAGGAGACTGGAAGCACGTTTGAAGAAAATGCCATTATTAAGGCAGAATCAGTTTCCAAGGCTCTTGGAGTCTTAGTTATTGCAGATGATTCCGGGTTGGAAATTGATGCACTTGGCGGCAGGCCAGGGGTATATTCGGCGAGGTACGCAGGTCCAAGCAAGAACGATGATGCAAATATAGATAAAGTCCTAGATGAGATGGAAGGGATTGATGAGTCTGAAAGGACAGCTCGGTTCCGGTGTGTCTTGGCAGTTGCCGCTCCATATGAGAAGCCTGTTACTTTCAGCGGGAAATGTGAAGGTCGAATCCTTTCTGAGCGCAGAGGAACACATGGATTCGGCTATGATCCGATATTTTATGTGATCAAAGAGGGAAGAGCGATGGCTGAGCTTGGTGCTGAGGAAAAAAACGCAATTAGCCATCGTGCCATGGCACTTAAGGAATTGGAAAAAGAACTTCATATATTCGATACAGATGGTAGGAACTCATGACAAAGGTTTTGATCGTTAGCGACAGCCATGGATCTGCTGCCGTTCTTCAGGAATTAAAAGAACGCCATGGAACCAGCACCGACTTATTCATACATTGTGGAGATTCAGAACTCCAGCCTACAGACGAAGCAATAGTTGGCTTTGTTGCTGTGAAAGGAAATTGTGACTATAAGGGTTCCTTTCCTGAAGATTTGGTGCAAGAAGCCGGCGGGAGACGAATTCTGATTACTCACGGCCACCTTTATTCAGTGAAAACATCTCTAAACAGTCTTTCCTATCGTGCAGCTGAAGTGGAAGCTGATATAGTTTGTTTCGGGCACTCGCATATTCTCGGAGCTGAACAAATTAATGGCAAGCTATTCATTAACCCTGGCAGTATTCTCCTTCCAAGAAGCAGGAGGGAAAAAACGTATGTAATTTTAACCTTGGAGAAGGATAGTGCCATTCTAGATGTTTTCGACTTCGATAATGGAGAGCTGCCCGAACTTAGGCAAATATTTCCCTTTTAATATTAGAGCAAATCTCGTATAATTATGTGAGGAGAGAGACTTTAACAGAGTTATTCTCCTCGCATTTAAAAATATTATATATATTGTTGACATTCAGTTATTAACTTAGTATAATAATACTTGTCGTTGAAAATGATAAACACAATGATGAAGGTGCCGATCATAAGTTAAATAATTATTATTTAGCTAAGAAGGTCTTCATAGAGTGTTTGAAAACTTCATACTTTTTAAAGTGTCCCAGTAGCTCAGCTGGATAGAGCAACGCCCTTCTAAGGCGTCGGTCGGGAGTTCGAATCTCTCCTGGGACGCCATTACACTACATATTACTCGCCACTTGCTGGCGAGTTTTTTTGCTTTCAAAAGCTCAAAGAAAAGTCCTCTCTTAGTATTATTCCCCTCCCACTTTACTCCCCACCTTTTATCGGAAGGCCAAGTTAAAGAATTTGCTACTGTGTTGAGTGTAGCGGAAGGTGCTAGACTCATCGAAATGCTTGGGCATTTCCTTCGTGCGGGTCTTACTCGAAGATGTTAAAAAAATGTCCTGAGGGAGGTCGGGTCCCGAAAGACACCGAAGGCGCTTTGCGACGAGGAGGCTCCCGGACTTGCCAGCGGAAAGAGAGCAACTGTAGCGGAGATTAACAGCCAATTTTAACAGAGCTAATTGCAAAGAGAATGTTTGAAAAGCTTGAGCCTGCTAAGATGCTTATATCCACATACGAAAGGTGCTTTTTGTTCCCTTCTTCTAATGGTTTTTTAGCTAGACTAAACTTGATCTGCAGATATAGGCAATGCTGATTAACATCAGAAAAAAACTTAAATTAATAATTCAAAAAAATTTTTTTATTCATGAATGTGAATAGATCAACATTGTAAGCGGATACAACCAATCCGACTAATTGGAATTATCAAATAATTCACAAAAACCGGTTGACGAAGGGGTAAAATGAGCGTAAGATAGTCCTCAAATATAAAAATTTCTTTAGGTGAAACCCTAATAGACGATAGATGTAAGGGAGCGAGGGCATAAACCTTCTTGTGAAAAATTAAAATTTTTTAACCCGTTATTTTATTGGTTTAAAGCGTTTAAAGATTAAAAAGGAGTGTTTCTTGTGCCCGATCAATGGATTTATTTAAACGGGGAGTATGTAACAAAGGAAAACGCGAAAATCTCTGTTTATGATCATGGATTTTTATACGGAGATGGGGTATTCGAAGGGATCCGGGTGTACAGCGGAAATATCTTTCGGATGGAAGAGCATATGGATCGGCTCTATAATTCAGCCAAATCAATTATGCTCAGCATTCCATATTCCAAGGATGAATTTACAGCTATTGTCGTTGAAACCGTTCAAAAGAACATGATTGAAGATGCTTATATTCGTATCGTGGTGTCTCGCGGAGTTGGAGACCTCGGTCTGGACCCGAAAAAATGCAAAATAGCGAATGTGGTGATCATCGTTGAACCACTAGCCATATTCCCTAAGGAACTATATGAAACTGGGCTGGAAATCGTGACAGTTGCAACACGGAGAAATCGTCCGGATGTTCTAAGCCCAAAAGTAAAAAGTTTAAATTACCTCAATAATGTACTGGTTAGAATTGAAGCGCATCTTGCTAATGTAAGCGAAGCCCTTATGCTAAATGATCAGGGCTATGTAGCAGAAGGCTCAGCTGACAATGTGTTTATCATTAAGGGTGATTGTTTTTATACCCCTCCAGGCTATGTTGGGGCCCTTGAAGGAATCACAAGGAATGCTGTGATTGAAATTGCAAAAGATCTGGGATATCAGGTAAAGGAAGAACCTTTTACAAGGCATGATGTTTACACGGCCGACGAAGTTTTCTTAACCGGAACAGCTGCTGAAGTTATTGCAGTTGTCAAAGTGGATGGAAGAACCATTGGTGAAGGCGAGCCAGGGGCACATACGAAAAGAATTTTGGAACAATTCAGAGAACGTGTTGTATCTGAAGGAGTTCAGGTTTATTCACAGGCAGCCTCGAACGTCAGCTAGACTGAAAAATCGATAATGTTAAAAGCAACGATGAGGACAAGTAATTTCGGGAAAAGGGATCTTCAGAGAGCCGGTGGTGCTGCGAACCGGTGATACCCGCTTTGAAATGAACTCACCTCTGAGTACTGGTTTGAAAAGCGATTAGTAGAACCGGTCGGGTGGATGCACCCGTTATCAAAACGGACAGCATAGCTGTCCATAAGTGCACGCTAATAGCGTGAAAAAGGGTGGTACCGTGGAACAGGCAAAAGAAGCCTTTTCATCCCTTGTCTTACGATTCAGTAGGCATGTGGAATGGAAAGGCTTTTTGTTTTGAAATTTTATTTACCAGGAGGGAACTAAATGTTGCAGGAAGCTGCTTTTACAGAGGCGAAGGCCAAAGCAAAGTCGATTAGCGGAGCGGAATTAATGTTGGAGGCTTTGGAGAAGGAAAACGTCGAAGTTATTTTCGGGTATCCCGGCGGTGCGGTTTTACCTATCTACGATAAGATTTATGATTCGAAAATACTTCATGTTCTTCCCCGGCATGAACAAGGGGGCATTCATGCAGCGGAAGGCTATGCGCGTATTAGTGGAAAACCAGGGGTTGTCATTGCTACATCTGGACCTGGTGCGACAAACGTAGTTACAGGGCTGACTGATGCAATGATGGATTCTTTACCTTTAGTTGTTTTTACTGGACAGGTAGCAACAGGTGTTATTGGAACAGATGCTTTTCAGGAAGCAGACATATTAGGGATTACAACACCCATTACAAAGTACAACTATCAGGTCAGAAACATAGAAGATATCCCGAGGATTGTTAAAGAAGCGTTTTATATCGCCTCAAGTGGAAGGCCCGGACCAGTCGTCATTGATATTCCTAAAGATATTGCAGCGACGATAACTGACACACCAGCAGAACAGGAGATGGATTTACCCGGTTACCAGCCAACAGTCGAGCCTAACTATCTCCAAATCAGGAAGCTGACAGAAGCGATAAGCAGAGCAAAGAAACCAGTGCTGCTCGCAGGGGCAGGAATCCTGCATGCAAAGGCTTCAGGGCTGCTAAAGGAATATGCTGAGCAGCAGCAGCTTCCAGTCGTGCATACGCTCCTTGGACTAGGAGGTTTCCCTGCGGAACACCCGCTCTTTCTAGGATTGGCAGGAATGCATGGGTGTTATACAGCCAATATGGCCCTTTACGAATGTGATCTTCTTGTTAATATTGGAGCCCGATTTGATGACCGGCTCACTGGAAATCTGCAGCATTTCGCACCAAACGCTATGATCGCCCATGTGGATATTGACCCGGCCGAAATAGGGAAGAACATTCCGACGCAGATTCCAGTTGTGGCCGACGCTGGTGAGGCTTTGAGCCAGCTGGTAAAACAGAATGGAAAACAGCCAGAGCATTCAGAATGGATGGAAAGACTCGACGGATGGAAAAAGGAATACCCATATTTCTATGATGAAGAAGCACCTAGCCTGAAGCCGCAAAAAGTAATGGAGCTTTTATATAAAAAGACAAATGGCGAGGCAATCGTGGTAACAGATGTTGGCCAGCATCAAATGTGGGCAGCACAGTATTACAAGTTCAGTAATGCGGACAGATGGGTTACATCAGGAGGCTTAGGAACGATGGGATTTGGCCTTCCAGCAAGCATTGGAGCTCAGCTAGCGGACCCTTCGGCATGTGTTATAGCTGTTGTTGGGGACGGAGGGTTTCAAATGTCCACCCAGGAGCTAGCCGTCATCAAAGAACTTAACCTGCCAATTAAAATCGCAGTTTTCAATAACATGGCACTAGGGATGGTACGGCAATGGCAGGAGATCTTCTATGATTCCCGCTATTCCCATAGCAAAATTCCAGTTCAGCCTTCTTTTGTAAAATTGGCTGATGCATACGATATTAAAGGGTATGTCATCAACAATAATGAGGAAGCCGAGAAAATACTTGATGAAGTATTAAACAACAATGAGCCGGTCTTGCTGGATTTTAGAATTGAGCCTAATGAAAATGTCTATCCAATGATAGCTCCAGGAAAAGGGATTCATGAGATGGTAGGAGTGAAGAAATGAAAAGAATAATTACACTCAGCGTACGTAATCGGCCAGGAGTACTGAACAGGATCACCAATTTGTTCTCAAAGCGAAATTACAATATTGAGAGCATATCGGTAGGCCCTACCGAGCTGGAAGGGGTTTCCAGAATTACCTGTGTAGTTCTGGTCGATAATGACAGAATTATTGAGCAGATCACCAAGCAGCTCAACAAGCAGATTGATGTGTTGAAAGTAGCTGACATAAGTGAGCAGTCTGTTGTAGCCCGGGAGCTAGCCTTGATTAAGGTAATGGCTCCACCGCAGGCTCGAAATGAAATCAACTCACTGATTGAACCGTTCAGAGCCTCGGTTATCGATATCGGCAAAGACAGCATGATTATTCAAATCACAGGCGAAACTGAAAAAGTAGAAGCATTTATCGAACTGGTTAAACCATATGGAATTAAAGAACTGGCACGAACAGGTACTACGGCATTTCCGCGTGGAACCCAACGTACCAATTCTTCTAAAACATATTCTATTGTTTAAATATAAAACTACTAAAATTAAGGGAGAGAAAAAACATGGCAAAAATGTATTATAACGGGGACGCAAACGACAATTATTTAGCAGGTAAAACAGTAGCTGTAATCGGATATGGATCTCAAGGGCATGCACATGCACTTAATATGAAAGAAAGCGGCGTAAATGTAGTAATCGGATTAAGAAAGGGAAATTCATGGAACAAAGCTGTAGAAGATGGATTCGATGTTTATTCTGTATCAGAAGCTTCAGCAAAAGCTGATGTTATCATGATCCTTTTACCAGATGAGCAGCAAACAAAGGTTTATAAAGAAGAAATTGAACCAAACGTAACAAATCAGGCATTAATGTTTGCTCATGGTTTCAACATTCATTTTCACCAAATCGTACCGCCTAAAACATCAGATGTCCTATTAGTAGCACCTAAGGGTCCAGGACACCTTGTAAGAAGAACATATCAGGAAGGCGCCGGTGTTCCAGCATTGTTCGCTGTCTATCAGGATGTGAGCGGAGAAGCGAGAGAACTAGCGCTTGCCTATGCAAAGGCGATTGGTTCACTAAGAGCTGGAGGGCTAGAAACTACGTTCAAAGAAGAAGCTGAAACAGATTTATTTGGAGAACAAGCTGTTTTATGCGGTGGTCTTACTTCTCTTGTAAAGGCTGGGTTTGAGACACTAGTTGAAGCGGGATATCAGCCAGAACTTGCATACTTTGAATGTTTGCATGAGCTGAAGTTAATCGTTGACCTAATGTATGAAGGTGGAATGGAAGGAATGAGATATTCCATTTCAGATACAGCTCAATGGGGTGACTTCGTCAGCGGCCCGCGTGTTGTAAATGATTCAGTGAAACAGGAAATGAAGGCTATCCTTAAAGATATTCAGGAAGGCAAATTTGCAAAAGGCTGGATCTTAGAAAACCAGGCGAATCGCCCTGTTTTCAATGCAATCAACGAAAGGGAGAGCCTGCATCAAATCGAAGTAGTAGGAAAAGAACTTCGTAAGATGATGCCTTTTGTTAATAAAGACAAACAGAAGGAAGTGGTTGCTGGTGCAAAGAGTTAAGATATTTGATACGACACTTAGAGACGGAGAACAATCAGCAGGAGTCAATTTAAATTTATCTGAAAAACTCGAAATTGCCAGACAGCTCGAAAAATTAAATGTCGATATAATTGAAGCTGGTTTCCCGGCTGCATCTAAAGGAGATTTCCTTTCAGTCCAGAAGGTAGCTGAAGCTATCAAGGGCTGTTCAGTTACAGGTTTAGCACGTTCTGTTTACTCAGATATAGACACAGCGTGGGAAGCATTGAAAAATGGGGCGGATCCACGCCTCCACTTATTTATTGCGACCTCACCTATTCATATGAAATATAAGCTGCGACAAACACCGCAAGAGGTAATAGAAACTGCTGTACAAACGGTAAAATATGCCAGCTCCAAGTTTCCAATCGTCCAATGGTCTGCAGAAGATGCATGTCGGACAGAATTGCCTTTCCTTGCTGAAATTATTGAGGAAGTCATTCAGGCAGGAGCAAGGGTTATTAATATTCCGGATACGGTCGGTTATATAACTCCTGAGGAGTATGGACAGATATTTCAATATTTAAAACAAAATGTTCCTTCTATTGATAAGGTTTCATTATCGACTCATTGCCATAATGACTTAGGTATGGCGATCGCAAACTCACTTGCAGCTGTACAAAATGGGGCTACCCAAGTTGAGGGGACGATCAATGGAATTGGGGAGAGAGCTGGAAACGCAGCACTTGAGGAATTTGCAGTAGCTCTTCAAATCAGAAAGGACTATTACCAAGCTGACACCAGAATGAAATTGGATGAAATCAGCCGGTCAAGCAGTCTGATCAGCAAGCTTACAGGTATGCCAGTACCAGCTAATAAAGCGATTGTCGGCAGAAATGCTTTTGCCCATGAATCAGGGATCCATCAGGATGGTGTATTAAAAGAAAAAACAACCTACGAAATCATTTCACCTCAACTGGTTGGCTATCAGACCAACAGCATGGTACTAGGAAAACACTCTGGCCGTCACGCTTTTAGAAATCGCTTGAGTGAAATTGGATTACATGTACCAGAAGAGGATATTTCAAGACTGTTTGCTGTCTTTAAAGATCTTGCAGATCGGAAAAAAGAGATGACTGATGAAGATATTACTGCAATTGTCCTGGAAGAAAAGCTATCAAAAGATCCTAGCTTTTATGAGTTTCTTTCCATCCAAGTACAGTACGGCACGAATCAAGTTCCAACTGCAACTGTCACTCTGTCAGGCCGGAATAATGAACTTATTCAGGAAGCTGCTACTGGAGCTGGAAGTATTGAAGCTCTGTACAATACACTGGAAAAGTGTATGGGTAAAGATAAAGCTAATCTCCTCGATTATAGAATCCAGTCGGTTGGGGCCGGCCGGGATGCTTTAGCGCAGGTATTCGTAAAGCTTCGGTATGCAGGGACAGAAACAAGCGGCAGAGGCCTGGCTCAAGATGTGCTGGAAGCGTCAGCGAAAGCTTATTTAAATGCTGTCAACCGTATTCTATATATGTATGAAAATGACAATTCAAAACTGCCTGTACATGGCTGATATTTTAATAGAAATGGAGGAGTAGACAATGAAAAAAAGAATCGCAGTCTTGCCTGGCGATGGAGTTGGGAAAGAAGTGGCCAGAGGGGCTATTGAAGTTCTGCAGGCCGTCGGCGAAAGGTTTGGACACCAGTTTTACTTCTCCTATGGAAGAATTGGCGGCGTGTCAATTGACCAAGATGGTACTCCACTTCCAGATGAAACAATTGAACTATGTAAAGACAGTGATGCTGTACTATTAGGTGCAGTAGGAGGGCCAAAGTGGGATAGCCTTCCAGGGCATCTTCGTCCAGAAAAGGGCCTGCTTAAGATCAGAAAAGAGTTAAATTTATATGCCAACCTTAGGCCAACTAGTTATTATCCCAGCTTGGCAGATTCATCCCCTCTTCGTAAAGAAATTATTGAGGGTGTGGATATCTTAATGGTCCGCGAACTTTGCGGAGGCCTGTATTTTGGTAAGCCGAGTGAAAGAAGGCAGCAGGGAGATAAGGAAACTGTTGTTGATACACTTTATTACGAGAAGACAGAAATGGAAAGAGTTATTCGCCTGGCATTTGAGCTAGCGGAAAAACGCAGCAAAAAGGTCACTTCTGTTGATAAAGCCAATGTATTAGAATCAAGCCGAATGTGGCGGGAGACAGCAGAGGAAGTGGCTAAGGACTTCCCTGAAGTAGCGCTTGAACACATGCTTGTTGATAATGCAGCCATGCAAATGATTAAGAATCCACGACAGTTTGACGTCGTTGTTACGGAGAATATGTTTGGAGATATTTTAAGTGATGAAGCTTCTGTTTTAACAGGCTCACTTGGAATGCTTCCTTCTGCCAGTATCTCTACAGATGGTCCATACTTATATGAGCCAATTCATGGATCGGCTCCTGATATTGAAGGCAAGAATATTGCGAATCCGATTGCGATGATTCTTTCAGCTGCAATGATGCTGCGCATATCCTTTGGTTTAGAGCAAGAAGCAGAGGCTGTAGAAAATGCTGTTAAAGAAGTACTTGAAGGTGGCGGCCGAACGAGCGATATCGCAGCGAAAGGCAAGAAAAACGTATCAACTACAGAAATGGTAGAAGAAATTAAGGCTACTATTTTGGATAACGAAGCCATCTTGAATATCATGGGTGCTTACGCATAAATTTTCAGCGGAAATATTAAAGATAATGCTTGCCGAACATTCGGAGACAGGGGGGAGACAATGGGAAAATCGATCATTGATAAAATCTGGGAACAGCATGTTGTTTATAAGGAAGAAGGAAAACCTGATCTGCTCTATATTGACTTACATTTAGTACATGAGGTCACTTCTCCGCAGGCTTTTTCGGGATTAAGAATGAAAAACCGCACGGTCAGACGTCCTGATAAAACATTTGCAACAATGGACCACAATGTTCCAACGGTTAACCGCTATGACATAAAGGACCCTGTTGCAAAAAACCAGATGGAAGCATTAAGGAAAAACTGTTCAGAGTTCGGCGTCCCACTAGCAGATTTAACAAGTGCTGAACAGGGGATCGTCCATGTTATCGGGCCAGAACTGGGTTTAACCAAACCAGGTATGACAATTGTTTGCGGTGATAGCCATACTTCAACACACGGTGCATTTGGCGCATTGGCTTTTGGAATTGGAACAAGTGAAGTCGAGCATGTGCTTGCTACTCAAACCTTATGGCAGACAAAACCGAAAACCCTTAAGCTTCAAATTGATGGAAAGCTTGGTGTTGGTGTAAGTGCTAAAGATGTCATCTTATATGTCCTATCCAAATATGGAATTAAGTTTGGAACCGGCCATGTGATTGAGTTTTGTGGTGAAGTAATTGAAAGCATGTCGATGGAAGAACGAATGACAGTCTGTAACATGTCCATTGAAGGTGGAGCAAAGGCAGGCTTAGTGAGTCCGGACGAAACTACTTTCGCGTACATCGATGGAAGAAAATATGCGCCTCAAGCTGATGAAATGGAAAGCTGGAAGTCAAGATGGAAAGAACTGGCCTCTGATGAAGATGCTGTATACGACCGAGTGATTGTCATTGATGGCAGCGAGATCGCTCCAATGGTTAGCTGGGGTACAAACCCATCTATGACAGCTCCTGTAACCGGCCGTGTACCGTACTTAAGTGAAACAAAAAGTGAAACCGAGAAAAAATCAATTGAGAGTGCTCTTGCCTATATGGGATTAGATGAGGGTCAGCAAATAGAAGATATTAAGATTCAAAAGGTCTTTATCGGTTCTTGTACAAATTCACGTCTAGAAGACCTACGTGCAGCTGCTGAAATTGTTAAAGGCAAGTCCGTACATGAAGGAGTTAGCGCAATTGTTGTTCCAGGATCACAGCAGGTCAAAAAGCTTGCTGAAGCGGAAGGGCTTGATCAAGTCTTTTTGAGTGCCGGTTTTGAATGGCGGGAATCTGGCTGCAGTATGTGCCTGAGCATGAACGATGATATTGTCCCTGCAGGAGAACACTGCGCATCAACTTCCAACCGCAATTTTGAAGGGCGGCAGGGGTCAGGGGCACGAACCCACCTAGTTAGTCCAGAAATGGCTGCAGCAGCTGCTGTGTATGGAAACTTTGTTGATGTTCGCAGACTGTCACCAGCAGTTGTATAAACTACATTCCCTATTATAATGCAATAGGATCATTCATGTTGTTATTCAGTGTGTAGTTTTATAGAAGGGAGACAAAGATGGCTGGATTTAAGGAATATACAGGAAAAACTGTTGGAATGGATAGAACTAATGTAGATACAGATCAAATTATTCCAAAGCAATTTTTAAAAAGAATCGAAAAGACTGGCTTTGGAGAATTTCTTTTTTATGACTGGCGCTATAAATCTAATGGAGAATTAAATCCGGAATTTGAATTAAATCTCCCTGAAAATCAAGGTGCTACCATTTTAGTCACGAATGAAAACTTTGGCTGTGGGTCTTCAAGAGAGCACGCACCCTGGGCTCTGCTAGACTTTGGCTTTCAAGTTATAATTGCTCCTTCTTTTGCAGATATCTTTTATCAAAACTGTCTAAAGAATGGGATTTTGCCAATTGTCTTAAGTGAGCAAAAGGTACAAAGCCTGCTTGAACGCTCCAAAAACCAGCCATATACATTAACCGTTTCCCTGGAAAGGCAAACTGTAAGTGATGAAGAGGGCTTAAACGAATCATTCGAGATTCACCCCTACTGGAAAAAACTTTTGATAAACGGCTGGGATGAAATTGAAATTACTCTTAAGCTGGATGAACAAATAAAACTGCATGAAGAGCTTCAATTAAATAAGTAGAACAGAGATTCACAGGTTATCTGTGAATCTTTTTGTATTTGATCTAATTCATGCTAAACTAACCTCATCCATTCTTCAGAAGGCGGTATAAGCATGAAAAATGACCAAAACAAACAGGATAATGTCATCCTTTTTCCAGACCTCGACAGGCGCCTGATGGCAAAGGGGCTGGACCTGCTTCAGCAGAAAAAGTATAAAGAAGCAATCCGGCTGCTAGAACAAGCGCTTGAATTCGATAGCGGCAATGCGGATGTTTATACCGGTTTGATTCTGGCAAACTTTGAATCTGGCCGGCTTAACGAAGCTAGACAATTTGCAGATGAAATGCTTAATAAAGGAATAGGCGATTATTTTCAAGTGGCAGATTTGTACATCATGATCCTTATTCAGCTGAACCAATTTGAAGAAGTGATTACAACAATTGAAGTTTTATTACAGGAACATAAGGTTCCTGCAGAAAAATTTGAACATTTCACAAAAATGCTTCACTATTGCCGCAAGATGGCAAAGGAGAAACCAGCTTACAAACAAGAAGAACAGCACCCCATGGAGGAGCAGGAAAATGAATTGGAGCTGCTTTCAAGCATGGATCCTAATGAGCAGGTTCTTTTTGCAGCCCGCTTGGCCAATGAAAACATTAGGCCCTATGTTAATGAATTGAAAAAGCTAATGGAAGCTGAAGATGGACACCCTTTTCAAAAAACTTTATTTATAAATATTTTAAGAGAGCAGGAATATGACAAAGAAATTGTGCTTTCGAAGTTAGGGCGAACTGAGACGGTCATTCCTGCAAATCTTCCTGAACTTAAGGATATGGAAAGTCTAAGGGAAGTGATTAAGCTGCTAAGCGAGGTAGTGGAAAATGAAAATCCGGTTTTATACGAAAGCATAAAGAGCCTCGTTGAGAGAAATTACTTTATTATGTATCCTTTTGAATTGGAACCAAAAGACTCTAGGGTGCTGGCTGCAGCCTTCCATTATATTGCCGGACTTTATTTTGGAATGGAAGATACCCCTGGATCTACAGCCGACTTGTACGGGGCCGACTATATTCTTGTAGAAAAGGCGATTAACCTCATAAGAAGGTTAGAAGAAATTTCTTATCCGAATATATAGGCTTCTCAGTTGAAAGAAAACCAACCTGTGTTATAATGTAGTGGTTGCATTATGTAAAAAATTATATTTTACATTTAAATTGGGTATTGCTTACATAACAAAGCATATTCATCATCGAATGAAAATGACAATAGATTGTTGGAGGGAAATGTATGTCTGCAAATTGGGAAAAGTTAGAAGGGAACCAAGGGGTTCTTACAATTGAAGTAAGTGCGGAGAAGGTTAATGAAGGCCTTGACGCTGCTTTTAAAAAAGTAGTAAAAACTATTAATGTACCAGGATTCCGTAAAGGGAAAATGCCGCGCGGTATGTTTGAAAAGCGTTTTGGTGTAGAATCGCTTTACCAGGACGCCATCGATATCCTGCTTCCAGATGCTTATGCTAATGCGATTGATGAAACGGGTATTGAACCAGTTGACCGCCCTGAAATTGATGTTGAACAAATCGAAAAGGGCCAAAGCTTAATTGTTAAAGCAAAGGTTACTGTTAAGCCTGAGGTAAAGCTTGGCGAATATAAAGGACTCGAAGTAGAAGCCTTTGACACGAATGTTACAGATGAAGATATTGAAGCAGAATTAAAGACTATGCAAGAGCGTCAGGCTGAGCTTGTTGTGAAAGAAGAAGGCACAGCTGAAAACGGCGATACTGTTGTACTTGATTTTGAAGGCTTTGTTGATGGTGAAGCGTTCGAAGGCGGACAAGCTGAGAACCATACACTTGAGCTTGGATCTGGGTCATTCATTCCTGGCTTTGAAGAGCAGTTAGTTGGAACAGCTGCTGGAGAAGAGAAGGAAGTAGAAGTAACTTTCCCTGAAGAATACCATGCAGCTGAGCTAGCTGGTAAACCTGCTGTATTCAAAGTGAAACTTCATGAAATAAAAACAAAACAACTTCCAGAGCTTGATGATGAGTTTGCAAAAGACGTTGAGGAAGATGTAGAAACTCTTGACGCACTTAAAGAGAAAATCAAGACTCGTCTTGTGGAAAGCAAGAATCAAGAAGCTGAACATCATGTACGTGATACTGTTGTTGAAAAAGCAGCAGAGAATGCTGAAATCGACGTTCCTTCCGCTATGGTAGATACAGAAATTGACCGCATGATGAGTGAATTCGAACAGCGTCTTCAAATGCAGGGCATGAATCTTGACCTTTACTTCCAGTTCTCTGGACAAGATCAAAATGCACTTCGCGAACAAATGAAAGAAGATGCGGAGAAACGTGTTCGTGTAAACTTAACATTAGAGGCAATTGCAAAAGCTGAAAACGTTGAAGCTTCAGATGAAGATGTCAATGCTGAGCTTGAGAAAATGGCTGAAATGTATAATATGTCTATTGAAGACATCAAAAAGGCACTTGGCAGCCTTGAGGGAGTTAAGGGAGATCTTCAATTGAGAAAAGCAATTGATTTTCTTGTAGATAACAGCAAAACTGTTGCATAATATAAGTAGTAACTTAAAACAAGGCGCGATATCTAATCGTGCCTTGTTTTATACCATAAAAACCAATATTATGCCGTATAAAATTTTTTATCAATTTGGATTCTCTGGATTTAAGTGCACGATTTATGGTTAAGCTTAGTGAGTACATATGTTTCAAATGCGGATCATAAAAGTTCTTTAGGCGAAGAGTTATTATTACCAGTCCAATGGCAAAATATGATACAATCCAATACATAACTGTAAGAGTAAGAGTGAAAATAAACCTATTTGTTCATTTGCTTATGATCCGTAGCTTTATATATCGAAGAAGTTTTTTCAAGGGGTGAAGGCATGTTTAAATTTAATGATGAAAAAGGGCAGCTTAAATGTTCCTTTTGCGGTAAAACACAGGACCAGGTTCGTAAGTTAGTTGCAGGCCCAGGTGTCTATATCTGTGATGAATGTATTGAATTATGCACAGAAATTGTTGAAGAAGAACTGGGTACTGAAGAGGAAGTAGAATTTAAGGATGTACCAAAGCCATTGGAAATCCGTGACATTCTTAACGAGTATGTAATTGGGCAAGATCAGGCAAAGAAAAATTTATCTGTTGCCGTCTATAACCATTACAAGCGAATAAACTCAAACAGCAAAATTGACGATGTAGAGTTATCGAAGAGTAATATTGCTATGATCGGGCCAACAGGAAGCGGGAAAACCCTTCTAGCCCAGACTCTTGCAAGAATCCTCAATGTTCCTTTTGCGATTGCTGATGCGACGTCTCTTACTGAAGCTGGCTACGTTGGTGAGGATGTCGAAAACATTCTTCTAAAACTGATCCAGGCAGCAGATTATGATGTGGAAAAGGCTGAAAAAGGAATTATCTATATTGATGAGATTGATAAAATTGCCCGAAAATCAGAAAATCCATCTATTACAAGAGATGTTTCCGGTGAAGGGGTACAGCAGGCACTTCTTAAGATTCTAGAAGGAACTGTTGCAAGCGTTCCACCTCAAGGAGGCCGCAAGCATCCTCATCAGGAATTTATTCAGATCGATACAACCAATATTTTATTTATCTGCGGCGGTGCATTTGATGGTGTCGAATCAATCATTAAGCGTCGTCTGGGGCAAAAGGTTATTGGATTTGGATCAGAAGAAAAGAAAGATGATATCGACCAAAAAGATCTTCTTTCAAGAGTTCTTCCAGAGGATTTGCTTAAGTTCGGACTAATCCCGGAATTTATTGGCCGTCTTCCTGTTATTGCAAGCCTTGCGCCGCTTGATGAGGATGCATTAATTGAAATTCTGACAAAACCAAAAAATGCTCTAGTTAAACAATACCAAAAGATGCTTGAGCTTGACGAAGTAGAGCTTGATTTTGAAGAAGGTGCGTTAGAAGAAATCTCGAAGCGGGCTATTGAACGTAAAACTGGAGCGCGCGGACTTCGTTCTATCATAGAAGGAATCATGCTGGATGTCATGTTTGATCTTCCTTCACGGGACGATATAAAGAAGTGCGTAATCACTAGGGAAACAGTAGTTGACGGTAGTGTTCCCAAGCTCATCCTTGAGGATGGAACAGTATTAGAAGAAAAACGCAAAACATCCGCGTAACATAATAAAGCGAAAGCGCCTTCGAAAGACCAAGGCTTACTCGAGGGGTTAGGCGCTGCTGGATTAAATAACAACATGTAAGGACTTAAAATAAAGGACTTTAATTGGAACCTGCCTTAGTGCGGGTTCTTTTTTCAATGCTGCAGATAATATCGAATTGTTTCTGCTCCTCGTTGGCTCACTGTCTCACGTCGTCTAATCTTATGTTCTAAGACTAAGCTTAATTAAATTGTTGGTTTTAATAAGGTTTTAACTTCCATTTTTGTTCACTTGTAATATTTGGATATGGCCTAAATAATCCTATCTTTAAAGGATTTTTACCGATAATCTTTAGAAGAATATCTTGTTTATTCCAACTAGGTGAGGGAGATACTAGGTTATAGCGAATAAACAATCTATTCAGGAGGTAATCTTATTGAGTTGGACCGGCATAGCCTTATTTATACAGCTTTTCTTTGGAATTGTGATCGGACTGTACTTCTGGAATTTGCTAAGAAATCAGCGAACACAGAAAGTTTCGATAGACCGTGAGTCCAAAAAAGAAATGGAACAATTAAAAAAGCTGCGCTCAATATCTTTAAGTGAGCCGCTAGCCGAAAGAGTCAGACCAACCAGTTTTAAAGATATTGTGGGACAGGAAGACGGGATAAAGGCACTTAAAGCGGCTCTTTGTGGACCTAACCCTCAACATGTTATTATTTACGGGCCTCCTGGAGTTGGTAAAACAGCGGCAGCCAGACTTGTGGTAGAAGAAGCAAAGAAAAATAGTAAATCACCCTTTCGGCAAGCCTCTGTTTTTGTTGAGCTCGATGCCACGACAGCCCGCTTTGATGAAAGAGGAATCGCCGACCCGCTAATAGGTTCAGTACATGACCCAATCTATCAGGGAGCCGGTGCAATGGGCCAAGCTGGGATACCCCAGCCAAAACAAGGGGCTGTTACAAATGCACATGGTGGAGTGTTATTCATTGACGAAATCGGTGAACTTCACCCCATTCAAATGAACAAATTATTAAAGGTTCTTGAAGATAGAAAGGTGTATCTTGAGAGCGCTTATTACAATGAAGAAAATACACAAATACCAACGCACATTCATGATATCTTTAAAAATGGCCTTCCCGCTGATTTCCGCTTAGTAGGGGCAACTACACGAACGCCCAGTGAAATTCCTCCTGCAATCCGCTCAAGATGTATGGAGGTATTTTTCAGGGAACTAAGCCAAGAAGAAATCTCAACTGTAGCTCGGAAGGCTGCTGAAAAAGTAAAGCTATCGATTAGCGAAAAGGCAGTTGAAACATTATCCAACTATGTTAGAAATGGCCGTGAAGCAGTCAATATGATTCAAATAGCGGCAGGTCTTGCTATCTCAGAGGATCGTGATTTTATAAAGGAAGAAGAAATAGAATGGGTTATTCACGCTAGCCAGCTAACACCTCGAATGGAAAAGAAAATAAATGAAAAGTCTGCGATTGGACTAGTTAATGGCCTAGCGGTATATGGTCCTAACACAGGAGCACTGCTAGAGATTGAAGTAACAGTCATTCCTGCTAAGGAAAAAGGTAGTATTAATATCACTGGGATTGTGGAAGAAGAGAATATAGGTAATCAGAGCAAGTCGATAAGACGAAAAAGTATGGCCAGAGGCTCGATTGAGAATGTTATTACTGTCCTCCGTTCAATGGGGGTACCGGCAGATGAATTTGATATTCATGTTAATTTTCCTGGCGGTACACCTATTGATGGTCCTTCTGCAGGAATTGCGATGGCAACCGGAATCTATTCTGCCATTTATAAAATCCCAATGGATAATACCGTGGCCATGACAGGTGAAATAAGTATTCATGGCAATGTAAAACCAATAGGCGGCGTGTATCCAAAGGTTAAGGCAGCAAAGAAGGCTGGAGCCAAAAAGGTTATCATTCCGTACGAAAACATGCAGACAATACTCCATGAAATAGATGGGATCGAGATTATCACGGTTAACCATTTACAAGAGGTGTTTGAAATTGCCCTACTGCGGGAACAGGCTGTAGATAAAATCATTTCAACAGCAGTTGAATTACCAAAAGAAGAGACTATCTAAATCAATAGCTTCGGTTGTGCAATTTAAAACCGAAGCTTTTGATTGTTATTAGCATCACTCTAGCTCCTAACGGAATATAAAAAAATTAATAGCGAACAGGGTAAATAAGGTCTGTATTTAAAAGGACTCCTATAATTAGACACTGCTTCCTAAATACGATAGAATTGAACAACGAAGAGAAATAAAGAACAGGATAAGTTGCATTTTTGGAGGTGCAATATGACTACAGAAAAAGAAAAAACAATTCCACTTTTGCCGCTTAGGGGACTGCTGGTATACCCAACAATGGTGTTACATTTAGACGTTGGGCGGGAAAAATCTATACAAGCTCTTGAGAATGCAATGGTCGATGACCATTTAATCTTTCTTACAACGCAAAAAGACATTTCGATAGATGAACCTACCGAAGAAGACCTATACCAGGTAGGCACATTAACCCGCGTGAAGCAGATGCTGAAGCTTCCAAACGGGACTATCAGAGTTCTGGTAGAGGGCTTGAAACGAGCTGAGATTACAGCTTTTTATGATGACACAGCGTTTTTTTCTGCTGAAATAATATCCCATGAAGATCGGGAAACAAAGGATATTGAAGACGAAGCATTGATGAGAACAATGCTCGAGTACTTTGAACAGTACATAAAAATGTCCAAGAAAATTTCGGCGGAAACGTATTCTTCTGTCGCTGATATTGAAGAGCCAGGCCGAATGGCTGATATCATTGCGTCGCACTTGCCGCTTAAGCTTAAGGAAAAGCAGGAGATCCTGGAAACGAAGGATATTAAAGAACGGATGAACAAAATAGTTGAGATCATCCATAACGAAAAAGAGGTCCTCAGCCTCGAAAAGAAAATCGGTCAGCGTGTAAAACGGTCAATGGAACGAACTCAAAAAGAATATTATTTGAGAGAACAACTTAAGGCCATTCAAAAAGAATTGGGCGATAAAGAAGGAAAGACCGGTGAAGTTGCTGAGCTTGCCGACAAAATTGAGCTAGCTGGGATGCCGGACAACGTTAAGGAAACAGCACTAAAAGAGTTGGATCGATATGAGAAGGTGCCGGCAACTTCAGCGGAGAGTGCAGTCATTAGAAATTATATTGAATGGCTCGTAAATGTGCCCTGGACAAAGGCTACTGATGATGACCTAGACATCCGAAAAGCTGAAAAGGTCTTAAATGACGATCATTATGGCTTGGAAAAAGTTAAGGAGCGGGTGCTTGAATACCTAGCAGTCCAGCAGCTTACAAACTCTTTAAAAGGTCCGATTCTTTGTCTTGCAGGTCCTCCAGGAG
Source organism: Mesobacillus harenae (assembly GCF_013343715.1). Lineage (GTDB taxonomy): Bacteria > Bacillota > Bacilli > Bacillales > Cytobacillaceae > Mesobacillus_A > Mesobacillus_A harenae. The sequence continues at coordinate 178,889 of NZ_JABUNR010000003.1, forward strand.
TTGGTAAAACAAGTCTTGCCAAATCAATCGCCAAATCCCTTAATCGAAATTTTGTTCGCATTTCCCTTGGGGGTGTCAGGGATGAATCTGAAATCCGCGGTCACAGACGAACGTATGTAGGTGCAATGCCGGGGAGGATTATTCAAGGGATGAAGAAGTCAGGCACTGTTAATCCTGTATTTCTCCTTGATGAAATCGATAAAATGTCTAATGATTTCCGTGGTGATCCATCTTCAGCAATGTTGGAAGTGCTTGATCCAGAGCAAAATCATAATTTCAGCGACCACTATATTGAGGAACCGTATGATTTATCCAATGTTATGTTTGTAGCAACGGCAAATAACTTGGGAACAGTTCCAGGACCTTTATTGGATCGAATGGAAATCATTACAATTGCTGGCTATACTGAGCTGGAGAAGCTGCATATTGCGAAAGATCATCTGCTCCCGAGGCAAATTGAGGGACACGGTCTGTCGAAAGCACAGCTTCAAATCCGTGACGAAGGACTTAGGCAGATTATTCGCTATTATACACGTGAAGCAGGTGTTCGTTCACTTGAGCGGCAGCTGGCAGCCATCTGCAGGAAAACAGCTAAGATTGTTGTAGCGGGTGAAAAAAAGCGTGTTGTGGTTAGTGAAAAAAATGTAGAAGATTTCTTAGGTAAAGCTAAGTTTCGCTATGGACAAGCTGAATTTGAGGATCAGGTTGGTGTTGCAACTGGACTGGCCTATACTACAGTTGGCGGGGATACTCTGCAAATAGAAGTGTCCTTATCACCTGGTAAAGGGAAGCTCGTATTAACAGGAAAACTCGGTGATGTTATGAAGGAGTCGGCTCAGGCAGCATTCAGCTATGTCCGTTCCAAGGCGAAGGACTTGGGCATTGACGAAGATTTCCATGAGAAACATGATATTCATATTCATGTTCCGGAAGGCGCTGTTCCTAAAGATGGCCCATCAGCAGGGATTACCATTGCAACGGCACTCGTTTCAGCTTTATCAGGCCGTCCAATCAGGAAAGAAGTCGGCATGACCGGTGAGATTACTCTTCGTGGAAGGGTTCTGCCTATTGGGGGCTTAAAGGAAAAGAGCTTAAGCGCTCACCGTGCAGGATTAACTAAAATTATTTTACCTAAAGATAACGAAAAAGATATTGATGATATTCCAGAGAGCGTCCGCAACGAGTTAGACTTTGTATTAGTTTCGCATGTTGATGAAGTGCTGAAGCACGCCCTGGCTGAAGGAGGCCATAATGAAAGTCAATAATGCTGAAATTGTAATCAGCGCAGTAAAGCCTGACCAATACCCAGGTGAGGCTTTACCTGAATTTGCGCTTGCAGGCAGGTCAAATGTGGGGAAATCCTCATTTATAAACAAGATGCTAAACCGAAAAAATTTGGCGAGAACATCTTCAAAACCTGGGAAAACCCAAACTCTTAACTTTTATTTAATCAATGAAATTCTTCATTTTGTAGATGTTCCTGGCTATGGATATGCAAAGGTCTCCAAAACAGAAAGGGAAGCCTGGGGGAAGATGCTCGAAACATATTTTACCTCCAGGGAACAATTAAAGGCAGCAATTTTAATTGTTGATCTTCGCCATCCGCCGAGCAAGGATGATGTTCTGATGTATGATTTTCTGAAGCATTATGACCTGCGGGTTATCGTTATTGCCACCAAGGCTGATAAGATATCCAAGTCAAAATGGCAAAAGCATCTTAAAGTTACCAAAGAAACGCTGAATATTGATCCCAATGACCCTGTTATCCTTTTCTCGTCAGAGACTGGGGAAGGAAAAGACAAGGCTTGGTCAACCATTGAAAGTTATATGAAAAAATAAGTAATGAATCTATTGAAGCTTGGTGTTCCCTCACCAAGCTTTTTTTGATTGTGACAAAATGTGTGTTACCATCGATCATTTTTACCTTAATTTCCCAAAACGTAGTCGAATAATAAGGAATCGGGAGCATTTTAAAAGATGTGATGGGAATAAGGTGAATAAGGAAGGTGAGTCGGCAAGACCGTAAAATACGAGAGGAGAGGCTATTTAACCCGCTCTGGCCCATTTTGAGAAAATTCAAAATCAGTGATAAGCTAATTAAGTGTCTGCAAAATAGATATAGGGGGCGTTACACTAGTGAAATATTTATTTAAAGGAATGCTTGTTTTTGTCTTAATGCTTGCGTTGGCAGGCTGCGGGTCAGACGAAGCATCCACTAATTCAGATGAAAATTCAGAAGGAATGAATCTAGCAGAAGAAGGTAAGTTCACCTATGCAGCATCCGGAGAGTTCAAGCCGTTTAGTATTACTGAGGCAGACGGAACTATGTCAGGATTTGATATTGAGGTTGCTGAAGCTGTTGCAGAAGAACTTGGATTAGAACCAGTTCAGCAGAAATTTAAATTTGGCGGAATTGTTGAAGGAGTAAAATCCGGACGCTTTGACGCAGCTGTTGCAAGCCATACAATTAATGAAGACCGATTAAAGGCTGTTAACTTCTCCACTCCATATTACTTCTCGGGACCGCAAATTTTTGTCCGTCCTGACAGCTCAGTGGAAACGCTTGCCGATCTCGAGGGAAAAGAGATTGCTGTTTCAAAAGGATCAACATATTTTAATACAGCAGAAGAAGTTACTGACAATATTCAGCTGTACGATAGTGATGTAACTGCACTTGAAGCATTAAGCAGAGGTAAACACGATGCGGTTATTACAGATTTTGTAACAGGAAAAGAAGCAATTGGATCAGGCATGGAAATAGAAGGCAGAGAATTGCTTGGGCGCAGTGAGCAGGCAATTGCTATCGCCAAAGATAATGAAGAGCTGCTTGAGAAAGTCAATGAGGCTCTCGAAACATTGAGAGAGAACGGTAAACTTACAGAGATCAGCAAGACATACATCGGTGAAGATATAACAGTTGATCCTGAAGGGGAATAACTTTGACTGAGGCGGGTGTGCAGAAGTGTGCATTCGCCTTCCTTATTTAAAAAATAAGAAACCAATAGATAAGAAAGGGGAGAAATTATGGAATGGCTTAATGCTTTTATTGAAACCTATCCAGTGTTCCTTCGAGGAATGCTGCTAACATTCCAGCTGACGGCTGTATCAGTATTTATTGCCATCTTTATAGGCTTGTTTTTTGCATTTTTAAAAATATCAAATATCAAACCGCTTGAATGGCTCGCGGATCTTTATATATTTATAGTAAGAGGAACACCACTCGTCGTTCAAATCTTCGTCTTTTACTTCGGACTAACTTCACTGGATATTTCCCAGTTTTGGTCGGTTGTGTTAGGTCTTGCATTCCACAATGGAGCATATATCGCTGAAATTTTCCGAGGAACGATTCAGTCAATTGATCGCGGACAAATGGAAGCAGGACGTTCACTTGGAATGACAAATAATCTTGCTTATAGAAGAATTATTCTGCCACAGGCAATGAGAAGGGCTATGCCTCCGCTCGGCAACCAATTCATCATCGCTCTTAAGGATTCTTCACTTGCATCCTTTATTGGGATGTATGAACTGTTCAATGTGGCAACCACATATGGTTCCAATAATTTTGATTACATGACATACCTACTGATAGTTGCTGTTTACTATCTAATACTTGTCCTAATCTTTTCAATACTTGTTCGTTACATTGAAAAGCGTATGTCGATAAGTGACTAGGAAGGGGGAGCTTAATATGACGCAGCCAGTTATGGTTAATGTAGAAAAATTAAATAAATCGTTTGGAAGCCTTCATGTATTGAAGGATATAGATATTACGGTCAAAGAAAGTGATGTGGTTTGTCTGATTGGCGCAAGCGGATCGGGGAAAAGCACCTTGCTTCGCTGTTTGAACTTTCTTGAACTAAAAGATAGTGGAACAATTACACTTGAGGGTGAGATCGTTGAAGCAAGCTCTATTGATTTGAATAAAGTCAGAGAGAAAGTGGGGATGGTCTTTCAGCATTTCCACTTGTTTCCGCATAAAACAGTGCTTGAAAATATCATCGAAGCACCTATCCATGTTAAGAAGATCGGAAAAGCACAAGCGCGTAAAGAAGGAAAAGAACTGTTGGCAAAGGTCGGATTAAGCGATAAGGAAGATGTCTATCCGGCGAAATTATCTGGGGGACAAAAGCAACGGGTTGCAATTGCACGCGCCCTAGCTATGAAACCTGATGTTATGCTGTTTGATGAGCCTACATCCGCACTTGATCCTGAGCTAGTTGGCGAGGTCCTGGCGACAATGAAACAATTAGCTGTAGAGGGGATGACAATGATTGTGGTAACGCATGAAATGGGCTTTGCAAAGGAAGTAGCGGATTGGGTCGTTTACATGCATGACGGCAGAATCGTAGAAGTTGGACACCCAGAGCATGTTTTCAATAATCCAAAGGAACAGCGGACAAAAGACTTCCTAGACTCCGTATTATAAAAAAAGCAAAGCCCCAAGGAGGCGCAGCCAGACAACAAGAAAAGCGGAAGCGCCTCGTTCAGCCCCGACCAGCATAAGATGGGACCTGAATGAAGGCGCTTTTTGCCTTCAGTAAGGGCACAGCTTATGACTCGAGGGGCTTGGCGCTGCAGCTAGACAAAGAAAAGCGGAAGCGCCTCGTTCAGCCCCGACCAGCATAAGATGGGACCTGAATGAAGGCGCTTTTTGCCTTCAGTAAGGGCACAGCTTATGACTCGAGGGGCTTGGCGCTGCAGCTAGACAAAGAAAAGCGAAGACTGTTATAGGGGCGGAAGGCACTGGAGCTTTTGCTGAAAAAATCCAAAAGACTTGACAGAACAAGCGAAGGTGCCCCGAGCCTTTGGGGGGTAGCTAAAAAAGAACAAGGCCTGTGTAAACCAGTAAGACAGGGGACAGGGAACCCCCTTGTCTATTTTTTTTTGAAAAACAGCAGATAAACTCCTATGATGACGAGAACAGCGGGCCAGAAGGTCCATGCAGAAGCAACTCTGCTTTCCATTAGGCCAAACCAGCTGGCAAACTGGTCATTAAATAACAATAACACAGCTAAAATTAAAAAAAGGATGCCCTGGAACAGTCCGTTTCCTGTCTTTTGATAGCGAAGCAAAAAGCCTAATGCGATGATCAAGATAAAAGTTCCCATGTGATCGGGCCAAATCTCAAGCCGGTGCACGACATGAAAATGAAGCCCGAAACCTGCAAGCATTACGCCAGGCAGAATAGATTCATAGTCTTTACCCCAATATCCTTGGCCTAAAAATGCAATACCAACGATGATCAGTAGGGTCGGCCAAGTATAAAACTGCTGAAACAGCGTAATATTGGATTGCTGTAAATAAAAATAAATTCCAAAGCCTATTAAAATAATTCCCGGTATCATTTGCTGTCTTTTCATTCTTTCACGCCTTCCCAATAAGGTTCACTTGAAATAATATCTAATATTTGTTACTGTACATAAGGAAGTCTTTGTTTTCTATATATATTAATTTGAGGCGCAGCCTCTACCATATTTTTTATATAAACCGTCTTTAGGGCGGGTTGGTATAATCATTCTTTTTACCGGCCTATAAACGGGTCGTATTACGCTCTTTATGTTATCACAGGTAAGTGATTTATGATTCATTTTCTGTTCACATTTCTAAGGTGACTGTAAACACGTCCGTGTTATAATTACCTTAGCTAATAATGCTATGTCTTGGGGGTGTCAATTAATTATGCATATTATAGTTGTGGGACTTAATTATAAAACAGCCCCTGTAGAAATCCGTGAACGGCTCACGTTTAATGAGACCACTCTTGGGGATGCAATGAAAGAGCTGCAAAAGAAAAAAAGCATCCTTGAAAATATTGTTATATCAACATGTAACCGGACGGAAATATATGCTGTTGTGGATCAGCTTCACACAGGCCGTTATTATATAAAAGAATTTTTGTCAGAGTGGTTTGGAATCGAACAGGCAGAATTTTCTCCCTATTTGTTCATATATGAACAGAATGGTGCTATTGAACATCTCTATAAGGTAGCCAGCGGGCTGAATTCTATGGTGCTGGGAGAAACGCAAATTCTTGGACAAGTTCGTTCAAGCTTCCTGTTGGGACAAGAAGTCAATTCTACTGGAACGGTCTTTAATCAATTATTTAAACAGGCTGTCACACTTGCTAAACGAGCTCATTCAGAAACTGAAATAGGTGCAAACGCTGTTTCAATCAGCTACGCGGCTGTAGAGCTTGCGAAGAAAATTTTTGGTTCTCTTCAAAATAAGCATGTGCTTATCCTTGGTGCTGGAAAAATGGGCGAACTGGCAATTAAAAACCTTCATGCCAATGGTGCAAGCAAAGTTACAGTCATAAACCGAACATTTAAGAGGGCAGAAGATCTTGCCAATAAATTCTCTGGACATGCCAAGACAATGCAGGAACTGCAATGTGCTTTGGTAGAGGCAGACATCCTGATTAGTTCAACAGGGGCTAAAGGAATCGTAATCTCAAAAATCCAAATGGCTCAGGTTGAAAAAATGCGCAAAGGCAAACCATTGTTTATGGTGGATATTGCAGTCCCACGTGATTTAGATCCTGAAATAGCCAGTTTGGAAAATATCTTTTTGTATGACATCGATGATCTTGAAGGGATTGTTCAGGCAAACCTTCAGGAACGCCAAAAGGCGGCTGAGAAAATCATGCTGATGATTGAGGCCGACATCGTTCAATTTAACCAATGGGTTAATACGCTGGGTGTAGTTCCTGTAATAGCTGCTTTGAGATTAAAAGCATCAGATATTCAGGAAGAAACTATGAAGAGTATTGAGCGCAAGATTCCACAACTGTCTGAACGAGATATCAAAGTAATCAATAAACATACAAAGAGCATCATTAACCAGATGCTCAAAGATCCTATTCTTCAGGCGAAGGAATTGGCTGCAAAGCCAGATTCAGACGAGCTGCTAGACTTGTTTGTTAAAATATTTAATATAGAACAGCTTGTTCACGAGCAGCAAGGATTGAAAACAGCTGAATTGAAACAGGCTAAGGTTTCACTGCCAAAGGCTTCTTTTCAGGCGTAAGAGAGGTTCTGGCCATGTTAGACTTTTATATATCCCGTCTTCATGAACTTATATTAATTGTTTATGCCTTAAGTGTGCTCTTATATTTTATTGACTTCCTTAACAGTAACCGGAAGGCTAACCAAATTGCCTTCTGGTTACTTGCATTTGTATGGCTATTGCAAACGGTCGTTCTCCTTAGTTATATGTTTATTACAGGGAGGTTTCCTGTATTAACTTTAATAGAGGGGCTATATTTTTATGCATGGGTTCTGATTACACTTTCTTTGGGGATTAACCGGCTTTTAAAAGTAGATTTTATCGTCTTTTTCACCAATATACTTGGCTTTATGATTATGGCCATTCATACATTTGCTCCTGTCTATTATGAATCTGATGTATTGTCAGAGCAGCTTGTTTCAGAATTGCTGATGATTCATATTACAATGGCGATTCTTTCATACGGCGCTTTTTCACTCTCGTTCGTATTTTCGCTCTTATATTTGTTTCAATATGATTTGCTGAAACGGAAAAAGTGGAATAAAATGCTGTGGAGAATCGCGGATCTTTCTAAACTTGAACACATGTCTTATGTTTTAAATGTTATTGGTGTGCCGATGCTTGTCTTAAGCCTTATTCTTGGAATGCAATGGGCTTGGATAAAGGTCGCTGTAATGCCTTGGTATGATATAAAAGTTCTAGGTTCCTTTTTTGTTCTGGCTGTTTACAGCATTTATCTATATTTGCGCGTTCGCAGGGAGATGTATGGGAAATCACTGGCACTTTGGAATGTTGCAAGCTTTTTAATTGTGTTAATTAATTTCTTCCTTTTTGGCAAATTATCAACATTTCATTTTTGGGAATCGTAAAAATAGGAGGCTGTTATGAGAAAAATTATAATCGGGTCAAGGCGCAGCAAGCTCGCACTTACACAAACGAACTGGGTAATTGAACAATTGAAAAACCTTGGAGCCCCTTTTGATTTTGAAGTAAAGGAAATTGTTACAAAGGGAGATAAGATCCTTGATGTGACTTTGTCAAAGGTTGGCGGCAAAGGTCTATTTGTAAAAGAGATTGAGCAGGCAATGATGGATAAGGAAATTGATATGGCAGTCCACAGTATGAAAGATATGCCTGCTGTTCTTCCGGAGGGACTTGTAATTGGTTCTATCCCTGAGCGTGAGGACCACCGTGATGTTCTTATCTCAAACGGGCATATTGCTCTAAAGGATCTTAAGCCCGGCGCTATTGTAGGAACGAGCAGCCTGCGACGCAGCGCCCAGCTATTAGTACAGCGTCCAGATATTGAGGTTAAATGGATACGCGGAAATATTGATACAAGGCTCGGCAAGCTCGAGACAGGTGAGTATGATGCGATTATTCTTGCTGCTGCAGGCTTAAAACGTATGGGCTGGGCATCGGATATTGTTACAGAGTTCCTTGATCCTGAAATCTGTGTTCCAGCTGTCGGTCAAGGGGCATTATCAATTGAATGCCGCGAAGATGACAAGGAACTTCTAGATTTGCTGCATAAGTTTACTGGTGCTGAAACGGACCGGGCAGTCCGCGCGGAACGGTCATTCTTGCATAAAATGGAGGGCGGCTGTCAGGTCCCGATTGCCGGATATGCCTCTATTGGCGAAGATGCTGAAATTATTTTGACTGTTTTAGTTGGTTCACCTGATGGAAAAGTTATATACAAAGAGCAGGTTAAAGGCTCTAATCCTGAAGAATTAGGGCTGATTGCTGCTGATAAGTTAATTAAGCAAGGAGCAAAGGAACTAATCGATAAAGTTAAGCAGGAGTTAGACAGTGAATGATTGCTTCTCATCCGCTGCAAAATAAACAGGTAATGGTACCGCGTGCCGAAGAACAGGCTGGTGCCTTTTCAAGACTTGTTGAAAGGTATGGAGGGATTCCAGTTGAAATCCCTCTAATTGCCTTTCGCCCTGTACCTCTTACTGAGAAAAGCCTATCTACTATAAAAAACATACATAACTACGATTGGATCGTATTTACAAGCAATGTGACGGTAAATACCTTTCTTTCTCACCAAGAAGTAAATGCCGAGCTTTTTCCGAAAGTCGCGGCGATTGGTGAAAAAACAAGACAAGTATTGCGGGAGCATGGCATCCATGTTGACTTCATGCCATCTGAATATACGGCTGAGGGCTTTGTACAAGAGTTTCTTAAGTTTGTAAAGCCAGGGACAAATGTAATTATTCCTAAAGGCAACCTTGCCAGAGAGCTAATCGCAGCCTCCATTAAGCAGCAAGGAGGCAGAGCTGAAGAATTGGTCATTTACGAGACCTACATGCCGGAGAAGGCTCAAACTAGGCTTACAAGTCTTTTAAAGGAGAACCAGCTGGATATTTTTACCTTCACAAGCCCGTCTACGGTCGATCATTTTATAAACACTGTACGCGAACACAGCCTGGCTGCAGCAATCGAGGGCAAAGTGGTTGCCTGTATAGGTCCGGTTACGAAGCGGAAGGCCGAGAAAGCTGGCCTTACGGTCCATGTCTGTCCTGAGAAATATACAGTGGAAGAAATGCTGAAAGATATTGTAAAGCTTTTAACTAGAAAGTTATAAGAGGAGGACAATTAAATGAATGATATACAGTTTTCCCGTCATCGAAGGCTCCGGAAAAATGCCTCTATGCGAGAACTAGTCAGAGAAAACCATCTTCGCCAGGATGACTTGGTTTATCCCATGTTTATTTTAGAAGGTGAAAATAAACGGAATGAAGTTTCTTCGATGCCAGGTGTTTTCCAAGTAACTTTGGATCTGCTGGGCAAGGAAATGGATGAAATCATTGCATTGGGAATTAAGTCCGTACTTTTGTTTGGAATTCCACATGAAAAAGACGAGTGTGGGACTGAAGCTTTTCATGACCATGGTATTGTTCAAAAGGCTACCCGCTACATCAAAGAGAATCATCCTGATGTAATCGTAATTGCTGATACCTGCCTATGTGAATATACAAGCCATGGCCATTGTGGAGTCGTGGAAAATGGAAGGGTCTTAAATGACGAGTCATTGGAACTTTTAGTAAAAACAGCTGTCAGCCAGGCTGCCGCAGGTGCGGATATAATTGCTCCATCCAATATGATGGATGGCTTTGTTGCTGCAATACGAGCTGGACTTGATGAAGCTGGCTATAAAGAAATTCCGATCATGTCTTATGGAATTAAATATTCTTCAGCCTTTTACGGACCTTTCCGTGAGGCAGCAGATAGCACACCTCAGTTTGGTGACCGAAAAACCTACCAAATGGATCCGGCTAACCGGCTTGAGGCATTGAGAGAAGCAGAATCAGACGTCCAAGAAGGGGCTGACTTTTTGATTGTCAAGCCAGGTCTTCCATACCTTGATATTGTAAGAGATGTAAAGAATAGCTTTAATCTTCCGGTTGTTATCTATAACGTAAGCGGAGAGTATTCAATGGTTAAAGCAGCTTCGCAAAACGGCTGGATTGATGAAAGAAGCATTGTTATGGAAATGCTGACTGGTATGAAACGGGCAGGAGCTGATCTAATCATTACTTATCACGCTAAGGATGCAGCCCGCTGGCTTTCCGAAAAATAATTTCTATCAAACTTACCGAAAAGAGGGATGACCAATGCGCTCTTATGAAAAATCTATAAAAGCTTTTACAGAGGCGAAGAAGCTTATGCCTGGAGGAGTTAATAGTCCTGTCCGTGCTTTTAAATCGGTTGATATGGATCCGATTTTTATGGAAAAAGGAAAAGGCTCTAAAATTTATGATATCGATGGTAATGAATACATTGATTATGTCTTGTCATGGGGTCCCCTGATTCTTGGGCATGCAAATGATCGGGTCGTTGAAGCAATCAAAAAAGTAGCTGAGCTTGGCACAAGCTTTGGTGCGCCTACAGAGATTGAAAACGAACTGGCTAAACTTGTAATTGACAGGGTGCCATCGCTTGAGATGGTACGAATGGTATCTTCAGGTACTGAAGCTACAATGAGTGCGCTTAGGCTTGCAAGAGGATATACCGGAAGAAATAAAATCATGAAATTTGAAGGCTGTTATCATGGGCATGGTGACTCTCTGCTTATCAAGGCTGGATCGGGTGTAGCCACACTTGGCCTTCCTGACAGTCCAGGAGTCCCAGAAGGTATAGCTAAAAACACGATTACCGTTCCTTATAATGATCTAGACAGCGTAAGGTACGCTTTTGAACAATTTGGCGAAGATATTGCTGGTATCATTGTTGAACCAGTTGCCGGCAACATGGGGGTAGTGCCTCCTCAGCCTGGTTTCTTGGAAGGTCTGCGGGAAATTACAGCCCAATATGAATCCGTACTAATCTTTGATGAGGTTATGACAGGATTCCGGGTGGGGTACAATTGTGCTCAAGGTCATTATAATGTTACGCCTGACCTGACATGTCTGGGCAAGGTTATCGGCGGTGGCCTTCCTGTTGGAGCGTACGGCGGTAAAAAAGAAATCATGGAGCAAATTGCACCAAGCGGACCGATTTATCAAGCCGGTACACTGTCCGGGAATCCACTTGCGATGACGGCCGGCTATGAAACGCTTAGCCAGCTAACTCCGGATTCCTACGTGGAATTTGGGAGAAAGGCTGATATCCTTGAAAAAGGCCTTGGAGATGCTGCAAAGAAATTTGATATTCCACATACCATTAACCGAGTTGGATCCATGGTAGGAATCTTCTTTACCGATGAGGAAGTTACCAACTATGAAAAAGCAAAAACATCTGATCTTGAGTTCTTTTCCTCTTTCTATCGTGAAATGGCTCACCAAGGGATCTTTCTTCCTCCATCACAGTTTGAAGGTTTATTCCTATCAACAGTTCACAGTGATGAAGATTTGGCTAAAACGATAGAAGCAACAGAAAATGCATTCTCAAAATTAAAAAGTTAAAAACAAAAGCGTAAGCGTCCGTTAAGCGAAGTATGGACTGGAGCTCACCAAAAATGCTTGGAGACATTAGCTCCAAGCATTTTTTTATACCCGTCTTATGAAAGGATAAGCACCCTGATAGTTGCAGTGGCAATTCCTTATTCTTCTCTGCATGTTTGAAAAATAAGCGGAAAAATTCCTCTTAATTAAGAAGAAGTACGGAAAATCGCTTAAATAGAGGGAGAGATTTCACTTATTTACTCAAAAAACCTGAAAATCGATTATTTTGCTTTACTTAACGAAAAAATCTCCGCTTATTTTTTAGATCACTAGTTACTCAATTCTGGATAAGAATGTATGCTTCATTTATCTACCTCCCTGTATCATAAAAGAGCCCGTTTCTGAAATCGAAGTATGCTTTTTCTTATTCTTTTCTTTCTCCAATAGCTTGACTGTTCAACATAATCTCATAAGTCATAATCATAATTTTAACTTTCGTTTCATAAAGTGGTTAGTGACATGGTGATTTTACGTGTGCAAGGAAACGAAAGGAGGAGTCGCTTTGTCTCAGGGAAATCAATCGTGCCTGCGTTTTTCTTTGGAAGAATCAGTCTGGTTTCAAAAAGGACAGGAAGTCGCTGAACTGGTTTCGATTTCACTTGATCCAAACATCACGGTTCAAGAAAACGATCAGTATGTGGCCATTCGCGGATCATTGGAATTGACTGGAGAATATACACGACAGGTAATTTCAGCAACTGAAGAGCAGGATAGTTACACTTCGGCGAAATTTGTGCATTCTATTATGGAAAGGGAAGACGGAGGAGCAGAGTTCCTGCACCAGTTTCCAGTTGATATTACCATTCCAAACAATCGAATTGCCAGCATCAATGATATTGATATAACAGTGGAATCATTTGATTACCTTCTCCCAGAGCGCGGGTGTCTTAGGCTTACAGCAGATCTGGCTATAACCGGCTTATATGGCGAACAGCAGCATGGGAGCCAATCAGAGGAAGTAGATATTGCGCAATTACAGGAGATTAATGAGCCTGAACTGGTGTATCGGGAGGGCCAGACCGCTGAAGCACTCCCTGAAAGTGTGCAGAAAGAGGACGCAGATGAGATAGCAGAAGACACATCAACTAATTGGTCTGCGTATAACGACCCAGATCATGTCGCTGAAAAGCGGCCAGATCACCAGCTTTATACCCCTTTTGAAGCAGAAGCTAAAAAGGTATCAGAAAATCCTGAACAGGAAACCGTTTTAGCAGAGGCTGAGGAAACCGTCTTAGCAGAGGCTGAGCAAGCCGAATTAGCTGAGCATCAAGAAGAAGCCCCTGTTGGTCCAGAAATTAGTTTCGCTGCCCAAAGAAGCGAAAATATTCCCGCTCCAATTGATTTGAATAACCAGGCATCGCCGGATATAGCTGACCTGCCTGATGCACAAGTGCCAGAAGAATATGATCATAAGGAAGATGTTCAGGTTGAATCAGAAGTGGAGTCATCCTCTTCAGATGAACCAGCCCCTAAGAAAAAGAAGAAAGGCTCTAAAAAGAAGGGGTTATCACTTACAGAGTTTTTTGCTAGAAAAGAAGAACCAGAGGTTGCAAAGCTGCGGGTCTGCATTGTTCAGCAGGGCGACACAGTTGAACAAATTGCAAACCGTTATGAAATCCAGGTTAACCAGCTGCTGAGGGTTAATCAACTAGATATCGACCAGGATGTACATGAAGGTCAAGTGCTTTATGTACCAGGAAAAGCAGCTAGCCTGTATTAACCTGGTTCTATGAATATAGTTTTCTTACTGGGCAGGTTGCTTAACCTGCTCTGCTGTTTTTCTTTGAGTATTTTCAGGAAAGCGAGTGGATGAGAATGCCTGACAGCCGCTTGATCGCTGAAACTGCACGCATTTTAAAACATTATTCAATCAAACCGTATTTTGTTGAAGATTTGGGTAAAGTCAGGAAGATTTATGCTGAATCAGGGACTTATGCCCTAAAAAAGATTCCGCCTCAAGAGGGCACAGGATTTCTTCGCCATATTCAAGCCCTCTATCAAAAAGGATACAACAGGATTGTTCCTGTGTTTCCAGCAGAAGATGGACGCTATGCAATTTTGGAGAATAATCACTTATACTACCTTATGCCCTGGCTGACTAATGAAGAAAAAGAAAATCAGCCTGAACGGCAAAAACAGCTGTTTAGAGAGCTGGCAAGGCTCCATACCTTATCTGCAAAAGATATTGAGCTGACTGAAGCTGAGCGCCTTGAGCATTATGAAGAAACTTTGCAAAAGTGGGGAAAAGAAGAGGAGTTTTTAGACGGTTTTATGGATGCATGTGAGAGCAAGTTTTATATGTCTCCCTTTGAACTAATGTTTTGTTTATATTATCATGAAGCGAAACAAGCAGCCTCCTTTTCTAAGCAAAAGCTTGAAAATTGGTATACCCTTACAAAAGAACAAAAAAAATCACGTATGGTAATTACTCACGGTAAGGTATCTACAGAACATTTCGTTTTCAATGAAAAAGGCACTGGACACTTTCTTAACTTTGAAAAGGCTGGCCCAGGATCAGCCATCCATGATTTATTGCCATTCGTTTCCCGCACTCTAAAAACATTTCCCAAAAAGTCGGACGAATGTGTCGATTGGATACAGACTTATTTTCAATACTTCCCGCTTAAAGAAGAAGAGCGGCTATTATTCTTAAGTTACCTTGCGTATCCGACAGGCCTTGTACAAACAGCAGAAACTTATTTTAAAAGCAGCAATCCTAAAAATGAACGAAGGCTTGTCCAAAGGCTGCAAAGAAATTACTGGCTTATAAAAAACACGGAATATGTTGTTATGAAATTAGAAGAGGCGGAAAGACAAAAACAGCAGGCAGCACAAGAAGGAGCCCAGAATTAACAATTCTGAGGCTCCTTAAATAAATTCGAATTTTATAGCTAAGGCAATCAAAATAAAAATGGTCAATAGCAAAACGTCAAAGGTGGTCGGTATTAGAATGGTTCGAATGCCTTGAAATACACAAAAGGGCACAACAAATTGTGCACAAATGGCTCTTGTTGTTCTAAGCCAGCGCGGGAGCGTATATGGATTATAGCCTCTTCTCATTGTCTCCATCCCTTCCCCTTTTTCAGAACCTCTAATTCTATACTATGTTGAATGTACTTTAATAGTTCATAAAAATTGGAACCGCCTGCCGGAAGTATGTATAATATATTTATAATCAGGAAATGAATATTGACGTCAATCCCCTTTTTTCGGTAATATAACAATATAAAAAGTGAATCATTTAAAAAGCAACGATAGGGAAGAGTACATGGTAAAACTGCTTAAAGAGAGGAAAGCCAGCAGCTGAGAGGTTTTCTATGCAAGTTCCTTGGAAGGTCACCCTTTAGCTTCTCCTGTTAACGGGTTAACCTAAGTAGCAGGAGACGGGAAAACCGTTATCAATCGAAGTGCCAGCAGGGCTATTGTTTATTCTTGCTGGAAAAAAGGTGGTACCGCGAAATAACTCCATTCGTCCTTTTATGAGGCGAATGGAGTTTTTTACTGTGTATAATTAAAACCGGTCTAACCGATAACATGAAATTCCCTATGTGGAGTTGACTGTTAGAATGGAGGAAGTCAAATGGAAGAAAATAACCTAACTATGCCGACGAAATACGATTCTTCTGCAATTGAGAATGGACGCTATGAATGGTGGCTGAAGGGGAAATATTTTGAAGCGAAAAATGACCAGGAAAAACAGCCATATACAATAGTGATTCCCCCGCCTAACGTAACCGGAAGGCTGCATTTAGGCCATGCTTGGGATACTACATTACAAGATATTTTGACTAGAATGAAACGGATGCAAGGCTATGATGTTTTGTGGCTGCCAGGAATGGACCATGCAGGTATTGCAACTCAGGCAAAGGTGGAGGAGAAACTCCGCAATGAGGGCAAAAGCCGCTATGATCTTGGCCGTGAAAAATTTATAGAAGAGACATGGAAGTGGAAAGGGGAATACGCCGGACATATCAGAACACAATGGGGCAAGCTTGGACTGGGCTTGGATTACAGCCGCGAACGTTTTACGCTTGATGAAGGGCTTTCCAAGGCAGTGCGGGAAGTATTTGTTTCTCTCTACCGGAAAGATTTAATCTACAGGGGAGAATATATCATTAACTGGGATCCATCGACGAAAACGGCTTTATCTGATATTGAGGTCATTTATAAAGATGTCCAGGGGGCATTTTACCATATGAACTATCCGCTTGCAGATGGGTCTGGGCACATTGAAGTTGCGACAACCCGGCCAGAAACTATGCTTGGCGATACGGCTGTGGCAGTTCATCCCGAAGATGACCGCTATAAACATTTAATCGGCCAGAAGGTTCTGCTGCCAATTGTCGGCCGCGAAATCCCAATTGTAGGCGATGAGTATGTAGACATGGAATTTGGCTCTGGTGCTGTTAAAATTACTCCTGCGC
Organism: Mesobacillus harenae; assembly: GCF_013343715.1. GTDB lineage: Bacteria > Bacillota > Bacilli > Bacillales > Cytobacillaceae > Mesobacillus_A > Mesobacillus_A harenae. Next base: position 195,270 of record NZ_JABUNR010000003.1, read on the forward strand.
ATGATCCAAATGACTTTGAAATTGGAAATCGCCATAATCTTGAAAGAGTCCTTGTAATGAACGAGGATGGCAGCATGAATGGCAACGCGGATAAATACCAGGGGATGGACAGGTTTGAGTGCCGGAAACAAATCGTAAAAGACCTTCAGGAAGATGGAGTACTCTTTAAGATTGAGGAGCATATGCATTCGGTTGGACATTCTGAACGAAGCGGAGCCGTTGTTGAACCCTATCTGTCGACTCAGTGGTTTGTTAAAATGCAGCCACTTGCTGATGAAGCTATTGCCCTGCAGCAAAAAGAGGATAAGGTGAACTTTGTACCGGACCGTTTTGAAAAAACCTATCTTCGCTGGATGGAAAATATTCGTGACTGGTGCATCTCGAGACAATTATGGTGGGGACATCGGATTCCAGCTTGGTACCATAAAGAAACTGGGGAGGTGTATGTCGACCAAGAGCCTCCAGCAGACATTGAAAACTGGCACCAGGATAATGATGTGCTCGATACTTGGTTCAGTTCTGCGTTATGGCCTTTTTCAACAATGGGATGGCCAGACAAGGAGGCTGCTGACTTTAAAAGGCATTACCCGACTGATTGTCTTGTAACTGGTTATGATATTATTTTCTTCTGGGTTTCGAGGATGATTTTCCAAGGACTTGAGTTTACGGGAGAGCGGCCGTTTAAGGACGTGCTTATCCACGGTCTTGTCCGTGATTCGGAAGGACGGAAAATGAGTAAGTCCCTGGGCAATGGGGTTGATCCAATGGATGTCATTGATCAATATGGAGCAGATTCACTCCGATTCTTCCTGTCTACGGGAAGCTCGCCAGGACAAGACCTGCGCTTTAGTATTGAAAAGGTCGAATCAACCTGGAATTTCGCTAATAAAATCTGGAATGCTTCTCGATTTGCTTTGATGAATATGAACGGTCTAAAATATGAAGAAATTGACTTGACCGGTGAAAAAAGTGTGGCTGATAAATGGATTTTAACGAGACTAAATGAAACGATTGAAACGGTGACAAGGCTGTCAGATCGTTATGAATTTGGTGAGGTTGGCCGAGTTCTCTATAACTTCATTTGGGATGATTTTTGTGACTGGTACATTGAAATGGCAAAGATACCGCTGTATGGTGAGGACGAAGCAGCCAAGCAGACGACTCGGTCGATTCTGGCTTATGTACTGGACCAAACACTCCGACTTCTCCATCCGTTCATGCCATTTATTACAGAAGAAATTTGGCAGAACCTGCCTCATCAAGGTGATTCGCTCACCATTGCCAGCTGGCCGGAAGTCAATGAGGAATTGACAGATACGAAAGCAGCTAGTGAAATGAAGCTGCTTGTGGAGATTATCCGCGCTGTTAGAAATATCCGTGCAGAAGTAAATACGCCTATGAGCAAGAAAATTAATATGTTTCTTAAGGTTAAAGAAGAAGAAACGGCAGCCATTCTTGAGAAAAACCGTTCTTATCTTGTTCGCTTCTGTAATCCGGAACAGCTGGAAATCGGCACCGATATAGCGGCCCCTGACAAAGCGATGTCTGCTGTTGTAACTGGGCTGGAAATCATCCTTCCGCTCGAGGGCCTGATCAATATCGATGAGGAAATAGCCCGCCTTGAAAAAGAACGCGAAAAGCTTAATAAGGAAGTAGAGCGTGTCCAGAAAAAGCTTAGCAACGAAGGTTTTATTAAAAAAGCGCCTGAACAAGTTATTGAAGAAGAACGCGCGAAAGAAAAAGATTACATGGAAAAACGTTCTGCTATTGAAGGCAGAATTCAAGAATTAAAGGGATAGTTCCTTTTGGAAGGCGAACCGAAACCTGGTTCGTCTTCCTTCATTTCATAACAAAGGAGATAGAACATGTTTTCTAATTACGATGAAGCGCTTAGCTGGATTCATTCCCGCTTAAGGCTAGGTATGAAGCCGGGCCTCATGCGCATGGAATGGATGATGGAGAAGCTTGGCAATCCGGAACGGGTCATTAAAACCGTTCATATCGGGGGGACTAATGGCAAAGGGTCAACAGTTACGTATTTAAGGTCCATCCTTCAAGAGGGGGGCTTTATGGTGGGTACCTTTACTTCCCCATACATTGAGCATTTTAATGAAAGAATAAGTATTAATGGAGTTCCTGTCAGTGACGAAGATCTTGTTAAGTGTGCAAATAAAATTAAACCGCTCGCTGACCAATTGGACAATACCGAACTTGGCGGACCTACAGAGTTCGAAATTATTACAGCGATCGCATTATACTACTTCGCAAAAATAAAACCGGTTGATTTGGTTATTTTTGAAGTGGGATTAGGCGGGAGGTTTGACTCTACGAATGTAATTTACCCGCTTGTTTCTGTTATCACCAATATTGGTCTGGATCATGTAAAAATACTCGGTGAAACACATGAGGAAATCGCTTTTGAAAAGGCGGGGATTATAAAAAACGGGGTGCCTGCAGTCACGGCCGTAGAACAGCCTGGGGCGTTCGAAGTTATTAAAACAAAAGCCGCAGAAAAAAAATCCTCTTTATATAGACTAGGAGATCACTTCAGTGTTGATGAAAGAGTTTCTTTAGTTAAGGGGGAGCGCTTTTCGGTTTCAACCTTATTTGGCCATTACAAAAATTTAGAGATAAGTATGATTGGCAAGCACCAGGTCGATAATGCTGCAGTGGCGTTAATGGCTGCAGAGCTTCTCAAGCGATATTACAGTTTCCCTCTTGAAGAATCTCATATCAGAACAGGCTTTCTAAAGGCTTATTGGCCTGGACGGTTTGAAATTATTTCAGAAAAACCTTTAGTCATTCTTGATGGAGCCCATAATGAAGAGGGGATAGATGCATTTGTATCCGAGTTAGGTAACCGTTACTCAGATAAAAGAATTACCATACTATTTGCAGCGTTAAATGACAAAAAACTTGATCGAATGATCAGCAAACTAGATCAGGCTGCCGACACAATCGTGTTTACTTCCTTTGATTTTCCGAGGGCTTCTTCTGCAGACGAACTCTATCAAAAAAGTTCATCCTCTGGAAAACAGGCAATAGAAAATTGGCAGACGTACCTGACAACTAAGGTACAAGCCCTTGAAAATGATGAAATACTAGCAATTACGGGATCGCTATACTTTTTATCTGAGGTCAAACCAGTGTTAAAGGAGTATCTCTAATAACTTCCTAACAAGGCAAGAAAATGGTGTGAAAATTTGTTAAACTGGCTGTATCTAAATTAAGTTATAGCAGTAAGGAATGGCAGCATAATGGCATTTTAAACCAGTTAATTTTAACTTTGTCATCAAAGGATTTTGTAAGGGAAACCATCACCTCACTGATTACCTTTCCAGTCGGTCTTATTCTGTATATTTTATATCCTGTTCTTGCTTTGCCGGCCATTTTATTTGTTGGACTTCCATTTTTCAGTCTATTAATTATTCTAAAACTTGTATAATTCTAGCGAAAAGGTCAATTTGTCACTTCATCAGGCTGCTGGGATCGACCATCAGCTCGCCGAGCGGCTAAAGTAAAATGAAGTAGTGGACCTGTTTACTAATAAGCTAATGAAAATGATCCCGATAGACTATGCCGTTATTTTAGAAGTTCGTGATGACCATAAACTCCATCTGCTCGGCTATAAATCACGCGGGGAAAGGTTTATGCCCGGTGCGAGGGCGCTTCAAAGGAATGAAGGGATTAGCTGGATGGTATGGCATACAATGAAACCGGTTATCTTTCACTCGAGAAAACAATGGGGCCATATTACCAAAGGGGGATACTTGCCCAATTGTCCGAAGCAACGAGGTGGTTGGTGTCCTTATCTTGGCCTCTAATCAGAGAAAGGTTCGATCATACTTTGGTAATGATTGTAGAACTCCTCTGTTCTCAAATTGCTATCGGAAATGCGAAAAACTATGAAAAAAACAAAGGAGCATAGTGAAAAATGTGTTTTGACCAAATGAAATTCTATGTGAACTGGCTGCAAGGCTTTCTCTGCTGGTTGGAAAAAATGGTACTGTTGCTCGTTATGGTGGAGAAGAATTTGCTATTTTCCTGCCGGATATGGGCAAGCAGCATGCGCTTGAATTGGCGGAGACGATCAGGCTGACAGTAGCAAACCGGCCGTTTTCTTGCATGGAAATCTAGCTGATGACCGAAAGAAGCTTATGGTCAGGATAACTGCTTCCCTTGGAGTGGCAGAAGCAACCCAGGACGCAAATGATCCTCTCTCCCTAATCAGCATGCGGACAGGGCTTTGTATGTTGGTGCGAAAAGAGCTGGGCGTAATCGGGTAGCTGAATACATCACATAGCTTATTATTTTCGAGCAGCCAAAGCCTGCTCTTTTTTTATACTTTAAACTTGGCGGGCCCAATAGGAAGATTCTATATTCCGAGCTTTGCTGACGAGTTTCTTGAATATTTTCTCAATCCGCTGTCGGATTCTGCCAAATACCATTATAATAGGATAAAAGACTTATAGGATTTCAGCGAGAGAAAGGAGGAGGATTTTTTGGTAAAAAACCAAAATGGCTTTCAACTGCTGGAAGTATTGCTTGCCATTGCATTATTGTCGATTATTTTGCTGTCATTTTCTGGGTTTTTCCAACAATCACAGTTATTTACCTCAAAAAATGAAGCTTCAGGTTCGGCTGTCCAGCTTAGCCAGGAAATATTGCAAAATGTAAAATCCTCTTCTTTGCAGGCAGACTTAACCATTCAGGATTGGAATGCTTTATATGGAACGAATTTTTCCGATGGCGAAGAATTTCATCTAGAGGTAAATGGACAGCGGTTTTACCCAGTTGTAAAAATAAACCAGTCAAGCCAGGTTGCTCTTTTCACTGTTAAAGTGGAGATTTGGGCAGATTCAAGGGACGGTAAGATAAAAACGTTTGAGACTTTTGGTTATAAGGAGAGGAACGGATGAAAAACCATGGTTTTTCTCTTATCGAAGTTTTGGCCGCTCTAGCCCTTACTAGTATGGCACTGGGGTTAGTGTTTTCTATTTGGCACTCAGGAGTAAAGCAGGGAAACGGCAACAAATCAGAGGTGCTTTTACAGCAGGAGGCCCAGATCATCGCTGAAACACTGCGAAACGCTCATTTGATGTCTTCTTCATATAAACTAAATGTTGATGAGGATAAGGTTGTTCTTGACAATAAAGTGCTTTCCGGCCGTTTTAATTATCAAGCCGAGATTACTCACCAGGAAACGCTATACGGGAACTCCGAAGAAATCCTTGTTAATACTCGAAAACCTGTATCGATTAAGCTTGTAATAAGCAGCGGAGACAAGAGTTATACACTAAGGACTACACTGGCAAGGGGGACTTAAAGTGGTAAATAATGAGAAAGGCTCAGCTTTGCTTATGGTTCTGCTAACGATGACGATATTTACGATAGTAGGAGTAAGCCTGATAACAATGAATTTGAACAGCTCTGCTCAGGTACAGAGGACTGGAAATTCAATTCAGGCAACTAACCTTGCTGAAATGGGTTCGGAGCACCTAAAAAAAGAAGCTATCAGAATTATTGAGCAAGAAAAACAAGCAAGCCTTCAAGAAACGAAAACAGCACTTGAAGCCAACTTGCCGGCTAATATTAAGTTCCCGGCTGTAGTGGGTCTGGCTAATCCCTATTATGAAATTAAAAATGTTAACGTAACCACAGAAGTTGTCGAACATGAAAGAATTCATATATGGAGAACAACAATGGAAGAAAGAGTTAAGGTAACGTTTACGAGCTACGGTTTCAGTGAAGACGGGAAGGAGTCAATCATTGACGGAGAAATGACTGCATTTAGACTGAACGAATTAAATAAGTTTCCGTCATTGCTAGATCTTGTTGTGAGCATTGTTAAAGCTCCTTTTCAAATTTTAAAAGGAACATACTCCTATAACGATATAGCTTACTTTGAAAATGGGCTTGAGGTGGAATCGAACAGTATCATTACTTTTTATAAGGATCTTTATCTTCGAGGAGCTGCAACAATTAATAGCAACGCTGATTTGCTTGTAAAAGGAAATGCTCACCTTGAAGTAGCCAGTGTTAAAACAAATGACCCTAAAATAGGAAACCTTGGGTTAGTCTGCGTGGAGGGAACTGTATATCTATATGGTGATAATCCGCCGGATGTGGTAAAGGATTTCCCAAGCTGTCAGGAAATTTCAAACCGCACTCCTCCTGTAAATGGGATATACGCCAAAGCTGCTGTTTATATTGGTTCCAATCAGCAAAAGCCAGAGTGGAAAGCAGATAACGTTACCTTCAACACTCAATATAAGTAAGTAGGTGCTGACTGGTTTCTGAGGGTATCTATACTGGCATTTCCTATTCCGTCAAATTTTGCTAGTTTCCTTTCTTGATAACCTTTTAAATTAGAATCGTTTATTATACAATATGAGAAAGTCGATAATTGTCTTTAAAACACGTAATTTGCGGGCTTAGGCACGCATATTTGACAAAAGGGGTGAAAATTTGGAAACTTTTGTGTTTGCACTTGCTTCGCTTCTTCTTCTAGTCCCAATTATATATTTTATTCCAATAGGTTTAACATCCCGCGGCAAAGGGCTGCTGGTTATTGTTTCTTTCCTGATAGCGATGCTTAGCCTATTCCTTCAGGGTACTGTTCAGTTATGGCAGACGCTCCTCGTTTTGTTATTGCTGGCAGTCTCAATTGGTTACATAATGGACAAACGTTTTGGCGGTGTCCTATATGCTGCGGCGGCATTGGAGGGTGGAAACGAAGCTCTTATGGACGCAGAAAGGGATAAAGAGCTAATACATACTGAAAACATGGATTCCAGGAATATCAGGGAACCGGTCTCCGTCGATAGTTCCCCATTCGCTGAATTAGATGAGGCTATACCGGAAATTTTAGTAGAGAAAGCGGGACAGAAAAACAAAGAGGAACCACGCTTGCCAGATACAGACGTAATTGATGAATTAGGGGCTCCTCTGAATGGAAATGCGACTCAAATAGAATTGGCAGCAGAGAAAAACGATTCAGAATCTGCACATAACCTCAGTGAAATCGAAGCTCTTCTGGAGCAGGAGGACGAATTAATTATTAACGAAGCAGATCAAGTGCCTGACCTGGTCCTGTCTGATCTGGAAGTGCTCGAACTGGAGGCTAACCAGGCTGAAACTAGTGAGGAAGCCATGCTTGACGAAGAAACTGTGGTTCACTCAGATTTGGAGGCACTAATCTTATCTGAGGATGACCAACCAGACATGCAGCAACAGGAAGAGCTGGCTGTCAAGGAAGGTAATATTCATAAGCTGGAAGACGAGCTAGTGGAAGCCCCAAGCATGGAAGAAGAAGTTTTGGTTCCTGAGAGTGAGTTGCTTCAAGAGGGCCATTCAGAATCACTTGAAGAAGTCCTCCTTGAAAAGGAAGAAGAGCTTTCTGCTGAGGAAGAGACTCTTATGGATGATCTAAGCTTAGATGACGACGGAGATGTTCTTGAGGATGACCTTATTCTGGAAGATGGAGAAGATTTAATTGAAGGGGAGCTCCATTCAGGATCACTAGCAAATCTGGAAGAGCTGATCCATGAAGATGATCTTTTAATTGAAGAAGAGCTGGAGCAGGACATAGAGGGAAGTACCCACATAGAGAAGTCTACAGTTGAAGAAGCTGAAATTGAGGCTTCTGAAACAGAGGAGAAGCAGCGCAAAAAATCAGTGTTGCAGCATCAGTTGCTTCAAACGATGGCCGCTGAGCTGCACATCGTACGGGACAGGATGAAGCCGGAAGAGTATGAAGGTTTAATAAAAGAGCATATGAAGCCTGGCCTGGCACCGCAGGATTACTATACGTTTGCAAGCCTGTTAATGAACCATTATGTAAGGACCAAGCAAACCGGACTGCTGGAAGAACTTTTAACAGATCTTAAGCTGCAGTTCTCAGAGTTTCCGATCCTACTGATGGAGATTGAGTTTTTATTGGAGAGGGTTAGTAAAAAACCCCAATAATTTACCTTAACTAAAGTAAGAGCGTTTTCAGATACAATAGATTCTTTACTAATCGATTAGGTGTGGTGGAAAATATGAAAAAAAGTACTCAAATCACCGGTTTGCCAATTATCAGCATCTCAGACGGCAGCCAAGTAGGAACAGTTAAATCGCTAGTTATCAATCCGGATAAAGGCTCAGTTGACTTTTTGACTATTGAGCATGAAGACTGGCAGGTCAGCGTTAAAGCGATCCCATTTAAAAAAGTCGTAGGAATAGGCGAATATGCTGTGACAGTTGAAAGTGACAGCTCTGTAATTGATTTAAATGAAATCCCGATTGCAAACCAGCTTGTTAACAAGAAAATTAAAATAACCAATACAAAGGTTATGACTAGAAAAGGTGAATTGCTCGGAGAAGTACTGGAATTTTTTATCGACCAGGATACAGGTAATATCCTTGGAATGCAGTTAAGCATTGGTGAAAAGCAGGTTGCCCTTCGTTCTGGTGCAGTTGTTACGTTTGGCAAGGATATTGTAATCGTCCAAGAAGATGCCTCTGCTGGCTTCTTAGATAGTGCTGAGGAACTGGAAAAGAGTGAGGAAGAACTTGCTGAAACAGATTTCGATGAAGTTCAAGCTTCACCTTCGGAAGCGGCTGTTCTTGAGGATGCAGAAGTGACAGCCTTGAAAACTAAACAAGTCGAAATATTACTCGGGAAGACAGTAACGAAAGATATCCTCGACAAAGATGGAAATATTATCATTAGTGAAGGAACAGTACTCAGTGCACGTGAAATTGAAAAGGCACAGGATGCAGGACCAGGCATAGTTGTTGAATTATCATTAAATGTAGAAGCATAAGAAAAGGAGGCCGATAATTGTGAGGAGTCAGCCAGGCACAAAATTATTACTTGTTCTGATTGTTTGTTCTGCCTACATCTTCACCTTCTCACACCTCGGAGCCCAGGCATTCGGATCGGTTCTCTCTAACAGCGGTGAATTTTCAGAGGATACAGGGATTGGACCACTCGAAGCTGGTGGCCTTTCGAAGCGGGAAGCGCAAACTCTGCTGCAGGAGCAGTTTGTGAAGTGGAAAACTGAAACACAATTTCTGTTTCAGTATAAAGAAAAAACGATCCCCTTTGATTTAGCTGAATTTGACGTCCAGATTACGGAGTCAGTAGCTGCAGCAGTTGATGGTCAACAAAACCCGCTTATAGTTAAGCTAAAAGAGGAGGCTGTTGAGGCGGCATTGCTAGGTCTCTCGGCAGATGTCTCAGAGGTTGCTGAGTTAGATCTATTCACTCTATCTCTTAAGCAAGCAGCCGGAAGCCTTAATACAGGGCAAATCACTTTTAAGGTGCAAGACTTTATTCCAGAAAATGTGCAAGAAACAGCAGAAATAATTGCTGCCTCTGAGGTGAACGTTCAAGAAGGAGGTTCAGGCCTGGCTGAGTTTACGCAAAAGCTGCCATCACTTGAGGTTCCACAACTTTCACAAACTTCTCTGATTAAGGCTATCAGTGACAGAGGTCTAGAAGGATTAACTGATTATGAAGTGAGCATTGCTGCTACTGCTTTGTATACAGCAATTTCACAAACTAATTTTGAAGTGGTTGAAAGGCATATAAGCCGAAAAATACCCGAATATGCTGAGCCAGGGTTTGAAGCAAGGGCAGATCTTTCAGGGAACAGGGATTTTATTTTTGCCAATCCCAATGAAATTAGTTATAGTGCTGAATTCAAATGGGATGCTCCAAAATTCACAGTCGAGATAAAAGGAACACCGCTCTTATATAAATACACTTTATCTGTTACCGATAAACAAGAATTCAACCCGAAAATTATTAGACAGTACAATCCTTTGCTGTTGCCGGACCAAAAAACGGTTGAAACGGCAGGGGATAAAGGTCTCTTGATTTTGAAAGCAAGGGAGATTTATGACGAAGCAGGACAGCTTGTGAGCAGTGAACCAGCTTCAGAAGACTTTTATCCTCCCACTCACAGGGTTGAGGTGTCTGGATTTAAGCCTGTTGAACAGGTAGCTCCTCCTGCCGCGGTTGGTTCCGAGTCAGTCAATGTCACCCAGCCTGGGCAAAATACAGAAGGCTCGAAACCGCAAGCCCCGGATAACGGAATTGCTCCAAAGATTCCCGAGAGCGGATCATCAAGTTCGAATAGCAGCGGCAATAACACACCGCCCGTACCAGGGCGCACAAATGAAGATGACGAATTTTGGGGGAGATCAGATGATGTTCCCCAAAAATAAAATGACATTTAAAGCGGTGATATAAATGCCACAAGAACGAAAAAGGCTTGGTGATTTACTGGTTGAAGCCGGTCTCATAACAGCAGATCAGCTTCAGTCTGCCTTGGCAGAAAAATCTCCAGGGCAAAGGCTTGGTGACGTGCTGCTGCAGAAGGGCTATATAACGGAGCAACAGCTGATTGAAGTGCTTGAATTCCAGCTGGGGATTCCCCATTTAAGTCTGTTTCGGTACCCATTTGACACAAAGCTTTTTTCACTAGTACCCAAAGAAACGGCTAAGAGAAATTTAGTGATCCCTTTAAAAATTGAAGGAGAAAAGCTCTTTGTCGCTATGGCGGACCCAATGGATTTCTTTGCCGTGGATGACCTCAGGCTGTCAACAGGTTTTCAGATAGAAACCATTATTGCTACAAAAGATGACATTATTAAGGCTATCAATAAATATTACGATGTGGACGATGGCTTTGAGGAACTAGCTGGCAGCGATGCATCAGCTAAAGCTGATCAGGAAGAGAGAATAACCAATACAGACTCACCAGTGGTCAGGCTTGTAAATCAGCTTCTTTCCAATGCGGTTGCACTGAAGGCGAGTGATATACATATTGATCCGCAGGAAACAAAAGTAGTTGTCAGGTACCGGGTTGATGGGGTCTTGCGTGTCGAGCGAGTCCTGCCCAAGCATATGCAGAATGTTCTCACTGCCAGAATTAAAATCATGGCCAATCTTGATATTACCGAAAGTAGAATCCCACAGGATGGTAGGATCAAGGCCAATTTGGATCTTCACCCTGTTGATCTGAGGATATCTACTCTCCCCACTGTGTTTGGTGAGAAGGTAGTTATGCGGATTCTAGATCTTGGCAGCTCGCTCAATGATATTAACCAGTTGGGCTTTAACAAACTGAATTTGAACCGGTTTACCTCTATGATCAATAGACCGAATGGAATCGTGTTAATAACTGGGCCAACTGGATCGGGGAAATCATCTACATTGTACGCGGCTCTAAATAAAATTAACAGCGAAGAAGTCAATATTATCACTATCGAAGACCCGGTTGAATTCCAAATAGAAGGCATCAGCCAGATTCAGGTAAACCAAAATGTTGGAATGACCTTTGCTGCTGGGCTTCGCTCGATCTTGCGCCAGGATCCTAATATCATTATGGTTGGAGAAATCCGTGACCGAGAGACAGTTGAGGTGGCAATTCGTGCTTCTCTTACAGGGCATCTTGTCCTTAGTACTCTCCATACAAATGATTCAATCAGTTCGGTAACCAGATTAATAGATATGGGCGTAGAGCCCTTTATGGTAGCTTCCTCGATCAGCGGAATCGTTGCGCAGCGCCTCGTCAGAAAGGTATGCCGTGATTGCTCTGAAAAGCAGGCACCGACCAAGCGGGAAATCGATATTTTTGCTAAAAGAGGCATGAAAATTGAGATGGTTTGGCGCGGAAGGGGCTGTTCATCCTGTAACATGACAGGCTACAGAGGCCGGATTGCTATTCACGAAGTGCTAACGATCAATGAGGACATGCGCCGTGTCATCATGAATGAAGAGTCGATTACTAGATTAAGAGAGATCGCGGTCCAAAATAAAACAGTTTTTTTAATAGACGATGGCTTGTTAAAAGTTAAGCAAGGACTGACGACAACTGAAGAAGTTCTGAGAATTGCGATTTCGGAATAGGGGGTGCCATTTTGAAGGATAAAATTGAACAGCTGCTCAGGGCAGGATATGAACTAAAAGCTTCGGATATTCATGTAACTGTTGGGGTGCCCCCGGTCATGCGGATCAATGGAGAGTTGAGAAAATACGGTAAGGAACCTGTGAAGCCCGAGGAAACAGAAGGGATGGCCAGGTCGATAATCCCAGAAAATCTCTGGGGAAAGTTCAAAGAAAATGGTGAGCTTGATTTTTCCTACGGCCTGCCCGGCATCTCTAGATTCCGAATTAACATTTACCACCAGCGTTCCTGTATGGCAATGGCTATCCGAATCGTTCCGACAAAAATCCCCACCCTAGATGAACTTGAGCTCCCTGACGTGCTAAAAAAGGTCGCAGGAAAACCGCAGGGACTAGTGCTCGTTACCGGACCAACAGGAAGCGGCAAATCAACCACTCTTGCAGCAATCATCCATTATATAAATCAAACGATGAGAAAACATATTATTACCCTTGAAGATCCAATCGAGTATTTGCATAAACATGGAAACTCGATCATTGACCAGCGGGAAGTTGGATTTGACACGCTAAACTTTGCAAACGGGCTTAGAGCAGCTCTCCGTCAGGATCCCGATGTCATTCTCGTCGGAGAAATGAGAGATCTAGAAACAATTCAAACAGCCATAACGGCTGCAGAAACAGGGCATCTTGTCTTTGGCACGCTCCATACAGGAAGTGCACCTGCAACAATTAACCGGATTATTGATGTCTTCCCACCTGCCCAGCAGCCGCAAATCCGGCTTCAGCTTGCAACAGTACTGGAGGCGACCATCTCTCAGCGCCTCTTTCAAACCTTTGATCGTAAAGGAAGAAAGGCAGCAATAGAGATCATGATTAATAATGCTGCTGTGGCCAATTTGATCCGGAATGAGAAGATTCACCAGATCATGAACATTATGCAAACTTCTAAAGCGTACGGAATGGTCACCCTGGAAATGAGCATCAAGGAGCTGTTAGTCAGCGGGTTGATTACGCAAGAAGCAGCTGATCCATATCTACAGGAGAAACTGAGCTAATGGCGCGTTTTAAGTACTCCGGAAGAGACCGGCGCGGAAAAACATCAGGCAAAATCGTTGCAGGGTCCAAGCGGGAAGCCATGGAAAAGCTCAGGGCGGACGGCATTAGAACAACTGAAATTGTTGAAATCCAAGAATCGGTTTATACAAAGGAAATTACCTTAGGGAACCCTGTGAAATTTCAGCATCTTGTTATTTACTTGAGGCAGTTTGCGACACTCATTAAAGCAGGAGTTACGATCGTCGACTCCACGAAAATTCTTGCTGCACAAACCGAGAGTAAGCCGTTACGCAAAGCACTGCTTGATATTGAGCATGAACTCCGCGATGGAAACCCGCTTTCCGATGCAGCAGAAAAACATCCGAAAATCTTCAGCCCGATGTTTATTAATATGATCAGAGCAGGTGAAGCATCAGGAAACATGGACGAGACTCTTGAACGGCTCGCTGACCACTTTGAAAAGCAGCATAATACAAGGCAGAAAATCATCTCAGCTCTCAGCTATCCGGCCGTAATTGGAGTAATTGCGATTGGTGTTGTTATTTTCTTGCTCGTTTCTGTCGTTCCAACCTTTGTTCAGATGTTTGAAGATTTTGGCGGCGAGCTGCCGGCTATTACCCAGTTTGTTTTAAACTCCAGTCAATTCATGCAATCTTTCTGGTGGCTTATAATCCTTTTAGGGATTGGGCTTATGCTGGCGATAACGGCAGTTAAGAAAAATAAAAAAGCGAACTATTACCTTGATGTGTTTATCCTCAAGGTGCCTATCTTTGGCAAGCTATTGCAAAAAGCAGCCCTGGCAAGAATGACTAGGACGCTTAGTTCGCTGGTGGCTAGCTCGGTCCCGATCCTTAACGCATTGACGATTGTTGGCAAAGTTGTTGAAAACGATGTGATCTCGAAAGTAATTCTGGAGTCCCGCTCTTCCCTGGAAAAAGGCCAGTCAATGACGGACCCAATGAAGGGCCACTGGGCTTTTCCACCGCTTGTCGTGCAAATGATTTCGATCGGTGAAGAGACGGGATCGCTCGACAGTATGCTCGGCAAAGTGGCCGACTTCTATGAAAAAGAGGTCGAAAATGGGACCGATCAGATCAAAGCATTAATTGAACCGCTAATGATTGTTTTTTTAGCAGGAGTTGTTGGGGTCATTGTCACCTCAATCATGGTACCAATGTTTGAAATCTTTAACCATGTTGGCTAAGAAAATTTTGACAATTAAATGTAAATAACTACAGAAAATAACAAAATCTAGTGTTTTCTTTACTAGACTTCTTGTATACTAGCATTAAGTTGTTGCTAATAGTCCTAGGAAAATACTACTAAATAACCAAAAGGAGAGAAAACAAATGAAAGCATTAAAGAAGCGTTTGAAGGACCAGCGAGGATTGACACTTATCGAACTTTTGGCCGTTATCGTTATTTTAGGGATTATTGCTGCGATCGCAGTACCGAGTATTGGCGGGATTATTAACAAGTCTAAAGAAGATGCAAAGGTAGCAGAGGCAATTCAAATTATTAATGCAGCTAAATTAGCTCATTCCTCAAACAGCAGTACGGAGACTTGGAAACACGTGAAAGATACTGCAACACCACCAACGTTTGGTGGGTTAACGGATTATCTTTCTAACGTAGAAGATACCGACTACACGGTCAAATACCTAAAGGCTACAAAAACATATACAATCACCAGTCATGTTGCTTCTGAAGCAATTGGGAAAACAGCAGACTCAGAAGTTACTGAAAAACAATTATTAGATCATTCAAAATAAGGTATGTTCGTATTATTATTCATATACGGCCTGCTCCTCGGCTCCTTCTTTAATGTAGTGGGCTTGAGGGTGCCGGAAAATAAATCGATTGTTGCGCCGCGGTCTGCGTGCCCGCATTGCCGGCACCAGTTAACGGCAGCCGAACTGATACCAGTCTTTTCTTATTTATTTCAAAGGGGGAAGTGCCGCCAGTGTCTGGCGCGCATTTCACCTGTATATCCTTTTATTGAATTGCTGACAGGGCTTTTGTTTGCCGGGGCATACCTGCTTGTTGGCTGGAGCGGCGAACTAGTGATTGCACTTCTTCTTATCTCTTTATTTATGATTATCACAGTCTCCGACTTGGCCTATATGCTTATCCCTGATAAGGTGCTGGTTTGGTTTGCGGGGCTTTTTTTTATCGCCAGGCTGTTCGATCCGCTCATGCCTTGGTGGGACGGGGTGCTTGGGGCAGCAGTTGGATTTTTTCTGCTTCTTCTGATCAGCGTGGTCAGCAAAGGCGGAATGGGTGGCGGAGATATAAAGCTGTTTGCACTGATTGGCTTTGCCGTAGGTACGAAGACGTTGCTGTTATCCTTCTTTTTTTCAACATTGTTTGGGGCATTGTTTGGAATTGCGGGTCTTTTGCTTGGGCTGTTGAAGCGCAAACAGCCGATTCCATTTGGTCCATTTATAGCAATGGGTACGCTGACTGCGTACTTTTATGGAGAGATGATTTTTACTTGGTACATAAACCTATTAGTTTTTTAATTTAGCACTGGGGAGGCGGAAGAATGGCATTTACTCTTTTTCCAAGAAGAAATAAAGTGGTGAATCTGGTGTTTAATGACCATTCGATTCGTTATGTTGAAGTGAAGCAAACGAATCCGCCACAGCCGCAGCGCTGGGGTGAACGGTTGTTGCCTTCAGGCATTATAGCAGAAGGCCGGATTGCCGATGCTGAAACGTTGGGAAATATTTTGGAAGAGTGTCTTGATGAATGGAAGATTCAGAAAAGGGAAGTTCGCTTCCTTGTACCTGATTCATTCGTTATCATTCGAAAGGTCTCCATTCCAGCTGATGTAAAAGATGATGAAGTGGACGGCTATCTTTATCTAGAGCTCGGCTCCACGATCCATCTGCCGTTTGAGGAACCGGTGTTTGATGTTCTGGTTTTGTCTGAAAAAGACAATAAGAAACAGGTGCTGGTGTTTGCAGCGCCTGAAAAGCTTGTCACTGATTACTCCGAATTGCTTTCGGACCATAAACTGAAGCCAATTGCAGCTGATATCTCTCCGCTTGCTCTTCACAGACTATATGTCAAACAGGATCGATCGAGAATGGGAGAGCGTCTGCTGACGATTCAGTTTGACTTGCAAATGGTAACTTTGTGTGTGTTTGAAAAAGATATTCCGATCTTTATGAGGCATATTCCCGTTGAAATAGATGGGAATTGGGATATTAAGCTGGGAAAATCAGGAGTCCATGAATTGGATTATATTGGCGACCGTGAAGAGCTTAATTATCAGTTTGAAGATATTTATAAAGACATAAACAAGTTTATAGATTTTGACCGTTACTCCTTGAATCAGGCCGAGCAGGGCTTAAACCGAATTCTCTTAAATGGTGACCATCCAATGTTAGGGGATATTTTACCTGAGCTCAAAAACCGCTTTAACCTTCCAGTAGATACCTTACATATTAGGCAGGCTGATTCAGGCAAAGATGAATTCAAAAGAAGCCATTACCTTGCTTTAGGCTTGGGATTAAAGGAGGGGAAATAATGCTCGTAGACATAAACCTCCTTCCAAAACGAGATTCAAAGCACTCATCAAGTCTGTTATTAGCAGCTTTTATTTCTATAGTATTTTTAAGTGTTGCTGGGGTTTTGTATTGGCAGGGCTCATTATATGAAAGGCAGCTAGCTGATGCTGACAAACAAATTGAGGCTGCTCAAAAAATCCTGGCTGCTGAACAGGAAAGGTTTTCAGCGTTTGAAACGTCCCATTCTGCTGTTGAACTAGAAGAGGCTGTCGAGTGGGCGAGCTCTTATCCAATCCCCACTGTGCCTTTATTGCGGCACTTGACTTCCTTGCTGCCAGACAGAGGCTTTATTGAGCATTTTCAGTATACCGCCGGTGGAACAGTCAGGCTGAGAGTACAATTTGATGCCTCCAGAGAAGGAGCCTTCTACTTATCGACTCTGCTAGATTCAGCGATGGTAGATGATGCCAAACTGCTTTTTCTGAAAACACAAGATTTTAATGACGGAACTGACCAGTCTAATGAAGGTAAGAAAGAAATGAAAAATGCAAACTTCATTCCGCGCTATATTGCGGAGTATGAGCTTTTGATTAATCAGGCTGCAATCGTTCAAAAAAATGCAGAAGATGATGCATTGACACAGGGGAGTGATGCATCATGAACCTTGATTTATCTAAAAAAGAATGGCTGTTGCTTAGCCTTGCAGGTTTTATTCTAATAATAGGAAGTTTAGTTGCTTATTACGGCTATATTCAGCCTTTAAAGGATAGTGTTAAGCTAAAGGAGAATCAGCTTGAAACCGAAGAGCGTCTTCTGGCTGCCGTTCAAGGCAGATTGCAATCAGCTAATAGGAATACATTTCACAGTACGACTGAGCTCCAGCAAAAGCTTCCAGTCAAGCCTTTAGTGGAACAGTTAATTCTGGACTTTGAAAAGGCTGAAGTCATCTCAGAGAGTTTTATTGTATCTATTGAATTTTCTGAGTCTGAAGCAGGTTTATTAAGCGAACCAGCCGCCAGCCCCGAAAGTCAGGCTGAGTCTTCCGGAGAAACATCAGTAACACCAGAAGCATCACCAGAGGCGATTACAGATGTTAATGCGGAGCCTGCTGTGCAGGCTGAAGTTCCGGTTACAGCTCCTACCGGCCTTCAAAAAGTAGTGGCTAATTTGACAGTTGAATCAGCTGATTACTATGATTTGGAGAAATTCATTGCCACATTAGAAGGTTTGAAGAGAGTGACAACTGTTGAAATGATTGATTTTACTGGGCCAAAGGAAATCGTTTCACTTGCCGATCCTACAGGCCCATTGTCGTATAAGGTCATTGTCGCGGCTTACTATATGCCTGAATTAGCGGATTTACAGAATCAGCTTCCTAAGCTGGATGTACCCGAACCTGGCAATAAACGAAATCCTTTCAATTCTTTTGGCAACGTGACAGAAACACTCCACTCAAATCTGACCAGGCAGCCATAATGGTTCATTCTTAATTTTGCGGCTGGCTGATTGGAACGAAGGGCGTATCTTCTCGGCCTGGGCGTACCGACGCGGAAAGATAGCGGCTGGAGTAGATGTTTCCGTACAAGTAAGAGAGTTTAATAATTGGCTCTGTTAAAGAACATTGGTGATTTTTATCAGTGTTGATTGGAGTTATGGCGATCGACTCCGGCGGGAGCAGCGGTACAGGGGAGACCCCACAGGTGCTTCAGCGCCGAGGAGGCTTCCCGACCGCCCCGCGGAAAGCGAGCGTCTAGAACGTAAATCAACAGCCAAGATAACAGAGTCTAATAATTAAAAAATTTGACGAAAGCATTCAATAACAAGACGACAAAAGTCTTGTTATTTTTTTTTGCCTCTATGTTAGGATAGGGACAACCTATTGAGACAGGAGAGGGAGGGGCTAACTTGGAGAGGAAAAATAAGACGATTACGATCAAAATTAATGGTGCGAACCATCCTTTTAAAGATGAAGTGACAGAAGATGAAAAATCAGATTTCAGTAAGAATTCGCAGGAAATAGCTGAAACAGAGTCGGCCGTTTCCCAAGAACAGGCTGAAGATGAGTTTGAATGGATCTTACCCGAACCAATCCAGCACAAGGAAATAACAGAATACACCATCCATAAAGGCACGGCAAAAAAAAGCAAGAAAAAAGATGTGCGTTTTTATTTGAAAAAATTCAAAACTAGTGTCGTTTCTACGATCCTGCTCATTGTTTTATTTGCCGTGCTATTAGGCACGGGTTTTGGCATGGTTGTGTTAAAGTTTGTTAATGTTACCCCTGATGCAGTTCCGGTCTCTGGCGCGGCTGGAAATACTCCTCCGAAAGCGGCTGGCGAGGGAACGGAAGCGCCTTTAAGCCTGATTAATACCTTTGTGGTTCAGGGGGGAGTTTATACTACTGAGGAACTCGCCAAAGAGGCTCGTGATGCAACTGCCTCTAAGGGAGTTCCGGCCAAGCTTTTCAAGATTGAAGAGAAAACAGCATTATTTTTGGGGACGGCTGATACCCTTGAAAACGCTAAGCTTTTAGCCGCCAGCATCGCTAATAAAGGGGTTGAGGTTTTTCCGAAACCAATAGGGATTGGGGCTGGTACTCTCAAAGGGCTTCAGGCGGCTGAGGCGGAAGCCCTAAAGAAAATGCCTGGGCTTTTTGCAGATTTAACAGCAGCAAGCTCACAATTAGCTTCTTCAGGAAGCATGGCAAATGGGCTTGCTGGTAAGATCGAGAAGCAGGTTGCCGAACTAAAGGCTGTTGAGAAGAGCGGGATGACCAATAGTCAGGTTCAAACCATGACAACACATCTTCATAGTACATCTGAAGCAATTGTCTCTTTTGAAAAGACTAAGGACAAGAAGCAGTTAGACAAGATGCAAGCAGAACTGGTATCATTTCTAGCTGTATATCATAACCAGTAATCCAAAATTCGAGTTTATTTTCAGAAGATGATAAGAAACAATAATATTTTCTGGGAAATAGGTTATCGTAAGAGAGCTTGTCTATGAATGGACAGGCTCTCTTTACCGTTTTGGAAGATTATTAAAAATTATGTTGAAATCTGTCTTTTTAAAATTGTTAACACTCATTAAGTCTGTTACGATAAGCTTGTATCTCCCTAACTGATACAAGTTAAAAAGGAAAGGTGATTCTATGCAACGCCTCATACTGGCCTCTTCTTCTCCACGACGAAAAGAACTTCTAGAAACTATCCACTTAAATTTTGAAATTTCCAGCAGTAATGCAGATGAAAGCTTCGATGCCGGCTTAACTCCTGAACAAGCTGTAACTGAGCTGGCTCTTCGAAAAGCTAAATCGGTGGCAAAAGGCTTTCCAGGATGCTACATCATTGGCTCCGATACGGTGGTTGTCGATGAGGAAACCATTCTCGGAAAACCGGATGGAGAGCAGGAAGCCAGAAGGATGCTTAAAACACTCTCAGGCAAACTTCATTCCGTTTATACGGGTGTTGCCATTTTAACTCCTGATAAAGAAGTAACATTTTATGAGAAAACTGATGTGACATTCTGGGAGTTGACCGATGAAGAGATTGACTTTTATGTTAAAAGCGGGGAACCTATTGATAAGGCAGGAGGCTACGGCATACAAGGTCTTGGCAGTATGCTGGTTAGGGAAATTTCTGGTGACTATTTCACGGTCGTCGGCCTTCCTGTATCCCGAACAGTGCGTGAGTTAAAACGTGCTGGCTATGTTCTCCCTTACTGAAAATTAGCCTTTTCCTCTTAAAGGCTCCCATTGTCTGATATGATAGGGGAGGATTATTTGAAAACTGAATCCATAATGATACGTGATTACCCGCAAAATGAGCGTCCTCGTGAAAGATTTATACAAAATGGTCCGCAAAGCCTTTCCAACCATGAACTGCTTGCCATCGTACTTGGTACTGGAACAAAAGAAGAGTCGGTCCTGCAGCTGGCCAACAGACTTTTGTCCAAGTTTGAAGGGCTCAGGTTTTTAAAAGATGCCACACTGGAAGAATTAACGGCAATTAAGGGTATAGGTACTGCAAAGGCAATTCATGTACTGGCTGCAGCTGAAATTGGCAGAAGAATTGCCACCCATATTCAGGATGATCGTTATGTCATCCGATCGCCAGAAGACGGTGCCAAGTATTTAATGAATGATATGAGGTTTCTTTCACAGGAACACTTTGTCTGTCTATATTTAAATACCAAAAACCAGGTTGTGCATAAACAGACGATATTTATCGGGAGCCTAAATGCCTCGATCGTTCATCCTCGTGAGGTTTTTAAAGAGGCTGTACGCAGGTCGTCCGCTTCTATTATTTGTCTTCATAACCACCCATCAGGCGACCCATCCCCGAGCAGAGAAGATATTGAGGTTACAAAACGGCTTGCTGAATGCGGGAAGATAATCGGCATAGAGCTGCTTGACCACCTGATTATTGGGGAAAATAAATTTGTTAGCCTGAAGGAAAAAGGGTATGTGTGATACTAGGATTTTACAAGGCGTTGGGTTATAATATAAGTTATGATTTTTATGGCCTGACAGCTGACTGCAAAATCAGCTAAAGACAATAATCGTGAAGAATTAGGTCGATTTTTTAAAAGATAAAATTACCTTGATCATTTTGTATTTTGTTTTAGAAAGGGAGATACAAGCATGTTTGGAATTGGGACAAGAGACCTCGGCATAGACCTAGGCACTGCAAATACCCTCGTTTATGTAAAGGGAAAAGGAATTGTGTTAAGAGAGCCATCTGTAGTGGCTTTACAGACAGATACAAAACAAATCGTCGCAGTCGGCAACGATGCGAAAAATATGATTGGAAGAACTCCAGGAAATGTAGTCGCGCTTAGGCCGATGAAGGATGGAGTAATTGCCGATTATGAAACAACGGCAACCATGATGAAGTATTATATTCAGCAAGCAACTAAAAACAAAGGGATTTTCGCCCGTAAACCTTATGTAATGGTTTGTGTGCCATCCGGAATTA
Organism: Mesobacillus harenae; assembly: GCF_013343715.1. Classification (GTDB taxonomy): domain Bacteria; phylum Bacillota; class Bacilli; order Bacillales; family Cytobacillaceae; genus Mesobacillus_A; species Mesobacillus_A harenae. Next base: position 216,719 of record NZ_JABUNR010000003.1, read on the forward strand.
CGGCCGTAGAGGAACGGGCAGTCATTGATGCAACTCGCCAGGCTGGAGCCAGAGATGCATTTACGATCGAAGAGCCGTTCGCTGCTGCTATTGGAGCTAACCTGCCAGTCTGGGAACCAACAGGAAGCATGGTAGTCGATATCGGGGGCGGAACGACTGAGGTTGCCATTATATCACTTGGCGGCATTGTTACATCCCAATCGATTCGAATCGCGGGCGATGAAATGGATGAAGCAATGATCAACTATATCCGTAAAACTTACAACCTCATGATTGGGGAACGGACTGCAGAAGCTATTAAGATGGAAGTAGGCTCTGCGGGAGATCCAGAGGGAATTGACAACATGGAAATCCGCGGCCGTGATCTGCTTACTGGGCTTCCAAAAACGATTGAAATTACAGCAGAGGAAATTTCTAAAGCACTGCATGACACGGTATATGCAATTGTTGATGCTGTTAAGCTTACGTTGGAAAAAACTCCTCCAGAACTTGCCTCAGATATTATGGACAGAGGGATTGTACTGACAGGCGGAGGCGCTTTATTGCGTAATTTAGACCGGGTAATTAGTGAAGAGACAAAAATGCCTGTCTTGATTGCTGAAGATCCGCTTGATTGTGTGGCAATCGGAACTGGAAAAGCCTTGGACCACATTGACTTATTTAAAAATAGAGCGAAAGAATCGCGATAATGCTGAAATTAGAGGTGTAGATCATGCCACAGTTTTTTCTTAATAAACGCCTGATTATTTTGCTTGTCAGCATTATTATCCTCGTGGCACTGATTGGTTTTTCATTAAGAGACCGGGATCAGCTTACCTGGCCGGAGCAGTTTGTTAAAGACACATCCGGCTGGGTCCAGTCTCTGGTATCAAGGCCGGCTCATTATGTTGCCGGTTTCTTTGAAAACCTTCAAGACTTGCAAAATACATATCAAGAAAATGAAGTATTAAAGAAACGTCTGGATAACCTCGCACGGCTTGAAGCTGAGGTGCATGCTTTGAACAAGGACAATGAAGAACTTCGTGAAACTCTTGATGTTCAGGGATCACTAAGATCCTATGAACCAACACAGGCGATTGTGATTGCGCGAAACCCTGACCGCTGGCATGAGCTTCTTGTCATCAACAAGGGACAGGCAAATGGAATAGAGTCGGATATGGCCGTTATTACTTCGAAAGGCCTGATTGGCAAGGTGAAAAACACGACGCCGTTTACAGCTACAGTCCAGCTTTTAAGTTCACTTGACCCGAAGAATAGGGTCTCAGCTGTTATCCAGGGAGAGAAAAATCTATTTGGAACCATTTCCGGATATGACGAGGAAGAGGGCTTGCTGCTATTGAAAGGCATCCCTTTTGATGCGGAAGTCAAAGAAGAGCAGGTCGTTGAGACATCTGGGCTTGGCGGGGTATTTCCAGAAGGCTTGCAGATTGGGAAGGTAGAACGGGTTGTTCCTGATGAATTTGGGCTAAATCAGACGGCCTATGTTAAGCCAGAAGCCAATTTTTATGATATCAAGCATGTTATGGTTGTAGAAAGGGGTATGACCCAGCCGCCGGAAGGAGAATTAACTGAAGGTGCAGAGGAGGAGGAGCTGTGAGCAGGTTCCTTCTGCCCATTTTATTTGCTTTCTTATTTATAGCAGAGAGTCTATTCGTTCAGCTGTTCCCTGCTGATCTGTTCAACAATGGCTCTATTTTTGTACCCCATTTTTTGTGGGCGGCCATTTTTTTCCTGGCCATATACGGCAGCACTAAATCTGGTATTTTATATGGATTTGTATTCGGACTTCTATTCGATATCGTCTATACTGAAATCATTGGAATTTATATGTTTATGTTTCCGGTTTTGACTTACTTGTTTTCAAGGGTGATGAAAGCTCTTCAAACTAATATTGTAATCGTTTCATTAGTGTCTCTGCTTGGCATTGCTGTTCTCGAAATTGGAGTCTACGAAATTCTTTATTTAATTCATAGAACCAATATGGAGTTTTCTGCGTTTGCCACGCTTCGTTTATATCCTACACTTCTTTTAAATCTTGTTTTTATCATTATTGCTGCTTATCCATTAAGGCGCAGATTTGAAAGATACGCTGATGAGCTGCGAAATGATTAAGGCATCGACTGAATTTTATAGAAAAAAGGAGTTCAGACAGCTGCTGTCGAATTTCTTTTATACTCGGGGTGAACATCCAGTATGAAAAAAACACAAAATGTGACGATAAAAGGTACAAAAGATGGACTAACACTCCATCTAGATGATTTATGTTCGTTTGAAGAGTTAAAGAACGAACTGACTAAGAAGCTTTCAGCTAATTCAAGAGACCAGGAAGACCGTCTAATATCCGTCAGGGTTAAGGTGGGGAACCGATATTTAAGTACAAAGCAGGAAGAAGAACTTAAAAGCTTGATTCGACAAAAGAAAAATCTTGTTGTCGAAGAAGTAGAATCAAATGTTATAACAAAAAAAGATGCCGATCGATTAAAGCTAGAGAGTGAGATATCCACCATAGCCAAAGTGATTCGTTCTGGCCAGGTACTAGAAGTTCCGGGTGATTTGCTGCTGATTGGCGATGTAAATCCAGGTGGAACGGTTAAAGCCGGAGGGAACATTTTTGTGATGGGAGCATTAAGGGGAATTGCGCATGCAGGTGTTTCAGGAAACGATCAGGTGATCATTGCTGCATCTGTAATGAAACCTTCACAGCTAAGGATTTCGGACTGCATTAACAGGGCTCCTGATCAGGCTGCAGAGGACGAAAGCCGCTCAATGGAATGCGCCTACATATCGGAAGATCAGCAGATTGTTGTTGATAGATTACAAGTTTTAATGCGTCTCAGACCTAATTTAACAAGATTCGAAGGGGGAAGCTAAATGGGAGAGGCAATTGTTATTACATCCGGAAAAGGCGGAGTTGGTAAAACAACCACGTCTGCGAATCTCGGAACAGCTCTAGCCTTACAGGGGAAAAAAGTTTGTTTAGTGGACACAGATATCGGCCTTCGAAATTTAGATGTAGTTATGGGGCTGGAAAACCGGATTATTTATGATTTGGTCGATGTGATTAATGGAAGATGTAAAATTCACCAAGCCCTAGTTAAAGATAAGCGGTTTGAAGATTTGCTATATTTACTTCCTGCTGCACAGACCACAGATAAAAATGCTGTTCAGCCGTCCCAAATGAAAAAGCTAATTAATGAATTAAAACAGGATTATGATTATATCGTGATTGATTGTCCTGCAGGGATTGAGCAAGGCTATAAAAACGCAGTTGCTGGTGCAGACAAAGCCATCGTAGTCACAACTCCGGAAATATCAGCTGTTCGTGATGCTGATCGTATTATTGGATTACTTGAAAAAGAAGAGGGGATTGAACCTCCAAAACTGATCATTAACCGAATCCGCAATCATATGATGAAAAACGGGGATATGCTTGATGTAGACGAAATCACTACTCACTTATCTATTGACCTTATTGGTATTGTTGCAGATGATGATGAAGTAATAAAAGCTTCTAATCATGGTGAGCCTATAGCACTTAATCCGACCAGCAAAGCATCCATTGCTTATCGAAATATAGCTAGAAGGATTCTAGGTGAGTCGATTCCGCTCCAGCCTCTTGAAGAAGAAAATAAAGGTGTTTTTACTAAAATAAAACGATTTTTCGGTGTTCGCTAATCTCCATTTATACAGGAACGTAATCTTTCAGGCCGGGACCTTGCTCCTGGTTTTTTTTATTTAGAATTCAAATTGTATATACTCGAGTGCGTTGCATGCGATTTTTTTATGAAATGTCTTTCCTTTCCCAGAAAAAGATGCTTTCAGTTTTCTGAACTCATAGTCATACTCCCTTAGGACAACTCATAAACTTGTACAAATAGGCTATGGGGATTGGTGGGAAAAAGGATGAGTTCGAGAGCGGATGAATTACGGAAAAGAATTGCCAAGCGAAAAAAAGATCGTGAGAAAGCAGATACAGATCTTCAGCGCCGCTTTTTCCTGGCTGAAGATGAAGAACGGTACGGATACGATAAGTTTCCTTCTTTAAATGGGAATTCAGGAGAAGGGAATCACCCTTTATTTCGAAAAGAAGTATTTATTTTTAAAATATTAATATCAGCTTGTCTTGTTTTAATCATAGCCATCTTGTTCCGAGAACCAAACACAAAGCTAGATCCTGCAAAAAATCTTGTTAAAAGCGCATTGGAAAAAGATTTTCAATTTGCTTCTGTCTCAAGCTGGTATGAGGATCAATTTGGAAAGCCGCTGGCATTGCTTCCAGGTAAAAAGACTGTAGAGGAAGAGGATTTAAATGGACAGCAGTATGCCCTCCCTGCGTCAGGAAGCAGAATCTTAAAAGACTTTGATGCCAACGGACAGAGTATAACAATTGAAACGGGTAAAGACGCCGAAGTTGAAGCAATGAACGAAGGTCTTGTGATAAAAGTTGGGGTAGAGGAAGGTTTCGGAAAAACGGTCGTTATCCAGCATGCTGATAAAAGTGAATCATGGTATGGAAACTTGGACGAGATTAATGTGAACCTTTATGAATTCATTAAAAAAGGAACAAAGGTTGGTAAATCATCGGAAAATGAGGACCAAACAAAGGGTTCCTTCTTATTTGCTATTAAAAAAGGGGACAATTTTATTGATCCCATTCAGGTGATACGATTTGAATAAAGCCTTATTTCTATTGGGGAAAATCCGGGTTCACCCACTTTTATGGCTTGTAATCGCACTAGCTGTCATGACAGCCCATTTTATTGAATTATCAATGATGCTGCTGATCATTTTTATTCACGAGCTGGGGCACGCAACAGCCGCTTCGTTTTTTTCATGGAGAATCAAAAGTATCTCTATGCTGCCGTTCGGCGGGGTGGCTGAACTGGATGAGCATGGTAATCGGCCGCTTAAGGAAGAGGCAATTGTCGTTTTAGCCGGTCCGGCTCAGCATATCTGGCTGATTGGACTGTCTTTTCTTTTTTTAAAGCTCGGCTTGGTTCCTGAACACTATTATCTGCTGTTCGTCCAGTATAACCTGATGGTCCTTTTCTTTAATTTATTGCCAATCTGGCCGCTTGATGGAGGGAAACTTGTTTTCCTGTTTCTTTCAATGAAGTCTTCCTTTACTGATGCACACAGACAGATGGTTATTGGTTCGATAATTGCTTTATGCTGTTTTGTTACAGTTCTTATCTTTACGGTACCATTAACTTTAAACATATGGATTGTAGTAAGCTTTTTAGTTTTCTCGATTTTCCGGGAATGGAAGCACCGCCGGTTTGTTTTTTTGAGGTTTTTGCTTGAAAGGCACTACGGTAAAGAAGCGGAATTCCGTACCCTAAAGACGATAAAGGTCTCTGAAAAAGATCTGCTTATCACGGTTTTGGAGAAGTTTCAGCGCGGGTGTAAACACCCGATTATTGTTGAAGTAAATGGGGAAGAGACGGCCCTTGATGAAAATGAGATTCTCCATGCCTTTTTTGCAGAAAAGCAGTTAACAGCAAAAATTGGCGATTTGCTTTACAGCTATTGAATGCGATAATCTAGGATGGAATAGCTGAAAAGTGGGGATTGGATGAACAGATTAATTATAGATGCGGCAGCGAGCGAGAAGCGCTTTGCTCTGCTTGAAAATAACAAACTCATAAAACTATCTATTATACAGCCCGGACAGGAGTCACAGGTCGGGAATGTTTTTGCAGGTACGGTTGAAAAGGTACTGCCTGGAATGAATGCTGTCTTTGTAAATTTGGGCGGAGAAAAAAATGGATTGCTACACCGGGATAAATTAGCTGCGTATGCTGCTTCTTCTGAGCCATTGGAAGTGAAGCGAAACAAAAGCGTAGGCTCATTCGTTCATCAGGGAGAAAAACTCTTAGTTAAAATCGAGAAGGATGCAGCTGGATCAAAAGGACCTAGGCTAACAGGTCTTTTTGAGTTTCAGGGGAAAAACATCATCTATATGCCGACGGGCAATACGGTTGCCGTATCTAAGAAAATACAGCCTGATCTTATGCGCAGCAGCTTGAGGGAGCTGGGTTACTCTCTCAAAACAGCTAATGAAGGGCTCATTTTTCGTACAGAAAGTGAGGAAAGCAGCGAAATAACAATTAAAGAAGAACTTGAAAAGCTGAGAAGTGATTATCAAGTTTTGTTGAAAAAGGGAGCTGCTCTTAAAAAGCCGGGAATCATTGAAGTAAAAGATCCGTTTTTCGAAGAAGTATCAGCTGAACTGTCCAAGCTTACAGAGTGCGAGGTGCTTGTAAATGACCTTAAGTTTAAGCAAAGACTGGAAAAGTCTTTCCAAACTGGAGAAAATCAGGCGGGGATTACACTTCATACCTCATTGGAAAATATTTTTGCTGCGTTTCAGCTTGAAGCTGAAGTTGATAAGGCGCTAACCCGTGTTATTTGGCTGGAAAGCGGCGCCTTTCTTATAATAGATGAAACAGAAGCCTTAACTATTATTGATGTTAATACGGGGAAGTTTTCAGGAAGCACGAACCTGGAAGACACGGCAGTTAAAACAAACCGTGAGGCAGCAAACGAAATTGCCCGCCAGCTGAAGTTAAGGGATGTTGGAGGCATTATTTTAGTTGATTTTATAGATATGAAGGAAAACGCCTCTCGGCAAAAAGTGCTTGCCCAAATGGAGGCGGCTCTTAGACTGGATGAACGCAAAACAAAGGTAATTGGGTTTACCCCGCTAGGAATTCTGCAAATAACACGAGCAAAAACAAAACCCTCTCTTTCAGAAGCAATGATGGAAAGCTGCCAAGTATGCAAGGGGAACGGAAAAGTTTTAACCTCTGGCACGGTTGCCGGCAAACTCGAGCGCGAGCTGATGGAGCATTCGCGTGCTGATCATGAAGCCGTCTTGGTTGCAGCTACAACAGGGGTGGCTGAGGTATTTACTGGTGCTGCAGAAAGGAAAAAAAGGCTAGAATCGGCCTTAGGCTTTAAATTGATTTTTTCAGTTCTTGATTCTCCAAGACCTGCTTATGAAATTCGTCTGTTTGGAAGCGAAAAAGAGTTAGCTGTAAAAGCTATCACATAATAATTAAACAACAAAGCTTGCGAAAGCACGATAAGAAAAGATTATGTTGACACTTACTAGTCAAATATGATAATATTTTCATGTTATTGATTGTAGCACCCGTGCTACAACCGCACAGAACAGGTACTAAGATTTGCTTTAAGCAAACGCCTGGGAATGGCGAGTCTGAGTTTATAAGGAGGTGCAGTGGAATGTACGCAATTATCGAAACAGGCGGCAAGCAAATTCGTGTTGAAGAAGGCCAAGCTATCTTCATCGAAAAGCTTAACGCAGGAGAAGGCGAAACAGTTACTTTTGAAAAAGTTCTTTTCGTTGGCGGTGAAGATGTAAAAGTAGGAAGCCCACTAGTTGAAGGTGCTACTGTTACAGCAAAAGTTGAAAAACAAGGCCGTCAAAAGAAAATTATCGTTTTCAAGTACAAAGCTAAAAAGAACCAGCGTAAAAAGCAAGGTCATCGTCAGCCATTTACAAAAGTTGTGATTGAAAAGATCAACGCGTAAGGCAGGTTTAAGATGATCGGTGCAACGATTAATCGTACAAAATCCGGACAGATTCAATCCTTTACAATAAGCGGCCATGCAGGATTTGCCGATCGCGGCAGCGATATTGTCTGCGCGGGAGTGTCAGCCGTTTCCTTTGGAGCGGTAAACTCTGTTATAACCTTAACAGGAGTAAATCCTCAGATCGAACAGGGAGCCGATGGCTTTCTCCACTGCGTTATACCAGATGGTCTTTCTGAAAGTGCGCAAGAGAAAGTACAGCTGCTGCTTGAAGCGATGGTCGTTTCATTGCAGACGATTGAACAAGACTACGGAAAACATATAAAAATAACTTTTAAACAGTAGGAGGTGGAACAAATGTTAAGATTGGATCTTCAGTTTTTCGCTTCTAAAAAAGGAGTAGGTTCTACAAAGAACGGCCGTGACTCTATCTCTAAGCGCCTTGGCGCTAAGCGTGCGGACGGACAGTTCGTTTCCGGTGGTTCCATCCTTTACCGCCAGCGCGGAACTAAAATTTACCCTGGTGTAAACGTTGGCCGTGGCGGTGACGATACTCTATTTGCAAAAGTTGACGGCGTTGTTAAGTTTGAACGTTTAGGCCGCGACCGCAAGCAAGTTAGTGTATACCCAGCAGCACAAGAAGCATAAAAATATAAACAAATAAAACTCTAACCGGTGAGGTTAGAGTTTTATTTTTTACATAAACCTTGCTGTGCAGAAACGGCTATAGCTGAGTTTGGCCGTATAAAGTGCCAAATTTTGCATTAATTGCTTACTCATTCCTGCTTTTTTGATATACTTACAGCAACCCGTTTAATGACTAGGAGTATTTTTATGAGAAAACAGTGGGACACCATTGAGGTGTTAAGACATGCAAGGCATGATTGGCTTAATAAACTTCAATTAATTAAAGGCAATTTGGACCTTAACAAAATGGACCGCGTAAAAGAAATTATCAATGAAATTGTGCTGGAGACTCAGCAGGAGGCAAAGCTTTCTAATTTAAACCTTCCTCAGTTTTCCTCGTTGCTGCTAACCTCTAACTGGGACAGCTACCACTTCACTTTAGAATTCGAAGTGATGGATTCCCCAAACACACATAATGAAGGTGATCAGAAGCTTGCTCGATGGACTCGGGGACTTTTTGAGGAATTACATACTTCCATTGAAGCTTTTCAGGAGAATCATTTATTTGTTACGGTTGAACCTCAGGATAAAGGAATCCGTTTCTTTTTTGATTTTAGCGGAATAATAATAGATAAAGAACGGGTAGAAAGCTTCCTTAAGGAGTCACACGTTGAGAACATGTCCGTTAATATTGAAGTTCTTGATGGAAATGAGCTGGCCCTGGAAGTTTTTATGCACGCCTGCTAGGGAAGAATGATAACATCCCTGGAATATAACAAACTGTAGACAGGTGGATTGATTTAAATGTTTGTCGATCAAGTAAAAATATTTGTAAAAGGCGGCGATGGAGGCGATGGTATGGTTGCTTTCCGCCGTGAAAAGTATATACCTAAAGGCGGGCCTGCAGGTGGTGACGGAGGAAAGGGCGGCGACGTCGTTTTTGAAGTCGAAGAAGGATTAAGAACCTTAATGGACTTCAGGTATAAACGCAATTTTAAAGCTCCCCGCGGAGAGCATGGCATGTCGAAAAACCAGCATGGTAAGAATTCCAAGCCGATGATCGTAAAAGTTCCTCCAGGTACAATTGTGATGGATGAAGAAACAAATGAGGTTATAGGCGACTTGGTGGAACATGGCCAGCAGGTCATTATTGCTAAAGGCGGAAGAGGCGGCAGAGGAAATTCACGGTTCGCAACACCAGCGAACCCAGCTCCAGAGCTATCCGAAAATGGAGAACCTGGCCAGGAGAAAAACGTTATTCTAGAATTGAAGCTTCTTGCAGATGTTGGTTTGGTTGGCTTTCCAAGTGTAGGAAAATCCACACTTTTATCTGTTGTTTCTTCGGCAAAGCCTAAAATTGCTGAATACCACTTTACAACAATCGTTCCGAATCTTGGAATGGTGGAGACGGGAGATGGAAGGACTTTTGTCCTTGCCGATTTGCCCGGATTAATTGAAGGTGCACATTCTGGTGTGGGACTCGGCCATCAATTCCTTAGACATATTGAAAGAACCCGCGTCATTGTCCATGTGATTGATATGGCAGCCACTGAAGGCCGTGATCCATACGATGATTATTTGACAATAAACAGAGAGCTGAAGGAGTATAATCTGCGCCTTACAGAAAGGCCGCAAATTATTGTTGCCAATAAAATGGACATGCCAGAAGCGGCTGATAATCTAAAAAAGTTTAAAGAACAGCTTGACGACGATTATCCAGTATATCCGATCTCGGCTGTTACTCGTGAGGGATTAAAGGATCTGCTATTTACAGTTGCCGATACTCTTGAAAAGACTCCCGAATTTCCGATGTTTGAAGAAGAGGAAGAAGAATCTGATGTTAACCGGGTTCTTTATAAACATGAGGGCCAACAGGAGGAATTTGTCATAACAAGAAACCCTGACGGAGCATTTGTTGTAGCCGGCAGCAAGCTTGAAAAACTGTTTAAAATGACTGACTTCTCCAGGGAAGAGTCTGTCCGAAGATTTTCCAGGCAGCTTAGGGGCATGGGTGTAGATGATGCTTTAAGAGCGAGAGGGGCCAAGGATGGCGACATCGTGAAGCTGCTTGAGTACGAATTTGAGTTTGTGGATTAACCTTCGCAATTGACGGGGTGGAGAAATGAAGCAAAATAAATTTGATAGAAAATTTTATCTTGTCAGGGAAGATGTACTGCCAGAAGCAATGAAAAAAACTCTAGAGGCCAAGGAAATGATTGAACGGGGAAGAGCGGAGTCTGTTTGGGAAGCCGTTAACAAGGTTGATCTAAGCCGCAGTGCCTTTTATAAATATAGAGATACAGTGTTCGCATTTCATACAGTCGTCAAGGAAAGAATTATTACCTTATTTTTTCACCTTGAAGATCGATCAGGTACGCTTTCCGAGCTGCTTGGGGTAGTTGCCTCAACTGGATGCAATGTTTTGACCATTCACCAGACAATCCCTTTACAGGGAAGGGCTAATGTTACGATGTCTTTAAACGTGACAGAAATGGTGGTTGAAATGGATGAAATGCTGAATAAGCTTCGCAGGCTTGAATTTGTTGACAAGGTAGAAGTGCTGGGTTCAGGTGCATAAGACAGGTAACTGTTTTTAAAACCTGTTCTCAGCCAGTTTTATTTTAAGGATTTTGTGCAGGGGACCTCTCTGCACTTTTATTAGGGGAAAAATAGACAGAATAGAAAGTTATAAGGGAGGATACAAACATTGAAAGCAGGTTTTCTTGGCCCCCGGGCAACCTTTACAGACCTGGCTGTCCGTGAAATGTTTGATGAATCGGAATCATTACCGTTTCTAACAATTCCGGAAAGTATGGATGCAGCAATGTCAGGAGAAGTGGATGTGGCGGTCGTTCCGCTCGAAAATGCACTGGAAGGATCAGTCAATATTACACTGGACTATTTAATTCATGAAGCAGATTTGAAAATTATAGGAGAGATGACAGCTCCTATTAAACAGCATCTTATGGTTCATCCAGATAATCAAAATCGCTGGCATGAGGCAGAATTAATTTGCAGCCACTCACATGCCCTGGCTCAATGCCACAAGTTTTTACATAGTCAGTTTCCGAGAACTAAATTTGAAAATAAAACTTCAACCGCAGCGGCAGCTCTGTTTTTGAAGGAGAACCCCCAAATGAATGCAGCTGCGGTTGGGAATAGCTTATCCGCTGAGGAGTACGGCCTTGTTATCGTCAAACCTGATATACATGATTACAGCCATAACCATACACGCTTTGTGATTCTTTCAAAAAGGCCTCATGAGATAAACGAGAAAACAAAAGACACATTTCAAGGATATAAAACGACTTTAATGATTACTTTGCCGTCAGATCAAGCCGGTGCTCTTCACCAGGTCCTTTCTGCACTGGCATGGCGGAATCTTAATTTGTCTAAGATCGAATCCAGGCCAATGAAAACCGGTTTGGGGAATTACTTTTTCATTGTTGATATCGAAATGAAAATGGATGATGTTCTAATTCCAGGAGCCATTTCAGAGATGGAGGCATTGGGATGCTCAGTCAATTGTCTTGGCAGCTATCCGTCCTTTAAGCTTCGCGGCAATTAAGATTGAAAAATGAGAATCCCTAACTGAAAAAGCAGGGTCAGACTGTAACAATCTCAATGGAATTGAGGTTGTTACAGTCTTTTTTTGCATTTAAACTCAGGACACTGGTCTCCGTTCCAACTTTGCTTTCCACGGGCGTTCCCGCCTTCCTGGTTTAGCACTGTGAGGTCTGCACTGTCCCCTGACCCACCCGCACGACATTGATTTGGCATACAGGAATTAGACCGCTCACGCAGGAATTGCGTAATCCATTTCGAGATGTTTTCGTGCATTACACTATGGTAAACAGGTTCAGAATGCTCTCAATCAGAACCCTTTTTAGGAAGTTGCTTGCCTGACAGTCTGCCATTAGCAATTAACTCAAGTACCTGACTTCGCCATGCTTGCCTTTTTCTTAATGAATTTTTCTGTAATGCACGTTTGCGTAGCACTTTCTTCATGGTATACATATCCTAGAAACCAGCGGTAAGAGATTTGTTTCCACTTCCGCAGCAGCCTTTTTCTCCATAAAAAATGGGTTCCGTTTTATATATCTAGTAGGTAGTTAGCTTCTTTCATGGCTTTTGAAGCCTCATTAAGAGCCCTTTGGGTAGGTGCTGTAATAGAGTGAAGGTGAAATCCATCAGTTAAATCAGCTAAATAGGCTGCGTTTGTTAGTCTGACTTTTTTCATGAAAAGCTGGACCTCTCTCCGATTGGAAACCATAATGGACGCAGTTATATCTCCATAGACTGGATGTTCAACTTTTACGTCTTTAACTGTCACCCCATGGTCGACAAGAAGGTTTAGCTCATCTTCAGTTTTGTTGGTTGAGTGATAGCAGGCAATTATCTGCTCAAACATGTGAGCACGGGACGGAGAAGGCAGGTACAAGTAGCCTTGGCTAGTAGCTAAAATCGGTTCATTTTTTGCTTTTAGCAACGTAATATCCCCAACAATCACCTGGCGGCTGACATTTGCCAATGCAGCTAACTCTCCTCCTGTAATTGGTTCTTTTCTATTAAATAATATTTGTAAAATAAGATTTCTTCTGTCTTCACCTAAAATCTTTTTTTGTTCCTTCATATACCCTCACCTCAGTGCTGAATTGTACCATAAAAGCTGTTTTAAGGCATAGGCAGCATACTGAGAACAAGTACTGCGCTTAAGCTTAGCCTCTCGAAAGACTCATGTGGGGAAGTTATAAATTAATTCCTTCTCATCATATTCTTTTCATAAATCGCATAAGTTTTTGTGAAGAACGTTAGCAATTTGCCCATCCCGACATACAATATATGGACTTATGCATAGGAGGGAAATCAGAGTGAAAATCCATATCGTACAGAAAGGGGATACTCTTTGGAAGATCGCCAAAAAGTACGGCGTGAACTTTGAAGAGCTGAAGAAATTAAACTCACAGCTCAGCAACCCTGATATGATTATGCCCGGCATGAAAATAAAAGTCCCGACTACTGGGGGAACGATAAAGAAAGAATCCCCACAAACAGGGCCTGGAGCCCAGGCGAAAATCAATATGGGTACAAAAAAGGAAATGCCCGTTAAGGAGCATCCGAAAGAACAGCCAAAGCCAACGCCAGAAATGAAGGTACCAAAAGAGGTTCCGAAGGCCGAAGTTCCTAAGGAAGTCCCTAAAAAGCCATATAAGCCCAAAATGCCGCAGCCAGTAATCCCAGAAATCGATATCAATAATTATTATACGCTTAACATGGCCAACATGTCGGTTCAGCAACCGCCAAAGCAGCAGCCCTTGCAGCCGAAACCCCAGCCAAAATCACAGCCAAAACATGTTATGCCAGAGGAAAAACAGCTACCTCAGACACCGCAGCTAAAACAGCCAAAAACAAAACCTCTGGAACAGCCGAAAATGCAACCGCAGCTTCCGCTTAAACCAGACAATCTATTCCCGGACATAAAGCCGGATATTAAATTAGATAACAATCAATTTACCGAAGAAGAATCATCACCATTAGTACCTATACACCAAGGAGGTCACCATCAGTCAATGATACCTTACCCGCAAAATAATTATCCCGTCTATCCTGGCATGCAAGGCACAGGTTACCCTAATCAGCAAATGATGAATCAGCCTAATTTTCAAAATCACAGCCAGATGCCCCAACACCCAATGCCAGGCTACCAAGGAATGAGTCCTGAAGTAGATAACGCTTATTTTGATCAGCCAGGCATGGAATCAAGCGGCTTTACACCGAATATGCCAGCAATGCCTCAAATGCATGGTAACATGGACTATCAGATGCCTTACTACCAAATGCCGCACCAGATGCCGCCACAAGTGCAGGGAATGTCGGACTACCAGATGCCGCCACAAGTGCAGGGAATGTCGGACTACCAGATGCCGCCACAAGTGCAGGGAATGTCGGACTATCAGATGCCGCCGCAAGTGCAGGGAGCGCAGACAGCACCGGGAATGGAGATACCTTGTTATCCAGAAGATCTGATGCCCATGTCACCTGTTATGCCTGGACCAGGTTATCCATGCACCCCATATACCATAATGCCGCATCAAATGCCGCCGCAGGTTCAGGGAATAACGGACTATCAGATGCCGCATCAAATGCCGCCGCAGGTTCAGGGAATGACGGACTATCAGATGCCGCACCAAATGCCGCCACAGGTTCAGGGAATGACGGACTATCAGATGCCGCATCAAATGCCGCCGCAGGTTCAGGGAATGACGGACTATCAGATGCCGCATCAAATGCCGCCGCAGGTTCAGGGAATGACGGATTACCAGATGCCGCATCAAATGCCGCCGCAGGTTCAGGGAATGACGGATTACCAGATGCCGCATCAAATGCCGCCACAGGTTCAGGGAATGACGGATTACCAGATGCCGCATCAAATGCCGCCACAGGTTCAGGGAATGACGGATTACCAGATGCCGCATCAAATGCCGCCACAAGTACAGGGTGCGTTTGATCCTTATGGTATGCCTGGAATGCAGCAAGCACCAATGCATGGATATATGCCATATGATTGTGGATGCGGAGGGGGAGGTATGATGCCGTATGGCCCTTCTCCAGGAGCCGCTCCCTACTATGGAACACCATATGACCAGCAGCAGATAGCTCCCTATAACTATGGGCCTCCTCAAGATTCAATAGGAATGCCGCGGGTCGACGACGAAAGTAATGATTATTAATTTCAATAAAAGAAGAGACGATTATCAACAAAATCGTCTCTTCTCCTATTTACAAAGCCAGCTGCCATTTAAAATTTTAAAAACTGAATTCATCCGTAATCAAGTGATTAAAATAACGACCAAAGATGCGATTACCATTTTGAAAGGATTTCCTAGCCTGGAGCACATTAAGATACAGGCAGATTTAACTAGTGCTTTAAAAACGGAGGGATTTTCCCAAGTTCCCGAATTTCTTTCCATGAATAAGCCGATTTTCTTAGATAATGAATATTATTCTTTTCAGGAATATATCCAGCCCGGATTGCCGGTATTTAACTATAAACGAAAAAAAGACCGTCAAGACGGATTACATCTTCTAAGTAAATTTCATGCCGCTTCAAAGCCTATAGTTCAAGAGTTCTCAAAAAAACTGCCTCATACAAGCCTTTATAGAAAATGGAAAGAAAGATTAATTCAATTTAATCATAACCTGTCCATCATAAGTGGTTTTATTGATCAGAAGTTTTTAATTGAAATTTGCTGCTGGGCAGAGCAAGCTTTGAAGGGAATGGAAAGAGACCAGCCAATCGCAGAGGAGCAAGTTATTTTGCATGGTGATGTGGCACATCATAATTTTATAAGGCATGTTAGTGGCGGCCTTTATATTATTGACTTTGATTTAACTGCTATCGGACCAGAAAGGTATGATTTACTTCAGTATTCAAATAGAATCCTGCCTTTTCTTGGATGGTCATTGAAAGAACTTTCCAAACTAAATACCATTAATTCATACACCAAGGATAAAGAATTTTTATATGCACTTGCCTATCCAGCCGATATATTAAGGGAATGGAATCGGTTAATCCGCAACGGCCAGCAAAATAATCCTCAGCGAGTCTTATATGTTACAGGCCTTACCATGAATCAGCTCAATTTGAGGAGGAGCTTTGTAAAAACTATTTTTGAAAAAACGGAAACATAATAGGAAATGGGAAGTTTTAATTGGTCTTAACTGACAGCATGAAAACCCTGCTTCGCTGATACCCTATAAATGAGCAGATTTTTTGCTCGATGACAGCGAAGGGGGTTTTCCGCTTGCGTAACAAGCCGTTAATTGTACCTTTAGCATTAGTCATAACAGCAGGCCTATCCGCCTGCGGAGTCAATGGCGATCAAGGAGCTCAGGATGATGGGCGGGCTCACCCACTAGCATATTATTCAAACAGGGATTCGGAAAATGGGAATGCAAGGACTTTAGATAATAGGGAAGGCCCACTAACAGAGATATATGATTACTCTTATGGTGATGAAGGCAGGGAAATAAATAACCAACGCCAGACAAGACTGCAGACTAGAGATGAAAATGGAAATCCGCCTAATCCATCTGTACCGCTTGCAGATCACGATCATAACTTTTTCCAGAGAGATAATCGATTCTCCCATGGAGATGCAAATTATCATGGCCACCTGGACGATAATACTTCACAGCCGCGGAGTTCCTATTACTATGCCTATGAAGGTGATTTATCAGAGAAAATCGCCGATACAACTGGCTTAGTTAGGAATGTAGAGGATGTTCGGTCAGTGATTTATGGAAGTAATGTCTTAATAGCTGTGGACTTGACTGACTACAGCAGGGAGCAGGAAACAAAAAGAGACATCCAAAAGGCTGTCAGGCCGTATCTTCGTGGCAGATCTTGCACTGTAGTGACCGATGAGGGAACCTTCAGCAGAATACGCAACCTTGATAATGATCTAAGGGATGGCGGCCCTCATGAACAAATTAATTTGGATATGAAGGACCTTTTTAGAACACTTAAAGAACGTGCCAATAACAGAATTTCACAATAAAGAGAAGGCAAAGCATAATCTGCTTTGCCTTCTTTTCAGTTGAGCTATTGATAACCTTGCTCACTTTATTATGTTCTATGTTTTTTCAGGATATTTAGCCAAGTTTTGGTCAAACTATTAATGCAGAAATACTTCTGATCTAAATTGAGGTGATCGGCCATGCGGCCCAAGTTATTTGCCTGTGTAATGTTTATCGTTTTAGCTGTTTTTGGCAGCAGGGAATTAAATGCCAGTCCTGCAGCCAGCCTGGGGAGCATCAGCTTTTGGGATAGGCCAGTCTTCGCTGCTGAAGAAATCAGCCCTCTTAGGATAACTTTACACTTGGAAAGAGTTTATCTTGACGGTGAAAAAAGTGAAGAGACCGTCATGGAGACTATCTGGTCAATGGAGGACTTCTGGGCAAAATATGATGCATGGCAGCTGATCGAAATGGAAGAGTCTGAAATTGTTTTTAGACAGCATGTGGATGATATTTCTCCTCTTTTAAAAACAAATGGCTACTTCGGTTTATCAGATGAAGGAGTTTTAACGATATTTAATGGCCGTCCGGATCACACAAATATTATTCAATCCTTCTTTCAGCTGGATTTAGGAAAGCTGGAAAGTACGAAGAGAGAAAAGCTGAATCAAGGAATCCCTATTAAGTCAAAGGATGAATATGAAAAAGTCCTTGAAACATACAAACCTTACACGAGGATAGAAAAGCATTAAAACTTCTGCACACGTAAAAAAGGACCCTATACGGGTCCTTTTTAACATTCTGCTATTTTTCAACACCTGTTATGATGTATTTACCTTCTGCTAACTCAACAGTATAGACAACATCTTCAGGAGCTGTAACAGTTCCCTTATTAGCGTCACCTTCAACTGTAACATCTTCTTGAGTTGTTGTAAGGATGGAAGCTGGGAAATAGGATTCCTGGTTCACAATCATTCTGCCATCATCTGTTTTTTCTTCAGTTGCATAGTGAGCGTAGATTTCTTTCGCTGTGTCTTCATTATAATACTTTGATAAAAATTCAACAGCAGATGCCTCGTCAGCAAATGATGAGTTGATCACGAAAGTTGGATCTTCAGCTGAAACAGTTTCCTTGGCAAAAACTTCGTTTACCTTGCCTTCAGCTACTCGAATTGAATTATACATTTTGGATTTAGCCTGATCTGTTAATTCGGCTGTATTTTCCTCAGCAGCACCGTTATCCTTGTCAGCATTTTCTTCCTCAGCTGAACAACCGACAACAGCAAAAACAATTGTGAAAGCTGCCAATAAAGCTAAAAGTTTTTTCATTTTTTACTTCTCCCCTAAATGGTAAATTTAACAACATTCCCATTATATAGGAGGAGATTCCAAAAGCGCAACTTTTTTCTTCATCCCTTTAAAAGTTGTATGGTACAATGAGGTACAGTTATGCGGAGGGGCGAGGAATATTGCTTGATTTTGTAAAGGGAACGATTGATTTCGTGGGCCCGGAATACATAGTTATAGAGAATAACGGGATCGGCTATCAAATTATGACGCCAAATCCTTTTATATATTCAAAAGAAGCTGGGCAAGAGATTAAGGTTTTCACTTATCATTATGTAAGGGAAGATGTATTAGCCCTTTACGGTTTCCAAAGCCGGGAAGAAAAGGGATTATTCACTAGGCTGCTAAACGTGTCTGGCATCGGCCCAAAAGGCGCTTTAGCCATTCTTGCTTCTGGACAGCCAAATCAAGTGGTCCAGGCCATTGAAAATGAAGACGAAGCCTTTCTGGTCAAGTTTCCAGGGGTAGGGAAAAAGACAGCAAGACAGATGATTTTGGATTTAAAAGGGAAGCTTAATGATCTTGTTCCTGATTATTTTCCGAATTTATTTAACACGGATGAAACCGTTACTTCTAAAATGAGCCAGGAGGAAGAGGCTCTGGAAGAGGCTCTTCTAGCTCTCAAAGCATTAGGCTATTCAGAGAGAGAAATTAAAAAGGTTGTTCCAGAATTAAGAAAAGAAAACCTTTCTACTGACCAATATATAAAAAAGGCGCTGCAAAAACTTTTAAAGTAACTGTTTTATACACCCTTTGCCATGAGATATTAAACAAAAAGGTGATGGACAAATGGAAGAACGGATTATTTCCAGTGAAGCCGGAGACCAGGATTTTTCTTTTGAACAAAGCCTGCGTCCGCAAACATTAAGGCAATACATTGGCCAGGACAAGGTGAAAGAAAACCTTGATGTTTTTATTGAAGCGGCAAGGCTGCGGAAGGAAACACTGGATCATGTTTTGTTGTATGGACCGCCGGGTTTGGGAAAAACTACCCTTGCTGCGATCATAGCAAATGAAATGAACGTAAACCTTCGTACTACATCCGGGCCAGCAATTGAAAGGCCTGGTGACCTTGCGGCAATTCTAACGGCATTAGAGCCTGGGGATGTCCTGTTTATAGATGAAATTCATCGGCTGCCACGGTCAATTGAAGAGATATTATACCCTGCTATGGAAGACTTCTGCCTTGACATTGTTATCGGGAAAGGTCCTAGTGCTCGTTCAGTCCGGCTTGATTTACCGCCATTTACACTTGTTGGAGCTACGACAAGAGCTGGATCTTTATCAGCTCCTTTAAGAGATAGGTTTGGAGTATTATGCAGGCTGGAATACTATAATGAAACTCAGTTAACTGAAATTGTTGTTCGGACTTCAGAAGTACTTGAAACTACAATTGGCGGTAGGGCAGCAGAAGAAATAGCCAGAAGGTCAAGGGGAACGCCGAGGATTGCCAACAGGCTTTTAAAAAGAGTAAGAGACTTTGCACAAGTAAGAGGCGATGGCTCAATTGATAACGAACTAGCCGAGCAAGCACTTAACTTGCTGCAGGTAGACCGTTTAGGACTGGATCATATTGACCATAAATTACTTAAGGGGATTATAGAAAAATACCGCGGGGGCCCTGTTGGACTTGAAACAATAGCAGCTACGATAGGTGAGGAAGCTCATACTATTGAAGACGTCTATGAGCCATATTTGCTTCAAATTGGCTTTCTGCAGCGCACACCGCGGGGGAGAATTGTAACCCCGATGGTATACCAGCATTTCCAAATGGAGGTACCTTCAGAATGACCGCAATCGGTAAAATGCTTATGCTGGCTGGTGTCGTTATTTTTGTGATCGGCCTCTTAATGCAATTCATTCAGATCGGAAAATTGCCGGGTGATATCGTGGTTAAAAAAGGCAATGCAACTTTTTACTTTCCTGTTGTCACTTCGATTCTGATTAGTATCATACTCTCGGCTATTTTTTATTTTATTGGACGCTTCAGATAATAAACCTACATTAAAAGGGTGACATGATGAAAGTAGATTTGTTTGATTTCCATCTGCCAGAAGAATTAATCGCTCAAACTCCACTTGAAAAAAGAGCGGAGAGCAGGCTGCTAGTTCTCAATAAACAGACGGGCGAGATGGAACATGATATTTTTAAAAATATAATAGACCATATTCAGCCAGGGGACTGTTTAGTTCTCAATGATACGCGTGTTCTGCCTGCAAGACTTTTTGGACTTAAACAGGAAACTGGGGCGAAGATCGAAGTTCTTCTTCTCAAGCAGGAAGAAAATGATGTTTGGGAAACCTTGATTAAGCCAGCAAAACGGGTGAAAAAAGGGGCTCTTTTAGAATTTGGAAATGGGCTGCTCAAAGCAGAGTGTGTTGGTGAATCAGACCATGGCGGACGTTTGCTCAGATTCTCTTATGAGGGTATTTTTTATGAAGTCCTGGAACAGCTGGGAGAAATGCCGCTTCCGCCCTATATCAAGGAGCAGCTGGATGACCGAGACCGCTATCAAACAGTTTTTGCGAGAGAGCGAGGCTCAGCCGCAGCTCCTACTGCAGGACTTCATTTTACGGAGGAACTGCTTGAAGAATTAACAGAAAAGGGTGTTCATGTTACGTTTATTACTCTTCATGTAGGGCTAGGCACCTTTAGGCCTGTCAGTGCCGAAAATGTGGATGAACACGAAATGCACTCTGAATTTTATCAAGTATCTGAAGGGACTGCCTTGCTCCTTAATGAGGTACGCAGTAAAGGCGGGAGAATTATAACAGTCGGTACTACTTCAACGAGAACACTGGAGACGATTGCTACTTCTCATAACGGCGAGTTTGCAGCTGACAGCGGCTGGACCGATATTTTTATTTTTCCAGGGTATGAGTTCAAAGCAATCGATGGAATGATTACCAATTTCCATTTGCCAAAATCCACCCTAATTATGCTGGTTAGTGCCCTTGCCGGACGTGAAAATACCCTTCATGCTTACAAGACTGCTGTTGAACAAAGATACCGGTTTTTCAGCTTCGGGGATGCCATGCTAATCCTATAAAAACGTTTAAAAAAGTGTGCCATTTACAAAATAATGGCTATGAAAGTAAGACTGTTTGTGGTAGGCGAGCGCTTATTGACAACTCTTTTATTAGAATCAAAGTGAAAAGAAAATCTGAGACTAGTTACTGGCTTAAAAATGGCCTGGTTGTTATCGATACCTTTAGTATCGTCTTTGCCGGACACATTTCTTCGACCTGTTAAGACAATCTCTCAAGATTTAATAAATATGGAAGGAGAGCAATCGATTGACTGCAATCCGATATGAATTAATAAAAACTTGTAAACAAACAGGAGCAAGGCTTGGCCGAGTACATACACCACATGGTTCGTTTGATACTCCTGCTTTTATGCCAGTTGGAACACTGGCAACAGTTAAAACAATGGCACCCGAAGATCTTAAAGAGATGGGGGCGGGGATGATCCTGAGCAACACATATCATCTTTGGCTCCGTCCTGGCCATGAAATTATTAAAGAGGCCGGGGGCCTACACAAATTTATGAATTGGGACCGTTCTATTTTAACTGATTCTGGTGGTTTCCAGGTATTCAGTTTAAGTGAGTTCCGGAAAATTGAAGAAGAAGGGGTACATTTTCGAAATCATTTAAACGGAGATAAGCTGTTTTTATCGCCAGAAAAGGCGATGGAAATTCAAAATGCCCTAGGCTCCGATATTATGATGGCGTTTGATGAGTGTCCGCCTTTTCCTGCCACCTATGAGTATATGCAAAAGTCAGTAGAGAGGACGTCCCGATGGGCAGAAAGATGCTTACAAGCCCATTCAAGGCCAGAGGATCAAGGACTATTTGGCATTGTCCAGGGGGGAGAGTTCGAGGAGTTAAGAAAGCAGAGTGCGAAAGACCTCGTATCCATGGATTTTCCTGGATATGCAGTTGGCGGACTGTCTGTTGGTGAGCCTAAGGACGTAATGAAACGGGTGTTGGAATTCACTACACCGCTTCTTCCTGACAATAAGCCACGGTACCTGATGGGAGTTGGATCGCCTGATTCACTAATAGATGGGGCATTGCGTGGAATTGATATGTTTGACTGTGTTCTGCCAACCCGTATCGCTAGAAATGGGACATTAATGACAAGCGAAGGGCGCCTTGTTGTGAAAAACGCAAAGTTCGCCAGGGACTTTGGTCCTCTAGATCCTAATTGCAGCTGTTATACATGCCGTAATTATAGCAGGGCTTATATAAGGCACTTGATAAAATGTGAAGAATCCCTAGGAATTCGGCTTACATCTTACCATAACTTATATTTTCTGCTAGAATTAATGGAGCAGGTCCGTCAGGCGATCAGAGAAGACCGCCTGGGTGATTTCAGAGAAGAGTTTTTTGAACGTTACGGCTTTAATAAACCGGATGCAAAAAACTTCTAGATAAGAGGGTCTGGCTTTATGAAAGGGGGGAAAAGGAATGGAAGGATTATTAGGCACAGTGTTTCCACTGATCTTAATGTTTGCTCTTTTTTACTTTTTGTTAATTCGTCCTCAGCAGAAGCGACAAAAAGCAGTACAGAAAATGCAAACTGATTTGAAAAAGGGAGACAAAGTTATCACAATCGGGGGCTTACACGGTTTTGTTGATGCTCTTGATGAGGGGACTATTGTTATTAAATGCGGCGATGGCACCCGTCTTACGTTCGAGCGCTCTGCAGTTCGTGAAGTAACAGAAGCCAACTAATAAGAAAATAAAAGGAAGCTGCCGATGGCATGCTTCCTTTCACATTTTAAGGGCTCTCCCGCTGTACCTTTCTATGCCTGCCTCGATTTTGATGTCAGATTAACACCTAAGATTCCACCCATCATTGCTGTTAGAATATAGCATGTATGATAGACGATTTGCTCCAGTGAAAACAAGCTGTCCAGTCCCAAATACTGAAATAGGAAGATAATTAAACTATATAACAATCCAGTGGCACCGCCAAGGAGCCATCCTTTTTGCTTTCCGCTTCCTCCCGATAAAAAACCTCCGACAAAAAGCGAAATAAAAGAAACCGATGTTATCATAAATTGTAATGAGCCTTCATTTGCGGATGAAAACCTAAGGATATTTGCGAAGATGAAACTGCTGACAATGGCTAGTACAAAGATTGCTGTAACCCCGTACAATACGGCTAACCCCATATTTCTTGACTCCATTTTTTCCCCTCTCCTTCTTCCCATTACGGCATGATCAAGCTGTAATAAACAGCTGAGTTATATTAGTACAAGCATATTCAGGGCATTTTGAAATTAGAATATAAATATTTTTGATTTATCTTCCAAATTGGAAACAACTCCCGATTATGTTTCTCTTCCAGCGATACAAAATAAGAGTTGAGCCTTTTTAATTCGAAGGGAGAACCCAATATGGAAGAGTATTTGTTAATCGCGCTAAGGACGCTCTTTTTGTATGTTGTAATATTGATCACATTCCGCCTGATGGGAAAGAGGGAGATTGGTGAACTAAGTGTATTAGATTTAGTTATCTATATGATGATTGCTGAGTTGGTAGTGTTGTCAATTGAAAGTCCCAACGAACCAGTCATCCGATCTCTGCTGCCGATCTTTCTTTTAATGGCAGTCCAAATTGGACTTGCATATTTTTCAATGAAAAATAAAAAATTTAGGGATATAGTGGACGGTCGTCCATCCATCTTAATAAATAAAGGCAAAATTGATGAAAAGGCAATGAGGGAACAAAGGTACAATTTTGATGATCTGCTTCTGCAATTAAGAGAAAACAATGTTGTAAATGTATCCGATGTGGAATTTGCAATTCTTGAAACCTCTGGGAAATTATCCGTATTTGAAAAGGTGAAAGCAAAAGGCGAAATTACGATTCCGCTGATTCTTGATGGTGAAATACAAGAGGATGGATTAGAAAGAATTGATAAAACAAGCCTGTGGCTTCGACAGCATTTAAAGGCGCTTGGTTATAAGGATATTAAAGCTATTTCATTCTGCAGTTATCAAAATGACCGATTCTACGTGGATCTTAAAGATATAGAAAAATAGCATGCTGCGGAAAGCAGCATGCCTCAGCGCTTTACCGGAATACAATTTTTGAAAGTGGGCCTCCTATCCAAGGGATTCTTGCAAGTTCGTCTTTTTTAACAAGGCCAAAGAACAAGGCTATGGTAAGATATGTAACCCCCATAAAAGTGGCTGTCACTACAACTTTTCCTGCAAGGAAAACCGACGGATCAAATACACTCCAGAGCATATGGCCCAGCCAGCCGGAAACTCCAATAACGATAAAGGTTTTTACATATTCCATCACATGAAAGGTAAACGATATTGTTTTAAGCACTGTTGCGAAATGGAGCATGGTAATTAGAACAAGCCCGACAATCATTCCGAGAGCTACCCCGTTTATTCCAAAAGCAGGCTGGCTGGCGAGCATAAAAATGACAGCCGTTTTGATTATATTTCCAATCAGGCTGTTAATCATGGCTGCTCTAGCAAGGTTAAGGGCTTGAAGTGTAGCCTGGAGCGGACCCTGATAATAATAGAAAATAAAAAAGGGTGCCATTATCTTAATAAATACAGCTCCACTGGAAGAGCCGTATAAAAGCAGCATTAACGGGTCTGCCAAAATATATAAAAAGATTACTGAAAGTCCGCCTGTCAAAAGAGAAATTCTAAGTGACTGCTGGAGCCTTCTTTCAATTAAAGCCGAATTATTTTGCGAGTAAGCTTCACTAATTGCTGGAACAAGTGCGGTAGAAAGGGAAAAAGTGATAAAGGAAGGAAGCATTAATAATGGGAGGGCATAGCCAGTTAGTGCCCCATACTGCTTGGTCGCCGCTACTGTAATTACCCCTGCAAGTGCAAGGCTGTGTGCTACGACAATTGGCTCGAAAAACCACGATATAGAACCTATCAGCCTGCTTCCAGTGGTAGGCAGAGCAATCCCCATTAAATCATTAAATGTTGCTTTCCCGCTTTGGATAAATTGAAAGAAATTTTTCCTGAGCGGGAATTTTTTCTTTAGTTTAAAAGCGGTTAATAAATAACCCAGCGAGAATAGCTCTCCTATGACAGATGCTACCATTGCTGCAGCAGCAGCATATTCGATTCCGTAAGGCAAAAAGGCTCTTGTTAAAACAGCAATTAGTGTAATTCTTATCAGTTGTTCAAGCACCTGTGATATAGCTGCCGGCTTCATATTCTGTTTGCCTTGGAAATACCCTCTAAGAACAGAGGAAACGGCCACAATTGGTATGATCGGTGTTATAGCCAACAACGGGTAAAGGATGCGATCGTCTGTAAACAGAGTTTGCGATAAATACGGAGCTAACAGGATAATGGCAGGAGTAAAAACAATAGACATGGAAATAGTCGTAGCAAGGCTAACGACTAAAATCTTTTTTATTTTCCCGTGATCTCCCCGTGCCTGTGCTTCTGCAACATGCTTGGAGATAGCCACTGGCAGGCCAAGCTGGGTAATAGTGATAACCAGTATGAGCGTTGGAAAAGCCATCATATATAGGCCAACGCCCTCTTCTCCAAGGAGACGGGCGATCATTATACGGTTAATAAAGCCAAGAATCCTCGTTACGAGTCCGGCTAATAGTAAAATAATCGTTCCTTTTATAAACTTGGACATCTAGCTCCCTGCCTTCTCAAACAAGCTAATTTCATATACAATTAACTATATGCAAGAAAGTGGACAAAGCATGACATTAAAAAAGAGAAATAGCGGTGAGGAGGCGGGCTGGCATGATTAAAAGCCACCAGTATGATGCGTATCGGCAAATGGTTCAACCTGCAATAGACAGCAAGCTTGAAGAATTCAAAATGCTCGGCTATGGAACTGTTACTGAAGGAGAGTTCTGGAATTTTTTAATGAAAAAAAAGTGGAAAAAGCCTAAAGATGATATCCAGCTTTACGAGGTAGTAGCAGATATTCTATCTGTGCGGGTCAGTACATACATGAATTTTGCTACAGTAGAGGCGTTTAAGCTGGAAGACTTCAATTTGGACGATGAGAAAGATCGCAGGGAGCTGTTAAAGTAATTTCAGATAAAACCCGAACATAAAAAGCAAATTGACAGCCTTTCTTGTTGTGATACATAATGAAAAGGCAATCTTGCAATATCATAGCTTTTGCGCGACAGAACTGCGCACACCGATTCTTCTCGTTACTAGAGCAGATATCTTTAGCTATGCCCTTTCCCACTATAAAGGAGGATTTTTACTTAATGGTTAAACGCAGCCGGATCATAGCTTTCTTTTTGCTGCTTATTGCAATTGGAGGCTTAATGGGGAGTACCACTGAGAATATTATTAAAAATATCAAATTAGGCCTGGATTTACAGGGCGGCTTTGAAATTCTGTATGAAGTAAGTCCGATTGATGAAGGTCAAGTTGACCGGGAAACATTAACAAGTACAGCTGAGGCACTTGATCGGCGAATTAATGTCCTTGGAGTCAGTGAACCTAATATTCAAATCGAGGGTGAAGACAGGATCCGTGTCCAGCTCGCAGGAGTAACGGACCAAAATAATGCTCGGGAAATTTTGTCTACGGAGGCAAATCTAAGCTTCCGTGATGTGAATGACCGAAAAATGATGGATGGCGCTGACCTGGCTGAGAATGGAGCAAAGCAAAGCTTTGATTCAGAAGGAAGGCCCAGTGTTTCTATCACGCTAAAAAGCGGAGAGCAATTCCAAGAGGTAACAGAAGAAATCTTGGCGATGGCCCCTGAAAATCAGTTGGTTATCTGGCTGGACTTTGAAGAAGGCCAAGACTCTTTTGAGGCAGAGAGAATGAAAGAAGATCCTAAATTTCTCTCAGCACCTGCTGTCCGGGAAGTTTTAACACAAAAAAACGTCGAAATCACCGGTGATTTTACTGTTCCGGAAGCTCAGCAGCTAGCTTCTTTGCTTAACGCAGGATCATTGCCTGTTCAGCTTGATGAGATTTACTCCACTTCTGTGGGGGCAAAGTTTGGGGAGCAGGCTTTAGATGAGACTGTTCTGGCTGGAATAATTGGTGTCCTGATTATTTTCTTATTTATGATTTTTTATTACCGATTCCCTGGAGTGATCGCGGTCGTTACACTGTCCGTTTATATCTATCTCATTCTGCTTATCTTTGACTGGATGAATGCGGTATTGACTCTGCCTGGTATTGCTGCCCTTATTCTGGGTGTAGGGATGGCTGTGGATGCAAATATAATTACTTATGAACGGATCAAGGAAGAGCTCAAAGTAGGAAGGCCGGTCAAATCAGCCTTTCAGATCGGAGCCAAGAACTCCCTTTCGACTATCTTTGATGCAAATATTACAACGATCCTTGCGGCAACGGTCCTGTTTCTCTATGGGACAAGCTCAGTAAAAGGGTTTGCAACAATGCTGATTGTCAGTATTCTTGTCTCGTTCATCACAGCGGTGTTCGGTTCGAGGCTTCTGCTTGGCTTATGGGTTAACAGTAACTTCTTGAAGAAAAAGCCAGGCTGGTTCGGAGTTAAGCCGGGGGAAATAAAAGATATTGCGGATAATTACGATACCCTTGATCTTCCAACCCGCTTCGATAAATTTGATTTTGTAAAACACAGAAAAAGGTATTTCTTATTCTCTGGAGCCTTGCTTGGTGCAGGCTTAATCATCCTAGTTGTCTTCCGTTTAAATCTTGGTATAGACTTTGCCAGCGGAACCCGAATTGAGGTATTGGCTGATGAAAGAGTAACGGCTGACCAGATTCAGACAGAACTAGATAAGCTTGGAATCCAGACAACAGATATCGTTATTTCAGGTAACGACAATGAAATCGGTGTTGCTCGCTATAAAGGGGTCTTAAGCAAGGAGGAAATTTCCGAGGTGAAAGACCACTTTAATGAGCTATTCGGAAGTGACCAAACAAATGTAAGCACCGTTTCTCCTACAATAGGGAAGGAACTGGCTAAAAATGCGATTATCGCTGTTATAATCGCATCAGTGGGAATTATTTTATATGTAACCCTCCGTTTCGAAATGTTTATGGCTCTTGCCGCAGTTATAGCGCTGCTGCATGATGCTTTCTTTACAATTGCCGTATTCAGCATTGCAAGGCTTGAAGTGGATCTAACCTTTATCGCTGCTGTTCTTACAATTGTGGGGTATTCAATAAATGATACAATTGTTACCTTTGATCGCATGCGTGAAAACTTGCGAAAGAAAAAGCGCCTCAAAACGTTTGATGATATTGCTGATGTAGTTAATTCTAGTCTGCGTCAAACACTGGCACGGTCTATTAATACGGTTTTGACAGTTGTGATTGCAGTCGTGGCCTTGATGATATTTGGCAGCCCGTCTATTAGCAACTTTTCACTGGCCTTGCTGTTAGGGCTAATATCAGGAACCTACTCATCATTATTTATTGCTGCCCAGCTTTGGCTTGTTTGGAAGAATAAAGAGCTGAAGAAAAAAGGGGTCATCAAAACATATAAGGAAAAGAAAGTAAGCTCCGATGAGCCTCAGGTATAAACCTTATCGATAAGGTGATGTATTGAAGGGTAATTGAGCAGAGCCACAGGGAGTCCCTGTGGCTTTACTTGTTGGTAAGATAGACTTGTTGTATACCTGCTCCTTCGCTATCTCGAATTTTCAGGTTAGAAGTAAATGATTTAAGGATAAACTATTATAAATTCGAAATACTAAGACCTGCTATCATAAAAGCTATTTTGGCCAAAAATAAAAACTAACGGCTTACTTGATTAATATAAGGGGAAGGAAGTTTTTAATGGAAAAACAAGATCGTTTTAAACAAGCAGAATTTGCAGCCATGGTTGGGGTAGTCGGGAATATCGTTTTAGCTATCCTTAAATGGGGAATAGGGATTTATGCAAACAGCCGTGCACTTATAGCGGATGCTGTACACTCAGCATCTGATGTGGCCGGCTCTTTAGCGGTCTATGTTGGCTTAAGGGCAGCCAAACAGCCGCCAGATGAGGATCATCCGTACGGCCATGGAAAAGCAGAATCAATTGCGGCGATTATTGTTGCTGTATTATTAATGCTTGTCGGGTTTGAGATTGGCAAATCATCTTTTGAGGCCTTTTTTCATCCATTAGAAGCCCCGAAGGCAATTGCCATTGCTGCCGTAATTTTTTCAATTATAGTTAAAGAATGGATGTTTCGTTATAAATTTAACCTTGGCAAAAAACTGAACAGTGACGCCCTTATTGTAAATGCTTATGAACACCGTTCGGATGTGTATTCCTCTTTTGCCGCACTTATAGGGATAGGAGGAGCAGTGATAGGAGGCTACCTAGACATTGATTGGCTTGTCTACGGTGACCCCGTGGCAGGTATTTTTGTTGCTCTTCTAGTCATTAGAATGGCCTGGAAGCTTGGAAAAGAATCGATTCATAATACATTGGACCATGTTCTCCACGAGGAAGACACAGAAGAGTTTAAAAAAGTTGTACGTGAGATAGCTGGTGTAGAAAAAATCGATGAACTGCATGCTAGAGAGCACGGCCATTATGTGATTATCGACTTGAAGATTGCAGTCGCACCTCTTATAACTGTTGAGGAAGGGCACCGAATTGGTAAAGAAGTAAAAAGAAAATTAATGGAATCCCCAAATGTACAAAATGTCTTTGTTCATATTAACCCATATAATACAGAAGGCACTCGGGAGGATAACGTTGAAATTGAATAGCAAGGGAGAGTGATTATATGAAATTTCAATGGACACTTTTGCTGGGTATAGGATTTGCCTTAATTGTTGCTGTATTTGCGGTCATAAACGTGGATGCAGTAACAGTTAATTATTTATTTGGCCAGGCTGAATGGCCACTGATCCTGATTATTCTAGGATCGGTTCTTATGGGAGGAATAATTGTAGGTTCTGTTGGTATTTTCAGAATGTACGTGCTCCAAAGAAAAGTTAAGGTTCTGGAAAAGGAAAAAGATCGTTTAGAGAAGGAACTTGTTCAGCAACAAAATCCAGAAGTACTCGAGGAGACAAAACCTATAGATGCTTAAAAGGATATCTGCGGGAAGTACAGTTTTACTGATACGCTCATATGAATCAGGGTTGCTGACAACAGCAGCCCCTATTTACTTTTAACAGCATTTTTTGAAAAAATATGAGGATGTGATCTAGCAAACTTCCTAACTGTTACATTGAAACGTTCCCAACCCTTATGTATAATAAATAGGCTGAGGGGTGAACGTATGTTAAAATCTAAATCTAGATGGATTATTGCAAAGTCGAACAGTGAGAAAGTAAGCGAACTTGCGAAAGAGCTTAAACTTACTCCTCTTACTGCATCCCTGCTTGTAAACCGTGGAATGGATACCGTGGAAAAAGCCCGGTATTTTTTATTTGAGCAGGCTGGAAGTTTTCATGATCCATTTTTACTAAATGATATGGAAAAATCAGTAAATCGCGTCAAAGAGGCAATTAATAATCATGAACATATTTTAATATTTGGAGATTACGATGCTGATGGTGTCAGCAGTACCTCGATCTTAATGAAAACACTTCTTCGTCTCGGTGCAATGGTGGAATTCTACATTCCGAATCGTTTTACAGAAGGCTACGGGCCGAATGAAACGGCTTTTAGAAGTGCCGCTGAAAGTGGAGTCAGCCTAATTATTACTGTGGATACTGGGATTTCTGCTTTGCATGAAGCTGAAGTGGCTAAAGAACTTGGCGTTGATTTAATCATCACGGATCATCATGAGCCTGGCCCGAAGCTGCCAGATTCATTTGCCATAGTCCATCCAAAGCTTGAAGGAAGCAATTATCCATTTCGTGAATTAGCCGGAGCTGGAGTGGCTTTTAAATTTGCGCACGCTCTTTTAGGAGAAGTGCCTGAAGAACTTTTGGAAATGGCAGCATTAGGAACAATCGCTGATTTGGTTTCCTTGCTTGGAGAAAATCGATTAATAGCTAAAAAGGGGCTTGAACGTTTAAAACGAACCAGCAACCTAGGACTTCAAGCTTTATTGGCTGTTACGAGGACTGATGAGGCTTCAATATCAGAAGAAACAATCGGATTCGTGATTGGCCCGAGGATCAATGCAGCCGGCCGTCTCGGAAGCGCTGATCCTGCCGTCCAACTATTATTGACTGAGGATCCAGCTGAGGCTAGTCAATTGGCAGAAGAAATTGAAATGCTGAATAGAGATCGGCAGTCCCTGGTATCTGCTATGACAGAGGAAGCGTTTGCTGAGGTAGAAGCACAGTTTCCCATTGAGGATAACCAAGTTCTGGTAGTTGGAAAGGAAGGCTGGAATGCTGGAGTGATCGGCATATTGGCATCGCGGCTCGTGGATAAATATTACCGCCCGACTATTGTATTAAGCTTCGATTCTGAAACAGGACTAGCTAAGGGCTCAGCCAGAAGCATAGCTGGCTTTGACCTGTTTAAGAATCTTTCCACTTGCCGGGATATTCTCCCGCATTTTGGCGGACATCCAATGGCAGCTGGTATGACATTAAAGCTGGGAGATGTAGACCAACTGCGCAGCCGCTTAAATGGATTGGCCAGAGAACAATTGGCTGAAGAGGACTTTACGCCTCTGACCGAGATTACCGCAGAAGTCAGTATCTCAGATATTAATGTTAGTTCCATAAAGGAAATGGAGCTTTTAGCACCTTTCGGGATGGACAATCCGAAGCCGAAATTTCTTGTTAAAGAGGCGAAAATATCTGCTATGCGGAAAATTGGCTCCGACCAGAATCATCTAAAGCTCAGCCTGGAAGGAAAACAGGCCGGCCTCCTAGATGGCATTGGGTTCGGAATGGGTCATTTATATGAACATATTTCTCCATATGCAAGACTTTCGGCAGTAGGCGAGTTATCCATAAATGAATGGAATAATAACAGAAAGCCGCAAATCTTCCTGCAGGACGTCCACATTAGCGAGTGGCAGCTGTTCGATCTGAGAGGACTAAAGCGTCATGACAAGCTTAAGGAAATTATCCCGCAGCAGAATAGCCAGTACATCTGTTTTTCCCAAGATAACCTGGAGAACTTCACGGCTGGCGGCCTGGAAGATATAACTTTGATTCGTTCGGAAGAGGAAGCCAGTCAGTTTCCTATCGATTCGAAAAATATAGTTTTATTAGATTTGCCTCCTTCTAAGGAAATTCTTGCTGAGTTGGTTAAAGAGAAAGTCCCATCAAGGATCTATGCTCACTTCCATAAGGAAAACAGCGAATTTTTCAGTACAATACCAACGAGGGACCACTTCAAATGGTACTATGCTTTTCTGGCAAAGAGGGAAAGCTTTGATATAAAACGTCATGGTGATGAGCTCGCAAAACATCGCGGCTGGACTAAGGAAACAGTTATTTTTATGTCAAAGGTGTTTTTTGAACTAGATTTTGTTAAAATAAACAATGGATTTATATCCTTAAATAAAAGCGGTCCCAAACGGGATTTAATGGAATCTGAAACATATCAGCAAAAACTTGCGCAATTTACTCTTGAAAATGATCTGCTATTTTCTTCGTTTCAGCAGTTAAAGAGCTGGTTCGACCAAGTCATTCAAGGGTCTGTTAAAAATGAGGAGGCACTAACAGAGTGGATTTAAAACAATATGTAACAATCGTCGAGGATTGGCCGAAACCTGGTATAAAGTTTAAAGATATTACGACTCTAATGGATAATGGAGATGCATACCGATATGCTACAGACCAAATTGTCGAATATGCACGTGAAAAACATATTGATCTAGTTGTCGGTCCCGAAGCGCGCGGCTTTATTATCGGATGTCCGGTAGCCTATTCCCTTGGTGTTGGCTTTGCACCTGTACGAAAGGAAGGAAAACTTCCAAGAGAAACAATAAAGGTACAATATGGTCTTGAATATGGAAAAGATATACTGACAATTCATAAAGATGCGATTAAACCAGGACAACGTGTACTGATTACGGATGATCTATTGGCTACTGGAGGAACGATTGAAGCAACGATCAAGCTCGTTGAAGAGCTAGGTGGGGTTGTCGCAGGTATTGCCTTCCTGATTGAGCTTTCATATCTGGACGGACGCAGTAAACTTGATGATTATGATATTATGACTTTGATGCAATATTAATACCGAAAAGAGAGCGCTCAGGTTGAGTGCTCTCTTTTACATAAGCGCTCCCATAAAAAAGTTTTTCGACAAATTTCTTAATTCCCTTAAAAATAATCACCTATCTCTTTACATCTTGCTTCTTTTCTCTGATAATGGTAACAATCCTTCATACCTTCTATTTGATGAAGGGTACAGGTACAAATTAATTAATTCACATAAAAAACTTCTTATCATGCTAACTCAGAACGGATAAACTGTTTTTATAAATGAAGAAAATAAAGGTGATTATATGGCGAACGATCAAGTGTTATCCGCCGAACAAGTCATCGACAGTACACAAGCATATTTAAATGAGGAAAATGTTGAGCTTGTAAAAAAGGCATATGAATTTGCCAGACAAGCACATCATGACCAATACAGAAAATCCGGAGAACCGTACATTATCCATCCGATCCAGGTAGCGGGCATTCTTGCTGACCTGGAAATGGACCCAGCTACGGTTGCAGCCGGTTTTCTTCACGACGTTGTTGAAGATACGGATGTTACCCTTGCGGACTTGAGGGACGTCTTTAACGACGAAGTGGCTATGCTTGTTGATGGCGTGACAAAGCTCGGTAAAATTAAATATAAATCTCAGGAAGAACAGCAGGCTGAAAATCACCGAAAAATGTTCGTTGCTATGGCACAGGACATACGGGTTATTTTAATTAAACTTGCAGACCGTCTTCATAATATGAGAACACTTAAGCACTTGCCGATAGAAAAGCAGCGAAGAATTTCTAATGAAACGCTCGAAATTTTTGCTCCGCTTGCCCACCGTCTAGGGATCTCTAAGATTAAATGGGAGCTCGAGGATACGGCTTTAAGATATTTAAACCCTCAGCAGTATTACAGAATCGTGAACTTAATGAAAAGAAAACGTGCCGAGCGTGAACAATATCTTGAGGAAGTCATTACAGAAGTGCGCGATCGTATGAATGAAGTCTCGATAAAAGCTGAAATTTCAGGACGGCCAAAACACATTTACAGCATCTATCGTAAAATGGCCATCCAAAATAAACAGTTTAACGAGATTTATGATTTATTAGCCGTACGTATTGTTGTTAACAGTATTAAAGACTGCTATGCGATTCTTGGGATTATTCATACATGCTGGAAGCCGATGCCGGGCCGTTTCAAAGACTATATTGCCATGCCAAAGCCCAATATGTACCAGTCTCTGCATACTACCGTTATAGGACCTAAAGGGGACCCTCTTGAGGTTCAAATTCGAACTTTCGAAATGCATCGTATTGCTGAATTTGGGGTTGCTGCGCACTGGGCCTATAAGGAAGGCAAACCTGTTACCGAGAGTTCATCGTTCGAAACAAAATTAACCTGGTTTAGGGAAATACTTGAGTTTCAGAATGATACAGCCAATGCCGAAGAATTTATGGAATCTTTGAAGATTGACTTATTTTCTGACATGGTTTTCATATTCACCCCCAAAGGTGATGTGATTGAATTGCCGGCCGGTTCGGTCCCAATCGATTTTTCCTATAGAATTCATTCGGAAATTGGGAATAAAACCATTGGAGCAAAAGTAAATGGGAAAATGGTTACGCTGGATTATAAACTTAAAACAGGTGATATCGTTGAAATTTTAACATCCAAGCATTCCTACGGTCCTAGCCAGGATTGGCTTAAGCTTGCACAGACATCTCAGGCGAAAAATAAAATTAGGCAGTTTTTCAAAAAACAGCGTAAAGATGAGAATGTTGAAAAAGGCCGGGAGCTTGTAGAAAAAGAAATTCGAAATATGGACTTTGATACTAAAGAAATACTGACGCCAGATAATCTTAAGCGGGTAGTCGATAAATTTAACTTTACAAGTGAAGATGATATGTATGCGGCTGTAGGATATAACGGAGTAACGGCTCTACAGGTTGCGAACAGACTGACCGAGAAGTTACGTAAAAAGCGAGACTTAGAGCAGGAAACCACAATAACCAACGCAGTATCTGAACTGAAAAGTTTTCCTTCGGCCAGGAAGCGGGAATCAGGTGTAAGGGTGTCTGGTGTCGATAACCTTTTAATCCGCCTTTCTAAATGCTGCAGTCCGGTACCTGGGGACGATATTATTGGGTTTATCACGAAGGGAAGAGGCGTATCCGTCCACCGTGAAGA
Source organism: Mesobacillus harenae (assembly GCF_013343715.1). GTDB lineage: Bacteria > Bacillota > Bacilli > Bacillales > Cytobacillaceae > Mesobacillus_A > Mesobacillus_A harenae. The sequence continues at coordinate 251,999 of NZ_JABUNR010000003.1, forward strand.
CTGTACCAACATCAATACGGATGATGCAATGGCAAGATTAATCCCGGTTGAGTGGGATACAGTTTTAAATGATAAAAAAGAATATAATGTTGATATAGAGATTAGCGGCTATGACCGTCGCGGATTGCTTAATGAAGTGCTTCAGGCGGTTAGTGAAACTAAAACGAACATTACAGCAGTATCAGGGAAGTCTGACAGAAATAAAATGGCTACCATTACTATGTCAATTGCGATTCAAAATGTAAGTCACCTTCAAAAAGTGGTTGATAGGATCAAGCAGATCCCTGATGTGTATGCTGTCAGAAGAATCATGAATTAAGGAGTTTGGTCAATGAAGGCAGTTGTTCAGCGCAGTAAAGCTGCCAATGTAACAGTTGAGGGTAAAATCATTGGCGAGATTAATAAAGGGTTTGTTGTTCTCATTGGAATTACACATCAAGATACAGAAAAAGATGCTGCTTTTCTGGCAGATAAGATTGCTAACCTTCGGGTGTTTGAAGATGAAAGTGGCAAAATGAATCTTTCATTGCTTGACACAGGAGGCGAGATTTTATCAGTTTCCCAATTCACTCTTTATGGTGATTGTCGAAAGGGCCGCAGACCGAATTTTATGGAAGCTGCCAAGCCTGAAGCAGCGATATCGCTTTATGAATTTTTCAATAGCTGTCTCCGTGAAAAGGGATTGAAAGTTGCGACCGGAGAGTTTGGTGCTATGATGGATGTCCAGCTTACCAATGATGGCCCTGTTACATTGATTATTGAAAGCAAATAAAAAAGCCTCCTGAAAAGGGGGCTTTTTTTCATCTTCAACTCCGTTTAGTATTTAGTTAGATTTAAAGTATCGCGCTAAACCCTCAAAAATTCCAGCCGTGACAGCTTCCTGATAATTTCCTGAGGAAATGGCCATTTCCTCCGATGCGTTACTTAAATAACCCAATTCCAGCAAGATGCTCTTTTGGCTGTTTTCCCTTAACACATGATAGTTTCCAGACCTAACCCCGCGATCTTTTAACTTTGTCTGGGAAATTACTGATGAATGAACATATTCGGCAAGGGATTTTTCTCGGGAGTAATAATAATAGCTTGTAATTCCTCTTACACTTCTATCGAAGATACTATCATAATGGATGCTAATAAAAGCATCAGCATTATTGTACTGGGACGTGCTTACCCGGGATTTCAAAGATAGATAACTGTCGCTGCTTCTAGTTAGAATAACCTTTGTTCCACTAGCTCTAAGTTTATCGTAAAGTAACTTTGCTGTCCTGAGATTCAAATCCTTCTCCAAGGTTCCTCTGGCTCCAATAGTTCCGCTGTCTCTGCCCCCATGGCCAGGATCAATGACGATCGTTTTATTTTTAATATGAAGGGATGCACCGGGCCTCTCTATCTGTGGAGCAGCCCCAGAAACTGAAACGATCCAACCTGCTACATAGCCTTTATCCCCATTTTCAAGTTCAATTTCATACCAGTCATTTTTTAGACCAGTTATGGAAAAGTTGGCTCCCTGATTTACTCTTTTTGCAACTTGATGTTTAACCCCGGGCCCTTTCCGAATATTTGTACCATTGTGAAGGATTTGTACAGTGCTTTTCGAGACATTGTGATCGGAAGGTACTTTATTTGTTTTATCAAAAAACCATCCTGCTGCCCATCCAAATGATCCAGGCTTATATTCTATCTTTACCCAGTTGTTTTTCTCCTCAATGATCTTGTAGCTCTGCCCCTTTGTCACGGAACCTACAACTTTTCCGTTTAAAGACCCTGAATTACGTACGTTTAATGATGAGGCAGTAACTATTCCAGTTCTTTCGGTAGAGGAAGAAGAGGACCCTGCTTGATCGGAAGAAGATGAAGCTGCTGCCTTTTTAACATATTGGCTGCTAACCCAGGCTGCTTGTCCTTTGTATTCGATTTTAGTCCAGCTCTTTTCTTCAGTAATGATTTTAACTGAGGTGCCCTTATTAAGCTTTCCAATTACTTGCCCATTTAAAGACGCTGTTGCTCGCACATTTAAATTGTCAGCCAGAATACTCCCGCTGGCTGTTGTCTTAATATTGTTTCCTGACAAAGCGGGACTAGAAAATGCTAGATATTCTTGTGAAACCCAACCTTCCCCAGCTGAAAACCGCACCTTTGTCCAATTCTCATTTTGTTCAAGTACCTGGACAGCTTGTCCGTTATTTAATGAGCCGACAATCTGGAATTCTGTACCGGGCCCTTTCCTTATCCTAAGACCATTTGTGGTTATCGTAGCTGTCTCATTCTTTGCAGAAGGCTTTATAGAAGAAACGGTTGTCTCCTTCTTAATAAACCAGCCAGCAACCCAGCCTTTGCTGCCATTTTTTAAAGAGATTTGCACCCAATCGCCATCTTCCTTAACCAGATTGTATGTTTCCCCTTTTCTGACTTGCCCGTTAACTCCATAGCTCAATCCAGGCCCTTTCCTGACATTTAAGCTGTCAGCAGTGATTTTTACCGTATTGGTGCTTGCTTCGGCACTTTCCTGTGGCAGGAAAGTGCTCCAGGCCATACATAAACAGATCAGCATTATCCCCAGTTTTTGAACCATATTTAACTCCCCTTTATGTATATCTATCTATATCTTTCTTGTTAACTAATTGGCAGTCTTTGTCGGACCTTCCAGTTTTCTCGTTTCTGGTCACTAAGGGAAGCTTCCCAGAATCATCCTCGCAGGAACACGCTATGCTTGTTCCGAGTCGTCTCCGCATTTCTTTGTCCAGCTGCGACTCCTAGCTTCTCGAGTCGCTTCGGTCCAGCTGTTGAAGTCAAAGAACGACTTCCCCTGCTGGCCCTCCAGCGCTTGTCGAAGCTGGTCAGTCGTCTCCGCATTTCTTATTCCAGCTGCGACTCCTAGAAACTCGGAAAACTTCAGGTCCTCCGACAGAAGCAAGGACCGCTTCTTTGTCGGACCTTCCAGTTATCTCGTTTCTGGTCAGTCGTCTCCACTTTATTTATTTTAACGGATTTTTCCATTGAACGCACGGCTATATTGTGTTGTATCGACGTTTGTCTAAATACTTTTATTTTTATTTTGATATTTTAGAAAGATTTATGGAAAAAATCGAGGGTGAAGGGAAAGAATAATCTTTAATGAAACGGAGGGATAAATGTGCGATTTAGTGAAAAAGGGGCGGTTGTCCAATCTGGAGACAATCAAATCTTCGGGGTGGATTTTCATGATTTTATGCAAAAGGAACAAAATTCTAATATGGTAGAGCTTGCTTCGGAATTCGGCTTGACAGTTCGGGATGTAAGAAATCTAAAAAAACAGATGGAACGGTCATAGGATCTACTTGACAATCGAGATTAAGGTCCGTATTATAATATAAACTAAGCGGGATAGCATTATTAAAACCGATGATGGAGAATAGTAGTTAAGAAATAGGTGAAAAGAGAGAAAATGTCCTGGCTGAAAGCATTTTCGCACACTGGCTTAATGAATTGAACACTCCGTAGGTTTCTCTCCGAAAGATTTAGTTTAGTAGGGGAGAACGTAGGCAGGCGTTAACTGTTAAAGAGGAAGCATTTTTTTTTATTGCTTCAATTAGGGTGGTACCACGGGAAATCAAAGCTCTCGTCCCTTGTTTTTATAACAAGGAACGGGGGTTTTTTTTATTATTTATACATATTATTATTTTTATGATTCATAGGAGGAAAGAGGAAATGTCAATTCAAATACCGAGAGGCACTCAAGATATTTTACCGGGTGAAGTTGAAAAATGGCAGTTGATTGAAGAGGCGGCCAGAAAACTTTGTGAAAAATTTCAATATCGTGAAATCCGCACACCGATCTTTGAGCATACCGAATTGTTCCTTAGAGGGGTAGGCGACACAACAGATATAGTTCAAAAAGAAATGTACACCTTTCAAGACCGCGGGGGTAGAGACTTAACACTTCGCCCAGAAGGAACAGCCGCGACGGTTAGATCCTTTGTTGAAAAGAAAATGTTCGGCGATGCGCAGCAGCCTGTTAAGCTTTACTATATGGGACCAATGTTCCGTTATGAAAGGCCGCAGGCAGGGAGATACCGTCAGTTTGTCCAATTTGGGATTGAGGCACTGGGCAGCGCTGATCCTGCTATTGATGCAGAAGTAATTTCACTTGCAATGTCTCTTTATAAGGATCTCGGTTTGGAAAAACTGAAGCTAGTTATAAACAGTCTTGGGGATAAAGAAAGCAGAAGTGCTCACAGGCAGGCACTTATCGAGCATTTTGAACCGAGAATTGAAGAATTTTGCGGAGATTGCCAGGGGCGGCTTGAAAAAAATCCAATGAGAATCTTGGATTGTAAAAAAGATAGTGACCATGAGCTTATTAAAAGCGCTCCATCAATCCTTGATTATTTAAGCGAGGAATCGAGCAGTTATTTTGAAAAGGTTAAACAGTATTTAACTATGCTTGATATCCCGTTTGAGGTTGATCAAAATCTTGTTCGCGGACTTGATTATTATAACCATACAGCTTTTGAAATTATGAGCAATGCAGAGGGCTTTGGAGCTATAACCACTCTTTGTGGCGGAGGACGCTATAACGGGCTTGTTGAAGAAATAGGAGGGCCAGAGACACCTGGAATTGGGTTTGCCTTAAGCATTGAAAGACTCCTGGCCGCACTTGACGCTGAGAAAGTAGAACTCCCATTAACAAGAGGAATAGACTGCTATGTCGCAGCCCTTGGTGATGAGGCTAAAGATTATACAGTAGGCCTGCTTGGGAAGTTACGAAAAGCAGGATTCTCAGCTGAACGGGATTATTTAAACAGAAAAATAAAAGCCCAATTCAAAGCTGCGGACCGTTTAAATGCTAAGTATGTAGCGGTTTTGGGTGATGATGAACTTAGTGGAAATAAAATTAATCTGAAGTCCCTGGCGGATGGGGAGCAGATTGAAATCCAGCTTGATGAATTCATTGAAAAATTTACGGAGTTATGCAAATAAGGGGGAAGTAAGATGTTTGGAAGGACGTATTATTGTGGTGAAGTGACAGAACAAGCAATAGGTGAAACGATTTCTTTAAAGGGCTGGGTTCAAAAAAGACGCGACCTGGGCGGGCTTATCTTTATCGACTTTCGTGACAGGACTGGGATCGTTCAGGTAGTTTTCAATCCTGAGGTTTCCCAAGAAGCGCTTGCTGTCGCAGACAAGGTGAGGAATGAGTATGTCCTTGATATCAAAGGGACAGTTATAGCACGTGAGCCTGGAACTATCAACGAAAATCTTAAAACTGGGAAAATTGAAATTCATGCATCGGAGATTACCATCCTGAATGATGCTAAAACTCCTCCATTTACAATAGCTGATGGGACAGAAGTTTCAGAGGATGTAAGACTTAAGTACAGATATTTAGATCTGCGCAGACCTGTTATGTATGAGACTTTTAAAATGCGCCACAATGTAACCAAGTCTGTCCGGGATTACCTGGACGGAGAAGGATTTTTAGATATAGAAACACCAATGCTAACAAAAAGCACTCCTGAAGGTGCCAGAGACTACCTCGTTCCTAGCCGAGTCCATCCGGGTGAGTTCTATGCTCTTCCGCAATCACCTCAGATTTTCAAGCAGTTGTTAATGGTAGGCGGTTTCGAAAGGTATTATCAAATTGCACGCTGTTTCCGTGATGAAGACCTGCGTGCCGACCGGCAGCCTGAGTTTACACAGATCGATATTGAGACCAGCTTTATGAGCCAGGATGATATCATTGCCTTAACAGAGGGCATGATGTTTAAAATTATGAAAGAAGTTAAAGGTGTTGAGATTGACCTGCCGATCAAAAGGATGTCTTATGATGAAGCGATGGCCCGTTTTGGCTCTGACAAGCCTGATACCCGTTTTGGAATGGAACTAAAGGACTTGTCTGAACTTCTTAGTGACTCCGGCTTCAAGGTGTTTTCTGGTGCGATAGCAGCCGGCGGGCAGGTTAAAGCCATCAATGTGAAGGGCGGAGCTGCTTTATATTCCCGAAAAGATATTGATGGACTCACAGATTTTGTCTCCCGATATGGAGCTAAGGGCCTTGCTTGGCTAAAATCTGAAGAAGAAGGCCTAAAAGGTCCTATTTCTAAATTCTTGTCTGAGGAAGAACAGCAGTCTGTTTCCTCGTTGCTTTCTGCAAAAGCTGGTGATTTGCTCTTATTTGTAGCTGATAAAAAAAGTGTGGTAGCAGATTCACTTGGTGCTCTTCGGATAAAACTGGCTAAAGAACTAAAATTAATTGACCAAAGCAAATTCAACTTCCTTTGGATTACAGAATGGCCCCTGTTAGAGTATGATGAAGAAACTAATAGGTATTATGCAGCACATCATCCTTTTACAATGCCAGCAAGAGAAGATTTGCCTTTGCTTGAATCTGATCCAGCTAGTGTAAGAGCTCAAGCGTATGATCTTGTTCTAAATGGCTATGAGCTTGGTGGAGGTTCTCTTCGGATCTTCGAACGGGAAGTACAGGAAAAAATGTTTTCTGTCTTGGGCTTTAGCCGTGAAGAGGCTCAGGAACAATTCGGTTTCCTCCTTGAAGCTTTTGAGTATGGCACACCTCCGCACGGCGGAATTGCCCTTGGTTTGGATCGGTTGGTCATGCTCCTGGCTGGGCGTTCTAACCTTCGTGATACGATTGCATTTCCTAAGACTGCGAGCGCGAGCGACCTTTTGACTGATGCTCCTGGTGAAGTGAGTCAAGCTCAGTTGAAAGAGCTCCATTTGTCATTAAATTTTAACAAAGGTAAGGAATAAGTAACATTCTAGATCCTTGAAAATGAGACCTGAAAATGGTATTATAATCTCAATAAAAGAAAAGTCCTGATGTGTTCGTTGTATTACCTGAAGTTTTGACCGAACATTTTGTTTACGGGAGTCCAGAGTTTTTAAAGCTGCGTAAAAGCCTTGCAGTGTTGAGGACTTACAAAGTTTAAAACAGGTCACCCACCTGCTCGGAGCGGGTTCAAAACAAAGGCATTTGCAGCGACGGCACGATTGGGACTTTTCTTACATAATCCGGAACTCCATGCAAACGCATGGGGTTTTTTGTATGAGATTATAAAAATATCGTTAATTATATGTGACGTAAGGATTGGTCCAATACGAGGAGCGAAGTTTAAGAGGTAAGAGAAGATCTGGAAGGGAAAAATTTTGACGACTAGCTCATCTCTATAAAACTTTTACTAAGCCAGCTAAAAAGGTGCGATATCCCCATCGAAATACTTGTATTTAAAAAAAGTATGATATATTCTTTATCGGGTATAGATAAAATACGATATCGACTTTTAAAGCAGGGAACCGAATGTATATATAATTATAGGTTTCGATTGTATGCTTAATCCTAAAAATTTGGAGTGAGAGAATATGCTTCATCAATTTTCAAGAAATGAACTGGCTATTGGCAAGGAAGGCCTCGAATTACTAAAAAATAAAACGGTTGCTGTTTTAGGTATTGGCGGTGTTGGCTCATTTTCTGCAGAAGCACTTGCAAGGTCTGGCGTTGGACGGCTTGTGCTGGTAGATAAAGATGATGTTGATATCACAAATGTAAATAGACAGCTAATTGCACTCTTATCAACGGTTGGCAGACCAAAGGTCGAGATCATGGAGGAGAGGATAAGGGATATTAATCCGGATTGTGAAGTCATCTCTCTAAAAATGTTTTATACAGAGGAGACGTATGAAGAATTTTTCAACTATGGCCTTGATTTTGTGGTGGATGCCTCAGATACAATTTCTTATAAAATTCATTTAATGAAAGAGTGCCTACAGAGAAAAATCCCAATCATCTCCAGCATGGGAGCAGCTAATAAGATGGATCCTACCAGATTTCAGATTGCCGATATATCTAAGACTCATACAGATCCAATTGCCAAGGTTATTCGAAAGAGGCTAAGAGCTGAAGGAATCCAAAAAGGAATCCCGGTCGTATTTTCAGATGAAAGCCCAATCGTGATTCGTGACGAGGTAAAAAAGGAAATTGGAAATGAAAATTCCGAGATCAGAAAAGCTCAAATGCCTCCATCCTCCAATGCATTTGTACCATCAGTAGCAGGGCTGGTAATGGCAAGCTATGTTATGAGAGAGCTATTGAGTGATATTCAGATCCACCGTGTAAATGATTAAAAATACGAATTCGTATAGTAATTCGGACTAAATAAAAATGCTTGGAGACATATGCTCCAAGCATTTTTTATACCCCTCATTCTTCAAGAATCGCTACTCGATAGTGCACTTATTCAGGTATTTTACAAGATTGGATACTGAATAACATCATACCTGTAAATAAGTGAGGAGGATCTGCATGGTTGATAAATAAGCGGAGAAATTCCTCTTAATTATGAAAAAACGCAAAAAGCAGCTTAAATAGAGGGAAAGATTCCGCTAATTAAGTCGAAAAACCAGAAAACAGATCATTTTGCTTTACTTAACGGGAAAATCTCCGCTTATATACCCCAAACCGAGCTCTATTCTACAGTCTAACGGGAAAGTCTCCGCTTATTTTATAGATCACTGATTTGACTGAATTAGGGATAAGTATAACATTTAGCATATGAATTCATACGCTGACAAAAAATTATGTCATCATGTTAAAAGGGGTACGAAGCACAGGGCTTTTTCACCGTTCATTTTAAGGGGCTTTTGTTTATAACTCTTTTTTCTAGTGCAGGAGTTTATTTTCAGGCTGTTCTTCTGTTGGATATAAACCTCCTGTGACTTCTTGAATACTTAAGACAAGCTTTTTATAATCAGCCTGGAGTTGAAGAAATGCTTCTTCTCTCAGTCTTACCTTTTCCAATAGCTGTTTTTGTTTTTTCACTAACTGACGTTTCTCTTCCTGAAGCTGCATGTTCTCTGTTTGTAAGCTGCCTTCATTTGAGGCCGCTTTTATTGATTTAAGAAAATCGATAATGTTATCAAAAGACAACGTCATTTCTTGAGCTGGTTCATGCGTAGCTGGCAACGACTTAGCTGCCTTCATTTTTGCAGGTTCGGTCTTAACTTTCAAAATATTATTCCAACGGTACCTGCAAGCAGCTGGAGTTCTCCCAACCAGCGTGCTTGCATCCTGAAATGCCTGGCTTTTTGAATATCCTTTTCTTACGGAGTCTTGGACGAGAAATGACAGCTTTTTATCTTCTGCCTCTGTCCAGGCGTCTTTTCGTTTTTTCACTGTCTCCCTCCTTTATCGCTCATTGTATGCTTATCCTCACCGAGGAAGGATAAAATATACTTTTGGAAAGCTGCCATTCAAGATATAACCGCGTATAGATTACTTTACTCGTGCCATTGCGCTTTTAATTTTCTCATAGATGGCACCAAGAGCCTGTTCAAACTTGCCGGTTGTTTTAGGATGAAAGTATACCTTTTTTTTAATTTTATCTGGAAGGTATTGCTGCGGAACCCAAGCGCCATCATAGTCATGGGGATATTTATAGGTTATCCCTCTTCCTAGCTCCTTTGCTCCAGCATAGTGTGCGTCCTTTAAGTGGTCAGGAACTTCCCCGCTGATCCCCTTGCGAATATCTGTTAGGGCTGCATCAATGGCCAAGTAGGCAGAATTTGATTTTGGGGACAGGCTAAGCTCGATAACGGCATTGGCAAGGGGAATACGGGCTTCAGGGAATCCGATCCGTTCTGCAATTTCAATTGCTGTAAAGGTTCTGGTCCCAGCCTGTGGGTTTGCAAGCCCAATATCTTCATAGGCAATCACTAGCAGGCGGCGGCTGATGCTCGGCAGGTCTCCGGCTTCAATAAGCCTGCCAAGATAATGAAGAGCCGCATTCACATCGCTTCCCCTGATTGATTTTTGGAGAGCAGATAAAACATCATAATGGGCGTCCCCGTCTTTGTCGTGGACTAACCCTTTTTTTTGCAGGCATTCCTCTGCTGCGTTCAGGTCGATGATGATCTGCCCTTCATCATTTGGAGCAGTTGACTGAACAGCGAGCTCAAGCGCGTTAAGTGAGCTTCGAACATCCCCGTTTGCAGCAGTTGCAAAATGCTCCATTGCATCGCTCGTTACATTGACTTGGTATTGGCCTAACCCTCTATCTGTATCTCCCAAGGCACGGTTCAAGGCCTTTTCAATATCTATAGGCGTAAGAGGCTTTAGCTCGAAGATCTGACATCTGCTTCTGATGGCCGGGTTTATGGCATGATAAGGATTGCTTGTTGTGGCCCCAATCATCGTGATCATACCGTTTTCAAGGTAGGGCAGTAAAAAATCCTGTTTTCCCTTGTCGAGGCGATGCACCTCATCTAAAAGTAAAATGACTTTTCCAGACATTTTAGCTTCTGCTGCAACCGCCTCCATGTCCTTCTTATTGTTAGTCACTGCATTCAAATTTCGAAAAGCATACCTTGTACTCCCTGCGATCGCGCTCGCGATTGACGTTTTTCCTATTCCGGGTGGTCCATATAAGATCATGGAAGATAACTGTTTCGCTTTTACCATCCTGTCAATGATCTTACCTTCTCCAACAAGATGATGCTGCCCGATTATTTCCTCAATTGATTTTGGCCTCATTCTAAAGGCTAGCGGTTTTACGTTCATAGCATTGTCATCTCCAATATATAAAACCTAATAAGTAGATTTCTACCTACTAAATCTAACATAACCAAAGAAGGACGCAAATTCATTTGCCGTTTAATTTATGCTATAATGTCAAAAGCTTACCTATTGACTCAGAATTTTGGTAAAATCTTTTAGAGCGTAATAAATCAAAATAGATATTAACAGGAGCGGAGATCATGAATAAAAGGAGAGGCCTTATTGGGGCCAGATTCGCGGTTTATACAACCGGTCTTTTGATTATGGCTCTTGGAATTGTTTTGTTGATTAAAAGCAGTCTTGGGGCCACTGCATGGGATGTTTTACATGTAGGTCTTTATTATCAGCTTGGCTTGACTATTGGGAGTTGGTCAGTTATTGCTGGCTTGTTTATATTATCTTTATCTACCATCATATCAAAGGAATTTCCAAAGTTCGGTGCGTTTTTAAACATGGTGCTTGTTGGCTTGTTTATTGACCTGTACATGTTGCTTCCATTTATGCAGACACCAGGCTCATTTGCCGGAAAAGCGTCTATGTTTGTGATTGGCACGATACTGATGGGATATGGAATGGGAATATATATATCAGCCCAGTTTGGGGCAGGTCCTCGTGACAGCTTGATGATTGCGCTTGCCTCTAAGAGAAAGTGGAAAATCCGCAATGTCCGCGCTGGAATGGAGCTGGTTGTTTTGTTAATTGGCTGGCGGCTTGGCGGTCCGGTTTTTTGGGGAACTGTGGTTTTTAGTATGACAATTGGCCCGATCGCAGGACTGGCAATCCCGCAATGCCAGAAACTAACCGATAAAGTATTAAAACATGTTCATAATAAGAAAGAACTCTTAAAAGGGAATCAGGGAGAAGAAACGAAGCGAGGTGCGGTTTTATGAAAATATCAACAAAGGGACGTTACGGACTTACCATTATGATTGAATTAGCTAAGCGGTATGGTGAAGGGCCGATATCTTTAAAAGCGATAGCTCAGTCAAATGATCTTTCCGAACACTATTTAGAACAGCTAGTGGCTCCATTGCGGAATGCAGGACTAGTTAAAAGTGTAAGAGGAGCTTATGGAGGATATATCCTCGGAGACCTTCCTTCTAAAATAACAGCGGCAGACATCATCCGAGTTCTAGAAGGGCCCATCAGTCCGGTTGAAGGAATCGAAGACGAAGAACCGGCAAAAAGAGAACTTTGGATCCGCATTAGAGATGCTGTAAAAGAAGTGCTCGATAATACGACTATAGAAGACCTTGCTAGCCATTCAGAAGATAGCGGAGAATCGGATGCGTACATGTTTTATATTTAATTTGAACTGACTGCACAAACGTATAGTTTTGCTTTCAAAGAGTCGATTAAGATGCGGAGAAGGTGAGAGATTGAATAAAATTTACTTGGATCATGCAGCAACTACTCCCATGCATCCAGATGTCCTGAAAAAAATGATCAAGGTAATGGAAACCTATTTTGGAAATCCATCAAGCATACATTCGTTCGGCCGGGAAGTACGACACATTTTGGATGAAACACGGTATGAACTTGCTAATAGCATTGGGGCAAAACCCAATACTATTATTTTCACCAGCGGCGGCACAGAAGCCGATAATTTAGCCATTATTGGAGCAGTAGAAGGAACCCGCTCCAAAGGGAATCATATTATTTCAACAGAAATCGAGCATCATGCAGTTCTGCATAGCTGCCATGCCCTTGAAAAGAGAGGGTATGAAGTGACGTATCTTCCTGTTAACAGTGAGGGCCTGGTTACTCCTGAAGCCGTCAAAGCGGCCCTCCGAGATGAAACGGTTCTTGTTTCGGTGATGTACGGAAATAATGAGGTAGGTACGATCCAGCCGATTGCAGAAATAGGAGATCTTCTCTCAGGTCATCAGGCTGTCTTCCATACTGATGCGGTTCAGGCCTTCGGAATAGAAAAACTTAATGTGGACGAATTAAAGGTTGATTTATTGTCGGTATCAGCCCATAAAATAAATGGACCTAAAGGGATCGGCTTTTTATACGTTAGGAATGGAACTGATTTGGCGCCCCGCTTCTTTGGAGGGGAACAAGAGAGAAAGAAACGGGCAGGAACCGAAAATGTAGCGGCTATAGCTGGTTTCAGGGAAGCGGTTCGAATCTCAATGGATGAACAGGCCTTAAAACGCGAGCAATATTTAGTTTTTAAACAGGTCTTTTTGGACAAGCTTGAAAAAAGCGGGACCAAATTTTCCCTAAACGGATCAGTTGCAAAATCACTTCCCCATATTTTAAACTTAAGCCTTCCAGGTACAAATGTAGAAGCTATGCTCGTCAATTTAGACTTGGCAGGGATTGCGGTCTCGAGCGGCTCAGCTTGCACAGCAGGGTCGATTGAACCTTCTCATGTCCTTGTGGCCATGTTCGGCAAAGATTCAGAACGGATTCAAAATTCAATTCGGTTTAGTTTTGGGTTAAATAACACCATAGGTGAGATAGAAAAAGCAGCTGAAGAAACAGCGAATATAACATCACGTTTAACACGAAACTAGATTGAAAGCAGGACCAAGATGAGGTGGAAAAAGTGAAAAAAGCACCTAAGGATACAAGAGTAGTCGTAGGAATGTCCGGGGGCGTTGATTCATCGGTTGCAGCTCTGCTTCTCAAAGAGCAAGGCTACGATGTTATAGGCATCTTCATGAAAAATTGGGACGATACCGATGAAAATGGTGTATGTACAGCTACTGAAGATTATGATGATGTTATAAGGGTCTGTAATCAAATCGGGATCCCATACTATGCTGTCAATTTTGAAAAACAATATTGGGATAAAGTGTTCACCTACTTTTTAGAAGAATATAAAGCGGGAAGAACACCTAATCCGGACGTAATGTGCAATAAAGAAATTAAGTTCAAAGCTTTCCTTGAGCATGCTCTTAACCTTGGTGCGGATTATCTTGCAACAGGCCATTATGCTCAAGTAGAATATCGTGATGGAGAGTATAAGATGTTGAGGGGCCATGATGAAAATAAAGACCAAACCTACTTCCTCAATCAGCTTTCTCAGGAGCAATTGAGCAAGGTGCTTTTTCCAATTGGCAACCTGGAAAAATCAAAGGTACGAGAATTGGCTCTGGAAGCGGATTTAGCTACTGCTTCAAAAAAGGATAGCACCGGTATTTGTTTTATTGGTGAACGAAATTTCAAAGAATTTCTTGGAAATTATCTTCCAGCCCAGCCAGGTAACATGGAAACGCTTGAAGGCGAGGTTATGGGTAAGCATGATGGGCTTATGTATTATACGATTGGCCAGAGACATGGACTCGGGATTGGCGGCTCTGGTGAAGCTTGGTTTGCGATAGGAAAAGACCTTAAGCGCAATGTCTTGTATGTCGGACAAGGTTTTCATAATGAAAAACTGTACTCAGATTCAATTATATCTGTTCAAGTAAGCTGGGTTTCAGCAAAGCCCAAGCCGAAGGAATTTCAATGCACAGCAAAATTCCGTTACAGGCAGCCTGACAGTATGGTCACGGTACAGCTTCTTGACGATGAGAAAGTGAAGGTAGTTTTTGATCAGCCGATCAGAGCGGTAACTCCGGGCCAGGCAGTCGTGTTTTATGATGGTGACGAATGCTTGGGAGGAGGAACAATTGATTTGGTCTACAAAGATGAAAACCGTCTTACCTATGTGGGTTAAGAATCGCTTAGCTCGAAAATTCAGAACCTAACCAAAGGGACTCCGGCTCTTTCATCAGAGCGGAGTCCTTTTCATATTGATTCAGTAAATTATGATATAATTTTTTTTGAAATATAGAACGGAGTGATGAATCATGGATAAAAATCAGACCGGGATAAAGTTAATGGAAGAAGGAAATTGGGAGGAAGCAGCCAAAATGTTTACGGAGGCAATAGAAGAGACACCTACAGATGCTATTCCTTATATCAACTTCGGCAATCTGCTATCTGCTGTAGGAAATAAGGAAAAAGCCTTAGATTTTTACGATAAGGCAATTGAACTGGACGAAGGTGCTGCAGCTGCTTATTATTGCAAGGGAAATGTATTTTATGAACTTGAAAATTTTACTGAAGCACAGCAGATGTTTGAAAAGGCGTATCGCTGCGGACTTGAAACGGGAGATAATTTCTTTATGCTTGGAATGTCACTCGTTCACCTCAATGAGCTGCGGCTTGCACTCCCATACCTGCAGCGGAGCAGTGAACTAAACGAAGACGATGCAGAAGTATCCTTCCAATACGGTTTGTGTCTTGCGCAAGAAAATTATATCGATGAAGCGATCAAACAGCTGCAAAGGGCAGTTTCCATAGATCCAAACCATGCGGATGCTTTGTATAACTTAGGTGTTGCATATGGATTCAAAGAAGAGGCAAATATGGCTTTAGAGATGTTTAACCGCGCTTTAGAAGTTCAGCCTGATCACCTTCTTGCCGGACATGGAAAAAAACTAATTGAGGATAGCGGACTATAACGTACCGATAAAAATCGCAATACATAATTTGGACTGCTGCGTGAAGCAGGGGGAGGGAGAACGGATGGAAAAACAAAAGTCGCTTGATTTGTTCACTGAGCAAGGGAAGTTTATGAAGGGCAGGCATCTGGTTACCATCTTTCATAATGAACAGAATCTTTATACTGTCTTACGAATCAGACTGGAAGAGACCAATGAGGAATACACAGATAAAGAAGCGGTAATCACCGGTTACTTTCCTAGAGTGCATGATGAGGAGACGTACATTTTCTTCGGCGAGCTTAAGGATCATCCAAAGTTCGGTCTGCAGTTTCAGGCAACACATTTTCGAAGAGACCTCCCCCAATCGAAGCAGGGGATTATTAATTATTTATCCAGTGACCTTTTTAAAGGGATTGGCTCCAAGACTGCAGAGCGGATTGTTGAATCTCTTGGTGAGAAAGCAATTTCCCGTATTCTGGAGTCTCCCTCTGCTCTCGATCAGGTTCCAAAACTGCCTCCAGACAAAGCGAAAGTTCTCTATGATACATTGGTTGAGCACCAGGGACTCGAACATGTCATGGTGGGTTTGAATGATTATGGATTTGGGCCCCAACTATCAATGAAGATATACCAAATGTACAAAGATCAAGCGATTGATCTGATCCAAACAAATCCATATAAGCTTGTTGAGGACATTCAGGGGATTGGCTTCCGCCGAGCTGACGAACTTGGGCGTCAGCTTGGTATGACAGGCAAGCATCCTGATCGGATTAAGGCTGGCTGCTTATATATGCTCGAAACAGCAAGCGTTCAAACCGGTCATGTATTTATAGAAGCCGGTAATTTACTGGAGGATGTAAAACAGCTGTTAGAGGAAAATTATGAGGAAACAGTTGAATTCACCGATATTTCCAACGTTATCATACAGCTTGGGGAAGATGGAAAAGTGATTGCCGAAGGCCAAAAACTCTATTTGCCTGCTTTGTATTTTTCGGAAAAGGGACTCGTAACAAATATTAAACGCGTATTGGGTCAGACCGAATATGAAAGCCAATTTCCTGAATCTGAATTTTTGAAGGCGCTGGGAAGTCTCGAAGAGCGACTTAAAGTTGAATATGGGCCAACACAAAAGGATGCGATCCAGAAAGCCCTAATGTCTCCAATGATGATCCTAACCGGAGGACCCGGAACAGGTAAGACTACGGTTGTTAAAGGTATTGTTGAATTATATGGTGAACTTCATGGCTGCTCTTTGGACCCTAATGATTATAAAAAAGAAGAGCCATATCCTTTTATGCTCGCAGCCCCCACTGGCCGGGCTGCAAAGCGGCTGACAGAGTCAACCGGGCTGCCAGCGGTAACAATACATAGGCTGTTGGGCTGGAATGGAGCAGAAGGGTTCAACTTTAACGAGGACCAGCCTCTGCCAGGTAAACTACTTATCATAGACGAGACCTCAATGGTGGATATTTGGCTGGCTCATCAGTTGTTTAAAGCATTGCCTGAAAATATTCAGGTCATCCTTGTTGGGGACGAAGATCAGCTTCCATCCGTAGGTCCCGGACAAGTATTAAAAGATTTACTTGATTCAAAACAAATTCCAACCGTTCGCCTAACAGATATATATAGGCAGGCAGAGGGCTCATCTATTATTGAACTTGCTCATGACATAAAAAAAGGCCAGCTCCCACCTGATCTTGCCTTGCAGAAACAGGATCGATCGTTTATAAAATGCTCGACTAGCCAGATTGCAGATGTGGTTGAAAAGGTTGCCTTGAACGCAAAGAAAAAAGGGTACTCTGCCAGGGATGTCCAAGTGCTTGCTCCCATGTACCGGGGCCCTGCTGGAATTGATCGTTTAAACGTATTGCTCCAGGAAATTTTCAATCCCAATCCTGATGGCACAAGGAAAGAAATTTCATTTGGAGATGTAAAGTATAGAATTGGCGATAAAATTCTCCAGCTTGTTAATCAGCCGGAAGCAAATGTTTATAATGGAGATATCGGAGAAATTGCAGCCATATTTTATGCTAAGGAAAACACCGAAAAGCAAGATCAAATTATTGTTTCGTTTGATGGGATAGAAGTAACTTATACAAGGCAGGATCTAACGCAAATAACCCACGCTTTTTGCTGCTCTGTGCATAAATCGCAGGGAAGTGAGTATCCAATCGTTATTCTTCCAGTACTGAAAAGCTACTATCGAATGCTGCAAAAGAAACTGATTTACACGGCTATAACAAGAAGTAAAAGCTTTTTAATTTTGTGCGGGGAAGAAGAGGCACTTCGTTATGGTGTAGAAAAGGCAGATGAGATCAGCAGGAACACAACGCTGGCTGTTAAGTTAAATGACCAGCTTCCCGACATTATTGTTCCTGTAGATGAATGGGATGCCGAAGAGACTGACTATGAAGAGATGTTAATGAACGCCGATCCGATGATTGGAATGGAAAACGTTTCACCTTATGATTTTGCAGCGGATAGCGGAAACTAACTATGTTCGGAAGGGGTGGGAATCACTTTGCGGACATTTTCGCTATTAAAAGGGCTTCCAGTTTATGGAGTTCACAATGGGAAAAATTTAGGAGAAGTTTTCGATATTAGTATTACCAGTGACGGTAAGGTCAATGGGCTGCTTTTAAAAAGAGGCACATTCTTAAACAGGAATTGTTTAATCCGAATTGAAAATGTTGCCTCATTTGGAAAGAATGGAATCATGGTTAATTCTGATTCTGTTATTGAACAGCTTAAGAATCCTCCAGAATTCACATTAGAACACCGTCAAGCCCTTGCTGGCAAACCTATGCTTTCCTCTGAAGGAGAAAAGCTAGGATTATTGGATGATGTATATTTTATGGAAGAAATGGGGACAATCATAGGGTATGAATTAACGGATGGTTTTTTTTCAGATATAACAGAAGGAAAACGTGTCGTCAAAGCCGTTGAGCCGCCTGCGATCGGGAAAGATGCCATCATTGTTAACTTAGAATAACTGTGAGGTGTCTTTCCATGCTTAAATGTCCCAATTGCACCAGTAAGGATATAGGGAAAATTGGTATTAACCAGTATTACTGCTGGAACTGTTTTATCGAATTAACCCTCTCAAAGGGAGTCATATATACTCACCAGGTAGAGGAAGATGGCAGCCTTAGCTCTCTCGATGATTTATTCGATGAACAGGAGAGACAGTACGGTATGTAGCTGAAAGGCAACTTTGCGCATAAAATACTCTATTGCTGGCCAGAATGAAATCCAAAAAAGCAACTTAAGTTACTCCCCTGTTTTTTAGGGGGGTTTTTGTGTTAAATGAGCTAAACACTGAATAATTCCGGCTTTCCCACTAACAATAACAGTAAGTATTTAGGGGGCGGATATTGGTGGACATACAAATGAAGTGGTTCTATCGGCTAGGATTTCTTCTGCTCTTATTTATTCTGATCTTTATTTTCTTAAAACTGCAGGCAGTCTGGATGCCGCTTATTAAAGTGTTCATGGCGCTGTTTATTCCATTTTTTATTGCTGGTTTTATTACTTATCTTCTGCACCCAGTTATAGAACGGCTGCATTTATCAGGAATGCACAGGGGAGTGGCTGTTCTTATCATTTATTTTTTCTTCTTCGGAGGACTGGGACTAGCCATCTATAAAACGCTGCCAGCTTTAATACATCAGCTAAGAGACTTAACTGAAAATGCCCCAAAGTATTCTGACCAGTACCGTGAATGGATTGGCACCATGCAATCCAAGACATCTCGATGGCCAGCAGGCGTTCAGGAGAGGTTGGAAGAAGGGATCGACACACTGGAACTGGCTCTGGACGAGCTGCTTACCAGGGTAATTACTGTTCTATTGGGGTTTTTAAACTTTATCTTAGTGATAGCGATCATTCCATTTATCTCTTTTTACATGTTAAAGGATTTCAATCTTCTCAAAAAGACAGCTTGGTATTTGACTCCCCGACAATGGCGGGAGAGAGGTATCAGGTTTTTAAGGGATGTTGATAAATCCCTCGGCAGCTATATCAGGGGACAGCTGACAGTATGCTTAATTATCGGTATCCTGGCATCCCTGTTTTTTTGGATGGCTGGAATGAGATATTCATTGATATTAGGAACCATTGTGGGCATTACAAATGTCATTCCCTATTTCGGTCCGTTAATCGGGGCGATACCCGCAGTCATTATTGCCGCGACCATTTCTGTTAAAATGATTGTTATATCCCTTATCATTATTTTTTCGCTGCAGTTTTTAGAAGGAAATATACTTTCTCCGCTGATTGTGGGAAAAAGTCTTCACATGCACCCGCTTATTATTATGCTTGCACTTCTGGCTGGCGGGGAAATAGCCGGAATTCTTGGGCTGATTTTAGCCGTCCCAGTTCTGGCAGTTGTCAAGGTGGCATTCATCCATGGTCGGGATCATCTCATACAGTTTAATCAGGAAAGGGCGAAATTGCGCTAGATTTGACAAAAGGTTTTCTAGTTTATATAATTCGGCTATAGTAATCTAATAATGCTAAAGTATTGAAGGATCGAGTATGTTATAGTCCATTTTAAAGAGAGAAGCTTCCAAGGCTGAAAGAAGCTTCGAATGAAGGATAACAGAAGGCTAATCCAGAGTGCAGCTAATACCTGCCGTGAGCCGCGTTAAGGCTTTTTGAGAGATGAATGTCTATGAAGTGCATTCATAATCAGGGTGGTACCGCGAGTTAGCTCTCGTCCCTGTCCAGGGATGAGGGCTTTTTTGTGCGGATTTTTAATTACATATTAGGAGGTTTTAACGAATGAAAAACTTGTCTGGTTCAGAGATTCGCAGGTTATTTTTAGAATTTTTTAAGGAAAAAGGCCATGCGGTTGAGCCAAGTGCTCCCCTTGTTCCTCACGAAGATCCCTCTTTGTTATGGATCAACAGCGGGGTGGCAACATTAAAGAAGTATTTTGATGGAAGAGTGATTCCTGCTAATCCAAAGATAACCAATGCGCAAAAGTCTATCCGTACGAACGATATTGAGAATGTCGGCAAAACGGCAAGGCACCATACATTCTTTGAAATGCTAGGGAATTTTTCAATTGGAGATTATTTTAAAGTAGAAGCAATTGAATGGGCGTGGGAGTTTCTAACTGATGAAAAGTGGATCGGATTTGACCCTGAAAAGCTTTCTGTTACAGTTCATCCTGAAGATGATGAGGCATATGAAATATGGGTTAAGCAAATTGGAGTGCCTGAAGAGAGGATTATCCGTCTAGAAGGGAACTTCTGGGACATCGGAGAAGGTCCAAGCGGCCCGAACACGGAGATATTTTATGATAGAGGTCCAGAATACGGCTCAGATCCAAATGATCCAGAACTTTATCCAGGTGGTGAAAACGACCGTTATCTTGAAGTTTGGAATCTGGTTTTTTCCGAATTTAACCATAACCCGGATGGAACCTATACACCTCTTCCAAAGAAAAACATTGATACAGGGATGGGGTTAGAGCGGATGGCATCTGTAGTCCAAGATGCTCCGACCAACTTTGATACCGATCTTTTTCTGCCGATCCTTAGAGCAGTGGAAGAAATATCAGAGGAAAAGTATTTAGCAGACCCTGAAAAAGATACGGCATTTAAGGTCATAGCCGACCATATCAGAACAGTTGCTTTTGCAGTCGGAGATGGTGCATTGCCTTCAAACGAAGGACGTGGATATGTTCTGCGCCGCCTGCTTCGCAGAGCGGTCCGATACGCAAAGAAGCTGAACATTAATCGGCCATTTATGTATGAGCTTGTACCCGTGGTAGGGGGAATTATGGAAGATTTTTATCCGGAAGTTAAGGATAAAGAAGCGTTTATTCAAACCGTTATTAAAACGGAAGAAGAACGTTTTCATGAGACGTTAAACGAAGGGTTGTCTATTCTTTCAGCTTTGATTAAAAAGGAAAAAGAAAAAGGAAGTTCAATCATCCCAGGGAAAGATGTTTTCCGCCTATACGATACTTACGGATTTCCAGTTGAATTGACTGAAGAGTATGCCGAGGACGAAGGAATGTCGCTAGATCACGATGGTTTTAACGCTGAAATGGAAATGCAAAGAGAACGTGCTCGTCTTGCTCGCCAGGATACTGGATCTATGCAGATTCAAGGTGGCGTTCTGGGTGATATTAAAGCTGAAAGTGAATTTGTTGGTTATGATACACTAGAATCGAACAGCAAGGCCGTTGTACTTGTGAAAAATGGTGAGCTTGTACAAGAGGTTTCTGCTGGGGATGAATTTTATTTTATCCTCGACAAAACACCTTTCTATGCTGAGAGCGGCGGGCAAATAGCCGACAAAGGTGTTTTAGAGGCGGAAGGAACGGTTATTCTTGTAAAGGATGTCCAAAAGGCTCCAAATGGCCAAAATCTGCATCATGCTGTTATCCAAAGCGGCACACTTGGTGAAGGTCAGCATGTTCATGCAAAGGTATCAGCAGAAAACCGGCAGAAAATAGTTAAAAATCACACAGCCACCCATCTTCTCCATCAGGCCTTGAAGGATGTTCTTGGAAACCATGTAAATCAAGCGGGCTCTCTTGTTGAGCCAGATCGCCTGCGCTTCGACTTTTCTCACTTTGGTCAAATAGGGCCGGAAGAGATAGAGAAAATCGAAACAATTGTTAACGAAAAGATCTGGAATAGCGTTCCGGTGGTAACACAATTTAAACCAATTGATGAAGCGAAGGCAATGGGAGCGATGGCACTTTTCGGCGAAAAGTACGGCAACATCGTCCGTGTCGTACAGGTTGGAGATTACAGCCTCGAATTATGCGGCGGCTGTCATGTTCCTAACACATCAGTGATTGGATTGTTTAAAATTATTTCCGAAAGCGGCATAGGAGCTGGGACAAGAAGAATTGAAGCAATTACTGGAGAAGGAGCCTACAATATTCTGACTGGCCAAATTTCTGTTTTAAAGCAGGCAGCTTCTAAACTGAAGACCAACCCAGCAGAAGTGGCTAGTCGGATTGAGCTCCTGCTTGCCGAAATTAAACATCTGCAAAGAGAAAATGAATCACTTTCAGCAAAATTGGGTAACATTGAAGCAGGTAGCCTTACGTCAAAAGTGAAAGAAATTAACGGGGTAAATGTCCTAGCAGCAAGGGTACAGGCTGCAGATATGAACGGGCTTCGTAACATGGTAGATGACTTAAAACAAAAGCTTGGCTCTGCAGTAATTTTGCTAGGCAGTGTAACAGACGGCAAAGTCAACCTAATTTCAGCAGTAACAAAGGATCTAACTGAAAAGGGATACCATGCTGGTAAACTCGTAAAAGAAGCTGCTGCCATTTGCGGCGGGGGCGGCGGAGGCCGTCCGGATATGGCCCAGGCTGGAGGCAAGGATCCAGAAAAGCTTGAAAGTGCGCTTCAATTTGTGGAGGAATGGATAAAATCCATTTGATATCAGGACGAACTAGTGTAAAATGTAGGTATCTTACCGTATTCTGCCTGCCAACAAAAAAGCGAGGTGCATTTAATGAGCTCTTTTGACAAAACGATGCGATTTAATTTTCCTGAAGATCCCTTTGAACATGATGTAAACGAGGTACTATTTCAAGTATATGAAGCACTTCAGGAAAAAGGATATAACCCAATTAATCAGATTGTCGGTTATTTGCTTTCTGGAGACCCGGCCTATATCCCTCGTCATCGTGATGCACGGAATATCATTAGGAAGCTCGAACGGGATGAAATCATTGAAGAGCTAGTTAAGTCCTATTTAAAGCATCATCGAGAGGGATAAATTTTTATGAGGACTATGGGGTTAGACCTTGGCTCAAAAACAATCGGCATTGCTATAAGCGATGAGTTTGGATGGACAGCGCAAGGCATTAAGACACTTCGAATCAATGAGGAAAAAAATGAGTTAGGATTCGAAGAATTAGGAGAAATTATAAAAGAGTATCAAGTAACCAAAGTTGTGGTAGGTCTGCCAAAGAATATGAATAACACGATTGGCCCGCGTGGGGAATTAAGCCAAAATTATGCCAAGGAATTAGAAGTCCGTTTCGCCATTCCTGTGGTATTATGGGATGAGCGTCTGACAACAATGGCTGCTGAGCGCGTGCTGCTGGAAGCGGATGTCAGCCGCAAAAAGCGGAAAAAAGTTATCGATAAAATGGCAGCCGTCATGATTTTGCAAGGATACTTGAATAGCCAAATTAAATGAGGTGTAAATGAATGGAACACGGAGAAAACAACATTACGATAATTGATGAAAACGGAAACGAGCAGCTTTGCGAAGTGCTTTTCACTTTTGATTCTGAAGAATTTGGAAAATCTTATGTACTATACTATCCTATTGGTGCAGAAGATGACGATGAAGAAGAAATTGAAATTCACGCATCTTCTTTTAATCCTGATGAAGCAGACGGTGAAGGAGATCTAACTCCTATCGAAACGGATGCAGAGTGGGATATGATCGAAGAGATGCTCGAAACTTTCCTTAGTGAACAGGACGACGAGCAGGAATAAAAGTTTTAATTTCGTGTAAGTTTTAAAAAACCGGGTGGACAAGCCCGGTTTTTTATTTTTTTGTCTTCTAATGAGTTTTTAAGCGCGGTTATTGTCACAAAAAGGGATTTTTCGTAATTTTTTGCGACGAAAGTGAAATTATATAGTATAATGATTCGGTACAAACATTCAGATCTCGAAGTCAGCTGCCTAATAGTGATTGGCTGGAGGGGGAAAGCATGTCAGATCAAAAAAAGGTTACTACAGAGAAAAAAGATAAAAAGACTGTAATATACGAAAAACTGATAGAGCGGCAGAATGAAGCCCGAATTGTCAGGAGAGTTGTCTTTGTCGTTGCAGTTGTTTTATTTCTACTGGTAGGATCACTTGCAGGCGGAGGTTATTATTATATTACATCCGCGCTTAAGCCTGTTGACCCAACTAGCAATAAAACCAAACGAGTTGAAATTCCAATGGGTTCTTCTGTCACTGGAATTGGCAATATTCTTGAAGAAGAAGGAATTGTCCGAGATGCAAAGGTCTTTAAATATTATGTGAAATTTAAAAATGAAGCTGGTTTTATGGCTGGTGAATACCAGATGAATCCTTCTATGACTTTTCCAGAGATAATTACAAGTTTGAAAACCGGAAGTGTAGAACAGGATGTTGTCATGAAAATTACCATTCCTGAAGGAAAGCAACTTGAGGAAATAGCTGAAATCGTGGCCCAGAAAACGAACCAGAATTCGGAAGAGGTATTAGACACCCTTACCGATAAGGACTTTATCCAATCTATGATGGATAAATATCCTGATGTATTGACAGAAGAGATCCTTGGCGAGCAAGTTAAGTATGCGCTTGAAGGCTACTTATTCCCTGCTACGTATCCTTTTTACAAAGAAGATCCTTCTATTGAAGAGATTATTACATTGATGCTGGATAAAACAAAGAGTGTGATCGAGGAATACAGAGGCCTTATAAATGACCAGGATGTTACTGTTCATACTTTGCTTACGATGGCATCGCTAATTGAGGAAGAAGCAACTGAGAAAGCGGATCGTGAAAAAATTTCAAGCGTTTTCTTCAATCGCATAGAAGAAGGAATGCTGCTCCAAACGGACCCGACAGTTTTGTATGCTCATGGGGAACATAAAGATCGAGTTTTCTATAAAGATACCGAGATCGATTCACCTTACAACACATATAAATATAAAGGTTTGCCGCCCGGTCCGATCGCAAACGCGGGAGTAATGTCGATTGAAGCTGCATTGGCACCTGAGGAAACCGACCTTCTATATTTCTTGGCAACCTCTACAGGAGAGGTGATTTTCACAAGGACACTTGACGAGCATAACCGAGAGAAGGCCAAGCATATCACAAGCCAAAACTAGTAATGGCAGGGAAATGCAAATACGCTCGCATTTCCCTGTTTCTTATGTTAAAATAGTCCAAGTGTTTTTATACGAAGATGATAGCGTACATTATGGAACGAGGAATAACTGTGGTTGGCCATTCGCCGAATGGACAGCTTTTTCACGGGTTCCTGTCTGTAAACGCTATTTTTTCATGTCTTTAGAACATGCTAAAAGTAATCGGTTAAAAGGATAGAGGTGAAGCAGCTTGATGAATGAAAAGCTGCAAGACTATATTGATAAGCTCATTGCTGATCGTCCTGCTCTTTTTCAGGAGATGGAGCTGTTTGCGAAAGAAAACGGGGTTCCGATAATGGAACCTGCCGGAATGGAAGCGTTGCTTCAACTGCTGCGTATACACCAGCCAAAAACGATACTTGAAGTCGGTACCGCAATCGGGTACTCTGCATTAAGAATGGCAGAAGCTCTCCCAGACACGATAATTACTACGATTGAAAGAGATGAGGAGCGGTATCGTTTAGCCTGCAAGTATATAAGCATGGCTAACAAAGAATCCCAAATTTCTGTAATCAATGGGGATGCGCTTGAAGTAGAAGAAGACGTTAAACAGCACGGTCCTTTTGATGCTATTTTTGTTGATGCTGCAAAAGGACAATATAAACGTTTTTTTGAAATGTACTCTAATTTTTTATCAAACGGCGGGCTTATGATAACTGATAATGTACTTTTTAAAGGACTTGTTTACGAAGGTGAAATCGAAAGCAGAAGACTCCGCAGTCTCGTCAAAAAAATAAATGAATTCAATAGCTGGCTGGCAAATAATCCTGAATTCCACACTGTTATTCTTCCAGTTGGAGATGGTGTAGCTGTCAGTATAAAGAGGTGAAAAGGAATGAAAAAACCTGAGTTATTGGTTACCCCTACAAGTGTAAATGACATTTTACCGTTATGCGAAGCTGGTGCTGATGCATTTGTGATAGGCGAAGAGAATTTCGGATTGCGACTTGCAGGCGAATTCAGCCGAGAAGATGTTAAACAATCAGTTAAGCTAGCCCACTCAAAAGGTAAAAAGGTATATGCAGCCGTGAATGCACTCTTTCATAACGAGAAAATAGACTTACTTGAGGGTTATATTCAATTCCTTGAAGAGATCGGTACAGACGCAATTATTTTCGGAGATCCTGCTGTTCTGATGATTGCAAGGGATGTTGCACCTGAAATGAAGTTACACTGGAACACAGAAACAACAGCTACCAATTGGTACACATGTAATTATTGGGGAAGAAAAGGTGCCAAACGTGCAGTACTAGCGCGTGAAATCAATATGGACGCAATCGTTGAAATGAAAGAGAATGCGGAAGTAGAGATTGAAGTGCAGGTACATGGCATGACCTGTATGTTCCAGTCAAAACGCTCGTTACTTGGCAATTATTTTGAATACCAGGGAAAACAACTAGAAGTCGAAAGAGCCAAACAGGCTAAAGATATGTTTTTGCATGATCATGAACGTGAAAACAAATACCCGATATTTGAAGATGAAAATGGAACTCACATTATGAGTCCTAATGATATATGCGTAATCGATGAGCTGCAGGAAATGGTTGAAGCAGGGGTGGATTCTTTTAAAATTGATGGTATTTTGAAAAGTCCGGAATATATCATTGCCATTACAAAGCTGTACAGAAAAGCAATTGATCTCTCAGTGGATGAGCCTGATCAATATGATGATTTGAAAGAAGAGCTTCTGGCTGAAGCTGAAGCGATTCAGCCGCCAAACCGAAGGCTCGATACGGGATTCTTTTTCAAAGAGACCGTTTATTAAATAAGGAGGCAGCCATCATGACAGCAGTCAAAGCTAATATTTCTGAAATGATCAATGGAAAACGCGTCATTGTGAAAAAACCGGAACTCCTAGCCCCAGCAGGCAACCTAGAGAAACTTAAAATTGCTGTTCAATACGGGGCTGATGCTGTATTTATCGGAGGCCAGGAGTACGGATTGCGTTCGAATGCTGATAATTTCACCTTTGCAGAAATGAAAGAAGGCGTAGAGTTTGCCAAACAATATGGAGCTAGAATTTATGTAACAACGAATATCTTTGCCCATAACGAAAATATAGATGGGCTCGA
Source organism: Mesobacillus harenae (assembly GCF_013343715.1). Lineage (GTDB taxonomy): Bacteria > Bacillota > Bacilli > Bacillales > Cytobacillaceae > Mesobacillus_A > Mesobacillus_A harenae. The sequence goes on from NZ_JABUNR010000003.1 coordinate 278,963, forward strand.
TGACTATCTTTTGGGATTACGTGACGCTGGAGTAGCAGGAATAATTGTTGCAGATCCGTTAATTATTGAAACTTGCCGGAGGGTCGCTCCCGAAATTGAAGTCCACTTAAGTACCCAACAATCTTTATCTAACTGGAAGGCTGTACAGTACTGGAAAGAAGAAGGGCTTGAGCGTGTTGTCTTGGCGAGGGAAACAAGCGAAGAAGAAGTTCGCGAAATTAAAGAAAAAGTGGATATTGAAATTGAAACCTTTATTCATGGGGCAATGTGCATTGCTTATTCAGGACGCTGTACGCTGAGTAACCATATGACCGCCCGTGATTCTAACCGGGGTGGCTGCTGCCAGTCATGCCGATGGGATTATGACTTGTATCAGTTAGCGGGAGAAAATGAAAAAGCCTTGTTTGCTGAAGGGGATCATCCTTTTGCAATGAGCCCAAAAGACCTCAAATTAATTGAATCAATTCCCCGAATGATTGAACTTGGAATTGACAGTTTAAAGATTGAAGGAAGAATGAAGTCGATCCATTATGTTGCCACTGTTGTTAGTGTGTATCGGAAAGTAATTGACGCCTATTGTGCAGACCCTGAAAACTTCAAGATAAAAAAAGAATGGCTTGAGGAACTGGACAAATGTGCAAACCGTGAAACCGCTCCTGCCTTTTTTGAAGGAGTTCCCGGGTATAAAGAGCAAATGTTTGGAAACCATAGCAAGAAGACAATGTTCGACTTTGCCGGTTTGGTCCTTGGCTATGACCCTGAAACCAAAATAGTCACACTTCAACAGCGTAATTATTTTAAGGCCGGAGATGAAGTAGAATTTTTCGGTCCTAAAATGGATAATTTCACAATGGTTGTGGAGGAATTATGGGATGAACGCGGAAATGTATTAGATGCAGCCCGCCATCCTCTGCAAATTGTCCAATTCAAGGCGGATCAGCCGGTCCATCCTAATGACATGATGCGGAAGGAGAAGAAAGCATGACACGCAAACCAGTTGTGATAGGCGTTGCTGGGGGTTCCGGTTCAGGGAAAACCAGTGTAACGAGAGCTATTTACGAACATTTTAAAGGTCATTCTATTTTAATGCTGGAACAGGATTTTTATTATAAAGACCAGCGCCATCTTCCATTTGAAGAACGGCTGAAAACGAATTATGACCATCCGCTGGCTTTTGATAATGATCTTCTCATTGAGCATATTACAAAGCTTTTGGCTTATGAAGCGATTGAAAAGCCGGTCTATGATTATTCTATGCACACCCGGTCCAGCGAGATTATTCCGGTGGAGCCTAAGAATGTAATCATACTTGAAGGAATCCTAATACTTGAAGACGAACGGCTAAGAGACTTAATGGATATTAAGCTTTTTGTTGATACAGATGCCGATTTGAGGATTATCCGCCGACTGCTTCGAGATATTAAAGAACGCAGCCGCTCTGTGGATTCAGTCATTGAACAGTACGTCGGTGTTGTTAGGCCGATGCATAACCAATTTATTGAACCCACGAAGCGTTACGCTGATGTGATCATACCTGAAGGCGGGCACAATCATGTGGCAGTTGACCTTATGGTAACAAAAATTCAAACAATTCTTGAACAAAAATCGTTTTTGTGAAACAATAGCATAGATAATAATAGGTTTATTTGGTAAAAACAATGCTTCGCTTGTCCAATACCTGTTTTTATCATGATCAATCATATGGCTGACTAAAAAAACAAAATGTCCCTTGGGACTAATGTGCTGCGCGCCCCTTAATGGGGACGCGCAACCTGTATTTACATTGTAAATACGCCTACATATTGCAGACTAAGTTTTTTGGGGACTTGCGATGATTAGAAGGAGTGAAGAATAGTGGCTACAGATAAAGTTTTTCCAATGACACAAGCTGGTAAAGAGAAACTTGAACAAGAATTAGAACAATTAAAATCAGTAAAAAGAAAAGAAGTAGTAGAACGAATTAAAGTCGCCCGCAGCTTTGGTGACCTCTCTGAAAACTCTGAGTACGATTCAGCGAAGGAAGAGCAAGCGTTTGTTGAGGGCAGAATTACTACGCTTGAAAACATGATCCGCAATGCGAAAATTATTGAAGAAGATGCTATCAGCGGAGACTCAGTTTCGCTTGGCCGTTCGGTTACTTTTGTTGAGCTGCCAAATGGGGACGAAGAAACCTATACTATTGTAGGAAGTGCTGAAGCTGATCCGTTTGAAGGGAAAATTTCAAACGATTCGCCGATTGCCAAGAGTTTAATTGGGAAAAAAGTCGGTGACCAGGTTTCTGTACAAACACCTGGCGGGGAAATGAGCGTTAGAATTACATCGATTAATTAGGATTTCCTTTATTTATAACTAAAATGTTTGAATTTCCCGCACCTCGTCAACACTCTTGACGAGGTGTTTTTTATGTGGAAAAAACGAGCAATTTTCTGTACGTCCCTATGTTTCCTTGTTTTGGCTGTTTTATTTGCAAGGCTAGTCCAGATTCAGCTTGTGGATACTAAATCTTTTTCTAAGCACAATATAAATTTATTAGAATCGAGTGTAGAACAACGATCCCAGTCAATGGTTGTTGATAATGGCAGAGGCAAATTTTTAGACCGGCATGGAGAGCCACTAACCTTCGAAAAAATTCCCGTTCTTATCTTATTTCCTTTTTTAAAAAAGATTGATTGGCCTGCTGCCGAAGTTGCGAGAACTATAGGAGTTTCTGAATTTAGGCTTATGGAAGCAGTGAAAGCTGCTAAGAATCCATTTGCATATGGAGAACCTCAGCCTGTGGTGCTCACAAAAATTCAAATGGAAAAGATAAACTCTTTAAAAATCCCTGGTGTGTTTGCAGTAGAGCAAAAATATGATGTTAAAAAAAATCCGGCTGAACAGTTGTTAGGGATTGTTGGTGAAAATGAAAGGATGATACTAAAGCGGCACCCAGATAAACAGCTCCCCCCGCGCACATTAATTGGATTATCTGGACTTGAGGAGTCCTTTGATGAATTTCTGTTAGCAGAAGGCAGCAGCAAGCTTGTTTATCACGTTGATGGTGAGGGAGCACCTTTATTTGGCATTAATGTAAAGTATGTGGAGCCTGGCAATCCTTTCTACCCAATAAACATAAGGACAACGATTGATAAGAAGCTGCAGGAAGCAGCCGAGCAGCTGGCCGATACACATGCTATCAAATCAGGAGGCCTAGTTTTGCTTGATATCGAATCAAACGCCATTCTGGCAATGGTATCACGACCATCGATTAATCGGAAAGATCCATTTGCCGATTCTGGTATAAATAACATGATGTTAAAGCAGCATGCACCTGGTTCAGTTTTCAAAACTGTGGTTGCTGCAGCAGCAATCGACTACAATTTGGCTGATCCAATGCGGAAATTTGATTGCGACAGAAAAATAAACGGAGATCCTGACCTCGAGTTTCAGCATGGTAATCTGACTTTTTCAGAGAGCTTTGCAAGAAGCTGCAACAGAACCTTTGGAGAGCTTTCGAAAGAGCTGAAGGAGATTGATGAGAATATATTAGAAGAGTATGCAGCGAAATTATCATTAGTAGGACAGACGGGCTGGGAAGGTGATGTTTTCCACCTTTCTGATTTTAAACAGCTGCCAGGGGAAGATAAGGGCAGAGTATTTGCAATAGAAGAAGCTAAGAAGGATGATAATTTTGCAGCTTTGTCGGGGATTGGACAGCATGAGGTCAGGGTCACACCACTCTCAGTAGCAAATATGATGGCAACAATAGCAAAGGCTGGAAAAAAGGAAATGGTCAGGGCGGCTACAGCGATTGAATATCAAAACGGTACAAGCTTGGTGGCTTTTGATAAAAAAGATCTTGCAGGCGACTCGCTTGCTCCATATACAGCGATGAAACTGCAGCAGCTGCTCCGTGGGGTCGTCGTGAGTGAAAATGGGACAGGCAGATGGTTCCAAAATCTCCCTTATGAGGTAGCTGGCAAATCAGGAACCGCAGAAACTGGGATTTTTATAGATGATAAGCAGCTTCATAACAAGTGGTTTGCTGGCTATTTTCCATATAAGAACCCTAGGTATGCCCTTGTAACAGTTAACCTTGGAGTTTTTGGGAATGAAGGAGCTGTTAACCCTCTATTTGCAGATATGGTCGATGTTATATTTAAGTACGATCAGGAGAACGGGTTATGAAAGGATAAGATATAAATTCTTTCCTGTTTGCATAAAGTCATGGTAGAATGTTGACAACCTTATTCAGGGAGGAAAGCGCCGTGAGAAACGACGATTATGGAAATCTAGACGAAGGGTCCCGCATCAAAAAGCGGGCAAAGAGAAGAAAAACCAATATTATTTTAAATAGCTTGATAGTAATTGTCCTATTATTGATAATCTTCGTATCTTCCAGGATTTTCTTTGGGACTGACGAAAACACAGCCGATGACAGTCAAGTGGCAGCTGAAAATATGAAAGATACAGCTTCGAAAGATACCTCGGAATCGGATAAAACAGACAATGACAGTGAAGATTCGGGACAGACTGAAACTGGCTCCAATCTTGAGGGAGATGGGAGCAGCACCTCGGATGACAGCAGTACAAGCGAGCCAGTCGTTTCGGATGGTGGAAGCGATTCAAACGTTAAGCAAACAATTGTTAACCCAGACTGGAAACCAGTTGGCACCACTCAGACAGGTGAACATATATCTAGTTCAGATCCTAATTCGGCCGATTGGAAGGAAAAGGAGCTGGCTCTGTCCCATGGAGCTGGAATTGACCACGCGAACATGACTGTTTGGTGGCTGGAAAGCAATGGAGATCCTAATAATGCAATTGGGACCATCTCTGGAAAAGGCAGTGACCAAACCTACCGTGTCTACATCGAGTGGGTAGATGGACAGGGCTGGAAACCAGTTAAGGTTGAAGAACTTATTGAAAATGATAAAAAATAGCTCTTTAAAGCCCCGATAATTTTCGAGGCTTTTTTTTATTAATTTCCGGTATCCAAACTAGATTATGGTTATGAATATCCTCAGGGTTTCGTCTTAGAGTAAGATCTCCCTCAATGATCCCCCAGAAGGAAATCAACCCCACCATACCAAGTATTTTTTAATATCTAGAGAGCTTATTTTTTCGCCTACAGGGCTTGTTTGCTTAACAGTGTGGAATGTGGAATGTGGAATGTGGGGTGTGTGCAAGACCAAACGGACCGGGCGATTATGCCCGGTCCGTTCTTGTGTTATCAATCCGCTCTAAGACTATTTGGCTTTTGATTTAAAATGTACGACGGCAGAATAATAGCAGCGGCCGTTTTCATCTACATGCATCTGATGCGAAACAGAATGAACACGTAATAAAATAGCCCGATTAATTTCAATTTGTTGATTAATCTTCTTTTCTAGCTGGCTAAGTTGAGGAGCTTCAAAAAACTCTACTTTATCTTCAATTAAGTCGAAATTGAGCATACATCATCTAATCCTTTCCGTGCGCTGTCTACTATCTCATTGTATGTATGTAGATGAAAGGAATCAAGTTATAGTTGATTCAGATAGAGTCAATATGGTAAATTTAGAACAAGTTAATTTTTAATTCATACTATACTTATAGGATTTATTAGAATAACAATGGAGTGTGGTCAAAATGGGTAAAGAGTTTATAGAGCTTTTTGATAAGTGGGCTGATACGTATGATTCTTCAGTAGTAGGCCATGATCCTGAATATAAAGATGTTTTTTTACATTACGATCAGATTCTAACAGAAGTAACAAATCGGGCACAGGGAACCGTATTGGAGTTTGGCCCGGGAACAGGGAATCTTACCCTAAGACTTGCTGAAAAAGGGCTGAAAGTTATTGCAGTTGAACCATCCCCTGCAATGAGAAAGCAGGCAGAAGTGAAGCTTGGTTCAAAAGCGTTGATTTTAGAAGGTGATTTCTTTAATTATCCAACAAATCTGGCTTATAATACGATGGTGAGTACTTATGCTTTTCATCATTTAACTGATAAGGAAAAAGCAGAAGCGATAGCCAGCTATGGAAACCGTCTTGCCCAAGGTGGTAAAATAGTTTTTGCGGATACTATGTACGAGTCTGCAGAAGCTTATAAAGAAGCCATCTCAACTGCCTTGTCGAAAGGATTTAAAAACCTCGCGGAAGACTTACAAAGAGAATATTACACTACTATTCCCGTTTTAAAGGATATTTTGGAGAAGAACGGGTTTACAGCAAGCTTTCAGCGCTGCAATGATTTTGTCTGGCTGATGACAGGTGAGAAAAAGGAATAGAAAGAGGTATACACAGTATGAAAGTTGCAATAATTGGTGCAATGGAAGAAGAAGTTACCCTGTTAAGAGAAAAGATCGAAAATCGCAGACAGGAAACAATCGCAGGATGCGAATATACGATAGGCCTGCTTGGAGAAACAGATGTCATTCTCCTGCGTTCTGGAATCGGAAAAGTAAACGCAGCAATGTCTACTGCGATCCTGCTTGAAAGGTTTCAGCCTGATTATGTAATTAACACGGGATCAGCAGGCGGATTCAATCCAGCATTGAATGTTGGCGATGTTGTTATCTCGTCGGAAGTTCGCCATCATGACGTTGACGTTACAGCCTTTGGATATGAATACGGGCAAGTCCCTCAGTTGCCCGCTGCATTTATTGCAAATCCTTTATTGATTGAAGCGGCAGAATCCTCTGCTCAAGACATAACAGATGTCCGGACCATAAAGGGCCTAATTGCTACCGGAGATTCTTTCATGAATGATCCTGGCCGTGTAGAATATATCCGTGACAAATTTACGGATCTGCAGGCAGTTGAAATGGAGGCGGCTGCAGTTGCTCAAGTGGCATATCAGTTTAAGACACCTTTTGTCATTATACGATCTCTTTCGGATATTGCCGGCAAAGAATCAGATGTTTCTTTTGAACAATTTTTGGAAAAGGCAGCTGTTAACTCCGCAAACCTAGTGTTAAAGATGGTGTCTTCTTTAGTAGATAATCAATAATTTCCCATAAGGGGGAAGAAATTTTGAATATATACAAAAGCGTCCATGACTTAATAGGAGAGACGCCGATAGTTGAATTAACCAAGTTTCCGATTCCTGATGGAGTCAGACTGTTCGCCAAGCTGGAGTTCATGAATCCAGGAGGCAGTGTTAAAGACCGTCTTGGCATGGAATTAATAAAGCAAGCCTTAGAAACTGGAGAATTGAAGCGTGGTGGAACCGTCATTGAACCTACGGCAGGCAATACGGGCATTGGGCTAGCTTTGGCAGCACTTCAGGCAGATGTAAAGGTAATTGTTTGTGTTCCTGAGAAATTCAGCATTGAAAAGCAGGATTTGATGAAAGCTCTTGGAGCAGAAATTGTCCATACACCCACAAGTGAAGGAATGAAGGGGGCCATACAAAGGGCAGAGGAGCTGCTTAAAGAGTATCCAGAGGCTTATTGTCCCCGGCAGTTTGGTAACCCGGCTAATCCTGACACATATTATAAAACGCTTGGTCCTGAAATCTGGAAACAGCTGGATGGGAATGTGAACATATTTGTAGCAGGAGCCGGTACAGGCGGAACTTTTATGGGAACGGCCCGCTATTTAAAAGAAAAAAATGAAAAGATAAAGACCGTTATTGTTGAGCCAGAGGGCTCGATTTTAAATGGAGGAGAGGCCGGTCCGCACAAGACTGAAGGGATAGGCATGGAGTTTCTGCCTGATTACATGGACTCTGCCTATTTTGATGCGATTCATACAGTCTCTGATCAGGATGCTTTCGAACTGGTAAAAGTAGCGGCTGCCAGAGAAGGGCTGTTGATGGGCAGTTCATCAGGGGCTGCATTGCATGCTGCCTTGAAGGAAGCGGACGTGTCTCCTCCGGGTACGAACATCATTGTTATTTTTCCAGATGGAAGCGAACGATATCTCAGCAAGAAAATTTATGAGGGAGGTATTTAAATGAGAAGAAAAACTAAGCTCATCCATGGTGGCATATCTGGCGATCCTTTAACAGGAGCGGTCAATGTACCGATCTATCAAGTCAGTACTTATAAGCAGGACGGCGTAGGGAACTTTAAAGGATTTGAATATAGCCGAACAGGAAATCCGACTCGCCATGCGCTCGAGGAACTAATTAAGGATCTTGAAAACGGTGAAGCGGGATTTGCTTTTGGTTCGGGAATGGCAGCAATTACTGCTGTCATGATGCTCTTTAACAGCGGCGACCATGTTCTGATGACAGACGATGTGTATGGAGGTACATATCGGGTGATGTCAAAGGTGCTAAACCGGTTTGGAATCGAGAGTACATTCGTAGATACGAGCAAACTTGAGAGTATCGAGGAACATATTAGGCCAAATACAAAAGCACTTTATATCGAGACACCGACAAACCCATTATTAAAAATTACCGATATTGAAGCAGCTGCAGGCATTGCTAAAAAGCATAGCTTGTTAACAATTGTTGATAATACATTCTCTACACCTTACTGGCAGACACCGCATGATCTCGGAGCAGATATTGTGCTTCATAGCGCAACGAAGTACTTAGGCGGACACAGTGACGTTGTAGCAGGTTTAGTTGTTGTAAACAGCCCGGAAATGGCAAAAGATTTACATTTTGTTCAGAATTCTACTGGAGGCGTTTTAGGACCTCAAGATTCTTGGCTTTTGATTAGAGGAATTAAGACACTTGGAATCCGAATGGAAGAACACGAAAAGAGCACTCGTAAAATTGTTGAGTTTCTTCAAAAACACCCTGCCGTTAAAAAGGTATTTTATCCAGGAATTGAATCTCATCCAAATCACGATATTGCCAAAAAACAGGCAGGCGGTTTTGGTGGAATGGTGTCATTCGACGTTGGCAGTGAAGAAAACGCTGATAAGCTGCTTGAAAAAATTAAATACTTCACTCTGGCTGAAAGCCTTGGTGCTGTAGAAAGCTTGATTTCAGTTCCAGCAAGAATGACTCATGCATCCATTCCAAAGGAGCGTCGGGCAGAGCTGGGAATTGGAGATGGACTGGTAAGGATCTCAGTGGGTCTTGAGGATGCGGATGATCTAGTGGAAGATATTGATCAAGCACTAACAAAATAGAAAAGTATCGAGGAGGGCAGATAAACTGCCTCCTTTTTTAAATTCCATTGCTAGTAGTTCATTAACCAGCCTCCCAAAAATTACATTCGGCTTTACCATCTTTGTTGTGGTAAAGTAGTCTTGTAGTTTTTAAGAAAAGCGCAGGTGATAATTAATGGAAGCGAAGCACACTTATGAAAAAATGATAGACTTTAAAAATTATGCAACCGTATTATTAGCTGTGGCTGTATTTTTCTATATAGGTGTTATCATCCCGTCAACTTTCCAAGTGATGTCGGATGTCTATATTTCTATAGGTGCATCAACTGTGTTTATTACTGGTTCAATCTATTTTTTCTTTCAATCTAAAGTTTTACGCAAAAAGCTCGCTGATATGGAAGACGGCGAAGAATACTTGATGAAAAAGTAAACGTCCATTACCAGGGCGTTTTTTTTTATATAGTTTTCACGATGGAATGTGAATGCATGTTCGAAAAGTGAATTTCATAGCTAGTTAAAAAAATTGTGCAAGTTAACCGTGGAGTATTAACTGAAAATTACAAATGTATATCCAGCAGAAAAAAATGGTAAAAATCATTTACAAAATTGGAAAAAGTGGATATAATTACCACTGTAAGATAATTTGGAAAAAGGAGGTCGAATGATATGATCACAAACACATTTGGAATTGCAATCGAAATTAAATATAACAAATGTACGTATTCGACCGATAAGGACTGGATTATTTAGACATTCTAAATTATATTATCCATGCCGCAGGAAGAATCGTCTCCTGCGGCATTTTTATGCCTATTTTTAGCCGCAGGAATTCCTGCGGCTTTTTTGTGGGTAAATTGAAGGAGGTGAAATGGGATGACTTTAAATATATTATTTTTTACAGTAACAATTAAGAAACGTAAAATGTCAGCAGAAGAAGCTGTGCATGAGCAAATGGTAAACGAAATACACGAAAAGAATAAGGATCGTCAGTTTTCTTTATATCGTCCGTTTTAATCTGTGAAAGCAAAAAATACTTATGAAAGGTGGTTGGAACAATGATTGTTTTAATGCTTACACGACAAGCTTGCTTATGGGTGGAGAAGGATACCACCTAGGAGGAAATAGAATGTCACTTCATGTCTTACTGCTCACGGTTATTTTTAAAACGAAAGCCAGAAGTTCAGATCATAACCGTTAACACAATGTTCACATCCTTAATCATATTTACTTTGTAATTGTGATAAATTTAAATCAAATATTGCCTTTTAAAAGGGGTGTGAAATCATGTTTGCGATTGTAATGGGATTCGTGGTTTGTGGAGCGATTGGCTGTATTATTGCTGCTGAAGTCAGTGTGGAAAATTAAATTAAAACAAAAAGAGCATGGGCCATTGTTTGTTGGGTCCCATGCTCTTATTTTGTTATACACTATCGGGTCAACTGCGATCTTCAGCAGTAAAGCTAAGCTTATCTGCGTCTGTTTTTAGGCCGGAACCACAACAAGGTAATTAGTGCAGCAACAGCTAGAAACAAACCGAAACTTTTTAGAGAGAATCCTTCAAAAATTGTTTCGGCAAGCAGGTTCAAGAAAACAATGAGAAAAATCAAGCCTAATATTATCTTTTCATAATCCATAAAAACAACCCCATAGAATTCATATGGCTATTATTCTACCCGATGTCATTTTAGCTGTCCATAGCTTCTAAATGAAAAGAGGCCATTAATGGAACCCCTTGGAAACTGGAAATATTTTTCTAAATATAATTAGATCAGGACAGACACGAACATCGTTTTCTGCTCATAGGAATTAATAATAGGCAATAGTCCTAATAAGCGGGGGTGTTAATCATGTCTGGAATTCTTACGGCACTCGGTTACTTAGTAAAAGAGATTATTTTTCTTGTCTCTTATGTGAAGAACAATGCCTTCCCTCAGCCATTATCAGCTGCTGACGAAAGGAAATATCTCCGTTTAATGGCTGAAGGTGATGGCCATGCACGTAACATGCTGATAGAGCATAATCTTCGCCTTGTCGCCCATATAGTTAAAAAGTTTGAAAATACGGGTGAGGATTCAGAAGATTTAATCTCTATTGGGACGATTGGTTTAATTAAAGCCATTGAAAGCTATTCGGAGGGTAAGGGCACCAAGCTGGCGACCTATGCGGCAAGATGCATTGAGAACGAGATTCTTATGCATTTAAGAGCTCTCAAGAAAACAAAGAAGGATGTTTCTCTTCATGACCCAATTGGACAGGACAAAGAAGGGAATGAAATATCGTTAATTGATGTTTTGAAGTCGGAGTCTGAAGATGTTATTGATACGATCCAGTTAAGTATGGAGCTGGAAAAAATAAAAGAATATATTGATGTTTTAGACAAAAGGGAAAAAGAAGTAATTATCGGCCGATTTGGACTCGACCTTCAGAAAGAAAAAACACAGCGTGAGATTGCTAAAGAATTAGGTATATCCAGAAGTTATGTTTCACGAATAGAAAAACGTGCCTTAATGAAAATGTTCCATGAGTTTTATAGGGCGGAAAAAGAAAAAAAGAAAAAACAAAACTAAGGAAAGACAGTTTACGCTTTCCGTTTTTAATTAAGATTTAGAAGCAACTTGTTTCCATTCTTTATAAGCCATGCACCCGTGGAGAGTCCGAGGAATAAAGTAAAATTGTGTTAAAACAACCACGGAGGTATGGAGATGGCAAATAAAAAGACTTTAGCGTGGCACGAAACCTTAGAACTTCATGAGTTAGTTGCGTTTCAATCATTTGTATTAATGAAGCTGAAAAAAAGCCTTGGTGAAATTCAAGACCCTGATCTTCACTCATTATATACGTTTTCCATTCAAGCGTTGGAAAATAACTTACGAGAATTGCTCAAGTTTTACCCTGCAGCACCAGGTTTCGATGGCGGACAGCGAGCAGATACAGCATTTTTCGCAGGGGACCTACTGGCAGTGGCTAAGACTGCAGTAAGGAATTATGCAATTGCTATTACAGAAACAGCAACCCCTGCACTTAGAGCGGTTCTGAAAAAGCAGCTGAACTCAGCAGTAGACTGGCATGCTAGAGTATATACTTTCATGTATAACAGGGGATTGTATCCGTCTTATGATATAAATCAGCTATTGATGAATGATTTAAAAATTGCTCAAAAGGCATTAAAAGGTTAACAAAAAAGCTGTACTTCCCGAGTTACAAGGGAAGTACAGTTTAAATTATCATAACAGGAAGCCTGCTGACACAGACAACTGAGCTGTAATCAAAACAGAATGCAGCTAAAAGCCCAGACACTGAAGGGCTAATTTACATAAAATATAAAAAAGGAGCGAAGGAGGTAGAGATATGTCTTACGGATATTATTATCCGTATACATGGCCTGCAGCCTACCCAGCACCAGCACCAGTTCCGGCAAGCAGCGGGCCATGGTACGCTTTATTTATTGTCCTGCTTATCATAGTATTGATTTTTGGAGGCTGGTGGTATTTTAGATCCTACTGAATGGGCTTGTGCTTAAAGCATAGGCCTTTTTAGTTTTGTTGACCAAAATAGAGATGGTTATATGGAAATATCAAGAATTGAGAAGATGTATCTTTATCTGATGGTCAAGCTACAAACCGCTTTTTTAATTACATACCGCCTTGAAAGGAAATATTGGTAAATCAACCGGAATCTTTGATAAATACTCACAGGAACCCTGAGGTATATTCTTGAGGAATAAGACCATCTTCTGGCGGCAAAGCTTCTTTTAGTTGATTATTTCTAAAAAATTGTTGTTTTTGTATGAGTGGTGACAACACTGTCCTTCCCGCGAAAAGCCAGCATATGGAAGCGGAAACCCATGACTGTTTGTTATCTTTAGCGTTAACCCTATGTGAAAAAATAATATTGCCTACTTTGAAATTTTTTTCTTTTGAGGGAGATAAAGAATTCTAATAGTACATTACAGACTAGGAATGTTATAATATCACTCGTGGAATCTATTATGGCCTGATTACGAGGCTTATGATTAAAAAAAGCATAATGAATCATTTTACTGGAGAATAGACTCTTTGTCTTTGGCACAATGTTATATTACGGAGGGAAGTCCTTGATTCAACGCATAGTTTATCGAACTCTAATCGAACTGACAAATGGGAAATGGTCTTCTGTATTGTTGCAAAGGTTTGCAACTTCTAAATACAGCAGGTTGTTGGTCCCGTCCTTTGCGAAAATATATAAAATCAATCAGGCAGAAATGGAAAAACCTATTCAAGATTATCCAACCTTGCATGACTTTTTTATTAGAAAGCTGAAACCAGGCGTTCGCCCAGGGGATGACAAACAGGCAGAGACTGTCCTTAGTCCTGTTGATGCAGTCATCGAAGATATAGGCCAAATTGAGCCTGAATATAGAGTTACTGTAAAGGGAAAAGTTTATTCAATTGAAGAAATGCTTGGTGGAATTGAAGCGGCCGACAAGTACGATAAGGGGACCTATATGGTTTTGTATTTAAGCCCCAGCCATTATCATAGGATTCACAGTCCGGTCACAGGAAAGGTATTCTCCCAAAGGTCATTGGGAAGCAAATCTTACCCGGTAAACAAAATGGGCCTTAAGTATGGAAACAGAACCTTAGCTAAGAATTTCCGAACCATAACTGAAGTCGAGCATGAATTTGGCAGGATGGCTATTGTGAAGGTTGGTGCAATGTTTGTAAACTCAATTGAAACAACCCATGAAGGGGACCGCCTTGTAAAAGGGAGTGAAATGGCATATTTCACTTTTGGTTCTACTGTTGTTTTATTGTTTGAGAAGGATACCTTTAGCTTAAAGCGCGGACTGGAAGTTCCAGTAGAAATAACTGTTGGAGACGTTCTGGGACATTTTTCGACTAAATAGCAGATAGTGTAAGCGCAGGAAGAAGCCTGCGCTTTTCACTTTTCTCGGCGGAGGCATGGAACAAAAAAAAGCCCAATGGGCTATGTTTTTTTAAGATGAAACTTTGATTTGCTGAGATAATGACCGCCGGTGAATTTCAGTTTCAATTAAACGTATAAACTCTAAGCTAAGATTAAGTTCTCTTGCCTTATAGTACGATTCAATTAGCAGTTCATCCGATAATTTACGCATTCAGTCATGCACCTCCAATGTAAAATTAATCGTTCTAACCTTAATATCTATACATATACTGGTAAGTCATATTGTTGTACCCTTACTTTAGCAGAATTACATGAAACGAACAACCGTTCTGTTATCCACAGGTGATAGTGGATAACCTGTGACTATTTTGTTTATAACTAGTACAATAATAGATTAGACAAGGTGTATAATGTGCATAAAGTTATCCACAAGCAAGAGGTGCTAGAAATTTGTCGAAAAGTTTTAAGAAAAATCAGCTTTTTAAACGTGTGAATTTTATAACAGATGGTGGAGTGTATTTTAGAAGAATGACTAGAAATAATAATAGAGAATATCTTTGAAATCGGAGAATTAAACAGGTTTGTTTTGAAAGAACGGATAAAATTGGTTATGATGTTAACGTTAAATCAGTTAATGAGGTGTAAAAATATTGCTAAATAAATTTTTGCCTGACCAGCATGTTAAAAGTATTTTTGATATTAAGCCGGAAAGCTTAAAAGCAAAAGGAATAAAGGGGATCATAACCGATCTCGATAATACTTTAGTTGAGTGGGATCGTCCAAATGCGACACCCAAACTAATTGAGTGGTTTGATGACATGAGGAAGAATGAGATCCTGGTAACGATCGTTTCTAATAATAATGAAAGACGGGTAAGAGCATTTTCAGATCCGCTTCACATTCCGTTTATTTTTCAGGCTAGAAAACCGATGGGCCGTGCCTTTCGAAAGGCGCTTAAACAGATGGGCCTACGGAAAGAGGAAACGGTTGTTATTGGAGACCAGCTTTTAACAGATGTCCTTGGCGGTAATCGGAGCGGATTCCATACAATCCTTGTTATCCCCGTAGCTCAAACAGATGGCTTTTTTACAAGATTTAATCGTATGGCTGAACGAAGGATTTTGAACTGGTTCCGTAAACAAGGAAAGTTGAATTGGGAGGACTAAGCTTTGGATGACCAAGAATTTGCATGCACAGGATGTGGAGTAAAAATCCAGACCGAAGAGAAGGAAGCTGTTGGTTATGCACCTCCATCCTCTTTGGAAAAGGAAGTAGTGGTATGTCAACGCTGTTTCCGATTAAAACATTATAATGAAGTTCAGGACGTTGATTTGACGGATGATGATTTTTTAAAAATTCTCAATGAAATCGGTCAAAAAGATGCGTTAATTGTAAAAATTGTTGATATCTTTGATTTTAATGGAAGCTGGCTGCCGGGCTTGCACCGATTTACGGGGAAGAATAAGGTACTTTTGATAGGAAATAAGGTAGATCTTCTTCCCAAATCTGTTAACCCTAATAGATTAAAAAATTGGATGCAGCAGGAGGCAAAAGAGCTTGGATTAAGACCAGAAGAGGTGTTTTTAGTTAGTGCCGCTAAAGGACATTTTATCGCAGAAGCAGCGGCTTTAATTGATGAATACCGTGATGGAAAGAATGTCTATGTAGTAGGCTGTACAAATGTCGGTAAATCTACTTTTATTAACCGAATTATCAAGGAGGTTACAGGGGAAGGAGATATCATTACTACATCTCACTTTCCAGGTACCACGCTTGATATTATTGAGATTCCTCTTTCAGATGGAAAAGCACTTATTGATACACCGGGAATTATTAACCATCATCAAATGGCCCATTTTATTGATAAGCGGGACTTGAAAATCATTACACCCAAAAAGGAAATCAAACCGAAAGTTTATCAGTTAAATGAAGGACAAACTCTGTTCTTTGGAGGACTAGCCCGTTTTGATTATATAAGTGGAGGGCGAAGATCCTTTGCATGCTATCTTTCAAATGAACTGACGATACACCGCACTAAATTGGAGAACGCAGATACGCTTTATGAAAACCATGCCGGTGAGTTACTGACTCCTCCCCGTGTCGAGCAAGTTGAATCATTTCCAGAGCTAATCAGGCATGAATATACGATCAAAGAAGCAAAAACGGATGTCGTGTTTTCAGGGCTTGGTTGGGTGACGATCAATGAACCAGGCGCTAAGATTGCTGCGTACGTTCCAAAAGGCGTCCATGTTCTTCTTAGAAAGTCTTTGATTTAATCGGTTGGTTTAAAAGGAGAGGATCTAGTGAAAAAATTATATGGAGTCATTGGGGATCCGATTAAACATTCGATGTCACCTGAAATGCATAATCAGTTGTTCCAATTATATAGAATAGATGCTGCCTATGTTCCTCTTGAAGTGAAGGAAACCAATTTAGCAGATGCAATTAGAGGTTTCAGGGCTATTGGGGCAGCAGGTTTTAATGTGACAATTCCTCATAAAACAGAAATTATCAAATTTCTTGACAGAATTGACCCACTGGCTGAAGCCATTGGTGCTGTTAACACAGTCGTCAATGAAAATGGAAAGCTGGCCGGATATAATACAGACGGTCTGGGGTTTGTCAAAGGGGTTGGAACCCAGGTTTCTGATTTGAAGAAAAAACGAGCTCTAATTATCGGGGCCGGAGGAGCAGCACGCGCTATATACTTTTCTATGGCAGAAGCAGGGATAACTCAAATTGACATATGCAACAGGACTTCCGGAAGGGCAGAAATTCTTGTCAAAGAATGTCCAATTTCTGTTGAAACAAACATAGTAGACTTTTCAGAGGCGGAAAAGGAATTACAGAGGTACGATTTAGTAATTCAAACCACCTCTATAGGAATGTCTCCTAATATTGACCATAAACCTTTTTCCGCAAGGAATGTTTCAGAGACCGCTTTTGTCAGCGATATTATATACAATCCGCTTGAAACAAGTTTTTTGAGGGAAGCTAAAGAAAAGGGGGCTTCAGTCCAAAATGGCATTAACATGTTTGTATGCCAAGGGGCTTTAGCTTTCGAAAAGTGGACGGGGATCTTTCCAGATACAGAAATAATGAAGGAAACAGTCCAAAAAAGGCTAGGAGGACCTACATGTTAAAGGGTAAACAAAAAAAGTTTTTACGTGCAAAGGCCCATCACTTGAATCCAATATTTCAGGTTGGAAAAGGCGGCGTAAATGATAATATGATTAAACAAATATCTGAGGCTCTCGAAGCTAGGGAACTGATAAAGATCAGTGTGCTGCAAAATAATGATGACGATCGTGATGAAGTAGCTGAGAGTCTTACCAGTGGGACAGGCGCAGAGTTAGTCCAATTAATTGGAAGCACGATTATCTTGTACAAGGAATCTAAAGAAAATAAAGAGATCCAGCTGCCTCAGTAAATTTAAAGAAGGAGGGGCTGCCTTATGGTGAAAAAAATCGGAGTGCTTGGCGGAACATTTAATCCTCCTCATTATGGTCATTTATTAATTGCCAATGAGGTGCTGCATGCTTTTCAGCTTGATGAGATCTGGTTTATGCCTAATCAGGAACCTCCCCATAAACAAAAAGCTTTAGATGTCAGCAATGATGACAGGATTGAAATGCTTAACCGGGCACTGGAAACGAATCCGGACTTTAAATTGATAACAACTGAGCTAGAGCGCAAAGGTGCCTCCTATACGTATGATACAATAAAAATTCTCAAGGGCAGGTATCCGGAGCATAAGTTTTATTTTATTATAGGTGCTGACATGATTGAATATTTGCCCAAGTGGTATAAAATAGAACAATTATTGGAATTAATTGAGTTTATTGGGGTTGACAGACCTGCTTACACGACTAAAAGTGACTTTGATATTCATTATGTACAAACACCAATGATGGAAGTATCATCAAGCATGATCAGGGATCGAGTTTCAGAGGGGAATCCGATCAGATACCTTTTGCCAGAGGAAGTTAGAAATTATATTGAGGAGAAAGGCTTATATGGAACGCAATGAAGCTTTACGGCTAGTAAAAAAACAATTGACTGAACATCGCTATGAGCACACTCTTGGTGTTATGAAAACAGCTATTGATCTGGCTGAAAGATTCGGAGCCGATCCGCAAAAAGCAGAATTAGCAGCCATTTTTCATGATTATGCCAAATTTCGTCCAAAAGAGGAAATGCGGAAGATTATTTTAGAACAAGAAATGCCTGTGGATTTACTTCAATATAATAGTGAACTGTGGCACGCTCCTGTTGGCGCTTACCTTGTTAAAACAGAGGCGGGGCTAACAGATAACGAGACACTGCAAGCAATCCGGTTTCATACATCGGGGCGCCCAGGGATGACTCAGCTGGAAAAGGTTATTTACCTGGCAGATTATATTGAACCTGGAAGGCGTTTCCCTGGTGTTGACGAAGTGAGGAAACTGGCTGAAACTGATTTGCATTCTGCATTAATACAATCGGTTAAAAATACGATCCAATTTTTAATGAATAGAAACCAGCCGGTATACCCGGATACATTTAAAACCTATAATGATCTTGTTAATAACATGGAGGATTGATTGCATGAGCGAGCGAAATATATTGACGGCTGCGGTAACTGCTGCAGACGATAAAAAAGCGGAAGATATTATTGTGTTAAACATGAAAGGAATCTCCCTTGTAGCTGATTATTTTCTTATTTGCCATGGAGGTTCTGATAAACAAGTACAGGCAATTGCTAGGGAAATAAAAGATAAAGCCGAAGAAAAAGGCTATCATGTGAAACGAATGGAAGGTTTTGAAGAGGCGCGATGGGTTCTTATTGATTTAGGAGATGTTGTGGCTCATGTTTTCCACAGGGAAGAGCGGGGTTATTATAATCTTGAACGCCTTTGGGGAGATGCTCCTCATGAGGATATTCAAGGTGAGCTTCAATAATGAGCTACGGCGGCTTTGCCAATCTTTATGATACATTAATGCAGGATATTCCTTATGATGATTGGGTCAGTCTTGTAATGAAACAGTTAGAAACCTATCAAATTACTGGTGGACGCCTGATGGATCTCGCCTGTGGAACGGGAGAGTTATCGATCCGCTTTGCCCAGGCAGGGTTTGATGTAACTGGTATCGATCTTTCAGGAGACATGCTAGCAATAGCACAGTCAAAAACTGCCGATCATAATTTGTCAGTTCAATACTTCCAACAAAATATGGCAGAGCTTGAAGGATTTGACGAACACGATATTATTGGGATATTCTGCGATTCACTCAATTACCTTGAAAAGGAGTCAGACATTGTCTCTACATTTAATGGTGTTTTTCGTCATTTGCGAGACGATGGCCTTTTTATCTTTGATGTCCATTCACTTTATAAAATGAATCATATTTTTATGGATGAAACGTTTACCATGAAGGATGAAAATATTTCCTATATATGGGACTGCTTTCCAGGTGTGGAACCTGACAGTGTAGAACATGACTTGTCGTTTTTCGCTTTAGATAGCTCAACGGGAAAATATAGCAGGATTGATGAGCTCCATTTTCAAAGAACTTTCTCTGTTGAAAGATATTCGAATTGGCTTGAACAGGCTGGCTTCAAGGTATTGGAGATTTCTGCAGATTTTGAATCGAAAGTTCCGGAACCTGACTCTGAAAGAATATTTATTACGGCCAGAAAGAGTAAAGCTAAATAAAATATGAGTATAAGAGCAAAGCAAAAAAAAGAAAGCGAAAATGCTTTCTTTTTTTTTTATTTAAGAAGGAATTTCTATTGCTCATGCAGAAATATCTACTGAGAAAAGTGTGCTCTTGTATTTGAGAGATCTTCTTCGAATTTCAGGTGGGTAGCCTGAAATAAGTGCTCGAATACATCACCAAGCTCCTGTTCTAAAACCTTAATCCCCTCGCCTGTTATACCGCCTTTTACGCATACCTTTTCTTGTAAGGCTGGCAATGTGTAATGTTTTTTACTAAGCAGCTCCCCTAATCCAATCAGCATTTCACTTGTTAATTCAGTTGCTGTCTCCAGATCAATTCTAGTTTCCTTAACCGCCGCTGCAACGAAACGTTGAGCCAAATAGCTGAAAAAAGCAGGGCCGCAGCTGACAATATCAGATGATACCCTTGTAACATCTTCATTTATCTCCAGCGGGACAGAAATCTTTTCAAAAAGACTCCACAACCGATCTCTCCACTGTTTGGAACAGTTTTCTCCAAATGTCATTAATGATACTCCTGCCAGTGCCCTGTTTGTAATGCTTGGAATAATCCGCGCAACTGAGCAATTGGCTACACTTTCAATTTGGCTAGTATTGATTGGACTAGTTATGGAGATAAGACATTTGTCTTTGCTTAAGTAGGGCTGAATGTCTTTTATAACTGTATACACATCATGTGGTTTCACGCAGATAAATATGGCATCAGATGTTTCGACCGTTTCCCTAGTATCTCCAACATGGATCTCTTGATAGGATTTCTGCAACTCATATGCTTTTCCAAGAGTTCGGTTGGTGACTGTTAGTGAAGAAGGGGAAACGGCATTCCCATCAAGCATTGCCTCAGTCAGTATTCTCCCCATATTTCCTGTGCCAATAATCCCGATTTTCAAGTCCCTTCCCTCCTTCGTACCTGAATTCCTCTTAAAACTTTATGTATTAAAAGATCTAAATATACCTGAAGAAAGGTCGATTCTTATGATTGAAAAAATAAAAGAGCATAGACTGCAAGTTTTAATTAGTGTGTCAGCCGTACTGATGGCAGGCTATTTTCTGTTTTCGGTAATCTTTCCCGCGGACATGAGCGACGAAGCTGCATGGGACCCCGTTGAAGAAGTTGACGGCGGAAGCGAAGACAAATCTCTTGCGGATGAACAGCTTATTATTATGGCTGATATTAAAGGAGCAGTAGTAAAGCCAGGAGTCTACGAAATGAAAGAAGGAGAACGGGTAGTGGATTTAATCACGGCAGCGGGAGGGGTTACAGAGGATGCAGAGGTATCAGGAATAAATTTTGCCGTAAGAATCACTGATGAAATGATTATTTATATACCTCGGGTCGGCGAGGAGAATCCTGCGGGAGAGCTGGCAGACTCAGGGAGTAAACAGGGTAAAGTTAATTTGAATAAAGCGAACGCCAGTGAGTTAGAAACACTGCCTGGAATTGGTCCTTCCAAATCAGCTGCAATTATTGAATACCGAGAAACAAATGGATCTTTTAAGAATATTGAGGAACTGATGGAAATAACGGGTATTGGGGATAAAACTTTCGAAAAACTGCAGGAACATATAACCGTTCAGTAAGAGAGGGAAAAATGAAATTGCGTACTGCTCTTCGAACCTTTAAACTAATAGAAAGAATTACACTTACTGAATACCGCCAGAAGGGGAGAGCAAAAATGGAAAGAATATCTTGGGATCAATATTTTATGGCTCAAAGCCAATTGCTTGCTTTGAGAAGCACATGCACCAGACTAGAGGTAGGGGCTACGATTGTAAGAGACAAGCGAATCATTGCTGGCGGATATAATGGATCGATCGCTGGAGGGGATCATTGTATCGACAGCGGCTGCTATGTAATTGATAACCATTGTGTCAGAACCGTCCACGCTGAAATGAACGCGCTCTTGCAATGTGCTAAATTCGGAGTTCAGACTGGTGGGGCAGAGTTATATGTAACTCATTTTCCGTGTCTTCAGTGCTGCAAAGCAATTATCCAAGCAGGAATTAAAGCAGTCTATTATGCTGCCGATTATAAAAATCACCCGTATGCAATAGAGCTATTCAAAATGGCCAATGTCCAAGTCGAACAAGTGGAAAGCTTAGGCCTCCAGATCGGAAGCTTGAATCGGGATAAAGCTTAAGTTTATAGATGCTGTCTAATAATCCTGTTGGTGTTTAAGTGGACAGCAAAGGCCCTTTAAAACGGGGAATAGTATAACGGCACCGAAAAGTCAGGTGTTAACCATAGGTAACATTTTATTTTTTGCTAGCTTATTTTCAGTGTTAGGTGTAATGGCTGCTCTGGAAAGTATGTTTCCATCCTTGGCAGCAGCAGCCTTAATTTGCCTAGGTTTGTTTTTATCTAAGGATACTTCTAACCGATCACTTCTAATATTCCTATCCTGTTTTAGCGGCTTTTATATCAATGGAGTAATAACAGCTGACTCAAATAGCACTTCATTAACAGGACAGGAAAAAAGTTTTTTCGTTTCTTTAAATAATGGGGTTAAAGTAGATGGCGATTCGTTTTCAGCACTAGGGACTATTGTTGGATCACAGGAGAAGCTCGCAATAACATACCGAATTAAAACTAACGAAAAAAAAATACTGTTGAAAGAGGAGATTACCCCGGGGGCTGTTTGTAAAGTAAATGGAAGGCTTACGTTGCCACCAGCTGCAAGAAACCCGAATGCTTTTGATTATAAAAATTACCTTTTTACTAAAGGAGCGTTTTGGATTTTTGAAAGCAGCAGTCTGGAATGCGGGCCAGGAAATTCAAACCTTATAAATCGAATAAAAAAGATAAGGTTAAAAGGAATCAGCTATCTTGAAAATCATTATCCAGCTGAAGCTGCCGCGATATCCATTGCGTTAGTTTTCGGTGATCGCAGTATGATTGACCCAGATACTATTCTTTCTTATCAAAAAGCAGGAGTTATCCATCTATTAGCAATCTCTGGTCTGCATGTTGGACTGCTGTCAGGTATGCTATATTTCTTTTTGCTGAGAATTGGGTTGACTAGAGAAAGAACACTAGAATTACTCTTGGTGCTCCTTCCAATTTATGCTGTTTTAACAGGGTTGTCCCCGCCTGTCAACAGGGCTGCTAGTATGATCATGATTATTTTAGCGGCGAAGCGTTTTCACCTTACATTGTCCCCACTAAGTGCAATTTCTTTTAGCCTGCTGGCTTATCTGCTCATAAATCCTTATATTATTTATGATGTTGGTTTCCAACTGTCTTTTAGGGTTAGTTTTACATTAATTATATCCGCAAAGCCAGTGATGAGAAAACAATCCTATTTTATTCGTATGGTCTTGGTTTCTCTGCTTGCTCAATTGGCCAGCCTCCCTATTCTTATGTATCACTTTTATGAAATTTCCTTGATTTCCATTTTAGCTAATTGTATTTTTGTCCCTCTTTACTCCTTCATCATTCTTCCCGTTTGCCTCCTTTTGTTTATTGTTCACTTGCTGTTACCGATGGAGTTAGTTTTCTTTGTAGAAGTTTTCTCACTGATTACCCAAGCTGCAAATGGACTTTCTGTAAAATTAGCCAGCCTTCCAGGGGCTGCTTTTATCACCGGAAGGCCCAGTTTTCAACTGCTCCTTTTCTTAGTTATCGTTCATCCGATTATGTTGATGTATTTTGAAAACCCAAAAATTCAAACTGTGAATAGAACTGTTATTATATTAGCTGTATTTTTATTTGTCCTTGTCGTTCCTGCTACCTATTCACCCTATGGCAAAGTAGTCTTTATTGATGTGGGTCAAGGTGACAGCATTCTAATTAAGCTTCCTTACAATCAAGGGATATTTCTGATTGATACAGGAGGGAATATGGTATTTGAGCAGGAAGCGTGGAAGCGAAAAAGTGACAAATTTGAGGTAGGAAAGGATATTTTAGTTCCTTATCTTAAAAGTGAAGGAGTGCGTTCCATTGATAAATTAATTCTTACGCATGGCGATCTAGATCACATCGGCGGAGCACAGGCCCTTTTTACCGAAATAAAGATAAAGGAATTGATTTTACCTGCATCAAAATCAGTTTCAATAACAGAGGAAAGGCTTTTAAAACTAGCGGAAAGCTATGGTGTTATGACACACCGCATATCAGAGGGGCCTAGTTGGAAGGCGGGAAAAGCAAAATTCAAGGTGCTTGGCCCTCCAGGGGAGAAAGATTTAGGAGGGAATAACCAGTCAATTATACTTCTGGCTGACATTGGAGGCTTAACATGGCTATTTACAGGTGACGCTGAATTGGAAGCTGAATCCCAGCTTATTAAGAATTTCCCTGAATACAATATCGACATTTTAAAGGCAGGACATCATGGCAGCAAAACATCTACGACCGAACAGCTATTAGATCATTTTAAGCCAGAAGGAGCAATATTATCGGCGGGCCAAAAAAACCGTTACGGTCATCCCCACCAAGAGGTTTTGGGACGGTTAGAAAGAAGAGGAATAAAAATATTCAGGACTGATAAAAATGGTGCAATTACCTATAGTTTTAGAGGAGAAAAAGGAACGTTTTCAAAGGAAATTCCATAGTATAAATTAACAAATTCCTTAACTCCTACATGTCAGCTGCATACACTTACCTTGCTAAAAAAGCAAAGAGACTGCATGATCTGCAGTCTCACCTTTTTCGCTATGTAGCCTGATTATCTTCCGACTACTTGAATGACTGTTGCAATTACGAACATGGTTGCAAAGAATCCGAAAGAAACGATGAAACCAACACCAGAGTCTATGGCGTCGTTACGATTGCTTTGGACGTTTTTTTCAAATTGGTTCACAGTCTACCCCTCCTATTTCCATTACAGTATAAATTAATTTCAGGAAAAAATCCAGCGTACCTTTTAAGCTTTCCTTTACTGACAAGAGTTGTCACAAATACTTTTCCGGTTCAAAGGGACAATAATAACTACAATACAAGGCGTACCGTCGTTATTTAAGTATCCTAGGCCTTAAATGGCGGCGTTTACTATAAATAGGGAATTGGTTGTGAGAAGCCAATTCCCTAATAAAACTTGTCAAAATGTCCAAGCTTCTTTACGATATGGTTAGGGTAAAACTTGATTCGAACGGAGCGAAGGACTATTGGGACTAGACATTTGGAAACAAATCAAAACTAAACAAATTAAGCCTCTATATTTATTATATGGAACGGAATCATTTCTTATAAATGAGACATATCAGCTTCTTATCGAACATGCACTTAATGAAGAAGAAGTGGAGTTTAATCTTTCTACACACGATCTTGAGGAAACCCCAATTGAAGTGGCTCTCGAAGATGCAGAGACCTTTCCATTTGTTGGAGAAAGAAGATTAATTATCCTAAGAAATCCGTCCTTTCTCACTGCAGAAAGAACAAAAGGAAAAACTGAACATAATTTAACTAAGCTGGAAGCCTATTTAAAGGAGCCGGCTCCAT
The DNA here is from genome assembly GCF_013343715.1 of Mesobacillus harenae. GTDB lineage: Bacteria > Bacillota > Bacilli > Bacillales > Cytobacillaceae > Mesobacillus_A > Mesobacillus_A harenae. The sequence goes on from NZ_JABUNR010000003.1 coordinate 304,062, forward strand.
ATTCAGTTGTTGTTTTTGTTGCTCCATATGAAAAATTAGATGAACGGAAAAAGCTAACAAAGGAGCTTAAGAGGCTCGCTTCAGTTCTAGATGCGAAAAAATTATCAGAACAGGAGCTTAAAGTTTGGGTAAGAGACAGAGCGGCTTCAAATGGAGTTCAAATTGATGAGGATGCGGTTGACCTGATGCTCTTGCTGTCTGGTACCAATCTTTTTATGCTGACAGGAGAGGTGGACAAGCTTGCTCTATACGCACAGCAGGAGAAAAGGATCCATTCGGACATGGTGGATAAACTGGTTGCAAGATCATTAGAGCAAAATATTTTCTCGCTGGTCGATAAAATCGTCAATCGCAAAATAGAACAGGCTCTTCGTATTTATTATGACTTGTTAAAGCAAAATGAAGAGCCCTTGAAAATTCTGGCCGTTATTACAGGTCAGTTTCGATTAATTTACCAGGTAAAGGAAATGGCAAGGAACGGTTATGGACAACAACAAATGGCCGGATATCTCAAAGTTCACCCATTTAGAGTGAAGTTAGCCGCAGGCCAAGCCCAATATTTCTCTGAGCAGGAGCTAACCGGGATAATAAAGCAGTTAGCTGACGCTGATTTTCAAATGAAAACAGGCGGCATGAACAAAACATTGCTTATAGAACTGTTCCTCTTCAAACTCAAAACCTTGAGATGAAAAGCGGAGCCGACTGTCCAACACCGATAAGTGCGGGATGGCTAGAGGTTGAAAGCTAATCCTGGCAGCTTATATCCTTAGCCACATAAAAAAACGACCTTCAACTGGTCGTTTTTTCTGTGTGCAATATTATTCAGCTTTTAAAGAGTTGATTCTTTTAGCTAAACGAGCTTTTTTACGGGCAGCAGCATTTTTATGGATAAGACCTTTAGAGGCTGCTTTGTCCAGCTTGCTTGCAGCTGCAACAAAAGTTTCAGCAGCTTGGTCGCTGTCATTGTTTACAATCGCAGCTTCAGTTCTTTTAACTGCAGTACGCATATTAGATTTGATTGTAATGTTGTGGGCTTTATGTGCTTCACTTGTTTTAACACGCTTGATAGCAGATTTAATATTTGGCATTTGGTTCACCTCCTAAAAAGGATCGAGAGTTTATGGAACTCGATTTTCCATTACGTTTCTTTTTATAAGAACAAGAGATATTTTATCAAACGCACGTCCATAATGCAATACTATACCCTCAATTTGATCGATAATCTAAAATGTGAATGTTTTTTTATATACAGGAAAAGATAGGAATTAGGATGTCTGTATAGAAAGGAAGATTTTTAATGAAAGAACCTATTGATTTAAGCAAATATTCAGTACGTACCGACCTTGCTGTGGAAGCACGAGAGATGGTTCTTCAAAAAAGGGATGCAACAGTTCACGATCAACAGGACTCTTCCCATATTGAAGGAGTCATAATAAAGGAAAAAGAAGAGAATGGCATAAAGGTGTCACTGGTCGAGGTGACAGCTGAGGGTGAAAAGGAACTTGGGAAAAAGCAGGGACAATACATAACAATAGAGGTTGTCGGAATCAGGCAGCAGGACACCGAGCTCCAGCAAAAAGTTGAAGAAGTGTTTGCTTCAGAGTTTGCCCGGTTTTTAAGGCAGAAAGGAATAAAGAAAAATGCCTCCTGTTTAGTCGTAGGGTTAGGCAACTGGAACGTTACTCCAGACGCCTTGGGACCGCTTGTATGCGAAAATATTCTGGTTACCCAGCATCTATTTACCCTTCAGCCAGAAAGAGTACAAGACGGCTATCGCCCTGTTAGTGCACTAACTCCTGGAGTGATGGGTCTAACAGGGATTGAAACAAGTGATATTATTTTTGGTGTTGCCGAAAAAACCAAACCGGATTTTGTTATTGCAATCGATGCGTTGGCCTCACGCTCAATTGAAAGGGTTAATGCATCGATCCAAATATCAGATACAGGAATTCATCCTGGTTCTGGTGTAGGGAATAAGCGAAAAGAAATCAGTCAGGAAACACTGGGCGTACCTGTTATTGCGATTGGAGTTCCAACGGTTGTTGACGCAGTGACAATTACAAGTGATACGATTGATTTTATCCTTAAGCATTTTGGAAAAGAGTTAAAAGAAGGTGACCGTCCATCCCGGGCTTTGACGCCGGCAGGAATGACATTTGGTGGAAGGAAGAAACTCTCTGATGAGGACCTTCCAGGGGAAGAACACCGCAAAACCTTTCTTGGCATTGTTGGCACGCTTCCAGAAGTTGAAAAGCGCAAGCTGATTCATGAGGTTCTTGCTCCACTTGGCCATAACTTAATGGTTACCCCAAAAGAAGTAGATGTTTTTATGGAGGATATGGCTAATCTAATTTCAAACGGGCTAAATGCAGCGCTGCACGAGTCTATTAATCAGGATAATGCAGGGTTTACTACCAGGTAGAAAGCCAAGGAAAGAACCATTTGGATGCAGCACGAACCTGGAGCTAACCGCCCAGCACATCTTTGCCCGAATAGCAGAAACAGGCCGCGGCAATACCGTGGCCTGCATTTTGCGGGGGCATTTGCCAGGAACCTTTCTTTACAAAATCAGTTCTATCTTCTCTATCAAAGTCATATGATTTACTAGACTTATGAAGAGAGGTAGAAATAGATGAAATTTTTAAGAGGACCAGAAATCATCATTGCTGTGCAAGGGACAAGCATTATAAAAGTCTTGGCAGGGTTTCTGCTTTTGTTGATCACTATCTTTTCAATAAGCGGAGTATTAACATCTTTAAAGCCTGAATATCGTCTATCGTCAGCTTCTGTTAACAGTGCAGCTACAAATATTTCTGGTGAACTCCTTTACCAGCTAATGGGCTGGGAAAATCATAGTTTATTGCAAGTTCTTCCTGAAGGAAAGAAATCACCCATGCTGACTAGTAAAATGTTCAACCTTTCTACCAATATTCATCTCGATGATCCGCGAAGTTTATTAGGACGCGAACTGCCCGGTTTTTCTCTGTTTGATGGGAAAATACTAGTTGCAGGAGAAGGTACTAACTACACGAACATGCCAATGGAATCAGCCCCTCCTCTTGACGTACTGAAGGCAGAACAAGAAGCAGCTCTTCAAAATACGGCAGATATTGAAAATCCCAAAAATGATAATACTGAAATTAATTCAGCCCCTATGACAACGGGTGGAAGGAAAGTCGTGTACGTTTATTTTTCCCATACCCGCGAAAGTTATCTTCCGTATTTAAAGGGCGTTACTGATCCAAACAAGGCCTATCATTCAAAAATAAATGTCACCAAAATTGGCGATAAATTAAAAGAGAGTCTTGAATCAAACGGAATTGGCACAACTGTCGATAAGACCGATGTGATGGAAAACTTAAACAATAAGGGCTTTAGCTTCGGAAAAGCATATCAGGAGTCCAGGCCTTTGGTTCAAACGGCTATGGCGGGTGATCGTGATCTTCAATATTTTATTGATATTCACAGAGATGGTCACCGTAAGGATAAAACGACGATGGTGATTAACGGAAAATCATATGCCAAACTAGCTTTTGTTATTGGAGCTGAGCATGAGAACTACGAAAAGAACCTTAAGCTTGCGCGTGAGCTTCACAACCTTCTTGAAACAAAATATAAGGGCTTAAGCCGTGGAATTATTGAAAAAAAGGGAGAGATGACGAACGGGAAATTCAATCAGGATTTATCGGGAAATGCGATGTTGCTTGAATTTGGCGGTGTAGATAACACATTTGAAGAACTAAACAGATCTGCAGAAGCCTTAGCGGATGTTTTTAGCGAATTTTACTGGCAGGCAGAAAAAGTAGACGCTTCCGTTGAGAGCCAGCCGGAATAAGAAATAACCAGAATGCCGGGTGATCCATATGAAAATGTTTATGTTAAAAAGTGTTCTGATTGCAGCACTGATGTTTTTAGCTGTACTGTTTGGAATGGAACAGGCTAATAGCGGGATTCATAAAATGAAAGGCTATGAAGATCCTAACTTCAAAAGTGCGTTTAATTTAAGTGAGGATGAAAGCGGAGAACTTGAGACATCTGTTCTTGGAAATAAAATTACTAGCCATGATCTTGAGAAAAAAAAGGAACAATTAGAAGAGCTTAAAGCTTATAATTTTTTTTCATCAATTGGAAGGAAGCTAGCAGATGGACTGTCGAGTGCAGCTAATACGGTTATTCGTTTTATAACAAGTAACGCAGGAGGTTAACTCTTAACGGTGAGTGCTGTATCTCCCCCATGAATAGTTATGAAACTTATCCTGTAACGCCTATCAGTAAGAGGGCCTTGTTTACGGCCCTTTTAGAATTTATCAGCCTTATTCAATGGATTTACCAGTTTTACAACATCCGGTTTTAATTGAATCTTGTGTACCCTGCTGATATAATCTAGAATTAGTTAGATGTGCGAGAATAGTAGGAGTGAACTTCATGAATAGAGAAGAACGGCTTAAACAGCAAACAAAAATACGTAATTTCTCGATTATTGCCCATATTGACCATGGGAAATCAACACTTGCAGACCGAATATTAGAGAAAACCAATGCTTTGACATCTAGGGAGATGAAGGCACAGCTGCTTGATTCAATGGACCTTGAAAGAGAGCGGGGCATCACCATCAAGCTAAATTCAGTTCAATTGAAATATAAAGCAAAAGATGGCGAGATTTATACTTTTCATTTAATTGATACTCCAGGTCATGTCGATTTTACATATGAGGTTTCCCGGAGCCTTGCCGCCTGTGAGGGAGCTGTACTTGTGGTAGATGCAGCACAGGGAATTGAAGCCCAAACCCTCGCAAACGTATATCTTGCAATTGACAATGAACTGGAAATTGTACCTGTAATCAATAAAATTGACCTTCCAAGTGCAGACCCTGAACGGGTACGCAAAGAGATAGAAGAAGTGATTGGGCTTGACGCTTCTGATGCAGTCCTTGCTTCCGCAAAAGCCGGAATTGGGATTGAAGAAATCCTCGAACAAATCGTTGAAAAAGTCCCAGCGCCTCAGGGAGACCCTGATGCTCCTTTAAAGGCTTTGATTTTTGACTCCTTGTATGATGCTTACCGAGGGGTAATTGCTTATATACGCGTTGTCGATGGAACCGTTAAAGTTGGCGACAAGGTTAAAATGATGGCAACAGGTAAAGAATTTGAGGTAACAGAACTTGGGGTATTTACACCAAAGGCAGTGGCCCGTGATGAGTTATCTGTAGGGGATGTTGGCTTTTTAACAGCAGCTATAAAAAATGTTGCCGATACGCGTGTTGGGGATACAATTACGAATGCGAAAAAAGGAGCGACTGAAGGATTACCGGGTTACCGTCGCTTAAATCCAATGGTTTATTGCGGCCTTTATCCAATTGACTCCGCCAAATTTAATGACTTGCGTGATGCACTTGAAAAGCTAGAATTGAATGATGCAGCGCTTCAATTTGAACCGGAAACCTCGCAGGCTCTGGGATTTGGCTTCCGCTGCGGATTTCTGGGACTTCTCCATATGGAGATCATCCAGGAACGAATTGAGCGGGAATTCAAAATTGATTTGATTACAACTGCGCCAAGTGTTATTTATCATGTTGTCATGACTGATGGATCTGACTTGAAAGTCGATAACCCGAACCATATGCCTGATCCACAAAAAATTGACCGGATTGAGGAACCGTATGTTAAAGCAACCATGATGGCTCCTAATGATTATGTAGGAGCCATTATGGAGCTTTGCCAGGATAAGCGGGGAATCTTTATTGATATGCAATACATGGATGAAACGAGAGTCAATATTGTTTATGAAATCCCTTTATCTGAGATTGTTTATGACTTTTTTGACCAGTTAAAGTCTAGTACGAAAGGCTATGCTTCCTTTGACTATGAATTAATTGGCTATAAGCCTTCAAAGCTGGTGAAAATGGACATCCTGTTAAATGCAGAAAAGGTCGATGCTCTCAGCTTTATAGTCCATAATGATTTTGCTTATGACCGTGGTAAAATCATTGTAGAAAAGCTTAAAGAACTAATTCCGCGCCAGCAGTTTGAAGTGCCTGTTCAGGCTGCCATCGGGCAAAAAATCGTGGCCCGCTCCACCATTAAGTCAATGGGGAAGAATGTTCTTGCCAAGTGTTACGGCGGTGACATTTCACGTAAGCGGAAACTTTTAGAGAAACAAAAAGAAGGTAAGAAACGAATGAAGCAAGTTGGTTCTGTAGAGGTTCCACAAGAGGCGTTTATGGCTGTATTAAAGATGGATGATCAGAAAAAATAAGGTATGTTAGGTTAGAGATGCTTACTGCAACAAGCAGCTCTAACCTTTTTAATTTTTAAGCTTGGAAGTGAAAAAATGATTAAAGCAGCTTATATCCACATTCCTTTCTGTGAGCATATTTGCCACTATTGTGATTTTAATAAAGTTTTTCTTAAAGGTCAGCCTGTGGACGATTATTTGACATATTTAGATAAAGAGATGGAATTGACTCTTAAAGAAGCGCCGGTATCCAAACTGCAGACTATATTTGTTGGGGGCGGAACGCCGACAGCACTGAATGAGCGGCAGCTAGAAAAGCTCTGTACAAGTGTGAGGGACAGACTTTCTTTTGACGAAAAGGCAGAATATACATTTGAAGCCAACCCAGGAGATTTATCGGTTGAAAAATTAAAGGTTTTAAAAGACGCAGGTGTTAACCGACTTAGCTTTGGAGTCCAGACTTTTAATGATGAGCTTTTAAAAAAAATCGGCAGATCCCACAGGCGTGCAGATGTTTTTACTTCTATCGAAGCGGCTAAAAAAGTCGGTTTTGAAAACATAAGCATTGATTTAATATACAGTTTGCCAGGACAAACAGTGAGTGATTTTAAAGCTTCATTGGATACAGCTTTTACACTTGATGTCACCCATTATTCCGGTTATTCACTTATTATTGAACCGAAGACCGTCTTCTATAATTTAATGAAAAAAGGCAAGCTGCCTCTTCCTGGTGAAGAAATAGAAACGGAAATGTACGAACTGCTCATTAATGAGATGGAAGCCCACGGATTCAGCCAGTATGAAATCAGCAACTTTTCTTTACCAGGCTATGAAAGCAAGCATAATCTAACTTATTGGGATAACGAGGAATATTTTGGATTTGGTGCGGGGGCGCATGGTTATATTAATGGCAGGCGAGAGTCTAATTTTGGACCATTAAAAAAATACATGGAGCCGCTTGAATCACAGAGGCGTCCCATTATGGAATCCCATACTGTTACGAGGGAAGAAATGATTGAGGAAGAGATGTTCCTTGGTTTAAGGAAGACAAAAGGTGTGTCTATTCAGCATTTCACCGAAAAATTTTCACAAAGCCCGCTGGACTATTTTGCTCCGGAGCTAAGTGAATTTCAAGAACGAGGACTCCTTGAGGTTAAGAATGATTCTATTTTCCTTACGAAAAAAGGTAAATTTTTAGGGAACGAAGTGTTCCAGTCTTTTATTGGCGTAGCAAATCGTTGACATCTGCCCCCTTCATTTGATAATTTATTAGTAGAATTAGCACTCGTAATATAAGAGTGCTAACAGAGGTGATAATCGGTGCTAACAGATCGTCAATTGTTGATTCTTCAGGTAATTGTTGATGACTTTATTCGATCTGCTCAACCAGTCGGCTCGAGGAGCTTGTCGAAAAAAGAAGAGATATCTTTTAGTCCAGCCACCATTCGAAACGAAATGGCAGACCTTGAAGAACTTGGATTTATAGAAAAAACTCACACCTCATCAGGACGGATTCCGTCTGAAAAGGGGTATAGGTACTACGTGGACCATTTGCTGCTTCCTGAACAGCTCGGACATTCTGATGTTCACAAAGTTAAGTCAGTTTTTGCCGAAAGGATTTATGAACTTGAAAAAATAGTCCAACGGTCTGCGAAAATCCTATCAGAGTTAACCAATTACACATCAATTGTACTTGGTCCAGCAGTAAAGGATAACAAACTGAAAAAGATTCAGATTGTGCCATTAAATAAAGAAACAGCAATTGCGATTATTGTGACTGACACCGGACATGTTGAAAACAAAATATTTCAGTTCCCTGCTAGCTTGGATTCAGGTGAAATGGAAAAGCTGGCAAACATTCTGAATGACCGTTTGGCCGGAGTTCCTCTCGTTGATCTCACTAATAAAATTTATAAAGAGGTGGCAGTTCTACTGCGCTTGCATATCAGTAATTATGATTTAATGCTTCACGCCATTGCTGATACACTAAAAATGCCAGGTCATGAGAAGCTGTTTTTTGGTGGCAAAACGAATATGCTTAGCCAGCCTGATTTTAGTGACATCAATAAACTCCGAGGCCTGATGAATATGATTGAACATGAAGACAGTCTGTATAAGCTGATCCGTGAGAAAAAGTCCGGGATCAGCATCAAAATTGGCAGGGAAAATGAAAATTCAGCCATGGAAGACTGCAGTTTAATCACAGCTACTTATTCTATTGGGACTGAACAGCTTGGTACAGTCGCTATACTTGGGCCGACAAGGATGGAATATTCTCGTGTTATCAGCCTGCTACAGCTAATTAGCACGGATTTATCAAGGGTACTTACAGATTTGTATCAAAATAAGTAGCACTGGAAATATTGAGTAAGGGTGGAACGCTAGGTTCCATCCCTTATGATGTGTTTAAATTAGATACTTAAGAACGTTTATCCTTTAAGGGAGGTGAGTAAATTGTCAGAAGAAAGAAAAGAAGGTTACGAAGAAATGCAAACCGAAAACCCAGCATCAGAGGGAGCTTCCGAGGAGACTTTTGCAGAGACTGGGGACGCTGCTTTAGAGGATGAAAATACGGTGGAACAAGCAGCCGATAATCCTGCAGAACACAGAATCACGGAATTAGAAATGAAACTGGAAGAAACTGAAAACCGGTATTTCCGTCTTCAGGCTGATATGGAAAACTTACGCCGCCGTTCAAGACTTGATCTTGAGGCTAGTTCCAAATATAGAGCTCAAAACCTGATTAGTGATCTATTACCTGTTATTGATAATTTTGAGAGAGCATTGAAAATGGATGCCGATAACGAACAAGCCAAGTCCATTCTAAAAGGTATGGAGATGGTTTACAATGGCCTGATTGCTGCCTTGAAAACGGAAGGTGCCGAGCCAATTGAGTCAGCTGGCAAAGAGTTCGATCCACATGTGCACCAAGCTGTGATGCAGGTTGAAGATGAAAACTTCGAACCTAATACAGTTGTCGAGGAATTTCAAAAAGGCTACAAGCTTAAAGATCGTATCATTAGGCCAGCAATGGTTAAGGTCAGCCAATAATATTACATATTGAATTAGGAGGCAAATGAACATGAGCAAAATAATTGGGATCGATTTAGGAACCACCAATTCATGCGTAGCTGTTCTTGAAGGCGGCGAACCAAAGGTAATTCCTAATCCGGAAGGAAACAGAACAACTCCATCTGTTGTCGCATTTAAAAACGGAGAGCGCCAGGTTGGTGAAGTGGCAAAGCGCCAGTCAATCACAAACCCGAATACAATTATTTCCATCAAGCGCCATATGGGGACAGATCATCAAACAGAGGTGGATGGTAAAACTTATACACCTCAGGAAATTTCAGCGATCATTCTTCAGCACTTAAAAGCGTATGCAGAAGATTACCTAGGAGAAAAGGTAACGAAGGCAGTTGTCACGGTTCCTGCTTATTTCAATGACGCAGAACGCCAAGCAACAAAAGATGCGGGTAAAATCGCAGGTCTTGAAGTAGAGCGGATTATTAATGAACCTACTGCGGCAGCGCTAGCGTATGGATTAGATAAAATGGAGGAAGATCAAACAATCCTTGTTTATGACTTAGGCGGCGGTACCTTTGATGTTTCCATTCTAGAATTAGGCGACGGGGTATTTGAGGTTAAATCAACGGCTGGAGACAACCGTCTTGGCGGAGATGATTTTGATCAAGTTATAATCGATTATCTTGTTGAGCAATTTAAAAAAGAAAATGGAATTGACCTTTCAAAGGACAAGATGGCTCTTCAGCGTTTAAAGGATGCTGCGGAAAAAGCTAAAAAAGATCTTTCAGGTGTTTCTTCCACTCAGATCTCTCTTCCTTTCATTACAGCTGGAGAAGCAGGACCTCTTCACCTTGAACTAAACTTAACTAGAGCAAAGTTTGAAGAACTGTCTGCAGATTTAGTTGAGCGCACAATGGGTCCAACACGGCAGGCGCTAAAAGATGCAGGCCTAAATCCTGCAGAAATTGACAAGGTTATTCTTGTCGGTGGATCTACTCGAATTCCAGCCGTTCAGGAAGCTATTAAAAAAGAGACAGGCAAAGAACCTCATAGAGGTGTTAACCCTGACGAAGTTGTTGCAATGGGAGCTGCTATCCAGGGCGGCGTAATTTCCGGTGATGTTAAGGATGTTGTCCTATTAGACGTGACGCCACTTTCACTTGGAATTGAAACGATGGGCTCTGTATTTACGAAATTGATTGACCGCAATACGACTATTCCAACATCTAAGTCACAAACTTTCTCAACAGCTGCTGACAACCAAACAGCAGTCGATATACATGTGCTTCAGGGAGAGCGTCCAATGGCTGCAGACAATAAGACACTCGGCCGCTTCCAGTTAAGTGATATCCCGCCTGCACCACGCGGAGTTCCTCAAATCGAGGTTACTTTTGATATCGATAAGAACGGTATCGTTAATGTAAGAGCCAAAGATTTGGGAACGAATAAAGAACAGGCGATTACAATCAAATCTTCAACAGGCCTGTCCGATGAAGAAATTGATAAAATGGTAAGAGAAGCAGAAGAAAATGCTGAGGCAGACAAACAGCGTAAAGAAGAAGTTGAACTGCGTAATGAAGCTGATCAGTTAGTATTTACCACTGAAAAAACATTGAAAGACCTTGAAGGCAAGGTAGACGAAGCAGACGTGACCAAAGCCAATGAAGCAAAAGAAGAGTTGAAGTCTGCAATCGAGAAAAACGATCTTGATGAAATTCGTACGAAAAAGGATGCGTTACAGGAAATTGTTCAGAATCTGTCTGCTAAGCTTTATGAAGAAGCAGCTAAACAGGCACAAGCTCAGCAAGGTGAACAAGGACCACAAAGTTCAACAGACGATAACGTTGTTGATGCTGAATATGAAGAAGTCAAGGATGATAAATAAGATCTAAAGCCTTCTGTAAAATTTGTTCTGGTTTCTTTTAAGTCAAAGTCAGGTCATCTTGGCTTTGGCTTTTTCTTTACCAGTGCGAGTCAATAAGTATGGAATTCCATTAAACAGGCAAAAAAATAGTCATATTAGAGATTGGCTCCTTTGGTGTATTAAAGTGTAAAGTGCCTGTCGTTGGTAACAGGCCCTTTGCACTTTTAATTGCACATTGATGAGTTTGAATGATAAAATAATCTTTATGTGAAAAGATACGGGAGTGGTAATCATGAGTAAACGGGATTACTATGAAGTTCTGGGGGTTAGCAAAGGAGCTTCTAAGGAAGAAATAAAAAAGGCTTATCGTAAGCTTTCTAAAAAATATCATCCAGATATAAATAAAGAGTCTGGAGCAGACGAACAATTTAAGGAAGTAAAAGAAGCTTATGAGGTCTTAAGTGATGACCAAAAACGTTCTCATTACGATCAATTTGGACATACAGATCCGAACCAAGGTTTTGGGGGAGGATCAGATTTCAATGGTTTTGGCGGGTTTGAAGATATCTTCAATAGCTTCTTTGGAGGCGGTGGCCAGAGACGCCGTGATCCTAATGCACCTAGGCAGGGTGCCGACTTGCAGTACACTATGACTTTAGGCTTCGATGAGGCCGTTTTTGGCAAAGAGACTGACATTGAAATCCCTAAGGAAGAACAATGTGATACCTGTGATGGTTCAGGAGCAAAGCCTGGCACTAAGGCAGAGACTTGTAAACATTGTCATGGGTCAGGACAGCTTAATATTGAGCAAAACACACCTTTTGGCAGGATTGTTAACCGTCGTGTTTGCCATTATTGCAATGGTACCGGGAAAGAAATCAAACATAAATGTTCAACCTGTTCTGGAACAGGTACAGTAAAAAAACGCCGCAAAATCCATGTGAAAATCCCTGCTGGTGTAGACGATGGACAGCAGCTTCGCGTGTCAGGCCAGGGTGAACCAGGGATTAATGGCGGCCCGTCAGGTGATCTTTATATTGTTTTCCACATAAGAGAACATGAATTTTTTGAACGGGATGGGGACGACATTTATTGCGAAATGCCGTTAACATTTGTTCAGGCTGCACTTGGAGACGAGGTTGAGGTTCCGACACTTCATGGGCGTGTAAAGCTTAAAATCCCTGCTGGGACTCAAACAGGGACCAAGTTTCGCCTGAAGGGCAAGGGAGTTCCGAATGTAAGGGGCTATGGTATCGGAGATCAGCATATTATTATTCGAATTGTAACACCGACAAAGCTCACAGAAAAACAAAAGCAATTACTTCGTGATTATGCTGAAGTCAGTGGGCAAGTCCCTCACGGAGAGCAGGAAGACGGCTTTTTCTCGAAAGTAAAAAGAGCCTTTAAGGGTGAATAACGGAATGGAGTTGGTAGAAGGTGAAATGGTCTGAAATCAGTATCTTGACTACAAATGAAGCGGTTGAGCCGGTTTCTAATATTTTACATGAGGCGGGAGCCAGTGGTGTAGTAATCGAGGATCCGTTTGAACTGATTAAGGAAAGAGAAGACCAATTCGGTGAAATTTACCAGCTTAATCCTGCTGATTACCCGGACGAGGGCGTGATCGTAAAAGCTTATCTTCCAGTTAACAGTTTTCTCGGCGAGACAGTGGATGGAATTAAGGAAGCCATTAGTAATTTAATCCGCTATAACATTGATATCGGAAAAAACAGGGTATCAATTAGTGAAGTTAATGAAGAAGAATGGGCTACTGCCTGGAAAAAGTATTATAACCCAGTTAAAATATCAGAAAAGTTTACGATTGTGCCGACATGGGAAGATTATACCCCAGTTAATAGTGATGAGCTGATCATTGAACTTGACCCTGGCATGGCATTTGGCACTGGCACACATCCAACAACGGTAATGTGCATACAGGCACTGGAGCGGATAGTGAAGCCTGGAGATCAGGTTCTGGATGTGGGCACGGGCTCAGGAGTATTAAGTATTGCAGCAGCAAAGCTTGGAGCTGCCGAAGTGCAGGCCCTCGATCTGGATGAAGTGGCGGTTAATGTTGCTAAAATTAACATAAAGCTAAATAAAACAAATGAGGTTGTATCAGTTAGACAGAATAATCTCTTAAATGAAATTGATATTAAAGCAGATATCATCGTAGCAAACATATTAGCAGAAGTAATTGTCCGCTTTGTGGATGCTGCAAGTGCTAACTTGAGAAGTGGTGGAACTTTTATCGCTTCTGGGATTATTCAGCCTAAGAAGCAGGAAGTGATTGATAGCATGATTGCTGCTGGTTTTGATATCACTGAGACATTGGCCATGGAGGATTGGGTCGCGATAATCGCTACTAAAAAATAGGTTCTGTTAAAGAAAAATATTGATTTTACTATGAATTGTTGAGTAGGGGTGTGAGCCTCTTCAAAAATGCAAACTCATGTCAGGGGGAAAGCGTGGCAAGAGAGCTGATGGTCGGAGCCAGGTCACGAAAGCGAGTACTCCCCCCTGTAGTGAAAATCAATAACCGTTTAACTTGACCAAAAAATAAGAGGAAAAGGGGAACATGATCCCCTTTTTTTCTGTGTTTATATCCTTAAACTAAGGTAGAGCTGTCAGACTGCCTTTCAATTGGGCCGTCAGTTTAGTACAATCGAGTTTATAGATTATGGAGAGAGGGTGCTGGTTATGCAGCGCTATTTTATCGACGGATCTTTAAATAATGATATGGCAGCGATAGTCGGGGACGACTGTCACCATATTTCCAGGGTAATGAGAATGGGCAAGGGCAGTCAGGTTATTTGCTCAGACCAAAACGGAAAAAGTGCTGTCTGTGTTATTGAAGAAATTACCGATGAAAAAGTAATGGTAAATGTTGTAGAATGGATTGAGGCAACAAATGAACTGCCTGTCAGGGTAACAATCGCGAGCGGACTGCCTAAAGGGGATAAACTGGAGCTGATTATCCAGAAGGGAACCGAACTTGGCGCGTTTGAATTTATCCCTTTTATTGCATCTCGCTCTATTGTAAAATGGGATGAAAAAAAAGCACTTAAAAAAGTTGAGAGATGGCAGAAGATCGCTAAGGAAGCTGCCGAGCAATCTCATCGCAGTATCCTTCCAGCTGTCCATTCACCAGTTAAACTAGAAACACTTACAAGGCTAGCAGAGAGCTATGATTTTAAGCTGATTGCCTACGAGGAAGAGGCAAAAGCCGGTGAAGCTTCTATGCTGTTCCAGACCCTTAATGAACTTAAGGCAGGCGATTCTCTATTTGTTGTATTTGGACCAGAAGGGGGACTTTCTGACAAAGAAATTGCCGCTCTTACTGCCCGGAATTTTAAAAGCTGCGGACTGGGTCCAAGAATTTTGCGTACCGAAACTGCGCCACTCTACACGCTTTCTGCTATTTCCTATCATACTGAATTAATGAGGTGACAAATTATGCCTACTGTTGCGTTTCATACGCTTGGCTGCAAAGTGAACCATTATGAGACTGAAGCCATTTGGCAGTTATTTAAAGAAGAAAATTATGATCGGGTTGACTTTGAGTCAACGGCCGATGTATATATTGTCAATACTTGCACGGTTACAAATACTGGTGATAAAAAAAGCCGCCAGGTTATCCGCCGTGCAGTCAGAATGAATCCAGACGCAGTTATATGCGTAACAGGATGTTATGCCCAAACATCACCAGCCGAGATTATGGCTATTCCTGGCGTGGATATTGTTGTCGGTACTCAGGATCGAGTTAAAATGCTTGACTATATTGAACAATATAAGCAAGAACGCCAGCCGATTAACGGTGTAGGTAATATAATGAAAAACCGAGTATACGAAGAGCTGGACGTTCCAGCATTTACAGATAGAACTAGAGCATCTTTGAAAATTCAGGAAGGCTGCAATAATTTCTGCACTTTCTGTATTATTCCGTGGGCACGAGGATTAATGAGATCCCGAGATCCAAAAGAAGTCATTCGCCAAGCCCAACAGCTTGTAGATGCTGGATATAAAGAGATCGTCCTTACAGGGATCCATACTGGCGGGTACGGAGAAGATATGAAAGATTATAATCTTGCTATGCTATTAACAGATCTCGAAGCTCAAGTCAAAGGGTTAAAGAGGCTTCGCATATCATCAATTGAAGCGAGCCAAATAACAGATGAAGTAATCGATGTGATCGACAAGTCAAATATCATTGTCCGCCACCTCCATATCCCGCTTCAATCTGGTTCTAATAGTGTCCTTAAGAGAATGCGCCGGAAATACACAATGGAATTCTTTGGAGAAAGGCTTGACAGGCTGAAAGAGGTACTTCCAGGCCTTGCCGTAACATCTGATGTCATTGTAGGCTTCCCAGGTGAAACGGAAGAAGAATTTAAAGAAACATTTGATTTTATCAAGGAGCATAAATTCTCTGAACTCCATGTTTTTCCTTATTCCAAGCGTACAGGTACGCCTGCTGCACGCATGGAAGACCAGGTAAATGAAGAAGTTAAGAATGAGCGTGTGCACCGCCTTATTGCTCTTTCAGATCAGCTCGCAAAACAATATGCATCACAGTTTGAAAATGAAGTACTTGAAGTGATTCCTGAAGAAGAATATAAAAACGATACTGTTCAAGGAATGTATGTCGGGTACACAGACAACTATTTGAAGGTTGTTTTTCCTGCTACAGAAGATATGATTGGCCAGATCGTTAAAGTAAAAGTAAAGAAAGCCGGCTATCCATATAATGAAGGACAATTTGTCCGTGTAATTGGAGATGAGCTGCCTATTAAGGAAGCAGCGGTTTAACTTAATAGAGTTTTTTAAGACGAAAGCTGACACACACTGCCAGCTCAGACTGTAGACAAACTCGATGAAAATCGTGTTTGTTTACAGTCTTTTTTTGGTTGGGGGTGGAATGTGGCTGTGATTTCCGTTCTAGGCGCTTCGCTTTCCGCTGGGCTGGCGCTGAGCCTCCTCGCCGCCGTTGGCGTCTGCGGGGTCTCATCTGTCGAGCTGATCCCGCTGGAGTCTACGCGCCTTCCACTCCAATTCAGCAGGGATTCTAAAAATTAGCGTGGAACTATTACAAAGTCTATTTTAAATAGATTTATAAAAGTTTTAGGTGATGAATATGTTTTGAAAACAATCCAATCCAACGAGACCAATTAGAGATGGTTGCTATGACCAACTAGTTCCTCAAGAACTCTTAGTCCGTAAAACGGAATGCGCACTTGATTTCTCTTTCATTTATGACTTGGTGAAGGATGTGTATTCGGAAGTAAGCCGCCCATAGACCCTGTTAGTTTAATCAAACTCACCTTCATTCACATACCTTTGACATTCGCTCCATGCGCCAAACCATTGAGGAAGTAGAAACAAACCATTAAAAAGGGGTTCGGAATGTGAAGATTCCGCACCCGTTTTTGTCTACAAATTGAGCCGGCATACACTACTGGCTTTCTTAATCTTGATTTTTAATTATCTTAATAGCAGGTGTATTGTTGTACATGTAGGTAGGGGCATTTTCATTGGCGTTTTCATCCGCATAGAATTCTTGCTGAATCTTTTTATTCGCTTTTTCAGAGTTATCATGGCTGTCTTGCCGTTCGTGTATGTTACTGTCTTCCAAAGTAGCATTTATTTTATTATTTGCTTCTACAGTGTTTTTATCTTGTTTATTCATCAAATTCCTCCTTCGTTTTAGTATTAAGCAAAAAGGGGGATACACTCTTTAATTTTATACCCTGAATTGGAATTCATCTAACAGGTATAGGGGATTATTGGTGTGAATTTTTTTGCCAGTACTGTATAAAATAAGCATGTGTTGACGAATTATTGCTCGTCTTTTTTTTATCTGAATGATATGATGATAGAGGTACGTACATCTTGTTATTTTGAAAGGAGTACATAGATATGAACATAAACATTGCTGAAATGATTGACCATACACTCCTAAAGGCTGATGCGAAAAAATCGCAAGTGGAAACTCTTTGCCAGGAAGCAAGAGAATACAAATTTGCCAGCGTGTGTGTCAACCCAACATGGGTAAAGTATGCGAGCGAACAGCTGCAAGGCAGTGACGTAAAGGTTTGCACTGTTATTGGTTTCCCTTTAGGAGCCACAACACCTGAAACAAAAGCTTTTGAAACCACAAATGCAATTGAAAACGGTGCGACAGAGGTGGACATGGTCATTAACATTGGTGCTCTGAAGGATGGAAACAACGTGCTTGTGGAGCAGGATATCCGTGCTGTGACAACTGCTGCTAAAGGCAAAGCTCTTTCAAAGGTCATTATTGAGACAAGCCTTTTGACTGATGAAGAAAAAGTCCGTGCTTGTGAGCTGGCGGTTAAGGCCGGAGCGGATTTTGTTAAAACTTCCACAGGGTTTTCCACTGGCGGGGCTACAATCGAAGATATTAAATTAATGAGAAAGACGGTCGGTCCCGACATAGGTGTTAAAGCATCAGGCGGTGTCAGGAGTACAGAAGACACTCGAAATATGGTTGAAGCTGGAGCTACGAGAATCGGGGCTAGCTCTGGTGTGCAAATTGTGAATGGTATGACAAGTGAATCTGATTATTAATCAGTAAAAGCCAGGAGTCATACTCCTGGCTTTTACTAGTCTTTTTTATGCCTGCCATGAATAAAGAGAATCATTGATCCAAAACGGGTAGCAAATGGAAAAACGAGCAGAGAAGAAAGAACGTTAAAAATTACACTGGCGTGGGCGAGCTGTACTTCTGGCGCAGCTGCAGTTAGCGGTGCTATAACAGCAAAAACATGTATAAATGGATAAAAGACGGCCACTCCAAGTACATTCAGCCATATATGGGCAAATGCGGTCAAGCGTGCCTCCCTTCCGGCCCCAACAGAGGCTAAATAGGCTGTAATACAGGTGCCTATGTTAGCTCCAAGCATAGCAGCAATTCCTGCTTCCAGCGTTAATATATCTCCTTCCAGAAACCCCATGACGATTCCCGTCAAAGCTGTACTGGACTGGATGACAGCAGTTAATGCTGTTCCTGCCAGTACACTCCAAAAATGACTGCTATTCATCATTAATAGTCCTGCTTGTACCAATGGCAAGTCGGTCAGCGGACCAGCCAGAAAAGCAAATCCCCTCATAGCTGCAAATACAGCTGCAATTCCTAGAAATATGGTCCCTGCATATCTTGTATTCTTACGGCTGATCAAGATCATCAAAGAACCAATAACAGCTAGCGGTACAATTAAAAAATCAATGTTAAAGGTAATGAACTCGACAGTAAAAGTGGTTCCTATATTTGCTCCAAGGATTATTCCAATCGACTGAGAAAAAGTTAAAATACCGGCAGATATTAAACCAATAGTAATAACCATAACAGCCGAGCTGCTATGAAGGAGTGCTGTTACAATAATGCCTGACAGCAGTCCTTTTAATGGGGTGTCAGCATATTCTGCAACTCTAAGCTTAAAAGAGTCAGCAGATAGGTTATACAAGCCGCTTCGAAGCAAGGCCATCCCAGATATAAACACAGTAATGAATAAAATGAAATATAGCAAAGAAAGCATAAATCCCCACCCCTTCTTTTCTATTTCTATGGGGATAGCCGTGAGGACATGCTTGGTTTTAAATTTAATTTCCGCTGGGTTAAATTAAATTTTAATATATAGGTCTTTTGTTAAAATTACTGACATTCAAAATAAATTCTTCCAGCATTGCATGAGTTATACCAGCATGAAAATAGATTGTTTTATCAATCTTCCTTTCATCAGCTAATTACAGTTGACCTTGTATTAAGGTTATATTATAATGGCAAAGTACATGGAATTCCATGTGAGGTGATGTAAGTGGTGTTGTGCTCGGAGGGAGGGAAAGAGAATGTCTAAAACTGTCGTTCGCAAAAACGAATCGCTTGAAGATGCTCTTCGACGCTTTAAACGTACTGTATCTAAATCAGGTACTATTCAAGAAGCTAGAAAGCGCGAGTTCTATGAAAAGCCTAGTGTAAAGCGTAAGAAAAAGTCCGAAGCTGCTAGAAAACGTAAGTGGTAAGAGAGGGTGGAATCAATTGAGTCTTCTCGAGCGTTTAAATAATGATATAAAGCAAGCGATGAGGAACAAAGAAAAAGACAGGCTCACGACTATTCGGATGATTAAAGCATCATTGCAGAACGAAGCTATAAAGCTCGGGAAGCAAGAGTTGTCTGAAGAGGAAGAGCTAACAGTACTTTCTCGCGAAGTTAAACAACGCAAAGATTCCCTCCAGGAATTTGAAAAAGCCGGTCGTGAAGATCTGGTTGAGAAATTACGCAATGAATTAAATTACGTCGAATTCTATATGCCTCAGCAGTTAAATGAAGAGGAAATTTCAGAAATCGTTCAAGAAACGATTGCTGAAACAGGAGCGACGTCTAAAGCTGAGATGGGAAGAGTCATGTCTGCCATTATGCCTAAAGTAAAGGGTAAAGCAGATGGCTCCCTAGTAAACAAACTTGTACAACAACACCTTTCATAAAAATGTTTTCGGGGCCGTAAGCTAACTTACGGCCTTTTGTCATATTTAAGGAATATAGATTAGGAATAAAGATACATAATAGTATGGAGGGTTTTCCTTCTAATGAATCAAAACTATGGTACCATACAATTAAGGAATCGCTTTCAATTAGAAGCTCTCTGATAAATCGGCCAGTACATAAAGAGAAATTAAATGCCGCCAAAATAGCTTAAAAAAATGAAACCTTTTTAATTTTCTCACGTAAAACAAGGAGGCTGATTTATTTAAAAGAAAGGGGGAACGAACTTTTGGTGGTTAATCGGGTGATTTCTGTAATTTTGATCTTATTAATATTCTTAAGCCTGTTTGCCACAACGGACACTTTTGCTCAGGATGAAATTGTGTACGTCGTTCCAATCGAAGAAACAGTTGAAAAAGGCCTTTATGCATTTTTAGAACGTGCTGTGACTACGGCTGAAGAAGCAGGGGCTACAACGATCATCTTTGAAGTGAACACACCAGGAGGTGCGGTTGATGCCGCGGGTGAAATTGGTCGCCTGTTGACTACTACAGAGCTCAAAACCGTTTCGTTTGTCAATAAACAGGCACTTTCAGCAGGTGCATATATCTCATTAAACACAGACGAGATTTATATGGTTCCCGGGGCAACAATGGGCTCTGCTGCTATCATTGATCAACAGGGCAACACTGCAGGGAAAAAGGCGGAATCCTACTGGTTCGCAGCTATGAGAAGTGCTGCAAACGAATCTGGAAGGGATCCTCAATATGCACTCGCGATGGCGGATGAAAATGTTAATTTGCCTGAATATGGTGCAGGAAAAGGCGAGCTTCTTACACTGACTGCCGAACAGGCTTTAGAGGTAGGCTACTCTGAAGGAACTGTCCGAAATCTTGATCAGCTGTTAGCGCAGTTAGGTCTAGAAAATGCAGAAGTAAGGAATCTGGAGGCTACCTTTGCCGAGAAGATTGCGAGATTTATTACCAATCCATATGTTGTTCCAATTCTATTGACAATTGGAAGTTTAGGATTAGTATTGGAGCTTTATTCACCGGGCTTTGGTATTCCAGGATTTATGGGGATGTCAGCCTTGCTGCTGTTTTTCTATGGGCATCTTGTAGCTGGTCTGGCAGGATATGAGACAATTATCTTGTTCGTTGTGGGTATTGGACTTATCCTTCTGGAATTCTTCCTGCCAGGCGGGATTGCTGGAGGAATTGGCATCGCGGCTGTTATTGGAAGCTTATTTCTGGCAACGGATAATGCACTTCATATGGGTATCTCACTGTTAATTGCACTTAGCGTTACTGTTATTGCCTCTATTTTAATGGTAAAGGTGTTTGGTAAAAAAATGAGACTATTTAAGAAGATTATTTTAACTGATTCCACAAGCACCGAGGGTGGGTATATCTCAAACAAAAGCCGGACTGAGCTCGTAGGTGTTGAAGGATATACTTTAACGGCTCTAAGACCCTCTGGAACCATCGTAATTGAGGACGAACGAATTGATGCAGTAAGCGAGGGTGCCTATATACAGAAAAGCGCCAGAGTCCGAGTAGTTAAGGCAGAAGGATCAAGAGTAGTTGTTAGAGAGTTAACTGAAGATAAATAAAGATAAGCAGGAGGATGCATAATGATCGATCCAGGAACCGCGTTTGTATTAGTTGCAATAGTGATTGGATTCATTTTATTAGCTGTACTTTTGACATTTGTACCAGTAATGCTCTGGATTGCAGCATTAGCTGCAGGTGTCAAGGTTAGTATTTTCACTTTGGTAGGAATGAGATTGCGCCGGGTCATCCCGAGCAGAGTCATTAACCCAATGATTAAAGCACATAAAGCGGGATTAAATGTTACGACAAACCAGCTTGAAAGCCATTATCTTGCAGGTGGTAATGTCGACAGAGTTGTTAATGCGCTAATTGCAGCTCACCGTGCTAATATCGAATTAACATTTGAAAGAGCAGCAGCGATCGACCTTGCCGGCCGTGATGTATTAGAAGCTGTACAAATGAGTGTTAACCCTAAAGTAATTGAGACGCCATTTATTGCCGGTGTTGCAATGGATGGAATTGAAGTTAAAGCAAAAGCAAGAATTACCGTAAGAGCTAATATTGACCGGTTAGTCGGGGGTGCAGGTGAGGATACGATTGTTGCCCGTGTAGGTGAAGGGATTGTATCAACAATCGGTTCTTCTAGTAATCATAAAAAAGTTCTTGAAAACCCTGACATGATTTCTCAAACAGTGTTATCCAAAGGTTTAGATGCAGGAACGGCCTTTGAAATTCTCTCGATTGATATTGCTGACGTTGATATCGGCAAAAATATCGGTGCTGAACTTCAAACGGAACAAGCCGAGGCTGACAAGAATATTGCCCAGGCAAAAGCAGAAGAACGCCGAGCGATGGCTGTAGCCCAAGAACAAGAAATGAAAGCCCGCGTTGAGGAAATGAGAGCGAAAGTGGTTGAAGCGGAAGCGACTGTTCCCCTTGCGATGGCAGAAGCATTGCGCCAAGGAAATATTGGAGTTATGGATTACATGAACATTCAAAATATATCTGCTGATACTGATATGAGAGGTTCAATCGGGAATATGACCGATGACAAGAAAGATAACAAGAAAAAATAATAAAGAGGAAAACCCGAGCGGTTAACAGGAAGGGGACCTCAAATGGAAGCTTTATTCGATAATCCAATTATTATTATGATTATTCTAGGGATTATATCTACGATTTTCGGACGGATCAAGGGAGAAAATCAGGAGGAACAAAAGAAACGCGGAACGCGTCCGGCTCAGCCGGCTCGCCCCGTTTCTCAGCCTGCCAGGACAGAGTACAGAGAGGTAAGTCCGGCCGAACCAAGCCGGCCGCAACGAAACCCTGTAGAAGAGACTCTGCACACTCCTGAGAAAATCCAGAATGTATATGAAGAGAAGAGAAGAGAAGCTGAAGAACGTATAAAGCAGCTGAATTCTCAAGCTCAAAGAATTAAAAATTCCCAAAAAAGAAATCAGCCCAAAGAAGAGTCGGTGGAAACTTTTCAAAGGGAGAGACGGAATGCAGTACTTCACCCAGATAAATCCACGTTGGTTGATGGAATCATCTGGTCAGAAGTGCTAGGTCCGCCTCGCGCCAAAAAACCGCGTTTTCCTTTGAGACATAGGTAATGCAAGCTATAAAAAACTGTGCTAGAACCCTCTTTCATCTCATATGTATGAGATGAAAGGGGGTTCTTTTTTATGGCGAAAAATTGGAGCCAGCTTGTTCGGAACTGGATGACCCACAAAATGGATCTTCCACACGATGTCATGATGGATCTCCCCCGAATAACAATGATTGGGCAAATTCACATATATATTGAGAATCATCAAGGTCTGCTAGCTTTCTCAGACAGTGAGGTAAGGCTCCTGTTAAAGCAGGGCCAGCTTCTCGTGAAAGGCCAGGCCTTTGTTATTAAAACCGTCTTACCTGAAGAAATCCTGCTTGAGGGGAAGGTAGACCAGGTTATCTACATTAACGACTAGTTCAGGGGGAGAAAAATGAAGAGCCAATGGATAGAATATTATTCTGGGGTTATAAAAGTTAAAGTGTCTGGCAGGGGTGTTGAAAGGCTCATTAACAGACTTATGCGTGACGGGGTTAAGGTTTGGAATGTTAAAAGACAAGGTACAGAGGCAATTACGTTTTATATGAAATACAAAGATGTAAACAAATTGAGGGCTGCCGTTAGGACTAGTGGGTGTAAAGTCAGGTTTCTCGAGAAAGTCGGGGGGCCTTTCTTAATAAGGCGTTTACGGACAAACAGTGGTTTTTTTACTGGAGGTGCCCTATTTTTAGCTGTTTTAATGTTTTTATCCAATATGGTTTGGGGAATTGAGATAAAAGGAGCTAGCCCTGCGACTGAATATCAAATTAGAAAGCACCTGGATGATATGGGTGTGAAGAAGGGGAAACTGCAGTTTTTCATTGGAAGTCCTGAAGCTGTTCAAAGAGAGCTTACAAATGCGATTCAGGCTCTGACATGGGTAGGGGTTGAGTTAAAGGGGACAACCTATCATTTTCAAGTAGTTGAAAAAAATGAGCCTGAGAAGGTGGAATATTATAGTCCACGCCATCTAGTTGCTGCTAAAAAAGCAATAATTGTCGATATGTTTATTGAAAAGGGTGAACCAGTCGTTAATGTGAATGACCACGTCAAACCAGGCCAACTGCTAGTTTCTGGAATCATACCAAAGGATGATGGAGAAGAAACGGTACCTGCCCAAGGAGAGGTCCTGGGGAAAACCTGGTATAAAACCGTTGTAGAACTTCCACTGACAAGCTCATTTCAAGTGTTTAACGGAAACGAGAAAAAGAAATATTACGTTAAAATTGGTGGATTTTCGATTCCTGTCTGGGGATTTGGCAAAAATGAGTATAAGGAATTTGAGAAAGAAACCAATGAAACAGCGCTCCGCTTTTTAGTTTGGGAGCTTCCTATTGCCTTCGTAGACTCTACATTTAGGGAGAGAGAGAAGGTGACCAGGATCTACTCAACCGATGAAGCAATCAAGAAAGCAAAAGAAATGGCAAGAATAGATATAAAAAGCAGCCTGCATGAAGATGCTATAATTAAAGGGGAAAAAGTTTTACACCAATCCATCGAGAATGATAAAGTAAACTTAATCACTCATTTTGAAATAATCGAAAACATTGCTGAAGGACAACCAATTATCCAAGGAGACGAAGAATGACAAATGACTTAAAAACAACAGAATTAAAAATTGAAGATCCTAACGAAGCAGTTGCTCTAATTGGAAATTCAGATGCACATCTAAAGATGATCGAAACGGAATTAAGTGTATCCGTGATTACCCGTGGTGAATCAATCATCATCACTGGCCCAGAGGAACAGATTCCATTGGCTCGATCTGTCATAGAGGCGCTATTATCTGTTATCCGGAAAGGGATCACCATTAGCCAAAGGGACGTGATGTATGCCGTCCAAATGGCTCAAAAAGGCACATTAGAGTATTTTCACGATCTTTATGATGAAGAGATTACGAAGAATGCCAAAGGCAAAGCGATTCGAGTGAAAACACTTGGCCAGCGCCACTATATTTCTGCAGTTAAACAAAATGATTTAGTCTTTGGCATAGGTCCAGCAGGAACGGGGAAAACCTACCTTGCCGTTGTAATGGCCGTCAGTGCTCTGAAAAACGGCAGTGTCAAGAAAATTATTTTAACAAGGCCAGCAGTTGAGGCGGGAGAAAGCCTCGGCTTTCTGCCAGGAGATCTCAAGGAGAAAGTCGATCCCTATCTTCGCCCGCTTTATGATGCGCTGCATGATATTTTCGGAACCGAGCATACCGAGCGTCTGATCGAACGCGGTACTATTGAGATTGCTCCGCTTGCCTATATGCGCGGAAGAACATTGGATGATGCGTTTGTTATACTGGATGAAGCACAAAACACAACGCAGGCTCAAATGAAGATGTTCTTAACCAGGCTTGGGTTTGGGTCAAAAATGGTCATTACTGGTGACAAGTCTCAGGTAGACTTACCGAAAGGAGCCCGCTCAGGTCTTATTGCTGCAGAAGATATATTGCAGGATGTAAAAGGAGCGTCATTTATTTATCTCGAACAGTCAGATGTAGTTCGTCATCCTCTCGTAGGCCGGATTATTGAAGCTTATAGCAAAAAAGAGTCTTAAAAAAGAACCCGTCCGTTTTTCAGCGGACGGGTTCTTAACGCGGTTCTTCAAAAAGTATGATAAATGTTAATAAATGTTATCTTCTTTGTTTTGAAGGTGAAAGTTGGAGTGAAAACTGTTATTATGTTACATAATCGGGAGATTTTAAAATTTAACACTTATCGAGCGGTTTAACGCAAGATAGGAGGACATATAATGGAAAAGCTTCAACAGCAGTTAATAAAGATAAGGAATTTATTAAATAATACATTTTTTAAGATCTTGCTGTTTCTAATCGTTGGAGTTTGTTTATATGGAGCTATGTATACCAATGTTAAGCCTGAAAAGCTTAATTTAAGTTTGTTTTCTGTCGCAGAGAAGACGATACGGTCACCGATCACGGTTGAGGACAGAGAAAGTACAGAGAAAAAACGAAGAGAAGCACTTGACTCAGTAAAAGATGTTTATATTTTAAAGAAGGAATATACACAAAACCAAGTCGATCTAATGACGTCCATTTTTGATTCTGTCTCGGAAGTTAATGAAGAAGCTGCTCAGCAAACAAATGAACAGGCTGAAACCGGAGCGGCTGGCCAGAACGAAGATACGGTTTCTAAAGATGAGAAACTCTCCATGCTTAAAACCAGATTAACAGAAAAAGTTACAAAGGATATTTCAGACCAAAACCTTTTAGTACTTATAGAGGCTCAGCCTAGCGAGCTTGCGATCGCAAAAGACCTGACAGTAACAGCTATAAATAATGTAATGAACCAGCGTATATCTGCTGATGATGTTGAGAACGCAAAGAAGCGTGTAGAGGAAGAACTTCGTTTTACAAGTCTTGGGACGGCTCTTAAAAACGCTGTTATTTCCCTTGGCCGTTTTGCAGTTATTCAAAACGAATTTTATGACCCGGCTGGCACAGAAGAAGTGCGGCAGCAAGCAATAGACGATGTTGAGCCTGTAAGGATTCTCGAAGGGCAGATACTTGCAGAAGAAGGCCAGCTCATAAATCGGGATATCTATAAACAGCTTGAATTAGTAGGCCTTCTTGACAGTGATAAATCAATTCAGCCATTTATTGGGCTTGCGTTGCTGATCTTAATTATTTTAAGTGGAATGTATTTTATTTTTCATGAATCAGAGTTTCAGAATGAAACAAAGCAAAACTATTTGCTGATTTTTAGTTCAATTATAATACTGTCAATTGCTTTAATGAAAATCTTAAGTTTTTTTCAGGAGCTTGAGTACTCTGAAATTGGATACATTTTCCCAGCAGCCCTCGGTGCCATGCTGATCAAGATATTAATTGGCGAGCGCCTGGCCATATTTCAAATAATTATATTGGCTATTTGCGGCACGATCATTTTCAATGAGGGTGTAACGGGAACCCTGAATATGACCGTCGGAATCTATATGCTGATTAGCGGCATAGCTGCTGTATTATTTCTCAGCAAACAAAGCCAACGGACAAAAATCCTGCAAGCGGGGTTATTTGTTTCTGGTGTTAACTTGCTTGTGATTACAGCTCTTTTATTCCTTCGAAACGGTCACTACTCAGGACTGGAATATGGCTTCCATTTAGTTGCTGCCCTTGTTTCTGGGATTTCTGCTGCTGTATTGGCGATTGGATTGCTTCCATTTTTTGAAGCCGGGTTTGGTATCCTCTCCACTATGAAATTAATTGAGCTTTCGAACCCTAATCATCCTTTGCTAAGAAAAATTTTAACCGAGGCCCCAGGCACTTATCATCACAGTGTAATGGTAGCAAATTTGGCAGAATCTGCATGTGAAGCAATAGGAGCTAATGGATTACTGGCTAGAGTAGGCTGTTATTATCACGATATCGGAAAAACGAAAAGGCCTCAATTTTTTATTGAAAATCAAATGAATATTGAAAACCCTCATGATCGGCTGCCGCCTCAAACGAGTAAAAATATTATTATCGCTCATGCTACAGATGGAGCTGAAATGCTTAGAAAGCATCGAATGCCCCGGGAAATAATAGATATAGCGGAACAGCATCATGGTACTACCTTGTTAAAGTTCTTTTTACACAAAGCAAAACAGAGTGGACTTGAAATAACGGAGAAAGACTTCCGTTATCCTGGTCCTAAAGCAAAGACAAAAGAATCGGCTGTTATTGGTATCGCTGATAGTGTCGAGGCTGCTGTTAGATCGATGGCCCGTCCTACAACAGAACAAATTGAAAGCCTTGTCCGCAACATTATTGCTGACCGACTGCAGGATGGTCAGCTATCCGATTGCGATATTACTCTGAGGGAACTGGAAACAGTTGCATTTACGCTTTGTGAAACACTTAAAGGAATTTTTCACTCAAGGATTGAATACCCGGAATCAACGACAAAACAGAAGGTGAAGCAGGCATGAACTTAGTAATTGATTTTATTGACGATCAGAAAAAACTTCAGGAGGCTGAGATAGCAGAAGTGAAAAATCTGCTCCAGTTTGCTGCTGAAAAAGAAGGAATAGAGGAAAACACAGAGGTTTCTGTAACCATTACTTCTAATGTGGAAATTCAAGAGATTAATCGCCAATATCGAGGCAAAAATAGTCCTACTGATGTTATATCCTTTGCAATGGAGGAAATGGGGGAAGGGGAAACCGAAATTATTGGCGTGGATCAACCCAGGGTTTTAGGTGATATCATCATTTCGGCCGAAAAGGCACTAGAACAGGCAGAAGAATATCAGCACTCATTCGCAAGAGAGCTTGGTTTCTTGGCTGTACATGGACTATTGCATCTCTTAGGTTATGATCATGAAACAGAAGCTGATGAAAAACAAATGTTTAGCAGACAGAGGGAAATTCTAGATGAATTCGGATTGGAACGCTAACAGACCACGGAAAAAGCAGCATCTAAGTGCCTCTTTTCGTTTTGCATGGCAGGGGATAAGATATGCTGTCAAGAGTGAGAGAAACTTGCAAATCCATTTATTGATTTCAGCAGCTGTTTTGTGTGCAGGAGCTGTGCTTAAGCTGTCAATTACAGAATGGTTTGTCGTCCTTCTAATAATTGGTGTTATGGTTTCTCTTGAACTATTGAATACTGCATTAGAGAAAGTGGTCGATTTAGTTACAGAAGAATATCATCCTTTGGCTAAACAGGCTAAGGATCTTGCAGCTGGCAGCGTATTGGTTTTTTCGATTATTAGTGTATTGATCGGCCTGTTGATTTTCGTTCCGAAGGCTGCAGAGCTGTTTAGAAGCTAATCTGTTATTCGAAAAGTTGTCCGATTGCGGGCAGCTTTTTCCTATTATATTTGCTGTTTTATCGCCGTACATTGAAAACGTCTTCCGTTTTCAGTTAAAATAACAGAACAGTATTATTATCACTGTGAAAATGTTTTTTGAAAATTTAAACTTTTTTACTGAAATCGATGAATTTAAAGTCAAAATAAGGTAAAATAGATGAAAGGGAGTTTAACTATGAATACCGAAAAATTAATTGAAGAAGCAAAGATTGCAAGGGACAGAGCTTATGTACCTTACTCAAAGTTTAAGGTTGGAGCTGCCCTGCTCACAGATGACGGAACTATTTACCACGGGTGTAACATTGAAAATGCTGCCTATAGCATGTGCAATTGTGCAGAAAGAACAGCCATTTTTAAAGCATACTCGGATGGAGTCAAGAACTTTAAAAGCTTGACTGTTGTTGCGGACACTGATCGTCCTGTACCTCCTTGCGGTGCTTGTCGCCAAGTAATTTCAGAACTCTGCCCTAAGGATATGAAAGTTGTACTAACAAACCTCAAAGGTGATATACACGAATTAACAGTTGAAGAATTACTGCCAGGCGCATTTTCACCGGAGGACTTGCATGCAAACTAACAATAAATTTAAATCAGGTTTTGTCTCCATCATTGGAAGGCCTAACGTCGGTAAATCAACATTTCTAAATCGGGTCATCGGCCAAAAGATCGCTATTATGAGTGATAAGCCGCAGACAACAAGGAATAAAGTACAGGGCGTACTCACTGCTGAAGACTCACAGATCATTTTCATTGATACACCAGGTATTCATAAACCAAAGCACAAGCTGGGCGATTTCATGATGAAGGTAGCTCAGCGGACCTTGAAGGAAGTCGACCTGATTTTATTCATGGTAAATGCTGATGAAGGATTTGGTCGCGGCGAAGAATTCATTCTCGAAAAGTTCGAATCAGTCAATACACCTATCTTTCTGGTTATAAATAAAATTGATCTTATTCATCCAGATCAACTGTTTAAGTTTATTGATTCCTACAAAGAAAGATATGATTTTAAAGAAATTATTCCGATATCTGCCCTTGAAGGCAATAATGTCGACACACTGTTGGATCAGATAAAGAGCTATTTGCCTGAAGGTCCTCAATACTATCCAGCAGACCAGGTAACAGATCACCCTGAAAGATTTATTATTTCAGAATTGATCAGAGAAAAGGCGCTGCATTTGACACATGAAGAAATTCCTCATTCCCTTGCAGTGGTTATTGAAAAGATCGAGCGGAAAAAAGATAAGGATATGATTCATGTCATGGCGACCATTATGGTTGAACGCGATTCACAAAAAGGAATTGTGATTGGCAAGCAGGGAAAGCTCCTGAAGGAAATCGGCAAACGAGCACGGCTAGACATTGAAAATCTTATGGGATCCAAAGTGTTTCTTGAACTATGGGTTAAGGTTCAAAAAGACTGGAGAAACAAAGCCACACAGCTTCGTGATTTCGGTTTCCGTGATGATGAATACTAAAAATATTTTATATTAAAAAGCTGGTTAAGGAATACTGGTCTTTAATTATGTGATTGAATTGGGAAGTAACTATTTTTAAAAACTACCCTAACTAGAATATTAGCGGTTGTTACACTTTATGCATGATAGAGATTAACAATTTTTTCGTAACATGAAAACCACAATGACAGGCTATGATAAATGTTACAGGTTTAGGGATTAAAACATGCTAGTGAATAATTGAAAGGTGGGGTTTTCGAATGATTGATTTTACCTGGAAGGTCTTTTCGCAAACAGGTAATATTGACACTTATCTTCTCTTTAAAGAGTTGGAGAAGGAAAATCAAGAAATACCCGGAAATCAGGAGGAAGAACTAGCACAACTGGACTTTCCCATCTCATAGGTTTGTCTCTTAAATGGATGGTGACTGCTGATGCTTCAAAAATGTGAAGGCATCGTCATAAGAACAACAGATTATGGAGAAACAAATAAAATCGTAACTTTATATACACGTGAGTGGGGAAAGATAGGAGTAATGGCGCGCGGAGCTAAGAAGACGAATAGCAGGCTTGCCGCCATTACTCAAATTTTTACATATGGCCATTTCTTAGTGCAAACCGGAAGTGGTTTGGGAGGGCTTCAACAGGGAGAAATGGCTTCGTCCATGCGCGCGATTCGTGAGGATATCTTTCTTACTGCCTATGCCAGTTACATTGTGGAGCTTACTGATAAAAGTACAGAAGATAAGAAGAGCAATCCTTTTTTATTTGAACTTCTTCTGCAGACACTCCAATTTATAAATGAGGGATATGACCAGGAAATCCTAACTAATATTTATGAAATGAAGATGTTGAATGGGCTTGGACTGTACCCGATTTTGGATAGATGTGCGAATTGCGGAAACACAGAGGGTCAATTTTCATTTTCTATTAGGGAAGGGGGACTGCTTTGCCATCGCTGTCTTTCCCAAGATCCTTACCACTTAAAACTTTTGCCCGGAACGGCAAGGCTGCTGCGGCTCTTTTACCTTTTAGATTTATCCAGGCTGGGGGATATATCGGTAAAGCCTGAAACCAAAGCTGAACTAAAAAAGGTAATCTCTGCTTACTATGATGAATATTCAGGGCTTCATTTAAAAACCAAAAAGTTTCTTAACCAAATCGACCAGTTACGTTAACCCTTTAATAGCTTGACAAAGGTTTTTCTTTCAGATAAGATTCATTTAAATTAAATAGGTTGCCATGAAGGAAAGAAGTACTTAACTCCCTCTTTTCAAGCGAGTCCGGGTTGGTGAAAGCCGGATACTGATAGTTAAGGAAAGGCATTCCTGAGCAACGGTTATTTTAAAGTGGCTGCTCCGGCAGCAATTAGGGTGGAACCGCGGGTAACTCTCGTCCCTATGCCAAGTGCATAGAGACGGGAGTTTTTTGTTGTTAAGGAAACTATAAAAGTAGGGTTGTGGATAATCGTATAGGTGTCTGCGTCCAGCTCCAGAGCCCAGCTACTAGTGTACTCTGCCACCCTCTATGATAAGTCTACATCGAACCGCTCCCGCTCTCGTATTTCATTTTTCTCAGTTGGTGTCCTAAAGTCGTTACGTTGCTTAACGGACGCTTGCGCTTTTCTTCTTGTTCTTGATTATTATTTTTATGTATTTAGGAAGCGCTCTTGCCGTCTGCTTTAGACGTCCATCAGTCTAAGCGGAATGGATGTTAGCTTCTTGCCTGCCGCAGTCTGATGGCTTATCGCGGTGTTGGCACAATTGCCACGTTTTTAAAGGGCAATGCTTGCCGAGGCTCCAAGTTCTCTTTTCTTATATTAAATGGAGGTGTAAAGTAATGAACATTCAAAACATGATACTAACCCTGCAGCAACACTGGTCAGAGCAGGGCTGTATACTTATGCAAGCGTACGATGTCGAAAAAGGGGCAGGAACAATGAGCCCGTATACATTTCTTAGAGCGATAGGTCCTGAGCCTTGGAATGTAGCGTATGTTGAACCATCAAGGCG
The DNA here is from genome assembly GCF_013343715.1 of Mesobacillus harenae. Lineage (GTDB taxonomy): Bacteria > Bacillota > Bacilli > Bacillales > Cytobacillaceae > Mesobacillus_A > Mesobacillus_A harenae. Next base: position 336,102 of record NZ_JABUNR010000003.1, read on the forward strand.
ACCAGCAGATGGTCGTTACGGAGAAAACCCAAACCGACTTTATCAGCATCATCAATTCCAAGTTATTATGAAGCCTTCACCAGATAACATTCAGGAACTTTATCTTAATTCGCTAACTGCACTTGGGATTAATCCGCTTGAGCATGATATTCGGTTTGTTGAGGATAATTGGGAAAACCCCTCACTTGGATGCGCGGGCCTTGGCTGGGAAGTTTGGCTGGATGGGATGGAGATCACTCAGTTTACATACTTCCAACAGGTAGGAGGATTGGAATGTAAGCCAGTTTCTGTTGAAATAACATACGGTATTGAGCGTCTGGCTTCGTACATCCAAGACAAAGAAAACGTGTTTGACTTGGAATGGACCGATGGTTTTACCGTAAGAGATATTTTTGGCCAGCCTGAATATGAGCATTCTAAATACACTTTTGAAACTTCCGATCCGGATATGCTCTTTAACCTATTTTCTATTTATGAAAAAGAGGCTCACAGGCAGATGGAAGAGGGACTCGTACATCCTGCCTATGATTATGTTCTTAAGTGTTCACACACATTCAATATTCTCGATGCACGCGGAGCTATCTCCGTAACAGAAAGAACAGGTTATATAGCGAGGTGCCGCAATCTGGCCAGAAAGATCGCTAAAACTTTTTACGAGGAGAGGGAAAAGCTTGGTTTCCCTATTTTAAAGCAAAAGGAGGAGCTTAATCATGAGTAAGCGAGATATGCTGCTCGAAGTTGGCCTCGAGGAAATGCCTGCAAGATACGTAACATCTTCTGTTGATCAGCTTGCACAAAAGATTGAAGCATGGCTAGAAAGTCATGGAATCAACTATTCGGAAGTAAACCTATTTTCAACACCGCGCCGCCTTGGAGTCCATGTACGGGAAATGGATGAACAGCAAGAGGACAGTTTCGAGGAGGCAAAAGGGCCGGCAAGAAAAATTGCTGTTACAGAAACAGGTGATTGGTCTAAAGCGGCAATTGGTTTTAGCCGCGGACAAGGTATGGCACCAGAAGATATTTATTTTAAGGAAATAAAGGGTGTCGAATATGCTCATGTAAAAAAATACATTAAGGGGCAGAGGACCGCTGATTTATTACCCGAGCTAGAAAGTATTATTACAGGGTTGAATTTCCCTAAAAATATGCGATGGGCGAATGAAGAGCTAAGATATATTAGGCCTATTAAATGGCTTGTTGCTATGTTTGGCCAAGAAATTATTCCTATTTCGATTACTGGTGTGTCTTCTGGAACTGTTACATATGGACATCGATTTCTCGGAGGGAAAATTGAATTAACAAACCCTGATGATTATGAGTCACAACTTTTGTCGCAGTACGTCTTAGCTGATTCTGAGAGGCGTAAACAAGCAATTTTATCGCAGATTGAAAAGCTTGAAGAAGAAATGGACTGGGTTATAACGGTAGAAGCGGAACTGTTAGAGGAAGTTACGAACCTAGTTGAATACCCGACTGCATTGTATGGCCGATTTGAGGAGGAGTTTCTTGAAATACCTGAAGAAGTCCTGATTACTTCAATGAAGGAGCATCAGCGGTATTTCCCTGTTAAATCAAAGGAAGGTACGTTACTGCCATATTTCGTAACTGTACGAAACGGTGATCATAACCATTTAGAAACGGTCGCAAAAGGCAACGAAAAGGTTTTAAGAGCTAGGCTTGCCGATGCTGCTTTCTTTTACAAAGAAGATCAGAAAATGCCTATCGAAAAAGCATTGGTTAAGCTTAACTCTATTGTTTATCATGAAGAAATTGGAACCCTCTCAGAGAAAATAAGCAGGGTTAGAAACTTAACCAATCAGCTTACTGGTATGCTGCAGTTAAATCAAGAATCACAAAAAGCAGCTGATAGGGCAGCAGAAATCAGCAAGTTTGATCTAGTTACGCAAATGGTGTATGAATTTCCGGAACTTCAGGGGTTTATGGGGCAAAAATATGCTTTGCAAAAAGGCGAATCATCCCTTGTTGCACAAGCAATTAACGAGCACTATATGCCAAGAAATGCAGAGGATGCTACTCCGGAAAGCGACGCAGGGGCATCGTTGGCGATCGCAGATAAGCTTGACACGATTGTTAGCTTTTTCTCGATAGGCAGCACTCCAACAGGTTCCCAGGATCCTTATGCCCTAAGAAGGCAGGCCAGTGGAATTATCCAGATATTACTTAAGAAAGCATGGAACATTAATTTTGAAGAAACAGTAGATCTTGCTGTTAGTCTTATAGGTGGAGCTGGTATTGCCAAACGGGATACTCTAGAAATTAAATCGGATCTAATTAGCTTTTTCAAATTAAGAATCAAACACTACCTTCAGGAACAAGGGACAAGCCATGATATCATAGAGGCTGTGCTAGGAGGTCCTATAGGGGCTGTTCCTGAGCTAATTAAAAGGTCTAACATTCTGGAGGCTTATAAACGTAAAGAAGGGTTTAAGAGCAGTATTGAAGCTCTCAGCCGTGTTGCAAACATTGCAGGGAAAGCTGAGACTCCTGGAGAAATAAACCCAGACTTATTTGAAAACGAATATGAAAGGCAGTTATATAACAAATATTTAGCTTCTGCAGCTAAAGTCCAAGGAACAATTCCTGCTAAGACGTATTTCGAGGAATTAATTTCACTTGAATCTTTTATCAGCAATTATTTTGAGCATACCATGGTTATGGCTGAAGACCGAGAACTCCGAACCAACCGTCTTAGCCAAATGGCCAAACTTGCAGCAATTATCGAAGGGTTTGCCAAAGTTAATGCAATAATCGTAAAATGATTATAGCTTGAACGGCTTCTAAAAAGGCGCCTGTCATATGACGGGCCCTTTTAGTATCCATATATATTTTTGAATTGAAAGTAGCCGTCACAATTCCTCCATGACTGTTCCACTGCAAGTAGTATATAATTATTTATATAAGGCAGGACGTATTAAACCTCAGTTAGGCGGTGAATCAAATAGAACTTAATAAACGCCAGGAAACAATTGTGCAAATCGTTAAAGATAATGGCCCTATTACAGGAGAACAGATTGCAGAGAGATTAAACTTGACTAGAGCTACATTGAGACCTGATCTAGCCATCTTAACAATGGCGGGGTTTCTTGATGCAAGGCCTAGGGTCGGATATTTTTATACAGGTAAATCAGGAACACAGCTGCTTTCGGAAAATTTGTTAAAGATCCAAGTAAAGGATTATCAATCGATTCCTGTTGTTGTCCATGAAAATGTCTCAGTGTATGATGCCATTTGTACGATGTTTCTTGAAGATGTAGGCACTTTGTTTGTAGTAGATAGAGCCTCTCATCTTGTAGGAGTTCTTTCAAGAAAAGATCTATTGAGGGCCAGTATAGGCAAACAAGAACTGACAACCCTGCCGGTGAATATTATTATGACAAGAATGCCTAATATAACTGTGTGCGAGAAAGATGATCTGCTAGTGGATGTTGGTTTGAAGCTAATTGAAAAACAAATTGACGCAGTCCCGATTATCAGAGAAACAACCGAGGGGTTAGAGGTAGTAGGCCGATTAACAAAAACTAATATTACCAAAGCGTTTGTCGAGTTGGCGAGTAATGAAAATGGACCATAAAGGAGCTGGTGTTTACTGATGGGTAAAAAACCGATAATATACGTCGTGTCAGATTCTGTTGGTGAAACAGCGGAGCTGGTAACAAAGGCTGCGGTAAGTCAATTTACTAATGTAGATGTGATATTAAAAAGATTTCCTTACGTTGAGGAGATTGAGAATATTGAAGAGGTTATCTCACTTGCGAAGCTTGACAGCGGGATGATTGCCTATACACTCGTAAAGCCTGATATGAGCAAGTACATGAGAGAGGCTGCTGCACGTGAGGGTTTATATGCTTGTGATATAATTGGACCGCTAATGGCACAGGTTGGTGAACTATGCGGGCAGACCCCTCTTTATGAACCTGGTCTGGTTAGAAAGCTTGATGAAGATTATTTCAAGAAGGTAGAAGCGATTGAGTTTGCTGTAAAGTATGATGATGGCCGGGACCCCCGTGGGATTTTAAAGGCAGATATAGTTCTTGTTGGAGTTTCACGGACTTCTAAAACACCTTTGTCACAATACCTTGCGCATAAACGCTATAAGGTTGCCAATGTCCCCATAGTTCCCGAAGTAGATCCTCCGGAAGAATTATTTCTGGTGCCAAAAGAAAAATGTTTTGGGTTGAGAATTACACCGGACAAGCTGAACCAAATCCGCAGAGAGCGTTTGATATCTTTAGGGTTAAATGATAAAGCTATTTATGCAAACATTGAAAGAATTAAGGAAGAGATAGAGTTCTTTGACACGATCGTTTCGAAGATAGGCTGTCCTGTTATTGATGTAACAAACAAAGCTGTTGAAGAAACTGCTAACGTGATCGTGAATCTTAAACAAAACAAACTCAAAAATTTGTAACTATGCTAAAAACAGCCACAGTATCCGTACTGTGGTTTTAGTTATTAGAAAGAAATTATACTGATAAGGTTAATCTGAAAATAAAGTGTTATTTTGTGGTTAAAATAATGGAAATATTACATTTTATATACTATAATAAAAAATTGTGATAAAAATGTATTAGTTTAGGTTTAGACTTGAGCTAGAAGGAATAAACTATTTATTGTCAGATGTCAAGGAGGAAGCTGTAAAAAAAATCGACATGAATTCCTTTTTTCATTTTTACCATCTAGAAGAAGGAATATGTGGAGTGGTGTAGAATAACTACAAGTAAATTAGAAAATCCGACAGTTTTTGTCGATGCAGATTCCTGCCCTGTAAAGGATGAAATTGTTGAACTAACCTCAAAGTACTCAATGGAACCTGTATTTGTTGCTTCTTATGCTCATGTAAAAAATGATACGGGCAGGGAAAAATGGATTTTTGTCGATACTGGCAAGGAAGCAGCCGACCTATATATTATGAATGCAGCACATCGGGGAGATGTTGCTGTAACCCAGGATATTGGGCTCGCTTCAACACTTCTGGCTAAAGGGGTTTATGTCCTCTCGCCAAGGGGAATTTTATTTGAAGAAGCCGATATTCAGACTGCGCTTGATATAAGGTATTTATCAGCGAAAGCAAGGCGCCAGGGAATGTATGGGAAAGGGCCTAAGGCCTTTACTCAGGAGGATAGACAAAGATTTGTAACAAATTTGACAAAAATTTTGTCGAAATTTGCAGGAAATCCATAAGTATACGACGAATTCTTGAGAAATGATATTGGAGTTGTGCTTATGGGGGAACGTATTGCTGAAGAAAAATTGAATGAAATACGCGAGGCTGCAGATATTGTTGACATAATAAGCGACTATGTCCAACTCAATAAGCAAGGTCGCAACTATTTTGGCCTGTGCCCATTTCACGGTGAAAACACCCCGTCCTTTTCTGTAGCACCAGATAAACAAATTTACCATTGTTTTGGGTGCGGTGCGGGTGGGAACGTATTCTCCTTCCTTATGGATAAAGAAGGGCTAACATTTATCGAAGCGGCTGTGAAACTTGCAGCAAGAACCAACATTGAATTACCGGCGGAGACTCTTACCGAAAATAAGGCCAAGCCAGCTTCACGGGACTCTCAGCAGATGATAGAAGCTCACGAGCTGTTACGTAAATTCTACCATCATTTACTGGTAAACACAAAAGATGGCCAGCATGCTTTGGAATACTTAATTAAGCGTGGATTTACTATAGAGTCAATTGAAAAGTTCCAAATAGGATATTCTTTAAACTCATGGGATTTTGTCTATAAATTTTTGATAAAGAGAGGATATTCTCCGGAACTGGTTGAAAGATCAGGGCTAATTATCAAGCGCGATGACGGTACTTATTTTGACAGGTTCAGAGAACGAATTATGTTCCCGCTTCTTGATTCACATGGCAATACGATTGCTTTTTCTGGCAGAGCACTAGGGGACGATGAGCCCAAATATTTGAACAGCCCTGAAACAGCAATCTTCAATAAAAGTAAAATTTTATATAATTTTCATCTTGCAAGACCTAGTTTAAGAAAACTTCAGCAAGCTGTTCTTTTTGAAGGATTTGCTGATGTAATCGCTGCAGACAAATCTGGAGTAATAAATAGTATTGCCACCATGGGAACATCTTTGACAGAAGAACATATTGCTCTCCTCCGAAGAAATGTTCAATCCGTAACAATCTGTTTCGACTCAGATAATGCAGGGATAGAGGCGGCTTACCGTGCAGCAAAAATGCTGGCTGAAGCAGGCTTGAATTTGAGAGTAGCCCTTATGCCAGATGGTTATGATCCTGATGACTACATCAAAAAATATGGAGAAGAAAAATTCAAAAATGATGTAATAGGGGCAAGCGCTACGTTAATGACATTTAAGTTTTTATATTATCGCAGGGGAAAAAACCTGCAGAATGAAGGAGATAGACTCCTTTATATCGAAGAAGTACTAAGAGAGATTAGCCGGCTTGAAAAGGCTGTAGAAAAGGATCATTATCTACGGCAGCTTGCTTCGGAGTTTTCACTTTCCTTAGATGCTTTAAAACAGCAGCAGGATGAAATGTCTGCCGCAGAAGGAAAAAAACACCAAAAGGGTCAAAGTGCTCTTAAGAAAAAGGCTCCTGCAGCCAGGCCTACCGGGCAGCTTAGGCCTGCGTATCATACAGCTGAAAGATGTCTGATAGCTCATATGCTAAAAAATAGCGAGCTTGCATACAGGGTTCAGGATAAACTTCAGGGAAACACCTTTAACATTGATGAACATCAAGCAATCATAACCTATTTAATTGGTTTTTATGAAGAAGGTCATGCTCCTGATCTTAGCGGGTTCTTAAATTACCTAAACGATAATAAGCTAAAAAGGATTGTGGCAGAAATCGAAATGATGTCCATCAATGAGGAAATAAGCGATCAAGAATTGATCGATTATATCAAACAGGTGTTGAATTATCAAAAGATGTTAAAGATAAAAGAAAAAGAAGCAGAAGAAAGGGATGCGGAGCGCCAAAAAGACTTTGCACGAGCTGCTGCAATAGCAACGGAAATAATTCAAATGCGTAAATCATTATAGATTCACTATGAAAAATTGTTGTGATTTTTGGAAGGAGGGGGACATATGGCTGAAAAGTCGGCCCGTTCTAAAGAGGTTGATGTAGAAGTGACCCTGGAACAAGCAAAAGACCAGTTAACCGAACTGGGGAAAAAAACCGGTGTCCTAGCTTATGATGATATTGCCGAGAGGCTCGCAAGTTTTGAACTTGATTCAGACCAAATGGATGAATTTTACGAGTTCCTTGGTGATCAGGGAGTTGAGCTAGTTGGTGATAACGACGAAGCTGATCCTAATATCCAGCAGCTTGCTAAAACCGGTGAGGAAGAATTCGATCTAAACGATTTAAGTGTTCCTCCTGGTGTGAAAATCAATGATCCAGTACGAATGTATTTGAAAGAAATCGGGCGAGTCGATCTTCTTTCTGCTGAAGAAGAAATCAATCTTGCCAAACGCATAGAAGATGGTGATGAAGAGGCGAAAAGGCGCCTGGCTGAAGCAAACCTGCGTCTTGTTGTAAGTATTGCCAAGAGATACGTTGGCCGTGGCATGTTGTTTCTTGATTTAATCCAGGAAGGAAACATGGGCTTAATCAAGGCTGTTGAAAAATTTGATTACCGAAAAGGCTATAAATTCAGTACTTATGCAACCTGGTGGATCCGTCAGGCAATCACAAGGGCTATCGCTGACCAGGCCAGGACGATCCGGATACCGGTTCACATGGTAGAAACAATTAATAAATTGATTCGGGTTCAAAGGCAGCTGCTGCAGGACCTTGGCAGGGAACCAACGCCGGAAGAAATCGCCGAAGATATGGACTTAACACCAGAAAAGGTTAGAGAAATTTTAAAAATTGCTCAGGAACCTGTGTCCCTTGAAACCCCTATTGGTGAGGAAGATGACTCCCATTTAGGTGACTTTATCGAAGACCAAGACGCAACCTCTCCTTCCGAGCATGCTGCATACGAACTTCTCAAAGAGCAGCTGGAGGACGTTCTGGACACATTAACGGACCGGGAAGAGAATGTCCTTCGTCTTCGTTTCGGGCTCGATGATGGGCGTACCAGAACGTTAGAAGAAGTAGGTAAGGTCTTTGGCGTTACCCGTGAACGAATTAGACAGATCGAAGCAAAAGCTCTTCGGAAGCTAAGACATCCAAGCCGCAGCAAACGTTTAAAAGATTTCCTAGAATAGAATTAACCATTGCCAGGGAATAATTTACTTTTTACATTAGAGTGCCAGGGAATAATTTACTTTTTACATTAGAGTAGATTATTCCTTTTTTGTTCGAATTTTCCAGTTAAGAGGTGAAGAGATGGATCCCCAACGGCAAGAAATTATTATAAATGAAATAATGCAGTGGAGAAAAAGTAAGCTGTTGCCTGAGCGATACTGTGATTTTCTTTTGGCCTTATATTCAGGAGGTGAAGGACAGTCTGCTTTAGTTGAAACCAAGAGAAACAAAATAGGACTTTACGTTTCCAGCGTTATTTTAATTACGATTATGTTGGTAAGTGTTTTTTTCATTTATTTTACTGAATTGTCTCTTATTTTGCAAATGGCGTTGGGACTTTTATTGCTTTTAAGCAGTATTACGGCCATTTTTTACTTTTTTAAAAAAGGTTTTTCTCCCCAAATCCCACTCGCTTCAGCTGCATTTATATTTCTTATATTATCTTCGGAAGCTGTGTCCCGTTTATATAGCGGAAATCAGGCCATACTGTACGCGGCACTAGTTAGTAACTGTTTGATATGGATTTTTATAGGGAAAAAATATGCGTTTATTTCTTTTCTGCTTTCTGGTCTTGTTGGATTAGGACTTTTGATTATTTATATATTTATATAGCAATAAAATAATTAAATTTTTTTAATCTTGAGAAAACTCCAAAAACCCACTTATAATAGTATTGGAAGCGCATTCAATGCATGAGGGGGATATTTATGAATTTTGACTTAACCGCAGAACAGGAGATGATTCGCCGAACAATTAAAGAGTTTGCCGATGAAGAAGTAGCTCCTGGAGCCCTTGAGAGAGATCTTGCCAAAACTTTTCCAGTGGGGATCTTTAAGCAGTTAGGCAAAATGGGGATGATGGGTCTGCCTTTTCCTGAAGAATACGGAGGTGCAGGAGCGGATACCGTTTCTTTTGCTATAGTGACAGAAGAACTTAGCCGTGCTTGTGCATCAACGGGTATTACCTACTCTGCGCACATATCACTTGGAGGGGCCCCGCTAAACTTGTTTGGAACTAGTAAACAAAAGCAAGAGTATCTTACGCCAATTTGTACAGGAGAGTCTCTTGGGGCATTTGGACTCACTGAACCTGATGCAGGCTCTGATGCTGGGGGCACTAAAACTACCGCATCAGAAGCCGACGAAGAATTTGTAATAAACGGAAGCAAGTGTTTTATTACGAATGCTAGTTATGCCAAACATTTAGCTGTTACTGCTATAACCGGAGAAAAGAATGAAAAAAAAGAAATCAGTGCGATCATAGTTCCAACAGATCAAAAAGGATTTACTGTCATTGATAAATATGAAAAAATGGGCCTTAATGCATCCAATACGACCGAGCTAGTCCTAGAGGATGTAAGAGTTTCTAAAGATCATCTGCTCGGAAAAAGGGGAGATGGCTTTAAGCAATTTTTAATAACCCTTGATGGGGGAAGAATTGGAATCGGTGCCATGGCTGTCGGCATTGCACAGGCCGCCTATGAGAAAGCCCTTCAATATGCTCAAGGAAGAAAGCAATTTGGGCAGTCTTTATCGAAGTTTCAAGCTATTCAATTTAAACTAGCGGACATGGCTATGGAAATAGAACTTGCCCGAACTATGGTGTTTAAAGCCGCATGGCTCAAAGACCAAGGCAGAGTATTCACGAAGGAGGCATCTATGTGTAAGCTGTATGCCTCGGAAGTTTGTAACAGAGTAACTAACCAAGCTGTTCAGATTCATGGGGGCTACGGATACATGAAAGAATTCCATGTTGAACGGTATATGAGGGATGGAAAGCTGCTTGAAATAGGGGAAGGCACTTCCGAAATACAGAGAATGGTTATCGCAAGGCAAATAGGATGTTAGGTCTAAAATAGATAAATACCACCAAAAACTTCATCTTTGATGAAGTTTTTTTGTCGGATTTATGAACAAGTGTGATAAATTTTGCTATTTTGCTTTTCCTAAAAACATTTTTCAAGTAAAATGATAATGGATTGTAAAATATTCTTAGGAATAATGTTCTTACATAAAAGGAGGGTTTAGTATGAATCGTAATCCGATCATTCCATTTGTGCTTATTATGGTATTCGGAATAGGACTTATGTTCTTGCTGTCTTTCAAAGGCTTGGGTGATGCTAAAGAAATCGCTGAGCAGGAAGAAGGCGGAACAGAAGCAACTGAAGAAGTGGCGTCTGATAATCCTGAAGAAATTTATCAGCAAACGTGTGCAAGCTGCCACGGGAACCAGTATGAAGGTGGTTTCGGGCCTAAACTGGACGATGTAGGAAGCAGATTGTCTCAGGAAGAGCTAAAGGAAATTCTGGTTAATGGTCAAGGAACAGGCATGCCAGGAGGATTAGTTCCAGGCAAGGAAGATCTTATGGCTGAATGGCTTGCTGGTCTTAAATAAAGATAGTTAGAAATATCAGTAAGTCCTTTGCATATGCAAAGGACTTTTCTTATACTTAGAGGAGTTCAATAAGAGGTGACTAAATGAATACAGATAAATTATCAAAACGTCTGGCGATGGTGGCCAGTTTAATCCCCTATGGTTCGAAAATTGCAGATATTGGTTCGGATCATGCCTATTTGCCTTGCTATACGGTAAAAAAAGGGACAGTGCCTTTTGCAATTGCAGGAGAAGTAGCCGAAGGGCCGTTTCTATCTGCCTTAAAACAGGTAAAAACTGAAGGGCTGACCGATAAAATTCAAGTCAGAAAAGGTAATGGCTTAGAGGTCATTCAACCAGGTGAAGTTGAGACAATTACAATTGCCGGAATGGGAGGCACTCTCATTTCACAAATATTAGAAGCTGGAAAAGAAAAGTTAGTTTCTGTACAGAAGCTCATTTTACAGCCCAATGTTGGCGCGTTTGCTGTCCGTAACTGGCTTTTGGAAAATGGCTGGGAGTTGGTCCAAGAAGAAATTTTAGAGGAAGACGGTAAAATATATGAAATACTGTCTGCAATAAAAGGCGATCCCGCCAGCCCATATCAGGAGAACCCGGAGAAAGAGATATTGTTTGGGCCATATTTATTAAAGCAAAAGAATACAGCCTTTCTAAAGAAGTGGGAATCAGAATTAAAAAACTGGCAAAGAATTCTTAGCAAGCTTGATGAAGCTGAAGAAAGTGAGAGTACTTTATTGAAAAAAGAGGAACTCATTAAAAAGATCAGCATGGCAAAGGAGGTTTTAGGAAAGTGAAATCAGTAAATGGCCACCAAGTAATCCAGCTATTTGAAACGTTTTCTCCAAAAGCATTAGCAGTGGAGGGAGATAAAATAGGACTTCAAATTGGGGCGCTGAATGGACCCGTTCAAAAAGTAATGATTGCTCTAGATGTGGTAGAAGAAGTTGTTGATGAGGCAATTGAAAAGGGAGCTCAGTTAATTATCGCCCATCATCCTCCCATTTTCCGTCCATTGAAAAAAATCGACACAGCTTCACCTTCCGGGCAGATCATTAAGAAATTGATCAAACATGATATTGCTGTTTACGCAGCTCATACGAATTTAGACGTTGCTAAAGGCGGAGTAAATGACCTTCTTGCAGATGCAATTGGATTAAAAAACCAACAGGTTCTTGTACCGACTTACAAGGAAACCTTAAAAAAATTGGTTGTTTTTGTTCCTGAAGAAAATGCAGCAGAAGTCAGGGAGGCGCTTGGAAAGGCAGGGGCAGGCTCGATAGGGGACTACAGCCATTGTTCTTTCTCAAGCGAAGGGGCAGGTCGGTTTCTTCCAGGTGAAGGCACCAATCCCCATATCGGGAAACAGGGAAGCCTTGAAACAGTTAAAGAGACGAAAATTGAAACGATTTATCCTGCCAGTATTGAAAGACAGGTTATCAATGCAATGATAAAAGCACATCCATATGAAGAAGCAGCTTATGATTTGTACAAATTAGAGAACTCAGGAGAAGAGCTTGGTTTGGGAAAGATCGGTTATATTGAAGAGATGTCCCTAAAAGATTTTTGTGATCATATCAAAAAAACACTTGAGGTTGAAAGAGTTAGAGTTGTTGGAGACATAAATACTAAAATCAGAAAGGTTGCTGTGCTGGGGGGAGATGGAAATAAGTATTTTTCTCAAGCGGCTTTTCAAGGGGCAGACGTATACGTCACAGGCGATATCTATTACCATACTGCTCATGATGCGATGATGCTAGGCCTGAATATGGTTGATCCAGGACACAATGTTGAAAAGATCATGAAAAAGGGTGTTGCCCAGGTTTTAGGCTCAATGTGCAAGGATAAACATTATGATGTGGAAGTATTTCCATCAGAGTTAAATACAGATCCATTCCAATTTATTTAAAGGAACGTGGTTGTTGATTTTGGGCCTATGGTACACATTTTTTCTTGTTTTTATTTTTATTTTGCGATAAAAAATAAATTTAGAAACCTAAGTTGATTGGAGGAAGGCGCGAAGACTCCTCGAAATTCCTCATTATGCTATCGCATAATTTCGTGTGATGTAAATTCACGGATGCCTTCCTTGTGCTATCGCATTTCCTTCGTGCGTGGGCAAATTCGAGGATGCCCAATCAATGTCCTGCGGGATCAGCTGGACAGATGAGACCCCGCAGACGCCAACGGCGGCGAGGAGGCTCAGCGCCAGCCCCGCGGAAAGCGAAGCGCCTGGAACGGAAAAAAACGGACCATTTTTACAAGCTTTCCAAAAAAATTAAGAGGGTGCCCAAAAGTTTATACCTTTGAGCTATACCCCGTATAACGGACACTGATAAAAAAGTGTCCCTTATACGGGGTTTTTTGTGTTTCAATAGAATTATTGAGGGGACGGAGGAGTATCATGGGGAAGAATTTATATACCGATTTTCAGATAAAAGAACTT
>NZ_JABUNR010000030.1 GCF_013343715.1 Mesobacillus harenae
AGTTCTTTTATCTGAAAATCGGTATATAAATTCTTCCCCATGATACTCCTCCGTCCCCTCAATAATTCTATTGAAACACAAAAAACCCCGTATAAGGGACACTTTTTTATCAGTGTCCGTTATACGGGGTATAGCTCAAAAATCCGGTACCCGCTTTCTAGTATATTTTATTAAGACATGCCGATCCAGACACTTTTTACTTCTGTATAGTTGTTTAATGCGTAGGATCCCATTTCGCGTCCCATGCCAGATTGCTTATACCCTCCAAAAGGAGATGCAGCGTCAAAGGCATTATAGCAGTTTACCCAAACTGTTCCTGCACGCAGACGATTAGCAATATAATGGGCTTTGGTTACATCCTTTGTCCAGACACCTGCTGCCAGGCCATACTGGCTGCTATTAGCCCGGTCGACGAGCTCATCTAAATCATCATACGGCATTGCTGAAATGACCGGACCGAAAATCTCTTCTTTAGCGATCGTCATTTCATCACGAACATCAGCGAAGATTGTTGGTGATACGAAATAACCTTGCTCGAACGGATTTTCTCCGCCAACAACGAGCTCAGCCCCTTCACTAACACCTTTTTCAATATAACCGAGAACACGTTTTTGCTGCTCCGTTGATACCAGCGGCCCGATTTGCGTGTCAGCATGGATTCCAGCACCTTGTTTAATTTTTCGGGCATGATCTGCCATATCTGCTACTACATTATCAAACTGCTTTTTTTGAATAAAGACACGGGATCCTGCACAGCAAACCTGCCCTTGGTTGAACATAACACCATTCAAAGCACCAGGAATCGCTTTTGTAAGGTCTGCATCCGGCAAAATGATATTAGGAGATTTTCCGCCAAGCTCCAAAGTTACACGCTTAAGCGTCTTAGAGGCTCTCTCCATGATAAGTTTTCCAACATCTGTAGAACCAGTGAAAGCAATCTTATCCACAAGCGGGTGATCGACGAGCGGCTGTCCAGCAGTTTCACCAAATCCAGGCACTATATTTACGACACCTGCCGGGAATCCTGCCTCTTCCATTAGTTCAGCTAAGTACAAAGCAGACAGAGGCGTCTGTTCAGCCGGTTTTAAAACAATGGTACAGCCTGTTGCAAGGGCAGCCCCAAGCTTCCACATCGCCATTAGCAATGGGAAGTTCCACGGGATAATCTGTCCAACCACTCCTACTGCTTCATGCCGGGTATAATTGAAATATGGTCCGTTAACGGGAATTGTTTGCCCTACAATTTTAGTAGACCAGCCCGCATAGTAACGCATATGCTCAACTGCCAGCGGGATATCTGCATGTGTTGTTTCACGAATTGGCTTACCATTATCAAGAGTCTCGAGCTGGGCAAGCTCCTCGCTGTTTCGTTCCATTAAATCTGCTAATTTATACATTAAACGGCTTCGTTCAGCTGTACCCATTTTTGACCATGGGCCTTCATCAAAGGCCTTTCTCGCCGCCTTTACAGCCCGGTCAATATCTTCTGGGCCACCTTCATAAACAGTTGCCAAAACTTCCCCTGTAGCTGGGTTATAGGTTTCAAATGTTTTTTGTGAGGTGCTTTCTACGAACTGTCCGTCAATAAACAGTTTTTTCTTGCCAGCCAGAAACCTTTCCACCTTTTCCTTTAAACTAATCGCTAACTGAGTCATGAGTTTCCTCCTAATCAAGTTTTATGTAAAACTTATCGACCCTTGCAAACGCCTAAAATTGATAACGCTTACATACGCAATGTTAACACTATTAAAATCTAGCAATCAACTAAAAAGAATTAAAATATTCAGATATCTTACGACAGCATTTTTCGACACATTTTATTAAAAATGACTGGATGGGTATAAAATATTATTTTTCAAAAACATACAGCTTCGCATTTTTAGGGGTGTTAAGCTTAGGCCCCATGAAGCCCCTTTTTATTAGTTCCTTTCTCATAACAACCATTACCGCGCCATGGCTGACTATTAGAACATTTTCTTCCCCTTTAACCAGAATATCGTCTATCACTTTTTGAACCCTCTGCTGCACTGCTTCTTTACTTTCAAGCTGGGATTTATGGCTTAACAGCCACCCGGCCCTGCCTAGAATTGCCCACCCCATGAAGGGAAGCTTTATGTTTCTATTAAAAAAAGGATACATTTTTACCTCACGAAGTTCCTCCCTTTGTATTATAGGACCTTCATGAAACTTAGCCGCTGTTTTAACTGCCCGGGAAATATCACTGGAGAAGCATTGAGACCACTCAATCCCTCCTAAATCAATCGGACTTTCCTCTATATCGGATACTTCATACTCATCTGCCCAGGTCATTAATTCTTCCTTTGTCAGCCACTGCTTTGAAGGATAGCCTCGTTTCACTCGAAAATGACGCACCAAACCTATTTTCAAATAATTTCTCCTCCTGTTTCGCCTTAAAATCTTAAGAAATTTCTAATAATTACATCTTCTCATTATAACATTTCGGTTTCGCTCCTTGCCATATATAACGTTATCCAGGCTCAATAGCTCCCCTGGGGGAAGGCGGCAATGTTAGTAACTATTAACAACCATGCTTAAGCTTGCAAAATAAACAAAACGAATGAACAGCATCCGGCTTGATTTTGATATTATTCCTCTTCCTTGGATTCCTCTTGATAATGCTCATTTAAATAGGCGTTCTCTGTTGCAGCAAAGTTTACAGATTGAAGGCTTGTTTCCGGGTCTAGCCCATACAAGCCTTTTGTTTGCTTATCGGCTGTTTCACCACTTTGAAAGAGAGGCTCTTTTTCTTTCATATTGATAATACCCCTTACTATAGTTTATTTTGGCCGTATAACGAGATCTTTAAAGAGACTAGATACATACAACATCAAAATATGTAAAAACACATTTTGAAAGGGAAAAGCAAAATTTTTCTTTACTAACTTAAATTTATTTAGGATCAGGTCAATCATAGATGAAAGCAGAATTTGAATAACCTTTAGCCTCCACCCCCCCTTTATGACTGTCCAGATTGTTATAAAGGCTTGAAGAATTGCATAGATCGGAGTAATTAAAAAGTGTTCCCTCCAGGAATGGATGGACCCTAGGCCAAATCTAAAATACCCAAGGACGGCCCCAGCATAGTGCAGAGTGGTTCCTGTTACTAAAATACATAAATATAGAGAAGAAAAAAGAACAAACCTTGTTCCATTTTTTAAATGGTCATACCATTTGTCACTAATTACAAAATATATAGGCAACAAAATAAAAGTGAATATTGTCTTCCACCAGTTCTGCTTATATACCCCTATCTTCTGAAAAAGCTGTTCTACAAGAGTAAAAAACAACCCAAACAGAAGTTTCGTCTTCCATCCTGCTTTAAAAGCAGTTAGGAAGGTAGAGGTAAATGGAACAAAAATCGCCTGTGATAAAATGGCTCCAAATAGATTATCCAATTGTCGATCTTTTAAAACTTTAGGATAATATCTGTAGGCCTGAAAGAGGTTTAGGACAATATATTCAAATATATAAGCAAATCCAATATTGGAGAACAACAATGCAAGCAAGCTTTTCTTTTCTGGCTTTTTATAAAAAGCAAAAGCTAGCAGAGACGCATGGAAGATAAATAACAATAAAAAGGGGTAGGTATTGCGATGGATCCGTTTCATGGTCCCCTCCATTCTTGGCCTTTCTCTATATTGTTTGAAAACAATGAGCCTTTATACATGAACCAGTAACTATTCGAACGAGACTGAGCCTCGGTTTACATTTCTACAGTAAACAGTAAGGAATCAGACGTCACTCGTTTAAAATTTGAGGAACAAAATTAAAAATCCAGTCCCTTTATAGACAAAAAATTACATTTTTTGATATTATATTAAGGTTGATATCCTCCAAAAAAAGGTGAAGAGATGCTAAGAGAAACATTCATACATATGTGTATTGTTGTGGCTTTTTTATTTATAGGGGGAACGATCTTTAGGAAGAATCCCTTTTTCAACTCAACTAGTCAAAAAGTATTGTTAGGACTATCTGCAGGTATTCTTGGTGCATTTTTAATGCACTTTAGTATAAAGCTAGCAGATAATATTCTCTTGGATCTCCGCCAAGTAGCCATTATCCTATCAGGGCTTTATGGGGGCTGGATCGCACTCGCTCTTACAGCCTTAATTATAGCTGCCAGCCGCATCATTTTTTTCGGCATTGGACCGTCTGCTATCGCTGCCGCTATTACGATTTTCATTATTACATTTTTAACAGGCGCTGTGTCATCGTTTAAATGGACGGATGCAAAAAAAGCAATTGTAATGACAATAGTGAGTACAATTATACTGACTGCTAACTTTTTCTACATTCTGACCCACTATGACAGGGAAGTAGATTTTTATGAAAAGGTTTTGGTATTTTATGTACCGCTATCGCTGATCGGCGGATTATTGGCAATGTATATAAGCAACTATATAACCGTTTCAAATAGAACCCATTATAACTTAAAACAGCAGGCCCAGTATGATTATTTAACTGGCCTCCAAAATGTCCGGCAGTTCAATAGCATACTAGCCAATTATGTGGTAAGTGATTTAGACAAAAGGAAGGAATGCTCACTGCTGTTTATTGATATTGACAATTTTAAAAAAATAAACGATACATATGGTCACCCTGCGGGAGATGAAATCTTACGAGGGATCGGGAAAGTGTTAATGGAGGTAACCAGTGCAGAAGATAAGGTATTCAGAAACGGGGGCGAAGAATTTTCAGTATTACTCCCCCACTCCCATTCAGAGACTGCTATTCAGATCGCTGAAAACATTCGAAAAAACGTGGAAACCTGTACTTTTCTAATGCCCGGAGATGTTCAGGAACATATTACCGTTTCAATTGGCATTGC
This sequence comes from Mesobacillus harenae, assembly GCF_013343715.1. Taxonomy (GTDB): domain Bacteria; phylum Bacillota; class Bacilli; order Bacillales; family Cytobacillaceae; genus Mesobacillus_A; species Mesobacillus_A harenae. Next base: position 4,850 of record NZ_JABUNR010000030.1, read on the forward strand.
ATATAGCCCGGGAATAAAAACACCCACTGAGTTAGTTGCGAAGGCTGACTTGGCCTTATATAAAGCAAAAAGCTCCGGAAAAAATAGAGTGTGCGCCTAAAGCAGGGAAGCTCCCCTGCTTATTTATATTAAGGCTTATAACTTTTTTTTTCTCGTTATCAAATAGTAGAGACCAAGTAAAAACAAGGCTGCTGCCACAAGTGAGATCTGGGCTTTAAAGCTTAATTCCATTACTGCATAGATTGAATACGCTTCAATTAAAAGCGCTGGAACCTTTCCAACCGTACTTGCAAAGGCAAATAATGTCCCGTTCATTTGGCTGAATGCTGCTGTTAACGTGACCAGCCCAGATGGTACAAATGGGAAAACTCTTAGAGCCAACACGAGCAGCACTGCTTCGGTTCCTTTCGTTTTTTTCAGCCTCGTTAACAGCCGCCCCGGCTTATGAGTAAAGGTTTTCGCAAGCTTATCGGTACCTTTTCTGTAAATATAAAAGCTGATGATTGCCCCAAGGGCTTCGCCTGCTATGGAAACAAGAATACCTGGCACGAGGCCAAAATAAACAATATTTGCGGCTGTAATGAATGCACTGGGGATAACTCCAGCTATTGCTATGACACTATTTAGTATCAAGCTGACAATAATAGCCAAAAAGTATTGATCTGGAAGCACAAACAAAAGCTGAAGCATGATTTCCCCCCTTAAGACATCATTATCTAAAATACATGATTTTCATTTGTATATCTACAAAATTATATAAAAAGTCTGTCATTTTTCTGTCATTCTATCTGCATAAAATATGCTAATTCCATTGTTAGAATAGACCTAGATTTTAAAAAGGAGTTGGTGATCTTGAAAAAAACGGTTATAGCCCTTCTTAGCACTGCATTTATTTTAGGGACCGGAACAGCTGTATTTGCTGATGATATTTGCGAGGGGTACAAGAATATTGGGCAGGCGAGAGCTCACATGAAGGAGATGCATCCCGATCTAACAACTAAAGAACTGCAAGAACGTTATGAAAGTTGCCACGGTTCCCAAGGAGCTATCCAAAGTAAAAATTTAAAAATAATGAACTAATTACCAGAAAAAGGTTTCGAAGGGTTACCCTCCGAAACCTTTTTCTTTCGCCTTATTAATGAAAAAAATCCTTAATCTTTTCAAGATCCTCTAAAAACTGTTTCACTTCATCTATAGACAATCTTACTGGCATTTGATCATACAAAGTTATAATCTGACCTTCCTGTTCATCTTCATGTTTTTTTAAGTACTGATACAAGCTATTTAACTGGGTTTCACGAACGACTGACTGGGTTTCAAACTCTTTTATCTTCTGAATGGAGAATTCCATATGTTCTTTATCAAAATCACCTGAAATAATTTTCCCCTCTAAACTGTCCATTATTAAATCACCCCATGCTTTTTTACTAATAGAATTTCCGTTATCTTTCTTTTATGGTCTCCTAAAACATAAAAAAAAAGCAAGCTTCAGCCTGCTTTTTTAAGAAGATATTATGCTAGATCATTTCCAAGACTATGCTGTGATGGTAAATCAGCTAAAAATAGCGAATGCTGCGATGGTAAATCAGCTAGGAACAATGAATGCTGCGATGGTAAATCAGCAACATCTACCTTGTCGACCGTAGCACTCTCAAAGGTGAACAGGCTTAACAGTAGTAAACTTGCCAAGACTAACTTTTTCATGTTTTTTCCTCCCCAATTGTAAATAAAACTGTGTAAAGTAAAGATAACCTTCACTTCTCAATTTTAGCAATTTTTAAACAACTTTTCCATTTCATACTCAACTAACTTTATGAATTTATTATTTTTTTGAAGCTTAAAAATAAATTTGGAATTAGCCAGATACTCTCTGCCATTTTCCAATTCACCAAGATTAACATAATTTAAACCTGATTGATAATGTAGCTCACCAAATAGATACATAACCTCGTCATGAATACAGTTATTTATTCCCTGATTACTGTAAAGAAGAGATTCCTCGAATTTGTTTAGTTTTGATAATGCCTGTGAAAGTCCATAAAGAATCCGAAGCCTTATTCTAGAATCCATTAGATGCGGCAAGTTTTCCAGGTTGCCTAGAGCCTCTCTAAACAGATTAACCGCACTTTCTAACTCTCCGGAATCTTTTTCAATAATAGCCATACTTGTTAAAATCTCAATTTCTCTCTCAGTAAGGAGGGTTCTTGAGGGGTTAGACATATTAATCGATTCGTTCAGCAGCTCCAGGGATTTCTTTCTTTCCTGGTGTAAATAGTATATACAAATACCTTCGTGCCATAACAGGTACTGTTTAAAGTAAGAATGCCTAAAAATAGGGTTATCTTTTTCTTTCTGAATAATATTAAAGATTGCCTGATAGTCTCTTTCCCGTTTATACTTTTTTACCAACTCTGTGACTGCTATTGCATAATTAAACGTACCTGTTGAGGCAATATCAAAAAAATAGTTTATCTCTACCTTTAATCGTTCCGCAATAGCATACAGCTGATCGAGAGTAGGGTACTTCTCCTCCCGTTCAAATGACACAAGCTCCTCATCTGAGCAGATACCGTCAGCTAACTCTGAGACAGACAGACCTTTATAAACCCTTAATGATTCTAATATTTCTCCGAAGCTATATCCCGACAGGCTCATTTTTTCACCTCTAGTGAAGGATTTTAATTTAATTGTACCATCATTAGCGACTATTTTGAAATTTCAATTTAAGCAAACAAAAAGGAAGAGGCTTTTCACCCCTTCTTTCAGACGCTAAAATAAGTAAGGTAAGGAACGATTGCGCAAGCGAGTGCTAAAATAAACACAGCAATCGCACCAGTTTTATTTTTTGCCTTCCATAACGACAAGGCAAAACCTGATGTATAAATAAACACTGCCAATATGGCTAACCAGCCTATTATCACCATTTAATCCTTCACCTCATACATTTTAGGGACCCGGGGCTGTCTCCCAAACTCACCAAAGCTTATATCAGCCTTTATATCTATCTCTGCTTTCGGAAAGGATTCCATCCAATTAAAGTCATTATATTCTTTTATTGTTTTAAACTTCTTCCTAGCATATATCGACCAGCCAAACAGATCCCCTTTAAATTCATCCTGAGACTTTTGCACAAGACCGTTAAATTTCTCTTCAAATTTCTTTGTGAAAAAGTTTCTCAGTTTATTTCTCTGTTTCTCACTTCCCCCATAATTCGTCAAAGATGGATCGCTCAGAACTTCGATCCTCATCGGTACAACGACATTTATTTTAGGAGGAAAACTTTTTAAGTCCATATCCACCTTATTCTTCTTATACTTATTAATCCGGACAGAGATTCGATATTTACCATCTCCTGGATCAGGCAAAGTGGTAAGAATATCGGTAACATCCTGCTCTAAGCGAAGCAAGCCTGTTAACCTGGTTTCTTCACCGGTTAACTTCCCGATCATTTGTCCTTCCTTAAAAACAGCTGAGCCAATGAACTGAGTTTTATTAATTTCTCCACTGACTGGAAGCTCCCCTGCAATAAACTCATCATCTCTGTTTTCATAGTCTGGTTTCTGCTCTGAGGATGTATAGGCTGCTGTGAATAAACTTGCATCAGCTTCCGTAATCCGAAAAAAACTACGAATCTCAGAATTGGGAATTAACCCAGTTTCGATCCCTCGTTGTAACATCAGCTCGTAGAATTTGTGAGGACGTGTTTCAAGGGTTGGTTTGTTGTTTTTAAAGTATTCAGAAGCACTTTCTTTAGAGATGATCAGCTGAGTAGACCGTTTCACTTCCCGATCCTTATTCGCATTATAGATCAGTCTTAAAAAATGCTGATCACGTGCCAGCTCCTCTGATACAAGGATGGTTCTTAATAAATCGTAAGAAATCTCTTTACCAATAACCACATTGGCAATGTTTCTGGAGTTAATAAAGTCACTTGCCGGTATTGTAAGGGTTTCTTGTGGAGGCTCATCACTAGCTCCCCCACTTGCCTGGGTACCAACCTCAGGGTTTGCAATCAGATACGTGACTTTGACCTGCCCTTTATCTTCTTCTTTATCTCCTGCCTTTTCCAATCCAATCGCAATGACATAAGCCCTTTCCTCAAGTTCACGCTGATCCCAGCATCCTGCTAGAAGGAGAGTCACAGACACCAATAATAATTTAATTTTTCTCCATCTTTTTTTCATTTTCAGTGCCACCTTTTATTTTGGAAGTAATCCACATTAAGCATGGAACTCCAATGTATACAGGAGAAACAATAGTAAGGAGTGTCTCCCTTAATTGAAAGATAGTAAACGTGGGCGCTTCAGGTGCAATACCGATAAAAACGACCAAAGTGGCTACAACTGGAAGCACGTAACTAAATTGTTTTATTTTAAAGATGAAACCGAAAAGCATCGTCACAATATAGAGGTAAAAAGAAAAGCGGATAAACGTTGCCAATAGCCAAAATGGGAAAAATAACATCTCGACATTTGTTAAAAACCCTATATTAATATTCCGAATTGCTTCGTGGAAAGGGTAATTAATTAATCTTAATGTTGTATAGTCCAGAAGGATCGTATAAGCCATCACCGCGGCAGTTAGTTCTATCGTTACAACGGCTAGAGCTATCCATGTCCCTTTTTTAAAGGATTTAAACGAAGTTACTAATGGAGCAATCATTCCAAAATACAAAAAGTCAGCGAATAGAGAAACTTTTGTAATACCTGCTTTAATAATTTGTCCTTTCCCGCCGCCCCAAAGTGGAAAGATGAAACTCGGCCTTCCCCCCTGCCACGCATAAAGCAAGACGATAAAAAGGGTGATTTTTATGTAAAACAAAAGCAGCCATGCCACAGAACCAATCTGTTCCAGCCCCTTTTTTGCTCCGAATGTACATACAAGCATTAATACGCCATAGATGACGATAGCTGGGGTCGTAGTAAAATACATGGTATCAATAATATCTGTGTAAATCGCCGAGTCTATTATAAGTGCACTAAAGGCGATCAGCAGTAAGACCATTGCGATTAGATTTCCTATAAGCTTCCCGAATAAAAAGATAAGCACCTCATAAAAGTTTTTTCCTTTATGTACAGAAAGAACTTTAATCATCAACAGAACCGGAACTATTGAAATAATTCCTGTTAATAGTGCAGCTATCCAGCCTGCAGTAAGTGTCTCTGACACCAGCAGTGTAGGAGTGTCGTCAGAAAGCTTAGTGCCAACCGTGAGGAATGCAATTGCCATATATTCTCTTATACCTATTTTTCGATTGGAAGATTCCATCTTTATGCCTCATTACCTTTTTTCTTTATATCCTTTGGCTTTAAGTATCCTGGCCGGAACTTTTCATTTTCTAACAGCCTTCTGAAAATTGTATCGTTAGATGATTTGTATTTTGGTGACATTGGGGAAAGATATGGAACGCCAAAAGACGAGATCGAGACCATATAAAAAATACCTACAATAAAAAAGGCCGTCATACCATAAATTCCGAATGCACCTGAAGCCAAAATAAATAAAAACCTCGTTAACCTCACCGTGAAATTCAGACTGATATCACTCACTGCAAAAGAAGTTAGGCCACCCAGCGCTACAACAATAATGACAACCGGACTGATTATGTTGGCCTCGACGGCAGCCTGCCCCAATATTAAAGCACCGACAATACCAATAGTTGGACCGATCGGGCTTGGGACCCTTAATCCCGCTTCCCTAATCAATTCAAAGGCCATCTCCATCATGAGGATTTCGACAATAATTGGAAACGGTACACGTTCTCTTGTCGACGCTATTGCAAGCAGTAAATCGGCCGGAATCATTTCCGAGTGGTAGTTTGTTATGGCAACATAGATAGCCGATGCAAAAATGGAAATAAACAATGCCGTAATTCTAAGGGCTCTTGTGAAATTCCCAAACGGAAAACGGAGATAGTGCTCCTCAGGAGTATGAAAAAAAGACCAAAATGTCGCTGGCATAATCAAGCTGTCTGGAGAGTTGTCCATTACCAGGACAATGTGCCCATCTTCGATAAATGATGCAGCCCGGTCAGGGCGTTCTGTGTAAAGGATGGTCGGAAATAAAGAGATCTTCCTGTCCTCCAGGTACTGTTCAAGCAATGGCAAGTTTTGAATAGCGTCAGCACTTAAGCTTTGAAGCCGATTCCTAACCTTTCCTATGAGCTGTTCATTGGCAAGGTTCTTAACATACAACATGGCTACTTCATTTCCTGACCGTTCCGAAATCTTAACCGATTCTACTACCATATTTTCATTTTTCAGCCTCTTTCTTAATAGAGAGATATTCGTGCCGGCACTTTCAGTAAAGGCTTCCTTAGGTCCTTTTACAATAACCTCGTTTTGAACCTGTTCAATTCCTCGGCTTTTGAAATTTGCACTTTCAATTATAAAAGCAGTATCTTCTCCATCAGCAATTAAGATAGCGTTACCTCTATTGATTTCAAGCAGTGCTGTTTTAAAATCTGCTGCATAACGGATATTGGACACAGTAAGGATGTGAGGTACTCGCTTCTGCTGTTCCTTGTTGTTCACCAAAGGCTTGATAACATTATCCTCAAGCATCGGAACGTTGGAGATTGTACTAATAAAAATTAGACAGCACTTTTGACTTGAACCACCCACAGTAACATTACGGAATTTTACATCTAAGTTCTCTGGAACATTATAAATTTCTTTCAAAAGCGAAATATTCGCATCTACCTGCCGTTTTATAGAACTCTCTTTTAACTCTTTTTCTTTTGAATTGTTAGGGTTAGGTTCCTCTTGTTTCTTCTCGTTTGATACAAAGATTTTTTTCAGCTTTTTAAACATGATCTAATACGCCCCATCGCTCCGCTGTATTGTTACTTCTGTAAATTAACGAGTTTTTCCCATTACCATTAGCTATGCCAAATAAAGAGGAATATTATTTACTTAATTCTAAGTTAATAGCAAAAGAGTGTAGAAACTGCCTAGAATACCAGCCCGGCATAAGAAAAACCGGGCAAAAACCGCCCGGTCCTTTTGGTTTAGCTTTTTAATCGGGGCTGTTGATTTCTACTCCAGACACTCGCTTTCCGCGAGTGGAAATCAACCGGCCAATCTAACAAAGGCATATCTTTTAAGGACTTTTTCAGTGGCCGAAGATCGACAGGTAAGATTTATTAAGACCATTTACGGCTGAAAAGTAGTTTTAAACCCAGAAGAAAAAGGGCGAATGCAAAAACAATAATTGCAATGGCACCAACAGCTTTTAAGAAAGGAATAAAGCTTGCTATTAAAGGCACTCCTCCAAGACTTAACAAGGCAAATCCGCCCAGAATGCAGGCTAAGAAAACCATGGCGTTATGAAACATAAATATCTCCTCCTTTGAGATAGTCTATTCAAAGGGGGATAATAGGATTGGTCAAATCCCTATGTTTCATAGATAATTTTTTAGCCTTTCTGCCTGATTATACTGCCATGGAAAGGCTTGGTCCTTCCTACTTATTTCCTGGTTCAAGCGGAAAAGAGGCCATTTCGATACCATTCTTGAAAAATAACTCAGCTATAACATGACGCAGCCTGCTTTCAGTTAGTTCCTTCGTACGAAAATCTGCCACCTGGAACTCAACCAGAAAATCCAATGACTTGTTTCGGAAGTCTATAAACCGAATATCTGGAGGGATCTCTGTGAAATTCCCCTGACTTTCCTCCACCACCCTCTTAACAGCTTCATGCAATAGGGTTTCTACTTTTTCAGTATCCATTCCATAAGCAACACTGATAGTAACTGAAGATAACATTCTCGCTTCCGTACGGTTTTTAATCACCTGCTCAATAAAATATTGATTCGGTACAATTAATGTTCCTTCTTTAATTGTACGAATAATGGTGGACCTGAGCCTGATATTTTCAACCTTCCCAATTTTATTATTTACTTCTACAACCTCGCCAACCTCAATCGGCCTTTCAAATAAAATAATAATGCCTGATATAAAGTTACCGGCTATATTGCGCATCCCAAAGCCAATCCCGATGCCTAAAACACCTAGTATCGCCCCAAGAGCAGTTAAGTCTAGCCCCACGGTTGTAAGACTGATGCCAAGAGCAGCAATCATGACGCTATAATAGATTAAATGGTTAATCGTATAGCTTATTCCTTTGTCAACATTATAATAATTATAAATTGGAGGGAGAACCTCACTCGTGAACACTTTTACAAGCCGGCTGGCTAGTGAAACAATCATAATAGCGACAACAATCAAAAACAGTGAAACATTGACATCCCCAGCCTGAAATAGCGTATAAAAAAGCCATTCTTCCTTAGAAAAAGTAAATAAAAACAATAGAATTATCCCGTAGAAACTCAGCCAGTTTAGAAATGACTCAGTGACCGGCATTACGCGGCCATTTATGTCAGGCTTGTTCTTTGCCACTGCTTTTACCATCCATATAATAAGCCATTTGGAAGCAATAATTAGTCCAGAGTACACCAAGAATAATACAATATTTTGGATAGATACTTTTGCTAACAAGGTATTTAAGAAACTACCATCAAATAATTCGTTAATCTCACTCACCTACCGTCTTCTTCTCTGTAAGTCTATTCCCGCTGACAGGCTTTAAAAAACAAAATAGAGAACGAATATACTCCCTATGTTTCCCTCTAAAACCTTCGGGAATAAAATATTATCATTCCTAATTATGAGGATTTATCTTTAAGTCCATAATGAAAAATAAAACACTCGAGAAGGTGGATCATTTGTACCAGCACATATTTTTAAGGATTTTACGACTTCCTTTACTAGTAAGGATCTTTATGATTGCATTTTTAGTGATCAGTTTTTTTGGGGTTGTCGTTCATATAATTGAACCCGAGAATTTCCCTACTGTTTTTGAAGGAGTTTGGTGGGCAATCATAACAGCCTCGACAGTAGGTTATGGGGACTATGTTCCTGGGACCACAGCTGGACGAATAACAGGCATCTTGCTGCTGCTAGCGGGTACAGGCTTCCTTACTACCTATTTTATTAGCTTGGCAGCTGCAGCCGTTACAAAGCAGTCTGACTATATTGAGGGGAAGGTGGGTTATTTAGGCAGCGGCCATTTAATTATCGTAGGCTGGAACGAACGATCAAGAGAAATTTTGAATGTGCTTGCGAACTCAAAGAGAAAAATTGTTCTTATTGATGAATCACTAGAAACTAACCCATTAACTTTTCAAAATGTCCATTTTATAAAAGGAAAAGCACAAAGCGATAAAACTTTATTGAAAGCCAAGATAAAGCATGCTGATAAAGTCGTGATCACTTCTGACCAAAGCCTTGATGAACATCATGCAGATATGAATACTATTTTGACTCTCATTGCGGTTAAAGGATTAAATCCTGACATTAGGTGCATTGCAGAAGTTTTAACTAATGAGCAAGTGAACAATGCTAAACGGGCTGGTGCTGACGAAATAATTGAAACGAATCTAATTTCTAGCGAGGTCATGCTTGTAAGCATAGAGACAGAAGGAATGACTAATTCACTGCATGAGCTTCTAAATCATTTAAATGGTAGTCAACTGACTTTTAATGATGCAGAAGGAAAGCTAATTGATAAAACTTTCAGAGAAGCATGTGAAACCCTTTTAGATGAAGGGACCCTTCTAATTGGCATAAAAAAAGGGGAAAGCACAAACGTCAATCCCCCAGGCTCAACTCACATCCAGCAAGGAGACAAGCTTCTCGTGATTATTCATTAATAATGAAGGTTATAGCGGTAAAAGGATACCCTCTAACTCTTTTACTAGAGATTTTCCGATTTCTATATATTGATCAGGAAAACTTGCGTCTTTATCAACAGGCTCCTGAAACTGATTAAAGGCTGCTGAATGATTGTCAATATCAACATGATCATCGAGCCCGCGCTGATATTTATGGGAGAGCAAAAAGGGACGGCTCATTTCTACAGTACACCTTGGAGTATCCAGCTGCCCGTCAATCGCATGGAAAGGAACCCTTAAAAATTGGTAGCCCACTCTGTCATCGATTTTATAATCAAAATTTCCATGGTCATAATCCCAGTTGCCTCCAATTGAATAACCACGGGGCTTTAATAATTGCTCAAGCTCGTGAAGGCTAAAATGCTTTCCTTCTATCGTAGAGGGAATTTCAATCATATTTGACCCGCCTTTCGTTGTTTCCTTTAGTTATATCCAATCTTGTTTCTTTCATAAATGTTTATGTGAAAAACTCGATGAAAATCGAGTTTGTCTACATTCTTTTAATTTGGTTAGGGGTGAAATGGGGGCTGTTGATTTCCATTTATTCAGCCGTCCTAAAAATTAAAAGAGGGTGCCCAAAAGTTTATACCTTTGAGCTATACCCCGTATAACGGACACTGATAAAAAAGTGTCCCTTATACGGGGTTTTTTGTGTTTCAATAGAATTATTGAGGGGACGGAGGAGTATCATGGGGAAGAATTTAT
>NZ_JABUNR010000031.1 GCF_013343715.1 Mesobacillus harenae
TGTGGCCGATCACCCTCTCAGGTCGGCTACGCATCGTCGCCTTGGTGAGCCGTTACCTCACCAACTAGCTAATGCGCCGCGGGCCCATCTGTAAGTGACAGCCGAAACCGTCTTTCAGCTTTTCCTCATGAAAGGAAAAGAATTATCCGGTATTAGCTCCGGTTTCCCGAAGTTATCCCAGTCTTACAGGCAGGTTGCCCACGTGTTACTCACCCGTCCGCCGCTGACTTCAGGGAGCAAGCTCCCATCTGTCCGCTCGACTTGCATGTATTAGGCACGCCGCCAGCGTTCGTCCTGAGCCAGGATCAAACTCTCCAAAAAAGAGTATGAGTTTAGCTCATAATTTAAAACGTTGGCTAGTGATCTTCATAAATGAAGTCACTATAAATATTGTTTGTTGACGCTTGTTTGTTTAGTTTTCAAAGAACAACTAATTATTGGAGCGGGTGAAGGGAATCGAACCCTCATCATCAGCTTGGAAGGCTGAGGTTTTACCACTAAACTACACCCGCATATAATATTGTAAGTTTCGGATGGTCGGGAAGACAGGATTCGAACCTGCGACCCCTTGGTCCCAAACCAAGTGCTCTACCAAGCTGAGCTACTTCCCGATAAATGGCGCGCCCGGCGGGATTCGAACCTACAACCTTCTGATTCGTAGTCAGATGCTCTATCCAATTGAGCTACGGGCGCTTAATTAATAAAGCAACTCTTATATGTTAACAAATATAGATCGATATGTCAACATCTTGTTTGGTGCGGCCGAGAGGACTTGAACCTCCACGGGGTTGCCCCCACTAGGCCCTCAACCTAGCGCGTCTGCCATTCCGCCACGACCGCATTTTTATTAGAGCAGATATATATCTTAACAAATCTAAGTTGTAATTTCAACTGGCAATAAATGGTGCGGGTGAAGGGAGTCGAACCCCCACGCCTTGCGGCGCCAGATCCTAAGTCTGGTGCGTCTGCCAATTCCGCCACACCCGCATACAAGTTATTAGAAATGGTGAGCCATGAAGGATTCGAACCTTCGACCCTCTGATTAAAAGTCAGATGCTCTACCAACTGAGCTAATGGCTCGCTTAATATTCAGCATCCTAAAGTAAGGACTTCGTGAGGTTTTCAATATCACGATCACATAAGCATTAAAAAATGGCTGGGCTAGCAGGATTTGAACCTGCGCATGACGGAGTCAAAGTCCGTTGCCTTACCGCTTGGCTATAGCCCATCTATAATAGTTCAATATACCGGTAAAAAATGGCGGTCCCGACGGGAATCGAACCCGCGATCTCCTGCGTGACAGGCAGGCATGTTAACCGCTACACCACGGGACCACATGAAATTAATTTTAATCTAAAAATAAAGTGACCCCTACGGGATTCGAACCCGTGTTACCGCCGTGAAAGGGCGGTGTCTTAACCGCTTGACCAAGGGGCCATTAAAAGAAAAGAAAAACCATCTGGCGGAGAAGGAGGGATTTGAACCCTCGCGCCGCTTACGCGACCTACACCCTTAGCAGGGGCGCCTCTTCAGCCACTTGAGTACTTCCCCGTTGGCTCCGCAGGTAGGACTCGAACCTACGACCGTTCGGTTAACAGCCGAATGCTCTACCACTGAGCTACTGCGGAATAATATTAACTATCGTTCGTCGATCTCTTCACCTTCGCATTGTTGTTAGGGTGAAGTCTTAATCTGTCCAAGAATATTTGCGAGCTGCCCTGCCAGTGAGTACCTCTGGAATAACGCACCCGCCTTATCGACTCTTTATATTATAAGAACGTGTTAAATGAAAGTCAAGATCTTTTTTTGAAGTGTGTTAACCAACTAATAGCTGGTTAACTACCTTAACACAGCTTTAGTAACCAGTCAACACTTCTCTTCAACTAGTTTGCCGCGGCATTTGCCACAAACATACTTAGAAGTGTCTATTCTTCTTTTCCGTTTGTATATCAAACCACAATTGCTGCATCTATAAGCTCGAACTAATCTACTTTCTCTTTTTTTCTTGGCGCCAGGAAGTACAGAGCAGAAGCGGGGGGCGTCTACATGTTTAAGCAAATTTCTAAAATCACGGTCCCGATGCTTATACCCTTTCCCTTCTAGGTGTAAATGATAATGGCATAATTCGTGCTTGATAATGCCAACCAGCTCATCTATCCCTAACTCCGCGAAATACAATTTATTTATTTCAATGTTATGGCTGTTTAACATATACCTTCCTCCGGTTGTCCGGAGCCTAGGATTAAAGAAGGCAATGTGCCTGAACGGCTTTTTAAAATACTTCAAGGAAAGATCCTCAACTAAAACCTGTAATTCTTCATTAGTCATCAGTTTGTACCGCCCGATTAGATAGTGAACATGACAACCCATTATAGCATATAGTATCTATACCTTTTATACGAAAAAAGTTACATGGGGGGATATAAATGCCAATCTGGTTTCAGAATCAAATGAAACGAGCCTTTTACGAAAAAAACAGCCATCAGATCAGAATGCTCAATCAATGCTGGTATTTTTACAGAAAGAAACACTGCGTTTAGAATAACACAGTGAATGATAGTTACCAGCATCCACGCTGCTGAACATACTCATAGCTGTCTAGAAACCTAACTTAAGATGCCTGCCTAAAGCGAAATGGCTAGGCATCTTATATCTGTTCTTAATTTTTAACCCTTATCAAGAAGCATTGTTAGAGAAACTCTGCCCTTTTTAACATCTACGCTATCCACCCATACGGTAACAACATCACCGACTGAAACCACATCGAAAGGGTGTTTCACAAACTTATTGCTTAGCTTCGAAATGTGGACAAGACCATCCTGTTTAACACCTATATCTACAAATGCTCCAAAATCCACTACATTACGGACGGTCCCCTGAAGTTCCATACCTTCTTTTAGATCTTCAAGCTTCAAAACATCCTTTTTCAATAAAGGTGCTGCCATCTCGTCACGAGGATCTCTCTCAGGCCTCATTAGGGCGTCTATAATATCTTTTAACGTGAGCTCGCCAATTTGTAGATCTGTTGCTGTTTGACTAATATTTATCTTAGAAAGTACTTCTCTAAGCTCTGCAGAACCTAAATCTTTCTTTCCAAACCCTAGACTGGATAAAAGCTGACCAACTTCATTGTAGCTTTCCGGGTGTATTCCGGTCCGATCTAGCGGCTCAGCACCATCATTAATTCTCAAAAAGCCGATCGCCTGTTCATATGTTTTGGCTCCGAGCCTTGGTATTTTCTTTAATTGCTTTCGATTGGTGAATTTCCCTTCTTCTTCTCTCTTTTTAACAATATTGCTTGCCACCGCTTTAGAAAGGCCCGAAACATATTGAAGAAGCGAAGATGAAGCTGTGTTGACATTTACCCCAACCTGGTTAACTGCTGTCTCAACTACGAATGTTAGGGACTCAGAAAGCTTTTTTTGACCGACATCGTGTTGATATTGGCCCACACCGACAGATTTAGGGTCAATTTTTACAAGCTCAGAGAGCGGATCTTGCAGCCGCCTGGCAATTGAAACAGCACTCCTTTCCTCAACCTGATAATCAGGGAACTCTTCACGAGCAACATCAGAGGCTGAGTAAACACTTGCACCCGCTTCATTTACAATTAGGTAAAAGATTTCTTTGTCTAATTCCTTTAAAATATCCGCCACGAATTGTTCTGTTTCTCTCGACGCCGTCCCGTTTCCGATGGCCACCATTTCAACATTATAATCTTTCAGAAAACGGATGATCTTTTCCCTAGCTTCATGCCTTTTGGCTGCAGGCGGGTGGGGGTAAATGACTCCAATTTCAAGCACTCTTCCAATTTCATTTACGACAGCCAGCTTACAGCCAGTTCGATATGCTGGGTCAACTCCTAAAACAACTTTTCCCTTTAACGGAGGCTGCAGTAAAAGGTTTCTTAGATTTTCGGAGAAAATGTGGATCGCTTGTTCCTCGGCCTTTTCGGTTAATTCATTTCTAATTTCACGCTCAATCGACGGTTGAATGAGGCGCTTATAACCATCTTCTACCGCTTCATACACATGCTTCGAAGCTGTAGACCGCTCAGTTTTAATCCATCTGTTATTGAGGAATCTCATAACCTTATCAACATCGGGCTTCACAGAAACTCTTAGGATGTCTTCCTTTTCTCCCCTGTTCAATGCAAGAGTACGGTGCGGAACAATTTTACTGATTGGTTCAGAATAAGTAAAGTACATTTCAAAGACCTTTTTCTCATCTTTTTCCTCGTCTTTTACTGTCGATTCAATCATTCCTGTTTTAAAAGTTTCCCGTCTAATCCATTTACGGCTTTCAGCATCGTCAGATACCATTTCTGCGATAATATCTTTCGCGCCAGAAAGCGCATCCTCAGCTGAGAGAACTTCCTTTTCCTCATTTATAAATTCAGCTGCCTTTTTGTTCAGATCCCCCTGAACAGGAAGCCCCAACAGCCATAGCGCAAGCGGCTCAAGTCCTTTTTCCTTAGCAACGGTTGCTTTAGTGCGCCGTTTTTGCTTAAAGGGACGGTATAGATCCTCCACTTCCTGAAGTTTCAAAGACTTTTCTATATTGGTCTTTATCTCTTCAGTTAGTTTCCCTTGTTCTCCAATTAGCCTGATTACTTCCTCTTTTCGTTGTTCGAGGTTTTGTATGTACTGCCATCTTTCCATTATGTTTTTTATTTGAACTTCGTCCAGAGCTCCAGTCTGTTCCTTACGGTAACGGGCAATAAATGGTACAGTGTTACCTTCATCAAGCAATTTAATAACACTTTTTACCTGTTTGGCCGAAACGGATTGTTCCACACTAATGTTCTTAAAATGAAGCTCTTGATTTTCAGCTGCTTGTTTCAAAAGACAATCCTCCAATTTTTAAAAAAGTACAGAACGCCAATTAATTTTTTAAAAGTCTAATGCGCTCGTAGCTGGACAGTTTCTAAAGCTAATTGTCATCAGTCCTTCTACTAGTGTACCAAAATCGAATATTAACGGCACATTTCAACTGGTAACATCCAAAAAAAAAGAAACTTCTCTGTTAGAGTAAGCTTCCCACGATAAAAGTTGCATCATCCATTGAATTTTGATAAAGCCTTTTGATTTCTTCGCCAATCGACTCGACAGGGAGATAACTCTTTAGGAGCGATTTAACTCCATGAATGTCAAATCCATCCGAGTATATCAAAAATTTAGAATCAGGTTCAAAGACAAACCGTTGCGTGTGGAAAACCTGCGGCCTTCCAGATAAATAACCTGTAACAGGAAGTGGGTACGTAAGCTTTCCACCATTGGAATATAGAAAGAAACGGATATTCCCAACACAACTATATACAAATTCTCTCGTTTTAAAATACACCTTAAATATTGAGACCGCTGCACCCCGTTTCTGAACGAGGTTATTATTGCAGCGTTTCATAAGTGTTTCCACATCTTCATGATGGTTGTCCTCAACCACAGAAACCACTGCTGCGGAGGCTTCATGAGCAAATTGCCCGCTGCCAAGCCCATCTGCTAACACACAAACGAAGTACTCTTCTGTCGTAGTATAAAAGTAACTGTCTCCGCACTCCGTTTTTCCTTCTTTGGTTGTCTGGTGGGCAAATAACTCTAGCTTGTCTTTAACTTCGTAGATCATGTAATACACTCCGAGTTATTCGTCTCTGCATGTATGGCTTCTTGAAGTTTCTTAATGGCTCTGCGTTGCAGGCGAGAGACATGCATTTGAGAAATACCGAGTTTGTCCCCTGCTTCTTTTTGACTAAGATTCTCCAGAAATGTATACTGAATGATCATTTTTTCACGTTCAGATAAAACGTGCAGGACTTTCTCAAGAACAAGCCTTTGATTGATTTTTTCGTAGCCGTCATCAATATTTCCAACGATGTCAAGCAACGTAACTGTACCGCCATCTGAATCAGCTTCGATAGAATGGTCAACAGATAAAGCCTGGTAGCTTTTCCCCATTTCCATCGCCTCTAAGAGCTCTTCTTCGGATACTTCAAGAGCCTCGGCGATTTCTTCCACTCTTGGGGATCTATGAAGCTGGGTCGTCAGATCTTCTACAGTTGTTTTTATTTTGGGACCTAATTCTTTTATTCTGCGAGGAACGTGGACACTCCATGTCTTGTCCCTTAAGAAGCGTTTAATCTCTCCGATAATCGTTGGTACAGCAAACGCCTCAAAGCTTTTGCCAAAAGATTCATCATATCTTCGAATAGCTCCTAGCAAGCCAAGCATGCCGACCTGGGCAATATCCTCATGGAAAGAACGACCTTTTGAATATTTCCTTGCAATTGTTTCAACTAGATTTTTATAATTGAGGACCAGCTCATTCTGGGCAGATTCATCTTCGTGAAGTTGGTAGGCTCTGATTAAATCGTTGATTTCTTCCTTTGTTTTTTGATTAGGTTGAGATTGTCTCTGCATCTCTCTCCACCTGCTCTCCTTCTCGGTACTTCGTCATAAAGACGGTAACCCCTTCTTTATGATGAATTCTAACTTCGTCCATCAATGTTTCGATCAGATAGAGCCCTAATCCTCCTTCACGTAAGAATTCCACAGAATCATTCTGGTCGTAAGGTCCTATACCTTGGCGCGCCGAGTTAAAATCAAAACTCTGCCCACTGTCTGCTACCATTACTTCTAGACGATTTTGATACAAACCGAACCCAATAACAACTTCACCTTGTTCATTCATATTATAGGCATGCTGCACAGCGTTCGTACAAGCTTCGCTAGTAGCAATCTTCAGGTCTTCAATTTCGTCATAAGAAAAACCCATTCTGCTGGCAATCCCAGATAGAGTCAGACGAATCACTCCAACAAACTCCGGTTTGGCCGGGATTTTCATTTCAATGTAGTCAAACGGTTGTGTCATTGTACTCCACCCTCTATCTGGCTGTTAATATCAATAATGTCAGCTAGTCCGGTGATTTCGAACAGCCTTTGCAAGCGTTCAGATAGTCCAACCAGCTTAAATTCTCCACCTTGGGCTCGGACGTTTTTAAAGACACCTACAAACACACCTAGCCCGGTACTGTCCATATAAGATACTTCAGATAAATTCACAACCATCTTCACTCCGGCCTTCTCTGAAATAGGAAAAAGCGTTTCGCGGAGCTTTGGG
Organism: Mesobacillus harenae; assembly: GCF_013343715.1. Taxonomy (GTDB): domain Bacteria; phylum Bacillota; class Bacilli; order Bacillales; family Cytobacillaceae; genus Mesobacillus_A; species Mesobacillus_A harenae. Next base: position 7,114 of record NZ_JABUNR010000031.1, read on the forward strand.
GCTGTATAAGCGTCAATTTCACCGACTACTTTAATTTCCGTAAAATCTTCTGTTTCTTTAACATCTATTACAATATTCATCAATGACCCACCTCTTTGCATTCAATTGCTTTTTAAATTTACCCACAGGCTTACATAGTTAAACATTTCTTTTTAAAATAATTAAGGTAAAATCATCCCGCAATTGAAAGTGTTGGAGTTTTTCGAGATCTTTATAGATATTATTAACAATATCCTGAGCGCCTAAGTGAATATATTTATTAATATAAGCAATCAGTGTTTCTCTTTCGATGAAACCTTCTTCAGTGCGGCATTCAGTAACTCCATCTGACATTAGGACAATCATGTCTCCCGGGAAAACTTCTTTTTCATACTGCTTGTATACTGTTTTCTTTTCCACACCAAGGAGCAGGCCTTTTGCCCGCAATTCAATGTATTCTTTTGTTTCTGCACTATAGTAAAACCCTGGTTCGTGGCCTGCAGAGGCGTAATAGAAAAGGTTGTTTGCAGGATTAAACATCCCATAAAACATTGTGATAAACATGCTTGGATCCACGTTTTGTTCAACAACCCTATTTAGATTCTCTAGGATGCTGCTGGGTCCATAATGGTTTTCCGGAAGGCTATCCATGGCGTATTTAATCATAGACATACAAAGCGCTGCAGGAATTCCTTTTCCTATTACATCTGCGATTGCTACACTTATACAATTGTTCTCATCCTGAACAAAGTGAAAATAGTCACCATTCATATGTCTTGCAGGCACACTAATCGCCCCGATATCCATTCCTTCCACCTTAGGTACATTTGTTCCTAAAAGCGTTTGCTGAACATTGGCGGCAATTTCCATTTCAGATCTTAATTCTTCTTGCATATGGCGAAGGCTTTGATGTTCCCGATAGGCTAGACCATAGCCAATCATTACTTCTAACAGAATATCAAAAGAGTTGATAACCTTTTCAGGGATATCAGGATACATTTCAGTTAGCAAGCTCTTATGGATACTGATTATTTCCTCTGGAGAAATTTTATGTTCAATCGACTTCCGGCTGAATTTCTGACCGGCATAAAGGGCTTGCTCCGATTGTTCTTGTATATATTTTTCCAGTATATCCCTATACTTTGATTCCATCGTTTCTCGGAAGTCCATCCTGTTTCCTCCTAACGGAGCCATTTGGTTGCTATAATCTTCGTCCCATTCCCAGGAGAAGAGTCAATATCGAACTGATCCATCAGTCGTTTGACACCTGGAAGACCAGCTCCTAGGCCCCCGGATGTTGAATAGCCATCCTCCATTACTTGGCGTATCTCGCTAATTCCCGGGCCACTATCAGCTGCATTGATTCGCAACCCCACTTTGCCATTTTCGTTTAATTTATCAATACAAATTTGTCCTTTACCGGCATAAAGATAGATGTTTCGCGCCAATTCGCTGATTGCCGTGGTAATCCTTGCTTGGTCAACCGTTCCAAACCCAAGCTCTTTCGCGACATTTCTCCCAAGTTGACGGGCTGCCACGATGTCCCATTCATTAATAATTGTTACGCAGGATTGGATGTCCATACAGTTAATCCCCCAATTCCTGTTGTAATTTCTCCAAACCTTTTTCTAAATCTAATGCAGTTAGGACATCATCTAGACCAATTCCTAGTTCAATCAGCGTAATTGCAACAGCTGGCTGAATGCCGGTAATGACTACTTTAGCTCCCATAAGCTTAGACATATTAATTACGTCTCCTAAAACTTTCGCTATAAATGAATCAATGAAGTCAATGGATGTAAGGTCGATTACAACTCCATTTGCACTTGTTTCATGTATTTTATGAAGTAAGTCTTCCTGAAATTGAAGGGCTGTTTGGTCATCCAATTCCCATTGAATGGAGACTAGCAAGCAATCATGTAATTTTAGAATTGGTATTCTCATTTTTCTCCCTCCATCTCAACAATTTTTCGGTTAGTAATTTCTAGCGCTGCTTCAATACCCTTTTTCAAGGTATTTTTAGTAGTAAACTGATTTAAATTTATACCAAGGTTTACAATCGTCTGGGCTATTTCTGGACGAATTCCAACGAGCATACACTTTGCTCCAATCAAACGAACCGCATCAGCTGCCTGGATAATATGATGAGCCACCATTGTATCGACTACTGGTACCCCAGTAATATCAATTAGGACGACCTCGGAACGGTGCTTAGCTGCACCGTTTAATAAATTTTCCATGATCTGCTTCGCACGTTCAGTATCGATAGTACCAACTAAAGGCATGACTGTGATACCGTCAAAAACAGGAATAAGGGGAGCAGAGAGCTCTTGGAGAGCTATTTTCTGCAATGAAACAGTCCTTTCCCATGTTCTTGAATAAACACTAACAATTTCGTTATTCATTGGGGTAACCCAGTTGTCAAACTCATAAACAAGCTCCATTTGGTTCTCTTGATTGACAATTCCCTCTTTTTTCATTTCCTCAAAGACAATTTGGGCAAATGTATGAAGGCCTTTAGTCACAAAGTTTAACGGCCATCCTAAACGGACAACTTTTTCTGCAAAGTCGGAAAGCTTTGACTCAAACTCCTCGTTTGAGTCTTTTATATTTGAAATAATTAAATCGATAAATTCCTTGCTTGTTCCAACAAACACTTGATCTGAAACGAGCCTTAATACTCTATCTTCAGCGGTTGATCGAGTGATATCAATCCACTCACTTAGAATCCTCTGTTGATTAGTCTCAATGTAATTAGAAATTGCCTTATTCATCAAATCCTCCCATTCTCCTTTACAAAGCTTTTATATTACCCTCTTTTTCCTTATTGTAAACCAGGTTTTAGTATGTAAGAAATAAACATTTATACAAGTTGCTCTATATCAATTAAATGATAACAGTTTTATACAGTCAAATAAAAGACATACGCTGTTGTTTTCTTGGGAACTTCTCTTAGTTTATTTATTATCTTACCTGATATCCCCTTTTGATACACTTTGTCATGTTAAAAGGTTGAGCTGTTTTTTGACTAATGATGGTAGTATGCTCGAAAAAACTATACGCTTTCAGCAGACGAACTATCCGTGTGAGCTGGAGAGGACAATGCATACATAGTTTTGAAATTTTATAATTTCCCAAACCACAAAAAAGACAAGCTTTTAAGCTTGCCCCAATAGCAGAACATCCGGTTTGTTAAAGTATGTACCTATAAGGCTATGTTAAAAGATTTGCCCAATCTTTTAACATAGCCTTATAAAAAACGCTCCTTTAGAGAGCGTGCTTTTCAAGCTAGAATTCGATAAGACCTAAACTTACTTGAAGGGCTTCATCCACTTTTTCCATCATTTCGTCATCGAGATGAGTAATCTTATCGGTTAAGCGTTGCTTATCAATGGTACGGATTTGTTCTAGCAGGATGACCGAATCCCGTTCAAATCCATAACGCTTCGCATCAATTTCAACATGTGTGGGCAGTTTTGCTTTTTGAATTTGTGCAGTGATTGCTGCAACAATTACTGTGGGACTAAACCGATTCCCGATGTCGTTTTGGATGACAAGCACAGGGCGGACACCGCCTTGTTCTGAACCAACAACTGGGGATAGGTCCGCAAAATAAACGTCACCACGCTTGACAATCAAAGGATTATCCTCCGCTTACTAATCGTTCAACTGTGTGTTCTGCCTCATATTCTGCTTGGAATGCTTCGGATGCAATTGTTAAGTTGATTTTGGCCATTTCCATATAGCCGCGTCTCATGGACTCACGAATCTGTCTCTTTTTCTTATCGCGCAGATACATTTTAGTTGCCTGATAAATAAATTCACTGCGATTTAAATTTTCAAGTTTGACAAAACCATCTAATTCGGTCAATAGATGCTGCGGTAACTTCACCAAGATCTCTGTTGTTGCGCTGGACTCAGACACAAACATACACCTCCACCATCATCACTACATACCGTTCTTTTTCTTTATATCTCTACCACTACTAATATTATCACTAATTGGGCTCTGTGCAAAGATTAATTAGTAATTCTTAAGTATTATCGGCCAAAAATTTGTTGTTTTATGCATGCAATACATTGACTTTATTGAAACTGTTAACTTTTTCCGACAGCTAGACCAATCAATTCTTCTCAGTTTTAAATGACTGATTATAGAGACATATGGCGGCTTCAGGCTCAAATTCTACAATGGTCGAATGCTTATTTAATCTGTCCAATTTTCCAGCAGATTATTTTAACAGAAGAAAACAGGCCCTTAAGCTTGAGCCTGTTGTCACATTCAGCAGTATTACCTTTAGCAGCCAGCTAACACCTTGGTCACCCATTAAGTTTTGCTGGTGTACTCCAATTACTTTACAAGTGTGTCCCCTTGAACAGATCTTGCGAGGGAAACCATTTCATCAGGAGTCAGCTCATTGGACGCGATCATATATTCAATGCCTTGGTTAGTCCAGGTAACGGAAGTTTCTGTAACTGCCCCAATTGTAAACCCTAGGTCAGCAGGCTGCCCGTTTACTGGGATAGCAGAGGCCGTTGCAGGCATCACATCTGCTTTCTCCTGAACAAGCGTAAAGGACTTTTCACCATCATAAGTTAAAACGACTCGTTTGCCATTTTCTGTGCTCATTGATTTCTCTTCGATTAAGGTAACACCTGGAATTTCAACCGTAGGATATTTAACGGAAAACTCTTTGTCTTTGACTTCGGCCATTACTGGCACCTCAAGCTGAGCTCCAGTCATATTTTTTTCAACATCAAAGGCATCCTTATCAAAGTTGGTGCCAAACTTAACTTCTGAAAATTCAACAGTAACCAATGAATTTCTGTCCGGATCCATTACCTTCACACTGACTGGAGACAAATCCTTTTTACTAAGCTTGATTTCCTGGATCGGGAGCATTTGATTGTTTTGATAGCGGGTTTTCGTCTCAAATACATAGTGGTTTTTCGTAGCGGAAAATTTAGCTTCCTTGTCTTCGATTATGTCCCTTACTAAAGATTCGTACAAATATGCCTGACTGCTATTTTGAGGCCAGTCACTTTGGAACCGAAAGCTTTTGTTAAGGGCAGGTGTTAAAACAAAAACTCCTTCGTCATTACGAAGAATCATCTGGCTTTGATCCTTCTGGGCATTTTTTAGATTTACCCGATAGAAGGCTGGATCCCTGTGCCAGATTTCGACATCGTAAACCTGTGGCTCCGTGCCCATTTGCAATGTCATTTTGGCTTTTGCCTTGTAACTTTTTAAATCCTCAAGCGTTCCATCCAGTTCCTTAACCACAGCTTCCTGTGATTTTGTACCGCAGGCAGCCAAAACAAAAATAACCATCAGCCCGGCGAGAAGCAGCAACAACTTTTTCTTCATTCCTTCAACCCCTTTTGTCTCATTTCATCTTGGAAAAGGAGAGAAAACACCAGGATTACGACATCATTTAGATCTTGACTGTTCTCTTAACAGCCGTCCCCTAAAATCCATGTTCCCGCCGCCTGGCCTTGTCTCTCCGTTGCACTATGAATATATGAGACAACCTGGGTGAATATTACATCTAACTATGACAAGCTGATTTAAAAATTGTTTTTTTCAATTATCACTTGGGCAACTGCATAGTGTTCACTGTGAGAGATTGACAGATGTACTCCTTCTGTAAAAGGCTTAGTAATAAATGGCCGGCCCTTTTCATCCTTTCCAATCTCAATATCTTGAAAAGAGAGCTCCGACCCAATTCCTGTTCCAGCTGCTTTGGAAAAAGCCTCTTTGGCTGCATATCGGCCAGCTAGAAACTCTACTTTCCTTCTTCCTTTTAATTGTAAATATCTAGTTCGTTCCGTTTCACATAAAATACGTTCAAAAAACCTGGTTTGCCGTTCAGCAGCTTTGCAGATCCTATCTATTTCCACGATATCAATTCCTATTCCGGTAATCATGCTATTCTCCTTTAAAAGAAATTTCTATGCATAAAGAGTAAATGCAGGCAGTAGCATTTTAAAAGCGAAAACGCTATCCTTTATATAATAGAATAACAGGAGGAATCATATGTTTACCAGAACAGAAAACTTCCGCGAATTTATTCGTTTTTATCCCGCAACATCCTTTATCCTATTCATCCATTTACTTTTATTTATTCCGACTGTTTTACCGATTCTCCCAGGCAAATTGATTTTTGAGCAATTGTCCGGAGTCAACCTTTATATTCTTGAAGGTGAGTACTGGAGGCTCGTTACTCCTATTTTCGTTCATAGCGGTTTTCCTCATGTTCTTTTCAACAGCTTTTCACTTGTCTTATTCGGCCCTGCCCTTGAGCGAATGCTTGGTAAAGGAAAGTTCCTGTTTGTTTATCTTACTGCAGGAATTGCTGCTAATTTGGCTACCTTGCTCTTAGAGCCGGTCACATATACACATGTCGGTGCTAGCGGCGCTATTTACGGCTTGTTTGGCTTTTATCTTTCCCTGATTTTTTTCAACAGGCATATGCTTAGCAATGAAAACTCTCAAATCATCTTAACGATTGCTGCTATAGGCATTATTATGACCTTTATTCAACCGAACATAAACATTACCGCCCATATCTTCGGGCTCGTGGCAGGATTCTTCATCGGCCTGTTAATGTTCCCGGGCAAAGCCGACTTTTCAGCCCCATTTCCGAGCAGAAGGCGCAGACCTTTTACCAAAACGAACATTCCCCTTCCGAAACTCCTTCTATGGGGAGGAATTGCCCTTTTAGCCATAATCGGATTCCTTTTAAACTGAAACTGAAAAGCGGAGCCGACTGTCCAGAATCGAGCAAACTGGAGATTCCGACAAAGAAGCGGGTTGTGCTTCTGTCGGAGGAATTGAAGTTTGCCGAGATTCTAGGAGGCGCAGCTAGACAAGAAAAGCAGAGGTGCCTCGAACAACCCCGACAAGCGCTGGAGAGCTTGAAGGTGAAGTCGTTCTTTGACTTCATCAGCAAGATCGAAGCGACTCGAGGGGTTAGGCACCGCAGCTAGACAAGAAAAGCGGAGGCGACTGTCCAGGGGCGACAGACATAAGGCGAGCGCTGACAGAAGGCGTCCTTTGCCTTCCGAAGCGATTGACTTATGATTCCGAGCCCCTAGGAGGCGCAGCTGGACAAGAAAAGCGGAGGTGCCTCGAACAACCCCGACAAGCGCTGGAGGGCTTGAAGGTGAAGTCGTTCTTTGACTTCATCAGCAAGATCGAAGCGACTCGAGGGGTTAGGCACCGCAGCTAGACAAGAAAAGCGGAGGCGACTGTCCAGAAACGAGCAAACTGGAGATTCCGACAAAGAAGCGGGGTGTGCTTCTGTCGGAGGAATTGAAGTTTGCCGAGATTCTAGGAGGCGCAGCTAGACAAGAAAAGCGGAGCCGATTCGAGCAACTTCAAAAAAGCGCCCCAGGGGCGCTTCAGACTGTAGACAAACTCGATGAAAATCGTGTTTGTTTACAGTCTTATTTGGTTGGTGGTGGAATGGGGGCTGTTGATTTCCGTTCCAGGCGCTTCGCTTTCCGCGGGGCCGGCGCTGAGCCTCCTCGCCGCCGTTGG
>NZ_JABUNR010000032.1 GCF_013343715.1 Mesobacillus harenae
AGCCCCTGAACTGGCGGCATTTTGATGGTCCCGGTTGTGGTGGTCATTCTCTTGACTAAGCCCGTAATAAATTGAAGTTTCGTTACAAAACGGATTTGAGCTTGTGTATTCCCAAAATTGTGTGCTGGTGTTTCGAAAAATTGTTTGTATGTTAGTTCAATATTTTTATAAGCGAATACATTTTCCCACGGGACGAAAACATCTTCTAAAACAGCCAATGCGTCGGTTTCATCAAAGCGAGTGGAAAGCGGGTAGTCATACACACTTGGCTTATCCGCTGCATAGCCGCGACGTAAATATAGTTTCAGGCCAGGGGTATTAATTGGAATCGCAACAGAGATCGCATAATTCTCATCACCAGGACGTAAAGGCTGGATGCATGTTAGGAATAAATAATCAGATACCGCACCGCTCGTTGCCAGCATTTGCGCTCCGCGAAGTACAATTCCATCCGGTCTTTCTTCATAAACACCTGCGGCCAAATAAGGATCTTCTTGTTCATGTGCTGGTTTGCTTCGGTCAATTTGCGGCTGAACAATGGCATAAGAACCAAACAAGTGGTTGTCTCTAGCGTGTTCATAAAATTTATTTACATTGTCTGCATACTGCTGGCCGGCTTTCGCAAATAATTCAGGTGAACTAACGAATCCCACTAGGAAGTTTGCGACGTGTTCAGGACTTCTGCCTACTAAACCATAGGTTAAATTCGCACTCTTTGTCATTGAAATTCGTTTTTCCTCTAGATCTTCCCTTGAACGCGGAATGATATAGGCTTTACTAACCGGCTTCCCTGTTTTAGGTGACAGATAAGTCATATCATTTTTCGGATCGGCAACTTGATCATACAAATTTGCCACAGTTTGCGAAATTCCTTTCAGAGCCGGGTGTGAAGTTATGTCCTTCACCAGCTCCCCGTCAATGAATACTTTTCTTCCGTCATTTAAACTCTTTAAGTAATCTTTTCCTGTTCTAATCATGTATTCGCCTCCAACAATTTAAAATATTCTAACTTTTCATACTATTACAATGCAAGTAACGTGCCAATGTTGAAAATTTACATGTTTTTTTAAATTGAAGATGTTTTATTGATTTTTCTATTGCATTTAAGAACGAATTATTTCCAAATATGAAAAAAACTAAAATAGTTTGCTAATTCGATTTGCAATCCATAAATGGGAGGATTCAGAAACGAACGATACCATCCCATCTTTGAAATATTTTCAAAAAATAAATCCCTATTAAAGGGATTCTCCACTAAAGTAAAAGCCATACATCACCATGTATTTCAAAAAAATGCAAATGATCTTTAATAGATTGGTCCATGTCATGGTAATCTAGTAATCCTAAATAGGACAGTTGATAGGAATCAATATTTTTAGATTCTAAGACGAGCTGTATTTTCTGTTTAGCGCTAGTTGGTGTGTTTTCTGCAGATGCACAAAAAGCGAAAGCCAGTTTTTCTGTTCCTAGAATTTTTAAAAAATAAACAAAGTCCTTTTTAGCCATGGTCCCCTCCCGCCATTCCTAATCCTCTAAAATTAAGTTAATCACCTTTGTTTCGCAATAACTTAACATTTCATCAATGGACTCTTCTCGTCCCAGTCCGCTATTTTTATAACCACCAAAGGGTAGCCCATCAAAATGTTTTGCAGTATGATTTATCCATATATAGCCTGCCTCAATTACGTTAGCGGTCTTATGAGCTAGATTCAAATCTTTTGTCCAAATACTTGCAGTCAATCCGTAATCAATGTCATTGACATCACCAATTAATTGATCGTAATCCTTCCACCGGAAAAGAGCCATCACCGGACCAAAGATTTCTTCCTTGGCAACCTTCATATCTTGGGAAACATTTGTTAATATAGCTGGTACCAGAAAGTTGCCTCTTTCTCCTTTTTCATCAGAAGGTCGTGTTCCTCCATACAAAACTTTTGCCCCTTCTCTTTTAGCTTCTTCAATTTTTGATTGAACAAACTCCAAATGCTTTTGTGAAATTAATGGACCAATATCAGTATTTTCGTCTAAGGGGTCTCCTAGCACAAGCTCTTTGGACTTTTCACAAAGCTCTTCAACAAATTCCTCATATATGGAATCATGTATAAAAACCCTTGAGTTTGAACCACAAGATTGACCTTGAACACTTCCATATCCCATCCCAATTAGGGAATATTTCGCTGCTTTGGGAACGTCCGCGTCTGGGAAGACAATCATTGGGTTTTTGCCGCCAAGCTCCAAACTTATGTTTTTAATTCCAACCTTCGCCGCATCTTCCAAAATTTTCTGTCCTGTTGCGGAGCTTCCTGTGAATCCAATCCGTTTTATTAAAGGATGCTGAACTATTGCACTGCCAGCGTTGAAATCACCGGTAATAATATTAATAACTCCTGGTGGGAAAATTTCTTGGATTAATCCTCCCAGAGCTAATGCCGATAAAGGAGTGTAGTCACTCGGTTTTAACAAAATCGTATTCCCCATCAATAAGGGGGGGATAATTTTTGTTGCTGCAAAGAGGAGAGGATGATTAAAAGGCACAATTCTAGCTACTACTCCGTATGGTTCATATTTGATGTAGTGTAAGTTTGAAGTATCACTAGACTCTCTAGTAAACCCGTTTACTGATGAGGCAAAGTGTATTGATTGATCGATCCGGGCCAATACATTGTCGACATCCCTATACATACCCTTGATAGGATTACCGCTGTTTAAGCTTTCAATAGTTGCAAGCCAATTCTTATTTTTTGAAATTGCCTCTCTGAATTTCTCAATGTAGTTAATTCGCTTTTTTATACCTAAACTGGCCCATGAGGGGAATGCTGCTTTAGCAGAATTAACTGCATTATTTACATCATTTCTGTTCGCTTTAGATACAAATGTTATTATGGATTGATCAGTTGGATTAATAATTGGCATTTCATCATTGGTTTTATGCCATTCCCCATTAATAAATAATTTCGTGTTTAACTGTGTTAGATCTATCATTGCACCGCTCCATTCATAGCTCCGTATTTGGCATTATGTCATTACGGCGTTCATTAACTAAACGCTTTCCAGTTTCAAAATAATCGCTTTTCGTTGCAGCTTCAGCATCCTTTTGAAATTTTTCATGCCAGATCCCAAGTGAATACCCATACCACGGCATTTCTGGCTTAAGTGGGGGCAAATTTAGCTCTTCCCATATTTCCTTAGCATTTTCCATGAATTCTTTAGTTGGTAAGGATACTGGAGGAAATGGTTCCTTTTTCATTGCATTCATTAACATTACTGAGTCATATGGACCGCCATGGCTTGCACGTGGACCATGCCCCCCATCAGTTCCATGGATAATCTGTACATCTGCGTGAGGTTTCATCCGATAGGACATAGCCCAAAAAACCGCATCCAGATTATCCGGATCGATATCGTCATCCACAGCAATAATAAACTTTCCTGATGCTGGCTGTAATGACGTTGTTGCCATTAATGCCCTCCAAATATCAGGTTCCTTCGCTTCACCCATTTGTAATATTATTAGTTTTCTTAGATTCGTTAATGGTTCGTGCATGACCACACGTTTTACGCTTTTAATACCGATCGTATCTCTTAGAAATTCTAAATAAGAAGCCTCATATGCTATCTTTTTTATTAAGCTGCTTTCACTTGGAGTTACTTGACTAATAATAGAAACTAAGATTGCGTCTTTTCTTCTAGTAATAGCCGTAACTTCTAAAAACGGATTGTATTCCTGCAAATTCACGTGGCCATGAGATTCTCCAAAAGGAGCTTCTGGTTCAAGCCACTCTGTATTGATATACCCTTCAATCACAATTTCAGATTCGGCAGGCACGAACAAATCAACGGTTTTACATTTTACTATATTAATAGGATGACCAACTAGTCCCCCTGCAATCGTAATCTCATCAACACCATGCGGGACTTTTTGAACGGCAGCAAATGCAACAGAAGGAGGCCCTCCCAACACAACAGCAACAGGGATTTTTTCACCGCGTGCCTGGTATTTCTTCCAGTGTTCATAGATACCTTGACCTAGCTCAATCGACGCATTCATACCCAATCTTACTGGGCTTTTCACTTGCCCACGATAATTTCCCATATTTTGGATTCCTGAATCAGGATCTTTAGTTATAAAATGTGAACAAGTAGTGAAAGGAGCAATATCAAAACCAGGGGTTGAAATAGGAATCGGTATTCCGTCTAGTCCATTTCCAGGTACCTCTAAGTCAGGACCTCGAATAATTATTTCATGTACTGGAGCTTCCTCGACAATCTTTGGATCAATTGGGTTCGTTTTTGCCCGGGACCATATCCGGTTAATATCTTTTAAATCGATATCTCCTCCCCCTAGGCCCAATCGGTAAATCTCTCGGTTAGCCGATAAAGCTCCAACTATAACAGGGATATCGTATTTTTTACCTTTTGAATCGGTTACATTTTCAAACAGAAATGCTTTACGGTCTTCTTCCTTAATTCCCCCACGAAACTGCCATCGAACGAGAGGATGCATTTCTGTATCCTTATTTATTTCTCGTGAAATTTTAATTAATTGATCATGGGATTCTAGTGCTTTTATGTGTTCTCTTAAATCTGCATATGAACGTTGGTTCATTACTTCATCTCCCTTTATTCCCTTAGAAGCTATTAGGCTCAGAGAGAACTCTCGATAAGATCTCTTCTGGTACTCCTGCCTTAACCCCGTATACCCCTTCTCGTTCATCCATTCTTAATGTAGCATCAACAATTACCTTACTGATGGTCTTATTAATTGACATTGGATCTACGGGGTTGGATTTCACATCCTTAATGATCTGAATATCATCATGTGCCCGTACCCTGGTTGCAATCGCCCATTCAACTTCTGTTGAGTTAAATAAATCCACATCATCATCTACAACAATTATATGTTTTAGTAAATCTTGATTTGCGATTGCAGCTAATGCTGCAAGCTTGCCTTCTCCTTCTGTTCTCTTCTTGATTGAGAGAATTCCATGGAATCGACAGACTCCTCCTTCGGGCATCGAAACAGCATGTAAGGTAGGTACTACTGCTCGGACCGCCTTATATAACGTGGCCTCTCTTGCAATAGCTCCTGTCCATAGATGTTCTGGATGATTACTGCCAACGATCATTTGAAACATTGGCCGTTTACGAGTTGTCATTGCTTGGATATGAACTACTGGGTTTTCACGTGCAGGGGAGTATGTAGCTGGGAACTCTCCAAAGGGCCCTTCCATATGGAGTTCACTAGGGTCAATTACTCCTTCAAGAACAATTTCCCCTTCGCTTGGCACCTCTAAATCGATGGTTTTACAGCGGGTCATTCTAACTGGCTCCTTAAACATTCCGCCCGCTATTTCTAATTCATCATTTGGGACAAGTAACTGGGAAGCTACCATGATTGCCGGATGGTTCCCAATTAATATTGCCACTTCTAATTTCTTGTTTAATTCTCCACAGCTTTGTAAAAAACTAAACAAGTGGGTAGGTGCCATATAACAGGCAATTTTATTAGCACCTAAAACTTGAATTCGGCAGATTGAAACATTCCTTCTCCCTGTTTCCGGGTGCTTGGCAATAAATACACCTGCGGATATATATCTCCCCCCATCCTTCTCGGAGATTACCGGTATTGGAAGGTCACGCAAAATATCAATTTCTTCCCCTTCAATTACCACCTCTTGAACCGGTGCATCCGATTCCTGCACTTTAGGGGCTATTGGATTATCGATTGCATTGACTAAGAATGGCTGGATCTCATGTTCCTGTAAGGCAAATGCATGACCAAATTTTTTTCTTGAGGTTAGTAAATTACCTATAATTGGAACGTCATATCCTTTTACCTTATCAAAAATAACTGTAGGACCATGCTTGTATTTCCATAAATAAGCTGCTGCTTCAAAATTCCAATCTACTTGTTTAGTGATATGAATTAAATCTTCGTTGTTTTTATAATTAGTTAATGCAGCACGTAAACTTTGTTCCATTTCATCACCTCCGCTAAAATTTGTTTATTCGTATGATCTGCTATTCATGTTTTTTCGTCATTTTGTCCTGCCATGGAGCCACAATACTTTCTAGTTTGCCAACAAGTGCTGTCAAACCGACCCCAAGGATCATAAGGATAATCACTGGCACAAACATCTTTGCCGTATCAAAGTTATTTCCTGAGTTGATAATAATTCCACCTAAGCCGCTAATAGAAGTGAAAAACTCTGCAATAACCATAGCAATTACAGCTTTTCCAACACCTAATCTTAGCCCTGTCATGATATGAGGTATAGTGGCTGGAATAATGATCTTACGCATTATGGCAGACTGTGAGGCAACGAAAGCAGTTCCCACTTCTATCATAGTTTTAGGTACTGCTTTAACTCCGTCAGTGGTATTTATAATGATTGGAAATATAGTTAACGTAAATACTATGGCTACTTTCACTCCAAACCCTAGGCCAAACCATAAAACAAATAAGGGTATTAAAGCCACCAATGGAGTGGCATAGCCAGCGATAACATATATGTTAATAGCAGATTCAACAATACGATATCTTCCTATCAAAAGACCAATAGGTATACCAACAACTGCTGCTAATAAATAGCCAACTGCTAGAGGCTGTACACTTTGCCCAAAAGCAGTAACCAATGTTCCACCTTCCATAAGATCAAAAAAGGCAAAAAATATTGCTGTTGGATATGAAGCAAAAATTGGATTTATTTGTCTCCCGAATATTTCCCATATCAACATAATAAGCACTAACGAAATAATTATTATATATATGTCTTTAATAGGTTTTCTTTTAGAGCTCATCTTATTTATCTTAGAAACCTGATCTTTTCTTGTAGTTATTACCGTTGATCTTCCTTCCATTTTCTACACCCCCACTGTTGATGAAGCCGCTGTCTTAAGGGCTTTCCAGATATAATAGCGTTTTTGGTTAAACTCATCTGAACCTTTAATTGCAATCACATCATTCCTAGGCCTTTGGATGTTTATATCAACAATTTCATGGATCCTTCCTGGATCGGGAAACATTACGACTACTTTATCAGCGAGTAAAACTGCTTCATCGAGGTCATGTGTAACAAAGATAATTGTCTTCTTAGTTTGCTCATGAATTTTCAATAACTCATCTTGTAAGGTTTCTCGTGTTTGTGCATCTAATGCGCCAAACGGCTCATCCATTAATAAAACATCGGGGTCGATCGCAAGGGCACGTGCTATTCCAACCCTTTGTTTCATACCGCCCGATAATTGAGTCGGCCTATGATTCATCGCATCCTTTAGTCCCACTAACTCTAGATAATACTTAGCTGCTTCTCTTCTTTCCTGGGGAGAAACTCCTTTAACCTCAAGACCGAATTCTACGTTTTCCAGTGCAGTACGCCACGGCAGCAGCTCTGCATGTTGAAAGATCATACCCCGATCATACCCTGGACCAGTTACTTGCTTCCCTCCAACTTCCACGATGCCAGAAGACTGGTTTTCAAGCCCCATTATTATTCTTAACATGGTCGTTTTACCACAACCACTCGTTCCGGTTAGGGCGATAATTTCACCTTCCTGTACAGAAAATGATACATCCTGTAGAGCCGTTATTCGGTCTTCTATTCCTTTTGAGGAAACGATGAATTCTTTTGAAATTTGCCTTACATGAACCTTTTCGTTAGCCATTGTTCTCCTCCAATCATAGAGGAGGTTCCCCCCCCCTCTATATTTTCTTAATTTTTCCTTACTCGATTTCAGCCATTTCTAATGCTTTTTTGCGGAATGATTCATCAATAACCGTATTTAGATCAACTTTCTTCTCAATAGATCCAAGTTCGAATAAAAAGTCTTGAAGCCATTCGATTCGGTCAACTGGTATTTCACTCTTTGGTGATAAGTAGCCTTTTTCCTTTACTTCATCGTAGATGGAATTTATACGCACGTTATCCTCTGGTACATCAATTGTTTTCGCAGCCAACTTGATGGCCTCATCACGATTGTTTAAGGCATAGGTCAAACCTTCCATTTCACCTGCTAAAAATCCTGCCGCAGCATCTGGCTTCTCTGTTAGTGCTTTTTCACTGGAAACAATTACAAACCTTGGATACATTGGAACGATATCGGCAGCATAACCTAGGACATTAATACCGTCCTTCTCAGCTTGGGGTACGAATTCGGAAGCAGAGGCAATGGCGTCTACCTTCCCACCCATTAACGCTTGGTAACGTTGAACATCTCCACCTGCGTTCACGAATGTAACTGATGCCGGGTCTAGGCCTTCTTCCATCAACATTGCTTTTACAATAATCTCCGGTAATGCACCAGGCTTGGAGATACCAACAATCTTGCCCTCTAAATCCTTGAAGCTTTTAATCTCACTATTTGTATATAATGCATATGGCATTCCAGGCATAGTGGAACCAATAAATTTTAGTTTTGCACCTTTGTTAATAGCATTAATTGAAGCTGCAGGATTGGCTTCCATCGAATCAAGCTCTCCGGCAATAAGTGCTTGAATCATCGTTGCATCCCCTTCAAATTCCATAAATTCAACTTCTACTCCATGCTTTTTAAAATAATCTTTTTCTTTAGCCATTAAGATAAAACCTGAATCCGCTTTGGCACTAACAATCCCATGTTTCCATTTAACAAGTTCTTTTGTTTCCTCACCCTCACTTTCAGAATTGGAACTTGAACTAGAATTTGTATTTGAACTTGAACAGGCACTGATCACTAGAATTAAAGCAAAAATAATAATTTTTATACCAAACCATTTTTTATTTATCATCTAAATCCCCCGATTCCCTATTTTATTTGATTGCTTTAAGAGCAGGCATCTTTTCAGCAAATAACCCTTTAGAACACGAGCGAAGATAAGTAACTGCCTCGTTTAACTCGATGACATCAGCGTATTTTTGATTCATGTCAAAAAGGTTAATCTTATGCGTGGTTTGGCCTCTATCAAACGTACATTCTTCGACAATACTAACTTTAAAATTGTACGAGAAGGCGTCTATGACAGTAGCCCTCACACACCCGCTAGTTGTTGTTCCACATACAATTAAGGAATCAACTTGAAGGTCGGTTAAATATGAAAGTAATAATGTACCGAAAAAAACGCTTGGCTTGCCTTTTGTGATTACAATATCATGGGGCTCTGGTTCGATAACTGGAACTATCGTATTACCATTGACTTCACTCTGAGATCTATCTTCTGATCTTCTAGAATTTTTATCAGCCCACCGCCCAGAATCAAATCCGTCTTTTCTCGGTTCCTGACCCGTGCTATATATAATGGGGATATTTTTATCTCTTGCTTCGGTTAACAGTTCCTTTATTCTATTGACTCCTTCCCAGCCTTCATCCCCACAGCTATTTCTCCACTTCTTTATAGACTCCAAGATTGGCTCGGGTTTGTCGCCGACGAAGTTATAATTCACATCAATTACCAATATAGCAGGACGATTTCCGAATCCCATTCTTTTTCCATAACCTGATTGTGCAAAAACCTGTTTGTCACGCTCTGTTAGAACATCATGCAAATCTGTCATTTACAATCCCCCCTTATTAATACCTTTCATTGCAAAAACTTCGCCTTTCATCACCTCCTCTTATCTAGATTGTTCAGAAAATTCAAACTATTTTATTTAATCCTTTCTATATAATCACTGTTAGAATTATTTATTTTTCGCCACAAGGTGGTTGTGCTAACGCCCAGTTGATTAGCAGCTTCTTGCTTATTGAACTGTGTCTTAGCCAGGACTTCTGAAATATACTCTTGTTCAAACCTTTTAATAGCTTCATCTAAGGATTGGTTATAGTTAATTTCCTTTACTGTTTGCCTTTCTTCATTAAAAATATAATCCGGTAAGTGATCTACCTCGATAAATCCTGCATCAACTACATTTATTGCTCTTTCAATCGCATTTCTAAGTTGTCGCACATTCCCAGGCCACTGATATTTTAATAACTTATTCATTGCCTCATGACTGCATCCAGTAATTCGCTTATTCAGAAGGATATTGTATTCTTTAATAAAGCTGTTCACTAGAACCTTAATATCCTCTTTTCTTTCTGCTAACGATGGAATATCTATTGGAATAACATTTAACCGGTAATAAAGATCTTCTCTGAATTTCCCTTCTTTAATTAGCTGTTTCAAATTTTTATTTGTCGCAGCTATGACACGGACGTCTACCTCAAATGTTTTTGAACTTCCCAATGGCATGATTTCTTTTTCCTGAAGGACTCTTAATAGACGAGTTTGTAATCTATGATCCATTTCAGCAATCTCATCTAAAAAGATCGTCCCTTTATGTGCTTCAATGAAAAGTCCGTTTTTCCCAGTAGGATTTGCTCCTGTGAAACTTCCTTTCTCATATCCAAAAAGAATACTTTCAATTAAGTTTTCAGGGATAGAGCCACAATTTATCGCGACAAATTTATGATTCTTTCTGCTGCTTGCATTGTGAATAGAGTGTGCAAATAATTCTTTACCAGTACCGGATTCCCCAAGTAATAAAACAGGGGAAATACTTTTTGAAACTCGTAAACTCAATTCCTTTGCCTTGCGAAGAGTATCACTCTTTCCGATAATGTCATCAAAATTATACTTAGCATTCCCCTCTTTGTTTATTTCTTGGTCAAGGGTGTCGGGAGAAAGTGTACTTAATTCAAGCCCTAGCCCTTTACTAATCGGGATAAGTATACTCTTTCCTCCAGGAAGGACGGAGGACTGTATAACATGGGATTTATGTAGTGTCATAGATGAGTAGGCGTCTTTATTGATTTGGCCGACTAGTTCATTATTGGAAGTTCCATCATGGTTAATACTATGAATTACTTCACCAATCTCGTTAAATATAGATGCCTCCCCACCAATGACATTTGCAATTAGTGGGAGTGATTCCTTTAGTGAATATTCAATTTGGGTTTGTCTATGTTTTTTACCATCGTCTGTAACGATTAATGCAAATTGACCTATTGGTATTGCCCAAATCCGAGCACCTTTTGCTAATTCAGATGGACCTGATAGGACTTTTCCTTGTTTAATTGATTCCTCTCCCAATCCCAATCTTCGATTTTCCAAGATTCCTATCGAATTTCCATTAGCATCAATCACCCTTAGTCTGTTCCCAGTGGAATCTGTAATGGCCACAAACCCATCTGTTAATTTTGCAATGATCGGTAAGGCATGTATTAAGACGTCCTGAACATTCATATTGCCACCCCTAAAACTATTTCATCTACTGGTTCAAACATTAATGGGATTATATAATCCTATGATACCTATTTGGTCCTTTTCGGACCATGTAGCTGTCAGATAAACTAACATACCTTTCAAACTAGTCCGTCTTCTTTTTTCGCTTCATCTTTTGTAATACCACCTACCCTTGCATTAATTCTCCCACGGTTCGCTACACAACAGATCACTGCAATTTCATCTGGAAGCGGGGCATCATGCAAGGTTAAAGACATACCATCATAGTGAGAACGGACATATAAAGCATCTTTATATGCTAGTGGAACATCTACTGTCTGTCCTGTAGAAGCGCGTTTTGTCATTGAAGAAACCCACGCTTTCCCACCTCCTACGTTGTCTCGAAGTATATTTCCAAAGATAGTCGTTAGCATGGCCACTCCGTGCTCTTGCTCGCCATTAATGCCAACCACAGCAGCCTTCCCATAACTTTCGACAGGATAGTCTCCCATTGCCTCGACCGCCTTTTTTGTTACTAGTTGTGCAATCTCGTGGCTAGAATCTATCAGCAATTGCAAACTTTCATGGTATTGTCCTGCCAAAGGGTTCTTAACAACAGCTACTACTCCAACTTTTCGTAATGGCAGTCCATCAGCCTGCCCTAGCTCACTGTAACTTTCTTCAACGGATGTGTATATCTTTCTTACTTCCATCTAATATCAATCCTCTCTTTGATCATTTTATATTGGTGGCACTAAAAGACTTTATTAATTCAAACATCATGTATTTCCCATTGAACCAGTCTTCTTTTGCTAACTTATCTCTCCAAGGAGACTTGCGGGCCTCTTTCCTTTCTGCCGAATCAAGAACCTCTATATTTTTCAAATAATGTAAGGCTATATGTGTCCAATTTTCTGGTTCTCCATTCTCAATCCGGTATCTTCTACATGCAAGCCAATCCTGATTTTTCAGGAGTGTTGGAACATGATCTTCGACATACCAATCATTAAACTCAGCTTCCCTACTCGCTGGAACTTGGAACATCACTGGATAAAGGATGGGTGCATCGTATGGGTTCCCTTCTATCTTTTCATTGATTTGTTCGCTGATTAGGTTTCCTGTATAGCGTGTAAACCCATTCACAGAAGATAGCATCCACTTAGTTAGATCACTTGGGTTTTCTTTTACCTCTCTATATGCTGGACCTTTCATCACGTCAATTTCGTTCATTTCATAAACAGCTAAATATTTCAAACTATTAAGTTCTTTGTACCTCCTTGCACATTGGAAGCCCTTAACATTCATTCGTAATGGAATGTGTTCTGTATCGTACCAATCATTAAATTTGGTTTCCCAATCTCGTTCAGGAATCATTTCCGAAAAAAGAATCGAATTATTTTTTGTCATATGCTTCTCCCTTACATCCAGACTTTTAATTTTTCACTAATAACCTTTGTTCTTTTTATTGGCGGTGGGGTATTACGGCTCGTTATATAACGTAATTCTCCAGCAGTGAAACATCCTGAAATAGCAGGGATATCTCCATTTTCAATAGCATCTAAAGCATTATTAGTACACCCTCCAAGTGGAGCATCAATTACCAATAAATCAGCAGGTCTACCTTCCTCAATGATTCCTGCATCTAGACCATATGCTTTTCCGACATTCCCTGTTGCAGCGGCAATCATGATTTCAGGAGCTGTCCTTGACATGCTTGCTAACTCTACCACTGACTTTATGACTGCCAACGGCATTACCCCAGTGCCGGTTGGTGTATCACTTGCAATTAACAATCGTTCAATTTGATTCGATTGCTTTACTAGTTCAACTGTTCTAAGGGCAGAACGGAAATTTCCAGCTTGAACAATTTGCAAGACTATTTTTGATTCATAAATAACTCTTTCTAAGTCCGAATTACTTAATGCAGTAGGACCACCATTAATATGTCCGCTTACATCAGGCAGCATTTCCAATAAATCCTCTGCAGTAACTGGTGATGAACCAGGTATGGATGCTCCGCCAGTATGGCACATCACCTTATAGCCATGCTTTTGTGCCATACGGACAATTTCTGAAACGTCTCTTGGACGTTTAAATGCTCCAAAACCTGCCTTGGCTAACCAAACGCCTTGTTTAGCCAACTCTATAAAATCTTCTTCAGTTAAACCTGGCTCTAAGATTACAGATCCACCATGAATTGTCATTCCCCCAGGATGAAAATCTTGAAAGCACCTTTGAGCCATTAATGCTAACGCTTTTACTCCCGCAGGATCACTTGGTCTCCCAGGGGCATGAACCTCACTTGCAGTTATGGAACGTGTTATACCTCCATGAGTGTAACTTTCTAAAAAATCAACAGTCTTTTGTCTTGGCGTATAGTCCCCAAGTACTACATGAACGTGAGAATCTATTAAACCAGGTATTATTGTTGAATGATTTGCATCCAATACAATATTGCAATCTTGTAACTTAGTGTTGTCGTTCCCAATGTGGATAATTTTTCCGGCTTCCATAACAATTAACTCAGCATTATTTATGAAAGGATTATGAAGATCTCCAGTAACTATTCTTCCTATATTAATAATTGCAGATTTCAAATTTGAAACCCCTTTCAGCCTGTATTTATCCAAAACATAACAAATATTCTGAATCTTGTATATATTTTCTTATTAGCATTCGCAGCATGATAATAGGGATAACTAGTCAAGATTCTATTGTTATATATCTTTTAGACTATAGTTTTTCCTTGTTCAGTTTCTATTGTCTCTTGAAGTGAATAGCTATCCAAACACTCTTGAACTAGGTGATCTGCTTCCTCAAAACCATAATTTCTAAAGGCCTGCCCCTTGACAACGAAGGGAGGTCCCCCATAAAATCTCTCATACTGCTGATGACGTCCTGCAAATTCTGATCCGATAATATCCCATGCTAATTTGTAAAGCTGCACTCTTTGTTCAGCCGGGACTCCTGGTGATTGGACATAGCGCTTAATATCCTTTGCCGTCTCTTCATTAACAAAGTCCTTATAAGAGGATGGCAATTGGATTAAGCCGCCGCCCGCTAATTCTCTGGCAATTTCTAAAACACTATTGTTGATTTCCGGCTGCATCGCCATCGCACTATACAAAAACCTCGGATTTGGTACATAAACTCCATTTTGATTCGG
>NZ_JABUNR010000033.1 GCF_013343715.1 Mesobacillus harenae
GTAGACCGTGTGATTGAATATTATAACTGTCAACGGTATCAATGGGGATTAAAGAAAATGACCCCGGTACAATACCGGGATCATTTATTAGCAGCATAGGCACTTTTTATTAAAGTGTCCGAAATATGGGGCCTAGTTCATTTCCGGTACCCGCTTTTCTTAACTCTCATACTGGGCAAATCTTACATAGCAATGCTGCGGATCCCACTAATGGGGTCTCTATTTTTGTTTATAGAATATGAACAAACTAAGACTAAACTGTTTCATAAAGATTAAATATCGGCATGAGAAGGTAAATAGGTTGAAAATCCTTACTGGAACCTTTATTTTAAAGGGAAATAGTTAGGTTGGCTTTAAAAGGGAGCGCATTCTTATGAAAATTCTAGTAATCGAAGATAATGAAAGTGTTTGTGAAATGATAGAAATGTTCTTTTCAAAGGAAGGAATCCACGGAGAATTTGTTCATGATGGCTTGGAAGGATATAACCGGTTTAAAGCAGAACATTGGGATTTGCTAATAATTGATTGGATGCTGCCTGGAATGGAAGGAGTCAGCCTGTGCAGAAAGATTAGGCAGGAGGGCAGTACAATTCCGATTATCATGCTCACCGCTAAGGACAGTGAGTCTGACCAGGTGCTTGGTCTAGAAATGGGTGCTGACGATTATGTCACAAAGCCCTTTAGTCCGCTGGCCCTGATGGCTAGAATCCGGGCTGTATCAAGAAGATATACTTCAGCCAATGCAATGGCTGTGGAAACTGATTATCTAAGTACAAAATACTTCAAAATAAGTAAGGAAACAAGAGAAGTCTTTATTAATGAAAAACCGGTTACAAATTTAACGCCTAAAGAGTTTGAACTGCTTTATTATTTCCTTCAGCACCCTCGCCAAGTTTTTTCAAGAGAACAGCTTTTGGAGAGAGTTTGGGGATACCAATACTATGGGGATGAGCGTACCGTCGATGTTCATATAAAGCGGCTGCGTAAAAAGCTGGGTACTGCGGACCTTCCGTTTTTTCATACTGTTTGGGGAGTAGGATATAAGTTTGATGAGACGGTGGAATAGATGAAAATTAAATACATCTATCAGCAATTCATCAGCCATATCTCAATTATCTTAGTTGCATTTCTTGTTTTAAGCCTGCTATTTGCCCACTATATAGAAACCCTTGTGTACGAGAACAAAGCAGAGGAGCTCATCTCTTATGGTGAGAATATCTTGAGTGACCTTAATTCTGGGCAAAGGCATAATCAGACTATTAGCGAATATGCTAGAGTTTTGAACGGACGAAATATACAGTTCAGCATATTTGACAGAGATGGACGTGTTTTAATTCCTGGAGGCAGAGGGGGAGCAGGGTTCACACTTACAGAAGAGGAGTGGGAACAAATCACCCGTGGTGAGCCAGTAATTGTAAAGCGAGATATGGAAAGGTTTGGCCACGGAGTATCATTAGTTGCTCTTCCTTATGTTACTGAAAATAGGCTGGCTGGTGGCATTATGCTAACCTCCCCTATCAGCGGTTCAAGGGAAATGGTTTCCCAGATCAATCAATATTTAATCTATACAATCCTGATTGCCCTTGCTGTCTCATTTTTACTTAGCTGGGTTTTATCAAACATACACGTAAAGCGAATTAAAAAAATTCAAATGGCAGCCTCCAGAGTTTCGGGAGGGGATTATACCGTTCAGGTGCCCGCCTCAAGTCTCGATGAAATCGGAGAACTTTCAAAGGATTTTAATCAAATGGTTGATAAGATTAATGTTTCGATGGAGGAAATCGAAAATCTTGAACATAGAAGGCGTCAGTTTATGGCAGACGTATCACATGAACTGCGGACTCCGCTCACCACGATCAGCGGAGTAATTGAAGGTTTAAGAAACGATATGATACCAGAAGCCGACAAAGTTAAGGGCATTAACCTTGTCAGCAAGGAAACAAAACGGCTGATCCGTCTAGTCAATGAGAACCTGGATTATGAAAAAATCAGATCAAACCAAGTCGAACTTTCAAAGGAATCAATTCAACTTGTTGAAGTTTTGGAAATTATTAAGGAACAGCTTGATTTTCAGGCAGACGATAAGAATAACCAAATTATTGTAGAAGCTGACCCTCAGGCGGTAGTCCTTGCCGACTATGACAGGCTCGTTCAAATCCTCATCAATATCACGAAAAATAGCATTCAGTTTACAACTGAGGGAACAATCTGGCTTCGCGGAAGGAATGTAAATAATGAAGCAATTATTGAAATAGAGGATACAGGAATGGGGATAGATCCGCAGGAGGTCGAAAAAATCTGGCATAGATTTTATCGGGCAGACATTTCCAGGAAAAGTAATCCTTACGGTGAATTTGGTCTTGGACTTTCGATTGTGAAGAAGTTGGTTCAGCTTCATGATGGCAAAATTGAAGTCGTAAGCGAACGGAATAAAGGTACTAAATTCATTATTAAAATTCCAGTGTAAAGGCTTCAGCCCCGGATGGGCAGAAGCTTTTTTTTGCATAGAAAACCGTAAGAGTTCCGAGTGCCTGATAACCTGCTACATCGTCTTCTTCCAGCTTCAGGTCGAGAGGTTAGTATACAAGTAGCTCAGTCGATATGCTCTAATTCACACCTCTCAGCTAACTTGTGCCAAGCTTTTTTTTACGAGAAAAGATGGGGTTCATTACAACTAAAGTTCGTCTCAGTCATTAGGGTACTTTCTATTGTTGAAAAATTTGTGTATAAAAACATAGAAATACAGGAAAATTAAGCTAGATTTGCCAATTTAGAGTTTATCTATTCAAAAAATCTGTCAACTTTCCGGTAACCCAAAAGCCGGACAGAGTAAAGGAAATCAGAATGGAGGAAATAAAATGTTAAACAAAAGAACAGTGATATACGTATTAGCAGGCATACTTTCATTGGGGGCGATTAGTGCGAGTCCAGCATTTGCTATCAATGAGATTTCTCAAAAGCAGGAAGCTGAAACGTCACAGGAACGGGAGCATCATAAGAATGGATTTTGGAAAGACGAGGAGTTTGTAAAAGCGCGCGCAAAGGCTCTGGGTATAGAAACGGATGGCAAGCAAATAGAACAGCTGCTTAAGGAAATTCGTGTAAAGAAAATTATTCAGAAGGCTAAGGAGCTTGGCATCGAGACAAAAGATAAGGATACAGACGCACTGGCAGCAGAAATACATGAAAGATTGCTGAAAAATAAAGCCGGAGAATTGGGGATTGATACAAAAGGTAAAAGTCTAGAACAGCTGTCTATGGAAGTTCATGAAAGCTGGCTGAAGAAGCAGGCAAAAGAGCTTGGGATTAATTCAGAGGGGAAAGAACTGCAAAAATTGGCTCATGAAGTTCATGACGCACAGCTAAACAAAGCTGCGAAAGAACTTGGAATTGAAACAGAAGGCAAGGATATGCATGCCGTGGCACACGAAGTCATGGAGAAACAGGTATACAATACGGCTGAAAAACTTGGAATTGATACAAAAGGAAAAACAGCAGAAGAATTATTGAAGGATATGATGATCAACCACTCTGATAAGCTTGAAAAGTTAAATGTTTTTCCGTTCGGAAAAGAGTATAGAGGTTTTAAAGGTCACCATGATTCCCATAAAGAAAAGGGCCATTAATACAAAACAAATAAATTAGGTAACTCTAGACACAAATATAATTAAAAGTTCAAGGTACTAGTATAGATTAATGGGCTCCGTTTTCGGTGCGCCTCATTAAAAGACACAAGAAATGACGTATGAATTGCCATACGTCATTTTCTTTGCTTATCAAGGTTTCAATGAAATTTCATTAGCTTTGACATTATTATGATGGACAATAGATTAAAAAAAAGAGGCAAAACTTCTTCTGTCATGTGCAGTGACGGTTCGAGTACCAATTTTATTGATGCTCGTCTATATAAAGCTGCTAGTTCCATCATCCAGGATCAATAGGGACCGCACTTATCGTATGCATGGTCTGCAACATAATAAATCAGCACCAGTAAAAACTGACCTTAGCCCAGAACCCTATCCACAATAAATGAACTGTTTCTGTTGGTCTCATTCATGCATCACTTGTACGGGCGCTTGTGCTGTTGAGGTAGTGTCTATAAAAACTTCTTCTTAAAGTTGTAAAGTGTTTGAATTATTCATATAATTAAAATAAACTGACCAGTCGTTATAAATAAAGGACGGTTGGAAATGGAGTACGTTAAGGAGGAAAGATGTATGACACAAGACGTGGCAGGCTTGAAATTCAAAGAGGCTTTAGAGGAATTTGTAAAACTGGATGAGAAAATCACCCACTTTTCAAGTGTATCGGCTTTGCTTGGCTGGGACCAAAAAGTAATGGCTCCCAAAAACGGACGACCATTATTTGCTAAGGCAATCGGAACCCTCGATACAGAAATCTTTAAACTAATGGTCTCAAGTGAGATGGGTGAGGTTTTAAGATCCCTAACATCTCCTGAGTTAGAGGTACAACTTGATGACACAACAAAAGCACGCATCCGCGAACGGAACGATTATTATCAGAAGTCAAAAAGCATTCCAGAAGACCTTTTTAAGGAGTACTCCGTTCTAACGTCTGAAGCCAACATAGCATGGGAAGAGGCAAGAGAAAATAATGATTTTAAGCATTATCTGCCTTACCTTGAAAAAATGGTCGAGATTAAAAGGAAATTTGCCGAGTATTTTGGCTACGAACAACATCCGTACAATGCATTGCTCAACGAATTCGAGCCAGGGTTGACGATTGATAAACTTGATCCCATTTTTAAAAATCTCCGAGAAGCCAGCGTGAGCTTATTGGAGCGAATCAATAAATCCAAAGATCAGACTCCGGAACAAATATTTGAACAGCCATACAGTATAGAGAAGCAGAAAGAATTTAATCGGTACATTTTGCCGATTATTGGATTTAATATGAATGGCGGACGTCTTGATGAAACAGTTCATCCATTTGCTCAGTCAATTAATACAGGTGACGTTCGAATTACGACGAGATACCTGGAAAACAATGTCCGAACTGCGATATTTGGTACAATCCATGAAGCAGGGCATGGGATTTATGAGCAAAATATTAGCACAGGGCTTGAGGGAACAGTTCTATGCAGCGGCGCCTCATTCGGAATTCACGAATCTCAATCCAGATTCCTGGAGAATATGGTAGGGCGAAGCCGCGAATTTTGGCAGTACTTTTACTCGGATTTTCAGCAAGCGTTTCCTCAGCAATTGAACAATGTGAGTTTGGAAGAATTTTACCGGGCTGTTAACACAGTAAAGCCTTCATTCATCCGTGTAGAAGCTGATGAATTAACCTATAATCTGCACATTATGATTCGTTATGAAATTGAAAAAGCTTTAATTGGCGGTGAAATAGAAGCGAAGGACCTTCCAGCTGTCTGGAATGACAAGATGGAGGAGTATCTTGGAATCAGACCGGAAACAGATACCGAAGGAGTTTTGCAGGATGTCCACTGGTCGTTTGGTGGCTTTGGTTACTTTCCTTCTTATTCATTGGGTAATTTGTTTGCTGCCCAACTGTTATATAAGATTCAGAGCGACCTGCCTGATTTTTATCAACATATTGAAAAAGGCGAATTTGCAGTTATTCAGGAATGGCTGAAAGAGAAGATCCATCAGCACGGAAAAGTGTATACGCCAAACCAGTTGATTTTAAAAGTAACCGGGGAAGAACTGAATGCGGAGTATTTGGTTCAATATCTAGAAGCAAAATACACGGAAATTTACAAGCTATAAGAGTGTTCCCAAATGGGCGAATTTCTGAGTTCTTAATCTAAGAACTAGTTTAAAAGGAGGTAAAGATGCCACCAATTGTTTCAGAAGAGTATAAAGAAAAAAAGAAAAAAGAGATCCTTCAGAGCGCTTTGGCATGCTTTGCTAAAAAGGGCTATGAAGTGGCCACAATTGATGACATTGTTGCTCAATCGGGAATCAGTAAAGGGGCTATTTACAATTATTTTAAAAGTAAAGATGAGATTTACTTAGAATTAATGACTGCGGATACAGATGATACAATGGAAGTTTTGAAAAATAACCTATTAACATGCAAATCTTCATTGGAAAAGATTAAGTACCTTTTTAAAGAGTATAGTTCAATCAACCCCTTCGAAAAGGTGAATATAGACAAAGCAATTGTTCATTATGAGTTTAGACTGCATTCATCAAGAGATGAAGAATTGGTTGAAATTATGAAAAAGCGCCGGGAACATATCTTCCTTGAATTGATCACATCCATAATTAAAGAAGGCCAGGAGTCCGGAGAATTTGATTCGTCTCTTGATAGGTATGTGTATGCAAATATGTTCTGGTCAATCATTGATGGTGTGACGATCCAGACAGTATACAAGAGTTACCCTTATCACTCTGTGCTATCAGAACTTCAGACAATGTTCATTGGGAAGCTATTATCAGGCAAGAACTAAAATTGAAAATTTTTTCTGGATAAGAGGGAGTACTCCTTTAGAGGTCCCCCTTAACGGAGGCTTTCGCAACCACTCCGATCACTAAAAAATAAACCCACTTAAAGTGGGTTTCAGACTGTAGACAAACTCGATGAAAATCGTGTTTGTTTACAGTCTTATTTGGTTGGTGGTGGAATGGGGGCTGTTGATTTCCGTTCCAGGCGCTTCGCTTTCCGCGGGGCCGGCGCTGAGCCTCCTCGCCGCCGTTG
>NZ_JABUNR010000034.1 GCF_013343715.1 Mesobacillus harenae
ATTTTGCGTGCCCAGGCAAGCCGTTAATTGCTAGTTGGTGGAAGTCCAATCTGAGTAAGTGCCAAGACGCTCAGTAGCTGGCAGGCAGCTGGTGGAGAAATCCTAAGGTTGAAGCCCTGTGACAAAGTAACTCCCTTTGCGGAGTGCGAGCGAACTGACAGGTTGTAACATAAAGTGAATCCTGCCGTCCCGTCAAAAGAACCTGCCACTTGGCAGCCAAGGAGAAGTCGAGCCTTGAGAATATAGGCGAAGACCACGGAAGGTGTGTAGAACTTGGAAGCAGCACCGAAGAATCTCTCGGGGTATGGGGAGCGACATGTTAGGAAAGTAATTAACGGAACTGGGGATACCCTCCTCGTCACTTTCTTATGAAAGTAAAGCTGAAACCTATAAGTGAAAACGAAGTGGTGAAAGGATGAGAGGGAGTCGGAAGGGGTCATAGTACCAATGATGACAATGAAACACAACATTGTCTAGGGAAGGACGGCGAATGCCAGTACCCTACTTCGTTCATATGTCCAAAGGAGGTAAGAGTCAGTGAATGCCAGGAAAATGGCTAACTACACCAATATTGATAAAGCTCAAGAACTCTGGAAGACGTTATATCTTTGTGCTAAGGAAAGTCCAACTCGCAGATTTCACGCACTATATGACAAGATTTATCGACCTGACATCCTATGGGAAGCATGGCAACGTGTGAAAAGGAAGAAAGGAAGTGGAGGTGTGGACGGACAGACGATTGAACAAATCGTCTTGGATTACGGGGAAAGGAAGTTCATGAATGAAATCTTCCTTGAACTGAAAGAGAAACGCTACAACCCTAGTCCAGTGCTCCGTACCTTTATTCCGAAGGAAGACGGGAAACAGCGTCCATTGGGAATCCCGACGATTAAAGATCGAGTAGTCCAGACGGCAACGAAGATGGTGATAGAACCGATATTCGAGGCTGATTTCCATGAATGTTCATTCGGATTCCGACCGAAAAGAAATGCCCATCAAGCCATGGCGAAAATCAGAAGAGCGAGTAAGAATTGCTTTTGGGTAGTCGACGTCGATATCCAAGGGTACTTCGACAATATCAATCAAGCAAAGTTGATGAAACTTCTGGAACAACGCATAAGCGACAGAAGGGTATTGAAACTGATTCGCAAATGGTTGGAAGCAGGCATCATGGACGACGGGAACATCAGGAATCCAATAACAGGAACCCCTCAAGGTGGTGTTATCTCTCCATTACTTGCCAATATCTATCTGAATGTTATGGATAAATTATGGCAGGAGAGATTTGGAGAACTCGGAGAATTGATCCGGTATGCGGACGACTTCGTCATCATGTGTAAAACGAAGAATCAAGCAATGGAAACTATCCGAGTCATTCAGGCGATAATGGGGAAACTGGACTTGACCATTAATCGGGATAAATCCAGGCTGGTCAATATCTGGAATGACACAGACGGATTCGATTTCCTTGGCTTCCATAATCGTAAATTCCCTATCCGCCGAAAAGGCGGCAACACGTTTTATGTCATGAACCACATACCGAAAAGGAATGCCATGAAGAAAATGCGAACGAAGATAAAAGCCTACACAGAACCGAGAAATAAGCTCTACTTGGATATCCGTGAACTGGTCAAAGGCTTGAACCGGAAGTT
This sequence comes from Mesobacillus harenae, assembly GCF_013343715.1. Taxonomy (GTDB): domain Bacteria; phylum Bacillota; class Bacilli; order Bacillales; family Cytobacillaceae; genus Mesobacillus_A; species Mesobacillus_A harenae. The sequence goes on from NZ_JABUNR010000034.1 coordinate 1,653, forward strand.
ACAAGGGTTCAAGAACTATTACCAACTTTCCCCGCAAGGGAAGAAATGGCTGAATCGCATTGACTGGTATGTTCTTAAAAGATTGGTCTTGTTTTATAACAAAAAGAAGAACAATCGAAGGAAACATGGGAACCTGAAAGATGTGAGAAAAGAAATCGAACATATATTAGTGAAGTTGGCGAGCTAAACCAGTACGTACTGCCAAAGAAAGAAGAACGTCGGAAAGCCGTATGAGGGAAAACCTCACGTACGGTTTGATGAGGAGGAGCTGAAAGTAAAAGAGGAAGTCAGGAAGGCTTCCTCTTTGAAATCAGTTTCTTACTCTACAC
>NZ_JABUNR010000035.1 GCF_013343715.1 Mesobacillus harenae
TCAGACTGTAGACAAACTCGATGAAAATCGTGTTTGTTTACAGTCTTATTTGGTTGGTGGTGGAATGGGGGCTGTTGATTTCCGTTCCAGGCGCTTCGCTTTCCGCGGGGCCGGCGCTGAGCCTCCTCGCCGCCGTTGGCGTCTGCGGGGTCTCACCTGTCCAGCTGATCCCGCAGGAGTCTACGCGCCTTCCACTCCAATCAACAGTGCTTCTAAACTTAAGGTAGAACTATACCAAAGCCTATTTTAAAATAGAACCATATAACGCTTGAGGTGATGAAGATGCTTTCGAAAAACAATCCAATCCAACGAGATCAATTAGAGATGGTCGCTTTAGATCAACTTGTTCCTCAGGAACATCTAGTCCGCAAAATGGAAGCAGCCCTTGATTTTTCTTTCATTTATGACTTGGTGAAGGATGTGTATTCGGAAATTGGGCGCCCAAGCATTGACCCTGTTATTTTAATTAAACTTACCTTCATTCAATATACCTTTGGTATTCGTTCCATGCGCCAGACCATTTCAGAAGTAGAAACCAACATGGCCTATCGCTGGTTTTTGGGTTATGGATTCCATGATAAAGTGCCCCACTTCTCCACCTTCGGGAAGAATTACGAACGCCGTTTTAAAGAGACCGATTTGTTTGAGCAGATTTTCTATCGAATCCTTAAGACTGCATCTGAAAAGAAACTCATCAGTGCCGAACACGTCTTTGTGGATTCAACCCATGTAAAAGCAAGTGCGAATAAGCATAAATTCGAGAAGAAAGTAGTCCGAAAGGAAACACGGGCGTATCAAGAGAAACTCCAGGAAGAAATCAATCAGGATCGGGAAGACCATGGGAAGAAGCCTATTCCTCCTGAAAAGTTCGACAAGGAAGAATCGAAGGAAATAAAGGAAAGTACGACTGACCCGGAAAGTGGGTATTACGTGAAAGATGAGCGGACCAAACAGTTTGCCTACTCCTTTCATGCGGCATCAGACCGGAACGGATTTGTCCTCGGTACGATTGTGACACCTGGTAACACGCATGACAGCCTGATCCTTGAGCCAATGGTAAAACAAGTGATAGAGAAAGTTGGAAAGCCCAACGCCGTTGCGGCAGACGCTGCCTATAAAACCCCAGCTATTACGAAGTTTCTGATGGAAAACGAAATGACTCCAGCTTTGCCTTATACCCGACCACGGACGAAGGATGGTTTTTTCCGCAAATACGACTATGTATATGATGAATTCTACGACTGTTACTTGTGTCCTGCCGGTGAGGTCCTAAAGTATTCAACCACCACGAAAGAGGGGTACCGTGAATACAAATCTCCCAAGCAGATTTGCGCCACCTGCCCGTTTTTAGCGCAATGTACAGAAAGCAAGGACCATCAAAAGGTGGTAACTCGCCATATCTGGCAAGAGTACGTGGAAGAAGCGGACCACTTAAGGCACAAAGCGGAAGTGAAAGAAATCTATGCGAAGCGCAAGGAAACCATTGAGCGTGTATTCGCAGATGCAAAAGAAAAGCATGGCATGCGTTGGACAACCCTGAGGGGACTTAAAAAATTGTCGATGCAGGCGATGCTTACTTTCGCTGCCTTGAACTTGAAGAAGATGGCCAACTGGACGTGGAGAAGTCCAGTAATGGCCTAAAAGTATAGATAAGAGAGTCTATTTTCCATGAAAAATCCGCTAAAATCTAAAAAGGGGTTCGGAATGAGAACATTCCGAACCCCTTTTGTCGACAAACTGA
>NZ_JABUNR010000036.1 GCF_013343715.1 Mesobacillus harenae
TAAAGTTAGTCTAAAAAGTGGACACGTGAAAATGAGATTTTATTTATAATATAAATATCATTTAAAAGGACGTGTTCAAGATGGGGAAGCACTTTTCACAAGAGTACAAAGAATATGTATCCAAGTTAGTGGTAGAAGAAGGCAGAAAGGCAACTGATGTAGCTTATGAATTAGAAATTTCTTATAAGACTTTAAGTAGATGGGTCAAAAATTATAAAGAGAAGTTAAATGCCAATCAATCTGGAGAAGTTTATATTACTCCATCTGAGTTAGAAAAGCTTAAAAAGCAACACGAGAAAGAAATACAGCAACTAAAAGAGGAGAATGAAATCCTAAAAAAGGCGATGCACATCTTCACCAAAAACCCGGAATAATCTATTCGTTCATCCAAGCCCATCGTGATGAACATACTGTTGTGAAGATGTGCAAAGTACTTGAGGTTTCACCGAGCGGTTTTTATAAATGGTTAAAGAATCAAAATGAACCTCAATCTGAAAAAGAGGCCTATAAGAATGAAATCAAACAAAAGATTAGTAAGTCTTTTCATGAGAGCATGGGGACTTATGGCAGTCCTCGAGTGCACGATGACTTGGTAGAGTGGGGATATACCATTTCGGAGAAAACAGTCGCCAGGAGAATGAAAGAACTTGGTCTAACAGCTACTCCAAAAGAAAAATTCGTAGTGACGACTGATTCAAACCATAATTTAAATGTGTACCCTAACTTGGTTAAACGGGAGTTTANGAAAAAGAGGCCTATAAGAATGAAATCAAACAAAAGATTAGTAAGTCTTTTCATGAGAGCATGGGGACTTATGGCAGTCCTAGAGTGCACGATGACTTGGTAGAGTGGGGATATACCATTTCGGAGAAAACAGTCGCCAGGAGAATGAAAGAACTTGCTCTAACAGCTACTCCAAAAGAAAAATTCGTAGTGACTACTGATTCAAACCATAATTTAAATGTGTACCCTAACTTGGTTAAACGGGAGTTTAACGTAGAGAAGCCTAATAAAGTCTGGGTAGCTGATATTACTTATATTTGGACACTCGAAGGCTGGTTATATTTATCTTCGATAATGGATTTGTTTTCTAGAAAAATAGTAGGGTGGAGTCTAGGGAGTAATATGAGGAAAGGGTTGACCATACAGGCCTTGAACATGGCCATTATATCAAGGCAGCCACCTGAAGGAGTTATTAATCATTCTGATCGTGGTTCTCAATACTGTTCTAATGATTACATCGATGCATTAAATGAACATAAAATGCAAATTAGTATGAGCAAAAAAGGCGACCCATATGACAACGCTTGTATCGAATCCTTTCACGCCACGATAAAGAAAGATTTAATCTATAGAAGGCGTTTTACTACGAGAGCAGAAGCTATAAAAGCGATCAATTTTTACATCAACAATTTTTATAACGAAAAGCGTAAACACTCGACTTTGGGAAATTGTTCTCCGAATCAATTCGAGAGAAAACACGATCAGTCAGAGCTTGAAGATATCTCATAAATTAGACATTTGGTGTTAGAAATGACCAGTCACGTTTTATCGAGTGGTCATTTTTAACACCCCACCAAACGAAGTGCGGTAGTATTCTGAGGAGAATCTAGTCTCATTTTTTTGTGTCTACTTTCTTGACAGAAGTCCA
>NZ_JABUNR010000037.1 GCF_013343715.1 Mesobacillus harenae
GAAGCCCCCCTCGAGATGAGATTTCCCATAGCGCAAGCTAGTAAGATCCCTGAAAGATGATCAGGTAGATAGGTCTGAGGTGGAAGCGTGGTGACACGTGGAGCTGACAGATACTAATCGATCGAGGACTTAACCAAATAGAAAAGCGAAGGCGACTGTACAGCTTCGACTAGCGCTGGAGCTTCTGGCGGAAAAGTCAGTATGACTTTGACAGAAGAAGCGAAGCGACCTCGAGAAGCTAGGAGCCGCAGCTGGACATGGCGATACTCAACTTTCTTTTCTTCTTCTTTATTACATTATCTAGTTTTGAGGGAACAAAAATTTCCTCTTGAAAAAATTTTAAAAGACATTATAATAAATAGTGTCGTATTAAATAGTCTGGTGACGATAGCGAGAAGGTCACACCCGTTCCCATACCGAACACGGAAGTTAAGCTTCTCAGCGCCGATGGTAGTTGGGGTTTTACCCCTGTGAGAGTAGGACGCTGCCAGGCTTTTATATTGGAGGATTAGCTCAGCTGGGAGAGCATCTGCCTTACAAGCAGAGGGTCGGCGGTTCGATCCCGTCATCCTCCACCATACCTTATTCAATATCTTGCCGGTGTAGCTCAATTGGTAGAGCAACTGACTTGTAATCAGTAGGTTGGGGGTTCAAGTCCTCTTGCCGGCACCACTTTTTAAT
>NZ_JABUNR010000038.1 GCF_013343715.1 Mesobacillus harenae
TGAGCTATACCCCGTATAACGGACACTGATAAAAAAGTGTCCCTTATACGGGGTTTTTTGTGTTTCAATAGAATTATTGAGGGGACGGAGGAGTATCATGGGGAAGAATTTATATACCGATTTTCAGATAAAAGAACTTGAAAAGAATCCAAATGTTTTAAGTGCATCTGATCGTACTATTTCTTACAGCCGGGAGTTTAAGGTAAAGGCGATCGAAGAATACAAGGAAGGAAAGACACCAGTCCAAATCTTTATCGACCATGGTTTTGACCTTGTCTTAATTGGCAGAAAACAACCACAGAAGTGTCTACACCGTTGGCGTAAGACATATGACAGGTACGGCAAGGAAGGGCTTTTGGTAGAACGCAGAGGAAAAGGAAGTACCGGTAGGCCTTCTTCCAAATCTCTCTCCGCTGAGGAAAAACTAAGGAAGGCAGAAGCACGCATCAGGTTTCTTGAAGCAGAGAACGACTTCCTAAAAAAGCTCAAAGAACTAGAGAGGCAGGCGAAGAAGAAACGATTCTAACACCGGCAGAAAAATTTCATCTTATTGAAAAAACCATTGGAACTCATCAGTTAAAGAATATGGTTTCTTATCTGTGTGAACTTGTAGGAGTAAGCAGGAATGGATACTATGACTGGCTTAAAGCAGCTACCTCCCGCGAAGATCGGCTTGAACAAGATGAACAGGACATCAAATTGATCAGGGAGATATTCAACGGTAAAAACGGAAAGGTAGGCGCCCTCCAAATCAAGATGATTATGGAGAATGATTATTTGGTCATCATGAATCACAAAAAAATCAGGCGATTGATGGCAAAGTATGGGCTTGTGGCAAAGATCAGGAAAGCGAATCCATATCGGAAGATGGCCAAAGCAACGCAGGAACACCGTACCTGTCCTAATCATCTAAACCGTAAATTTGAACAGGATGAGCCAGGGAAAGCACTCCTTACCGATATTACCTATTTATATTATGGACAAGGCCAAAAAGCATATTTGTCCTGTGTGAAGGACGTCGCCACCAAAGAAATCCTTGCTTATTATTTATCAAGGTCGCTGCAAATGGATATTGTTTATCAAACGCTGAAAAAACTGGAGGATGCCTTAGATGGCCATTTTCATCCAGATGCCATATTACATTCCGATCA
>NZ_JABUNR010000039.1 GCF_013343715.1 Mesobacillus harenae
CTGCCTTCAATACCCTATGAATTCAGGTAAAGATACTGTTCCATTACGAACAGTGGGTTTCCCCATTCGGAAATCTCCGGATCAAAGCTTACTTACAGCTCCCCGAAGCATATCGGTGTTAGTACCGTCCTTCATCGGCTCCTAGTGCCAAGGCATCCACCGTGCGCCCTTTCTAACTTAACCTTCAAACAAATGATCAGCTTCGAATCTCTTCGTCAGCCGCGCTTTCTCAGATCCTCACGTACCTACTAAGTACGCTCCGGTCTTCGCTCGCTTGCTTCCTCGACCTTCTCGCTGCTGATTTGTTTTGGTTTCTCTTATTAAATATAAGAGAGAAAACTAAAATGGCGATTACTCGGTTCTTTCTTTTGCCTTCTTCATTACGATTATCTAGTTTTCAAGGAACAAAACCGCAGATTCAATCACTATGTGATTTCACCCTCGGAGTTTATGGTGGAGCCTAGCGGGATCGAACCGCTGACCTCCTGCGTGCAAGGCAGGCGCTCTCCCAGCTGAGCTAAGGCCCCGTTACATAGATGGTGGGCCTAAATGGACTCGAACCATCGACCTCACGCTTATCAGGCGTGCGCTCTAACCAGCTGAGCTATAGGCCCACATAACAGGTATTTAATTGAGGTTTTCGA
>NZ_JABUNR010000004.1 GCF_013343715.1 Mesobacillus harenae
TGAGGGAACAAACCTCAAAATAGTCTGGTGGCGATAGCGAGAAGGTCACACCCGTTCCCATACCGAACACGGAAGTTAAGCTTCTCAGCGCCGATGGTAGTTGGGGTTTTACCCCTGTGAGAGTAGGACGCTGCCAGGCTGTAATATCGTTCCGCAGTAGCTCAGTGGTAGAGCATTCGGCTGTTAACCGAACGGTCGTAGGTTCGAGTCCTACCTGCGGAGCCATTTTATGGAGAGCTGTCCGAGTGGCCGAAGGAGCACGATTGGAAATCGTGTATACGCTAACCGCGTATCAAGGGTTCAAATCCCTTGCTCTCCGCCATTACCTTTTCAAATTTGTATGGCCCCTTGGTCAAGCGGTTAAGACACCGCCCTTTCACGGCGGTAACACGGGTTCGAATCCCGTAGGGGTCACCATTTTCTTATTTCGGAGGATTAGCTCAGCTGGGAGAGCATCTGCCTTACAAGCAGAGGGTCGGCGGTTCGATCCCGTCATCCTCCACCATTTCTATATTATTCTTTTATCGTCGCGGGGTGGAGCAACAAGCGTTACTTCATAGAATTATCTGCGAGTTGTACCGATCGAACAGCAGCTTGAATAGGCTATATAAGATCGGGACAGTTAGTTGTTCACTATGAGCATAACAGTAACTTTTTATTAGTATCGTCGCGGGGTGGAGCAGTTCGGTAGCTCGTCGGGCTCATAACCCGAAGGTCGCAGGTTCAAATCCTGCCCCCGCAATATGGTCCCGTGGTGTAGCGGTTAACATGCCTGCCTGTCACGCAGGAGATCGCGGGTTCGATTCCCGTCGGGACCGCCATTTTGGCTCAGTAGCTCAGTCGGTAGAGCAAAGGACTGAAAATCCTTGTGTCGGCGGTTCGATTCCGTCCTGAGCCACCATTTTTAAATTAAAAAGGATTATTTCTAGAAATTTATTTTACGTAAGAAATGATCATGTTATAATGGAGGGGTAGCGAAGTGGCTAAACGCGGCGGACTGTAAATCCGCTCCTTCGGGTTCGGCAGTTCGAATCTGCCCCCCTCCACCATCATAATAGGGGTATAGTTTAAAGGTAGAACAGAGGTCTCCAAAACCTCCAGTGTGGGTTCAATTCCTACTACCCCTGCCAATGATTATGGCGATTGTGGCGAAGTGGTTAACGCATCGGATTGTGGTTCCGACATTCGTGGGTTCGATTCCCATCAGTCGCCCCATAAATCATAAACTTAGTGCGTCTTGTTTCTATAAGATCATGCGACTTTTCAATGGGCTATAGCCAAGCGGTAAGGCAACGGACTTTGACTCCGTCATGCGCAGGTTCAAATCCTGCTAGCCCAGCCATTCGCGGAAGTAGTTCAGTGGTAGAATACCACCTTGCCAAGGTGGGGGTCGCGGGTTCGAATCCCGTCTTCCGCTCCAATCTGTTGGCGGCATAGCCAAGTGGTAAGGCAAAGGTCTGCAAAACCTTTATTCACCGGTTCAAATCCGGTTGCCGCCTCCATATTTATCTAAAGCACCTGACCCTTTACATTGAGTATATGGAAACTGAAGATGCAAAAGTCTTCACTATCATAATAGGGCCTGCTACAGCTTTAATGTCCTAAGCTTTTCAGTTTAATATGCCGGTGTGGCGGAATTGGCAGACGCGCACGACTCAAAATCGTGTTCCTTCTGGAGTGTCGGTTCGACCCCGACCACCGGTACCATCTTTATATAGTATGCGGGTGTAGTTTAGTGGTAAAACCTCAGCCTTCCAAGCTGATGATGTGAGTTCGATTCTCATCACCCGCTCCATACATACCTTTGTTTATAACGCAGTGTTTCATTCTTATGAATGAAGTATTGCGTTTTTATTTTGGTATGAAAAAGCTGTTCTTTCTTTGAGGAAAAAAAGCATAAGCACTTTGAACTACCCCGACAAATCATAATGTGAAGCCGGCTGTTTAGCTTCGAAAAGCGCTGGAGGGCCAGAAGGTGAAGTCGTTCTATGACTTCATCAGCTGGACCGAAGCTACTCGAAGGTGTAGGCTCTGGAGCTAGACAGTAGCCAATGTTAAAAATGTTATACTTTCTTTATCTGAAATAAAAAGGATGCTGTCATTAGCACCCTTTAATATTAAATGAAGCCTCGCCACCATGAATTTGTGTGAACATATTCATCAACGATTCAGTCATTTTTATGTTATTCTCTGAACCATTTGAAGGTCTTAGGTAGATAATTTGAACTGCATTCTTTGTCTCTTCCGAAACAGAGGTCCGCTCTGAATCGACAAAAGGGCTGCCAAAAGGGCCATTCTTATCTGAAGATACAATTAAATTATGGAGCGAGTTTACGCGTCCATTTAACCCTGTATACTCTTCATGTTCTTCTCCAATCCTTATAATCGTATCTCCAGCCAGTGTGTCACGGTCATAAATTCCGATTGGTATCTGGTACTCTAGAGAGAAAAAGTTGTTTAAATCAATTGCACTATGTACAGGCTGAAGATAGTTTTTTCTTTTTATCCTTCTGAGTATTGCTTCTGCAGAATGACGATATCGATTGGGGTCCTTTCCGGTCTGTTTAAAAATTTGTCTCCATTCCTGTATACCGTCAAATTCGGTTATATTTTTGTCTAGAAGCTCAAAGTAAATGGATTCCTGGAATAGCTGCAGCCTGCCCTTTAGCATTTGTGGTGAACTTGCTATTTGAATGTCTTTATATTCAATTATTCCAATCGTGAATCCGGGAACCTTCCTGCAAAGTTCAGTAGATATGAGAATTTCCAACGATTCCACCTCCCAAAGTATTCAAAAATAGTTTATCATATAAACCGTGAAGATTTATAATTGGTGATTTTACATTAATATAATGGGAAGGAGGGATAGAGTGAACATTCATGAATTAAAAAAGGACATAGTTGAATACAGTAAAACAATCGGGATCGATAAAATTGGATTTGCTGCCCCCTCTGCTTTTACTGAAATGAAAAATAGGCTATATCGCCAACAGGATCTAAATTATCAGTCAGGCTTTGAAGAGCCAAATATTGAAAAGAGAACAAATCCTAAGCTTATATTTGAAAAACCACATTCAATTATTTCGATTGCACTTGCCTATCCCTCCAGAATGAAGGTTAGGGTTGAAAGTAAGAAAGGGGAGAGGAGAGGCATTTTTTGTCGTGCATCCTGGGGAACAGACTACCATGTTGTTTTAAAGGACCGTCTTAAAAAGCTAGAGGAATATATTATCTCAAAGGTGCCAGAAGCGAAGTTTAAATCAATGGTCGATACAGGTGAATTAGTCGACAGGGCTGTTGCACAACGAGCGGGCATAGGATGGAGCGGGAAAAACTGTGCGATTATAACTCCTGAGTTTGGATCATATGTTTACTTAGGAGAAATGATTACGAACCTGCCTTTTGAGCCTGATACACCTATTGAGGATGGCTGCGGCTCTTGTAATAAATGTGTTGAGGTTTGCCCAACCGGAGCCCTGATCCAGGGAGGTCAGCTTAATGCACAAAAGTGTATTGCTTTTCTTACCCAGACAAAGGGTTTCCTTGCTGATGAATACCGTGAGAAGCTAGGGAACCGGTTATATGGCTGCGATACCTGCCAAACCGTATGCCCTGAAAACAAGGGAAAGGATTTCCACTTTCATGATGAATTGGAGCCAGATCCAGAGATAGCGAAGCCGTTATTAAAACCAATGCTTCATATGAGCAATCGTGAATTTAAAGAAAAGTTCGGACATATTTCAGGATCCTGGAGAGGGAAAAAACCAATTCAGCGCAATGCTATTATTGCTTTAGCCCATTATAAGGATGATACCGCTGTGCCTGATTTAATTAAGGTTATGCAAGAAGACCCGCGTCCCGTGCTCAGAGGTACAGCTGCTTGGGCTCTCGGGAAGATTGGCGGGGAACCGGCAAAGGCGGCCTTATTAGCAGCTGAACAAAATGAAATTGATGGAGATGTTTTAAAAGAAGTACAGAAAGGTCTTGAGTACTACGAAATTTCTTAAGATATGAGCGGATGGAGTAATCCATCCGTTTTTTCTATGCCTTAAATAAAGCCCACTTTCATAAGAATGGTAAGAAAGGGGTGATTGCTGATGCGCAAACAACTTCAACACTTGCTTGAGGAACGGGTACAACAATGTGTTTCTGATAAACGGAACCCTGTCCATCATTGTAAAGTGATTGAACAAAAGAAGGAAAGTAATAGTAAAAGGTCTGCTGAAATAGTAAAAGCAAAAGCAATAGGGAAAATTAACTCTAAAATGGAGGGCGAAGAATTTACGGAGGTTTTTTATAGTGTACATTATCAATATTTGATTAAACAAAAAAATCAAATGTATATAGAGGAGGAAGTAGAAAAAAGAAAAGCTAAATTCTATAAAGGGGTTTTAGTTGAAGATTTTCATGTATATCCACAGAGCCTGGATTCATTAAAAACTACTTCAGAAGACCGAGAGGGAGGGGAAGAGCTAGAGGAAAGGCAATCGTATCGTTATGATCGGTTAAAGGCTGTTCGTTATGCCGAGAGATGGTGGAATGATTATAATCCTGCCTATAAGCAGTTTGATGTGGATTGTACCAACTATATTTCCCAGTGCCTTCATTCTGGGGGAGCCCCTATGCTAGGCTATCCGAATCGCAGTAAGGGATGGTGGATGAGAAGTGATAACTGGAGTTTCAGCTGGTCAGTTGCCAATTCAATGCGCTGGTATCTTCCAGGTGCAAAGACTGGTTTAAGGGCGAGGGAAGTCGGAAGTCCAGAAGAGTTGTTATTAGGGGATGTGATTTGTTACGACTTTCAGGGGGATGGACGGTTTGATCATACAACAATTGTTACGGGAAAGGACGGAAATGGGATGCCTCTCGTTAATGCTCACACAACAAATAGCAGGATGAGATATTGGGCGTATGAAGATTCCACTGCCTATACAACGAATATAAAGTATAAATTCCTAACTATTGTAGACGACCAAAAAGACGGCGCTAAAAAGTAATAATCGCCGTTCAGCCCAATATCAGAACAACCTGCTTGAAGGCCGGCGCCATAGTGGTATAATATCAGGTATAGTTTTTAAATGAGGTGAAAGTAAGTGTCAGTGCATGTAGTTTTATATCAGCCTGAAATTCCATCCAATACAGGAAATATAGCTCGTTCTTGTGCAGCAACTAATACAACTCTGCATTTAATTAGGCCGCTCGGCTTTTCCACAGATGATAAAATGCTGAAGAGAGCAGGACTTGATTATTGGGAACATGTTAATGTAATCTACCATGATTCCTTGGAAGACTTTTTTAAGAGCAACGAAGGTGGAGAGTATTTCTACCTTACCAAATATGGGGAGAAGACTTATACATCCTTTGATTACAGTCAGCCTGAAAAAAATTACTTTTTTATCTTTGGCAGGGAGACTACTGGTCTGCCTAAGGATCTTCGCGAAAAAAATAAAGACCGAAGTTTGAGAATTCCAATGACAGAGCATGTTCGCTCTCTCAACCTGTCCAATACAGCAGCGATTTTGATTTATGAGGCGCTTCGGCAGCAAAACTATCCGAACTTAAGGTAACTCAGCCTGAAGAAATTCAGGCTTTTTACATACTTTAATTTTTACCAAGGAGGGAGCATATAATGAATTCGACCATTGAAACAATGTTAAACCATCGGTCAATCAGAAGTTTTGATGATAAGCCTCTTACAGACGAACAAATCGAGGCAATTGTAAAGAGTGCTCAGGCTGCTTCCACATCAAGTTATGTTCAGGCTTATTCTATTATTGGTGTAACTGACAAAGAGAAAAAGCGACAGCTTGCTGAGGTCGCAGGGAACCAATCCTATGTTGAGGAAAATGGACATTTCTTCGTGTTTTGCGCTGACCTTTACCGTCACGAATTAATGGGCAGCTTCGAAGATAAAGATGTTATACCTGCGGTTGAAAGCACAGAAAAGTTTATGGTCGCACTCATTGATGCGTCACTAGCTGCGCAAAATGCAGCTATCGCAGCAGAGTCTTTAGGTTTAGGGATTTGCTACATCGGAGGGATTAGAAATAATCTTAATGAAGTGGCAAGCATTTTAGGGACACCGAATCGGGTGATTCCATTGTTTGGAATGGCAGTTGGTTATCCAGGAAATCATTCGAGCCAAAAGCCGCGACTGCCAATGGAGCATGTTTACCACCAAAATGTTTATCAGCAGGATGAAAAGCAGTATATAAACCAGCTTAAAGATTACAACGAAGTTATTTCTGCATATTATCAAGAACGGACCGGCGGAAAAAGGAATGATAGGTGGACAGAGCAAATAAGCCAAATGCTTGAAAAAAAATCAAGAATGTATATGAAAGAATTTGTTGAAAGCAAAAAGATGAATTTGAGGTAAAAATAAAGAAAAAGCTGCTGATAGCTATCAGCAGCTTTTATATTGGGGGCTCAAGGCTTCTCAATTACTTATTTTTCACGCCTGGCTTATCATCGTAACCACCAGTGAAGATAGCGGCCAGAAATGTGACAGATACTGCTAGAATTAATAGTAAACCCATTTATGTAAGCCTCCTTTTAACTGCAAATTATACATATAGAGTTATTATAGCCTATAAACTAAAAACTGTGAATGGATAGGCACAATAAATTTCAAAAAGGAGTAATATTGAAAAAGGACAATCCTTCTGTCACAGTTTACGCATGTTCAATTTCCCTCGTGCATAGATTATATTAATCGTCTCTGATAATGCTACGAGGGAGGTCCTTATGGATATATTAAAGAAAATTGAAATGTTCCGAGAGGAAGAGGCTAAGCTTAGATGGGAAGGGACGTTCGGGGAGTATTTAGAGATCGTAAAAGAACAGCCATGGGTAGCTCAATCAGCACATTCACGAGTTTATAATATGATCAGAGACGCGGGAATTGAGGATGACAAAGGTAAGAAAAGCTATTCTTTCTTCAGTCCACAGTTGTTTGGACTGGAAGAAGCCTTAGAACGCCTTGTTGAAGAGTATTTTCATCCAGCAGCCAAACGGCTTGATGTAAGAAAAAGGATTCTATTGTTAATGGGACCGGTCAGTGGAGGTAAATCGACACTCGTCACGATGTTAAAAAGAGGATTGGAAGCATATTCGCTTACAGACCGAGGGGCAATTTTCGGCATAAAAGGATGTCCAATGCACGAGGATCCGCTGCACTTAATTCCACAGAATTTACGTGGTGAATTTTATGATGAGTATGGAATAAGAATTGAAGGGAATTTATCTCCGCTAAACATGATGCGCCTAGAAAAAGAGTACGGGGGCCGCTTAGAGGATGTTCTTGTTGAAAGAGTCTTCTTTTCAGAGGATAAACGGGTTGGCATTGGTACATTTAGTCCGTCAGATCCTAAATCACAGGATATCGCTGATTTAACCGGCAGTATTGATTTCTCAACCATTGCCGAATTTGGATCTGAATCTGACCCGCGTGCCTACCGCTTTGATGGCGAGCTTAACAAGGCAAATCGGGGAATGATGGAGTTCCAAGAAATGCTGAAGTGTGACGAGAAATTCCTTTGGCACTTGCTTTCTTTAACCCAGGAAGGTAATTTTAAAGCTGGAAGGTTTGCGTTGATTTCTGCTGATGAACTAATCGTTGCGCATACAAATGAAACGGAATATCGGTCGTTTATCTCCAATAAAAAGAACGAAGCTTTACATTCTCGGATTATCGTTATGCCAATTCCTTATAACCTTAAAGTGACCCAAGAAGAAAAAATATACGAAAAAATGATTCAGGAAAGTGATGTGTCTGATGTACACATTGCTCCGCACACTTTAAAAGTAGCAGCAATGTTTTCTATTTTAACTCGTCTTAAGGAGCCGAAAAAGGGAGACATCGACCTTGTTAAAAAGATGCGTCTCTATGATGGCAAGAATGTGGAAGGGTACAACTCTGCGGATGTTGACGAGCTGAAAAAGGAATACCAGGATGAGGGAATGAGCGGGATTGATCCACGGTATGTGATCAACCGGATTTCTTCTACTATCATTCGCAAGGAAATTCCTTCACTTAATGCTCTTGATGTGCTTCGGTCACTGAAGGAAGGCTTGGATCAGCATCCTTCGATTACGAATGAGCTGCGTGAGCGTTATTTGAACTTTATTTCGCTGGCAAGAAAAGAATACGACGATATTGCTAAAAAAGAGGTCCAGAAAGCGTTTGTGTACTCTTATGAGGAATCAGCCAAAACGCTAATGGAAAACTATCTTGATAATGTAGAAGCCTATTGCAACAAAGCCAAAATGCGTGACCAATTAACAGGAGAAGAAATTAATCCAGATGAGAAATTAATGAGATCGATTGAAGAGCAGATTGGCATATCAGAGAATGCTAAAAAGGCCTTCCGTGAAGAAATTCTGATTAGGATTTCTGCCTATGCGAGAAAAGGAAAACGATTTGACTACAATTCACATGACCGGCTGAGAGAAGCTATTCAGAAAAAGTTATTTGCTGATTTAAAGGATGTAGTTAAAATTACAACATCGAGCAAAACACCTGATGAACAGCAGCTGAAAAAAGTAAATGAAGTAGTCGCCCGGTTAATTGACGAGCATGGCTATAATTCTACTTCCGCGAATGATTTACTTCGGTATGTGGGCAGTCTGTTAAATAGATAAAACACAAAGGACCTGGCATACCTCCAGGTCCTTTGTTTAGTTACTCATGGAAGGGGTATAAAGGTAGTCAGAGGTGATATAGAATGGATAAGAAGACGGAGTTTGATAAAGACTATGTTCCTAAAAATGGATCCATGGCACCGAATGAAAAAGACATGAAGAACCTCGGAAAACAAATGGAAAATCGGCGAACGAACAAAGAGTTAAAACAGGATTACGACAAGTATCCTGACCCGATCCAATATGATTCAAATAAAAAGTAGCCCTTGCAAAGAAGCAAGGGCTTCTGTTTTTTATAAAATACAAAATAGCGCAAAACCTGTCCATTTTAATAGACCTACATCTAATTGTCTAAATTATTTGTAAATTATTTCGCTTTCCCGCATAGGATAGAGTAATTACAGTTTCCCTTATCTATCCAAACACTCGGGATATCATATGCATGGAAATTGTAAATGTGAAAAAATTAAGGAGGGGTATAAATGACCGATGAAAATCATCATCAATTTGTAATTTCCCAGGAAGATTGGTCCCTCCACCGCAAAGGCCATGATGACCAGCAACGTCATCAGGAGAAAGTCCAGGACGCCATCCGAAATAATCTCCCTGATCTTATTACGGAAGAAAGCATTGTGATGTCTAACGGGCGAGAAGTTGTGAAAATACCAATTCGTTCTTTAGACGAGTATAAGATCCGCTATAACTATGATAAAAACAAACATGTTGGCCAGGGAGACGGAGAAAGTAAACTCGGCGACGTTGTAGCACGAGATGGGTCTAGCGGCAAAAAAGGACCTGGAAAAGGGCAAGGCGCTGGAGATCAGGCAGGCGAGGACTATTTTGAAGCTGAAGTTTCTATGATGGAGCTTGAAGAAGCTTTGTTTAAACAATTAGAACTGCCTAACCTGCAGCGTAAGGAACAGGAAGAACATTTGGTAGAAAATATTGAGTTTAATGATATTCGTAAGACAGGATTAATGGGGAACATTGATAAGAAAAGGACAATGATGTCAGCCTACAAACGAAATGCGATGACAGGGAAGCCTAGTTTTCATCCAATATATAAAGAGGACCTTAAATTTAAAACCTGGAATGAAGTCGTCAAGCCAGATTCCAAAGCAGTGGTGTTGGCGATGATGGATACGAGTGGCTCAATGGGACTTTGGGAGAAGTATATGGCACGCAGCTTTTTCTTCTGGATGACTAGGTTTTTGAGATCAAAATATGAAACAGTAGAAATTGAGTTTATAGCTCATCATACAGAAGCAAAGGTCGTTTCAGAGGAAGACTTCTTTTCGAAAGGTGAAAGCGGCGGGACGATATGTTCATCTGCCTACCGAAAAGCACTTGAGCTTATTGATGAAAAATACAGCCCGCGCAAATTTAATATTTACCCGTTTCACTTTTCGGATGGAGATAATTTAACATCAGACAATGCTCGCTGTGTGAAGCTGGTCGAAGAACTTATGAAGGTTTCCAACATGTTTGGTTATGGAGAAGTTAATCAGTATAACCGACACTCGACTCTAATGTCCGCGTATAAGAATGTCAAAGATGAGAAATTCCGCTATTACATCCTCAAGCAAAAAGCCGATGTATTCCATTCAATGAAAAGCTTTTTCAAGCAAGAAGAAAAAAAGCTTTATGCATAATTGAGAACCAGCCGTGGAGGCTGGTTTTCTCAATCGTTTAAGAAATCATAGAAATTACACTTTGTGAGAAATAGTGTACATCCGGATACGGGTGCCAGTGACTAGTATTTTCACCCGCTTCTTTACAAGACCGCGGTAACTCTTGTATTGAAGCTTTTGAGCAGGTGTTTAGGTCTTTTTGTCGAAATAACATTAGAATAAGGCCTTAGCGAAATGATTATGATTCCTATAATAAAAGCTCTAGGCGTTGGCAATTTAATTCATGCGTAAGTTAATTAACCTTGGTCAGGAAGTCTTAGCATTTATCTAGAAAGCAGTCAATTTAGTTTAAACTAATAACTTGGAAATGAGATTAAGATGAATAAGAAAAAAAGGATTTGGCTGCTGTGCAGTTTAGCTGTTTTGGGATTCCTGTATGTAGCTGCTCTACAATACAAGATCTCACAGCATTGGGAGTCGGAAGCACCCCAGAACGCGGATTATGTGATTATTCTTGGTGCCAGAGTCAAAGGGACTGTACCTTCCCTGGCGTTAAATAGCCGGATACAGGCGGCAGTTGAATATCTTGAAGAAAACGAAGAGGCAATTATCATTGCTTCGGGTGGAAGAGGTCCAGGAGAAGATATTTCCGAGGCGGAAGCAATTAAGAGGGAATTGATAAAGCAGGGAATTAATGAATCGCAAATTTTTTTAGAAGAAAAATCTACAGACACATATGAAAATATAAGAATGTCCAAGGCCTTAATATCTGATCATTCTCAAACAGGTATAGTCGTGACGAACACCTTTCATGTTTACCGCTCGGTCCAGATTGCTAAGGACGAAGGCTTAACTATTGCAGGCCTTTCAGCTGAAACTCCAAGTCAGGCTGTACCTAAGTCTTATATCCGAGAGTATATGGCCATTACTAAATACTATTTGATAAAATATCTTAACAGGAAGGAATAGACTGATTAGGCTTGTTAAAGGGAAAGATTCAAACAAGGAAGAAAATGATCAAATCGAAGCAAACTATGCAAAGCATCAATTTCGAGGAGATGAGCCAAGTGGATGAAAGAACATATAATTGAAGTTCTAAAACAAATTGAAAAAGACTATGAAGTGAAAATCCTGTTTGCATGTGAATCGGGAAGTCGAGCCTGGGGGTTCCCTTCAAAGGATAGTGATTTTGATGTAAGGTTCATCTACATACAGAAGGTTGACTGGTATCTTTCAATTGATCCAAAACGTGATGTGATTGAGATTCCCACCCGTGACTCGCTCTCCAGGCCGGTGCATGAGTTACTGGATGTAAGCGGCTGGGAACTTACAAAAGCACTAAGATTATTCCGAAAATCAAATCCGCCCTTACTCGAATGGATGCGATCAAACATCGTCTATTATAAATCTTATTCAACAATCGAAAAGATGAGTCAGCTGGCTTCAGAAGTATTTGTTCCTGCATCAGGCTTGTATCATTACCTCAATATGGCAAAAGGAAACTTTCGTGACTATTTGCAGGGACAAGAGGTGAAGGTTAAAAAATACTTTTACGTCTTGCGCCCGATCTTGGCTGCAAGGTGGATTGAGCAATTTAATACCATTCCTCCAATAGAATTTGATATTCTGTTAGATGAGCTGCTGCCCGAAGGAGAACTTAAAGAGCAGGTTCGAACTCTCCTAATTCGAAAAAAAGCAGGCGAGGAATTAGATCTGGAGCCGAAGATTGAAATCATTAATCAATTCCTTAACAAAGAAATCGAACGTATAGAAAAGTACGCCAAGATTGCAAAAGTCCATAATGCAGATCCTACAGAACAGCTTAACAGACTCTTTAGAGAAACCTTGAATGAGGTTTGGCGCTTGCCAGAGAAAGGAACTCTAAGTTTGTTATAGTTTTGGACCTATATCAAGACAACATGTATGGGCACGAATCAACCAAAGAAAGATAGGGTTCGCTGATGACTAAAAATATGAAAATTGCATTTTTTACACCGTTCATTAAACAAAATCGAGGAAATGCTACAACAGCAAAAAGAATTATAGCTGGACTACAGTCTGCACAGATTGAGGTAACCGTTTATGCATACGAGGAAGACAAACTTACAGCAGAGAAGGCAGCAGAGCTTCAGGCATGTTCTGTTTTTCATATTCTGCACATAACGAGATTTCTGCAGTGGAAGAGTGCCCACCAATTCGATCTGAATAAGCCGTACATCATTACGAATGGGGGCACAGATGTTAACCATGATTTGCTTAAAGTTAATGATGGCTCTCTGCTTGAATTTTTAGAGAGAGCCTCGGCGATATGTGTATTTACCGATGATGCGAAAAAAAAGATCTCAAATTTAATTGAGCACTCTAATATCGTTACTATTCCTCAGAGCGTGTGGTTTCCTGAAGAAACAACAAGTTTTCAGCCCCCAAGTAAAGACGGATATCCTAAGGTACTCTTGCCAGCAGGACTTCGAAAAGTAAAGGATGTCTTTTTCTTAGTTGAGGAATTAAGTAAATTAAGATCGATATATAGCAATATGAGGTTTGTTATCGCCGGAATCTTAATTGAAGCTGAGGTTTATGAAGAATTAATTCAATACCAACAGAAGTATCCATGGCTGTCTTTTTGTGAAGATATCCCTCTAGATGGAATGAAGAAAATGTATGAATGGGCTGATGTGGTTCTTAATACGTCTATTTCTGAAGGACAGGCTTCTTCTATTTTGGAGGCAATGAAAATCGGTTCTGTTGTATTTGCGCGGCGGAACCCGGGGAATGAAAGTGTAATAACGGACAATGTTAATGGCTTTCTTTTCTCAACGAAAGATGAATTCTTTCAAAAAATAAGAGCGCTATTAGAGAATCAGGCAAAACATCAGCAAGTTATTGAAAAAGCAAAGGATTATATAGAAAGTCACCATAGCCACAGCAGTGAAGTTCAAAGATACATTTCTGTGTACCGCCAATCTATAAGGGAGGCAAATTTCAATGACTAACCCATGAGTAGTGACTGAAAAGGTCGTGTACGATCTCGAAGATGATAGATGGATGAAAAATCTTATGAATCATAAGCCTGATGAGGGTAGAGTAGTGTTAACATTTGACGATGGACCAGGACGCCATTTAGCTGCCATTCTCGATATTTTAAAAGAGAAAGCGGTCCCTGCAGTTTTCTTTTGGAATACAAGACTTTTGTATGATCAAAGGCCGTGGAGACGAGTCATAGATGAGGGACACCTTATCGGTTCGCATTCCCATAAGCATGTTAATCTGACAAGTTTAAATCAGCAAAAGCAATATGATGAAATTAAAACAAGCATAGACAGGATAGAAAGTATTACTGGTCAAAGGGTGAGGTATTTTAGGCCTCCATTTGGCCAATTTAACGAAGATACGGTTGCTGTCTTGAAAAGCCTGGATTTAACACCTGTAATGTGGGAAATAACCTCATATGATTGGGAAAACAAAGCTGAACCGGGTAAGACGGTTTGCAATGTTATCGACCATGTGAAAGCTGGCTCAATCATCCTTCTGCATGAACTAGAACAGACAGTTGAAGTCCTTCCCGAACTGATCGATAGACTCAGAGAGGAAGGATATGATTTCACCTTAATTTAATAATCTTTAATGAATTTTGTGTTAAAGATATTACGCTATACTTGATGAAGGGCTGGCAAGGATTGAACTGCCTCTGATCCCTTCTTCATACTTGGGAGGGAAACCAATGTGCCTAGTCTTGTTTGCCTATAAGCTTCACCCCGAATATAAACTAATTGTTGCAGCAAACCGTGACGAATTTTATGGCAGGCCTACTGCACCTGCCCATTTCTGGCAAGATCAGCCTGAAATTCTTGCTGGGCGGGACTTGAACAAAATGGGCACATGGCTGGGTGTTACCACCACTGGTCGTTTTTCCGCGCTGACAAATTACCGTGATCCAAATGAAAAGTCTGAAGGAAAGCGATCTCGTGGAGAACTGGTCGCAGACTTTTTAAGAGGTGAACAGACCCCTTTCCAGTACATGGAAAGCGTGGCCGCTGATCGGGATCGCTACCCGGGGTATAATTTGTTAGCCGGAGATAATCAAGATCTTTACTACTATTCAAATATACAAAATCAAATCACAAAGGTTGAACCAGGAATTTATGGATTGAGCAATCACTTTTTAAATACTGAATGGCCTAAGGTGGAACAAGGAAGGAAAGGGTTATCAGAGATTGTAAAAGGCACTGAGGATGAAATGACCGAAAAGATCTTTAGCCTTTTGCAGGTTACAGATCCTGTCCCAGATGAAAACCTTCCACAAACAGGAGTATCGCTCGAATGGGAGCGAATTCTCTCCCCCATGTTCATTAGAGCCAATGGGTATGGTACAAGGAGCTCTGCAGTCTTAATGGCGACAGACGAGATTATTCAGTTTACCGAAATGGAGTATATTGACAACAGTGCAAATCGCCAACAATTCAAAGTACATATTGTATAGCCAAATTCTCCTTCAAAGTTAATTACGTTTTAGAGAAAACAGTCTACAGTAAAGTAACAATTCGATAACAATCTGGTAACAACAGAGCTGCACAACAACAATTATGTTACAATCAGGACTAGCTAGTGAAGGGGGAGAAACAGATTGAGTAAACGATTCTTATCCATTTTTATGGTGATTGGTATAAGTCTGCTCGTACTGGGTGCATGCAGCAACTCGGGCGAAAAGGGACAAGAGACAGAAGAAAACAAAGCTGTTGCAACTGTAAACGGGGAAGAAATTCCACGTTCCGAATATGAATCTCTTCTAAAAGATACTGAGGCGATGTATGCTCAGCAAGGAATAGATGTGGATAGCATGACTGAAGAGATGAAAGAGGAAATGTCCGTACAGGTAGTAGACCAGCTAGTTAATACAAGCTTATTGCTTCAAACTTCTCAAGCTGAAGGCATTGAGGTAGATGAAAAAAGTGTTGACGAAAGAATGGAACAAGTCAAAGGACAATTTGAGGACGAAGAAAAATACCAAGAGGCTTTAAAGGAGTCTAAGTTGGATGAAGAGACTCTGAGAAAGCAAGTCCAGGAAGATTTATTAATTACCCAATATATTGACACGAAGGTTGGGCAAATCGAAGTTTCAGAAAGTGAAGTTCAGACTGTATATGAACAATATAAAGAAATGGCCGAAAGTCAGAAGCAGGAAATTGGCGAGTTTGAAGAAATGAAAGCAGCGTTGGAACAGGAAGCAATTTCTGCTAAGAAACAAGAGAAAACAATCGAGATTATAGAAAAACTCCGTGAAAAAAACCAGATTGAGGTTTTGATTTAGTAATTGACCGTTAAGAAGAGTTGCCAGCTTTTTGCTGCTGGCATCTCAGACTGTAGACAAACTCAAAGAATTGAGTTTGCCTACGGTCTTTTTTATTTTAAAATTAGGATAGAATAACCAGTATAGTTGGATGTCCACTTCGGTGGACGCTTTCCCAGGCGTTCCCTCGCTACGATCAGTCCAGGGGAAAGACTGTCCCGCTTTTCCCTCCGTAGTCGCCACCCTCCGCTCCAATCCACTTTATTAAACTTATCAATAAATAATTACCTAGAGGTGACCAACTACGATAACCAAAAATCAGTCCAAACGTTACTTAACGGGCGCTTGCGTATTTGTCATTGCCTAATTTAATTCGGCTTTCAGAGAATGGATAGCATCTATTACCCTTTTAAAGTTTTCCTTATTATTCATGTTATTTCTGGCATGAAGGAGGACTGGACGGACAGATTCAACTGATCGCCCAAAAGAATTCATCCACTCATAACGAGGGAGCATCCAGGTATGGAAATGATGGGTTGTATCTTCGTTGTAAAAATAATATACATACTCGATTCCTAAAACTTCTCTTTGTACCTTTCTGATTTTTGCCATTAGATTTATATAATCTGATCTTTCGTTATCGTTTAACTCATCCAAGCACTTCAAATGTCTCTTGGAGGCGACAATTACCAAACCTTCTATTGGATAGGCGACATCCTGATGAGCATGAAAAAATTGTGTTTCGGTGATGACTCCGCCGTCAGGAGCTATAACACCGTTTACCAAAGCGCAGCTAAGACATTCAACTTCAACACTTTGCCCATTTGCTAGAGTGATTTTTCTCATATATTCCTCCATGGAGCTTTTTATTTTATTTTCATGGTATCATATTATCTCGTACTTGTTCATTCATGCTCAGAGGCTGGCTGTCTAACCATATAAACTGGAGGGGCATCCGGACTGCTATCGAGTGTGCCCAGTTAAATGGATATATCAAACTAAATTACTGCGTAAAGGTTACAGTGCCGCTTTAGACAGCTCGAATTATCTGTAATTGCCCAGGCTATATCAAATGCTGGAATTAAACAATTAAATCTCCCAGAGGATACTAGAATTTACTTACCTTCATCCTTAGATTTAAAAACAAATAGGAAACCTAATAGCTGTATCAAGTTTTTTTTGTTGACAATCATATCGTATCCTCATAAGATTAAAATATCTTATGTAGCGTTCCTAAAGGGGAGTAGCTTTTACAGCAAAGTCGTCATTCCGGAGTTTATCTCTCGGCTTTGTTGGCAACATTCGTTGTTAGCAAGACCTTTACCAGCTGGTAGAGGTCTTCTAGTTTTAAGGGCCTTTGCTGTTATTCAGTAAAGGCTCTTTTAATTGCTAATCCGCAGACCGGTCGCTCCCATGAGAAGGGGAAAATTAGATAAATGATTGGACACGGATAGGTATTAGGGAAATATTGAGAGAATGACAAGCTGCCATTTATCGAATTTTAACAGTAAGACATTAATTCTTTCTAAGGTGAGGAGGACTTTTCATGGAAATAGGAATATTATTAGAATATGGTTGGGTTTTGCTGGTGCTTATCGTATTGGAGGGGCTGCTTGCTGCAGATAATGCCCTTGTTTTGGCGATAATGGTTAAAAACCTGCCTGAAGAACAAAGAAAAAAGGCGTTATTTTACGGTCTTGCCGGTGCGTTTGTATT
Source organism: Mesobacillus harenae (assembly GCF_013343715.1). Taxonomy (GTDB): domain Bacteria; phylum Bacillota; class Bacilli; order Bacillales; family Cytobacillaceae; genus Mesobacillus_A; species Mesobacillus_A harenae. Next base: position 17,278 of record NZ_JABUNR010000004.1, read on the forward strand.
TAGATTTGCTTCCCTGTTCGCTATATCTTTCCTAGTCGATGTCTGGCAGGTACAGGCTATCGGTGCGCTATATTTGTTGTTTATGGCTATTAATCATATAGTCAGAAAGTTAATTAAACACAAACCTGAAAAAATAGAAGGCCATACTGGGATAGACAAAAAAGAACTAAAGCAGGCGGGCTTTTGGACAACTGTATTAAAAGTAGAACTTGCAGATATCGCGTTTGCTGTTGATTCAATTTTGGCCGCTGTTGCACTTGCTGTAGTGCTTCCTAATACCCCGCTTCCGAATATTGGGGGATTGGACGGAGGGAAATTCCTCGTTATCTTCGCAGGAGGTTTCATTGGGCTGGTTATTATGAGATTCGCGGCTAACTTTTTCGTTAGGTTATTAGAGGAAAAGCCTGGCTTAGAAATTGCTGCTTTTATGATTGTCGGCTGGGTAGGGGTAAAGCTTGCTGTGTATACCCTTTCCCACCCAGAACTGGCTGTTCTTCCGGAAGAATTTGCACATTCAACTGCCTGGAAAGTGACTTTCTATGTTGTATTGGTATCAATCGCAGTTGGAGGCTGGTTTTTATCTAAAGAAAAGAATGTTGCTCGAGAAGAGGGACTTTAATCATTATAAGGACCTTCACCACTATGGTGAAGGTCCTTATTTTCAATGCGCTGGGTGCCCAATCTTTGTCCTGGGGATTACAAGGCCAATCCAAGGGAGACCCAACCTGAGCCTTTTACCGCCGAAGGTTGTTAAAAACTGGGGAACTGGCAAGTGTAACATAGCCATTTGTTATCCGGAATGGTCCTATGTATTGTCACTGGTTTAATGCTTTTCAATCTCAGATTTTTTTGCTATGCTTCACTAGCATACAAAAGGACGGCAGCTTAAATAGAATGAACTTCAGGAAATATAGGACGTGTACATAGGGGAGGTGGTGTTTTTTTGTGAGCTATGCGGTTAAAGCAGTTTTCATTATCATTGGTACTATTTCTATTTTATTGGGCATTTTAGGCATTATAGTTCCACTCCTTCCAACCACTCCTTTTCTACTGCTGGGTGCAGCCTGTTATGTTAGGGGATCTGAAAAGCTGTATCTTCTGCTCATAAAGAATAAGTGGCTTGGGGGATATATAGAGGACTTTCGGGTTCGAAAGGGCATATCACAAAAAAATAAAATCCTAAGCCTTTCTGTGCTATGGGTATCTGTTGGAAGTTCTCTATTCTTTGTGATAACAAGCGGTGTTGCAGCAGTCTTTCTTGTCATTATTGCAGCTGCGGTCAGCGCTTATCTTCTTTCATTTAAAACGCTCTAAGGAAAAGAAAAAGCTGCCAGTGTCTCCTGGCAGCTCTTTTTGTCGTTTAAGAAATATTGTATTTACTATTTACTACGCTGCTTTGATAATAATTTCATCTAGATCAACGCTCTTTATACCGTCTTCAAAAATAAGCTTTGTTTTAAATTTATAAGATCGTTCTTTATTAGAAGGATATATCGATTCTGGAAGCTGAAAAGAAAAGGTAATTGTATTTGATTCCTGTGACCGGATTAACTTTGAGGTTAATATTGTTGATGTTTCAACAGTTGTTTCCGACTCCAAATCGTGATCAATACATACAAGATCGCATTCAATTCGTTTCATCTTCTGCTCAAAAAGGCCTCCATTTATTAAAAATCTCCCTTTAATGCTTTCTCCGGGAACGTATTGTTCTTTGTTAAGCAAGAGATCAATTTTGGCTGAACCTATACCTAACCGGCACATGTATTTTTTTAGCACTGGTTATTCCCCCCTGAAGCTGCAGTAAAAGTAGAATGTAGCTGCATCTGTACATAAAGTATTTCTCTGGACGTAAATAAGAATGCCATAAAGGTAGCATTTTGTACAGAGGCTTACTGAAAAAAATTATGAAGAAGGCTGACCTGAGTTTTGAGGATTTTATTGTCTAAAGGCTTGTAAAGGTTCCGTCCACTTATAAAATTATCATTTTTAAGCCCAGTGGTAACAAGAAGCAGGATTTTCTGATTTTGAAAAGCATTCTCACGTGATTAAATTAAGGATACATACCCGTAGGATATCCCCATAAAATAATTGGTTTTATGGATATACCCTCCAAATTTGGCTAGTAAATACAATGTTCCCTTCTCTAACTAAAAAAAAACTTATAAGGAAAATTACTATAAGTTTGTAGCCTAATTGTAACAAAATGTTCATTTTTTTCTGTTTTCAAATGGATTTAAGATTAAAACATACTATATGATGGAATAAGAATACTATGGTACGAATTGACGGGGTACGATTTGCGCTTTTTGTTCATCATTAGACCCTAGCGACCAATATACTTAGCCCATCCACCTAAACAAGCCAGCATTGTAAATTTCTCTCTTTATGTTTACTATGCAGTCGATGTGCCCCAGGCCATCGACGCTAAACGGGCGCTTACGGGATTTGTAATAGGTAATGAAAAGTTAAATGACTAAGAGGTTAATCTTCGCGGAACGAGCATTTGTTTGCTTGTCCGAAGGTGCTTACGCTTTCAAAAAGATAATGGCAGACAAAATAGCATATGCTATAATCACTTTAACTCAATATTAGAATAGGGGATATATATGACACTTCAAAATGATATTGCTTGGATTACAGACAGTACAGCTTCACTTTCAGAAGAGTTCATAAAAAATAATCACATATATGTTGTTCCTTTAAGTATCATTTTTGGTGAAAAGTCTTTCCGAGAAGGAATTGATATAAAGGAAGAAAGTTTTTATCAAATGCTGGCAGAATCTAAACAGCTCCCAAAAACTTCACAGCCGGCTATTGGCGAGTTTGTGGAATTGTTTAAGGAGTTGAAAGAAAAGTACAAGCATGCTATTGCCGTTCATGCATCCAGCTCCCTGACTGGGACATATCAAGGGTCTCTTACTGCTTCCAGTATGGTTGAATATGATGTAGATGTCATTGACTCTAAAATTGGCTCTTACCCACTAGGACGAATGGTTGAAAGAGGAATAGAGCTTCAGAAACAGGGTAAAACATACGAAGAAATCGTATCTTATCTAAGGACACTGCCTGACAAAGCTCGATTAGTCATGTCACCAGGCAGTCTTGAACAGCTCCACAAGGGAGGAAGGCTTTCAACCACGCAAGTTTTTATTGGAAGCTTGATCAAATTAAAGCTTATTGTTCAATTTGATGATGGAAAAGTAGTGCTTTTTGATAAAATAAGAACTGAAAAAAAGGTAAAGGAACGTTTATTTAATATCTTTAAAGAAGCTTCCCACCTTGTAAAAGAGGCTAGCGTGATCCACGCTAATATAAAAGAAACGGCAGAGGAATGGCGCAGCGAACTGCAGACCTTGTATCCGCATATTTCTTTTACGACTACGATGTTCAGCCCTGTCCCTGGAACTCATACTGGTCAAGGAACCATTGGCCTCGCCTGGATAAATGAATAAGTGTACTTATTAAAGTCTAGCTAACTTATTAATAAGTGATTATGTTAAAAATCTACCCAGCAGAACGAAAACAAACGAACCCAGCTATTATAATGATGGCTGGGTTTTTCTATGGACAGAATTCTGTCAAAAAGATATGAAGATTGCGTGACACAAATGGCAAGAGGCCTTCAGTATGTTTCAAATACACTATAATGATGATGTATAACAAATGGAGGTGCCTTATGAACGTGCTAACTATCGTGGAACTGGAAAACCGGGAAGTTGAAGAAATGTCAGGTGCTAAGCTAGTTTTCATTCAGGAACAAATAGATTCTAATATTATTGAAACTTGTGTTGAATGCTTTAAATATGAAGGATCTGATGAATGTATCCCAACAGAAGACGCCATGCAGACGGTATTTAACAAATTGAAGGAAAACGGGACTATACCTGCACATATAAAGGACTTTTCCTATGAAATGCCATCGTGCGAAAGATTAAAAAAAGCTGTTTATGATGATGCAGACATGCCGCAAAAGGTAGTTTTCTCTTTCGTTTTCTAAAAAATGTATTTGAATCTCCAATACCTGCCCTTCTTTTAAGCTTTCTGCCGTTTTCATGAAGAGAATTTCAGCCTTAGGATTTAACAGTTATACTGAAAAATGAAAATAAACATTGATTAGTGATTCTGTTGTGAAGGACAAAATACGAATTCGTATAGAAAATTTGCACCTGAGTTAAAAAGCAAATTGGTAAGTAAATTAATAAAGAAAATGCTTGGAGATATATGCTCCAAGCATTTTTTATGCAATCTTATGGAAGGTAAGCATCCAAGATAGTCTTATTACGATTCATAATTCCTGCTCTACCCCAACCATAAAAAAGCGAATTCTCACTGACCAGAGGAGGGAATCTGCATGGTTGATAAATAAGCGGAGAAATTCCTCTTATTTAGAAAAAGCATGAAAAATAGCTTAAATAGAGGGAAAGGTTCCGCCTATTTGCTCCAAAAACATGAAAATCGATCATTTTGTTTTACTTAACGGGAAAACTTCCGCTTATAACCCAGAACCGAGCTCTATCCTGCAGTATAACGGAGAATTCTCCGCTTATTTTATAGATCACTGGTTACTGAATTAAGGATAAGCATAGCAATTAGCATATAAACTCTACGATGACAAAGATTCATGCCCAATAGACTGCTAATTGGTGTGCTAATCATTTTTCTATTCGAAAACCGAACCCGTTAGTCATCATTTCGATCAGCGTTTTATTTTTGGATACCAACCATATCTATGATAAATGGGACAGCGGCTAAGAGAGAGTCGGCGGAAGCATCAGCTGCTGATTCATCTGTTCCGATAAAAACTGTCTTGCAGCCAGCCTTTTTTCCTGCTTCAATATCCCGCTCATGATCGCCAACCATTACACTTCCGCTAAGATTAATATCATAACGCTTTGCTAGGTCAATTAGCATACCAGCATTCGGCTTACGGCATTCGCAGCCTGCTTTGGGTTTATGAGGACAGTAAACAATTTCTTTAATCTTACCCCCGCTCTGTCCCAGAAGTGATGACAAGCGATCATGAATTTTCAGCAGGTTTTTTTCCTTTAAAAAGCCAAGACCCACACCGCCCTGGTTGGTGACTATAAAGATATCGCAGCCAGTTTCGCTAAGGATTGCCACCGCTTCAGCAGCCCCCTCTAATAGATAAAGTTCTTCAGGCCGATTAACAAATTTAACACGGCTTGTTAAAACCTCATTCAACACACCGTCCCGATCGAGAAAAATAGCATTATTCAAGGTTGCAGCTTCCTCCAGTCATTTAGATTTCTGTCCTAAGCCAGGAACATGTTTAGGATTCTCTTGTTATTATTGGCTTTCTAGGTTTTTCTAAAACTGCCAGTTTTCTCATCCCAATGAAGAATTGCATCAGCCTGTTTATGTCTCGAAACGAAAGAATTGTCTGTGAGCCAAAAACGCCATGGATAATTAACCGCTTCTCCTGAATTTTCAATACCAATACGCTTACCTTGGGAAATGGACTGAGGCTTAAAACCTGCTGTTATATAAAGAGGTGGCTTTGTAAATGCGCGCCCGTAGTCTGTCATATTTATGCCCAAAGCCCTAGTCAGCTTGCCAGGACCGTTTGTAAGGCTTTTTAAATCAGAAATACCTCTGCGCTGCTTCATAAGATCAATTCCGGCTAAAGGTTCTAAAGCTCGGATGAGAACTGCTTCAGGGTGATTTTTAAACCCGCTTACAACATTTACGAGACAGTGGGTATGCATTAAATAGGTATAGGACATTCCCGCGTTTTGGAACATAACTTCCGTTCGTTTTGTCCGCCTGTTATTGAAGCTGTGTGCAGCCTGATCCTCAGGCCCAATATAGGCTTCTGTTTCAACGATAATCCCTGAAGTAAGACCTGCTTCTGTCTCTTTTACAAGCACAGTGCCTAGGAGAACCTGGGCGAGATCTAATGTAGGCAACAGATAACATTCCTCTGGAATCGGGTTGGAACCTAATTCCCTATTTTCTTTATTAGTATCTTTCATAATCTTCCCCCTTAAAACAGATCCAGTAATGGTTTACCCTATTTTCAAGAATGAAATTGCAAAATGGTCCATTTTTGTTTTAATTGGAGCTGTTAAGTATAATTACACTGATTAGTTTACATAGGAGGTTAACAGATTGGGAGAAAAACAAGTCGGCTATATTGGCTGCGGTAAAATGGCGCAGGCCATGATTGCTGGAATGATTAAGTCAAAGGTCTACAAACCGGATCATATCATGGTGAGCGCACTGACTGATCACACATTAGCATTGGTAAAGGAACGCTTTACCATAAGAGTAACTAGGGATAATAAAGAGGTTGCACGTGAGTCGGATCTAATTATTCTTGCTGTTAAGCCTGGTCAGTACGAATCTATTCTATCTGAAATTAAGGATGAGATTGGCCAGAGCATAATTATCACGATTGCCGTTGGTGTAACTCTGGGCCAAATAGAAAATCATCTTGGCAGAGAGGTAAAGGCTGTTCGAACAATGCCCAACACCCCTTCACTTGTCGGTGAGGGAATGAGTGCAATTTGTCCGAATCAATCGATGACTGCGGAAGAAACCAAGGATGTACTTAGGCTTTTTAACTGTTTTGGCAAAACCGAAACTGTAGTTGAAAAGAATATGGATTTAATACCGGCTATCAGTGGGTCTTCACCTGCTTATGTTTATATGTTCATTGAGGCTATGGCAGATGGCGGTGTCTTGCAAGGAATCCCTAGAGACCAAGCATACAGGCTTGCCGCCCAGGCAGTACTAGGTGCTGCAAAAATGGTCTTGGACACAGGGGAGCATCCAGCAAAACTAAAGGATGATGTGTGTACACCTGGAGGGGCGACAATAGAAGCAGTAGCCTCATTAGAGAAGACAGGATTCCGCACTTCAGTTATTACAGCTATGGAAAAATGCACGGAAAAATCGAGCAGACTACATAATCAAGCTGAAAAAGGGTCATAGTGCTACAGCAGGACATCACCCGCCAGCATAGAAAGAAGAAAAAGAATGAGGGAATAGCTGTTTTTTATATCAAAAATTTAATAACGGGTTTATAATCTTCTTATCTTTAATCATTCTAAGGTTAACAAGGAGAATAAACATTCGTGTGGAAAAAGTGGAGTTTACTGGCGATAGCCGCAGCGTTAGGACTGTTCATTATACCCTATAGCTTTCCGTTTATATTTGCATTCTTGACAGCAATTATGTTCGAGGGAACTGTACAGTTTTTCAAGAGTAAAATCGGGTTCAGAAGATTGCATGCTGTTACGTTTGTGTTTATTAGTTATGTTGTGCTGCTGTCCGTGCTAGGTTTTAAATTGATTTCAGTAATTGCTGAACAGGCCGTAACACTGTCCCAGCAAACGCCTTTCCTTATCAGGGAACTTAATTTGTCTGTTATCAAGCCCCTAATAAGCGAATGGGAGTTTTATTCAAAAAGCTTACCAGCGGATGTTAGCCAATCTGTAGAGAACTCTATTCAAATGAATATCGAATCGTTCGAACTTTTCGTTCAAAGCGCCCTTCAAACTCTTTTAAATATGATTGCAGGAATTCCAGGGTTTCTAATTGAGTTTCTTATATACCTGATCGCATTATTTTTATTCAGTAAGGAACTGCCTCGTCTTAAAGAAAAGGTTTCTTCTTTTATGACAGAACAGACTAGGAGCAGGGTGTTTTTAGTTGCCAGGCAGCTGAATAAAGCAGGGATTGGGTTTATCAAGGCCCAAATTATTTTGAGCTTTATTACTTTTGTTATGGCATTCACTGGTTTAAGTATATTAGGCGTTTCTTATACTGTCATTCTGTCTTTACTCATTGTTGTTGTCGACATTTTGCCTATTCTAGGAACAGGATCTGTGCTGGTTCCCTGGGCGGTTGTTGCAATCTTTCAAAACAATACTTTTCTTGGCATTGGGTTAACTGTTTTATTTTTTGTCATCACGGTTGTCCGAAGAATTATAGAGCCAAAAATATACTCTTCAAATCTGGGTATTTCACCGCTAGCCTCGCTTGTCAGTATGTTTATTGGATTCAAACTGTTGGGCTTTAGCGGACTATTTATCGGTCCCGCCTTGGTTATTATTTTTGATACTTTAAAAAAGGCGGAGGTTTTCAAGCTTGATTTTAAAATTTAGCTTCTCCTGTTATTTTACGGATAGAACAGTTTGAAATAAGACACATTATATCTGTAAAGAAAAGGAGGAAATGAAGCATGAACACTGGCAGAGCGAAGGAAATCCTGGAATCTCCAGAGATTATTAATGTGACCTACGACGGGCAGGCTGTTATCATCCAGCATGTTGATGAACAGACAAAAATGGCCCGAATATATACAAAGGAACAACCCGATAAAGAAAAGGATGTTCCTGTTTTGAATCTAATTGAAGAATAGCTTAACTACTCTGAGAGAATAAATACTTTCTCTCTTTTTTTATGTTCAGATTTTTGGTCAATAGGAAGATATTATTTCTGTATAGCCTTAGGAATTTTATCTTTCTAATATCAGCGCCTGGCTAATTGTCATCGATGTTTAAGCCTCATTAAGCATCTTGCGCAGAGATGCATAGGCTTCTGGCGGCTCGAGATCGTATATGAATTACTGAAGGGAGCATTCCAGGGAAGTTTTGCTTTCCAATTCCCTTCTAAGTACCTTTTAAGCAAACAGAGCTGTCGTGAAAGGAAGAACTCCACATAATGTGGTAAGGAAATTTGGATTTAATGGATGATGTAGGTCCAATAAAATGCGGAGGTTAAATATATCCTGATTTTTACTGAGGAGTACTTGAAAAGATTATAAGATTACGGATACTCTCAAAAGATAAGCCTTTTTAAAAGCCTCGTTTTTGATTTTTCTCAGTTTAAGGTGTGTTTTTTTAGACAAAGACTAGTCATTAACCCAACAAAAAGTATGGTTATAGAGGAATATAGAAACTTTTCCAGACCAACCACATTTATTCCACTGAAAATCACTAAGCTGTCTATGAAAAAAATTAATACACCAATATTGATCAAAAGCACTTTACCAAGAAGCTGAGCTAATAAGTCTGTACCCCCTGTACTCATTTCATATCGAAGCATCAAACCGATTCCACACCCAACTAAAATGCCGCCAAGAATTGCGCTAGGGATAATTCCCAATGGAATTGTTATATACAGACTAGAGAAAACATCGATGAAAAAACTCGATATAACCAGCCCGTAAATACTGTAATAGAAATATTTTCTTTCAAAGATCCACGCCAAAATATAAAGAGGTAAACTTAGACATATTATAGAAATCCCTACAGGAAAACCCCACCAATAATGGACTAAAAGCCCAAGCCCGATTACCCCACCATCTAATAGCTGATGCGGTACTAAAAAGGCGTTTACTCCTATACCGAGCAGCACACTGCCAACCAGTACAGCAATTATCTTTTCCCTCATTTCGAGCCACCTGCCATTCCCTCTGTATAAGGTTATGAAACAGGCTTGTCTTTAGAATTAAAATAGAGAAAAATTAGCAACCAAAAAAAGAACCCGGAGTCCGAGTTCTTTTTGGGGTTTACCTAGGCGTTAAAACTGCTCCCATTGTTTGACGTTTTACACTTGTTTTATCAATGGGGCAGAAATGCGAGCTGATAAAAGAATAGGACAGCAAATAAGTAAAGCAAAGGATGAACTTCACGCCATTTGCCTTTCACTACTTTTAAGAGCGGATATGAGATGAAACCAAGTGCAATTCCTGTAGCAATGCTGGAAGTAAGCGGCATGCTTAAAATGATAAGAAAGGCTGGAAAGGCTTCATCAAGTTCATTCCAGCGAATATGTGAAATGCTTCCCATCATTAAGCTTCCGACAATTATCAGTGCAGGAGCCGTAATTGCCGCCAAGCCAGATACTGCTCCAACCAGCGGTCCAAAGAAGGCAGCCAGTATAAACAAAATGGAGACGGTTAATGTCGTTAATCCGGTTTTCCCTCCAGCAGCAACTCCAGAGGATGACTCAATATAGGCAGAAGTAGGACTGGTTCCAAACATTGCACCAATCGTCGTAGCGATCGAGTCAGAAAGCAGCGCTTGTCTTGCGCGTGGCATTTTATTGCCCTTCATAAGCCCTGCTTGCTGAGCTACGCCGATCATAGTGCCTGTTGTATCAAAAATTGTGACTAATAGAAAAGAAAAGACAACAGCATAAAGGCTGTGCTGAATGACCTCGCCAATTGCTGCAACCGGGTCTAAAACAATTAAGCCTTCTGGGAGAGAGGGCAAGGAAACAAACCCAGCATCAAAAGACAGATGGCCTGTCAGAAAAGCAATAAATCCAGTCACGGCCATTCCGAAAAATAAAGCGCCATTTACATTAAGTGTCATTAGAATTAGGGAGACCGCAAGACCTGCTAAAGCAAGCAATGCCTGAGGTTCATGAAGGTCTCCAAGTCCTACAAGATTAGTGGGATGGTCAGTAATAATCCCCGTCATTCGAAGGCCGATAAACGCAATAAACAAGCCAATACCTGCCGTAATACCATGCTTTAAGTTCTCAGGAATGGCTTCAATTAAAATTTTTCGAAAGGGAGTTAAAGATAGGATGGTAAAAATAACACCCGCGATAAAGACAGCAGCAAATGCTGTTTGATAGGTGATGTCACCATTCCCGACTACCGAATAGGCGAAATATGCATTTAGTCCCATTCCAGGGGCTACTGCGATTGGATAATTAGCAAATAACGCCATCCAGAGTGTTCCAGCCACTGTGGCAATGATAGTTGCTGTAAAAACCTGTTCAAAAGGAACTCCAGCATCGGCTAAAATAATTGGGTTAACGACAACGATATACACCATCGTTAAAAAAGTTGTAATCCCCGCAATAATTTCTGTTTTAGCTGTGGTTCCGTTTTCCTTCAATTTAAACATAGAGTTACCCTCCAGATACGAACGATTTGAATCACATGTAATATATTATTCGTTTTATTTTGATTTATCAAGCCTTGGATTGATTGTTTTTGTGCTACGCATTTCATTTATGGATAAAAACCTTGTATATCACAAAAAATAAACGGAAATAAGACTTAGGAGTGAATCAAGTGGATATTAATCGAGTAAAGCAAATTCTTTCTTCATCGGGAGAGATCGATGTACAGTACAATGGTGCTTCTGTTTGGATCGATAAAGTCAATGAAGATGGAAGAACAGCTACTGTCCATTTAAGGGGTCCATTAGAAGAGCGTACTATCGTTGAAATAACAGAACTTGAAGAGGTTTAATGCAAGGGCCGCTCTGTACAGAGTGGCTTCTTTTTTTTTTAGTTAGTAAGAGTCAAGCCCAATTTTATAAAGATTATAAAATAAAGTTTTGGACAAATTTAATGCGGGAAAAAAGAGACCACAGCCAGAAAATACCGGCAAAAAAGCCGTTTATCATAAATGGAGCGACTGTCCTAGTTTGGGAACAGTCGCTTTTTAATTTTGTACCATAGTGTAGGCTTTGATAAAATTAATATAGCAGGAATTGGAGGAGAAGAAATATGGCAGAAAACATGAAGGAAACGACAATATTACATAATAGCGTTGAAATGCCGAAATTCGGCCTGGGGGTATATAAGGTAGAAGACGGCCTTCGGGTGGAAGAAACCGTTAAGAGTGCTCTTCAAATCGGTTACCGTTCGATTGATACAGCCTCTTTTTATGACAATGAAGAAGGAGTTGGAAAGGCAATAAAGGCAAGCGGAGTTCCAAGGGAAGAACTCTTTATAACAACAAAGGTTTGGAATACTGAACAGGGATACGATAGCACTTTAAAAGCTTTCGATGAAAGCATGAAAAAACTAGAGCTGGACTATTTAGATCTTTACCTGATTCATTGGCCAGTAAAGGACACGTATCTTGAAACATGGCGCGCACTTGAAACCCTTTACCGGGAAGGCAGAGTTAGAGCAATTGGAGTAAGCAACTTTAAGATCGAGCATCTTAATGACCTATTGATGAATGCTAAAGAGAAACCAGCAGTTAATCAAGTGGAGCTTCATCCACACTTAACTCAGCTGGAGCTAAGGCAGTTTTGTAAAACTCAAAATATAAAAGTAGAGGCTTGGTCCCCACTTGCAAGGGGCCGGATACTTAATGAACCTTTGCTTACTGAAATTGCTTTAAGCCATGGAAAAACACCCGCTCAGATAATCTTAAGATGGCACCTGCAAAATGATATTATCATTATTCCGAAATCAGTAACGCCCGCTCGATTAAAGGAGAATTCGGAAATTTTCGATTTCCATCTCAATCAGGATGAAATTGAAAAAATCAATCAAATGAACAAAAATCAACGATACGGCTCAGATCCAGACAGCTTTGATTTTTCTTGATAGCAACAATTGGAGACCAAAACCAGTTTTAATTTTTGGATAGGTTTTGTATTTTACCCCATTTTACAGAAGCATAAAAAATATCTCAGATTAAGAATAATTTTGATATTCCCGTTTTTCCTTTTTTAGAGAGGGAAAAGGAGATAAGTGGATGACAAAAGTGGGCTGCTATGAATTATTAAGCAGGCCACTGTAAACTTATTTTCGAAAGGGGATATTTTTTATGGGAAATGTAAATCTTGCAGTTATTTATTACAGCTCAACAGGGACAAATTATCAACTTGCTAAGTGGGCGGAAGAAGGCGGAAAAGAAGCAGGGGCTAATGTAAAGGTATTAAAAGTGAATGAGACGGCCCCTCAAGAAGCTATAAACTCCAACCCTGCGTGGAAACAGCATCTTGAAGAGACTAGCAATGTACCAACAGTATCTAACGATGACTTAGAATGGGCAGATGCTATTATTTTCAGTGTGCCGACAAGATTTGGTAATCTGCCTGCTCAACTGAAGCAGTTTCTTGATTCGACAGGGGGCTTATGGTTTAACGGAAAACTTGTAAACAAGGTTGTGAGCGGTATGTCCTCGGCTCAAAACCCACACGGAGGACAGGAACAGACGATTACTCACTTATACACCACAATGATGCACTGGGGGGCAATTATAGCAACCCCAGGTTATGCGGACGAATCTGTGTACGCAGCTGGGGGCAACCCTTACGGAACCTCCGTCACAGTTGATCAGGATGGAAATATGAAAGAGGACGTAAGCGAAGCCGTGAAGTATCAGGCAAAGCGGACTGTTCAAATAGGAAAATGGGTTAAAACAGGTATGAACGAGTAAATAATGAACAAACTAAAGGACGGGCACAGCTCGTTCTTTTAGTTTTAAAAAAACCGATATTTTAACTGACTTAAAAGCAGAACACTATTGGAAATCTCTGAGAGTATGTTTTAACTTTGTGTGTACGTGGTATCTTAACTGTACAGGCAGTTCACAGAAACTGTAGGAAATGTATCGCCCTTTTTCTTGAAAATTGATTGTTTGTTAGCTGCAGCTGAGAAATAGTTTAGAGATTATGAAAAAGGGAAATAAAGAATTACGTTGGTAATTAAGCAACGCGGCGGTACAGTGTATTGCAAAGAACTGCTTAAAAAAACTAACACTACAACAATGTTTTAAGGAGGAATGAAAGATGTTAGGATTTCTTTGGGCACTAATTATAGGTGGTATTATAGGTTGGTTAGCTGGAATGATTCTAGGTAAAGATATTCCAGGTGGTATTATAGGTAATATTATTGCTGGTTTCATTGGTGCATGGGTTGGTTCTGCACTGCTTGGAGATTGGGGACCAGTAGTAGCTGACTTTGCGATAATTCCTGCGTTAATTGGTGCAATCGCATTAGTATTTATTGTCAGCCTTGTTCTTAAAGGTATGAGAAAATCAACTGACTAACTAACGTAATAATTTATAGAATAAACAAAAGCACTCCCGTAAAGGAGTGCTTTTGTTTGCTTTTAATATAATTTAAAATCGTATCCACATAATCCGGTGCTTTTAGGTCTAACAATCATTAAGTGCTCATAATGAATCCGGTTCAATACCTTGGAATATTGGCGGGTTATCAAGGAAGGGTGCGATACATATGATCGTTTCTTTCGTTAAAGGGTGAGAGAATTCTAGCTTTGCAGCATGAAGGGCCTGGCGTTTAAAAACAGCTGTACCGCCATACAGCAGGTCACCTGCAAGCGGGTGTCCAATAGTGCTGAGATGCACTCTAATTTGATGGGTACGGCCGGTACCAAGAGTACATTTAATAAGGGTTAAATTGTCTTTTTTAAAGCTCTTTAGTACTTCGTAATGGGTGACGGCCTTTTGTCCGCCTGTTGATACTCTTCTTCGGGTAGCATGGTGCCGATCCCTTCCTATAGGTTTGTCAATGATCCCTTTTTTTTGTTTAATCACACCTGTAGCTAATGCAAGGTAGGTGCGTTTTATATTACGTTCCTCAAGCATTTTATCCATTATAGATCCTGCAAGTGCATTTTTAGCAAACAAAATAGCGCCTGTTGTATCACGGTCAAGACGGTGGATATGACGGATATGACGAAACTCTCCTTTTGCCTGCAAGTAATAGGCAGCTGCATTAGCAAGTGTATTTGTCTGGTTTTGTTCGTTCGGGTGGGTATCAATGCCAGCAGGCTTATTGAACACGATCAAGTGGTCGTCCTCATATAGGACGTGGATGTCCTGAAATCTCGGGATTAAGCCAAATTCTTCTTCCTGAAAGAGCTTTAGTTGTAGTTTTTCACCTTGTGCAAGCCTCTTTGTCCAATCAGGGACATGCCCGTTAACTTGTACCCGCTTTTCCATTCGAAATAGATGGGTAAGTTTTTTCGGTGCTTTCCATACATCACGGAATAAGATTTCTAGAGTATATGTAGTCCACTCTGCTGGAATGGATATTTCATACCAATCCCCTTTTCGGGCTGTTTGCATATTTCTTAGCTCCTTTTGGCTTATCAGCGGTTTTTCACTTTCTATTTTTATCCTTTAAATGGCTTAGACAGGTCTTCAGTTTCTTGTCAACTTTTACCTTGCTATGGGCATAATTACCACGCAATTTTGAAGTGGTAATATGTTATTCTTTATATATATATACAGCATGATTACAAAGGTTTAAAAGGTGGGTTCATCAGTGAAGGTTGTTTTTGCATCAACACCAGGGCAGGAAGAAAAAATCATGGAACTTACAAGATATTTTTACACAAATGTTCTTCCACTCTATTTTTCAGACAATGATATTTTAGAATTTGAACGCGTTAAGGTCTTACATATGACAAGAGAGCATTTGGACAACTTTAGCACACTGGGAGACGCATTTAAAGTTTTGACGAGCCTGCAAACTGTTATTTCCATTTTGGAATCAGCTTCCTTTAAAAATAAGTATGAGCCGATTTTCCAAAAGAACGCCCAGACATTAAGAGAGTATGGCATTTGTTTCCCTTTTTCATTTGAGCAATTTTCAGAAGTGAATTATATGCCTGGTGAGTTAATCAGTGTTTATACTAAAGTGGCTAACAGTATGTTAGTCTAAAATAAACGCCTGCAGCCATTCTGCAGGCGTTTATTTTGTACTTCTGTTATGATAGCAGAAGCGCTCCTTGTTAGACTTGATCAACGTTTCTCTATGAGTTGTGAGGGATAATATTATCCTTATCAGCTTATTTAAATCGCATCTGTCTTGTCAGAATAACGTCAAGAATAGCCTTCCTATCAATAACTATTTTATTGTTATGATATTTGAATTATAATTAAAAGCTATGAGGCTTTAAAGTCTGGTTTTGTTAAAGCCTTTGTGTTAATGATTTCCAATGCAGACATTCGCTTTCCGGGGAATCCGATCCAATTATCGCAGCCGCAAACGAACATGAACTTTAACGTTTGCTATGGTTAAATAAAAGCTTTTATTGGGGGAAAGGTAATGGCAAAGCATACCCTGGTTATTGGTGGCACCGGAATGCTGGGCGGTGCCGTTAAACAACTGGCTGAAAGCGGAAATCAAGTCAGTGTAATCGCTCGGACACAGACAAAATATATAAAAATGATAGACAGCCATAATATAGAAGCTTCAAAAGTTACGTTCTACTCAGCAGATTACGGCCTGCTTCATGATTTTAAAGAACAGGTTAATCAAGCTGTTATGGAGCAGGGAGACATTACACTTTGCATTACTTGGATGCGGAGTAATGCGCTACCAAGCTTTCGATGGATTCAAGCATTTCTTTTAAAGCAACAGACTACTGGAGTACTCTATGAAATAAAAGGCAGCTCAGCTTCGAAAGAATCTTTTAAAGCTTCTAAAAGCAGTTATAGCTTTCGGAGAATAACTTTAGGCTTTGAGCTTAATCAGGGACACAGTCGTTGGCTTACGAATGATGAGATATCAGACGGTGTACTTGAGGCAATCCAGCTTCAAAAAACTATCTATACGATAGGACAAACGGAGCCCTGGGAAAAAAGGCCATCATACTGATTTATAAATTGAAGGAGGGGATCGACATGTCTGAAGAACTAGATTTGACTAAATATGAGAAGAAAATGGTTATCCGAGGAATGGAAAAGAAGGATATAGCAGAGATTTTTGCCTTGCAAAAGGCATGTTTTCCAGGTATGGCACCATGGAAGAAGGAACATTTAGAGAGTCATCTTAATATATTTCCTGAAGGGCAGATTGTAGCTGAGTATGAGGGTGTTATAGTCGGATCCTGCTCTTCTCTGATTATTAACTTTGATGAATACGATGATCGGCATACTTGGGATGATGTAACTGATAATGGCTATATTACAAACCACGACCCCGATGGTTATAATTTATACGGAATTGAGGTAATGGTACACCCTGAGTTCCAAAGGATGAAGCTGGGCCATCGTTTATATGAGGCTCGAAAAGAGCTGGCGCGTCAGCTCAATTTGAAAAGTATCATATTAGGCGGCCGGGTTCCAAATTATCATCTTCATTCGCAGGAAATGACACCTAGAGAATATGTGGACCAGGTCACCTCTCACAAGTTATATGATCCGGTGCTTTCCTTTCAGCTCCGTAACGGATTCACACTCATGAGGATAAATCCAAACTATCTTCCAGACGATACTCAGTCTAATAAATACGCTACATTGATGGAATGGAATAATGTTGATTACAGGCCTACGACTAAAAGGTTTTATAAAACAGCATACCCGGTCCGGATTTGTGTTGTGCAATATATGATGAGGCGGATAAAATCATTTGAGGACTTTGCACATCAGGTGGAATACTTTACGGATGTTGCTTCTGATGCAGGTTCTGATTTTGCGGTCTTTCCCGAGATTTTTACAACTCAGCTAATGTCCTTTTTAGATGAAAAGACACCTTCTTTAGCCGTGCGGAAACTAACAGAATACACTGAACAGTATATTGAGTTGTTTACTGATTTAGCTGTCCGGTATAACGTGAACATCATCGGCGGTTCGCACTTTGTTAAGGAAGATGATGATGAGATATACAACATTGCGTATCTATTCCGCAGGGATGGGACAATTGAAAAGCAGTACAAACTTCACATTACACCGAATGAACGCAGATGGTGGGGAGTCAGCCAGGGAGACGAAATAAAAGTATTTGATACTGATTGCGGGAAAATTGCAATTCAAATTTGTTATGATATTGAATTCCCGGAATTGGCGCGAATTGCAACAGACATGGGTGCAAGGATCATCTTTACCCCATTTTGTACCGAAGATCGTCAGGGCTATTTAAGAGTCCGGTATTGCGCGCAGGCACGTGCTGTTGAAAATCAGGTATACACGGTTATATCTGGTACTGTCGGAAATCTTCCGCAAACAGAAAACATGGATATTCAATATGCGCAATCTGGCATTTTTGCTCCTTCAGACTTTGAATTTGCCCGGGATGGAATTGTTGGAGAAACTAATCCCAATATCGAAATGGTGATGATTGGTGATGTAGATCTAGAGGTTCTTAGAAGGCAACGCCAAGGCGGAACGGTTATGCAGCTCAGAGATCGCAGGCATGACATTTATAGAGTGGAACACAAAAAATAATGAAAAGCTGGAGGCTCTCTTTGGGAGCCTCTGCATTTATTGAAAAACACCTAAATTATTCGTTCCCAATACGGCAAATTGTTTTATAATCTAATATATAACAGAAAACGGGAGGTAAGATATGAGTTGGAAACAGAAGGCAGACAGGTGGCTAAGTTTTGCTTCAATGGATGCAGATCTGAAAAATGAGCTGGATACTTTGAAAGACAATGATAAAATGCTTGAAGAAGTTTTTTATAAAGGCCTGGAGTTTGGAACAGGCGGGATGCGAGGAGAAATTGGCTCTGGCACAAACAGAATGAATCTTTATACTGTCCGGAAAGCATCTGCAGGGCTTGCAGCATATATTGAAGAGAATGGTGCAGAGGCAAAAAATAGAGGGGTTGTTATTGCCTTCGACTCACGCCATAAATCCCCTGAGTTTGCTATGGAAGCAGCTAAAACTCTCGCAACAAGAGGAATTCAAACATACATATTTGAAGAATTAAGACCGACTCCCGAATTATCGTTTGCTGTAAGGCATCTCAACGCATTTGCAGGAATTGTTATTACTGCAAGTCATAACCCTCCCGAATACAATGGGTATAAGGTATATGGACAAGATGGAGGACAGCTGCCTCCTGCTAGTGCAGATGTGGTCATCAAGAAGGTTAATGAAATTGAAGATGAGCTTGCTCTCGAAGTTATGCCTGAAGGACAGCTAAAGGAACAGGGGCTCATCCAAATTATCGGCGCTGAGGTCGACCAGGCATATCTGGAGAAACTGCTAACAATATCAGAAAATCCCGAGCTAGCTGAAGAAACCGATATCAAAGTGGTGTTTACCCCTTTGCATGGAACTGCAAATATCCCAGTGCGAAATGCCTTTTCAGCACTTAAATACAAGAATATAACAGTTGTGAAAGAGCAGGAGCTTCCTGATCCGGAGTTTTCAACGGTAGAGAGCCCGAATCCAGAGGAGCACGCTGCCTTTGAATTGGCAATAAGAGATGGCAAGAAAATATCCGCTGACCTGTTAATTGCAACGGACCCTGATGCGGATCGTCTAGGGATTGCTGTTCAAAACGAACAGGGAGATTATGTTGTTTTAACAGGTAATCAGACTGGAGCATTGCTGCTTCATTATATTCTCACTGAAAAGAAGCGTAAAGGGACATTACCTGAAAATGGAGTAATGCTTAAAACAATTGTGACTTCGGAGCTGGGAAGCCGGATTGCTGAAAAATATAATGTTGATACCATCAATGTATTGACCGGTTTTAAATTTATAGCTGAAAAAATTCAGGAATACGAAAAATCAGGTCAATATAGCTTTTTATTTGGATACGAGGAAAGCTATGGCTATTTAATCGGGAACTTTGCACGTGATAAAGATGCCGTACAGGCTGCTCTACTTGCAGCAGAAGTGAGTGCTTATTATAAATCAAAGGGGCTTTCCCTTTATGAGGCGCTGCTAGGTATTTATGAGGAATACGGTTATTATCGGGAAGGCCTCCAGTCGCTTACTCTTAAGGGTAAGGAAGGGGCAGAGCTTATTCAGAAAACGTTAGAGGAGTTCCGTTCAAAGCCGCTGACAGCCCTGGGGTCGTTGAGGGTTACGGCAATTGAGGATTATCTAACAGGAGTACGTCAAACTAAAGACGGGAAAGAAGAGAAAATAGACCTCCCATCTTCAAACGTAATAAAGTATTTCTTTGAAGATGGCTCTTGGACTTGCTTGAGGCCTTCTGGAACAGAACCAAAGATTAAATTTTATTTCGGTGTTAATGATAACACCCTTGAAGATAGTCAGCAAAAGTTAAAAACCTTGGAAGCTGCATTTATGGAAATTGTTAATGACAAAATGGGAACAGCCAGAGCGGATTAGTTCAGTTCGGGAATCAATCAGCTGAAAAAGGCCAAAACTGCAAAATGTGAAATCAATGTAAGAACCGAAGGGGGCTACCTCTTCGGTTTTTTACAATGATTTTGTTTTCTACGACTTTAGCCCGAGGGAAACTGAGACTATTTTAGAAGGACTGAACCAGGTCTGAAAGGCTATAATTAACTAAAGAAGTAATGGGGAGGAACCAGCTGGGTGGAAAAAAAGACTAGATATTTAGAATTGACTGTATTAAAGGAAATAGCAGAGCTTTTAAATGAAAGTACCGAAGTTTTAAAGCTGTTATCAGAAGTTTTGCAAAAGCTTCTTCATGTAACCGGGCTTGAAACGGGCTGGATTTTCCTTATAAATGAAAAAGGGGAATACCAGCTGGCTGCCCACAAATTCCTTCCCCCGGCACTTTCTATTCAAAATTATGAACCGATGTGCAGTGGGATGTGCTGGTGTATCGACAAATATAATAGGAACAAATTAGATAAAGCCACCAACATTATCGAATGTAAAAGAATTGAGGAGGCACTTGAAGAGCGACGCGGTGATACTCTTGGACTAACACATCATGCAACGGTGCCACTTAGGGCAGGCGAAGAGAAATTCGGAATTTTAAACGTCGGTTCCCCGCATAAGACTCATTTTATTGAAGAAGAGCTGGCACTCCTTGAATCAGTGGCATTCCAAATTGGAACCGCTCTAAAGAGAATTAATCTGTCCCATAGAGAACAGGAAACAGCACTGGCAGGGGAGCGAAACCGGCTGGCTCGCGATCTCCATGATTCCGTTAATCAGCTATTGTTTTCTTTAAGCCTTACAGCTAGAGCGGGTGTGGAAATGACCCCTGATGCGGATGTGAAACACACCTTTAATTATATCCAGGATTTGTCTCAGGAAGCTTTAAGTGAAATGAGGGCTTTAATCTGGCAGCTCCGTCCCGAGGGGCTTGAGAGAGGAATCATAAGTGCACTCAAGGGGTATGCACAGATGCTTGGATTATCCCTTGACACCACCATCACAGGGGTCTCGAATCTGCCCAGCATGGCAGAAGAAGCACTCTGGCGGATTGGGCAGGAAGCATTGGCCAATTGTAAAAAGCATTCAGGGGAGACCTCTGTTAGTCTTGTTCTAAAAATAAAGAAAAATCAGGTTACCATGATTGTTTCCGACAATGGCCACGGCTTTAATTATAACGTACAAACAGAAATTCCATCTCTAGGACTGCGAAGCATGAAAGAACGAGCAGAAGCATTGAATGGGAAACTAAAATTAAACAGTAAGCCTGGCAAGGGTACGGCTGTGACTGTTACGATTCCAATTTAGGGGGAAGAAAAATGGGGATAAGGGTACTAATAGCCGATGATCATCATGTAGTAAGAAGAGGACTGGTCTTTTTTTTGAAAACCCAAAAAGATATTGAAATTGCAGGAGAGGCAAAAAATGGGCAGGAAGCCGTGGAGCTGGCCAGGGCACTTAAGCCGGATATTGTACTAATGGATCTAGTAATGCCCTTAATGGATGGAATAGAGGCTACTAGCCTTATTAAAAAAGAATTTCCCGATATGAAGGTAATGATGCTCACAAGCTTTTCTGACCAAGAACATGTGATACCCGCTTTAGAGGCAGGCGCGTCAGGTTACCAGCTAAAGGATATAGAGCCAGACGAGCTTGTCCTTGCAATAAAAAACCTAATGAGAGGGGAGCATCAGCTTCACTCGAAAGTCACCGATCATTTATTGACTCACATGTCAAATCGACACCGTCAGGAAAAGAAACCAGCTGAAGAACTGACTAAGCGTGAACTCGATGTGTTAAAGGAAATTGCCAAAGGCAAGAGTAATAAAGAAATAGCAGCTTCGCTTTTTATAACAGAAAAGACCGTGAAAACACATGTATCCAATCTTTTAGCCAAGCTAGAATTAGCAGATCGGACTCAGGCTGCCCTTTTTGCTGTCAGGAACAACCTAGTGGAATAATCTGCAACTTTAGTTGTAGATGGCAGGTCGGAAGTTTAAGGCTAACTTATCATGAAAAGATCGGCCTTCGCGATGATGTGGAGGTAAGCTCCTGCTCTTATACTTTAGGTATCCAAACATAAGAGAGAGTGATGGGCGATGAACGTAGAAGTGATTAATGGCTATCCTGGAAAAGCAGCAAGAAGTGAATTTATCTCAGCTATAATTCCGCTTTTTAAAAATGAATTTGATTGGATACATTTTGATTTAGAGCAAATTTATCGATCGGATAAAGCCACGTATGGTTTGAAAAAGTATGTTAAGGGTTCGTTAGCAAAAATAACCTGGCGGGAATCACGATGAATATCTATAGGGACAGCCGATTTTATGCTGTTGTCGGAGCTAATATCTTTTCATCAGTCGGCACTGGGATTACGATGATTGGAATCCCATGGCTGCTAGTGTCCGGGGAAAATGGCGGAGCTTTATACGGGTACCTTACCTTGGTTATGACAGCAATTAATTTTGTTCTAACACCTGCAATTGGCCACCTCATTGATCGGGTTTCTCGCAAAAAAATTTTATTGACTGGAGAAGTGGGAGGGTTTATCTTAATAGCCCTGTTTAGTGTGGCAGGTTTTACAGGAGTTGATTATCACACTTGGCATTATCTTGTTCTATATGGAACAGGTTCATTATACTATAATGTTTTTTATCCTGCGTTTTTTGCCTTTAATCAGGAAGTCTTTCACCCGACACAATATAAACGATTAAATGGAGTAATGGAAATACAAGGACAGCTCTCTAGCGTTCTGGCAGGAGCGTTAGCTGCTGTATTAATAACTAAGGTTGGACTTGAGTGGCTGCTCGCTTTTGATGCAGCAACGTACCTTACAGCTGCACTGCTGATTTACTTAATCCCTTATGTGAATGTGAAGTCAGAGCCAAACGGTGTACAGTTCGGTAAAGAGCTGACAGAGGGTTTTAGCTATATGAAGGCAAACCCATTACTGTTTTGGTTCCTTTTTGCATCTTTCATGCCATTTATCGGGGTGATGGTCACTAATTATGTTTTCCCTGTCTACCTGGAAAGCGTCTTAAAAGCTGATGCCTCAGTTTACGGAATGCAAAGTATGGTTTATGGTATCGGAGCTGCGTTCGCTGGATTGGCAATTCCCTGGCTTACTATTAAATGGGGGAATGAGCAAGTGATGGTTTATACGGTATTTGCCTATATGGCTGCCATCTCGGCTGTGATTTTTGTTAAATCGATTCCTGTTTATTTTGTTCTCATCATCTTAATGGCGTTTGGGAATGCAGGAACCAGAGTAGCAAGGAACTCATATATGATGGAGAATGTTCCAAACCGAATAATTGGAAGAGTAGACAGTCTATTTAGAGGTATCGGGTTAGGCATGAGAATAATCTTAATTGCTATCTTTACGCAGTTAGCTGCGGGACATACTATTTCAAAAAGCTTTTATATCTTGAGTGCTATGATGATTTTCTCTTTTTGCATGGTCATCTTGACCTTCTTTTTATTACAAAAGCAAAAGAGCGCACTGCTACACCCTAAAGTAAGAGGATGAAGCATCTCAAATAAATTGCCCGAATGCAAATTAATACAAAGAACACGGCACCATATAAATGGCGCCGTGTTTTTTATTGGTGGAAATCCCTTACACCTTTAAGTCAGGCCTGGAACCATTGTTTCGATAAACTCATCTTCACTGCTTTCATTGGCATGGTCGATATATCGAAGCAGCGAGTAAAGCTGTTTTTCAATAACAGAATAATCCTTTTCAAAATTATAGGCATGGAGAAAATGTTCAATTTTTTTTGCTAAAAATTGATCTTTTGTCCTAACCATTAAGATCAATAAGTTATCCCATTGTGATCGGTGTGTGTAATAAAGAGCCCTGTCATAGTCTGCTTTCTTCATTTTCATCTCCTCCTTATTAGGAGTTGAAGTTAGTGTATGGAGAAAATCTTATTTTCCTCACTGTAAATGTTGGAGCGTGGTGCTAGTAAAGGACTTTCAACTTTTTCCTGTATAAAAAGAATGCAATTAGTCTGTAATTAGTGCGATATATTACAAAAAGATTTCAATTTGACGTTTTATACATACAAATTTCCGAAAAGAAGAAGCATATACGAGGAGGAAAACATCAGGAGGTATT
This sequence comes from Mesobacillus harenae, assembly GCF_013343715.1. GTDB lineage: Bacteria > Bacillota > Bacilli > Bacillales > Cytobacillaceae > Mesobacillus_A > Mesobacillus_A harenae. The sequence goes on from NZ_JABUNR010000004.1 coordinate 41,219, forward strand.
ATGAAAAAAACTTGGATATGGTTTGCAGTAATATTAACTCTTATTATTTTAAATAAAGGAATTTTATGTGATACAGCAAGTGCACAGCATCCGGACTTCCAGAGACACGATAAGATTCTGTCTGCAGCCGCCGAAATCATTGATTATCACGGTGAGTACCTTAAGGATTATAAGTACATGGGGAGAAAGCAAACCAATGGTGACAGGATCTCTGACTTATATCGTTTTAAAACTGTAAAGAATGGTAAGCAGGTACGAGTAACGCTTACTGCTACCTATGATTTACAGAAAGAAAAACTGCTGGACCTGAGTATAAGAGAAGAAGCACTGCAATAACTTAACAGAAGCGCTCATCTTTCCCTTTTTGCAGTCATACATTGTGGTAAGAGGAAAAGGGGGAGAGACGGTGACAGAAGACCAAAAGGCATTGCAAAATGCCATCTCAGAAATTACCGAGATTGCCAAAGGATTCGGTTTAGACTTTTATCCAATGCGTTATGAAATTTGTCCCGCTGATATTATTTATACGTTTGGTGCATACGGTATGCCCACAAGATTTTCTCACTGGAGTTTTGGTAAACAGTTTCATAAAATGAAGCTCCACTATGATTTAGGGCTTTCCAAAATATACGAACTTGTTATTAACTCTAATCCTTGTTATGCCTTTTTATTGGACTCTAATGCTTTAATTCAAAATAAGCTAATCGTTGCACACGTCCTTGCACACTGTGACTTTTTTAAGAATAATATGCGCTTTGAAAATACAAAACGTGATATGGTCGAAAGCATGGCAGCCACCGCTGAGCGAATCAGGCGTTATGAAGTTGAATATGGAAAACATGAAGTGGAAACCTTTCTTGACGCAGTTCTTGCAATAGAAGAACATATAGACCCATCTTTAATGAGGCCAAGACTCCCTTGGAGTATGGATGAAGAAGAAGAGGAAGAAGTCCCGGCAGCTACCCCATATGATGATTTATGGGATTTAGAATCTAAACCCGAACAGGCAACAGATCGAGTCAAAAAGAAAAAGAAATTTCCGCCGCGGCCTGAAAAGGACTTAATGCTTTTTATTGAAACCTACAGCCGTAGTCTGACGGATTGGCAGCGAGATATTCTCACAATGATGAGAGAGGAAATGCTATATTTCTGGCCCCAGCTTGAAACCAAAATTATGAACGAGGGCTGGGCGTCATACTGGCATCAACGGATACTAAGAGAACTGGATCTGACGAGCGGGGAAGCACTTGAATTTGCCAAGTTAAATGCAGGTGTCGTTCAGCCATCGAAAACGGGAATTAATCCCTATTATCTCGGTTTGAAAATCTTTGAGGATATTGAGGAAAGGTATGACAATCCGACAGAGGAAATGATCCGAAGAGGTGTCAAGCCGGGATCCGGACGGGAAAAAATGTTTGAAGTCAGGGAAGTTGAATCCGATATATCATTCTTACGTAACTATTTGACAAAAGACCTTGTGATGCGTGAAGATATGTACCTGTTTCAAAAGCAAGGAAGAGATTATAAAATAGTCGATAAGGGCTGGGAAAGTGTTCGTGATCAGCTTGTTAACATGCGTGTAAATGGGGGGTTCCCATATTTAACTGTTACGGACGGAGATTATCTTGATAACGGCGAACTGTACATTAAACATTGGTATGAAGGTATTGAGCTGGATGTTAAATATCTAGAAAAGGTATTGCCATATATTTCTCAGCTCTGGGGCAGGAAAGCACATATAGAAACGATTGTAGAAGGAAGAAATATGCTGTTTACAAGTGATAAAAAGGGACTTAGCAGAAAGTATCTTTAATTAATTTGAGAAAAAATGATAACCAAGGATGACCAAACATGAACACTTGATCATCCTTGGTTATTAACTTTCTTTCTTTAACTCATGATAGGCTGCTAAAAAGCTTTTATAGGTTTCTTGCCCGTATCGGCTTTTATCCATCCTAAAGAAAAGATCCATTGTAATTTGCTTAGCTGTCTCAATGGAACTGTTTCTGGAATTTTGGACTAGTTTTATATAGGAAATAAAATATTGCTTGCTTAGAGAACCTCCGTGATTAACTGTCATGAAGCAGGCTCCTTTCTGATGAAGATCCTAAAATTGGGTCTGTTGCACAACTTTTTGTATCTTTCATCTGATCAGACCCAGTTAAGGATTCATTTTCTTCAGCTACTGCTTCCCTAATGGTGATATGGCAGCAGTTGTTTTCTTTATCTGAACTTCTTTTTAAAAATTTAAACATTAGATCAGTCTCCTTTTAAATCAGGTAAAAGATAAAACCAGATATTGTTGACATCACAATGACAGACCCAATAAATGCAATAACTAGTTCAGTTTTGAAGATGGATTTTAAAAGAACGACCTCTGGCAGGCTTGCACCAGCAGAGCTGATCATCATTGCCATTACTGGTCCTAGAGCCATTCCTTTAACTATTAGTATTTGTGATATAGGAATCATGCTGGAGAGGCGGATATATAGAGGGATGCCGACTATAGCTGCGACTGGGATAAGCCACCATGAATCATGTCCGAACCATTCCGAGATGATTCTAGTTGGGACTAATCCATTAATCACTGCCCCAATTGCCGCCCCAGCCATTAGGTATGGATAAACGCTTTTAATTAAGGACCAGGTTTCCTTCAAGGCCAGAGACCAATTGAATCTTTGGCTTTTTTCCTCATAGCCGGTCATAATCACGTTTTTCACATACCGTTCAAATCCTAGTTTATCAAGAGAGAACCCGATTAAAATTGAAAAAAAGGCTGTGATAAACGTATATAGCAATGCGACCTTCCACCCCATAATTACCCCCATAATGGTTAAGATCGTAGGGTCAAGGACAGGGGACGAAAATAAAAACACCATCACGATTGAAAACGGAATTTTCTTTTTAAGCATGGTAACAACAATAGGAATGGTAGAACAGGAACAAAAGGGTGTGATAAAAGCGAAGACCACAGCTGCCAGGCTGGCGAGAAAATGATTCTTCCCAGTTAGTTTCTGTTCAATTTTCCCGTAAGGAATAAATCCTTGTAGAAGGCTAACTAAGAATGATATAGCAATAAATAAAGCAGTTAGTTCCAGTGCAATCAGCAAAAAGCTTTTAAGGGTTTCGAGCCACATGTTTTATCCCCTAACAAGCGCAATGACAGCTTGTTGTTGGATCGCAAGTCTGCTTCGCTGCTTTTTTATGAGAAACGAATTTCAGTGCCTTTTGAAACCAGCCTTCATTTTCAGTCGTTTCGTATTTCCAAGCTTCGCGTGCTGCTTTCTCAATTTCTTCCCTCTTTAATCTTGCGAGTGTTTCATAATCTTCATATAACATCTTAAACATCCCTTTCATCAAATTATTTTGATATATTAATCAATTAAAATTGATTTATAACCTTTAAATGAAACCTAGCAGCGGCTAGGTTTAAAAATGCAGCATAGCTCGGGAGACAGGAGGTGATTAAGTTCAGCTTCATTGATCATGTAATAACTCCAGGTGCCTCTCGTTTCTTTTATAATAAGCTTTGCGTCTAACAAAATTTTTAAATGATAAGATAATTTGGATTGCGGCATATCAATCAACTCGCTTAAATCGCAGACACAGCAAGAATTTTGCTGGGACAAAAGGTGCAAGATATGCAAACGCTTTTTATCAGCTAATGCTTTAAATTTAGCTTCATATTCTGAAAATGAAACTTCAGTTGATATATCTTTAACAGGGGAATGTTCTGACATGAAAACGCCTCCTTACATCAAAAGTATTTGATATACTGTATTATAATTCCAATTAATCCAAATTGCAACTGATTAATCAAATAAAATTGATTTAAATTTTTAGGGAGCAACTCCCCGCTAGGAAGGGAGCCTTAGGTGCCTTAGCAGGATTTATTTTTTAAAACTTCCTTCACAGTTGAAACGACATCTTTTGGACTAAAGGGTTTTAAAAGGTAGGCATTTGCTCCCATGGAAAGACCTTCACTTCGATCTTTCTCACTGCCTTGTGCCGTCAAGATAATAACTGGAGTGTCTTTATGAAGACGAAGTTCTTTTAGCACGCTTAATCCATCTTTTCCAGGCATAAAAACATCCAGCAAGATTGCCGCATAATCTTTATTTAAAGCCTTCGACAGTGCGTCTAAGCCGTTATCAGATTCTTCTATATCGTAGTGCTCGCGTTCTAAATACATTTTCAGCAGAGTTCTAATTCTAACTTCATCCTCCGCAATTAAAATATTTGAAATAATGTTTCTCTCCTCCTAAACGTTCTCTTATCTCATAATTTCGATGAATTACTAAAAAAACCTTTAATTATTACTGAATGAGCAGGAAAAACTAATGATTTAGCCTTTAAGAATAATTTTTTTTAAATAAAAGAAATCGTTTGACATTCAAACACATATTTGAATAAACTATATTCAAACGATCTTTTGACTAAGAAAGGAATTATTCTTATGAAAGCACAAGATGTTTGCCAAGTTAATTGTATTGATGAAGAAAAGGTTACAAGGGTAAAAACGAACTTGAAGGATCAAAATCCTATAGAGGTTGCTAAAATTTTCAAAGCGCTATCAGATGAAACCCGTGTCAAAATTGCGTATTCCTTATACTTGGAAGGAGAGTTATGTGTCTGTGATGTTGCTAATATTGTCGGGGCAACAACGGCGACGGCCTCTCACCATTTAAGGATCCTGCGGAAGCTCGGACTGGCAAAGTTCCGCAAAGAAGGGAAGCTTGTATACTATTCCCTCGATGATTACCATGTAAAACAGCTCATCCATCTAGCATTTGAGCATCAAAAGGAGTTGATCAGCAATGAATGAATCATCAGCCCGAGCAGTCGAAAAACAAGTTTATCGCGTTCAAGGTCTCACCTGAGCTAGCTGTGCCAGAAAGTTCGAACAGAACGTAAAGCACCTGGATGGTGTTTCAGACGCAAATATAAATTTTGGGGCCGCCAAGATTACCGTTTATGGAGCGGCAACTATACAAGAGTTGGAGAAGGCAGGGGCCTTTGAAAATCTGAAGATTTATCCTGAAAAGGGAAAAGCCCCCGTTGAACAGAGGGAACCTTTTTGGAAGAGATATTCAGCGTTAATAATATCGCTGTTACTTATCTTTTTAGGTTATGCAGCACAGTTCAAATATGGGGAAGAGAGCCTTGCAGCTGTTGCACCCTTTTTGGCGGCTATTTTGATCGGTGGGTCTTCTCTGTTTAAAACCGGATTAAAAAACTTAATCAGACTTGAATTCGATATGAAAACCTTGATGACCGTTGCTATTATTGGTGCGGCAATTATAGGAGAGTGGGGAGAAGGAGCTGTTGTTGTTATTCTCTTCGCCGTCAGCGAGGCTCTTGAGCGGTATTCTATGGACAAAGCTCGGGCATCGATTAGTTCTCTGATGGAAATCGCCCCAAAAGAAGCAGTAGTCCGTCGAAACGGGAATGAGCAAACCGTTCATGTCGATGATATTCAGATAGGGGATGTTATGCTTGTAAAGCCAGGGCAAAAGATTGCCATGGATGGTGTCGTTATTAAGGGGTTTTCTGCGGTTAATCAAGCGGCCATTACAGGAGAATCAGTTCCTGCTGAAAAAACAGTTGATGATGAAGTTTTTGCAGGAACTTTAAATGAAGAAGGGATTCTCGAGATAAAGGTAACAAAAAGAACCGACGACACAACCATTGCAAAAATTATTCATCTGGTCGAAGAGGCTCAGGCGGAAAGAGCGCCATCTCAGGCATTTGTTGATAAATTTGCTAAATACTACACTCCGGTCATCATGATTGTGGCAGCTCTTGTTGCTGTTTTGCCTCCCTTGTTTTTTGAAGCGAGCTGGAGTGAATGGATTTACCAAGGACTCGCTGTTTTAGTTGTCGGCTGTCCATGTGCATTAGTTGTATCAACTCCTGTTTCAATTGTTACGGCTATTGGAAATGCTGCTAGAAATGGCGTTTTGATAAAAGGCGGAATCTTTTTAGAAGAGACTGGGGCTTTAAAGGGAATAGCTTTTGATAAAACTGGGACGCTGACAAAAGGCACACCAGCTGTTACGGATTTTATAGTAATGGGAAATATAGGTGAACAAGAATTGCTATCGCATGTTACCGCACTCGAATATCGGTCTCAGCATCCATTAGCTGCAGCAGTTATTAGCAAGGCAGAAGATGAAGGGATATCCTTTAAAGAGATAGACGTTGCGGATTTCACTTCTCTAAGTGGAAAAGGAATCAAAGGTGCCATAAACGGCCGGGTATACCATATCGGAAACCCAAGGTTATTTGAAGAACTGGACCCAAACAGTTTAGCGGCTGTAAAGGACCAAATTCAAGCTCTTCAGAATGACGGCAAGACAGTCATGGCTGTCGGAGCTGACGGAAAAATATTAGCTATTATCGCAACAGCTGATCAGATGAGAGAGGGAAGCAGGGAAGTAATTGCGGCACTGCATCAGCTTGGAATCAAAAAGACGATTATGCTAACGGGAGACAACATTGGGACAGCAAGAGCAATTGCAAAACAGGCTGGTGTGACGGATTTTGAGTCAGAGCTGCTGCCTGAAGATAAGTTGAAATTTATTAAGCAAATGAGAGAAGAGTATGGGCGAGTCGCAATGGTTGGTGATGGAGTCAATGATGCCCCTGCCCTGGCGGCGTCAACCGTAGGTATCGCAATGGGCGGTGCGGGAACGGATACTGCTCTTGAGACGGCGGATATAGCATTGATGGGAGACGATCTTAGCAAACTTCCATTCACCATTAAATTAAGCAGGGCAGCACTAAGGATTATTAAACAGAACATCACCTTTTCATTAGGTATAAAAATAGTCGCTTTACTCCTGGTTATTCCCGGCTGGCTTACCCTTTGGATTGCTATTTTTGCCGACATGGGGGCTACTCTGTTAGTTACTCTGAACGGGTTAAGGCTCCTTCGAATAAAGGCCAAGTAAATTTGTCTGAAGGTTAAAGTGTTTCGGGGGATGAATGATGAAAAATAGCTGGAACCAAATTGTTTATCACTGCTGGTCCCCCGTTTATGATTGGTTCTTTAACTCGGGGCCTTTTCTGAAAGCCAGAAAGAAGATATTTGGGAATTTGCTTTTTAATCATGGTGATGAGATTTTATTTATTGGTGTCGGCACAGGGGCGGACATTGAACAAATAAATGTTGAGGGATTAAAGATTACAGCAGTTGATTATTCTGAGGCTATGCTTCAAAAAGCGAGGGAAAAGTTTGATGAAACCAATATCAATTTCCTGCAAGGCGACGCGCAATCCTTATTTTTTCCAAATAACTCCTTTGATTATACGATTGTAAGCTTACTTTTGTCGGTAGTTCCCAACCCCCTCTTAGCTTTATCAGAAGCAATACGTGTAACGAAGCCTGGAGGTCGTATTATTATTTTTGATAAGTTTGCAGCAGATGGGAAAGATCAGCCACTGCACAAAAAACTGTTAAGACCTCTTATTAAGATACTCGGAACAGATATAGGATTAACCTTTAGTGATTTTTATTCAGAGAATAACGCTGAGGCCACGTTGGCAGAAGACAAACCTGTACTGTTTAATGGGATGTATCGAAAGATCATTTTAATAAAAAAGTAATTATGTCTTGGTATCGGAAGCTTGAAATTGATTGGTTAAACATGTGTGTATTTCTGCTCAGGTGGTATTTAGTAAAGAGTAAGAAGTTAACTGTGAGAGGGGATTATAATGGGACATGGTCATAATCACAGCCATAGCCATTCTAATAACAAGCAGGCACTCTTTTGGGCATTTTTGATCATCCTTTCGTTTATGTTTGTTGAAGTAATTGGCGGGATATTAACTAATAGTCTTGCCTTGTTATCTGATGCTGGTCATATGTTAAGCGATGCAGCAGCGTTAGGGCTTAGTCTTTTTGCGATTAAGCTTGGGGAAAAAAAGTCTACGGCAGCTAACACTTATGGGTATAAGCGGTTTGAGATTATTGCAGCAGCTTTAAACGGCCTTACCTTAGTAGTTATTTCTATTCTGATTTTCTATGAAGCTTATCACCGATTGTCCGATCCTCCTGAAGTGTCTAGTATCGGTATGCTATCAGTTTCCATTATAGGGCTATTGGTTAATATAGCTGCTGCATGGATATTGATGAAAGGTGACAAGGACGGAAATTTGAATATTAGAAGTGCTTTTCTGCACGTAATTGGTGATATGCTAGGCTCTGTTGGAGCAATAGTGGCTGCCCTTCTGATTTATTTTTTCGGCTGGGGAATAGCGGATCCGATTGCTAGTGCAATAGTGGCTGTCCTAATTATTATAAGTGGCTGGAGAGTTCTAAAAGACTCCTTTCATGTCCTGATGGAAGGCACTCCCACTGATGTTAATGTTGATAAAATAAAGCTTGCGCTTAAACGGATCCGCCATATCGAGGATATCCATGATCTTCATATATGGTCCATTACTTCTGGAATTCCTATGTTAAGCTGTCATTTATCGATCTCAGAATATGGTAACCATGACGAAATCCTCCATGAAGCACAAGCGATCTTGCATGATATTTTTGGTATTGACCATAGTACTATTCAGGTTGAAACAAGTGAGCATGGCTGTCCTAATTATCATGGAACCTGTAACTAATAAAGGCTATTGTTGTAAACCTATTAGGTGGTAACTCAATTGAAAACCAAAGGAAATAGTTTGATTTTAAAAATCCCCTAAATAATGGAAAGGAGCTATCCATAAAGTCTTGGAGGATAAATTCGAAGATGGTGTAAAATGTGTAAAAAGCATTGGCTGACGCCAATGCTTTTTATTTGCTCCATGAAATTAGCACAATATCGACCTTTACTGTATCATTTGCAGGAATTGCTGAGTCCGTTCTTCCTTTGGAGTAGAGAAGATTTGTTCAGGTGCTCCTCTTTCAATAATGATGCCCCGATCCATAAAAATTACCTCATCGGCCGCTTCACGTGCGAATCTCATTTCATGCGAGACTACCACCATCGTCATGCCTTCACTAGCCAGGTCCTTCATGGCTTTTAGAACATCCCCAACGAGTTCAGGATCTAAAGCTGATGTAGGTTCATCAAATAACATCACCTTAGGTTCCATAGCTAGAGCCCTGGCAATCCCCACACGCTGCTGTTGGCCCCCTGAAAGCTGAAAGGGATAATAGTGTAATTTATCTCCCAGTCCTACCTTTGAAAGAAGCTGCTCTGCTTTCCGGCTAGCGTTTGCAGAAGATTCCTTCTTTACAATGACTGGGCCTTCCATCACATTTTCCAAAGCTGTTTTATGTGGAAAAAGATTATAGCTTTGAAACACCATCCCTGTCAGACTTCTAAATGCCGAAATTCTTTTTTTGGGAACAGTCTTCGAAAAGTCTAGCTGAGAATTACTGATAGTAATAGAACCAGAAGTCGGAGTTTCCAAAATATTGATACAGCGAAGCAAGGTTGTTTTACCAGAGCCGGAAGGACCGATCACGACAACGACCTTGCCTTTTTCAACCTCAAGGTCAATCCCTTTAAGTACCTCAAGATCGTCGAATTTCTTGGTTAATCCTTTAATTGTTATCACGATTGGAATCCTCCAGCGTTATTTTGATACATATCTGTCGAGCCGCCTCTCAATTCTTCCCTGAACGATAGATAGGATAAAACAAATGACCCAGTATATGAGTGCTGCCTGAGTATATAGAAGCAGGAACTCATAATTCGTAGCTGCGATTTCCTGAGCCTTCCTAAACATTTCTGTCACCAAAATCATCGAAGCTAGAGATGTGTCTTTTACTAAGCTGATAAAGGTATTAGAAAGGGGAGGGATTGAAACCCTAGAAGCCTGAGGAAGAATAATCCGTTTTAAAGCCTGCTGGTAGTTCATTCCAATAGAATATCCTGCTTCCCATTGTCCCTTGGGAATGGACTGGATGGCGGCACGAATGATTTCTGATGCATAGGCACCAACATTTAACGAGAAACCGATCACTGCGGATGGAAATGGATCAATGGTAATCCCTACTGTAGGGAGACCGTAAAAAATAATAAATAATTGAACAAGCAAGGGAGTCCCACGGATAGCAGACACATAGATTCTTGCGATTATTTCGAGTGGCTTAATTCCAGAAAGGCGAGCGAGTGCCGTAAGAATTGCCAGTGTCAGTCCTAAAGCGAAACTGATTAATGTTAATGGGATTGTATAAAAAATAGCTCCCTTCAGCAAAGGCAAAAGGGAACTTTCGGCTATATTCGTTAGTCTTTCAAGTCGCTCGGGGTTTGTGAAAATACTATTCAAGTACATTTTCACCAAACCAATTTTCAGAGATATTTGCATAAGTACCGTCTTCAATCATTTCCTGCAAAGCATTATTTACTTCTTCTACTAGAGATTCGCTTCCTTTTCTGAACATTAACCCGCTTTTAGCTGCGTCCTCATGAGTAGCTACAATTTCAACTGGTGCATCTGGTTTCTGCTTCTTAAAGTCCAAGAATGAAAGCTTATCGTTTATAGTCACATCGACCCGTTTAGAATTTAGTAATTCAATAGCTTGATTAAATCCTTCGACACCAACAATCTCAGCCTCGTATGATCTGGCAAGGTCTGCATAGTTGCTAGTAAGCGATTGGGCCGATTGCAATCCTTTGATATCTTCAAATCCGTTTACGTTATCGTTATCGGTCCGAGCTATTAGGACTGCAGCAGAGGTTATATAAGGATCAGAGAAATCATACTTTTCCTGGCGATCGGGACGAATTCCAACCTGGTTTGCGATCATATCGAAGCGCTTTGCATCCAGCCCGGCAAACATGGCATCCCATTGAGTTTCCATAAAAACAGGCTCAACTCCCAGACGATCAGCCACCTCTTTTGCTATCTCGACATCGAATCCAGTGAGCTCTCCTTTATCGTTGTGGAAAGTGAATGGAGGGTAAGTCCCTTCCGTACCAATTAGCAGTTCACCTTCATCCTTTACTTTTGCAAGTAAGTCATTTTCAGATGCCTTTTCAGCAGCATTATTATCTTCTGTATTACTTTCTTGTTCGTTATTTGGTTGGCTTTCATTTGTACCACATCCTGCAGCAACTAGCATAAAACCTAGTAAAAGAGCAAAAAGAAGAGTTAACTTTTTCATTGTATAAAATACCCCCATAATTCATATAAGTTTTCTCGGCATTGATATCTTAATACATGGAAGCCCAGCTGTCAAAACAAAAATTATCCAGATTTAGCATGCAGGAGTATTTTCTGCAGAGATTTGAAAATCATACTTAGTAAAAGGTTTTGATGAACCAGCCAATAGTGACCCGATACTATAATTCAGAGAAACTAAAATAATGATTGGCATTTCTTTTTTTAGGTAATAGAAAGGGAGAGGGCACAATGGCTGATGAGCTGTCTAGCATAACGTTAATGGGGGGATAAAAGTGGAGCAAGACAAGAGCTCGGAGTCCAAATATATTCAGCAGCATCTTGCTAACGAAAGAACTTATCTTGCCTGGGTTCGAACCTCTATAGCGATTATTGGAATTGGGTTTTTAGCATCAAGCCTTCATTTTACAAGTATAAAGGCTGCCAGCATTTTTGCCGATAGAACAGCAGTTCTAGTGAGTTTATTATCATTGACAGCTGGTCTAACTTTACTCTTTTTTGCAGCTGTAAACTATTTTAAAAATAGGAGAAGAATTAACAACCAGACCTTTACCTCCGCAAATAGGTTTATCATTGTTGCAACAGCAGTCATATTTATTATTTTCATCTGGTTATTCATCTATTTAATCGGAATTATTCTATAATTGGACTCCTTTGTCTTTGCTTTATATTAAGAAAGGGGAACAAAAATAAGCAGCAAAATCATTTGATTGTATCTGGTTTTTTGTTTTAAAGAAGAAAACAATGAAAGATAATAAAGCAAAAACTCCGAGGTATCCAAGCAGATAGCCAGGTTCCCGAATGCTGCTCCAAAATCCCAAGCGAAATGACGGATTTAGACCCAGCGATCGAGTATGTGAAGAGCAAATATTCACTCTTGTTACGCAGGTTATCAGGAAGCATTTCTATCGGAAGATTAGCTCCCGTTGTTGACAGCTGCATCACTACAAATACTAGGGCAACAAATCGCCCAACGTTTCCGGCAAGTGCTGTCAAGAAGAGAATGATAGCCGAGAAGGTTTTGCTGACAAATATGGCGAATAGGATATTTAAATAAAGCCTTTACATAAATATAGAGTTTAGTTATGATTGAAATATACCTTTTAATTCTAGGTAGGTGAAAAAATGTTTAATCGTGAACTTTTAAAAGGAAGTACCTCGCTCGTTCTTCTTCAGCTCTTAAATGAAAGAGATATGTATGGGTATGAATTGGTTAAGGAGCTGGCAAAACGAAGCGAGCAGAGCCTTCAGGTAAAGGAAGGTACGCTATATCCAGCCTTGCATAAACTTGAAAAGCAAGAGTATATCCAATGCTATTGGCAAGAGCAGGAGAAAGGACCAGCCCGTAAATATTATAAAATTACAGATGAGGGAAAGAACGTTTTGCTGGAGAAAACAAAAGAGTGGCAACACTTTGTCCAGGTTATGAATAAGGTGATCAGGAGAACGGAAAATGATTCAATCTAAACGGGAGTACTTAGAGCAGCTTAATAAAGAGCTTAGAAACCATCCCGGAAAACAAGAGATAATCCAAGATTACGAGCATCATATTTCAGAATTGATGCTTGAACTTTCAAGGGGGCAGCTTGATGAAGAAGAGGTAATCAAGCAAGTGCTGGTTCAGTTAGGCACACCCGCTGAAATTGCAGTGAGCTGGCAGGAGGAGCTTTCAGTAACTCCTGTAAAAACTCAATGGCTGTTTATTATTGCGAATTTGTTATTTTTTATTGCGGGAACACTGCTAACCGTCATACATAATATGGTTGAGTGGAGCTGGGTAGATATTCTTTGGGAAAGTCTCACCAGTATTCCGTCTCTAATTATAGTGATGTATTTGATATTCTGGGCTCTTCTTGGTTATGAAATAGGGAAAAGCTTTGGACATGGCGGGCGTAACTTAATGCAAAAGACTTTTGTTCTTTCGCTATTGCCGAATGTTGTTCTAATGAACCTTACTCTTTTTAACATCATCCCTCACGATTGGTTTTATCCACTCCTGAATCAACATTTTATCGTGAAATGTGTGGTCTTTACTTTGCTGCTGTATCCTGTTTGCTGGGCAGGCTATCGCTGGGGCAAGTATGAATCTGTTTAACCAGTTCACATACATATCTCGGAGGCATCCTGTGAAGTCGCTTAACAGTGACTTATTTTTTAATAATATACATAGAATTACTATGTATAGTTACTTGTTCATTTTAAGGAGGGAGGTTCGGTAGATCTTCAGCGGAACAGCGAATCAACAACCAAGTTAAAAAGAATCGTTGTTAGAGTTTCATCTGTACATATACATAGAATTACTATGTATTCGAAGGCATTCAACTTCAAATTGATGATGGGAGGAAGACTAAAATGAATATACAGCTTACAAAAGAGGATAAGATATTTTTTATTCTTTGTCTCGTTTTAGGAATAGTTGCAGAGCAATCATTTTTTCACGGCCGGATTGGGGTTTCCTATCTGGTTTTTATTGCTAGTTTTTATAGCGTTTTTTATTGGAAGTATCGAAAATTCTCTTTCTTTAATAAAAAAATGGGATTGCTCTTATTTATGTGTATCTGGGCCTTGTCAACAGGGTTTCTACTATATTCAAACCTAATCCTTTATGTGATAAATAGTTTTATTATCCCATGTCTTGTTATTTTTCACATCATAATTATTACTACCAAATTTCCTGCATCCTGGCACAGTTTTGCATTTGCAGAAAGCACTTTAAGGAAACTTGCTGAAGGTATAAAATACAGCTTTGCTTTTCTTTCCCTCGGTCCAAACCGGATTAAAAATGGATTAAATGAAGAGGCGAGACAAATAGTAAAACGGATTGTAATTGGTTTAGGAATTTCAGTTCCATTATTATTCGTCATAATACAGCTGCTAATTTCTGCTGATGGTCAGTTTGAACAGGTGCTTGGATCCCTCCCTAACTGGATTGCAGGTCTCCAGTTAGGTGATGAACTTTTCCGTTTGGCTGTTATATTTTCCTATACACTTGGATTCTTCGGCTTGCTACAAGTACTGTCAAGGAGGGCGCAACTCCCTGCGACAGTTAAACTTGATATCAGTATCATATGGGATAGTGTTATTGTGCTAACAGTACTAGTTCTCTTAAATCTTGTTTATGGTTTGTTTACTATTGTTCAATTTAGATATTTTTTCGGAGAAGCACTGCAGAGCGGGTATACGTACGCTCAATACGCCAGAAGGGGATTTTTCGAATTACTTATCGTAACGGTATTTAATCTGTCTATCTTAACGGCTGCGTTGTCATTTGTAAAAGAACAAAACAAAGGAATAAAATTATTTATAAAATTATTGCTTACACTTTTAGTTTTATTTAGCGGAGTAATGCTGTATTCAGCAGTTATCAGGTTGTTAATGTATGAAGAATCATATGGCTTTACGTTCCTAAGAGTTCTTGCCCACTCATTTATGATTTTTCTCATGATTATATTGGCTTACACCTTAGCACGGGTTTGGCTAGAAAGACTGTCTCTACGCCACTTTTACATAATTTCTGCTTTACTTTATTATTCAGTGATAAATATTGTAAATATCGATCAGTTTGTAGTTGACCGCAACATGAATCGCTACGAGCAAACAGGTAAAATTGATGTTTCCTATTTAAACAGCCTTTCCTATGAGGGTGTAGCCGGGTTGGCAGATCTATATAAACAGGATAAAAGGGTCCCAATGTTAGGGGGAATCCTAAGGGAACGTAAGCAGGAATTTGAAAATTCGCATGAAAACTGGCAATCTTATAATTTTTCAAGACAAAGAGCATTCGAAAAGTTAGAATCATTGGACCTTGAATAAAAAAATGTCTTTGGGAAATGTTCTCACTACCTTCACAAATTCATCATCAAAGGGTAAACTGTTATTAAGTAAAGAAATCCTATAAGATAGGTGGGAATTAAAGGAATGAGTAAACATCCTAAATCAATCCCTCAACCGCTTGTTCGTACAAACCAGTGGACGATAGTAATTAGTATCCTTGCCACCTGGATCTCAGGGTGGGAGTGGCTTTTAGCCATACCTCTCATAACTGGATTGATGGGCCTGTTCTTTGGCTTTAATCCAATAATGAGAACTGCCGCGCTGTTTCTGAAAAAACATAAGTCACAATATACGCCAGAGGATTGGGACCAACAGCAATTCAATCAAAAAATTGCTGTGTTATGTTTGGGCGGAGGATTAATATCATTTTCTTTTGAATTAAATACATTAGGCTATATTTTAACGGCAATGGTGTTCTTGGCTGCATTCATAGCAATTCTCGGATTTTGTGTTGGGTGTTTCATCCGCTTCCAATGGCAGCAATATTCAGCAAAACGGCGAGTAAACTAATCCTCCTTTAGGGTTTTTGTGCGTATTTTGTAACATATCAATAAGGTTAAAGATGATAAGATAAAGGCAACTAAAGTTTAAGGGAGATTATGATGGATCAAAATTCAAATACAATCTTAAATATGCTGTCTGATGTAAAGGAGTCCATGGCCGCCCTTAATGAAAAGCTTGAGAGAGTTGAAAAACGGCTGGACCAGCTAGGGAAAGTTGATAGTATTGAACACCGGGTCACCTCTAATCAAATTGATATTACCGATATAAAAGACGCTTTGGAACGAATGGAAGAGTTACAGGTTGCCAGAGTTGAAAGAATTGCCACTGAGATTTTGGAAGCATCGGCAAAACAGAATGAAGCGGGGGTGGCATCAGTCCAAAAGCGGCTTGATACACACCTGTTAAAGATAGGAAGAGTTGAAGAGGATATCCTTATCTTGCAAGGAGATAAATAATAATCCAAAGGCTGCCAAGGGCAGTCTTTTTTTGTAGGAAACGAAAAGAGTTCAAGTTTACGGATAATTGTATGGGTTATCTGCATCCAGCTCCAGCGGCCAGCCCGAGTCGCTTATGCATCAATAGAGAAAACAACCCCGGAGTCCTGTCCCACGGCTGCAAAGAAGCGTTTCTGGTAGATGTCCAGCTGATGAAATCAAAGAACGACTTCACCTTGAAGCCCTCCAGCGTTTGTCGAAGCTAAACAGTCGGCTTCACATTAAGGTTTGTCGGAGTATTCAAGGCTCTTGCGCTTGTTCTTTGGCAAATATATGAATAACAAAGCGGCCAAAATGGCGTGTTCACAAAATATTTAGTACTGCAGAGTAAGCAAAGTTATTTTAGGAGTTATGATTAGGTTGTAAATATAGAACCTCTATTAATTTATTATCCTATAGTTCGAGGTGAGCTGTTATGAAATTCGACTTAGTTTTATTGCATGCCCCCAGTGTCTATGATTTTCGTAAGAATCCCTTGCTGGCTGGTCCAATAAGTGATGTGGTTCCATCGTCACCTGTTTTTGAGATGTATCCTATTGGATTGACGAGTATTGCAGAGTATTTAGAGCGGTTTGGCCTCCGTGTGAAGATTATTAACATTGCGAACCGCATGCTGATGGATGAAAATTTCGATGTGGAAAAGAAATTAAGAGGTATGAATACGAAAGCCTTTGGCATCGATTTGCATTGGCTTCCTCATGCTCACGGCAGCATTCAACTTGCGAAGATTGTCCGAAAGCTGCATACTGACACACCGATTATCTTTGGAGGGCTTTCTGCTACGTATTATCATGAAGAACTGATTGAGTATCCTTTCATTGATTTCGTTATGAGAGGAGACTCCACTGAAAAGTTAATGCTCCAGCTTATGATAGGAATCAAAAATAACACCCATCATTTTGGTGCCATTCCAAATTTAACATGGAAAAATAATGGAACTCCTGTTTACAACCCGTTAACTTATGTACCGGAAAGCCTTGATGAGTTTGATATCCCCGGATATCGTTACACTGTGAGATCAGTATTTAAATACCGTAATTTTCTCGATCCACTTCCTTACAAAGGGTGGCTTCAATACCCAAATACAGCTATTTTGACGGCCAAAGGCTGTACGCAGAGATGTTTGATTTGTGGCGGCTCTAAACAATCGTATAAAGATAACTGTAACAGAAAGGCCTTAGCAACACGCTCTCCGGCAAAACTTATTGAGGATATCCTATTTATCCAAAGATTTAGCAGGGCTCCTATCTTTATTCTTCATGATATAAGACAGGCTGGAAATGCCTACGTTGATGAGTTTTTTGAAAGGCTAAGTAAGATAAAATTAAAAAACGAGTTGGTGTTAGAGCTATTTCAGTACGCAAACGAAGAGTACTTTAAGAAAATTAAGAGGGCTGTACCAAATTATAGTATCGAACTGACTTTAGAGACTTTTGATGAAGAGCTGAGGAGATATAATGGTAAGTTTAATTGTACAAATCAAAAGGTGATTAAAACGCTTCAATATGCTTTAACGCATGAATGTAAAAAGGTTGATATCTTTTTTATGGTGGGAATACCCCATCAAGATTATAAAAGTGCTCTTAGAAATGTCGATTTTTGTGAAGAGATTCACAAGGAATGTGGGGAGGATAAGCGTTTATCTTACTTTGTGGCGCCGCTTGCACCGTTTTTAGACCCTGTAAGTTCAGCTTTCGAAGATCCTGATAAATATGGATATAAAAAGTTCTGCCATACAATTGAGGATCATAGGAAGGCAATCGCACAGCCGTCATGGAAATACATGCTCAGCTTTGAAACAGATCATATGACAAGGGAAGATATCGTAAACGCTACATATGAATCAGCTAAAGCACTAAATAGCTTTAAACTGAAATATGGATTAATTGATCAAAAAACATTTGCTGAAGTGAACGGGAAAATTGCTAAGTCTATATCTTATATAACAAGAATTGATGAAATTATGGCACTCCCAGAAGCTGAGAAACAAATAGAATTAGATAAATTGACTATTGAATTGGAGGAAGTTAACCGCTACAGTATTTGCGGAAAAAATGAGCTTAAATGGGAGGTGAAAAAGCACTACGCAGATGTTTTTTCACTTACAGCTATTGGACTGGAGCTTCTTTTAAAGGATATTTTAACAAATATCAAACATCGATATCATTCCTACAATCGCTGGATTGCCAACCGAACCGCTCCTAAATAAAATAAAACCCCTGAAATTTATTTCCGGGGTTTTATGGCTATTCATTTATGATAAAGCCTGTGTTGAGGGAGCGGAAAATTGAATCACCTGATTTTCCGTTTCGAAGTTGTGGCAAATCTCAATATATTTAATGTGATGTGATTCCATTTCGAGCACTTTAAACATATAGCGTTCGAATGAAATAGTATCTCCTTGTTTTACATCGTAGTTTTCAGTCAGTATCCATCCGCCAATGGTATCTATATCCTGATCACTGATCTCAAGACCTAGTAAATCGTTAATTTCCGACACCAGAACCTTCGAATCAACAATATAGTGGTCATCTTTTAATTTGCGAATTTCTGGTACTTCATCCATATCAAATTCATCACGTATTTCTCCTACAATTTCCTCCAGAATATCCTCGACTGTTACAAGTCCGGAAGTGCCTCCGTATTCATCCATTAATATGGCCATGTGGATCCGGTCTTTTTGCATTTTAACGAGCAGATCATGAATAGCGATCGAGTCAATCACTCGAATGATTGGCCGCATATAATGGGACAGAGTTTTGTTGCGGAGGTCCTCGTTTTGGATTAGGTCTGTCATGACTTCCTTAATATTGACCAAACCGACAATATGGTCCTTATCTCCATCAATGATTGGATAGCGGGTGAATTTTTCTTCTTTGACAATCTGGAAAAATGCATCCAGAGTATCTTCCTGAGACATAGAAATAATTTCTGTCCTTGGGACCATGATTTCTTTGGCAATTCGATTATCAAATTCAAAGATTTTATTTACATACTTAAACTCTGATTGGTTAATTTCACCGCTTTTTAAGCTCTCAGAAAGAATAATTCTCAGCTCCTCTTCCGAGTGAGCCAGGTCATGCTCTGAAGTTGGTTTAAGGCCGAACATACTGGTTAGCAACCGGGCAGATCCGTTTAGCCCCCATATGAAAGGGTACATTACTTTGTAAAACCAGATAAGCGGACGGGCCGTCACAAGGCTTACCCACTCAGCCTTATGAATTGCAAGCGTTTTGGGTGCCAGCTCGCCTACCACCACATGCAAAAACGTAATGAAGGCAAAAGCGATTCCGAAGGATAAGACACTAGCAAATGAAAGAGGTATATCCAACCCGATAAAGACAGGGTAGAGAAGATCTTCAATTGCCGGTTTCCCCAGCCAGCCAATTCCTAGAGCCGTTATGGTAATTCCAAGCTGGCATGCGGATAAATACTCATCAAGGTTCGAAATGACTTTTTTGGCAGCCAGTGCGCTTCTATTCCCTTCCTCAATCAGCTGATCAATTCTGGAACTTCTTACTTTAACAATTGCAAATTCGGATGTTACGAAAAATGCTGTTAAAGCAATTAAAATGGCTATTAACACCAAGTTAAATATGTCCAATAAGTTTCCTTAACTCACCATTACAGCAAGTAAGGAGTCACCTCCCAATAATTTAAAAATCTATTAAATTTATTCTCACTGCAGGCTAGTTCGTAGGTGCGAAAGGTAGCCCCATCATACCACCTCAGCTTTTATTTTAAAATTTATTATACCATACACGCAAACTTACCGGATAGCATAAAACTCCTTTCTCTTATTATATGAAAAAGACATTCTTTGTATGAAACAGATATTACAGAAAACTCAATTAGTTAAAAGGCGGCCCTTAAGTATGTAATCTAGTCCAGTCTTTCGCCAGCATCCCATATACTACAAGATCATGAAATTTTCCATGGATCTTCTCGCCGTCCCGAATGGTTCCTTCTTTAGTAAAGCCTAGCCTTTCGGGAATAGCACGGCTTTTTAGGTTCTTGGTACCACACCTTACCTCAATCCGATTAAGACCAAGCTGGTAAAAGGCATGATGGATTAAAGCTGAAGCAACTCGAGTCATAATCCCTTTACCCTGAGTGTCCGCAGCCAGATAATAACCGATACTTGCCGAAGAATTGGCCCAATCAATCTCGTTAAAACCCGCAGCCCCCTTTAATATTCCTTTATATCTGATGCCTGTGTTAAATCCTTTTTCTTCAGAAAACTGACGCAGCCACATGGGAATAATTTCATGATATTGTAACGGTGAGACAATGCTGTCTACCCAAGGAAGCCATTTTCGTAAATGATGTCTGTTAGTATCTACAAGATAAAATAATTCACCAGCATGATGTAATTGGAATAGCTGCAGTTCTATTTCTTTGTCGACTTTTAATGTAAACATGATAACACTCCTTTCAGAAAATGCTTACAGCAGAGTTGTTTAAATATATCCAGTCAGCTAAAGGGATAGACCTTGTTTCCAGGCGGACCTCTATACAAACTGCTGTAATAGGAGCACTAACAATAAGGGTGAGGAAATGCTTTTTAATTCCTGCTTCAGCTGTCCGAATAAACCTCGGATTCGGACTCATCAGTAGCTGCGTATACAGACACAGCCGAAAAAAGTAAAGTTTTATCCAGGAATTTCACAGGTTAATATCGAGAGTTCTGAAAAGAATTAGCAAAAACCGCACTCGCATTAGTGCGGTTTTCGTTATTGTTTATAAAAGATCTGAGTTGTGGGAGTTATGCATTGTCTATAATGTACCTCCGCCTTCGAACCCTGTAAGTGTCCTTTATCTCTCAGGCTTAAGCAGCCAGTTAATATGGCTTAGCGGGTTGCCGTGATTTTTTCATTTATGGCTGCCATTTGGCAATAGTATTACAAAAGTGGTTAGGTCTGTTTCTGATGTACATGTAAGAATTCCTTTATGCTTTTCGATAATTTCCCGGCAAACAAATAAGCCTAGACCTGTACCCAGTTTTTTGGTCGTTACAAACGGCTCGAAGATCGATTTTAAGAGGCTATCTGGAATCATTGGCCCATTATTAGTAATCTCCATTTTGATATGGGTATTGTTTATGGGAGAGCTTTTAATTGTAATGACTGGATCATCACGATATTGGCTCAAGACATCAATTGCATTAAAAATAATATTGATTAACACCTGTCTTATTTCATCTGCGTATCCGCAAATTTCCATGTCTATCTCAGTTTCTTTAATAACCTTAACTTTAGCATCGAGGATACTTGGATATAAAAACGCAAGTACTTCTTCGAGCATGACATTTAAGGAAAACACCGTTTTTTCTTTTCCGATCAATTCTTTTTTAGATAGCAACAGGTACTGCGAAATTTGAAAATTTAGCTGTCCAAGCTCGTTTGAGATAATATCCAAATACTTCATCTCTGGGTGATCCGATTTTAACAGCTGGATAAAGCCCTGAATTGAGGTGAGCGGGTTGCGGAACTCGTGAATAAAGCTTGAGGTCATCTGCCCGAGGATTGTAAGTCTGTCTTTATGAGTAGAGTCTATAAATTGGTTTTTCTCTTCAATTACTTTGTTTTTTTGTTGTTCATAATAAGAAACTGCATAATACAAAAAATAGTCAAAACAATAATTAATTTTTTCAATGGAATATTGAAGAGTTTCCTTTTCTATGTTCAGCTTATTCATGTATTTATATATTACAGACCTGCCAAGATTTGTATTAAACACAAACTCGCCAATGTTTATATTTGCTTCAGCTCGCTCGTCTGCAACCAGAAAGGCTAGTTTTTGCAAGTGATCATCAAGCTCAGCCTCTGATTTGGAAAATACATCTAAAATGATGTTAAACATTGAAGCAGCATTATCCTTAACTTTCTCTTTGTATGGATCATCGTCAGATAACAATACTTTTTTATTCCAATCATCGAGAAGGTTCTCTTTCTCAGTTTCCAAAAATGCTGTTAGTTTTTGATTAGTTACAGATACCAATTAAGTAACCTCCTTAGTTTTGACATTACAGGATATGATTTATGAATTTACTAAGCCCGACAAAGGACTAGTAAGCTTTCGCTATTAACGGTTAAGGTTAGTGCAGGTGAAGAGACATTCTTTAAGAGTATTTAACTTAGTTGCTTAATTTTCAGCAGTGTTGATTGGAGTGAAGGCAATTGATTCCTGGAAAAACCGTGAGCATTCCCTTCGTGCGTGGACTTATTCGAAAAATGATAAATCAGTTCCCTGCTGGAGCAGAAATATAGGATGATCCCATAGGTGTATCAGCGGCGAGGAGGCAGGTTTTTTCAGATAGAGAAAATAACCTCTCCGACCACCCAGTTTAACGGAACCTAACGTATAAGGAACTAGTTATTAGCCAAATATTTTTCAAAACATCTATGACTTATTCGCTAAAGTGGTGTATTTTCCTCTGTCGAAATTTAGGAAATTATATTTTCATCTTTAAATCAGGGCTTATTTCCTATTTTTGAGGATTTATTATTGGCAATGATTCTTGTAAGAATATGATAGCCTGCCCAAAGAAACCTTGATATTTTTGCAGTTTAATAGTATATTCAATAGTGTTAATTGATAAAAAAATACCACAAGGGGAGCTGTGTTATAGCAGCTGAGAGTGAGCGATTGAGTTCTGACCCTTCGAACCTGTTAGTTAATTCTAGCGTAGGAATGTGGATTTGATGGAAAAGCAATAAAAGGCCATCCTATGCCGCCTTTTATTGCTTTTTTTATTGTGTAAATCCTAGGGGAGAAGAACAGAACCTCATTCTATTAGAAGGGGGATATGAATATGAAACAAAAACAAACACTTTTCATTGTAGAAGTGGCCGTTTTCACAGCTTTGGCTTTTCTGTTAGATTTATTGTCGGGATTTTTATTTTCAAGGATTTGGCCGCAGGGAGGATCTGTTTCCATTGCTATGGTGCCGATTTTTTTAATGTCCTATCGATGGGGGATTAAGGGCGGGATGGTTACTGGATTACTATTGGGCCTACTACAGTTTGTACTCGGTTTTTCACAAATTTATCACCCTATTCAAGGGATAGTTGATTATCTTGTTGCCTTTGCTCTAGTTGGACTTGCTGGTGTTTTTGCGTCACAGATAAAAAAGGGCCTACAAAATAGTCAAAAGTTTAAGTGGATTTTCCTTGTATTTATGGGTGTATTATTGGGCAGCGCATTAAGGTATTTGGCCCACGTTTATTCCGGGGTTGTCTTTTTCGGAGAATTCGCGCCTGCAGGACAGCCAGTTGTATTGTACTCCTTTGTATATAACGGAACATATATGCTTCCAAGTGCCATTATAAGCGGTATTGTAGTGATTCTGGTAATGGCGGCTGCTCCAAAAAGAATGGTGCAGTAAACACAGATAGAGCATCAGCCCTTGTTTTAAAGGGCATAAGCATTCAATCGAATATTCTCAAGAAAAGGAAGAGCTGTTGCTCCTCCTTTTTTTTCTGGAACTAATTAAGTTAGATTATGGAATGAATTTTCCCAGACAATTCACCTATTAAAACAGAAGGGCTGTTATAGTGGACATAAGGGACTAACGGAAAAATCAGCAGTAAAGTCAGCTGAATGACAAAACGCCCTTTTTGAACGAAATGACTCAAAACAGGTTATTGGGCATTCCAATTTTCCTCAGTCTAAGTATGTGATGTTTATGTTGATCTTTGACTGGCCGGAGTTTCTTTATGGGCAGGCTTGATGGACTTATCACTGGACCGTTACACGTGGAAATAGATAGCTTGAAGACTTTAGTAAAAAAATAACGAACATTTTGATTTATTGATAATAATAGTGTAAAATTACACCAAATGAATTAAAGAGGATGACGTAATGTATGACCAGAGAAGAAATTATCTTAAGGGTTTCTGAAAAAATTCGGATGATTCGTGCTGAGGTCGGTTATACACAGGATAAGATGGCCGATATTATAGGGGTTTCCAAGAAGACCTTGGTTCAGATTGAAAAAGGGCGAGCTTACGCTAACTGGTCAACTGTTGTTGCCATTTGTGCCTTATTTCGTGAAACAGAAACCATTCAATTTCTATTCGGCAATGAGCCATTAGAAGTACTGGAGACGGTTGCGCATGAGGGTTCAGACTATCGCAAAGAAAAAACATTGGGCGGGAAAGTCTGGTGGCGTGAAATTGAACGGGAAAATGGGTTCATTCTTCAGCAAAATATACTTAGCCAGCATTTTCGAATCTTAGATGAAGACGCTTATCGAATCTTTAGCAGCCTTGACGAAGAAGAATCGAAGGAGAGATTCCAAGAGCTTGTTAAAGCCCCGCTTTAGTGGTCCTTTTTATAGCTAGTCATTGACCATGTCTTGAGTACTTGTGGAGTTTTATTTAGGAAAACGGTTAAGAGAATAATCCAAACAAGCTGATTGTTGCTAGTCCCCAGGATGCTTGTGTTTTTCCGGTAATTGTTTAACATTTTTCAGATGCTGGAGTTTAAGATGGTTTAAAAATGAATATTGTTTTTGGTTTGTTTCGTCTATAAATATAACAGTCTATAAAATAAAAATAATTCAGGAGGGAGAGTATGACACCCCAAACCGCTATTTTTTTAATTTTACCGATGGTTACAATAGCGATTTCAACCTTTTTAAAGAGGATACTTACTAAAGTGCAGTTCGCTAATTTTATAGTAATTCTCTCCATTTACTTTTTCTCTAATATATCGCTATTTATGCTGATTGAAGGTGCTTTTCCAGGCATCGAGATTGTTGGAGCTGGTAATAAAATTAATCTCTTCACTGACTTAGCCTTTCGCCAATGGCTTGATGCTTTGTTAGTGCCAAATACATTCACTTTTTTATATATCATTATTAGTTATGCAGTATTGTTGTTTTTGGATAAACAAGCATTATGGAAAGAGCGGGTCGGTGCTTTAATCAGGAATCATAATCAAGACTTATCATAGAAAAAAGATGGGGAAAACACCCATCTTTTTTTCTTTGTAGAAAATCAGTTTGCTCGTTTCTGTCCATTCGACGAGCGACGGACAGGATGTCCTAGTCAGGCGAGTGCCGCAGGACGCGGCAAGCTACGAGGGTGGCTTTTCTTTGTCCAGCTTCAGCGCCTAGCTCCTCGAGTCGCTTCGGTCCTGCTGCTGAAGTCAAAGAACGACTTCATCTTCAGGCCCTCCAGCGCTTGTCGGAGCTGGACAGGCGCTTCCGGTTTTCTTGTCTAGCTTCGCCTCCTAGGGGCTCGGGGTCATAAGCCAATCGCTTCGGAAGGCAAAGATCGCCTTCTGTCAACGCTCGTCTTATGCCTGTCGCCCCTGGGCAGTCGGCTCCGCTTTTCTTTGTCTAGCTTCGCCTCCTAGGGGCTCGGGGTCATAAGTCAATCGCTTCTGAAGGCAAAGAACGCCTTCTGTCAGCGCTCGTCTTATGCCTGTCGCCCCTGGGCAGTCGGCTCCGCTTTTCTTGTTACCTTGCGATTAGTACTGGGCATGGGGCTTTTTTTGCAATTTGCTCGCTTATACTTCCCAACAGCATCTGTTTTATTCCACTATGACCGGATTCTCCTACTATCAACAGGTCCGCTTGTTCTGTTTCTGCCAAATCACAGAGGGTTTCAGCGGGCCTTCCTTCTAGTGTCCTATAATCAGCATGTATATTCTGAGTAGCTAGTACGGCTTTTGCGTTATAGAAGGCTTGATCTACACTGTTGGTAATCTTAGCATGTGTTGAAGATCCAAATCTGTCTCCATTAAGGGAAGCAGGAGGCAGTTGAATCCCCTCTGTAAGATATCCATTAACTCTAATTGGCTCTGCCACTTTTTCATCTGTGATCTTTTTATTCTCTACTTCTTCTTCAACTACGTGGGCAACGATTAAATTTAATTCCGGGTTGTCCTTTTTAAAACCCTTTGCAAACTCAAGTGCCTTATTACTTCCATGAGAGTTATCATAAGCAATGATTATACGGTTGAATGGACTACTCATAAAGTTAATCACCCTTTCTGCATTAAAGAACTTACTAATGCCTTTACCCAATTTTTATTTAATAAATTCATTGTTGAAATTCAGACCCGCAAAAAAAGCCAGCTTTCGACGAATATTGTGAAAAACATATCCCTATAGAGGTGAGACAATGAAAACCACAATAAGCACCAGTGTCCATCCTTTGATAAAGAAATGTCTCCAGCATCTTGAGGTTATTGATGCTAATGCTAAGACAAAACAAATCGTATATATGTATATGAGGAAGCTCCTGCAGGAACAGCAACAAAATACAATGATTCATTTTGATGGAGCAGAAGAAATGGATGGAGACTTAAGTCAGCACTTAAAGTAACAGAGGATATGAATTAATTGTTAACAGAGCTCCATTGTAAAAACGCTTTGGCCTTCTTAGCCAAAGCGTTTTTACTTATTTATCAAGCAGGAAAATTTTATCTCCGGTTTGAATGGCGCCTTTTTTAAGAACGGAAGCATACACACCAAAGTAGTTGTTTCGGGTTTCCACAATCGTCTTTAACAATGTCAGGTCCAGTGAATTATTAGTAGGGTCCATAGCAATAATGGTACATCGCTCACAATGACGCTTTATTTCTAGTTCTGCCTCCCCTAATACTAACTTTTTACCAAACCATGTATCTTCAATATATGGAATCTTATCAATTAGTGAGATATGGATATTGGAGCGAAATCGGCGATGGTCAACTTTTTCTCCCCATAATTCTTCTAATCTAGTAAGAGAAGCATCGGTTGTTAGCAATAAATGCTCCTCTTCAATAGCACCTAAGGGAACCATAGAGGAGTATTTAATAGGAGAAGTCTTTTTCCCGGATAGACTCTCAAGTTCGTCTTGAAGTCCAAGATCGCCCCATTCATAAATCTTTCCGAATGGAGACTTGATTTTAGGAGATGGTATTTTTGAACTTTCTTCTGAATCAGTAAATTCAGCGGAGTACAGCAGCATAGGTGGGAGTTGTGTGGCTGTTAGGAACTTTCCAGGCTCGGAGGCATCTTGGAATGCATGACTTCGATCTCCATATAAGCCATATGATTCAATTATGGTCCTCTTCACACTTTGCCCTCTAAAGGATTTAACAGGGTGGCGAATAATCTCTTTAATCTCTCCGATTAACATTTTTCCATCCCCTTCAACAGAAGTTTTCATTAATAAATCTCAGTCTAATAGGTATTTAGCTTTGCAGTTATTGCACCATACTTTACCACAAATCTGCGAGTGGGAAATATTACTCGCATGCTTCATGCAGATTAAGAGTGTTACCAATCTGCTTTTTGGGTATAAGAGAGTGACTTATAACTAATATTTTTAAAAGGTTGGGGTGCTCCATGAGCAATAATTATTCGATATTGGCAAGATTTATGCGGGGATGGAAACGGCTGCACATGAACCAGGTAATCATGTTATCAGCATCGACGGCCGTTCTAGCTTTTTTAAGCTTTTTTCACGTGTATTCTGAAAGTGCTGATATAAGTGAAATAAACAACAATGTCAAACAGCCTACTGTTATTTATGACCAGAACGGGGAGGTTGCCAGTAAAATCTCGGCTCATAAAAATGAAGGAGTTAGTATTGATCAAATACCCGATCATGTAAAAGAGGCTGTAATTGCAACGGAAGATCATCGCTATTACGATCACAGCGGAATAGATTTAATCGGCATTTCGAGAGCATTCTTACAAAACGTTAAAGCTGGAAGAATTGTTGAGGGCGGAAGCACGATAACACAGCAATTAACAAAGAATGCTTTATTGACTTCAGATAAAACTTATAAGCGGAAAGTGGAAGAATTTTTTCTGGCAAGAGAAATTGAAAAGGAATATTCAAAAGACGAAATTTTACAAATGTATTTGAACCGAATATATTTTGGGAATGGCGCTTGGGGTATAAAGCGTGCTTCTCAAAATTACTTTTCTAAAGAGGTGGAGCAGCTGTCGATAAGTGAAGCTGCTTTGCTAGCAGGCCTTATCAAAGCTCCGGAAGGCTTAAATCCTTATGAATTTTATGACGAGGCTGTTGAAAGACGGAACACAGTATTATATATGATGAGAAATCATAAGTTTATTACCGAGGAAGAATATAAAGAAGCTATTGATGAAGAAGTTGCTTTAAATGAACTTAAGGGCGATCCGCTTCGAGGTAAGCATCCTTCTTACGTTGACCATGTTTTTGAGGAAGCGATTAAAAGGTATAACTTAACCCAGGATGATCTTTTAACAGGAGGATTCAAAATATACACAGAGCTTGATGTGAACATGCAGGCAGCTGTTGAAGAAACCTTCCAAAAGGATGAGCTATTTCCTGAAGCAACTGAGGAGCAGATCGTACAGAGCGGTACGGTTTTAATAGATCCTAAATCCGGAGGAATTCGAGCATTGGCAGGAGGAAGAGACGAACATTTCTTCCGTGGCTATAATCGAGCTACCCAATTGAAAGCACAGCCAGGCTCTACCATGAAGCCTATTGCGGTATTTACCCCAGCTATTGAAGAGGGTTGGGATATTAATGAGAAGTTAAAAGATGAAGAGATGGAATTCGGCAATTATAAACCAAGTAATTATAACGGCAAATATAAAGGTGAAGTACCGATGTATGAGGCGGTCAAGGACTCATTAAACATTCCAGCTGTATGGCTGCTTAATGAAATCGGAATTGCCAAAGGTTTAGATGCTTCTAAAAGATTTGGTATTCCATTGGAGAAAGGTGACCGCAATCTTGCCCTCGCCCTCGGTGGTTTAGAACAGGGAGTTTCCCCGTTAACAATGGCACAGGCATATTCAGCTTTTGCCAATCAGGGAGTTCGATCAGAAGCGCACGCTATTACAAAAATTGTCGACCGAAATGGAAATATAGTCGGTGAATGGGAAGAAACAACAACAAAGGTAACATCGAAGGAAACAGCTGCGAAAATGACTGCAATGCTTCTTGAGACGGTTGAGGATGGAACTGGAAAGGGAGCTAGAATTGAAGGAAGAGAAATTGCCGGAAAAACTGGTTCAACACAAGTCCCGATTAAGGGTGTAAAAGGTGTAAAGGATCAATGGTTTGTTGGATATTCTCCAGAGCTAGTCGGAGCGATATGGGTGGGCTTTGATAAAACCGATGAGAATCACTACTTGACAACAACTAGCAGCGAAGGGGCTGCAAAAATATTCGGCGATTTAATGGCTGGTGCACTTCAGGAGATTGAACCATCATCCTTTAATGCACAAAGTATTGACTCCTATATTGAAAACATTGAGGAAGATAAAGAAAAGGATGAAAAGAAAGCAAAAGAAGAGGAAACGAAAAAGGAAATAAAGAAAGAAAAAGATACTGAAGATAAAAAGAAGGAAAAACAAACAGAAGCAAATAGTGCTGCAGAAGCCACAGATAATTCAACTCCGGCTAGCAGTGCTATAGCAACGCAAGAAAAGAGTAAAAAAGTCATGCCAAAAAAAGAGAAGCCCAAACAAGAAGACTTGAAGCAAAAAAAGGAGTCAAAAAACCAAGAAGTCTCTAAGAAAGAAGTCTCTAAGAAAGAAGAACCAAAGAAAGAGGAACCAAAGAAAGAGGAACCAAAGAAAGAAGAACCAAAGAAAGAAGAACCAAAGAAAGAAGAACCAAAGAAAGAAGAACCAAAGAAAGAGGAACCGAAGAAAGAGGAACCAAAGAAAGAGGAACCGAAGAAAGAAGAACCAAAGAAAGAAGAACCTGCTGAAGAAAAAGAAGAAACTGATTCAGGTAATGAGGCATCAGCAGCGTCAGTAGATGGCAAAGAAAACGGAGAGTCGGATGGTGAGAAGGAATCAGACAGTGATACCGATGGTGGTGGCTCAGAAAGTGCTAGTGATACCGATAATGACAAGCAAAGATAATTAACATACAGCAACATCTAGTTTAAAAATAAGCTGTTTATGAGGAGAAAGTAGTCTTCCTCAAACGAACTTGCTTAATAAGTAAATAAGAATAAAAAGCCGTTGATTTGAAATTAAATGGATCCGTTTTGAGGTGCTTTTCTAAAATAAAGCACAGTCCTTCCTTTTGACATCCAAAATGGCATATAAAAAAGAAAAACTCGCCACTAAAACGGCGAGTTCAGACTGTAGACAAACTCGATGAAAATCGGTTTGTTTACAGTCTTTTTTTGGTTCGTGGTGGAATGGCGCTGTTGATTTCCGTTCCAGGCGCTACGCTTTCCGCGGGGCCGGCGCTGAGCCTCCTCGCCGCCGTTGGCGTCTGCGGGCTCTCACCTGTCCAGCTGATCTCGCAGGAGTCTACGCGCCTTCCACTCCAATCAACAGGGCTCCTAAACTTAAGGTAGAACTATACCAAAGTCTATTTTAAAATAGAACTGTATAACGCTTGAGATGATGAAGTTGCTTTCGAAAAATAATCCAATTCAACGAGATCAATTAGAGGATGGTCGCTTTAGATCAACTTGTTCCTCAGGAACATCTAGTCAGCAAAATATCAAAAAGGGGTTCGGAATGAGAACATTCCAAACCTCTTTTGTCGACAAACTGAATTCGCCACTAAAATGGCGAGTTTTCTTTGTTATAAATTAGAGGTTCTCATTAAACTATAGCACCCGTTTAGTAGAGTAACTATTGAGGAAAGTTTAATAATTCAAAAAATCCAGGATCAGGTTTAGACTCTTTAACTCCTTTTTCAGATTGAAAATATATTGTCTTCTCATCTTCATAAAGAACCTTTACCTTTAAATTTCCGAATTCAATCACACTTGTTTTGCTTCTAGGTAAAGTATCTTCTTTATAATCGTATGCTTCTGTATTGATAAACCCTATAATTCCACTAATTCTAGCTTTATCTCTTACTTCTAAGCATTTACTGTCAAATTCGTCTTTATAAATACAAATCACCTCTGGGATCTCCTCTATCCACGATGAACTGACTACGATTGGATGCTTATCAAACATCACTTCAGTTTGGTCTTCGAATTTATTATAGTGGGCTGTAAGTGATAACTCACCGTCAAATCCCTTTTTTCTCCAATTGGAATAAAATCCAGACCAGTCATTATCTGAGTCATTGTCGTTAAGGGAAGAATCTTTATATTCAATTTTCCATCCCAGTTTAGGAAGTTCATTTAGGTAGTAATCATAAATATCAGTCCAATGGTCACCATTCATTACGTAGTTGTGTTCAGTAGGTTCTAAACCATCAAATAAAGGAATATCGTCGCGTTCTTCAGAGATAATAGACATCCCCTTATAGGTATCATCAGTGGCTTTTTGATAAGCAAACAAACCCATCACAATTAAAATCGCAATAAATCCATATAAAAATAATCTTTTTTTGATCACTTAATTTCTCCTTGTCTTTATCACTGTTTCCTTAATAAAAATTGAAACTATTCATCTAACATAAATAGGCATAAACTAAAACTAAATCTGGTATTGAAGAGGTTCTATTCCATGTACCTTCCCAAAAATATGTTTTCCTACTAGATTCGGTATAATTAAATAGATCTCCTGCTTGTTCAACTCTCCTGCTCCGTTAGTTCAATAAGTCTGTATTTCGATAAACCAGGCAATAATTCCTCTTAAAAGAGAAGATAAATGGGAGGAGTTAGGTTGTTAATATCAAAGGCGTGGGAAACATATGCAGCGGATAAACGATTTGAGGGCTTTTCTCCATATACAATCAAAGCCTATGGCATTCAGGCAAGGTTGCTTGTTCTGTATTTCAAGGATGAAGAAATATGCTCCATTAGCACAGAAAATTTGAAGGAATACCTTAATGATTCAGCGGCGACCTTAAAGCCATCCAGTATGGCACACAGGATACGGTTTATGAAATCCCTGTTCCGCTGGTGCCACGAAGAAGGCCATATACCATTTAACCCTGCGTTAAAGATAAAAGAACCGAAGGTTGGAAAACGCATCCCGAAGTTCTTGACCGAAAGGGAAATCGAATTCTGCGTGAAGCGTGCGTTAGTCCGATGGAAAAAGCGTTGTTTGAATTTATGTTCTCGACGGGATGCAGGATTGGTGAAATTGTTTCGCTGGAACGCAACTGTATTAATTGGTCCAATCGCTCAGCCATTGTAAGGGGAAAAGGGGATAAGGAACGTGAGGTCTATTTCAATATAAGAGCGGAAATCTGGCTTAAGCGATACATCGATGAGCGTAAGGATGTTGATCCTGCCATTTTTGTGACAGAGCGGCTGCCTCACAGGATGAGTATTGCCCAAATGAGATATGTCATAAAGCGAATCTCATCTCGTGCAGCTATCGATAAAGAAATTTATCCTCATCAACTCAGACACAGCTATGCAACCCATTTGTTGAATAACGGAGCCCCTGTTGAAGTGATACAAAGTCTTTTGGGCCACGAGAAAAGTGAGACAACCCGAATATATGCCCAGCTAAGCGGAAGGTTAAGGCAAGAGTTTTATCAAAAATATTTCTAAGCAAAAGAAGCGACGCTGTTGGCGTCGCTTTTGTATTTTTGCACCCGTTCGTAATATAAGGTTAGCCAGATATTTCTGGTTGACCTTTTTATTTTTGGTCTTAATATTACGGTAGTCGGGGTAGAACGTCGCACCCGTGGGTTAAATCCCGTCAACTAAACTGTTCACCCCCTACTTGTATAAACATGTTTCAGGCTGGTTGGGACAAGGATCCCGTTTAACAAGCGAACCTATGACATTACAAGAAGCCTTAGGGGATACCGACAAGTTGTTTTACACAGGAGGAGATTTGATTATGAATCCAGTCATTGGTCTGGATGTTTCAAAAGGTGAAAGTCAGGTTCAAGCATTTTTAGACAAAGGCAAACCTTATCGTAAGAGCTTTAGCATCAAACACAATACTGATGGTTTAGGTAGTTTATTAGAGTTCCTTCATGAAGTAGAGAGTTCAGCTGGTGGTCATCAACCTACGGTCGTTTTAGAATCAACAGGACACTACCATTTTCCTGTAATTCAATTTTTTGAGGAGCAAAATTATGTTTATATTGTTGTCAATCCACTTATCTCATATCGAGCCAAAAGTTCGAGTTTACGGAAGGTAAAAACGGATGCAATTGATGCTTATCACCTTTGCGAACTGTTTTATAAAGAAGAGTTAGAGCCTTATAAAAAAAGAGGAATTCAACTTTTAAATCTTCGTAATCTAACAAGACAACAAGAAAGTCTTGCCGAAATATCAGCACAGACTAAAATACAGCTGCATACCCTTTTGGATCAGGTATTTCCTGAATATAGTGGAGTTTTTGGAAGTTTATATTCCAAAGTCTCATTGCTTACATTATTAGCATTTCCTACTTCAGAAGTAGTGTTAAGTGTGAGTGAAAGAGAAATAACAGAGAAAATAGCATCGCTATGTATGAGTCGTTCAGATGCATGGGCAAACGAAAGGGCTAAAAAATTAAGGGAAGCAGCCCTTCGTAATCCGTTTCAAAACAACCTCTACCAGAGTAATATTTTTAATCTAGAGTTATTAGTCAAGATCGTTCTTCAATACCAAGAGCATCTATCTAAGATTGCAGTAGAAATAGATGCCCTCGCTAAAGAAATTGAAGAATATCATATACTTCAGTCTATCCCTGGAATTGGAGAGAAAATCGCCGCCACGATTATCTCCGAAATTGGTGAGATAGATCGGTTCAATGATGCCAAAAAGCTCGTTGCATTCGCTGGAGTAGATCCAAGTGTTTTCTCTTCTGGTAAGTTTACCGCATCTGTAAATCGAATTACCAAACGAGGTTCTAGTAGGCTTCGTCATGCCTTGTATATGGCTGTTCAAAGTGGTATTCGTGATGCTCGTAAAAAGAAAACGACTGATGAAATCATCGCACGCAATAAAAGGTTAAGAGAATTTTACGATAAGAAACGCGAAGAAGGAAAACCCTTCAGAGTAGCAGTTATTGCATGTGTTAATAAGCTCTTACATTGGATTTTTGCCTTACTAAAAAGCAGAACTACTTTCCAAGATACAGCTTAAAAACTATATCTAGCTAAATACAACAAAACCTTCCAAATAAAACATAGAGGAAGGTTATTTGGCATGAACATTTTTAGTATATCATGACGTTATTAATCATTTTATTAAAAAATGTTGACAAACTATTAGCTGGTTTAGTTTTACAAGAAACTAAAACTCTCCTATATTCATTATCCCACCATTAATTCCACATTCCTTAATTCCGTCAAAAAGCAACCCAAGACTTTCCGTTCCGTCTACTGGTGCCCCTTCCCAATCACCCCTTTTAAGAAAGTGGCAAAAGCCGTTATCATCATAGGGAATTTCATCAACGAGTTCCCAAAAAGGACAATATTTAAGCCCTCCACCTTTTATGGGTTCATAACATTTGTCACCATATGGGATGTGCTTTGCTGGTTCTTTTAATAAATTATATAGGAAGCCTTTTTCCATTTTAATCACCAGTTTATATCAATATACTGTGCAGAATAATTTAACTAACTGCCCTTTATTTCAACAATAAAAAAAGCAGTATTTAAGACATCTTTGCGGGGCAACCCTTCCTAATTGTGAAGGTATGTAAGTTAGCCCAATTTTCTGGTGGAAAAGATTATTTTGTCCGAAATACAAGATTGGTTATTGTTCCTATTATCAAAGTAGGGATTAAGGGAGGTATTGCGAAAAGCATAAATGCCTCCAGCATATTTCTTGGGGGAAGCATCGACATCACCAAAAATAGGGCTACAAGTATGTAGGTAATTAAGTAATCCCTTTTTCTGAATTTACGTCTTCTAATACTGTTACTCATAAGCCACCAACCATCTAATAAATGTTCTTAATTAATTCCCTTATACGCCACACTTTAAAGTAAATTATATACAACAGTTTTGCAGCAGTAAATACAACAAAAGTAGTATGTAAAATTATTGAACTAACCTGCCCCTATACTTTAATAAGTAGTTCTACAAAAAAGTGCTTTAATCTTTCCAGGATCAAAGCACCCTTTACTTGAATAAGTAAAGAGTTTTATTGGCTTGTTTTTGTTGAATAAAAAATCAAGTCGTATTTCTTTTAAATAAAGAGCCAATTACAACAATACCGATTAAAGAGATTACCAAATGAGGTGTAGCAAATATCCAATGTGCTACAAAATTGCTTGGTGGTGTTCCGTCGGATATACCACTGCCATTAAAGGTAAACCATAAAAATATAACAGGTGCTTGAATTAACACCAGGAAAAAGACTATGGCCATTTTTACAAAGTCGGATACTCCATTCTTGTTGATTCCTAAGAATACAACAATTCCTCCAATAATCAATGCTAAAAGACCCCAAGTAACAACTATAGACTCTGTTGGACCAAAAACGCCTAATACATAAAGCAATCCTGTTAGTAGCGTTACTAACCCTAACAAAACTTCTGATTTAGCTAAGTTACTCACCTTTTAACCCCCTTATTGCCCCATCCCTCCCTGGGTCAAGGCGTTTACCAAGGTATTTTACCTGACATTCTTATAACTTTACCATCAACTTCAGACCTAATCTTTTTCATCCCATTTTTCTGATAAAACGCTACTGCGTTTTGATTACTTGGAGAAACCCGAAGATGATATTCCTTAAGGGAATTGGCTTTGAAGAAGTTAAGGGCATAATCGTGGAGTTTAGATCCTAATCCCATCCCCCGTTTTTCAGGAATAAGATAATATAGATTAACATATCCAATATCTTTTCCTTCATATTGTTTCATTGTCAGCTCAAGCTGGCCAATCGCTATATCATTTTCAAACACTAATACAAAGCCCTCTGGATATTTTGCTGACTGTTGTTTTAACCAATCAAGGTATTCTTGTTCCTCTCCGAAATCCATATCAGTCCCAAAGCTAACAACAAAGGAGTCTCTGCGAAAAGGAATTACATACTTCTGATGTTGGTGTATATCAATCGGTTTGAAATCCATAATACGACCACCTTCTTAATGTATATAGATCCGTAATCGCTATGAAAATAAGCCTATTCCTTCTTCAACTATCCTGCTTCGTTAGTGCAATTAGAAGCAAAAAAGCGTTAATCTATTTCTAGAGCTCGCTCCCGTAAATTCAAAGAAATTATTATTCCTTATTTACTAAATCAAACAGGCTTGTGTTAATGCCCTCTAAATTACCACCTATAACTTCTAACATATCAATAATTTGAGCTAGCCAAAATGCAATGCTAACTGAGCTAAGTGCAATTACAACTAGGGAAAACACTTTTATAAGTTCTAATGTTTTGTTGTCTGTTTTCACTTTTCCACCTTTTTTCCTTCTTTTTTGAAATACCATCTATGCAATTTCGACTCTATTCTATATAAAACCTTTAAACTTAATACATTAATTTTCCATATACCTTCTTCAACTAAACTGTCCCATTAGTTCAATAAGAAAATGGTATTACCGGCAGCCAAGTGACATCAAAAATGACGGCTATTTTGGCACCACATTTTAATCGTATAATACTTATTGTCCATTATAAATTATAATGTCATTTGGTATGTCAAAAAGGAAGCAAATAGGTTAACCCCTTAATAAAGAAAGAAACTGACGTGTGCCAATGCGCACGTCAGTTTTAATGTCATTTACTACAAAGCACCCGAAACCGGAACCTTTTAGATTTGAAATCACGGCTCTTTTTTTAAATTAGAGAGGGGAATTATGTCACTTGTCTTGGATGGAGCGAATAGTTTTAATGGACATCCCTGGTTTAACCCACTCACGAAAAAATACGGAGGCATACTTGAGGAGTCAGGTCCTGTTGGAAAAGCAACAGCCGGCGTTTTTGGTCCTCTTTGGGAGATAACAGATCCCAGCAGCTTAAGCAGATAGTGCTGAAAGGAACATAAAAGCCCACCCGCTATTATTAAGCAGGTGGGCTTTTAGTACCGTATGAATTCCGGTTGCTAAAACATACTTATAATAAATCCAATAACTACGATTGCACCGATGATCATTAATATCGTTCGAAGCATTTAGTTCACCTCATTTTCTAGACTTGGAATGATCCTGTTGATTCCAGGATGCGTTTTCGATTAACACGGATTACAGAAGTTTCGTTCGTTAACTTTTTCGTTAACTTATTTAAACATTCCTCCACTTCAGTACCCTCAACAATAATTTTAAGAGTTGTCTGAGGCTTGACTGTTAGAAGAAATGATACGAGTTTAGTCAAGTTTGACGCATCTACAGCTTTTTGCTGATTATATAAATAAGTAGTGCCACTCAGTTGCTTAGCAGTCTGGTAAACCTCAAGCATTTTTCTCATAGTGAATTTCTTTTGGACAATAACATTTGAAGACATTATTTCTTTCATTTTGGTGGTCTCCTTTTGTTTTTTATATTAGAAAATAATCTTAGATTAGGACAGCTGTCCAGCAGTTCAAGAAACTTGGTTTTTCTTATGTGCTGGTAGTATTTATTTACCCGGTAATCTAGTTTTAAAACCTGCCTACTATATTACTTAGATATTTATTGTTCATTCTATATGCGTTATACAACTATAATTATTTACAAAAAGTCGAACACATTGGATTAGTATTACTTGTTTTAGAGGGGCATTAGTTTCCGGTAAGGCCTATAGAAGAGAACAGTTTCGTTCTGTATAATTATCCTGTAAATGGTAATCTTTTGAAAAGTGGCAGTAAGAACAATGTTGATCTCTTTACCTTTGTTGATGATACCGTCGTGAGAGTTTGACTCCTCGAATATGCATTCTCAATTCTGCGTAGGCAAAAGCAGTGTCGAAAAAAAGACCCCACTGGAGCGGGCTGCGAGAAGTTAGAAACTGTTAGCTAACTCTGAACAAAAACAGCGTGTTCCTGCCAAAGCTTTTTCTCTTGTATTCGTAAACGAGTAAACGGGCTCCGAAAACGTTCGTAGAAACGAGAACCCTTCAGCGAATAAACAATTTAGTTTAATAAGAAATATATAAAATTAACCTGAACGATAATGATCACCTAGCCGTCTAAAAGGTAAGAGAACCCACTGCTTTGTTTCCGGTCAAGTATCAATGATTGTTCGGAGGCTTTCATTAAAATTGCTCTTTGAAAAAACGGCTGAAAGTGGGGACGGAAGGCAATGGATGAAAAGAAACTAATCGACAGTGCAAAAAAAGGAGATGAACGTGCGTTTGCAGCCTTATTTCAGGAAAACTATCCTTTTTTGGTTAAATACCTGATTAAGATAACGATGAACTCTCACATTGCAGAAGAAATTGCCCAAGGGACAATGGCAAAATGCGTGGAAAAAATTCATCTATATAATGGCAACGCAAAATTCTCCTCTTGGCTTATTTCAATCGCAACTAATTTATATATTGATCAGTTACGGAAACAAAAACATGAACAAAATTGGCAGAAGGACGAGTCTGCTAGGCGAAAACTGCAGTGGCAGCTTGAAAGCAGAAAAGAAGAATGGACAGATGCTCTAACTGCTCTTGGTAAGTTAGCTCCGGCTGCTAGGGTTTCTATTGTGTTAAAGCACTATTACGGTTATTCGTATGATGAAATTGGCCGCTTTCTTAATATATCCCCAGGGACAGTGAAATCAAGAGTCCATCACGGTTTACTTACTGTTAGAAAGGAGTTGGCAGCAGATGGCGGATCAGAAAAAATTTCCTCCAGACGACCAGCAGGAAAATGAGAAAGAGCTTTTAAGTACGATTTCTGAAATCTCAGAGGGTTTAAATAAACTTGAAAAGATAGTTCCTGACCAGTCTCCGCAGTTGGATTGGTTTGAATATATGATTTATTCTCAAAAACAGCAGTACAGGAAAAGGCTCGTAAAAGAATTAGCTGTATTCCTATTTATTGCCCTGTTTATAGTTGGAGGGATGCTGTTTACAATTCTGGAAATGCCTAAGTTGTTTCTAATGCTTCAAGGTGCAGTCATTGTTTTTATAGTTCTTTATGGAAGCATTCGGATAAAAAAGCAGGTGAACATGTGATGAAAGAGGACTTAACACCAGTTCAGATGACTGTTTTACTAGTTTTTACTGCTGTAATCTTGCTTTGTCAGAGTATTTTCTTATTCTTAAACGCTAGGAAGCACGGACATAATTATTGGTTATGGGGAATTGTTGGGCTAATTCAGGCACCTGTTCCTCTTATTATATACCTGCTGTTTGTAAGGAAAATTTGGAGGAAAAGCTATTAGCAATAATAAGGGGCGGTGGTGTAATGAAAAACTACAAGCAGCTGTTGCTAACAGCTGCTATGGCAGGTCAGGTTATTGCCATAATAATGCTGTTCATTAATATTAGGGCAGCAATATGGCTTTATTCAATTTATCTAATTTTATTTCTGGGTGTTTTTCTGCTGCTTATAAAAGAAAGAAGAAATGAGAAAAAGGAGGATGAAAAACATGATCATAGTGACTACTGATTTCGTGCCAGGTGCAGATATCAAGGAATTAAAAGGTTTCGTTAAAGGCAGTACCGTTCAATCTAAACATATCGGTAAAGATATTTTGGCCAGTCTGAAAACAATTGTCGGAGGAGAAATCCAGGAATATACCGATATGATGACAGAGGCTAGGCAAAAAGCAATATCAAGAATGGTGAAAAACGCCGAGGACAAAGGAGCAAATGCAATTATATGCGTCCGGCTCGAAACATCGGCGATTATGGCAAATGCATCAGAAATCATTGCTTACGGCACAGCGGTTTTCGTGGAATAAATGGCAGTTGACGCTTTTGAAAGGGAAATGGAGCTAACCCCAACAGAAAAAAACCGAGCCCTTACTTTGCAACATGAATTCACTCAAATTAATCAGGTTTAGTGAACAATCGACGGGGTCTCAACTGTTAAAACTGAACGAAAATAGCTCTTTAAGATAAGCCATCTAGCAGGGTAGGAAAAGATAAAATCTTCCCATATTTCATACGAGTGAATGATAAGATAGTCTAACTCAACCCTGTTAAGGCGAAGATCATATAAAAGTGCATGGGGAATCGTATAATAGCTATTCAATTGATAGGAATTTAAGGTCACAGCCTCAATGTTATGCGAATTCAAGAAAAGTTTTAATTCAGTCTCCTGCATTAGAATGCTCTCCTCCCGGCTTAATCCTGTTAAAACGGGCCGTTCGTTAATTAGGTAGATTCCTTTCAAGTTAACCAGCCTCCTTAGACAATATTATCTTTATGGCCAGTTGGCTAAGGAAAAATACTATCATTTACCTTGTTAGAGTCGACTGTACTAATCTTCACAAAATATTGCTAATTTTTTTAAGAACGGCTTTGCCCTATGTGATAACTTAAAAATAGATGGATACATGTATTCACAAAAGGGGGTTCTTTTAATGGAGGAGTATTCAATTACGCTGAGCATCGCGAGTATAATGGTTCTTTTTTATTTCATTGGTTACACTATTTATAAAGCCTGAAAAGGAACTTAAAGATTAGAATATTGTTAGTAAAAGCTAAAGCCCTGCCGCCCGGGGTTTTAGCTTTATTTTTTTCTCAAGAAAAGTGAAATTTAAAAACCCATTATTTTGCAATTTTAACCTGAAGAGTTATTCTATTGGTATAAACGACTTAAATATATAAAACAGGGAAAAGAAGAACGTATAATCCGAAAATAGGAGGCGTCCGCTTTGGCAGAATTTCGAATTGAAAAGGACACACTTGGTGAAGTAAGGGTACCGGTTGATAAGTATTGGGGGGCCCAGACCCAGCGGAGTAGAGAGAATTTTAAAATTGGTGAGGAGAAAATGCCCAAGGAAATCGTCTATGCGTTTGCTCAGGTCAAGAAGGCAGCGGCTGCAGTAAATGTACAGTCTGGCAAACTGTCAGATGAAAAAGGATCTGCAATTTCTATGGCCTGTACTGAGATAATCGAAGGGAAGTTTGATGCTCATTTTCCGCTTTCGGTCTGGCAAACAGGGAGTGGTACACAAACCAATATGAACGTAAACGAAGTTGCTGCAAGAAGAGCAAATGAGATTCTCGCAGAGTCAGGATTAACTGTAACTATTCATCCGAATGATGATGTAAACATGTCACAGAGTTCAAACGATACATTTCCGACGGCTATGCATATCGCTGCAGTAAAAGGCTTGGCAGAACAGCTGCTTCCTGCGCTTCAAGCTTTAAAAAGCACACTTAAACTTAAGGAAGCGGCTTTTAATGAAGTGATTAAAATAGGACGGACACACCTTCAGGATGCTACTCCCTTAACGCTAGGCCAGGAGATCAGCGGCTGGAGGGCGATGTTAGAAAAAGATGAAAAAATGATTACAGATACTCTTGTTTATCTTCAAGATCTTGCGATTGGCGGAACTGCTGTAGGAACAGGTATTAACGCGGAAAAAAACTTTGGCAGCAAGGTTGCTGAAAAAATTCATAAGCAAACAGGATATCCTTTCCGCTCTTCAGAAAACAAATTTCAGGCACTGACGAGTCATAATGAATTGGTTCACGCACATGGCAGTCTCAAAGCACTGGCTGCTGATTTAATGAAAATAGCCAATGATGTTCGTTGGCTTGCAAGTGGGCCTCGAAGTGGAATAGGTGAAATATCAATTCCTGCTAATGAGCCGGGAAGCTCGATCATGCCTGGGAAGGTTAATCCTACCCAAAGTGAGGCATTGACAATGATTTCTTGCCAGGTAATTGGCAACGATACCACAATTGGGATGGCTGCCAGCCAAGGTAATTTTGAATTGAACGTATTCAAGCCAGTTATTATTTATAATTTTATGCAAAGTGTAAAGCTTCTAGCAGAGGGGATGAGATCTTTCAATGACAAGTGTGCAATCGGAATCGAAGCAAACCTGGACATTATTTCTGGTCATGTTGAAAAATCCCTGATGCTTGTAACTGCATTGAATCCCCACATTGGATATGAAAAGGCAGCTCAAATTGCAAAGTTTGCTTTTAGTGAGAACCTTACTTTGAAAGAAGCTGCTGTTCAAAGCGGTTTCTTATCTGAGGAACAATATGATGATTGGGTAAAGCCAGAAAAGATGATTTAAGTGCCGCACCTAACTCGGCCAGTTAAAAGCCCCCTTCGAAGGAAGGGGGCAATCCAAAATATGAAATTTTTTATGAATTAGCCGAAAGGTTCTTGGGTTAATCTTTTTAAATCGGCCATTAACAAATGCTGCTAGAAAATCTTAACGAGATTGTCCGCTCATCTGCTGTTGTGCCATTGAGACAAGACGTTTAGTGATCTCTCCACCTACTGAACCATTTGCGCGTGAAGTTGTGTCAGCTCCTAATTGAACACCAAACTCTGAAGCAATTTCCAATTTCATTTGGTCGATCGCTTGTTGAGCACCTGATACAAGTAGCTGGTTTGAATTAGATTGATTTGACATCGTAACATCTCCTCATTTTTATTTTATGGTTGGGTTAGCCGGGATTGCACCGGCTCGCAAAATAGCTGCCTTACTAAGGCTTAACCCAGTAAATTAATAATAAGAAGCTTATTTAATAATGTATTATTGATAATTTGAGAGAAAATATACGGCTCTGGAGAAGGCAATTCTTTCCTCTAGATTCCCGTAGGTACATACCTTGGCCAAAAAACACATAAACTACTAACGAATAAACAGAAGGGAATGTGAAAGATGGGGATGTGCCCTTTATGCAACGGATTCAGGAATGTCGATGTAGCTTGTCCATCTTGCGGGAGCAAGATGGAAAACACGGGGAAAGAAATGGATTATTATGATGATTACAGTGCATACATGCCAATTGATCAGATGAAACTATTTGATGGGTATCCGAATGATTTTAAAAATGGGGAGTGCCCACATTTATTCAAATGTCCTTCATGTGGGAAAGATAAAATCGAAATGATCAAAGAATAAAAACCCCATCATTCTTGATGGGGTTTGTTGCATTACTAGCTATTAACGAATTCTTTGTTCTGTCTCAGCATCAAAAAAGTGAACCTTGTTCATATCGAATGCTAGCTCCATTGTTTCGCCAGGCTGGATATCTGTACGGGAATCAATTCTTGCTACAAAATCTTGCCCTTCGTATGTGGAGTATACCATAGTCTCAGCACCTGTAAGTTCAGCAACATCAACATGTGCTTGAATTTTAGAACCTTGAGATGCTTCAATGAAAACCGGCTCATCGTGCAAGTCTTCAGGTCTTGCACCAAGGATGATAGTCTTGCCAACATATCCCTGTTCCCTAAGGGCTTTCATCTTTCCTTCAGGTACAGCTATTGAACCATTACCAACCACAAACTTCCCTTCTTCAAGCTGCCCGTTAAAAAAGTTCATAGAAGGTGAACCGATAAAACCGCCAACAAATACATTTTCAGGCTTTTCGTAAACGTCCTTTGGAGCACCGACCTGCTGGATGATTCCATCCTTCATAACGACAAGGCGGGTTGCCATAGTCATCGCTTCAGTTTGGTCATGAGTAACGTATATAGTCGTCGTATTTAAGCGGCGGTGAAGCTTAGCGATTTCAGCACGCATTTGAACACGAAGTTTAGCATCAAGATTAGATAGCGGCTCGTCCATTAGGAAGACCTTCGCATCACGAACAATTGCCCGGCCA
The DNA here is from genome assembly GCF_013343715.1 of Mesobacillus harenae. Classification (GTDB taxonomy): domain Bacteria; phylum Bacillota; class Bacilli; order Bacillales; family Cytobacillaceae; genus Mesobacillus_A; species Mesobacillus_A harenae. The sequence continues at coordinate 84,680 of NZ_JABUNR010000004.1, forward strand.
AGAGCAACACGCTGGCGCTGTCCACCCGATAGAGCTTTCGGTTTGCGGGAAAGGTATGGTTCTAGTCCAAGAATTTTTGCAGCTTCTTTAACACGACGATCAATTTCATCTTTAGCAAACTTGCGAAGCTTTAATCCAAACGCCATGTTATCGTAAACAGTCATATGCGGGTAAAGCGCATAGTTTTGGAAGACCATTGCGATATCGCGGTCCTTTGGCGGCACGTCGTTTACGCGCTTGCCATCGATAAAGAAGTCACCCTTTGATATTTCCTCGAGTCCTGCAATCATTCGCAAGGTAGTAGATTTTCCACAGCCTGAGGGGCCGACGAAAACGATAAACTCCTTATCTTGTATGTGGAGGTTGAAATCGCTTACAGCAGTGACTTTATTGTCATATAACTTATAAATATGTTCTAACTTTATCTCAGCCATTTATATTTCCTCCTAGAGGGATAATGTATTATTTTTAGTTTAATCGAACCTGAAGCGAAGAACTACGGACATTGTGCACAAATTTTATGTAAGCCCTTTTATGCAGTTTGCAATTACCCTAAAAAGGAGGGATTTTATGAATTAGACAAAAGAAAGCTTTCAGATTAACGTTTCTTCTAAAAAGACAGCGCTATAAGACACCCTTCTAACAGAGTTGGGTTCTTAAAAAACAATTTAATCTAATTCTAGAAGAAGGCAGGAAAGGTAAACAGTTATAGCTCCATTGAAATCCTTAAGGTTGATTCCGGTCTTTTCCATGAATTTATCCAGCCTATATTGCAGGGTATTACGGTGTATATATAGTTTTTTTGAAGCCAATGAGGCATTAGAATTGTTCTCCAGGAACACTTTAAGTGTTAAGGTAAGTTCCTTATCCTCTCGAATGTGTTCGAGAATGTCCCTTGAAACAATTTCTTTCATTTCATCTGGAATATTAACATTCAGCCAGGCAGGAAATATCTTTTCAAAAGTTAGTAGTCTTTCCCGAGAAAATAGTCTTAATCCCTTGGAAAAGACGGTTTGTTCGGATTGGAATGCTTTCCGAAGAGTCTCACTTGTTTTTCGGTACTTTCCTAATAGAAATGTAATTTGAGTAAAGAAATCACCTTCAAATGCTGCTGCGATCGAAAGTAAGTCCTCTTCAGTAATTAACGGGTCCTTTTGTTCTTCAACAATTACTCCTTTGTTTTCCTCAAGCCAAATTACATGACAGTGGTCTGGAAAAAGATTTTTAAATGCTTCAGCAATTTCACGCTGGTTTAGCTCATTTTTTTCGTATCTAAAATGGATAAATCTTACAATTTTATTTTCTGAACCTGGTAACCCTTTGCCCTGAATCAGAAAGTTATACCAATCGCTAGCTTTGCCGTACATCTTGGAAGAGGGAAGTTGATAATGATCAAAAAGGGTCTGTAGCAATTCAACTTGCCCTGGCTCTAAATCTGTCTGAGGGATTCCAATCCACGTTTGGGCCTTGTTATCCTTGAACCAGTAAAACCCCGCTATGTGTTTTTCTGTCAAATCTTCTGTTATAATAGCATTTGAAAACATTATTTTAAGTTTATTAATCATTTATAGTCCTCATATTTCATGGATTTGTTTAGCTTTATTATAACAGCTGAGATGCCTTGAAAAACACAGCTCTTGTAACAAAGAGGTAATCAAACGCCAAAATATAACAATATATGTAGTATCCGATAATTAATGAAAGAGGTGCAGGTTATGGATTATTCACCAGAAATGAAAAATCGTCTTAAACGCCTTGAAGGACAAGTACGAGGGGTCATTCGTATGATGGAGGAAGAAAAAAACTGTAAAGACGTTGTGACTCAACTATCAGCTGTTCGCTCTGCAGTCGACCGAGCGATCGGATTTATTGTTGCTAAGAACCTTGAGGCCTGTATCAGAGCTGCCGAGGATGAAGGCAAAAGTACTGAAGACGCCGTTCAGGAAGCTGTAAATATGATTGTAAAAAGCAGATAAGACACCACATCCAACTGGATGGGTGTCTTTTTTTAGAAATAATAGGCTCAACCGCACTTTCGTGTTTCTTATTACAGGTCGGTTCATTCAGCCCTATTTGGGTTTATGTCCCTGGTGATAAATTACTATTTAACTGAATTAGGGGGGGCTTCCTGCTCAAGTGTTCTAGCTTCTTCGATATTAACAGAATCTTGCCTTCCATGAACAGAGCCACCCGAAAGACCTTCATTAATCATCCGGTCTTCATCGAGAAAGGCTTTATTTTTCCCCTCAAACCTCGTATCCTTTGCAGCCTTTTTCTGGTTCCTCACATTATCTCTCCTTTCTGACCTAATTAATAATCATAGGTTACCGGAAAGATTGGGAAGTCATACATCCCAGAGAGATTAGAAAAGGAAATTAAGAACCTTTAATATATCGTTATTTATCATAAACATGGTAAAGCATTAATTCATGAATCTGGCTTTCCAGCTTACTTTGTGATTCAGCATCAGGCTTATTAGATGTCCATTCAATTTTTCCGTCTTGGTGATAGATTCCCATAAGTTTCTTTTTATGAAAATAAAGTGAAAACCGCCATCCAGGCAGCTGAGCATTATCAAATAAAGGCTTAAATTGAAAATGTGTGATCATGATTTTCCCTCCCTATTTATATTGTAACTCGATTGGTGACTGGAATCACAGTTAAAAATATTTAGATGATGAATTTCTATAATAAAATAGTGGAGTGGGTGATTCATCTATTTATAGGAGGTTTGCATAGTATATACAATGATTGGGCAGAGGGATTGGCGCGGCGGGCTTAAATAAATACAAGAGGGTGTCCCAAAAGGTACCAACTTTTGGGCACCCTCTAAATTTTTAGGAAAGCTTGTAAAAATGGTCCGTTGATTTCCGTTCTAGGCGCTTCGCTTTCCGCGGGGCTGGCGCTGAGCCTCCTCGCCGCCGTTGGCGTCTGCGGGGTCTCATCTGTCCAGCTGATCCCGCAGGACTTTGATTGGGCATCCTCGAGTTTGCCCACGCACGAAGGAAATGCGATAGCACAAGGGAGGCATCCGTGAATTCACATCACACGAAATTATGCGATAGCATAATGAGGAATTTCGAGGAGTCTTCGCGCCTTCCACTCCAATCAACTCAGGTTCCTAAATGGAATATCTCTCTATCTCTTATGAATCCATCAAATTAAACCCAGAAACTGGATAAACAATAAAAGAGGCGACTCTCAGGTCGAGTTTATTCAACCTTTTGAGTCAGCCTCATATGTTTCATATCCGCTTTTCCATAAAAATAAATCAACCAGATGCAGAACCCTGGTATTTTCTATTGATGCTTCATCAAAACTCATAGGCTTAGAATTTATTTCATAAACAACATAATTCCCTGTATCTGTTAATCCTATGTCCATAGAAAACTCCCCATAAAATCCAAGCTGTTCTGATAGAATAGTTCCGGCGTTCTGGCTAATCAGGCTAAGATTTCTTTCATGCTGTTCAGCCAAGATACCATCAAACGGGATAATTTTCCCGCCGGCGGGAACATGCGTAGTCAGGTCCTGTTTTGTTGCCTGCCTGATTCCGATGCCTGAAACCTGGTATCCACTTTTCCCGCAGATACTAAGGACTCGGAAATCATATCTTTGATTATTAATTTTATCAGCAGAAATCTCGGGCTGGGCGATATAGGAACGCTTCAGCAACATTTCCCCCTGCATCTCCCAATAGTCCATGAAGTTGGGATAGTGCTGCACGTCTTTTATGCTTTCTGCAAGAATGTTCTGCTCCTGACCAAGGCTTAACCGATAAATTCCGATGCCCTTTGCCCCGTTAACCGGTTTTAGATAGACTCTTTTGTGCTTTTCTAAGAAGTCCTGCAACTGGGCTGCAACATTAATTAGGATCGTTTCTGGGAGCATTTTATCAAAGAAAGGATCTTTGTTTAAGATCGTATAAAGCTCAAATTTATTAATAAAAGCGGGGTTAAAGAAAGGAATGCTATTCTTCTTTATCTTTCTTACCGCAGCTTTAAAGTTTGAAGAAGCTTCTGCTTTTCGGAAAGGTACCCGATTGTAAACTAGATGAGGGAGAGGGGCGCTTACTCTGAACCATTTTTGGCGTCCTGGTGAATAAATGTAGCCAGTAATCCCTGTGTCAGTGATGCTTTCAGGGGTAAACACAATGGACAGCCCGCCTTTCTTGGTTAACTCGACCTGAAGATCCGTAAAAAGTCTTATATTACCAGCTAGTTTCCCATTATTGGTGAGTGAACTCAGTATGCCTATGATTGGACCAGCATTCCTGCCTTTAGTTTTCAAATTAAAGGATAATTCCTGTGGATCTTCACTAAGGCTCATAAATGGGACAGGCTGTTTATCCATTCCCATTGTGAGAATTGCTGCTGTATTTGCTTCATGGTGGTACCACTGTTTTTTTTCTAGATGATACGATATTTTCATCGGAACAAATCAGCTGGCTTCTTTATCGCCTGCTCTGATAAATAGATACCAAAAGCTATAGGCAGTTTTCTGGTCAGTAAATCGAAATCCCTCAGCTGCGGGTGTGTAAAAATAGATCTCCCAGGTTTAGAATTGGCTTCAAACAGCCAGACCTTTCCATCTTTATCAATCCCCAGGTCAAAACCTATTTCTCCAATTATCCCTTGAGTAGTAGCTTCCAATGACTTGCTCAAGTTCAGGGCTGCATACGTAAGTTCAGCTTCATAATATTTTTGGTCCGACTCAGATTCGAAAAGTTCATTGATTGTTTTAATGACTCCTCCACTGTTAATATGAGTAGTTACACTTCCTGGGCCAGCAACCTTAGCTGCAATTGCAGTTACCTTCCAATTTCCGTTTTCATCTCTATTGGTATGAACTCGAAAATCAACAGAACTTTTATTTATTCGAATCAAATGAATCCCTTGCTGGACGAGCATATTCGATAATTTCCTTTTTTTAAAGACATACTTCATCAAGCCTTCAAGGCTTTTGAACCGTGTGAGTTTATTTAAGTCGTCTTCACCCTTGAACCGGCAATAATAACTCTCATCATGTTTGTTATAAAGAATTTGGTGAACACCAATCCCTAGGCTTCCATGGTTGGGTTTAATAAAAACGTGGCCATAATCAGCCAGCATTCTTTCAATCTCAGTAAATGAGCTGAATAGATGAGTCTCAGGCAGCAAAGAAGAGACCATCGGATCCTGCTCTAGTCGTTCAAACACATCAAGTTTACTGAAAAAACCTGGATTATACCAAGGGATAAGATAATCCTCCTGAAGTCGTGTCTTTATTTTAGACAGTTCTGTTTTTCGTTCTGATCTTCGGTTTGGAAGTCTGTCGTAAATAACATTAGGAAAAGGAAGCGGAATTTGCTGCCAGCCAGTGTGGAGGTGTACATAGGCTTGGATAAGCCCATTTTCCCAGTCGATATGTTCTTCACCGAACACATAAGGAAGAGCACCCACCATTTTATTCACTGATAAAAGCTTAGCGAAGAATAAAGACCTAGCCCCAATCGGTCTTGATGGGAAGGTAGTAAACCCCGAAGTGAAAATACCAATCAGGGGCCCAATATATAAAGTAGCATTATCAATGATTAAATGGAGGTTAATATTAAGATCGGGAAAATGAAGTGCTGACTGAAGTTCTGGCCGCATTATCACTATATTTTTCCCGCCTGGGTGAGGCTTACAGGTGACGTCAGCTGTTTTTCCCCCAAATGCGATTTTTTCTATCGGCTGATTTATTTCTAAGTCAGCTGGATAATATAAATCCACGTTATTCATCATATCGGAAATTTTAATTGGATAGCGTTTTCTCATGACCGTTAACCACCTCTGAATTGAATTCTGTTTTGAAAAGAGTTTTGCAATATCCAAGAGGGGCAGTATATAGTACCTGCTTTATATCAGGATTGGTTTCTGTTACCACTTTTCTGCCAGGCTTGGAGTTCACGTCAAGTATCCACAAGGAATGGTCTTTAGCAACTCCTATATCTACACCGAGTTCAAATAAAGGCGGGAAGTGGTTCTCAAGAATAGGAGGAAGTTTTACCAAAATTTCCTCTAACTCATTACCTAGATAGGACTTCATTGGCTCCCTAACTGTTCTAAGCCATTTCCTATACTCTGTAACCTGGCCTCCGGAACTAAGGTTGGATAAAATTCCGCCGGTATTCCCTGTCCTAATGCCACGGCCTCTTTCTTCCCAATTTCCATTCCCGCTCTTTTGAAGCAGAGTTCGGATATCGATCGGCTGATCATTTATGTTTGTTAGCGGAAGATAAGGCTGAAGCAGGTATGTTTTTTTTGCTAACAGCGGAGTAAGCCACTTTATGGCTTTTTCTTCTGTTGGAAAAGTCCTGCTTACGTAAGAACCTTGTTTTTCGGTTGCTGCTAGAATTCCTTCAGGAGTTTTTTCGAGACAATAGATCCCATGCCCCTGTGAACCAGTAGCTGGTTTAAGAATGACTTTGTTTAGTTTTTGTAAAAGCCCGCTTACTTTTTGAGGGTTATCAGCAATAATCGTTTTAGGAAGGTAAGGAGCCAGTTCCGATCCTGAGAGAAGCTGATAAATTTCCCATTTGTTTGGGAGACCATAACCAAGAAACTTAAGGTCTGATCTTTTTTTGAGCCAGCTGACGATCGATAAACATTGTCTGGAATGCTGGTCATCCCCATAAAAGCAGCGGTCATAGATAATATTCGGCAGAGGGAACTCAGCGCTTTTCCAATCCATCAGTTCAATGTCAAATATTTCACCAGTCACCTGATGGGAAACTGGGTTTATTTTTGAAGGAACAAATCGATAGCAGAGGATTCCAAATTCCTCTGCATTTCGAGCAATTTCTGTAAAATAGCCTGCTTCACTTTTAAGATTAAGGTTCATTAAACCCAAGGTAATCATTGGGATGGCTCCTTTCAAACGTTATCTTTTTAAATATTGTCCAGTGCAATACTCAATAATGGCTTTGGCTGAGGGCCTGATAGTATTGCTCTTATCCTCAAAATTTTTTGATGGCTTTGAGTTAACCTCTATAAGCCATAATCTTCCGTCCTCATCTACCCCCATATCGATGCCGAGTTCCACGACTAAACCATCTGCCTGCCTATCTATTGATTCAGCAATTTCTGCGGACAATTCTTTCATTTGGGCAAGCTGCTGCCTTGCCGTCTCTAAATCGAACATTTGTGATAAGGCTTTTAGCGGACGGATGATTTCTCCGCCTCTAGCGATATTGGAGACAAATTCCGCTTCCCCTGATAGTCTCGCTACAACTGAAGTGGTTCGCCATAAATTTTGCTTGTTTTTATGGCAGAGAACTCGAAAGTCAATTTTTCGATTGTCAGGTTCAACTAAACGGATCCCTTGTTGAATGATGAAAGACTTTTGCTTTATTTTCGCAGTTACATCCTCAGCTAACTTATCGAGTGTGCTATAGCAAAGCGGCTCTTTTTGCTGCTGGGAGGAGAACTGGAGAATATATAGCTGGTCATTACGGGAAATTCTTATAATATTACGGCCTTGACTGCCATGGATGGGCTTAACATAAACCTCTCCAAACTTTTGAAGTAAACTTATCAAAGCCTCTTTTGAAAATAGCTCTGCCTCAGGGAGATATGGCTGTAAATGCTCTTCAAGCCTTAAGTAGCTGTGTACTTCAGCCTTTGATAAAAAACGGAAATTGAACAATGAAGTTTTATGAATGTCAGCCTGCTGAACAAGGCTTTTGAAGTCTTTCTCAAACTCAAGACGACGGGAGTGAATCCTGTTATAGATAGCGTCCGGGAAAGGAAGCTTCGCCTTTCTCCAGTTACTTTCCTCATAAAAGTAACCGCTCACTTCTTGTTCGGAAACGCCGTTTAATGAAAAAATGTAGATAAGCCCGCCTAAATCCTCAATCCCTTTATTCAGCTCTTCGCAAAAAGTATGAATTGAACGAAAATCTGGTTCTCCAGAAGGATTTATATAAATAGAGGTTAAGATGCCAATAATAGGTCCAATATAGAGTGTTTTTTGCTCAGTGGAATATCGAAGCAGAAAGCGTCTATCCTTAATTGGCATAGACAGACTTATCAGCAGCTCGTCAGATAGCTGGACCTCATCATCAGCACTTTCTTCAGTGTAAATATGCACCGCAGCCTTTTTTTTACCTGCGGCTAACTTTATACTTGAATCATCCATTCCAAGCTTCTTAAACAGGTTTTTACTGATTATGATCGTGTAATCATGTGGAAAATCTAATGTGCGGCGGCTTACTTTTATTGATGAATATGATATGTTCATAAGGACTCCTCATTTGCTCGTCAAAATAAGTGCCTTTATAATGAAAAATAGGCAAATGCTGATAAAGTATCCTATGAAGAGCAGAACAAGATTGTGCTATAGAACTAGATGGAAGGTAGAGGTATATGCACTGGATATTAATTATACTCATTATGATGATTATTGGAGCGTTGATCGGAGGGGTAACAAACTCTCTCGCAATAAAAATGTTATTCCGTCCTTATAAAGCCATTTATTTGGGGAAATGGAGAGTTCCATTTACACCTGGACTTATCCCGAAGCGCCGGGAAGAACTTGCTCATCAGCTTGGAAAAATGGTTGTGGATCATTTGCTGACTCCGGAGAGCTTCCAGCGGAAATTAACTGAGCCTGGATTCCAGGAAGATATGACGTTGGTATTCCAAAAGGAATTAGAAAGACTGCTTGATACGAAACAAACACCTGCAGAATTGCTCCAGTCTTTTGGCGTGGCAGAAGGAACCTTAAGAAGTGAAAGATGGCTGGATAATTTTATCGAAAGCAAGTATGAGGAAACCATGAACCGCTTCCGTCCTTTAACTTTAAGAGAGACTCTGTCACCTGAGCTAATACAAAAGGCTAATACAGAAATCCCTGGGTTCGCCAAGCTTCTAGTTGCCAAGGGTACGGATTACTTCTCTAGCAAGGAAGGGAAGGCACGTATTCAGAGTATGCTTGAGGAATTTGTCAACGAGCGTGGGGGAATGTTAAAGAGCATGCTGCAAATGTTTTTAGGAAATGCCAGCTTGGCAGATAAAATCCAACCTGAAATAATTAAGTTCCTAAATAGTAAAGGCACTGAAGAACTCATAACTTCACTAATGAGAAAAGAATGGGATAACATTCTTGAATGGGAAACAGAGAAGGTGGAAATGTACTTTGATAGAGACAGTGTCGTGAAAACTATTAAAGAATATACCCGTAAAGTTATTAACATGGAAGAGTATATGAATAAGCCTGTTACAATCCTGTTTTCCTCCTATAAAGAAATGATTATTGGGAATTTTGCTCCGAAGGCAGTGACAATGATGGGCCAGTGGCTATCAGAACGTATTGGGGTGATGATGGACAAACTGCATCTAGCTGAGATCGTACGAGAACAAGTGGAAACTTTCTCGGTTGAAAGACTTGAAGAACTGGTTCTCTCAATTACCCGTGATGAACTTAAGATGATCACCTATTTAGGTGCATTACTTGGCGGTTTGATTGGTATTATTCAGGGATTGCTTGCTCTTTCACTTTAGAGACAAAGGGTAAACGCCTCGCAATTAAAATTATAGTCTGTTATAGTGTAGGGGAGTTTTGAAACAAAAAGGAGTGAACGAAATGGGAGTCAATTTACATGATTCTGCATACGATCTCGAAAAGGCGGTACGCCAGAGTGATGAATATGCAAACTTAAAAAATCTGTATACTGAAATCAACGAAGACGAAACAGCCCGGAGAATGTTTGAAAATTTCCGGAACATCCAAATGGAATTGCAGCAAAAACAAATGACTGGCCAAGAAATCTCTCAGGAGGAAGTAGAGCAAGCACAAAAAACAGTTGCTCTAGTTCAGCAGCATGACAAGATTTCAAAATTAATGGAGGCTGAGCAGCGGATGAGCACAGTTATCCAAGAGATAAACCAAATCATCATGAAGCCTTTAGAGGAATTATACGGCAATCCAGAAAATCAATAATTCATCTAAACTCCCGGTAAACAGCCGGGGGTTTTTTATTGATTACGAATTTATAAAAGGTCGTGGATAATCATATCGTTTCTGCATCCATTCCCCCGACTAGTGTTCTGCGCACACCCCCGAGTGATGTCAAAATCGATGGCTCCTGCTCTACGATTAAGAAAACGCCGTAGAGAATAATCTTTCCAGTTAATTGCCCCCGCTGTTTATACAAAAGAGATAGACCAAACATAACTTGTTCTATTTATGTCTGTTTTTTCATAAAAGTAAGGTAAGGCATGAAAAAACATCACGAACGGAGGCAAATAAATGATTTACCGTCTTCTGGCACTAAATGTTGATGGGACGATACTCCAGACAAATGGGAAAATCCACAAATCTACAAAAGACGCAATTGAATATGTTAAGCAAAAGGGTGTCTATGTAACATTGGTAACTTCGAGAAGTTTTCCTTCCGCCAAAAAGATCGCCAAGGCACTGAAACTGGATTCTACGCTGATCACCCATGGTGGTGCATATATTGCCAGTGAACAAGGCAAACCACTCGTAGAAAAACGAATACCAGAAGAGATTACCTATGAAATAGTCACTTTTCTTGAGGGCTTTCCTTGTCAAATCCGAATTGTTCATGAGCGATTCTCGCTGGCAAATAAATATAAACTCAATCATAATCTCCTTTCTAGTACAGTATTTACTACAGGTGATCCAATTTTGTATTCCCAACAGTTTGTCGATTCGGTAAGTGAAGCATTGCTTGATGAACAATTGTCTCCTCCAAAAATAGAGGTGTATTTTGAACATGAGGAAGATCTTGCTGACGCTAAAGAAGCTTTGAAAGGAATGTTTACAGAAATAGACATGTTATTAATCAACCCATTGAGGATGGACATCTCCCCGGCTGGTGTATCAAAGCTGACAGGCTTAACACAGCTTGGCAATAAACTTGGTATTACATTAAAAGAAACGGTTGCAATCAGCAGCGGAGATGAAGATATAGACATGATCAAAGCAAGCGGCCTTGGTGTAGCAATGGGTAATGCGTCAATGGAATTAAAAAGAGAGGCTGACTGGGTGACTAGGACATCGAACCAGCAGGGTGTCTCATATATGGTAAAAGAACATTTTCGAAAACAACATCCCATTGAATTTCTGCGCAGGATGAATATCCTAAAGCAATAAAGCGAGAGCCTGCCGATGTTGGCGGGCTCTTGTTCATAATACCGGGTTGTTTCAGCAAATTTAAAAGAAGTGATTTTGCTTCCGGAAGATTTATAAATACAAAAAATCAAAATAGTATGTAAAATGGTTTTTAAATCTATATTTTACCTATATAATAAATTTATAAGAAGTTAAAAGGAGGGATCACTTTGGCAGTAGACTTTGAAACAAACACAGTTAATCTATCAATTAACGGCAGGGTAGCTGTGCTGGAAATGAATAGACCAGAAGCCATGAATGCATTGGATCTCGAGATGATTAAGAGCCTTGTTTATAAGCTAAAGGAAATCGGCAGTTCCGATGATGTTGATATTGTTGTCCTTAAAGGTGCAGGACGTGCCTTTTGTGCTGGCGGAGACATTAAAACGATGCTTTCGGGAACGGATGAAAACGGTTTCTACAGTGTGATGGACAGCATCAGTGAGCTTGCTGTTACTCTATACAGCATGCCAAAGATTACGATCAGTGCAGTTTCTGGTGCGGCAGCCGGCTTGGGCTTAAGCCTTGCCCTAGCATCAGACTACATAATTGCTGAAAAATCCAGTAAGCTTGCGATGAACTTTATTGGAATCGGCCTAATCCCGGATGGCGGCGGTCACTTTTTTCTAGAGACACGGCTTGGCGAGGCAAGAACTAAACAGGTTATTTGGGAAGGGAAAACGATGTCTGGAGAAGAGGCCCTTGCTATCGGAATGATAGATGAGACTGCCGAAGATCTTACTGCTGCCGTTTCCGAGCGCGTTGATAACTGGCTGAATAAACCTGTACAGGCAATGATTAAGACGAAAAAGATCCTTGCAGATAAAAATCGTCCAGGACTATTAAGAGTTCTTGAATTAGAAAAGATTGGACAGTTTAAGATGCGTCAGACTGAAGACCATCAAGAAGGCATCCGTGCTTTCTTGGAAAAACGTTCTCCAAAATTTATCGGGAAATAGATCGTCGATTAGAGACTGTCTATTTAAATAGAACGTAGTAACATCCAGCCCTCGGCTGGATGTTTTTTTTCTTTGTACAAAGAAAAAGCAAAGAGGACTGATCTCTTTGCTTTTCTCTGCTCTATTTTGTATTTTACTCACGCAAACTTACTTTCTAGGGGCGAAAGATAATCAGCTTTCCCCTCGGAGAAGTACACCGGTGTGTTTTTTCTGATAAACTTTTTTCTTCAATAAGCTTTGCGCCTAGTTCCTTTGCTTCATCATCATTGCTAGCTTGAAAAGATTCATCTAGAATTTTTTCTCCATTTTTTTCAAATGCTGTTAACTTATAAATTTCCATTTTCTAATCACCCTTATTAAAAAATTCTGATAGTTACCATTATTGTTGCATAATTTCAAAAAAAGTGCAAAATAAAAATGTGAGTATAAAAGGAATCTTTTTCCACTAAGATTGTATTTAATTATGGTACAGGGGAGTGTATATGGTGTTAAAGCTTGAAAATGTGACTAAGCGTTTTGGCCGCTTTACTGCAGTTGATCAGTTATCTATCGCAATCCCAGAAAAGGAGATGTTCGGGTTTCTGGGAGCCAATGGGGCAGGTAAAACAACAACATTTCGCATGATTCTTGGGCTGCTTGACCCAAGTGAAGGCGAAATTACCTGGGACGGCAAGCGGGTCGATTATTCAACTAGCCCAAAAATTGGTTATCTTCCTGAGGAGCGCGGGCTTTATCCAAAACTTAAGGTAAGGGAACAAATTGTCTATCTTGCAAGATTAAGAGGTATGCAAAAACAGGATGCACTAAAGGAGCTAGATTATTGGCTGGAACGTTTTAAGGTTCCTGAATACGCAGGAAAAAAGGTCGAGGAACTGTCAAAAGGGAATCAGCAAAAAATCCAGTTTCTAGCCGCGGTTATACATAAGCCGAAGCTATTGATCTTAGATGAACCATTTAGCGGATTGGACCCAGTAAATGTGGAGCAGCTAAAGGAAGCGGTACTAGAGTTGAAAAATAAAGGCACGACCATTGTATTTTCCAGCCATCGTATGGAGCATGTAGAAGAGATGTGCGAGCATTTATGCATTATGCATAAAGGGAGTCCCGTTGTTCATGGGTCGTTAAAGGAAATTAAACGGTCTTTCGGAAAGAAAAATTTAGTGGTCCATGCTGATTTTGAATTGTCTGATTTGAAGAATTACCCTGGTGTAACAAGAGCAAAGTATACGACTGAGGGTGTTCACTTGCAGATAACCGGTGAGGATGTTGCTGAAAATGTTTTAAAGGATATAGTCAGTAAAGGGTTTGTTCGGAAATTTGTTTTAGAAGAACCTTCGTTAAATGATATTTTCATAGAGAATGTAGGTGCCTCTTATGAATAATTTCTTTATCATTTTAATTCATACGTTTTTAACCAAACTGAAAACCAAATCGTTTATTATTACTACTGTGCTAACGATAGTGATTATGCTTGCTTTAACTAATATGCAAAACATTATTAACTTTTTCAATGAGGATGGCCAAACAGATACTGTTGCAGTTATTGATGAGACGGGCCAGCTATTCTCACCATTAAAAGAGCAGCTAGAGCCATTAAATGAAGATCTTAACCTCGAACTCTTCAGCGGCTCTATGGTGGAGGCAGAGGGAGAGGTACAGGCAGGAACATACACAGGGGTTCTGAAACTGAGTTTTGATCAGGATAAATTGCCAGAAGGAGCCTATAAATCAAATAGTATGGCAGACTCAGTAATTCCCTCTGACCTCCAAACAAGTCTGCAGCAGCTCAAGACGATGACAGCGGCCTCACAGATCCAGTTGACTGCAGAGCAGCTTAATAAGCTGTACGAGCCGGTCAAGTTTGAAAGAACAGCGCTTGAGGAGGATGCAAAAACAGAGGAAGAGCTGAACCAGGCTAGAGGCCTTGTGTACGTTCTGCTTTTTATTATTTATTTTGCCGTAATTATGTATGCAAATATGATTGCAATGGAGGTCGCTACAGAAAAGTCATCAAGGGTTATGGAGATTCTGATATCAAGTGTTTCTCCTATCAAGCAAATGTTTGCAAAAATCCTTGGAATTGGCCTTCTTAGTCTGACCCAGCTCGCTGTGCTCCTGGTTGTCGGTTATTTTTCTATTAAGCGCAACCTCAATAATATGCAAGGCGGCTTCTTTGAATTCTTCGGATTTGGAGATGTTCCTGCTTCAACCATTACGTACGCAGTGATATTCTTTATTCTTGGGTATTTTCTGTATGCTACCCTGGCAGCATTCCTCGGATCGCTAGTAAGCCGTATCGAAGACGTCCAGCAGATGATTACACCAATGACCCTATTGGTGGTAGCTGGGTTTATGATGGCAATGTTTGGTTTAAACGAGCCAGAAGCCCCATTTATTAGAATCACTTCGTTTATTCCATTTTTCACACCAATGTTAATGTTCCTCCGTGTGGGAATGCTTAATATCCCAATTTGGGAGTCAGCTTTAGGGATTGCGATTCTTGTTGCGACAATTACTGTCCTCGCCGTATTTGGTGCCCGTGTATATCGTGGCGGAGTATTAATGTACGGACAGTCCAACTCTTTTAAAGATATTAAAAAAGCACTGCAAATTACTAAAAAAGAATAACGAAAGAATAACTTATCAGCCTGACCTTAGACTGCAGACAAACTCTAAGAATTTTGAGTTTGCCTTCGGTCATTTTATTTTCAAAAAAGTAGAATACTAGTGCTAGTGTGGTTAGATTTCCACTCCGGGCGGTCGCTTTCCACGGGCGGGGCCGAGCCGAGCCGCTTTTTCCCGCCGGGGTGGTCACCCTCTGCCCCAATCCAATTTATTGTTTAATCAAGTGACCAATTATGATGAACACAACCAAATAATCAGTTTGATGAGCGTAAACAGATAGCCCAGCTGTTGAGGATTAGTTTCACACGGCTACTTAGCTTGAGTAAGCCATTGATTTTTCGGTTTATAAAATAGAACAAATATATACAAGACAAAAAGATACCCAACAAGCTTCTCGTTGCCCTGTGTCGACAATCTGAACGCGTTAGCCTGATAGGCTAGTTTGAAGAAAATACCAACTACGTACTTGTTCGAGAATAGGTTCTATGCGAGCAATTATTCCTCTGTGCTCTGGATATCTATAAAATTACCTCTATATTTAAATTCTCACTATGATAAGAACGTGCATTCGTATTTTATGGGTGGTAAAATAGAATAAAAGAAAACTGAGAGGAAAAAGCCTATGAAAGCTATAAAGTTTATCCATGCTGCCGACCTTCATCTAGATAGCCCAATGGTAGGTCTTAGGCATTTGCCGGCTCAATTGTTCAAACGGCTGCAGGAAAGTACATTTACCGCTTTGGAAAATATCATCAATGCAGCGATTCGATATGAAGTAGATTTTGTAATTTTAGCTGGAGATTTATTTGACGGTGAGGATCGCAGTATAAGGGCACAGTCACGTTTAATGAAAGAACTGGGCAGACTTTCTAAAAGAGACATTCCTGTTTATCTAGTACATGGAAATCATGACCATTTAGGAGGATCTTGGGTGAAAATGAGCGTTCCGGAAAATGTTCATGTATTTTTAGAAAATGTGGAGACTAAGTTCTACGAAAAAAACGATGGAACAGCTGTTCATCTATATGGTTTCAGTTACTCAAAGCGGCATGTGGAGGAACGAATGATTGACTACTATGAGCGAGAAGAAGGAGCGGACTTCCATATAGGCATTCTTCACGGGCACTACGAGGGTTCCAGCCAGCATGGAAAATATGCCCCTTTCTTTTTAAAGGATTTAACTTCCAAACGATTTGATTATTGGGCACTGGGCCATATTCACCAACGGCTAGTCCTGTCTGAGCAGCCGCCCATTATTTATCCTGGCAATCCTCAGGGGAGAAACAGAAAGGAACAGGATGAAAAAGGCTGTTATTTAGTAGACTTGAGTTCTGCTGGTTGTTCAACGAAGTTTATCAACACAGCTGATATTGTATGGAAAGCCGTCTCTGTTGATTGTGGGCAAGTCCGGAATTATGATGATTTGTATAAAGTCTGCAGGGATATAATGGAGGAGACAAGACAAAAAGGCAAAGGAACACTGCTTTCATTACATATAAAAGACCTCTCTCTAACTCTAGATAGTTTAACGGAGATTATAGAAAACGGAGAGCTTTTAGAAATACTTAATGATGAAGAAAAAGATGAGGCATCGTTCGTATGGGTATTCAAATCGGACTATACAGAAGCAATTGATACAAACCGTGATGCCTATAAGGAACAGGGTGATTTTTACTCGGATCTCTTTTCGGCAATTGACCGATTAGAAAATATAGATGAACCCCTTGAACCGTTATTCCAGCATTCGTCTGCACGGAGATATTTGAGTCAACTATCTGCAGATGAAAAGGCAGAGCTTCTAAATCAAGCAGAAAAGACGATACTTCAGCTGCTGCACAAAAGCAGCTTTTAATTAGGGTGGTGATCCGATGAAAATAGTTGAACTTCATATATATGGCTATGGGAAGTTAGAAAATTATAAGCTGGAAAGTCTCCAGAACCTGCAGATTTTATATGGAGAAAATGAGGCTGGTAAATCAACGATTATGTCTTTTATTCAAAGCGTTTTATTTGGTTTTCCAACCAGACAGCAGGCCGAGTTAAGGTACGAACCGAAACATCACTCCAAATATGGGGGTATGATTAAGGCTGAATTTCACGGAATAGGAACAGCTGTTATTGAACGAGTGAAAGGAAAATCATCAGGTGATGTAACCGTCCTATTAGACAATGGGGAAACAGGCGGAGAGGATTTACTCCAGAAGTTATTGGGAAGCATTGATAAAGGCCTTTTTCAGTCCATTTTCTCTTTTAACCTGCAAGGTTTGCAAAATGTCCAGGGAATTAAAGGGGAGGATTTGGGGAGGTATTTATTTTCTGCAGGTACGCTCGGTACTGATAGCCTTTTTCAGGCTGAAGGGATACTAGAAAAAGAGATGGAAAAAAGGTTTAAACCGGGAGGAAGAAGGCCCTCTATTAATGAACAACTAAGGGAATTGCGGCAGCTTCATACTAATCTAAAAAAGGCAGAGGAACAAAATGACAGGTATCAAGCCTTAGAGATGGAACATGAGGATCTTGAAGGGGAAATTGCGCGATTGAGTGAAACAGAGGACCAGTTACTGAAGCAGGCTAAAGACTGGGAGGAGGCCAGGCGCCTGCTGCCAATAATCTTGGAGGAGGAAAAGTTGAACCAGGAACTTTCCCTATTAGGAGAGATTTCGTTTCCGGTTGATGGAATTCAACGTCTAGACCGGCTGGACCAACATTTAAAACCGATAGAAGCAAGGCTGGCTGCCCTTTATGAACGTGAGGAGGTATTGAGAAACGAAGCCCAGAATGTGTATCCTGATTTTTCAATCCTTGAATCGGAAGCTGAAATTCATTCAACTTTACAGAGAATCTCAGATTATGAACATTTTGAGAGAGAAAGGCAGGAACTTCATTCAAAAGCTGAAAACCTTTTTGATGAAATAGAGAGGAACCATGATCAACTTAACCTAAACTTGGATGAAGAATCATTGGCAGCTATAAATACAAGTGTATTCGTAAGAGATAAAGCTGAGGAACTGCAAAAAAGGTATACTCGTTTATTGGATAAAAAGCAAGAATTAGAAGATGATTTCCAATCAGAGAAAACAGTTCTTGAAGAACTCGAGCATACTGTAGTGGAATTAAAGGGTCAGCTGCTCAGTGAGCAGGAGCATCAGGTTTTGTCGAAAAAAATAATCATTTATGATAATAAAAATCTGGCTAAGCAAGAACTGGAACAAATCCGGTCGCAAATTAAAAATATATCATCACGATACAGGATGGAGCATGATCTTATCCATCAGCACGATAAAAAGGTAAAACAACAACAGGCTGCCCTCGGCATCTTGTTTTCTCTGCTTTTCCTATATGGCTTTCTACAGCCCAACTGGGTGATAGCAGGTGCTGGTTTGGCTGGGTTGTTGTTTCTTTTTATCAGCCTAGTTCAAGCTAGGAAAATGCAAACGCCATTCTCTGCCTCAGAGGCTCCTAACGACCTATATGAGCGGGAAAAAGAACTTTCAGAGCAAGTTAACGAAATGAACAATGGGGACGAAACGAATGCACGGGTGAAACTTTCCCAGGATCAAATGCTGCGGGAACAGGTTCAATTACAATCCATTAGGCTTAGTGAGCAGAATAAACGATATGAAAAACGAATTAAAGCTTTCGAATTATGGGAATTAGAGTATAACAATCTGGAGCAGGAAATTTTAAAACTTGGGAATGAGCTTTGTCTCCCTGAAGAGATTAGCCGGAAACATATATATGATGCGTATCTGTTAATTGATAAACAGAAAGGACTTTATCGGGAGAGAAAGCGTGCCCGCGAGAGAGCAGATACTTTAGCCTCTTTTCAACAAGAGTTAACCACATCTGTTTCAAAACTGGCCAAAAAGTTTCTAAAAGAACCTGCACTGCCTATACAAGAAGCTGCTATATCGTTGAGGAAAAGGGTAAAGGAAGAATCAGAAAATCTAATTAAATACGAAGAGACAAAGAAAAAGCAATCAGAGACAGAGGAAGAAAAACAGACACTAGAAGAAGAAAAACGGCACCTCAGCCAGGAAAGAGCTGCTCTTTTCAAGGAAGCTTTTGCAGAAACAGAGGACCAGTATCGAAAGGCAGCAAACATGGCTGCTCAGAAAAGGGAGTGGAAAAGGCGCATTTCCGATATTAGCTTCCAACTAAGTTCCGCTCAGTTTGACCAACAGGTTAAAAAAGGGATTTTGGAAGGAGTACAGGTTGATCTAAAGATTAATTCTATTAAAAAAACAGTCCTAGAGATAAAGGCGGTACTAGCTGATAGGAGAGAAAAGTTAGCCTCAGTTAAACATCAAATGCGCATACTTGAAGAGGGTGGCCTATACGGTGACCTCCTGCATAAGTTTAAACAGCAGAGGCACGAGTTTGAAGAGGAAGCGAAAGTATGGGGCCGATACGCTCTTGCCAGAGAAGTCTTATCCAAGACGATAGAACAATATAAAACTGAAAGGCTTCCGCAGATGCTTTCCAAAGCAGAAGAATACCTCCTGTTTTTGACGAGTGGAAAATATAAAAGAATTATCCCTTTGAAGGAGGGAAGCGGCTTTCAAATCGAACGGGAGGACCACACCCTATTTTATGCGAATGAGCTTAGCCAAGCAACAACAGAGCAAGTGTATGTATCACTTAGGCTGGCTCTTGCTGTGACGGTTTACGGAAACCATGCTTTTCCCATCTTGATAGATGACAGCTTTGTAAATTTTGATCATAATAGAACAAGAAGGATTCTTGAGCTTTTAAAAGGGCTTCCAAACAACCAGGTCATTTTCTTTACATGTCACAGCCATTTGACTGAGCAGTTTGAACGTAGTCAAATAATTGAATTAAATGGGCTAGGCAGTAAACTTATAGGGTGAAGTAACAGGAAGATAAGTGAACAATACCCCTGAGAAGGCTCTGCACATGCTGGCAGACATGGGAGGGGACTAAGTAGTCCGTATCCATAAGTAGTCTAAACTAGAAACAAGAAAAACAACTAAAGGCGAAGGGAGAGGGCAAAATGAGTAAGGGCATTATCAATTATGAAGTTGGCGAACAGGTCGAAATATTTCTACTAATTAAAAGTTCTATAAAAGGAATCGCCAGCAATGGGAAACCTTTTTTATCTCTAGTACTTCAGGATCAATCAGGTGATATTGAGGCAAAGCTATGGGACGTTTCTGAAGGTGATGAAACAAGATATGGTCCAGAAAATATTGTGAAAATCTCGGGAGACATTCATAATTACCGGGGAAGGAACCAGCTTAAAATCAGGCAGCTGCGTCCTGCTTCCGCCTCTGACTCTGTCAAACTATCTGACTTTCTGGAAACAGCTCCTGTAAGTCGGGATGAAATGGCAAGCAAACTTACACAATATATCTTTGATATGAAGAATCCTAACATTCAAAGAATTACCCGGCATTTGCTAAAAAAGCATCAGAAGGAGTTTATGGATTATCCTGCTGCAACTAAAAATCACCATGAATTTGTTTCTGGTCTTGCCTACCATGTTGTGAGCATGTTAGACCTTGCAAAATCAATAGCCGGTCTTTACCCGAGCTTGGATAAAGACTTGTTATATGCGGGTGTGATATTACATGACCTTGGAAAAGTTATGGAACTTTCCGGACCAGTTTCAACAACCTATACAATAGAAGGAAACCTTCTTGGTCATATTACAATAATGGTTAATGAAATAGGAAAAGCAGCAGATGAGCTCGGAATTGGCGGTGAAGAGGTCATGGTTCTCCAGCACCTCGTTTTAT
The DNA here is from genome assembly GCF_013343715.1 of Mesobacillus harenae. GTDB lineage: Bacteria > Bacillota > Bacilli > Bacillales > Cytobacillaceae > Mesobacillus_A > Mesobacillus_A harenae. The sequence goes on from NZ_JABUNR010000004.1 coordinate 105,183, forward strand.
CTCACCACGGAAAAGCAGAATGGGGAAGCCCAAAACCTCCAATGATTAAGGAAGCTGAAATTCTTCATTATATCGATAATCTTGATGCAAAGATGAATATGCTCGACCGTGCTTTATCAAGGGTGAAACCAGGGGAATTCTCTGAACGGGTTTTTGCTCTGGAAAACCGTTCTTTTTACAAACCAGTGTTCCACAAATAAAGAGTTAAATAATGAAATGCCCTCCTTGAGAGAGGGCATTTTTGCGTTGTATAGAATGGCGTTGATGCATATTATTTCATAAGCCGCATATCCATGTATAGAAAACATGGACAACCTATAGAACGGGGGAAAAAAGAATGGCGGTTCCACTTTGGATATTTGCGGTAATTGCTGGGATCATTTTCAGCGCTATTATGGCAGTTAAGACAGGTCGGGAAGAAAGACTGCAAGAAATGGAAATTATTCAAAGAGAAGGGGAAATATACATGAAACGCCTGGAAAAAGAAAAGGAAAACAGAGGGGGGAAAGAGCATTCTCTTGGTGCCTAGAATAAGTATAAGTCTGTAATGACATTATTTTAAATATTACAGAAAAAAAGACTCTATCCGTTAGATTTTAAGGGATAGAGTCTTCTTTATAAACAATCTTCATAAGCTTAAGGGCTTGTCTAGATTATTGTTGAACCGCTGGTGCTGGTTCTAAAACACCTTCTAAATCCTCGTCCTTTACTTTAACATTTGCGTTCTCTAATTCACGCTGCATTGCTTCCTGAAACTTTTCTTGATCTAACTTTGAAAGTTTGACTTCATATTCTAGGTCGTCTTTCATTTCTTCGAAAGATTGTTTTTCTTTCTTTTCAGTGACCTGAATGATGTGCCAGCCGTGTTGGGTTTCTACAGGCTCGCTGATTTCGTTTACATCCAATGAATACGCAGCTTCTTCAAATTCCGGCACCATTTTCCCAGGTCCAAAGAATCCAAGATCTCCACCTTGTTCTGCGGAAAGTGTATCAGTGGAATGTTCTGTAGCAAGTTCTTCGAAGTTACCTCCGTTGTCTAGCTCTGCCTTAATTTCCTCTGCTTTTGCCTTATCTTTTACAAGGATATGGCGTGCCTTGATTTCAGGCTTGTACTCTTCATAACGTGCCTGTATCTCTTCTTCAGTCGCTTCAACATCTTTTAGTGCTGCTTTTTCCATTAGAAGCTGATCTTTTAAAACCTCTTTAAGCTCTTCTTCATCTGCAATTTGATTAGAGGCTAGAACCTGATCAAAGTTAGGGCCTAATTCTGCTTTTAATTCTTCGACCTTTTCGGTTAACTCGTCATCAGTGACTTCATACTTATCAGATAATACTTTCGTATATAAAAGCTCCTGAAGGGTTTGCTGTCCATATCTTTCTTTCATTACTTCATAAAGCTCTTGCTGTGTAATGTTACCGGCATCAGAACTTACAACCACTTCTGAGTTACCGTTATCATCATTATTACACGCACTTAAGCTTATAACCCCGGCTGCGAGTGACAGGGATAAAATCCATTTTTTCATATGAACACTCCTAAAAAAAATTGTAGTGGCTATCCAAATCCACAACTTTTACTATATCACAAATTTCCAGAAGTACAAAAACAATATTTTAGTGTGAATTTTATGGTTGATCTGGGCTATCGTCCACCCACTTCTAAGTATCTGTCATAACATATAACAAACAGCCAAGGGGATTAAGTTCCTGAAACAGGGATCTGATGGAATTACGTGACTTTAAGTCTGATTCGGCCTTTTGGTTAGAACAAATTAGGTAATATCGGGACACCTGCCTATTCCCAATAAAAAGTTTTGAATAAGATATCATATCCAGCTTTAAAGGAGGTGTTATTATGAGCGGAGCATACGGAGGAGGATTTGCGTTAATCGTAGTCCTGTTCATTTTGTTAATCATTGTCGGCGCAGCCTGGCTTTAATTAAGGGCTGAGTGAAATTTGTATAGAGAAGGACCCGCCGGACAGATCTGTCTGGGCGGGCTTCTTCCTGGAGGATTGGGCCTTTAATTGGACTTCAACCCTGTGAACACCAAGGTTACACACAAAAAAAGCGGTGAGAATTCTCACCGCTTTTTTTGTGCCGTTACGTATACAATATCTCAACGAAAGATGAAATTAATAATATAGTAACTAGTACATTAATGGTTCTAAATACTTTAGGCTGACGCTCCTCAGGAATTTCTTTTTGGACGCATAGGGAGTTGGTCATTTTATTAATATAGAATAAGATAAACATAGCAAATAAACTGAACGCTATAAAAACGGAGATCATCGTCGATTCCCTCCCTAACCAATCTTTTTATGTTAATTACAATAACAAATATTAATGGAAAAAGATAGTTTTTTGTGTTGGGGCTATGAATTCAAAATAAAGGAATACGGCTTTCTGCCTCGTCAGCCAAGGTTTTTGTGTTAAAAAAAAGGCTGAATGAAACTTGGAGGTTGATTTAAGATTATTGGAAGTGCACGAAGTAAAATGCCGTTGGCGCCACTGGATTTGGCATGGTTAGGCGGCCGGCTCGTTTACCGCATAAGGGAAGCTACCTGGATTAATCCATGCAGTACCTGCTGTGCCCGTTTCGGGATGGCTACAAGGGTTTAATTACCCCTCTGCACTAAAAGCGCCTGTGGAGATCCCTTGGCCTTTTACTCCTCAGGATATTAATGGGAATCCTCGAATTAACATGCAGGAAGAGTATGAGTTAATTCGAGGAATTCAGGTGCCTTGGTCCAAATTCCCTTTAATACAGCCAAATAAAAAAGACCACTATAAATAGGGTCAAGTTTTTGAATAACAAGTCCATATGAAATTGACCCCGAAGAGAGAGCGGCATCCTCTGAAGATGCCGGTTAGTAAGTTGGAATTAAACTCATCCATTCATGCTTTTATAGACTAAAATTTCGATCCCATCTTCGCTTTCTTCGATATAAGAATCACGTGGAGATCCGAATATACATTTACCACTTATTAAATCTGGAAGGCAAACGCCGACATGATAAGCAAGCAAAATGGTAAAATAATGGGTATATTCAGGGAAGATGTTAGCCCCATATACAAGCATTGTATTAATAACGACAAATGGCATTGCTAAAGCCAGCATAAAATATTTCTTTTCGACGGGTTCTTGAGCCTTTATATGAATAATAGGGAAAAGTCCGTATTTGAAATTCATGGTTTTTTTAATGTTTCCGCCAAGATGCAGAACCGGCAATAAGTGAAGCAGTTTATGTGCTGGGTAAATGAGCCACAGAGCAGCCAGGAATAATAAGAAATTGCCATCCTGGAATGGTGCATGGGAAAAGAATGATACCGGTACATAGAGCAAAACAAAAGTAAACAACATTGTTAAGGAAGACAATATAAATAGCCTTTGCGCTCCATATTGTTTCGAGTAGTTTACCGCCTTCCAGCAATTCATCAAAATCAGCCTCCATAGGGAGAATATATTAAACTTGAAAACTTACCTAGATACTGTACGATGAAAGGAAAGAAAAATCAATAAAAACTTTTCGTCCAATTTCGCGGATGTGTTATCCCCGGCTTATGGAGGGAAAATAGCCTAGCAAGAGCTGATCAAGAACCAGTATAAAAAGAGAGGGATATTTAATATGAATTATGAGGATCTTTTGGAAAGAATGGCTAAATTGGAGTTTCATCAAAAGCTGTTGCTGAAAATGGTTTCCCATTCAAAAGATGAGTTTTACAAGCTAATTATTGAAAAGTCTTTATCACAAGAGGAGGTTGGCAGGTTACTGGAAGTTTGTGAACAGATGAGCAAAGAAATGCAGAAGCAGAAAGCGGAGGGGTTTGTACATTTTCTTCCGCTTTATAAGGATTTTGAAACCGCGTTGGAGCCGAGGCTCGGGGTTATGGAATTAATCGATACAATGTTGGCCCAGGGCCTGTATGTTCCATTAATGAGGGAGTTTAAAAAATACACTGAAACTTAGACCAACTCTTTACCTTCTAATATTTTTTTCTTTTTTAGCTTTCCGTTTTCATCGGTGAACTCGCCTTCAATGTTCTCAAATGACCTTTCGAATATTTCCATGAAGTCATCTCCGTATATGTTCCTGACAATAGCCATCATCTCTATAATATCGGGAAATTTCCCATAAAGATCCCTTAGAGGCATTGCCCCAGAAAACACAGCGTTTTTATTAGGTTCATAGCTTTCCATTAACTCAAGCAGGATCGATTCACCTAATTCTGTTAATTGGACATAAGTATTCCGTTTATCATTTTCTTTTTTTGAAAATTGCAGGAGACCTCTTTCCTCCAGCTTTTTTGAAAAATTAAACGCTGTAGAAACATGCATGACACCGAATTTTGCGACATCTGATATAGAAGCTCCGTCTAAGTGATAAGCAATCCAAAGAATATGATGCTCATTAATGTTTAAATCAAACGGTTTAATCCATTGCTGCCAGTCCTTTTCGATTGATTTCCAAAGGGCTTTGCTCAGCTGGGCAATTCTCTGGCTGAAGATCATAGCTTCTTTCATTGAATAATTGTTTTCTGACATCTCCCTATCACCTACTTTTTTATTTCTATTATCATTATGCCAATAAAACAAAAATTAATAAAGATATAAATTTACAAAATTTTTAGAAATTAAAAATTTTTATTGTAAAATGGAACAAAAAGCTATTCTCATAGAATATAAATTTGACTAAAAAGGGAAAAATCCTTCTCCCTCCCGAAAAAAAGGGAAGAGAAGGATTTAGCTTTGTTTGTTATTTGAAGCCAGGTCTGCTTCTAATTCTTGTACGGCAAGCTCAATTGCTTTGATTTCTTTCTGCAATTCTTCTTTATTAGGCTCTGTTTGCAGCTGCCATTCATATACCGCAAGCTTTACGTCCTCAACAAATGCTTTTATTGATTCTTTGCCTTCCTTTGATGCTTTTGATGAACTTTCTTTTAAGTCCTTCAAGCTGTTTTTTAGCTCCCGGATTTCGGCCATCATAACGTCCTTGCTGTGCTTCAAGCTCTGCCTTGTTTCTCGTCCGGAAGTTGGAGCAGATAGGAGACCTGCGATCCCGGCTGCAACACCTCCAACTATTAAACCTTTAACTAGGGATTTAGCCTTCATTTTTATCACCTCTTATTTCTATGCCTGCTATAGAAAATTTCTCCATCAACAGGGGAAACTCCTTTTTAACATACCCAGTAATTTCAATAAAAAGTACCTTTTTTAAAATCTTATGAAATTATACCTGGTTCTTTGTATTTTCACTAAAAAGCATGGGAATAAACCCATCAAGTTTCATAGCATAGTAAATTGCTGCATATATTTTATAAACCAGAGATCGAGCAAATAATTGCAATTTTGACTCCCATTAATGTTTTAAAAACCAACAAGGCAATTTAACAAAGCCAATTTAGAAAGCGGGGGTACGAATACAAATGGACGGAGTTATATTTGGATTGTTCGCATTGAGCTTTATACTATATTATGGCATGTGCCATTACATTCTTGCCTCTAATCGGCCTGGTATATACCCTCCTAAAACATTATTAAAGAAGAGGGCGAAAGCACTGGCTGCAGGAGGAACGATTGTTTTACTATTGGCTGCCTTTATCTATTATTTGAGATGATGATCAGGGTAGAGTTTGTAAGAAATTAAGATTTTTTTCGTAAAAAAAAAGAATCCGTAATTAAACGGATTCTTTTTTGAATTTGTTATGCTTGAACACCTGTAAAATTCGTTCTTTTGAAAATGGATGTCGCAACTGGATACAGAATCACCATAAATACAGTGTTAAATGCAGCGGCTGGCAGAACAACTCCAGCAAACAGTGCAACAAATGGTCCTGGCAGGCCGACAATGACTAGAGCAGCTGACAGGAACACAATTCCAGATACAATCGTACCGACTGCTGTTAGGATAGAAACGCTGACGATGTTTGTTTGGAATTTTTTTAGGGCAAGAAATAATCCGAAAAATATAAAGGCCGTTACAGGCTTATCAATAATATTCGGAAAAAGACCGCCTGGGAAAGTCGTGGTCAGTCCGGAGATCAAACCGGTAACCGTTCCTAACAAAAACACACTCTTTTTATCAGGGAAAAGAACAATCCCTAAAAACATCATTGAAAGCATCATGTCCGGTTTCATTCCAAGGAAGAACCCAGGGACAACAGCGTGCAAAACAGCACCCATTCCAATCAAAAGTGAAAGTGCAACAAGATTTTTCGTATTCATTTTCTCATCTCTCCTCTGCTATACTAACCTAGCTAATTTTCTTTTCCTGCAGTGCACTATTGCCTGCAGCGAAAAGTTAGTAACATTATATCATATATTTTAATAGAGTAAACGATAAAGTTTTCTGTTAATTCTGTGATTGAAACACCTTCATAAAGTCGACTAATTTTTCTACGTGGTCAAGCGGGACCGCATTATAAATGGAAGCCCTGCAGCCTCCCACTGAACGGTGGCCATTTAACCCAATAAAGCCATTCTCTTTTGCTTGAGAAAGGAAGTTTGCTGTTAGCTCCTCGTTATCCAAAGTGAAAGTAACATTCATTTGTGATCTCGAGCCAGGATCCGCATGTCCCTTATAAAAGCCGCCGCTTGAATCAATAGCATCATAAATTAGGTTTGATTTCAATAAATTAATTCGTTCGATCTCATCAAGTCCGCCTAGAGATTCCGCCCATTCAAGAACAAGCTTTAACAGGTAGATTGCAAGTGTTGGCGGTGTATTGTAAAGGGATCGGCTGTCTGAGTGTGTACGGTAATTTAGCATTACAGGTAAATTATCTTGGGATCTGCTCAACAAGTCTTTACGAACGACAGCGACGGTTACTCCTGAAGGTCCCAGGTTTTTTTGAGCACCTGCGTAAATAAGCCCATATTGACTAACGTCTATCTTTCTGCTAAGAATGTCACTCGACATATCAGCTACTAACGGGATGTCCTTAAAATAAGGAATGTTCTGCCATTGCGTTCCGTAAATAGTATTATTGGTGGTAATGTGCACATATGCAGCACTGTCATTCAAATCAACACCAGTCATATCAGGAATCACTTTATAGCTGCCGTCCTTGCCGGTTGAAGCAATTGAGGCCTTACCGATTTTTGTAGCTTCTTTATAAGCCTTTTCCGACCAAGAGCCTGTCAAAATATAATAAGCAGTGCTTCCTTCCTGCAGCAAATTCATTGGAACCATAGTGAATTGTAGACTGGCGCCGCCCTGCAGGAATAAAACATCATAGTTGTCCGGAATATCCAAAAGGGACCGTAAAAGGGATTCCGCCTTGTTATGTATTTCCTCATATGCCTTACTGCGGTGGCTGAGCTCCATAACACCCATTCCGGAATCTTGATAATTCATCATTTCTTGTTGGGCTTTTTCCAATACTTCAGCAGGCAGAGCTGCAGGTCCTGCATTAAAATTCAATGCACGTTTCATTGTGTTTCACTCCCCAATATAATTTAAGTAATGCGTTAAAGAGTTTCGATAGTATCATGGTCAAGGTGAAGAAAAAAACTTCTGCAACGGCAGAAGTTTTAAAGATTACCTGCAATCTCTGCTGAAATGTTTTTTAAATCCTCTTGCGTGTATTCGCTGGTATTGGTTTTCCAAACAGCACCAAACCCATCACCTTCACCATACCTTGGAAGAAGGTGCATGTGAAAGTGGAATACTGATTGCCCAGCCTTCTCACCATTGTTGTTTAGAATATTCATGCCAATAGGATTATAAGCAGACTTCAGTGCATTTGCTATTGCCGGAACTGTCTTAAACAAATTGGCAGCCACTTCTTCATCTAATTCATAAATGTTTTCCTTATGTACCTTTGGGATCACCAGTGTATGTCCTTTTGTGACTTGGCTTATGTCAAGAAAGGCAACAACATGTTCATTTTCAAAAACCTTTGCAGCTGGTATTTCCCCATTGACAATCTTGCAAAAAATACAATCGCTCATTAAATTCGTCCTTTCCTTTTATGATTTGATCGTATTTTATCATAATTTTCAATAAAATACGTAATACATCCATTTAAAATTTCGCAGATAATTATCGACAAGACTAAAAAAGCCGCACCAGGGTCTAGATGGACATAAAGCATGGGAATATCCGTAACTTGAAGTTTTTCTATCTCCTTACTTTCTTAGCAATAGGAAAAGGACAGGATTCTGCCCGAATCCTGTCCAGAAGGGGAAATTTGCTTCAAATGTGCTTTCTCGTTAGGAAGTCTTCGACCAACACCTCATTTTCTAAAAAATATGATGTTTGTCTAAAACAATACTGAATTCAATCTGACCATCCCCTAATTTATATATTTCAACAACGTATAAAGCGGGAGTATGATCTTTGACAGACACCTCATTTCAAAAGTGCTGTAATGCCAGAATTCAAAAAATACTGTTCGTGAAAGCAGCATTCCATAGTTAGAACACAGAAGCTGATAAAATCGAATGGTTATAGTCTTTAACGGACACCCCATTTTCGATTGTGATATTTCCCCTTCGAAATTATTATGTCCAAACGAAAAAGAGAATATGAATACTAATTGGACTCTTTTAACGCTCATTCCTATTTTTCATGAACACATTTTGATAAAATTAGATATATATTAGCTGGGAAGGACGTTGACCATGTCTTTATTAGAAATACAGGCTATAACTGGAGGCTATACAAGAAATCCGGTTTTAAAAGAAGTTACTTTTGAAGTGAACAGGGAGGAAATTGTTGGCTTAATTGGCTTGAATGGTGCGGGAAAAAGTACGACGATTAAGCATGTCATCGGATTGATGGAGCCCCATCAAGGAAAAATTAAGATAAATGGAAAAGTATTTCACGAGGATAAAGAAGCTTACCGAAAAGAATTCACTTATGTTCCAGAAACACCTATCTTATATGATGAACTGACTTTAGAGGAACATCTGAAAATAACAGCCATGGCATATGGTTTAAGTGAATCAGTATATAAGGAAAGAATGGAAAGGCTTCTTGTTGAATTTAGGATGACTAAAAGGCTTAAATGGTTTCCTGCTCATTTTTCAAAAGGTATGAAGCAAAAAGTTATGATCATGTGTGCATTCCTAGTTCAGCCTTCACTTTACATAGTTGACGAGCCATTTGTGGGCTTAGATCCGCTTGGAATCCAGTCTTTCTTGGATCTAATGAAACAAATGAAGGATAACGGTGCAGGGATTCTAATGTCCACTCATATTTTGGCTACAGCGGAGAGGTATTGTGACCGATTTGTCATTCTTCATGAAGGAAAAGTGAGAGCAAAAGGAACACTAGCGGACCTTAGGAAGCAATTTTCTATGCCTGGCGCAACATTAGACGACCTTTATATTCAACTGACAAAGGAAGAAGACCATGTTTAAACCAGAGGAGTTGTGGAAGCAGCGATTTAGCCGCTTCGTAAAAGAGACTGGCCGATACCTTCGCTATATTTTAAACGGGCATCTTGTAATTGTGTTTTTATTTTTGCTTGGTACAGGTGCCTACTATTATCAGGAGTGGGTTCAGACTCTTACTCCATCTTTTCCAGCCGCTATTTTACTGGCTGTTGTTTTGGCTATTCTCTTGACATATAGCCCGATTTTCACTTTCCTAATGGAAGCCGATAAAATATTTTTGCTGCCTCTTGAGACAAAGCTTAGTGACTACTTTAAGCGATCGATTCTGTTTAGTCTGCTCCTCCAATCCTATTTGCTTCTTATGGCTTTGGCTGTACTGATGCCAATATATGCACAAGTGAGTGGATCCGGCTTCAGTAAGTTCTTTCTATTTTTACTTGCAATAATAGCAGTTAAGTTACTTAATTTAATGGTTCGTTGGCAGCAGCAATATTACCTTGATGCCAAAATACATCTAATTGATTCACTAGTTCGATTTTGTGTGAATGTGGTTTTTCTTTATCTATTGTTTTCAGATGCAGCTTGGCTGCTTATTATTGTAACTTCAGCAATTCTTTTTATGCTTTATTGGTATTATCGTTCTCAGACAGTGGATAAGGGGCTAAAGTGGGAAGCCCTTATAGAGGCAGATGAACGGCGGATGACATCTTTTTACCGGCTGGCCAATATGTTTACAGATGTTCCACAGATGAAAGATCGGGTTAAGAGGCGTAAGTGGCTTGATTGGCTTGTGGCGAGACTCCCTTTTCAGCAAAATAGTACGTATGCTCACATTTTTGGCCGTACTTTTTTAAGAGCAGGGGATTACTTTGGATTGGCTATCCGTTTGACAGTAATTGGGGCATCGGCACTTTATTTTATTTCCTTCGGACTAGGACAGATCCTTCTTGTGGTGTTATTTTTGTACTTAACTGGGTTTCAGCTCTTACCGCTATGGAGCCATCACCAATATAAGCTATGGACTGAGCTTTATCCTGTTAAAATGGAAACGAAATTGAGGTCATTCCAAAGGCTTCTTTCAACTATACTCTATTTGCAAAGCCTAGCTTTTGCCATGATATTAGTCTTTAAAAGCGATTTGATGACAGCACTATTGTCCCTTCTCGCGGGTTGTTTATTTGCTTACTTTTTCGTGTTTATATACAGTAAAAAACGAATAAGTGAGTAGCTGAAAATTCCTCTTCAAAGAATCTAATGAAGAGGAGTTTTTTGTAGCAATCAGTTTTGGGATCTGCTGACCATCGAATGAAAGAACAGAGAGGTTCAAAGAAGTTACGTAACTAATTGGGTGCCGAGGCGTATTAATTAAATGAGGTGGAAGTGATGAACGAATATGAACTAAAAGCTTATGAAGAGGTTATAATGTGGAAAAGACAGTTGCTGAAAAGGTCAGGAATCCTTAAACGTGTTTCCAAAAGAGCCCAATCCAAGGTCAATCAGTTAATTCCAGCGAAAGTCCACAAAGTATTAACGGAAGGAATAAAAAACATGGTAAAGGCTACCCTCGCTGGTTCAAATTTAACAGTTAAAAAAAACCAAGCTAACGGGTTGTCACTTTTTGAAAGAGATCAGCTTGTGTTGAAAAAAATGGGTGCATACCGAAAAACAGCGGCAGTTGAAGGAGCGGGAACTGGGGCTGGCGGTTTTATGCTTGGCCTTGCTGATTTCCCATTGCTTTTATCCATAAAAATGAGGTTTTTGTTTGAGGCAGCTTCCATATATGGGTACAATCCGGCCGATTACGAGGAACGATTATTTATTCTTCATGTTTTTAAGCTTGCCTTCTCAAGCGATGATAAGCAGAGAGAAACCTTTAGGATCATTGAAGAATGGGATAACAGGGGGGGAAAGGCCGGGTCAGAGATAGACTGGCATGAGTTCCAACAGGAGTACCGAGACTATATTGATTTTGTAAAGATGCTTCAGTTAGTTCCAGTCATAGGTGCTGCTGTGGGAGCGTATGCGAATTACAGTCTTTTGGACCATTTGGGTGAAACAGCAATGAACTCATACAGGCTTAGATTATTAAACACACCTCCAGCCGCCATATAAGGCAGTGGAGGCTTCTAATACTTTAATGTGCTACTTTGCTAAGCTTTGGCAGGATCAAAGCTTTTTGTCTCATCGGACTGAAAGGCATGGTAATTTAGTGCAGCTGTTCCTAGTGTCTTAGCTGCGATTAGCATGGCATTCTCATCAATATCAAATTTCGGGTGATGGTGAGGGTATGCAATAGGCGTATTAAGCGGCTTAGCCCCTGTAAAGAAAAACGTGCCTTTCACCCGCTGAAGATAGTGAGCGAAATCTTCACCGCCCATTTGAGGTTCTGATTCTTCAATAAGATTAACCTCTGGAACCAGGTCCGCGGCTGCTGCAAGGAATTCAGTTTCGGCCTGATGGTTTACAACTGCTGGATATCCTCTGTCAAAAACATAATCATAAGAACAGTCTGCACTATAACAGGTACCTTTGATAACTCGCTCAATTTCTTTTTCGATAAAGGTTCTGGTTTCTTCATTGAAGGTTCGGACTGTTCCGACTAATTTCGCTTTATCTGCGATTACATTAAAAGCATTTTCTGCAACGAAAGATCCTACTGTTACTACGGCTGAATCTACAGGATTAACTCTGCGGCTAACAATTTGCTGAAGAGCGATAACAAGTTGAGAGGCTGTGACAATAGAATCCTTCGTTTTGTGCGGTTGAGCACCGTGTCCTCCCTGACCCTGTATGGATACCTCGAATCGGTCTGCTGCAGCCATAAAAGGACCTGTTCGATATTGTATAACACCAGTTGGGACACTGGCCCACAAATGAGTTCCGAAGATTACATCCACGCCCTCAAGGCAGCCGTCTTTTATCATCGATATCGCACCGCCCGGCGCGTATTCTTCTGCATGCTGATGAATCATCACATATGTACCGGCAAGTTCATCTTTTAGCTCGTTAAGAGTTTTTGCAAGGACAAGTAGTGTTGCAGTATGGCCATCATGACCGCAAGCATGCATAACTCCTGGTACTAGCGATTTATACGGAACATCTTTTTCATCCTGTATAGGAAGAGCATCAAAATCTGCCCTTAAAGCAACTGTTTTACCGGGCTTATTTCCCCGGATCCGGGCTACCACTCCATTTCCGCCTACTCCGCCTGTTACTTCAATCCCAAGCTTTTCATAATAAGCTTTGATATAGTTTGCCGTGTTTACTTCTTTAAATGATATCTCTGGATGCTGATGCAGATATCGTCTAATCTCCACCATTTCCTCATAATAGCTTTCAAGCTTGCTGAATAAGTGTTCCACTATATCCTCCCTTTCGGTCTGCCTGACGTTTTAGTCCTCCAATTATATCATTCCTGTAAGGCTAAATAGCAGTATTTTGTGAGTATTTTTACTATTATAATAATATTCTGAGGAGTTAGGATAAATACAAAGGTTGGGTGTAAATGAAAAAAATAGAACCTTAATATTATGGCTGGCAGCAGCAATAATTTTATATTTTACCTACATGGTAAAACTAAAAGGGAACCAGGGGACTTTAGGGTTTGATGAAGTAATTACTCCATTTATTTTACAGCTCACAAACCATGCGGTAGAGGATTTTTTATCTGTCTTTGAAGCTGTTGCTTCTAAACTTGGGATTGTGGCTATAGCCGGTACAGTAGTGTTTTGGCTATGGAGGAGGAAAAGAGATTATAAGGGAATCATCATTTTCTTGGTGGCTGTTGGAGGAGGATATGGTCTAAATACATTTTTGAAACTATATTATGGACGTCTGCGGCCGGGGCTGGATATATGGATAGATTCAGATTCATTTGGATTTCCAAGTGGGCATGCAATGGTTGGAACAGTTCTTTATACATTTACGGCCTATTTTATCATTCAGAGTTATCGAGAAGCTGTTTGGACAAGAAGAATAGTCCCCTGTTCTGCTGCGCTTTTAATTGTTTTGACCGGACTTAGCAGAGTGGCTGCTGGGGCACATTATCCATCAGATGTAATAACAGGGTTCGCCTATGGCATCAAAATTTATGAAATTGGTAATCCGCGAATGATAAAAACCGCTTCTGAGAAGGGAATCCGAATAGGAACGTGACTGAAATACAGCTGCATACTTAAAAGAAACAGCCCTTCCCAGTTTGGAGCAGGACTGTTCGGGGCTGTTCAAGTATAGTTTTCGATTTCTTAATTTAGGATTTTTACTTAGCTAAATGGCCAATGCTTTTAACCAAATTGGAAGCCATCAATAGAAAGCCAGTGGCTTTCTGGAGTTTCTTAGCAGCTTGGCTATATAATAATCCGCAGGAGGTAAGCTATTGCATGAGATTGGATTTCTTCTTCGGTGTGAATGTTATTCCTGATTTTCTTCTGCTATATAGTATTCTGCCGAATAAGGAGCTTCAGAAAAAATTGTGCTGGATTTTTTGCCTGGAGCTTCAGAAAACATCTTTTGAGTGCTTTCGAAAGAAGCTGAGTTTTTCCAGTCTTCAAAGCTTTTTGCATTCTCCCAAGCTGTAAGGACAATATAAGTGTCAGAACCAATGGGGCGCAGGAGCCGGAATGCAACAAAACCCGGCTGTTTCTCAATTAGACGCGGACGATTTTTATATTGATATTCAAACACTGGCCTGCCTTCGTCTGTAACTGGAATATTATTAAATACTATAAAACTGGCAGTATCCCATGACCCAGAGCTATCTAATACTTCATATTTTCGGGGAGCCTGAAAAACAGTCTTTCCAATGGTTTCATGGAGTATCAATGTGTTTGTGGAGTTTGACATTAACAGCATATTTTCATTAGGGAACTTTTTCTTTAAATTACTTAGAAACTGCAGCGTTCCGGTTGTTATAAATGTTTTCATATGAATCTCCTCTAATAAGTATTTTTTAGATCATGTTTTACTAAGCCAAATTATCAAAAACAATCTTCCTATATAGTCATTTGAATCTGCCGCATAAAAACGTCAATTTATTGACATTTGATACTGGTAACTAGGAATAAAGGGAGTAAAGGGATATAGTGTATATAGCCAAGTTGGGATTTCACAACTGCTCCCAAAGCTGAAGCTGACGGATCTCTATTCTATCCGTCCGGCGGCAATTAATTATACTTCAATCACTTTACTTGTTTTTAAAAAGACAGATGAGTGAAAAAAAGGATTAACTGTTTTTTAATTTATTCCTCTTATATTACAATGATAAACAGAGAAGTCATGAAAGGTGGAAAATTTTTAATGAGCAAAATAATTAACAACACATTTTTAAAGGCTGCTAGAGGAGAACAAACGGATCATGTTCCTGTTTGGTACATGAGGCAGGCAGGGCGTTCTCAGCCTGAATATAGAGCAATAAAAGAAAAATACTCTCTATTTGAAATAACGCACCAGCCGGAACTTTGTGCCTATGTAACCAGGCTCCCTGTTGAACAATATAACGTAGATGCAGCTGTTCTGTATAAGGATATTATGACACCGCTGCCCGCAATTGGTATTGATGTTGAAATCAAATCAGGAATCGGCCCGGTGATCGCTAATCCAATTAAGTCCTTGTCAGATGTAGAAAAACTCGGGAAAATTAATCCCGAAAGTGATGTGCCATATGTTCTTGACACAATTAGGTTATTGACCCAAGAGCAGCTTTCTGTTCCGCTAATCGGTTTTGGGGGAGCCCCGTTTACACTAGCTAGCTATATGATTGAAGGTGGTCCTTCGAAAAACTATAACAAAACTAAAGCTTTCATGTACTCTCAGCCAGAAGCTTGGTTTGCTTTAATGGACAAGCTTGCGGATATGACAATCACTTATGTGAAATCACAAATTAAAGCAGGCGCGAGAGCTATCCAAATTTTTGATTCTTGGGTAGGAGCACTTAATGTTACTGATTACCGCCATTATATTAAACCTGTAATGCACAGGATTTTCACTTCACTTAGAGAAGAAAACGTGCCTTTAATTATGTTTGGTGTCGGAGCGAGCCACCTTTCCCGCGAATGGCATGATCTTCCTCTTGATGTAGTGGGGCTTGATTGGAGGCTTTCAATAAAAGAAGCGCGCCAAATGGGTATGACTAAAACTTTACAAGGGAATTTGGATCCTTCCATATTATTGTCTCCATGGAAAGTGATTGAGGAGAGGACCAAAGCAATACTCGATCAGGGAATGGAAGCTCCAGGCTATATTTTTAATCTTGGCCATGGTGTTTTCCCTGAGGTAAACCCTGAAACATTGAAAAGATTAACTTCATTTGTTCATGAATATTCTAGTGCTAAAATCGGTAAATAACCTCTTTTTTATTGGTAAGTTTAAAGGTTTTTTGGCAAAATAAATGCTTAGGAATAAAAAAAGAGGTGTAATCAATGGCAAAGAAAAAACTAGGATTGCTTGTAATGGCATATGGCACTCCATACAAGGAAGAAGACATCGAACGTTATTATACCCATATTCGCCATGGCCGTAAGCCGACTGAAGAAATGCTAACAGATCTAAAGGACCGGTATGAGGCAATTGGGGGCATTTCTCCATTAGCCGAAATTACAATGGAACAGGGCAAGAAGCTCGAGCAACATTTAAACAAGGTCCAAGACGATTATGAATTTAAAATGTATCTCGGTTTAAAACACATAGAACCGTTTGTTGAGGATGCAGTAAAACAAATGTACGATGATGGAATTGAAAAGGCCATCAGCATTGTTCTTGCACCACACTTTTCAACATTCAGTGTTAAATCTTATATCGGCCGGGCCAAGGAAGAAGCTGAAACCCTGGGTGGTCCTGAGATCCATTCAATTGAGAGCTGGTACAGAGAACCGAAGTTTATTCGCTACTGGGCAGACAGGGTCAGAGAGACATTTGAAAGTATGACAGGCGAGGATAGAGAAAGTGCTGTGATGATTGTTTCAGCGCACAGCCTCCCGGAAAAAATTCTCAAATCAGGAGACCCATACCCTCATCAATTACAAGAAACTGCTGATCTTATTGCCGAGATGGCAGGAGTTAAGAATTATGAGATTGGCTGGCAAAGTGCTGGTAATACACCTGAACCTTGGCTGGGACCGGATGTTCAAGATTTAACACGTGAATTGTATAATCAGCATGGTTACAAGGCTTTTGTCTATATACCAGTCGGATTTGTAGCCGACCATTTAGAAGTACTTTATGATAATGATTATGAATGCAAAATTGTTACTGATGAGGTGGGTGCTAGCTATTACAGACCACCTATGCCAAACGCCCAGCCAGAATTTATTGATTCGATGGCCACTGTCGTTTTAAATAAGCTATCTGAATCAATCTAACAATCTTTAGAAAAGTAGGCGATTAATCGTGGTAGATGAAAAACAAAAGGTTGTTATTGTTGGGGGAGGAATAACGGGACTTGCTGCAGCATACTACCTCCAAAAACACGCCCGCGATAATCAGCTGCCGCTTGAGGTGAGATTGATTGAAGCTTCCCATCGCCTTGGGGGTAAAATGCAGACGGTTGTAAAGGATGGCTTTGTCATTGAAAGAGGCCCTGATTCTTTTTTAGAACGAAAGGAAAGTGCCGCACGTCTTGCTAAAGAAGTAGGGCTTGGAGATAAGCTTGTTAATAATGGAACAGGGAAATCCTATGTTCTCGTTAAAGACCGTTTACATCCTATGCCTGGGGGATCAGTAATGGGAATTCCTACTGAAATTCGCCCCTTTATATCAACTGCCCTATTCTCGTGGCCAGGTAAGTTTAGAGCTGCGGCAGACTTTGTTATGCCGCCTTCTAAGGAAGAAAATGATCAGTCTCTGGGTTCGTTTTTTCGGCGCAGGCTTGGAGATGAGGTTGTTGAAAATTTAATCGAACCTCTGTTATCAGGTATTTATGCAGGTGATATTGACAACTTAAGCCTGATGGCGACATTTCCGCAATTTTTTGAAGTGGAACAGAAGCATGGCAGCCTGATTCGTGGGATGAAGAAAGGGACACCTGTGCAAAAGAAACCTGTTAAGGCTGGGACATCACAGCGAAAAGGCATATTCTTGACTGTAACAACAGGTTTGCAGTCCTTTGTTGAAGCGATCGAAGCTAAACTTGAACCTGGGACTGTGCTTAAAGGTGTAAGAGTTGATAGAGTTGCGAAAGAAGAGGCTGGATACAAACTAAGGCTAAGTGATGGGACATTTGATAAAGCTGACGCTATACTCGTTTCAGCCCCGCATGAATCTGCGCTCAATATGTTTTCTGATAATGAAAATATATTTGAGGAATTCATCAATATGCCATCAACCTCTGTTGCTACTGTTGCCTTGGCTTTTCCAGAAGAAGCTGTTAAACAGGATATTGACGGTACTGGGTTTGTTGTTTCACGTAATAGTGATTATTCTATTACAGCCTGTACCTGGGTTCATAAAAAATGGCCGCATTCCACTCCTAAGGGGAAAGTCCTTCTGCGCTGTTATGTAGGAAGAGCAGGAGACGAAGCAGTTGTGGATCTTTCTGACGAAGAAATTATAAAGACCGTTATGGATGATTTGAAAAAGACGATGGACATATCAGCAGAACCAGAGTTTTCAGTAATTTCCCGCTGGAAGGATTCTATGCCTCAATACACAGTGGGACATAAAGACAGGGTGGACAGATTAAAAAAATCCCTAAAGCAGGAATTGCCGGGTGTTTTTGTAGGCGGAAGTTCCTTTGAGGGGCTTGGCTTACCTGATTGTATCGATCAAGGGGAAGCCGCGGTAGAGGCTATTCTGACTTATCTCAAGCTTAAAAAATGATAGCTTGCCATTCACAAAAAATACTCTCCTGAAATAAAAGAACACAAAAAGGGCCAGCCACTTTTTATAAGGGCTGGCTTTATATTGCAGCTTAAAGCTGCGGGGAAGGGAATGGAACACAAGTTAAGTTAATGCACCGGCCGTAGGGCCAGCAAGTTAATAGGTTAGCAGATTTACAGCCTGGTAACATCGAGACAGCTGTCACATTTGTTTCCATAGCATTCATGCTGCTCGGCAATCTGTTCTCCACACTCTGCACAGTTTTTAGGCGGTAAGTTTTTGTAGAAATCCAAGATATTTTCAAGCATTCTGATAACCTCCAATTAAATAGTTGTTATAATACAAATATTTTTATTAATTGTATTGTATTATAACAGATCACCCTTGTCAATAAATGTTTTAATACAATTTTCAAAAAAATGAACTGTACTGATACAGCTTGCCCGAAGTATAATTTTTTTGTTTCTTTAATAGTCCTAAAGTATCTTAAGGTCAAAGATTAAAAAAACAACGAGCTAACTCTCATGATGAGGATTTCTGCTAATAATAAGGTATAGTAAAAGGTAAATATTCAAAGGAGGCAGACTAATGAAGTTAACAGTTATTGGCTGCTGGGGCGGCTATCCGAAAAAAAATGAGGCAAGTACAGGGTACTTACTGGAGGCAGGCGATTTTAAATTGCTGATAGATTGTGGCAGTGGTGTACTTTCCAAGCTGCAAAACTTCGTCTCTCCTGAAAAGTTAAATGCAGTTATTCTTTCGCATTACCACCCTGACCACATTGCTGATATTGGAGTTCTGCAGCATGCCCGACTGATACAGGGATTTTTAAAGGGCCAGCCAGATACACTACCAATATATGCGCATTACGCAAATCAGTCTGAATTTAAAAAACTTACATATAAGGATATTACAAAAGGGGTCGCCTATCAGCCGGAGAATACGATCAATATTGGACCTTTTACAATTCGGTTTCTACTCACCAATCACCCAGTCCCATGCTATGCAATGAGAATTGAGACGGGCGGGAGTTCAATTGTATATACAGGAGACACCGCATATAAAAAGGAATTCATTTCTTTCGCAAAGGATACAGACATTTTACTAAGTGAGTGCAATTTTTATGCGCATCAGGATGGCAAAAATGCTGGTCATATGAATAGCACTGATGCAGGAACCATAGCCCAATCAGCAAATGCAGGTAAATTAATACTCACACACCTTCCGCACTATGGGGATGTTCAGCAGCTTGCCCAAGAAGCTTCAAACCATTTTACCGGTGAGATTGTACTTGCCGAGGAAGGTTTAACAGTTACATTGTAAATTGGAGGGAATACATATGTTATTTATTGATAATAAAGGAATAACCGACCCGCGGATCAATCTTGCTATTGAAGAGTATGTACTAAAAAATTTGGATATAAATGAAACCTATTTGCTCTTTTACATCAATGAGCCCTCGATTATTATCGGGAAGAATCAAAATACGATTGAAGAAATTAACACAGAGTACGTAGAAGATAATGGCATACATGTAGTCCGCCGCCTTTCCGGTGGGGGCGCTGTTTATCATGATCTCGGCAACTTAAACTTTAGCTTTATCACCAAGGATGACGGAGAGAGCTTTCATAACTTTAGAAAGTTTACTGAACCTGTAGTAAAGGCATTACATAAGCTTGGTGTACAGGCGGAGCTCAGCGGCCGAAATGATCTAGTTGCTGAGGGCAGAAAGATTTCCGGTAATGCACAATTTTCTACAAAAGGAAGAATGTTCAGCCACGGAACGCTTTTGTTCGACTCAGAAATAGAACATGTTGTGTCTGCGTTAAATGTAAAAAAGGATAAAATAGAATCAAAAGGGATTAAATCAATTCGAAGCAGAGTAGCCAACATTTCCGAGTTAATGGAAGAGGCCATTAGTATAGAAGATTTTCGGACTTTGCTGCTCAATAATATTTTTGAAAATACCACTGAAATTCCAGAATATAAACTGACTGAACAGGATTGGAAGAACATTGAACAGCTTTCACAGGAGCGTTATAAAAACTGGAATTGGAACTATGGTAAATCACCAAAGTTTAACCTTCAGCATTCACACAGGTTTCCTGTCGGCCAAGTTGATGTAAGGCTCGATGTCACGAAAGGGATCATTGAAAACTGTAAAATCTATGGTGACTTTTTTGGTGTTGGAGATGTGAAGGAAGTGGAGGATAGGTTAATTGGGGTTAACTATGAAAGATCTGAAATTGCGGAAGCTTTAAACGATTTGGAAATGAAATATTATTTTGGAAATATAACCAAAGAGGATTTTATTAATTTAGTTTATTGAATGGCTCTGTTAAACTTGTATGCTGAGTTCCGCTGCAGATCTCGTTTTTTCGCGGAAGAGTCCAGGAGCATTCTAGGGATATACCGTCTAAGAGGTCTGTCCCGGACCCGCCTCCTGCAAGAGTCCGATGTCCTCCACTCTAATCTATGCAGCCGCGGAATTAACTGTTAAGTAAATTAAAACTATGTCTATTAAATATAAACACGGTGGCAACTGTCATCGTGTTTTTTTAATATTAAAGAAAATTAGACAAATTTCTTGTATCATTAACTTTCTTTCAATATAATATATTTAGAATATTTTTGCGAGTCCCGCAACTGTATTTACGAGTCAAAGGGGGAAGGTAAATGAATCTTTCGGAAAAACTTCATGAAACAGCATCTAAACTAGGACAGAAACCGGCATACTATTTCATGGATCAGACAACAACATACGCAGAGCTGGATGCAGCTGTGACTAAGTTCGCATCAGGCCTTGAAAAATTAGGGGTTAAGCAAGGTGACCATATTGCGCTGCTTCTAGGGAATTCACCTCACTTCATCATCAGCCTTTATGGCGCAATGCGGCTTGGTGCAACAGTTATTCCAGTAAATCCAATTTATACTGCAGATGAAATTGGTTATATTCTTAAAAACGGTGACGTTAAAATAGTTGTAGGGCTCGATTTGCTCTTGCCTGGTGTTGAAAAAATGCATCAGCAGCTTACATCAGTCGAGAAGTTTATCGTCTGTGAATCAGGCCAAGTTAAAGAGTCAGATCTAGATGTTACAAAGCTTTCTGTTTATCCTAAATTGAAACCGTTTGCAGAGGTGATCGGTTCTGGGGATCTAGGATTTAAAGGACCTGAAACGGATGAGAATGACACAGCTGTTATCCTATACACTTCCGGAACAACAGGAAGACCTAAGGGTGCCATGCTGACTCAACGCAATCTGTTTAGCAACGCGAAAGACGTTGGAGAATACTTAAGAATGAACAAAGACGATAAGGTTATTACTACTCTGCCAATGTTCCACGTATTCTGTTTGACTGTTGCACTTAATGCCCCACTAATGAACGGGGCAACGTTACTACTTGTTCCTAAGTTTAGTCCTGCTGAGATCTTTAGAATCGGTCAAAAATTTGAACCGACTGTGTTTGCAGGCGTTCCAACCATGTACAATTTTATTCAGCAGCATCCTGAAGGTAACCCGCAGGACCTGAAATCCCTGCGCCTGTGCATTTCTGGCGGAGCTCCCATGCCTGTTGCGCTGCTAAAGGATTTTGAGAAGAAATTTAATGTTAGAATTTCAGAAGGCTATGGGCTGTCTGAAGCATCTCCTGTTACTTGCTTTAACCCGCTTGATCGGCCCCGTAAGGCAGGATCTATTGGTATGTCCATTGTAAATGTGGAAAATAAGGTAGTTGACGAGCTTGGAGAAGAAGTACCAGTTGGACAAGTAGGTGAACTGATTGTTCAAGGACCAAATGTAATGAAGGGCTATTACAAAATGCCGGAAGAAACAGCTGCAACTATACGTGATGGCTGGCTTTATACAGGAGATTTAGCAAAGGTAGACGAAGAAGGTTATTTTTATATCGTTGACCGGAAAAAGGACCTAATTCTTGTTGGAGGTTATAACGTTTACCCTCGGGAAGTGGAAGAAGTACTTTACTCGCACCCAGATGTTTTAGAGGCGGCCGTTTTAGGCGTGCCAGATCCTAACTTCGGTGAGTCTGTCCGCAGCTATGTAGTCAGTAAGAATCCTGACTTAACTGAAAAAGAGCTTCTAGAGTTTTGCAAAGAGCATATGGCAAAGTATAAAATTCCAAGCTCAATCGAATTCTTAGAAGAACTGCCGAAAAACACTACAGGAAAAATTCTGCGCCGTGCTTTGAAAGATAAGGTATTACAAGAGAATAAGTAAATTGCAGATTTTAGATAACGTACCAGGTGCCGACTATGGCCCTGGTATTTTTTTGTTTCCGTGTTACTAGGCTTGCAGTGGAATTACCAGCGTTATTCCGAGCAGGAAATTAGCATAAAGGCGACGAAAACTAGTTTAAGAGAATTTAAGTCTATTGGAGGGAAAACCATAATGACAGTTAACTTTAACCTTACTGGCCACATTGGAGTTATCATGTTAAACAGGCCTGAAGCAATGAACGCTTTTAATTATGAAATGCTAAATGAGCTATTTGAGCATGTGGAGAATATTCGGGTCAACCCAGAAGTCCGCGCGGTTATTTTTACGGGAGCTGGAGATAAAGCGTTCAGTGTTGGCGCTGATTTAAAAGAGCGTAAAAGCTTAACAGCTGAACAAGTAAAACGAAACCTTTTAAAAATAGGAGAGGTATTTACCGCGATTGACCAGCTGCCCCAGCCAACGATTGCGGCGATAAATGGATATGCTTTTGGCGGAGGAATGGAACTAGCGCTAGCTTGTGATATTCGAATTGCCGCAAACGGGGCCAAAATGGGGCTGACAGAAACGAGCCTGGCTATCATCCCTGGAGCTGGAGGAACACAGCGGCTGCCAAGGCTGATAGGAGAGGCAAAAGCCCTTGAATTAATACTGACGGCAAAAAGAATCACCTCGGAGGAAGCTTTGGCTAAGTATCAGCTTGTAAATAGTCTTGCTGAGAAAGAGGCTTTGCTTGATGAATGTTTTAAGCTTGCTCAGCAAATCCTGGCAAACGGACCGGTCGCTATTCAGCAGGCTAAGTTTGCGATCAAGCAAGGAATGAACACAGATCTGCAAACAGGCTTGCAGATTGAAAGAAAAGCTTATGAAGTCACTATTCCAACCGAGGATCGGATAGAGGCTCTCGAAGCATTCAGCCAGAATCGAAAGCCGCACTTTAAGGGTAAATAGAGGCTGCCGGACGGCGGACTTATTCAAGAAAGATTTCTATACAGTTGAAAATAGCCGAACTAAATTCAACCTCCATCTCCCATTGAAAATAGCAACAGGAGATAAGCGTATACGGTTAGGCAATAAATAAAATATCTTATTAAACTTTAGAAGAAATATAGTAATCTCCTGATTAAATTCCATCTACAAGTGTTTATCAGTACTCGGGCTATTAATATATATCAAGAATACAATGTGCTTCTTCAACTTTTCTAAAAATTTAGTGAAAAAGCTTGAAATTAAGTATGTTATAGCATTATAATTTAGTGAATAAAAGCATAAAAGCGTTTAAGTAAAAAAGTATAATGATAGAAGATAGAAATAAGGGGGATATATAATGTTGAAAAAATGGAGAATTGCAGCAGCAGCAGGGCTTTTAAGTGCTGTTATGTTAAGTGCTTGTGGTTCAGAAAGTTCTGACGGTGAAGGAGGAAACGGAGAAGGGGAAGCAAAAACGTATAATGTTGGCGTTTCTCAAATTGTTGAACATCCTTCTCTTGATGCTGCTTATGAAGGATTTAAGGAGGCCCTAGAAGATGAAGGCCTTAATGTTGAATATGATGTGCAAAACGCACAGGGTGATACGAACAATACCCTTCCAATCGCCCAAAACTTTGTTGGGGATAATGTGGACTTAATTTTTGCCAACTCTACGCCAAGTGCTCTTGGTGCATTGAATGCAACAAAAGATATTCCGATCGTGTTTACATCTGTGACGGATCCTCTAGGAGCAGGACTGGTCAGTTCATTTGAAAATCCTGGCGGTAACGTAACGGGAACAACTGACACTCATCCGGATGCGATTCCTAATACAGTTAAATTCATCAGTGAGCATTTCTCCGCAAAGAATGTCGGAGTAATTTATAACGCAGGCGAGCAAAATTCAACTGCACAGATTGAACTTGTGAAAGAAGCCATGACTGGGACCGATCTTAAGCTTGTTGAGGCTACCGTATCCAATTCTTCTGAGGCCAAACAAGCAGCTGAATCATTAGTAGGAAAAGCAGATGTTATTTATGTTATTACGGACAACACAGTTGTTTCAGCATTGGAATCTGTTATCCAAGTAGCGAATGACAATGACATCCCATTGTTTGTTGGTGAGCTTGATTCCGTTAAACGCGGAGGATTTGCAGCTTACGGGTTTGATTATAAAGATATTGGTTATGAGGCTGGACAAATCGCAGCAAAGATTTTAAAAGGTGAGAAGACAGCTGAAGAATCGCCAGTTCAATACCCGCAAAACTTAAAGCTGTTGATCAACAAAAAAGCAGCTGAAGAAATGAATGTTGATATAAAAGACGAGTGGAACGATCTAGCGGAATTTACCGAATAAAAGCTTTGTAAATTTAATAGATAATGAAAATGTTGATTAAATAATTCAAAAAGGCTCCGGCTAATCTTAAAGTTAGGTTTCCGCTGGAGCTAAACAGCCAGAGTTTCAGCTTTAGCTTTGTGGAAAGGAAGAGGTAGCATGCCAACAGCAATTTTTACGTCAGTAGAGGCAGGGTTTATCTATGCTTTAATGGCCTTAGGTGTATATTTATCTTTTAGGATATTAGATTTTCCAGACTTAACGGTCGATGGCAGTTTTGTAACCGGTGCTGCGGTAGCTGCGGTACTTATTGTCTCAGGAGTCAACCCATTTTTGGCAACAGGCGCAGCGCTTTTGGCAGGTTTTTTAGCAGGATGTATTACCGGGCTTTTACACACAAAGGGAAAAATCAACCCATTATTGTCTGGTATTTTAATGATGATTGCTCTATATTCTATTAATCTGAGAATTATGGGAAAATCCAATGTCCCGCTTTTAGCTGAAGAAACTGTGATCACGAAGATTACAGATTTCTGGAAAAGCCTTGGAATTGATGATGGAATTCAAGCCGGCTTAGCAGCAATCGGGGTTTCTAACTTTATTCCGAAAACGTGGGCAGTTATCATGATCATGATGCTGCTAGCACTGGTCATTAAATTTGTGTTTGACTGGTTCTTTAAAACAGACCTTGGGCTGGCTATCAGAGCAACCGGAGATAATGAAACAATGGTTAAAAGCTTTTCAGCTGATACAGACTTTCTTAAAATAATCGGGCTTGGCCTTTCTAACGCACTTGTTGCATTTTCTGGAGCTTTAATTGCGCAGTACAACGGCTTCAGTGATGCGGGCATGGGAATCGGTATGATCATCATTGGCTTGGCATCTGTTATTATCGGTGAAGCAGTTTTTGGAGCAAAGAATATTATACGTGCGACGATTGCAGTAATTGGAGGCGCTATATTATACAGAATTATCGTTTCTCTCGCATTGAGGGTTGAATTCCTTGAAACGGGAGACATGAAATTAATCACAGCTTGCATTGTCGTCAGTGCACTTATTTTCCCTAAAATACTCGATAAACAACGAGAGAAGAAGCGAAGAAAAAAACGCCTGGCAAGAGCACAGGAAAAAGACGATGCTGCTTTTGAAGAGAGGGGGCAAAGCCTTGCTGCAGTTAAGACAGATTTATAAGGTTTTTAACGAAGGTACACCAGATGAGAAGATTGCACTTGATCATGTGAATTTAGATCTTAAGCAAGGTGATTTTGTCACTGTTATTGGAAGTAATGGAGCTGGAAAATCAACGCTAATGAGCGTCATATCAGGCAAGATTTTTCCTGATCTAGGTGTGGTAAAGGTTGATGGCAAGAATGTCACTCAAGTAAGTGAGCATAGACGTGCCTCATTGATTGGCAGAGTCTTCCAAGATCCTATGGCAGGAACAGCTCCTTCCATGACAATTGAGGAAAATATGGCGATTGCATATGGAAGAATGAAGAAGCGTGGAATGGCCCTCGGAGTTTCAAAAAAGAAGCGCTCCTTTTTTAAGGAAACGCTTGAAAATCTCCATCTTGGTCTAGAAAACCGTCTTGAGGCAAAGGTGGGACTTCTGTCCGGAGGAGAACGTCAAGCCTTGTCTCTTTTGATGGCTACTTTTACCGAACCGAAAATTCTCCTGCTTGATGAGCATACTGCTGCGCTTGATCCATCAAGAGCTGAGCTTGTAACACAACTGACAAAAGAAATAGTAGAAAAGTACGGCCTGACTACCTTGATGGTTACCCACAACATGCAGCAAGCATTAGATTTAGGGAACCGCCTGATTATGATGGACCAGGGACAAGTCATTTTTGAGGCAGAGGAACAGGAAAAAGAAGCCTTATCTGTTGATAAACTTCTTGCAGAGTTCCAGCGAATCCGCGGAGAAAAGATGAGCAGTGATAAGGCAATTCTCATTTAAATCTAACAAAGACACATGGGAACATACCATGTGTCTTTCTCTGCGTTTAGGGGCTGTTCGCATTCGATCAGTGACTAGTGAAATTTGCTAACCTTCCTGCGATAAATTAGCACCGAGTCAATTTTGCCGCTTTCCTTCAGTTTATTTGCGCTTTTGCTTTTAATGCATGAAAATCTTTAAGAGTAATACATGACAACCTGAAATCGTGTCATTTGACTGCTGCGGCTGTGGTAAGAATGTTGCTGATTGGCATTAAAGCGGATCGAGCTGCCCGCGGGGATCTGATAGGTCTCCCGTCCGATAACCAGTTCAAGCTCACCGGAGATAACTGTTATATATTCTTCTACTCCATCATTATGCTTATCGGAATCCTGTTTACAGCCAGATTCAATTTCAATTGTAAAAATTTCAAACTTCTTTCGCGGGTCAAAAGGGAAGATCGGGTATACCCTGTAATCTCCGCCCTGTTCCATTACAGATTCGATCTGATCCTGGTGGATAATATGAACACCTGAGGGTTCCTCTTTAATCAGTGTAGAAAAGGAGATTTGCAGTCCAGTAGCAATTTTCCAGAGAGTAGTAACTGTTGGATTGGATTCGCCACGCTCTACTTGGCCAAGCATTCCTTTACTCACTCCTGTCAGGTCTGCGGTTTGGTCAAGGCTTAAACCTCTGGATTTTCGGATTGCCCTTAAGTTTCGGCTGATATTTTGTTGGATATTTTCCATATTTTCCTCCAAAACAATTGTACAATATAACGTACATATGTATAATAAGTTATAATAGTTTCATTATAGCATTCTTTTAGTTTATTATAGTACATATTTTATAGGCAGAGTATATTTATGGGAAATTGGATGGTGACCACAATGGGCGAGTTGGCTCTTGAGAAGACATCAGCTTCAGAATTCAAAAAAGGTGTGCAGTCTGGGATTAGTATAGGCATTGGGTACTTCCCGGTTGCTTTAACCTTTGGTCTTTTAGCAAAAACGACAGGCCTGACCTTAGGTGAAACAGTCATGATGAGCCTGCTTGTATTTGCTGGTGCATCTCAGTATATTGCCTTAAGCCTGCTAGTACAGGGTATAGGGATGTTCGAAATCATACTTACAACCTTCATTGTTAATATAAGACATTTTTTAATGTCCGCTTCTCTAAATGAAAAAAGTGAAGATGAGCCAGTAGGTAATAAGATGTTATATTCTTTTGGTATAACGGACGAAACCTTCTCGGTTGCCGCAACAAGAGAAGGTTCTGTTACGACAGGCTATATGCTTGGTCTCAGCTTAGTTGCCTATTCGAGCTGGGTCGTTAACTCTGGTGTTGGTTTTATAGTAGGAGCTGGTCTGCCTCAATCCCTGCAGGAAAGTATGTCAGTTGCCCTGTATGCAATGTTTATTGGTCTGTTGGTTCCATCTATAAAAGGAAGCATGAAGGTTTTGTACTTAGCAGCAATTGCTGCTGCGTTTAGTTCCATCTTCACTCTTGCGGACTTGATGTCAACGGGCTGGGCTATTGTTGCAGCGACTCTTTTATCAGCGGTGCTAGTTGAAGCAGTGGAGACGCTGAAAAGGCAGGGGAGGCTGAGCAGGGTTGAATAGAGAAATTATTCTTATGATCATTGGTATGGCGGCAGTAACCTATATCCCAAGAATGCTGCCATTTGTTATGTTTAAGGGCAAGGAATTGCCGGCTTTTTGGCAAGGGGTGCTAAAAAATGTTCCATATGCGACTCTTGGTGCGCTCATATTCCCTGCTATCCTATTTATTCAGGAGGACATCTGGTATGGAATTATTGGGGCAGCCGCTGCGTTTATAGCAGCCTTCCTCGGTGCCAATGTTATTGTAGTCGTTATTGGTTCGATTGCTGTCCTTTCAGCTTACTCTGTTTTCTTTTAACTTGGATCTGTTGATTTCCGACTAAGCGCTTCAACCGACGCAGCCGAATATTCAAAAATGAACCCTAACACAGACTGAATATTAAATAATACAAAACCGGCCCTGCTCAAGTGGCCGGTTTTGAGTTGCTTATTTTTAAATGCTTTTTGTAAGATAAATTGTCTATCAAATTAAGGGTAAAATTGTGGGAGGTACTACGGCCATTTAACCTCTACAATTCGGGGTGCATTTCCCTATACGAATTTCCATGTAATTACCACCCAAATGGTTTTGCACCAATAATAAATGAGTGACAATTTGATCTGGAATTGTTATTCACTTTAACTTGCATTTTTAATGTTTGTGATGGGAAACGGAACTGTTACGGTTTTTGCCCGGTTTTTCTTATTTGTTGTTCTAATTATTTATTTTAGACTTAAAATAAGTATAGAATGGTTGTACGAAAAGGGGGAATAGCTGTGGTAAGAAAAATGGCCTTTTATTCGGTGTTATCCTATATCTTGTATGGGTTTGCCATGTACTGGTATATTTTTTATTTTGCAGATACCAGCTTACCGTTTGAACTTGAAGGTTCTAGGGCAGACCCTGCCACATTTTTAAATAGCAGGGAGTTAATGCTGAGCGAGGAGTATTCAAAGATAAGGAATTTGCTTTTTTTTCTATCAACACCGTTTGAGTGGCTTTTTTATTTTCTGATATTACTGTTTGGCTTTTCTAAAGCCTTCAAACGCTGGGGGGAAGAGACGTCCCCGTACAAAGCCGTCCAGACTGCTGTCTATCTTATTTGGCTTTCGTTTTTTGCTTATTTAGCAACTTTTCCTCTTAGCTATATTAGTTATACCTTGTCAAAAACCTATAACATATCGACCCAGAATTTTTCATCGTGGATGAAGGATGAGTTAATCGACTTCTGGGTTAACTATGGGATGATGTTTGTGATCGTAGGGGTATTATACTGGCTGATTAATAAAAGTAATAAGCTATGGTGGCTGTATGCCTGGCTTTTGTCTGTTCCATTTACATTATTTATCATGTTTTTGCAGCCGGTCATAATTGATCCGCTATACAATGATTTTTATCCGTTGAAGGATAAGGAACTGGAGACGAAAATCTTAACGCTGGCAAACGAAGCACATATTCCAGCTGAACATGTGTTTGAAGTGAATATGGCTGAGAAGACAAATGCTTTGAATGCATATGTAACGGGAATAGGTTCCAATTCCAGAATTGTCTTATGGGATACTACGCTGAACAGGTTGAATGACGACCAAATTCTATTTATTATGGCGCATGAAATGGCCCACTATGTGGAAAAACATTTATATACCGGGATTGCCGGTTACTTGCTACTATCTTTGGTCGGTCTGTATTTGACAGCCCGCTTAATGAACTGGGCGATAGGTCGCTGGGGTAAAGAGCTAAAAGTAGGGGCTATTGGAGATATCAGGTCTCTTCCGCTATTTCTGCTGATTCTGTCTATGTTTATGTTTGCTGCCAGTCCGCTTACCAATTTTGTATCACGTTACCAGGAAGCGAGAGCAGACAGATTTGCGATTGAAATGACAGAAAACCCGGATGCAGCGATAATGGCCTTTCAGGAACTGACTAAAGCAGGGTTAAGCCAGGTTAACCCGCCTACGCTTGTAAAAGTGTTCAGATATGGCCACCCTACCATGTTGGAACGCATTTCGATGCTCGAGGAATTTGAGGTCCAGAAAAGGAATTTAGAACAATAAAAAAGGCCCCTGAGGCCCTTTTTTATTGTTTGCTAAATATATTTTTGATGGACTTGAGGGTTTAAGCAAATGGCTTAGGACACTTTGTTTACTCTTCATCACAGGGAAATCATGGCGATAAATTAACAATAATGGCTGTTTTCGTAAACTTTGTTGCTATTTAACAAATGCAGTCGTTGGTTTTCGCTTTAGATGCTCGCTTTCCGCGGGGCGGGCGGTGAGCCTCCTCGGCGCATTGGCATTGGCGCCTGCGGGGTCTCACCTGTCCCGCTGATCCCGCTGGACATTGATTGGGCATCCTCGAATTTTCCCACGCACGAAGGAAATGCGATAGCTATTTTCGAGGAGTCTCGCATCTTCCGCTCCAATCAAATTTTGTTTTCACAACTCTGCAAAAACAACAATCTTTTGAAAAGAGCCAAAATAATAAAATACTTACGTTCCAAATTTTTTGTTTAAATACTTCAGTTCCTCTGTGAGCGACAAGAACGACTCCCGATCTTTTTCATCAATGGCCTGGTCGATGCGGTTTAAGAGCTTTTCCTTTTGAACGTTCAGGTTAATTTCAGAAATAAGCATATCAATGTATATATCCATAACAAAGGTTTTCTTAGACTGCTTCTGCTTCATAACACTGGCTCTCATTATTTCAGAATATGATCTTTCCTTCATCGAACTCACCTCTTAGACCTTTTTTATATTATATGGAGTTAGGGAAAGATAATCAACTAATTTTTTAAATTTTTAGAAAATTTTAATTGAATTATTGAATTGTGAATATAATCCGAACTTTAATACAATTTTAATAAAACTTGAAAAGCAAATGATATGATAATTTTGTGGGATACTGCAAGCCAAGGAGAGGAACAAATGATAAGGGAACATAGAAGCCATATTGAGGAATATGAGGTTAATCCCTATACGATGTTGGTATTACCTGTTCCGTATGGGAGCAAAATTTATTCGCAAGTAATTGAATATGAGGATGAATTTTTATCACCATATAAACCAATTGACATTATTAAAAAAAGCTGTCAGTATTTCGGCTCAAGTTATGAGGGAAGAAAGGATGGAACAAGGCAGCTTACAGGAATTACTCATAAAGTCCCAATCATCATTGATCCTAACAGCTTCATCTACTTTTTGCCGACCACTTCACCAACGAACCCTCAATGTATATGGATTTCACATGGGCATGTATTGGACCATAGACGTATAGATACTCATACCTCAGAAGTGCTTTTTAGGAATAAGAAGAGTTTCACGCTGCCGATATCCTATCATTCTCTGGAAAACCAGTTGTTAAGAACAGCCTTATTAAGAACGAGGCTTACACAGCGTATGGAGGAAACAGAGAAAAAAGCATCTTATATGTTTAGGGGGCAGAGACATTTGGAATACCCGCCCGGAAATTATCCAAACCCGTATTAATACATTTAAGGACAGAAGACGAAGCGCACAGCTAGGCTTCTGTTTTTGTATGGAAAAGAATGTGTCTCTTAAATAAGTAATGCTTGAGCAGCTCCTGAACTTTATTCCGAATCCTCGGGTTAAAATAATTATGCTGCTCCTCGTAGCCTTTGAATAAGAAAAGATACATAGTAAATGATTCATCCCGTTTGAGTTCCTCAACGCGAAGTTTATTTTGCCTCATGAAAAGTTTTGCCTCATGTAATTCCTTTTGAATCACCTTCATCGTTTCTTCAATTAATTCAAGATAGGGCTCCTTCAGCTTAAAAGGGCTTTTTTCCACTATTAGGCGATCGCGGTTTAACACGGTCAATACCATCGGGAGGTAGATTGCCTGCTCCATTATATTGCGCTCATTTTCGGGGATCCTCGTCATTTCCAGTCACTCCTAAGTAAAATACGGAACGTATGTTCGTTATAATCGTACTGAAAAAATGCCATCTATGCAAGATATTTTTAGAAATAAATAAATATATAGGTTATACTCAGCATTGCCATGTTTAAAAGAAAAATTCCAAGGTGAAATGAGCAGAAAAAGCAGGGGATTTATTTCTGATAACGAAATGATTTAATGGAGCTAATTAGGAAGGGTGACGTTTGCTTGAGCAAAAAAAGAAAAATTACACCAGAAGATTTATATAAAATAAAATCTGTGGCAGACCCGCGGCTGTCTCCTGATGGAAAAAAGTGCGTGTACGTTGAAACTAGGCTGCAAGAGGATAATGATGGCTATTCTTCAAACCTTTTCTATTTAGATATGGCAGATAAAGGACCCAGCCGGCAATGGACTTTTGGGGCAGACCGAAACCATTCACCGCGCTGGTCTCCTGATGGAAGTAAAATTGCGTTCGTTTCGAATCGCAGCGGCAAGGATCAGATTTATATGTTACATTCTAGCGGCGGTGAGGCCAGAAAACTGACTGCGTGCAAAAATGGGGCCAGGAATCCTGTCTGGTCACCAACTGGCGAGGAGATCGCGTTTACAGCTTCCCTAAAAATGAATGAGTCTGTTATGGAGACAGAAGAAAATATAAAAGAAAAAGAGACTGTGGTTCCCCTTGAAGTGGATATTATGAAATATAAATCCGATTCCTCCGGTTTTTGGGAGGGTAAAAACCTGCAGATTGCTATTGTAAGTATCGAAACAGGAGCTATTCGACAATTGACAGATGGAAGAACAGACTACCATTTGCAGAGTTGGTCCCCCAGCGGACAGTGGATTGCAGCGACCGCCGACATGGCACAAAATCGGGATCTGTCTTTTAATAGTCATGTTCTGTTGATTCATGCTGAGACAAAAGAAATTGATCAGCTTACAAATGAATCAGGTCAGTTTGGGAGTGTAACCTTTTCTCCTGATGGAAAATACATAGGGTTCATTGGTCACAAACGAGAGCATGAAAATGCAACCTTATCGAAGCTCTGGACATACAATACAGAAACAAAAGGAATTAGCTGCCTTACAGAGGAAATGGATCTGCTGACGGGGGATTATGCTATTGGGGATATTCAGCAAGGAGCAGTTACCCCTGGCGTCTTATGGAGCTATGACAGCAGCAGCTTTTATTTTCTTGCCTCTGACCGGGGAAACACAGTTATTTACTTCGGGAACCTAGATGGTGAATTCTATCCAGCGCTGCTCGATCAGCAGCACGTTTATGGGTTCTCCTTGGATGCCCAAAATCAAAAAATAGTCGCTGCCATTAGCAGGCCTTCTTTACCGGGAGAACTTTTTTTACTCGATGTGCCATCAGGCAGCTTGGAACAGATGACTGCGGTAAATGAATCCTTTATGAATGAAGTTATTCTTTCTGAACCGGAAGAGACAGACTTTATGGGAAAAGACGGAGCTTCGCTTCACGGGTGGCTAATGAAGCCGATAGAGGTAAAACAAGGTGAAAAGTATCCGCTCGTTTTGGAAATTCATGGCGGACCGCATATGATGTATGCAAATTCATATTTTCATGAATTTCAAATCCTTGCTGCTCAGGGGTTTTCCGTCCTCTATACAAATCCAAGGGGAAGTCACGGGTATGGCCAGGCTCATGTGGATGCCGTTCGCGGTGACTATGGGGGAAGTGACTACGATGACATTATGTCTGCAGTGGACTACGCCGTCAAAACTTTCAACTTGGTTGACAGCTCGCGTCTCGGGGTAACTGGGGGGAGCTACGGAGGGTTTATGACTAATTGGATCATTGGGCGCACGAATCGTTTTAAGGCCGCTGTTACCCAAAGATCTATCTCAAACTGGGTGAGCTTTTATGGCGTAAGCGATATCGGCTACTATTTTTCTGAATGGCAAATGAAAGCCGGGTTGAGCGATATCAAAACACTTTGGAAGCATTCCCCGCTCGCATATGCCGAGAACATCAATACACCTCTTCTTATTATGCATGGAGAAAAAGATTTGCGTTGTCCAATTGAACAGGCGGAACAACTATTTATCAGTTTAAAACGGCAAAATAAACAGGTTAAATTCATAAGATTCCCTGAGGCCAATCATGAATTATCAAGAAGTGGTAGGCCTAGCTTGAGAATTCACCGGCTAAACTATATTGCTGATTGGTTTAAACAGCATCTAAATTAAAGTCAATTTTTCCGCAGCTTGGTTTGCGGATTTTTTTAATAGGTAAAGGATAAAAAAAGACTTCAACTCCGTTAGTAATCCCTGTACTGCTAAATAAAAAGATAATGGATAAAGCGAGGAATTATATCTACCCTAAAAATAGCAACTTTTTTCTTACTAGGACTGTCAATATAGTTAAATAAATAATATGGAGGGGGTTATCGATGAGATCCGATCGTTATAAACCAAAGCATAAAAAGAGTGGGAAATCGAAGAAAATACTGTATTTTTTATTGTTTATAGCTGTATTAGCTATTATTTACTCGATTTACCAATATAGACAAGGAGTGTCGGATTCCACGCAAACGAGTGAAATAGATCAAGAAAAATATGAATTTAATGGCAACCGTGATGAATCCGGGGCTACAAATATATTATTGCTTGGCAGCGATGCACGGGGGGATGAACAGGCTCGAGCTGATACAATTATGATCGCCCATTATAATCCAGATACGGGCAGTTATAAGGTAACATCTATTATGAGAGATACTTATGTGGACATTCCTGGGCATGGAAAGAATAAAATTAACGCAGCAAATGCAATTGGCGGACCTGAATTGTTGAGGCAGACCATAAAAGAAAATTTTGATGTAGATATGCAGTATTATGCGATTATTGATTTTGAAGGATTTGTAAGAGTGATTGACGAAGCATTTCCTCAAGGGGTAGAGGTGAATGTTGAGAAACATATGTCTGAAAATATTGGCGTCACACTTCAGCCTGGGCTGCAAAAGTTGGATGGCGAACATCTCCTCGGTTACGTTAGATTCAGGCAGGATGCTGTTGGCGATTTTGGGAGGGTAGAAAGACAGCAGAATGTTATCAAGGAGGTAGCGGGACAGCTAGCAAGTATACAAACAATTCCAAAGCTGCCTAAACTTCTTGGGGTTATCACTCCATTCGTAAATACCAACCTGGACACAGGAGACATGCTATTTATGGGAAGGGGATTATTAACAGCAAACGAAAAAACGATTGAAACGTTAAGAATCCCGGTCGAAGGAACTTTTCAAAATCAAAGAGTCAGCGGTGCAGGAGCTGTCCTCGTTATTGATATTGAGGCCAACAGACAGGCCCTTAAAACCTTTATAGCGAGCTGAACTATATAACAAATTTAATTTCCTAATTTCTAAAAAGAGGAGTACAATTGTCATATAGAGGTAAATTTATGGTACGAGCTTGGATTAAACACAAATCTGTAACAGCCAAGCCTCCAGGGTGATACTACAAGGAGATTATCAATGGATTTCGGATCAATTAGAGAATGGCTAACAGTAGAAAATATAATGGAACTAATCGACAGGTACCGTTCTTTCGGGCCTGTCCCGGGAATTCTTCTGCCAATGCTTGAAGCTTTCCTGCCGTTTCTGCCACTCGTTTTATTTGTGATGGCTAATGTGAATGCTTTTGGTCTTTGGTGGGGGTTTCTGTTTTCCTGGGCAGGTGCTTGCCTCGGGGCACTACTAGTCTTTTTTTTAATAAGAAAATATGGACAGCGCCGAATTTTAAAGGTGCTGCATAAACACCCGAAAATTCGCAAATCCATGAGTTGGATTGAACGCCATGGTTTTGGACCGCTATTTCTTCTTTTATGCTTCCCTTTCACCCCTTCAGCTGTCGTAAATGTGGTGGCAGGACTGTCAAAAGTTAGTACTGCTCAATATATGCTGGCTGTGCTGGCTGGAAAAATGGTCATGATATTTACTGTAGGTTTTGTGGGTTATGATATTAAGGCCTTGATTACTAATCCGGCAAGAACAGCTATTGTCACAGCCGTCATTATCATTCTTTGGTATATTGGGAAAAGAATCGAAGTAAGAATGAATATGAGACCAGAAAAAGACCATAATGTTGAATAGAAAGCCGTGTAAGAATGGGGGAAGGGTGAATGAAAACTGAAGTAAAGAAAGAAGGAATCGAATGGCTGAAAGCGTTTGCGATCGGAATTATTATTTTCGCCTTTATTAGAACTTTCTTTATTTCCAATTACGTGGTTGAAGGAGAATCGATGCTGCCTACCCTCAAAGAGGGAAACAAATTGGTTGTCAGTAAATTTGGCTATGAAACCAGCGACCTAAAACATTTTGATATTATCGTATTTCATGCAAGCAAACGTGAGGATTTCGTTAAAAGGGTAATTGGACTGCCTGGGGATAAAATTGAATATCGTGATGATCGTTTGTTTATCAATGGGACCCACAAAGAGGAACCCTTCCTTGACATCTATAAAGAAGAAACACTAGGAGGTACCTTAACAGGAGATTTCACCCTTGAGGAGCTAACTGGCTATGAAAAGGTCCCAGAAGGGAAGCTATTCGTTCTTGGAGATAACCGGCTTGGAAGCTGGGACAGCCGGCATTTCGGATTTATCTCAGAAGATCAGGTTGTAGGAGCAGTTAACCTAAAGTATTGGCCGTTAGATGAAATACATCTCTCTTATAATTAATTACTATTTGTTAACGCTGTTATTTGTATGAAAGGACTCGGCACGATTCGAGTCTTTTTTTAGTTTCATATAGTAAAGCAGTTAGAATATTAAGGAAAGAATGAGAAGGAGAGTGGAAGGGTTAATGGCAATTATTAAAACTAAACGATTCCCCTTTGTTAAAGAATCATTTATCCAAAGATCGAGGTATCACTATAAAGTGAAACGGTTATCAGATATCTTTTAACGCTTATCCATTCTGGAGCAGGTTATGGAAAAAGTACAGCTCTTGCTTTATTGGAACAGGATGAGAACGGAGAAAGTAATGGATTCCCAAGGAAAAAATATTTTCGAGGGGTAAAAAGTAATCTTCTCAGGTTTTAAAAATGCATTGAATTCGTTGAATAAAGAACTTGAGCCAGACAGATAGACGGGCCGATTCATTTTCTATTGATCGTTACTAGGTTAAATCCAAGCAAGAAGATATTATGTTCGCATAAACTTAACCGTTTTAATAAAAGATAATAGGAGAAACGGTAAGGAGGCTTTGAATGAGACATCTTTTAAACCTTGGATTGAAATTTTTACTCATTACCTCGGTCGTTTTTGTTATTCTTCAGCTGTTATATGGAGTCGACTTTGGGACCGTATTGCTAATCTCAGCCACACTAACATTGGTATCTTATTTTGCTGGTGATTTATTGATTTTGCCAAAAACAAATAACTTAACAGCTTCATCAGCAGATTTTGGTCTATCTCTTATAACCATATGGCTAATGGGTGTGCTATTGGTTGGTAACCCATATTATCCTTCCTTAACGGCTGCGCTGATAACATCAGTAATTATTACTGTAACGGAATATGGTTTCCATATATATATGGGGATTATCGACAGCGGTGAGCCGGGTCAAGCTGCAGGACAAACCAAGCGTGACTTTAGCTTTGAGGCATCGGAAGAACTGCTTCCCGATCAGAAAGCAGGTTCAAATGCTGACAGTCATAAAAAGAAGTAAAGAGATGTTTTCCGATTTGGAAAACATCTTTATTATCGTTTAGGCACTTATAAAAGTTCTAAATTGAAGAATGGCTAGTTTATTTATAGAAAATAATTCAATAAAGAAAAGATAATTAATTTCAGTGGTATGAGATGGGAATCCGAAATCGGGTTCTTTTTTGAAGGTAAGAAATGATGAACATTGACTACCGTCTAGCTCCAGCACCAAGGGAATTTTCTCCAGGAGCTAGCTTCTGAGCATCTTGCTAGGAGCACCTAGGTATCGAACAGCTCAAAATTCCCTTAATTCATGTTATTGAATCACAGCAAGAGATTATTGTTGGCACAATTGTTAGGGTATTCGAAAAACCTAGATAGGTTAGCCTTTTGAAATCCTAGTAAGTTCTCCTTTTCAATATAAAGATTAAACATACTAAAAAGGTGGTAAACCATATAAAAGGAGCCAAAGGAGTTGAATACATTGGATAACAGAAAAGAGACCTATTATGTAAATATAGAAACAGGTGAAGTTCTGCAGCAGCCTATTGAAGATACTAACTTTAGAATTTTTGCTGATGAGGATGAAGTGACTGATTTGATGGGGTTACTCGGTGAAAATTATGATGATGATTTAAAAACCTTCGGGGCAGCCCATATCCCCTATCGTAATGATCTCCCTGAGAATAAGGAATATGACCAGACGTTAAACAAGGTATATGAAAAAATTTATGTACTGGGAGATGAAAAAGCCAAGCGGCATATTGAGGGCATGGGCATATTATCAGAGCCGCCCATCAGCGAACATGATAATGTTTAAGCTTATAGCATCAAGAGTCCCTCAAGGGGCTCTTTTTTCGTAGGTTTAGGCTATTTAGATGGCCTAAACAGGAAATAAGTGTGTGAGCCCGAATGCGAGGCCTATTCGGCAAAGCCGGTATGGAATGAGGATAGTGAATCTGAATTTAAGGCCTTAAACTATTGTCCGAAAAGGTCATTAACCGGACTACTCGTTCTCTTTAAGATTAATAGAGCCAGTCTGATAAAAGAGGAAGGAACCCCCGCTTTGATGAAGAAGTGGGGGTGAACTTGTCTTTAGGGGCTTATGCTTTTCCTACTATTGGAGTAATGAAGCAGGAACACGTAGCCGCCTTGGAAGAGCTGGAATTCCTATTCTTGGATGCATCGTTTTACTATTCGGGGATTACATAGCAATTTCAAGGAAATAAGGTGAGTATGTCCTATCCCTTCGTGCGAAGCATAATTTAGTCTAGTTTAGACTTCATTTTTTGGTGGGAAAGCTTAGCAGATTTTGCTGCCAGCTACAAGCCATGCAAGTATATTAGCTTGGAAAAAATTAACGTCATCTTAAAATAGAAACTGCTGTCAAAAACAACTATACTATTCTTATAAACTTCCTGCTTTTAATCGGGCAGGAGAACGGCTTTAAAGGGCGCAGAATTGCGGCCCTTTTTTTCATCATTTCAGGAAGATTCATAAAAGCTTTAGTCGCGGATAATTTAATGCGTTGTCCGCATTGAGCTTCGGCGTCCAACGATGGGGGTACTTTCAAGCCACCTCTCTACGATAAGTCAACATCGATTCGTGTTTTCTTTTTCTCAGTAGGGTGCGCTCCGGTCCAGACGTTGCTTAAAGAGCGTTTGCGCTTTTGTTCTTTGTTCATGGGGCTCTATGATAAAATGAAGAGATAGAAAACATATAATTTAGCACAGGGAGAAGGGGTTCTTTATGTCTGTTCGATTAATTTACGGACGTTCTGGAAGCGGGAAAACAGAATTATGTTTAGAGGAAATGAGGGAAAAGCTTTTCGAGAAACCTCAAGGTGATCCAATTCTCTACCTTGTTCCTGAACAAATGTCGTTCCTTTCCGAATACCGATTATCCACGACCCCGGGCCTGGGGGGAATGATCAGAGCTCAGGTATATAGCTTGCCTCGTCTCGCCTGGAGAATTCTGCAGGAAACAGGAGGCTTTAGCCGCCACCACTTAACTAGTGTCGGAATCAGTATGCTGATTCGTAAAATTATAGAGGATAACAAAGAAGAGCTTAAGATTTTTCAAAAAGCTTCAGATAAAAATGGGTTTATCCAGCAAATGGAAAAGATGTTAGTAGAATTTAAACGTTATTCGATTAATCCGGAAAGTCTTGCCGACTATGAATCTCCTGGTGCTCAAACTCCAGAGGGACAAAAGGCCATAGAAGAAAAACTGCATGACCTTGAGTTGATTTATCAGCATTTTGAATCAGCTCTTTTTGATAAGTATATAGATTCTGAGGATTATTTCAGGCTACTTGCTGAAAAAATCCCCTCATCCCTTTACTTACAGCAAGCTGAAGTTTATATTGATGGCTTTTACAGCTTTACCCCACTTGAATTCATGATTATTGAACAGCTTGCGCGGCATTGTAAGCGACTTACGATAACACTTCCTTTAGACAAGCCATTTAAGGGGCAAGAGTTACCGGATGAACTTGATTTGTTCAGGCTGACAGGTGAAACTTGCCATACTCTTTATGAAATCGTGCGGGCTAATGGTCTTATTTTAGAGGAAGAAGTTTATTTGGACCAGCAAATGCGCTGGCAGGACCCTAGCCTTAAGCATCTTGAACTTCATTTTGACTCACGGCCGGCAAGCCGGTATGAGGGTGAAACAGCCATCCATCTATGCCAGGCAGCTAACCGAAGAGCGGAAATCGAGGGAGTCGCCAGGAGGATACAGGAGCTTGTCAGGGATGGCGGGTACAGATACAGAGATATAGCGGTTTTAATGCGAAATAGCAATGACTATCGCGATATTCTGGAAACAATCCTGGAGGATTACAGCATCCCTTACTTTATCGATCAAAAAAGGACCATGTTAAATCATCCCTTAATTGAGTTAGTCCGTTCAAGCCTTGAGACTATTATAGGGAATTGGCGCTATGAACCCATATTTAGGGCTGTTAAAACAGATTTGCTTTTCAAGAAGGATGTTCACTTAGCAAAGGTTCGCGAGCAGATGGACAGGCTGGAAAACTATGTGCTGGCTTATGGCATTCAAGGTGATAAATGGACGAAGCGAGAACGCTGGATTTATCGGAGAATTAGAGGTTTAGAATTTGATAATGTAGTTCAAACAGATGCCGAAAAGGAAATTGAGAATGAACTGAATGATTTGCGTCTGCTGATTACTGCTCCAATGCTACGGATGTCACGAAGAATAAAAAAGGCAAACACGGCCCGAAAATTGTGTGAAGCAGTCTACTTATACATCGAGGAGCTGGATATTCCGGCAAAGCTTGAGCAGTGGAAACTTCAGGCAGAACAAAATGGAAAGCTCGTTCAGGCTAGAGAACACGATCAGGCTTGGAATGCGGTTATACATTTGCTTGATGAATTTGTTGAAATGCTTGGTGATGAGCAAGTTTCCGCTAAGCAATTTGTCAGTATTTTAGATGCAGGCTTTGAATCGATGGAATTCTCGCTTATACCGCCAGCAATTGATCAGGTCGTCGCGGGGGACTTAGAAAAATCCCGGCTGGCTGAAATTAAAGCAGCATTTGTGATTGGGATGAACGAAGGGGTCTTGCCAGCTAAAGTACCGGAGGATGGCATACTCGGTGATGAAGATCGTGAATTTTTATCAGCAAAAGGAATTAAAGTTGCACCTGGGAGCAAAACCAGGCTGCTTGATGAGCATTTTTTTGCTTATAGAGCCTTTACTATACCGTCGGAAAAGCTGTTTCTAAGTTATCCGATTGCCAATGAAGAAGGAAAAACGCTGTTGCCGTCTGTTTATATAAAGCGAATGATGGACTTATTTCCAAACGTACAGCAGCATTACTTTGTTCCGGATCCATCAGAGCTTGGCGAAAACGAACAGCTTGAATATGCAGCCAATGAAAACACCGCTTTAGCTTATCTGACTGGACAGCTGCAGTTGAAGAAGCGATCTTACCCTGTCTATGATTTCTGGTGGGATGTGTATAACTATTACATGAACCATACAGTTTGGAAGGAGCCAGCC
The DNA here is from genome assembly GCF_013343715.1 of Mesobacillus harenae. Classification (GTDB taxonomy): domain Bacteria; phylum Bacillota; class Bacilli; order Bacillales; family Cytobacillaceae; genus Mesobacillus_A; species Mesobacillus_A harenae. Next base: position 147,013 of record NZ_JABUNR010000004.1, read on the forward strand.
AGGAAGGTTCTTTCAAGCTTGTTCTATGAAAATCGGACTAAGCCGCTGTCACCTCAGTTAAGTGAGGAGCTGTACGGGGATGAAATTGAGGCAAGTGTTTCACGGATGGAACTGTTTCATAGCTGTCCTTTTTCACATTTCACCCAACATGGCCTCAAGTTGAGGGAAAGACAGGTGTTCAGGTTAGAGGCGCCTGATATTGGCGACCTATTCCATGCCGCACTCAAGCATATTGCTGATGCTGTGATGGAGCAGAACCTTTCCTGGTCAAATATGACAAGATCGCAATGCGAGCAGCTAGCTCGTGAGGCAGTCGAAAGGCTTGCTCCAAGGCTGCAAAACGAAATCCTGCTCAGCTCTAACAGGCATCATTATATAAAACGGAAGCTGGAAAGCATCATTAGCCGTGCCTCCTATATATTAAGCGAGCACGCTAAGGCAAGCGGTTTTTCGCCGATTGGCTTAGAGCTTGGTTTTGGGCGAAGCGGAAAGCTGCCTCCTTTATCATTTACATTGAAAAATGGAGTGAAAATGGAATTAGCCGGAAGAATCGACAGAGTGGATAAAGCAGTTGACGATAACGGAGTTTATCTGAGAGTAATCGATTATAAGTCGAGTGAAAAAGATATTAGCATGACAGAAGTGTATTACGGTTTGGCTTTGCAGATGCTCACTTATCTAGACATCATCGTCACACATTCCAAGGATTTGGTCGGAACAGAAGCTGACCCCGCTGGTGTTTTGTATTTCCATGTCCACAATCCGGTCATCAATTCAGCTAAACTGCTTTCTATGGACGAAATCGAACAGGAAATATTAAAGAGGTTTAAAATGAACGGGCTTATGCTTGGCGAACAAAATGTCATTCGTTTGATGGATCAAACGCTTGAAGATGGGGATTCCAATATTATCTCAGCTGGAATCAAAAAGGATGGAAACTTGTCAAAGCGTTCAAAGGTAGCAAGCAAGCAGGAATTTAACAGTCTGCGCTCTTTTGTTCGAGGCAAATATGTCCAAACAGGCAACGACATTATCAGCGGAGTTGTCGACATCGCTCCATATAAATTGAAAAATAAAGTCCCATGCACATTCTGTTCCTTTAAAGCGGTCTGCCAGTTTGACCAGTCAATCGAACACAATGAGTATCGGAGTTTGCCTTCGCGAAAAAAAGAGGATGTTTTAGCTTCCATTGGAAAGGAGAACAATGCAAATGAGTAAAACAGTCATTCCGGAAAAGCCTGAAACATCAACCTGGACTGATGACCAATGGAAAGCAATTATGGCCAAGGAACAGGATATCCTCGTTGCAGCGGCCGCTGGCTCAGGAAAAACAGCCGTTTTAGTTGAGAGGATTATTCAAAAGGTGATTTCCGAAACCGAGCCGCTCAATGTGGACCAGCTTTTAGTTGTAACTTTTACTAATGCGTCAGCAGCTGAGATGAGGCACCGAATTGGTGAGGCACTCGAAAAAGCAATTGATCAAGATCCGAAATCGGTTCATTTAAGAAAACAGCTAAGTTTATTGAATAGAGCGTCCATCTCAACCTTGCATTCCTTTTGTCTGGAGGTTATTAGAAAATACTATTATCAAATTGACATCGATCCTGGCTTCCGGATGGCGGATCAAACAGAGGCACAGCTGTTAAGAGATGAGGTTATCGACGATCTTTTTGAAGAAGAGTATGGAAGGGCAGGAAATGAGGGATTCTTTAAGCTTGTTGATACGTTCACAAATGACCGAAGCGATGATGCCTTAAAGGATATCATTCTTGATTTATATGATTTTGCAAGGTCTAATCCAGCTCCGACAGCGTATTTAAATTCTATTGCAGCCATGTATGCTTTAGAAGAGGATGCAAGTATGGACGAGCTTGAACTTACTGATATTTTACGAAACGATATTGAGCTTCAGCTGCAGGGAGCAAAGCAGCTGCTTCAACAAGGGCTGGAAATGACGAGTCTCCCCGGTGGTCCGGCACCAAGAGCGGAAAACTTCATAAGTGATCTTCATCTTGTAGAAACCTTGCTTACAGCATTGAACGAATCGTGGACAGTCTTATATACAGCCATGCAGTCTGTTGATTTTTCAAGAGCAAAGCCGTGCCGCGGTGATGATTTTGATAAAGACCTGGTAGATCGTGCCCAAAAGATCAGGGATAGGGCAAAGAAAATTGTCAGCGAAATACAGAATGATTTATTCACGAGAAAGCCGGAAAGCTTCATTAAAGATATTCGTGAAATGAGCCCGCTCATCGACACACTCGTAAATCTGGTCGCTGTCTTTTCAGATAGGTTCAGCAGGAATAAAGCAGAAAAAGGTCTGGTTGATTTTTCTGATTTAGAGCATTATTGTCTCGAGATTCTCAGTAGAGAAACAGGGGATGCTGGAAAGTATCTTCCATCGGAGGCAGCTCAATCTTACCGGAACCAGTTTGCAGAGGTACTAGTGGACGAATACCAAGACACAAATATGGTTCAGGAAACCATCTTAAGCTTGGTTACTAAAGACAGTGAAACTAACGGGAACATGTTCATGGTTGGAGATGTTAAACAATCCATTTACCGATTTCGTCTAGCCGAACCGAATCTATTTCTCGGTAAATATACACGATTTACGACGGCAGGCGATAATTTTGGATTAAGGATTGATCTGGCCCGAAACTTTCGCAGCCGTGCCGAGGTACTTGATGCTACTAATTATCTTTTTAAACAAATTATGGGTAAGAGGGTCGGTGAAATCGTATATGATGAAGCCGCGGAACTGATTAAAGGTGCACCATACCCTGACGATGATCCATTTCCTGCAGAATTACTGGTAATTGACCTAGAAGACCGAGAGGATTCTCCTGCTCAGGAGGGTTCGGAGGATACAGACTTCGACAGTGAGGATATGGAGCAATCCCAGCTTGAGGCCCGTTTAATGGCATCGAAAATCAGGGATATGGTTGATAACCGCAGGCCGGTATTCAATACGAAAACAAATACAGACAAGCCAATCATGTATAGGGATATTGTCATTTTGCTTCGATCGATGACATGGGCTCCGCAAATCATGGAAGAATTCAAGCAACAAGGCATTCCTGTATACGCTAACCTGTCGACAGGTTATTTCGACGCCACCGAGGTATCGGTTATGCTTTCGCTGCTAAAGGTGATTGATAATCCGCTCCAGGATATACCGCTGGCAGGGGTACTCCGCTCACCAATTGTTGGTTTAAATGAAGAGGAGCTTGGCTTAATTAGAGTCGCTTTTAAACGTGGCAGTTTTTTTGAAGCATTATCGGTATTCTGCCGGCAAACGTCCACCCAGCAGACAGAGGAGCTTCATACCAAAGTTCAGCCTTTTTTAAAAAATCTTCAGGAATGGAGGTCCCGGGCAAGACAGGGAGCTGTATCCGACCTAATCTGGCAGTTGTTTCGTGAAACAAGATTTTATGACTTTGCTGGTGGTATGCCAGGGGGCAAACAGCGGCAAGCTAATCTTCGAGCCTTGTATGATCGGGCTAGACAGTATGAATCTACCTCTTTTAGGGGACTATTTAGATTCCTGCGCTTTATTGACCGTATGAGGGAACGCGGAGATGATTTAGGAGCTGCCAGAGCACTTGGTGAACAAGAGGATGTCGTAAGGATTATGACGATTCATAGCAGCAAGGGTCTCGAGTTTCCCGCCGTATTTGTGGCTGGGCTTGCCCGCCAATTTAATACAATGGATTTAAAAAAGACTTATATGCTTGATAAGGAGCTTGGCTTCGCTGCGAAGTATGTTAACGCTGAAAAAAGAATCTCCTATCCTTCCTTGCCTCAGCTTGCATTTAAACGCAAAAAGAAGCTCGAAATGCTCTCTGAAGAGATGAGAGTTTTGTATGTAGCCTTAACGAGAGCAAAGGAAAAGCTTTATTTAATTGGGTCGGTAAAAAGTGCTGAGAAACAGCTTGCAAAATGGTCAGCTTCAGCCGAGCATACTGAATGGCTGTTAAAAGATTATGACAGGGCTGCAGCAGGTTGTTACTTGGATTGGGTCGGTCCGGCCCTAATGCGCCATCAGGACTGCGATGCCCTCAGAGGAGGGAAAGGCTTAAATCCGCTAACACCTGCTGAAATAACTGAACATAAGTCACGCTGGCACGTTGAAGTAATTCATTCGGAGGAAGCTGCAGCCTTGGCAGGGGAACTAAGTCTTGAGAAGGACGATGCTATGAGTTCTGTTGCTACTGGACGACCTGTCGATATTGCTTCCAATCATTCGGAAACAGTGAAGCAGCAGTTGGCTTGGAAATATCCTTATACTGCTTCATCTTCACACCGCTCAAAACAATCTGTTTCCGAGTTAAAGAGAAATTATGAGACCCGAGATGATGAAAGCGGAACAGATTTACTGAGGCAATACACTCGGCCGATTTTGAACCGACCTAAATTCATGCAAGAAAAGAAATTGACTCCTGCTGAAAGAGGAACAGCTATGCACATGGTCATGCAGCATGTTGACCTCTCGATGCCTGTAACAGAGCCTGCCTTACAAGTGCTATTAGATAGAATGGTAGAACAGGAGCTGCTTCTTCAAGAGCAAAGGGACGCTATTCAATTAAACTGGATTCTTCAGTTCTTTGAAACGAAGCTTGGCAAGCGTCTGTTTGATGCTGAAAAAGTTGAAAGGGAAGTTCCATTTTACCTGTCCCTTCCCGCCGAAGAAGTCTACCCTGACTGGAAGGGAACAGAGGAAGAAATTTTTATCCAGGGTGTGATTGACTGTGTATTTGAAGACGAAGAGGGTGTGGTGCTATTAGACTTTAAAACGGATGGAATTTCTGACCGTTTTAAAGGAGGCATTGCGCAAGCCCAGCCGATTTTGGCAGAACGCTATCGGATTCAAATAAGCCTGTATGCAAAGGCTCTTGAGAAGATCTGGAGACGTGAAGTAAACGAGAAATATCTGTTTTTCTTTGATGGAGGGCACATTATCCACCTGGAAGACTAAAATCAAAAGCCGGAGCACAGTTAGTCTGTGCTTTACCCAGATGGTCGACAAAAGGCATCGGAGAACTCTCTCGGTGCCTTTTGTCATTGTTTAGGGAACCTAAGGGGTATTTTTGAGTTTATCCGCAGTCTGTGCTTTTGGCTTTTAATATTAAAGAAAATTCCTGCTTCCAGTGCTTATAGAAGTCAAACAACGGCTTTACGTGTGGTTTGATGGGATTGTTCAAGAAGATTCTGCTTATATTTGATTGGCGTTAACGGGTATATTTTAAATAAAGAAGCTAGGAGTGTGATGTTTAATGGCGAAAAAGCGTTTAGACGGAAGATGTGAACTTTGCGGGCGCGAGCCGGTCCAAACGACTGTCCATCATTTAATTCCCAAAGAAATGGGGGGGACTTTTGGAACAACCGCCGATTTATGCCTTCCATGCCATAAACAGATTCATGCACTATTTTTTAACAAAGAGCTTGCAGAAAACTTCCATTCAATCACAGCTTTACAGGAGGAACCGAGGATTCGAAAGTATATAAGGTGGATTAAAAAGCAGCCTGCAGCAAAACTTCCGATTCTCAAAAAATCAAATCATAAAAAAAGGCGATAGTCTCAATGACCGCGCCAGTAATTTTTACGTTATGCGTTTCCTTGTGTCGGCTGATCAACAAGGTCAGGGTCAACCATGTTGCTTGCATTGATTCCATTATTGGTAATAATGAAACCTCCGGTATTAGAAGCCCCTTGGCCACTAGTGGACTTAGAGTTGCTTTTGGGGGATATATAAAGAGAGTCTCCAAATTGAACGATACCGCCGCCGACATTCACGATCTGAACTGGGCCGACAATAGATGGCATGATAAAACATCCTTTTCTTTAACGTTAAATATTTTTATTATAATCAGGCTATGCTTTTAGTCAGGAGATTGTTCTTCTTCCATAGGGAGAAGCTGGCGGATATGTTTCACCCTGGCCTCCAGGCTGACTTTTTGCGTATTGCCAATATGAATAACCGAGGAAGCTGAAGTACCAATTATATCGATGCTATTCACTTTTATAACAGGATTAAGATGGTGGGTAAACATTGTCGCTGCTTCATTAAGGGCAGGAAGTGGAATGGGTTCACGAAAAATCGAGTAGGCATCAAAATTTCCTTCGTTGCTATAGAAAATTTCGGCCTCTCTTTGGACAGCGATGGCACGCGAGAACCCATTAATAATTGTTGAGTCTCCAATCTGTAAAACTGAGGAAAAGGCAAGTGTAGCTATATTAATTTTATTCACCTTAGAAGTTCGATTGAGCATTATCCTACATCCGGTGTCAGAGGCACAAACGGCCCGACTATCAAGGATTCTGGGGGAGTATCAAAAGCTGAGGCCAATTGGATAGACTGCGCATCACCAACCAGAAGTAATGAGGACGTCGAGACCCCAATAATTCTAATATCCCCAACGGAAATATCCCGATTATACACATAAAAATTCACTCTGTTTTCCTTCCTTTCACCTGATCTGGCAGCTGTTTCAGGAATAAGAGGACTCCATTTTCTATTTCAAGCTTTAATCTGTCTATGACTGATTTCTGGCTTTCGTCCTTGCTAGAACCAGAACGGCTTGCGGCATCCTCTTTTAAATATAAGTTAATCCGCTCAGGAAGCTGCTTTGTAATATCTTGACGAATAAAGTCCAAATAGGAATCATCTACTTTTATTTCTAATTTTTCTTGAGCCATTTTAAAAATCGAAGGAAGTTTTTCTTGCATATACTGGTCAAGCTCTCTTTCTACTTCTACTGTTCGTTCAAATTGATCCTGGGGTGAAAATGGAGTTTTTATCTGTTGATTGTCGACTGAAAAGTCTTCTATTCCCTGAAGGTCGGAGGGGTTTAACCCAATATTTAAGGTGCCTTCAAGTGTTTCTACCTTCAGCTGGTCAAATTTATATTCAATTCTGTCTACACGAACCGTATTTCTATCTTTTAATTGAGTAATTTCAGCTTGAAAATTCTTGGCGAGTCTTTCTAATTCTTTTATTCTCCGATCTTGTGACTCAATAAATGTATGAAGTTGCTTTAGATATTCATAGAAATTGTTGCTCAAAGGCCGCACCTCCCTCTGTATAGTTATTGCGGCGGAACCAGGGGAACAGCAGGGGCTTCTACATTGGTTCCATCCTCGGCTGGCGATTGTGGCTCTGGCGCAGGCTGTGTGAACCCCCCTGTATTATATAAATATGAAGCTGGTTTAATTATTCCTGCACTTCCTATCTGCAGCACGGATGAATTGCTGACAGCATCTACCTTTAAGAGATTTATTGTAATGTTTTGCTGTATATAAAAATTCATTTTTATCACCTGCAATTATGCATTTGCGACATTCCCTTGATCAATAGCATCTTGATCAAACGTATTCGTTGAGCTTTTATTATTATAAACTTGCAGCCCGTCACCTGTATTGAACGATCCAGCACCAGAGAACGTTTTCGCATTGGATACAGGTAAAATTTTATAAACATCTCCAATGTTGAAGACGGAGCTGTTACCAATTGAGATGACCTGCACGGCACCGACGATAGCTGGCATGATGGGCAACACCCTTTTAAAAATTTATTTATAAAAGTAACAACCTGTGACTGTAAAATATTTTCTTGCGATTTCTCTATTATCGTATGTAATGGGCGGCGAGTGGTGCATAAACTTTGGGCTTTTCTGCAGGCTCTGTAAATCTGCACAAAATTAGCCAAAAGCGGTGCTACTAACAGGGAAGATACTATGGTAATATAAGGTATATTCATAATATTCTATAAAATCAGGAGGGTTACTATGAATGTACCATTAATATTAAATCAATTTCTGGATCGGGCCGTTTCACTTTATGGGGAAAAGGCCGCAATCTATAATGAGGACAGAGTATTTTCGTATAAGGATTTAAACGGTCGTGTGAATCAGTTGTCATCAGGCCTTAAAAAGCTTGGTGTCAAAAAGGGTGACAGAGTTGCCTACCTTGCCCCAAACACCGTTGAAATGCTGGAGGGCTTTTATGGAGTTTTTCAGCTTGGTGCTATTATGGTACCGCTTAATACCCGGTTGAAGCCTGATGATTATTTGTTTATTTTAAATCATAGTGAATCTAAGATTTTATTTGTTGATCAGGAGTTATATCAGCTTATTTCACCAATTAAAGATAAACTAACGACAGTAGAAAAAATTATTATTCATTATAACGAGGGGGAAACCAATGAGATTGGGTATGACAGCTGGCTGGAAACCCAAAACTCTTCACCTTTCGAGCGAGAATTACTAGACGAAAACGATGTATGCAGCCTGCTTTACACAAGCGGTACGACTGGCAACCCAAAAGGGGTAATGCTGACTCATCGCAACAACTATATTCACGCATTAAGTACGATGCATCATTTACGGGTGTCTGATGAAGATACGCTTCTACACGTTCTGCCCATGTTCCATGTGAACGGGTGGGGCTCACCTTTTTACTATACTGCCAATGGATCATCCCAGGTTTGCTTAAGAAAGGCATCTCCAGAAGCCATTTTCTCACTCGTGAAAAAACACGGCGTTTCAGTTATGCACATGGCGCCAACAGTGTTGAACTCCCTGCTGCAGTACAATGAGCAACATGCTCCAAACATTGACCAAGCCGTCCGAGTCGTCATTGCGGGCTCAGCACCACCGCCTGCCTTTGTCACGAAGGTTGAAAAAGAACTAGGCTGGGAATTTATCCAGGTATATGGGATGACAGAATCAACCCCGTTAAGCACGATTTCCACGATTCGTTCCCATTTAAAACAGCTGCCTATTGAGGAACAGTACCGGATGAAATCAAAAGCGGGCGTGCCAATGATAACTTGTGAAGTTAAGGTAGTGAATGATCTTGGGCAAGAGGTAGCCAAGGACGGATCTGAAATTGGCGAGGTTGTTACGAGAAGCAATGGAGTAATGAAAGGCTATTGGAAAAATGAAGAAGCAACAATCGAAGCGATCCGCAATGGCTGGCTGCATACGGGAGACATGGCCAACGTAGACCAGTATGGAAATATCGATATCGTTGACAGAAAAAAGGATGTAATTATTAGCGGCGGTGAAAATATTTCCTCGATAGAAGTAGAGGGAGTTCTTTATGATCACCCTGGTGTGCTCGAAGCGGCCGTTATTGCCGTGCCCCATGAAAAATGGGGCGAAACTCCTCACGCTTATGTAGTATTGAGGGGAAATTATAACCTTTCAACTCAGGACTTAATCGCTTTTTCTAGAGAAAAACTGGCTCACTTTAAAGCGATCACAGGGGTTACTTTTGTCGATGAACTTCCAAAAACAGCATCTGGAAAAATTCAAAAGGTTTATTTAAGAAATGAATACTGGGAATCGAATGGTGTCTCCGGCAAGTTTGTTAATTAACCAGGCTTTGTAAAGTTTATCAAAATATATTGCTGAGGCTGCTCTCTTATGGGGCAGCCTTCATGCTGTTCTGAAAATGGACTATAATGAGAGTAATAGCTCTTTCAAGAAATGAGGAAGTTTAATGAATCAAAACTCCAGGGCAACAACCAAAAGGCGAACCAGGCTTTTATCGCTCGATCTCATGAGAGGTATTGCATTGTTAGGGATTTTACTCGTAAATATGATCTCTTTTCATGCGCCTTTTTTATATATAGACCCTTTAGCTTGGTGGTCAGGTGACCTTAATCATTATACATATATTTTTATTGATGTATTTATCCAGGCGAGCTTTTACCCGCTATTTGCTTTGCTGTTTGGATATAGCATTGTTTTGTTTCAGGAGGGGAGCCTGGCAAAAGGCCTTCAGTTCTACAGAGTAGCAGTTAGAAGGCTTCTGTTCCTGCTGATAATTGGGATCATTCATATGGTTTTTGTCTGGCATGGCGATATCCTTATTACCTATGCCATATGCGGACTGCTTTTGCTGTTGTTCCTTAGGCTCTCAAGCCGGGGGTTAGTCTGGTGCGGGATTTTGCTATACAGCATTCCCAATCTGTTATTTGGCTTACTGATATTTGCTGCTGAATCTATGGCACCATCTGAAAACTTAACAACTGGTGATCCAGTTGCGGCTAGTACCTCGGTGGCTGTTTATCAAAATGGCCAATGGATAGAAATAATGAACCAAAGGATTCACGACTGGCTTCAAGTGAATAACCCAGCCTCGTTTCTTTTTCTGATACTAACGATTCTCCCATTGTTTTTAGTTGGAGCGGGCGCAGCCAAAAATAATTGGGCTGGGAATTTTTATCTTTATAAAAGACCAATGTGCTATGTATTGATATTTTTGCTGCCTTTTGGACTGCTGTTAAAATCCTTTCCGTATTTTTTTGAACAAACAGCTGCAGCTGATTATTTTCAAGACTTATTTGGCGGAGTTTTTCTGGCTATTTCATATGCGATTTCAATTGCCTTTCTTGCATGCAATGAGCGTGTAGTTAAGGTGATTATGCCGTTCGCAGCTGTTGGAAGGATGTCAATCTCAAATTACTTATTTCAATCCGTGCTGTTAACAACAGTTTTTTATGGTTATGGTCTTGGGTACTATGGAAAAGTCTCACTATTTACAGGATCAGTTGGCGCAGTACTAGTTTTTGCTCTTCAGATTATTCTCAGCAACTGGTGGTTAAATCGATACCATTTTGGACCGGTTGAATGGGTTTGGCGAAATGTGACCTATTTAGAGAGTCAAAAATGGCGAAAAAAGAATAAATAGACTAAATCTCTAAATATTTTTTGGGGGTCGCGAAGTTATTTTTGTGAAAAATGAGTCTATACTCACATAAAAACAAGTTGCTTTATGGGTCTAAGAGACTAATATTTACACAGGGTTAATGTTAGGAATGAGCAAAAATAAACATATTTTTACAATTTATTTAAAAATTCAGATAATTATATTCAAAAGTGTAGGTAAAAGGATATGGTGATGAAAGGAATATGTCGAAAAAAAGGTACTTTAGACTTGGTTTCCTGATTGAGAAAAAAGGGTATATTAGGGGATTTTGTTGGTAAATGTTACATTTTATGATGTGTTTAAGAGTTCAGTCGAATTACGCTGAATCTCGATAAAGGCAAACCTGGTGAAAACCAGCGACGCAAAACTACAGGGGCTAAGGGTGCAAAAGCACTACGCCAGCCAGTTTCCGAAAGATAAGGGCGTTATATGTATCTTAACCCCCCTTTCGGTCAAGGCGGGGTTTATTTATTTTTATGGGAATGGAGGTGTAAATTGTGAGACTCGTGAATGACAGCAATGGCGAGGAGCTAAGCAGCACAATGAAAATAGCAGCCACCTTTTTTACTAGATTAAAAGGACTGATGTTTTCAAAAGAGCTGCCAGCAGGTCACGGTCTTTACATAAAACCCTGCCGATCCATTCATACCTACTTCATGAACTATCCCATCGATGTAATCTACTTAAACGAGAAGTATGAAATTGTGGGTCTTGACGAAGCTGTTCAGCCCAGAACGATTGGAAAGTATCACAAAGGTGCGAAATCTGTCATCGAACTCCCTGAGGGTACGATACAGCGGACAAAAACCGAAGTTGGACATGCATTACAACTAAAAAACAGTTAAGGGGCTGGATGATAATGATAAACAAAATGAAAGCGTTATTTACAGAAGAACAAGGACAAGGAATGACAGAGTACGGATTAGTGTTAGGAGTAATTGCAGTGGCTGCAGTAGCGGTTTTGTTCCTTTTAGGTGACGAAATTCAAACAATGTTCAATGAAGTACTTGCTAATGTTCAAAGTAGAGCTGGAGCTACTACAACTACTACACCATAATTTGTTTTCGGTGCACATAAAATCAATTTTAACAAGGTATTGTTTAGGAATCATTCTAGTAATTAAAATTTTAAGTCAACCCGAAAAGCCTTGCGTGCGCACGTAAGGCTTTTTCAATAAAAAACCCTTTTTATGAAATGAGGGAAAGACCATTGTGGATTAATCTCTTTTTAATCATCTTGTTGACGACTTGTGTCATTACTGACTGGCGTGAACGAAAAATTTACAACAAAGTCCTTTTTCCGTTTCTGGTAATTGCCTTAGCGTACCATATTATAACAGGGGGCTGGATAGGACTTGCCGATACGTTGACTGGAACAGTTGTTGGATTTTCAATTCTGCTTATTCCTTACTTTATGGGAGGAATGGGAGCAGGAGACGTAAAGCTTTTGGCCGTAATCGGTGCGCTAAAGGGGACCGGCTTTGTGCTTATGACTGCCCTGTACATGGGGATTATTGGCGGTATCATCGGGATCCTTGTCCTATTATTCCGAAGTGGCGCGAAAGCACGCTTACTCCATTTCGCATTCATGTTTATTGGGGTGAAGCATGGAGTTAAATTCCCGTTTACTATGGATAAAGAAGCTCTGAAAACAACGTACCCATACGGAATTGCTATCGCTGCAGGAGCAATCATTGCAATTAGTGTCACACCAGGAGGCTTCTTCTCATGAGGAAGGATGAAAGTGGGCAATCAATGGTTGAGATGGCCCTCATTCTACCGATTCTTCTTTTGTTAGTCGTTGGAATTTTTGACTTGGGCCGATTAATTTATTCCTATGCGCATTTACACCAGGCTGCCCAGGAAACGGTACGTGTAGGATCACTAGGAGATAATGATGCAGAAATTACATTGTTTGCCCGGAATTATATTCATTTGGGCGATGCGAGCCAGCTTCAAGTAGGAATAACTCCGCAAGAAACAGTCCGGCATTCCGGTGATTACATGACAGTGACTCTAACTTATCCCTTAGAATTATTTACTCCTCTTTTAGGACGTATCCTTCCGTCTCCAACATTCATCACAACAGATTCCACCATAAGGGTTGAGTGAGGTGCAATGAATTGAGCCGAATTGTAAAAAAACTGCTAAACCGTCAACAAGGAAATGTGCTGCTCTTGTTCTCGCTGGCATTAATGTGTTTGATGGGAATGGCTGGACTTGCACTTGACGGCAGCTTAATTTATATGACGAAAAGCCACCTGCAGAAAACAGCGAATGCAGCAGTTTTATCCGGGGCACAGGAGCTCACTAATCAAGAGGCAAAGGTTACGGTTGTTGTCAACGATATACTGGCCTCCCATGGAGAAGCTGATTCCCTTCAAAGCTTGGGGATAGAAATGGAGAAAAGAGTAGAGGTTAGTCTTTCTAAACCGATCTCACTAAACTTTATGCGGCTATTTGGGTTTGACACGATTAATGTGCCCGCTGATGCATCAGCAGAACTAAATGCAATGGGCAGAGCAGCAGGCGCTGCACCTCTAGGAATTGATGAACGGATCACACTCGAATATTACACGCCTTATCAATTAAAGGTAGACTCATCTGACGTTGACACAGGGAATTTTGGTATTTTGGCTTTAGGTGTTCCAGGGGCAAATACCTATGAAGATAATCTGCGGTTTGGGTATAAGGATGAACTGAGGGTAAACGATGTGATTGATACACAGACCGGAAACATAGCTGACAAGACTAGGAGTTCCATTCAGGAACGCATAAATGGATGTTCACTCACTTATGAACAGGCGATTGACCGCGAATGCTCCCGAGTAATTCTAATTCCTGTCTACAAGCCTTATCTGCAGGACAGCAACCAGTTAAAATCAATCCAAATCACCGGGTTTGCGTATTTTTACATCACAGACCCGATGAGCCATAATGATACATCCATAAAAGGGATGTTCATTAAGAAGACGGGAACCGGTTATCAAGAAGACGGCAGCGTTCTAAGAGGTGCTTACAGCATCCGATTAGCAAGGTAGGTGAAGAAAAGTGCGGACAAAAGTAGTCCTATTGCTAGCTCTTATTATGGGGGCTATTACAACGGTATTATTCTTTCAGTATATGAAGTCGTACGATGCAGCAGAAACCGTAACGGCTGAAAGCACTATTGGAGTAGTCATCGCGAAAGAGCAAATCAGCAAAAATGAACGGATCCCTGCAGAAAAACTAGAAATGCAGCAGTTACCGGAAAAGTCTGTGCACACCGGAACGGCTAAAACCATAGATGAGGCCGCAGGAATGATCGCAACGGCAGATATCATCGAAGGAGAGCCAGTAATGCTTCATCGCCTCGTATCCGAGAAATCCGAGACAATTTTTGTTTCGCGAAAGGTTAGGGAAGGGTTTCGTGCCGTATCAGTGGGAGTCAACTTCACTCAGTCAGTTTCGAATTTGATTGAACCGGAAGACGAGGTTGATGTTATTTTTACAAAGCTCAAAAAGGATGAGAAAAATGAAACGGCTGCATCGTCTGTCATCCTGTTGGAAAAGGTGAGGGTTCTGGCTGTCGGCAGGAAGCTTATAGCTCCTGAAGATAAAGAAGAGTTATATGCAGAATACAGCTCGGTTACGCTGGAATTAACACCAGGTGACTCTGTCAAACTGGTAAACTCAAGCCAGGAAGGAAGCATTCACTTTATTCTGCAGCAGCGTCCGCCAGCAGAGAGCAGTACCGCCGAAATGCAGTCAGAACAGGAAGCAGCATTATAATTATTTGTAACAATAGGGAAGGTGAATGTAATGGCGAGCCAGGAACGAACTCAAACTGCAGTTGGACAAGATCCGCCGAAACGAGGAGAAATTATAGCGGTCTGCAGTGCAAAGGGCGGCGTGGGTCGGACGACGCTGACTGTTAATACAGCTGCTGCGTTTTATAAAAACAATCGGTCCGTGGGTGTATTGGACGGAGACTATCAATTTGGGGACGTCAGCCTTGCTTTAGACCTGCAGTCAGCTTTTACCGTCAAAGAAGTGGTAGAAGGAATTGAGAATCTTGACCCCTATGGATTACAAGGCTATATCAGCAGCCATGAAAGCGGTGTGAAGGTTTTGGCAGCTCCTGAGCGGCCTGAATTCGCCGACCTTGTTACAAAAGAGCATACGAACCTAATCTTAGATCTGATGGCTTCTTTATATGATTACGTGCTGGTTGACACTAGTGTGGGGCTTAGTGATAACACTCTTAATTTTATTGAAAAAGCAGACCAGGTACTTCTCGTGACAAATCTTGAGATGGCAACTTTAAAAAATACGAAACTAATGTTAGAAACCTTTTCGGTTCTAGGGTTGAGAGAAAAGGTGAAAGTCATTATTAACCGATCGACTATGCAAAGTGTCATATTAGCATCTGATGCAGCTGCAATTCTAAATGAAGAGGAGCCAATATATATCCCGAACGATTTTCAAATCTGCTCTCAATCTCTTAATATCGGAATTCCTTTTGTTATCAATCAAGGAAAATCAGAGGTTGCGAAAGCTGTATTTAAAATGGCTGAACGGATAAGCACAAGGAGAGAGATAAGTGTGCCGGCAACTAACAATTCATCTTCCTTCTTATCAAAATTACTTCCGAGAAAACGAAGGAAGGGAGGGCGGCTTGTATGAGTTTATTAAGCAGAATACAGGAGAAAAATCAGCAGTCAGCTGAATCACCAAATCCTGGGAAACCACAGCAAAGCCAGCCTGTTCAGGTCAAAGATGGTGATATCAGAACGGCATTCAGAGAAAATATCAAGCCAGAGCTAAAAAAGGCAAATACACCGAAAAAGAATGATAAGCACCAAGAACTGAAAAACCTGCTCCATAAAAAAATCTTAACGGAGCTTAAGGAAGACAATGTAGAAGAGATCATAAAACAGCTGGATAGCATGGCTCTCGAAATTATAAAGGAAAATGAGACCTTTAGAGGACATATTGACCGAAAAAAAGTTATTGAGGAGCTTGCCAATGACTTAACGGGATTCGGTCCGATCAACCCCCTTCTCCTGGATGAAGATGTTTCCGAGGTCATGGTAAATGGTCCTGATCAGGTATATTGCGAACGCAAAGGGAAGCTTGTGCTGACAGCCATACAGTTTCGTGATAATGAGCATGTTATGAGCGTTATTGAAAAAATTGTTGCACCTATAGGGAGAAGAATCGATGAAAGCTCACCGATGGTTGACGCGCGGCTTCCTGATGGATCGCGGGTAAATGCAATTATCCCTCCGTTGGCTTTGAAGGGTCCAACGATTACAATCAGGAAATTTTCCAAAGAACCATTTCAGATTGAAGATTTGGTTAACTTTGGTACCCTGACAAGCGAAATGGCTATCTTTCTGGATGCCTGTGTCAAGGCAAGGCTAAATATATTTGTCAGTGGTGGGACAGGTTCAGGAAAAACGACGACACTTAATGTCTTATCAAACTTTATACCAGAAGATGAGCGGATCGTAACGATTGAGGATGCTGCAGAACTTCAGCTGGGCCAAGATCATGTTGTCTCGTTGGAGTCACGTCCTCCTAATATTGAAGGAAAAGGAGCTATTACAATTCGGGACTTGGTAAGAAATTCTTTGAGAATGAGGCCAGATCGGGTTGTGATTGGCGAAGTCCGAGGAGCTGAAGCGCTAGATATGCTTCAGGCAATGAATACAGGACACGATGGGTCACTTGCTACCGGTCACTCAAATAGCCCGAGAGACATGATTTCCCGTCTTGAAACCATGGTTCTCCTTGCGGGGGTTGAGCTTCCGGTTAAAGCCATTCGTGAGCAAATCTCCGGTGCAATTGACCTTATTATACAGCAGACCCGTTTAAAGGATGGTTCCCGCAAAATTGTGAATATCACCGAAGTACAAGGGATGGAAGGTGATGTAATCGTTCTGCAAGATATTTTTTCTTTTAGTCAGGATGGAATGACTCCTGAAGGGAAAATCATTGGCAGATTATTGCCAACAGGAGTTAGGCCGAAATTTTATGACAGATTTGAAGCATCAAACATACATATACCAGCCAGCGTCTTTATTGAAGCAGAGGTATGGACATGATGATTTATATTATTCTAGTCTTTTTTTTGCTGACTTGCTTTTTCTTGTTTTCCTTTATATTTGGGACTTTGCTCAGATCGGATAAAAGAATTGAGAACAGAATGAAAAGGTACTTAACTTCGCCCGAAACAAAACTTACTAACAAGCAGCTAAATGTTTTTTATCAGCTGAAGCTTGCCAAGAATGGAATCCGAAAAAGTGTCCTTACAAAAGAAAAGAATAATAAGCTCGAGGTATCGATTGCTCGCTCCGGCCTCCCATTAAAGCCCGAAGAATATATTCTGTTTCAATGGATCAGTATTGGATTTACGGGTGGTATATTTGGGCTAGTGACCGATAACTGGCTTTTCGTCGGAGTTGGAGCCTTACTAGGCCTCTGGATTCCCAAGTGGTACATCAAGAAAAAACAGCATGATAGGCTTGTTAAATTTAATGAGAGCCTCCCAGATATGATTACTACTATTGTAGGGTCACTCAGAGCAGGCTTCAGTTTCCCGCAGGCCCTCAAAACCGTCGGGGAGGAAGCACAGTCCCCAGTGAAGGAAGAAGTTGAACGCCTTTTGAAGGAAATGCAGTACGGAAGTTCTCTTGAGGAATCTCTGCTTGAACTTTACGAAAGGATGCCTAGCGAGGATCTAGACCTTATGATCCAGGCTATTTTAATTCAAAGACAGGTTGGCGGCAACCTTGCGACAGTATTGGATAAAATCGTCGAAACGATTCGTGACCGGACCAGAATCCAAAGGCAGATTAAGACATTAACAGCTCAAGGGAGAATGTCAGGAATTGTGATCGGGTTATTGCCCATAGTTTTGGCCTTTATCCTGTATGTAATTGAGCCAGATTATATTGGTACCCTGTTCCGCCATCCAATCGGAATTGGACTTTTGGTTGCAGCAGTTGTTTCAGGGATGATCGGCTTAGTGCTGATAAAAAAAATAACGACTATTGAGGTGTAAACAGCCATGATGTACCTCACCTTCTTTTTATTTATTAGTCTTTTTTCATACGGGCTATTATTAAGCAAAGCTGAAAAAAATCAGCATGTTGAGCAGCGCATGGAAGCTTTCATAACTGGCAGAAAGGACGGGAAACTTCCAGGCAGAGATGCGGAAAGTCATCCATCATTATTTAGGCGGCTTATTTTGCCGATATGGAGTGATTTTAAAAGAAGTTTTAAAAGGAGAATGCCGGGGGAAAAAGAAGCAAAGCTAGAAAAAAAATTACAGATGGCCGGCAGCCCGTTTGGGATTACGCCAGTAGACTTTCGTCTGCTGCAAATCGCTCTTCTTTTCACTCTTCCGCTCGCGTTTGGCGGGTATGCTTGGGTTCTGGGTGTGGGTGCCGGTCCCAAAATGATTTTTATAATCACAGGAATTGTCGTTGCAATTGTGCTTCCTAATTTTTATTTACAACAAAAAATGAAAACAAGAAATCATCATGCATTGCGGGAGCTGCCAGACGTCCTAGACCTGCTGACAGTCAGCCTGGAGGCTGGGCTAGGTTTTGATGCGGCCGTCAACAAAGTGGTATCGAAAAAAGGCGGAGTGATTGCGAGTGAATTTCACCGCTGCCTAGAAGAAATGAGACTTGGAAAAACTAGGCGGGAGGCTTTATCAGGAATAAGGGACCGTTTAAGTGTTGATGAAGTACGCGCTTTCATTGGAAGTATTTTACAGGCCGAAAAGCTCGGTATCGGCATGGTTCTTGTTTTAAGAGTCCAATCAAATGAGGTCCGTGAACAGAGAAAACAGCGAGCAGAAGAAGCGGCTATGAAGGCACCGATAAAAATGCTTTTTCCACTTGTACTATTTATATTTCCCAGCTTGTTTATCGTGTTGCTTGGCCCTGCGCTGATTCAATTTATTGAAACGTTTCAAAAATAGTTCGGAGGCTCAGAATTGAACAGATTTTATCTCGATGGACACAGGAATATACACGGTTGGTATCGAAAAAAGGAAGTGATAGAAGAAAAAGAGGTGGAGAGTATGAAGTTTGTAACAGCAAATGATCAATTGGGCTCATTTGTAGGGCTAGTAAGCAATGATGACAATATGGTACTACCGTTGGGACGTACAGACCTAAAGCGAAACGGTGAAAATCAAATCCCTGATACCTTGCTTGGCTGCATTTCCCAAGGAAACGCTTTTCTGGATAAAGCAAAGTCGTTAGCAGAATGGGCAGACTTGCAGTCGGATGAAAATCAATATTATCTTCCGATTCAGTCAGTTGAATTAGAGTCACCAATCCCAAGGCCAGCTAAAAATATTTTCTGTGTGGGGAAGAATTATGCTGAACATGCGATTGAGATGGGAAGCAAAGACGATATACCTGAACACATAATGGTCTTCACAAAGGCACCGACTTCAGTTATTGGGCATAATCAAACCATCTTGCCGCATCACGAAGTAACCAGCGAGCTCGATTATGAAGGTGAACTTGCGGTTATCATTGGGAAAAAAGGCCGGAGGATCTCGAAGGAAGAAGCACTGGATTATGTGTTTGGCTATACGATTGTGAACGATATAACAGCAAGAGACCTGCAGGCGAAGCATAAGCAGTTTTTTATCGGGAAAAGTCTTGATACATCCTGTCCAATTGGGCCATGGGTTGTTCACTCTTCGGTGGTTAAAAATCCAAATCAGTTGAATATACAAACGGCGGTTAACGGAGAAATCAGACAAAATGCGAATACAGAACAGTTTATTTTTCCAATTGAAGAGATTATATCTATCTTATCAAAGGGTATGACTCTTGAGGCTGGGGATATTATAGCAACTGGGACGCCTGCTGGTGTTGGCAAGGGTTTCAATCCACCACGTTATCTTAAATCCGGGGATGAAATTAAAATAACAGTTGAAAAAGTTGGAACATTGATCAATAAAGTTGGCTATTAAAGATTATAAAATTATGTGTCATTATAGGTGAATTTTATGCATTTTACCGAGAATATGGTATGATAACTTAGAATTTACATAAGGAGGACATGCAGATGACACATGCCCATATTACGGCCTGGCTTTTAGCGCTGATTCTATTTTTCGTTGCCCTGGGGCTGCAAAAAGGCGGAAATGCCAAAGGTGCCAAAATAGTTCAAATGATACTTAGAGTGCTCTACATTTTGATTCTATTAACAGGAATTATGATGCTTTTCGATCTAACCACCATTAGCATGCTTTATATTTTAAAGAGCGCTGTTGGGCTTTGGATAATTGCCCTATTTGAAATTATCCTCGCCCGTACAAGCCGGAATGAGAATGCATCCGTTTTATGGATTCAGTTCGCCATTGCCCTGGTCCTTGTACTTTATCTAGGTTTTAGCCTTCCATTAGGATTTGATTGGTTTTAATTAGCATTAGCTGCCGCATTTAGGCAGCTTTTTTCTTTTAGGGCTCTGTTAAGCCCTCTTTTAAAAAAGGACCGGGCTGTCCTAGTTTCCGTGACTAGTATATTTTATGAATGTGCCTGAATTGTTCTTTTAATTGTAATATTTAGAGGAAGAAAAATATGGTATTTTAAGAGCAGGGATATTGGAGAAATACTAGATTTGGAGAAAATCATGGCCACTAAAACTTCCTGCAAATATGAAGGCGACCTACCATTCAATGGCTCTATTGAAAAACAGAGCCGTGATTATTTCCAAGCATTTTTTAAAAATAATACAGACTTTGTTTATTCTACTGATCTAGAAGGACGATTAACAAGCGTGAATCCAGCTTTTCTTAAAACCTTTGAGTGTACAGAACGAGAAGCACTTGGAAAGACCTCAGTGAGTTACTTCAATTCTAAAGATAAGCCCCGGTTAAATTCCCTTTTTGAAGCAGCCTTAAAAGGGGCTGAACAAACATACAGCCTTGAAATTAAAGGGAAGACAGGGGCGCAGCTGTATCAAGTAAAAAAGATGCCTATTATAGTAGAAGAACAGATAATTGGAACATATGGAATTGGAAGGAATATCAACGACCAAAAAGAAAAGGAAGAAAAGATTATCCAGTTGGCATATTACGACCATGAGACAGGCCTGCCGAACCGGATGAACTTTATGGAGAGACTGGAAGAACGAGTGCGCAAGGCTAGAATCACAAACTCAAAGCTAGCCGTTTTAATTTTAGACTTGGACCGCTTTAAATTTATAAACGACAGCCTCGGCCATTATGCGGGTGACTTCATTCTTAAAGGAATAGCTGGAAGGATAAAGTCAGTCATAGGATCTGATACATTTATGGGGAGATTTAGCGGGGATAAGTTTATCATCTTGGTTGAAAAGAAAGTGAGCCTTGATGAAACTATGAATGCTGCTAAAGGAATCCTTAAGGAGATCTCTAAGCCTATTGTCTATGAAACTAAGGAATTTTCCGTAACTGCAAGTCTGGGGATCAGCCTTTTTCCAGAAGACGGGGCAGAAGAAAATATATTATTAAAGAATGCGGATGTTGCGATGAATCGGTCAAAACAGCAGGGCGGTAATCGGATTACCTTCTTTTCAACCGAAATGAACGGAGAAGCGATGATTAGGCTTGAACTCGAAAGTTGTTTACGAAAGGCTTTGCAGAAAAATGAATTCTTTCTGTGTTATCAGCCATTAATAGATCTGCAAACTGGACAAATTTCAGGAGGAGAAGCACTAATCCGCTGGAATCATCCTAAACTTGGTCTTGTCTCGCCCAATCAGTTCATCCCGTTAGCCGAAGAAACAGGGCTAATTGAACCCATTAGCCAATGGGTAATCAAAACAGCCTGCAGGCAGACAAAGAAATGGCATAAAAAGGGCCTTGGGAAATTGCAAATTGCTGTTAATGTGGCAGCTAGCCAATTTCAGCAGCCTAATTTTGTATATGCAGTAAAAACAGCTCTGGAAGAGTGCCAGCTTGACCCAAGGTATTTAACTCTGGAGCTTACGGAGAGGACAATGCTTAGAAATATTAATTATAGTATTTCGGTTATTAAATCCCTGCAAAAATTAGGTGTTAGAGTGTCAATTGATGATTTTGGTACGGGGTACTCATCACTAAGTTATTTGAAGCACCTGCCCATCAACACTTTAAAAATTGATCAATCCTTCATTAATAACCTGCACCAAGAACCATCCGACATCGCCATTGTCCGGGCTATCATCACAATGGGTCAGGGGCTTGATGTAAAGGTAGTGGCTGAGGGAGTAGAATCCAAGCAGCAAATTGATATATTAAAAGAGTTAAAGTGCCATTATGCACAGGGATTTTATATTCAAAAGCCAGTTAGTCCAACTGAGTTTGGACAGGGATATATATTTTAAACAGAGAAGTCTGCCCTTGATAGGCAGACTTCTTTATCTATTTTATAGTGAGGCAGATTCAGGATATTCTTTCAATCAGTGTCCGTCTTCCAGAGCTTAACGTAAATTCAAATCGGTCATTTTGCTGGTCAAAATAATCAAAGTGATGCTGAACATTCGCGATCTCTTCCTGGTTATCAAACATAATAAAATTAACGCCGCTTTTTCCTTCACTTTGAGCAAGGAAGGTTAAGTGATTATAACAGTAAATGCAATCATAAATCGAGAATTGCAGGCTGTTCAGTGTTGTTATAAAGTGTAAAAACGCATCCTCATTTAGTTCTTCTAACAACCGCTCTAACGAATAGACAAGCTGCTTGCGTATGCGAACAGGATCATTATTTGTTAGGTCAATAAGACTTGCCCCGGTTTGTATCTTTCCCTCTTTAAGAAGCAGTCCCTTCTTCCAGCGGTTATGACGGTAAACCTCGATCTCCTGGTGTATATAGTCATCAAGCAAGAGAGCTTCTTCTGTTTCATCATCAAAAAATACCCATTGTTCATTAATGTTTTCTATTGAACCTTCAGTAAAAGCACGAAGCTGAGATTCTAAAAGTTGTGAACGTTGCTGTTGATTCATAGTTACCTCCGAAAATAAATGCCTCACCATCCTTTTTAGACAGTTTCATCAGAATTTATAACTGGGCATCCCTGGAAATAGACGATTAACCATATATGCAGAACTCGCATATGTTGAAAATATGTTTTAAAAAGACTGAGCGCTTTTTAGCAGAAAGGATGAGTAAAATGTGCGGGATAACCGGTTGGGTTAATTATAAAAGGGACCTAAGAAATGAACAAAAAACAGTAGCCAAAATGGCAGATACACTAGCATTTAGGGGCCCAGACGATACAAATTTATGGGTCCGCCATAACATCGCGTTAGGCCATAAACGCTTAATTGTTGTAGACCCAGAAGGCGGAATACAGCCTATGACTAGGGAGAAAAGCTCCAACCACTATACGATCTGCTATAACGGCGAACTTTATAATACTGAAGATCTAAGAAAAACCCTGTTATTAAAAGGATATTCATTTGAAGGCCATTCCGATACAGAAGTTTTGCTGACTTCCTATATTGAATGGGGGGAAAGCTGTTTGGAGCATCTAAACGGAATATTCGCATTCGCAGTCTGGGATGAGCAAAAGGAGCAATTGTTTATTGGCCGGGATCGTCTTGGGGTGAAGCCTTTATTTTACAGTGAGCTGGGAGCAGGCCTTATCTTCGCTTCAGAATTAAAGGCATTATTGGCACACCCTGATATGAAAGCTGAACTAACTAGAGAGGGACTTTCCGAAGTTTTCGCTCTTGGTCCTTCGCGTTCCCCCGGTTCGGGTGTGTTTAAAGGGATTAAAGAGCTAAGGCCAGGCCATGCCCTTAATTTTTCAAAGAATGGACTGAAAACATGGCGCTACTGGAATGTAAAAAGTGAGAAACATACTGACACCATTGAAGAAACTGCTGAAAAGGTTGGCTTTTTAGTAAGAGATGCAGTGACAAGACAGCTTGTTTCAGATGTGCCGCTGTGTACATTCTTATCAGGAGGTCTTGATTCAAGTGCAATTACCGCGATTGCGGCTAATGAATACTTAAAGGAAGGCAAAGGAAAATTTCATACTTACTCAATAGAGTATGAAGAAAATGAAAAGTATTTTAAGGAAAGTGAATTTCAGCCTAATTCAGATTTGCCCTGGATTAATAAGATGCAGGAATCCTTTAATACGGCCCACAATTTCAGTGTCATTACCCAGCAGCAGCTTGCTGAGTACCTAAAGGAAGCGGTCCACGCAAGAGACTTACCGGGAATGGCTGATATAGACTCATCTCTCTTATGGTTTTGTAAAGAAGTTAAAAAGGACTTTACAGTCAGCTTGTCCGGCGAATGTGCTGATGAAATATTTGGCGGGTACCCATGGTTTCACCGTGAAGATGATCTAAATAGAAGCGGTTTTCCCTGGATGCGCTCAACAAAAGAAAGGCAGGGGCTATTGCGGGATCATTGGTCAGATAAGCTTAAACTCGATGACTATGTTATGGAAAAGTATAATCAGACAGTTGCGGAAACCCCTGCCCTTGAAGGAGAGAGTGCTGCAGAGGCTAGGAGGAGAGAAATATTTTATCTAAATCAAACCTGGTTTATGACGACGTTGCTAGATCGTAAGGACAGGATGAGTATGAGGGCCAGTTTGGAGGTTAGGGTTCCGTTTGCAGATCATCGGCTTGTTGAGTATGCATGGAATATCCCTTGGGAGATGAAAATGTATAAAGGGCGTGAAAAAGGAATTCTGAGAAAATCGCTTGAAGGTCTTTTGCCCGATGAGGTTTTATACCGTAAGAAGAGTCCATATCCGAAAACTCATCATCCACAATACACCGAGGCGGTTCTGCAGCTTTTAAATGAATGTCTCCAAGATTCACATAGTGCTTTGCATGAGTTTTTTGATAAGAATCAGCTTCGTGCAATTATGGACTCGGAAGGTGCAGCATTTAAAACACCATGGTTTGGCCAGTTAATGACGGGGCCTCAGCTGCTGGCATATTTAGTGCAGACACATATCTGGTTTAAAGATTACAATATTAATATTACTGATTAGCCAGGCGGCACTCCACTATTCTTCTTAGGGGGGTGCTTTTTGGGTGAAAAAGAGATATTATAAGGAGTGGCTATGACTAGTATTAAATATACCTTAGCCCTCTTTTTGATGCTCTTTTTTTGGTGCATGTCGGGTTTGACTGGGAGTACCTTAAAAGATAATCAAATAGTAAATAAATCTAACAAGCAAAAGGCTGCAGTGTCTTTGCTTGTGTTCTGAAGGAGCTGCAGAAATGAAAAAAGGAATGCTTTCAACTCTCATTGCTGCTGTTTTTCTTTTAACAGGCATTCCTGTGGGAGCGGCAGAAAAAGAAGAGCGGAAATTGCAGGATGAAACGGTTTATCTCTTGATGGTTGACCGATTTAATAATGGGGATTTCAGCAATAATTTCGAAGTTAACACTAAGGACCCGACTGCTTTTCAGGGTGGGGACTTCCAGGGAATCATTGATCAGCTCGATTATATAAAGGATATGGGGTTTACTTCAATCTTGCTGACGCCAATTTTTGATAATTCATCAATGGGCTATCATGGCTACTGGGTAACCGATTATTACAAAACAGAAGAACACTTTGGTTCAATTGAGACGTTCAAACAGCTTGTGGAAGAGGCGCATAACCGAGATATCAAGATTATATTAGACTTTGTCGCCAACTCTGTATCTCCTGAGCATGAATGGGTTAACGACCCTGCGAAAGAAGACTGGTTCCATGAAGATAGTCTTTCAGCGAATCAAGGTGACCAGGAACAGCTTGAAGGTTTGCCAGATCTAAACCATGATAATCCAGAGGTGCGGGATTATTTAATGGAAGCTGCCAAATGGTGGATTTCGGAGACAAATATCGATGGCTACCGGCTCGATTCAGTCAATCATGTACCAGCCGATTTTTGGACCGAATTTACACATGAAGTTAAAAGTATGAAAGAAGATTTTTACCTTCTAGGAGAGGTACCATCCAACGAGCCAGCAGAGATTGCTCAGTATAATCAAACTGAAATTGATGGATTTCTAAATTACCCTCTAATGGAGCCTTTACGGACAGCCTTTGCTCAGCCAGGCCAGCCCTTGGACATGCTATTTTCAGTTTCTGAGCAAAACGAATCTGTCTATAAAGATCCTTATCTAATGATGTCCTTCATGGATAACCATGACACAGTTCGTTTTACGCGGGATGCTATTAATAACAACCAGCATCCTGGTGCGCGCTGGAAGCTTGCCCTTACTTACCTGTATACGACGCCTGGTATACCAGCCGTTTATTATGGAAGTGAAATCGCACTTGATGGCGGAGAAGCGCCGGAAAACAGAAGACTGATGGACTTCCGCACAGATAAAGAATTGGTTGATCACATAACCAAGCTTGGAGAATTGCGCGCGGATCTGCCTTCCCTAACAAGAGGAACGATGGAATTGCTTTATGAAGCCAATGGGATGGCTGTATATAAACGTGTCTACGAGGATGAAACAACTGTTATTGCCATTAATAACACAACTGAAACTCATTCTGTGACATTGACCTCTGAGCACTTGGAGGGAGAGATGGAATTGCGGGGCCTCCTTGCCAATGACCTGATTAGAAGCAACGGGGAAGAGTATCTGCTTGTTCTTGATCGTGAAGAATCCGAAATTTATGTGCTGGCAGAAAGAACGGGTTTAAACATTCCCTATCTAGTAGTCATGGGTACAGTTTATGCCGCATTTTTCGGATTCATTTATTTATTGTGGAAAAGAGCAAAACGTAAAAACTCCGAGGAAAATGAATAGGTAAGATTTACTGTTCGAGTGGGTTGAAGTGGAAAGAAAAAAAGGCAAAGCTGTGGCTTTGCCTTTTTTCTATTTCCCATTTATAAGCTAATCTGAATCAGCATCAGAGGATCAATAATTTTAGCCATTTAAAATCGTTCCCCCGTTAACATGTATGGTTTGACCGCTGACATATGAAGAGTCATCGCTAGCCAGGTAGACATAGGCGGGGGCGAGTTCGTATGGCTGGCCAGCACGGCCCATTGGTGAATTGGTTCCAAATTTGGAAACCTTGTCAGCAGAAAAAGTCGATGGAATTAAAGGTGTCCATATTGGTCCCGGTGCCACACTGTTTACCCGGATCCCATTTCCTGAAAGTGACATAGCAAGGGATCTTGTGAAAGAAACGATAGCTCCTTTAGTGGAGGAATAGTCAATTAGCATTTCATTTCCCTTATAAGCAGTGATAGAAGATGTGTTTATAATCGTGCTTCCTTCTTTTAGATGGGGAAGGACAGCCTTTGTTAAATGGAAAATCGAAAATACATTTGTCCGGAATGTTTTTTCCATTTGCTCTGCCGAGATATCCAGCAAGCTGTTTTGTGGATGCTGTTCAGCTGCGTTATTCACAAGAATATCGATTTTATCAAATTCATTAAGTGTTTGCTCTACGACATCCTTACAAAAGGCTTCGCTGCCAATGTCACCAGATAACAGAAGGCATTTTTGGCCCTCTGCTTCGACCAGCTGTTTAGTCTCCTCGGCATCTTTATTTTCATTTAGGTAAACAATCGCAACATTGGCGCCTTCTTTAGCATAATAGATGGCAATTGATTTGCCGATACCACTGTCTCCTCCAGTGATTAAAGCAACCTTATTTTTCAGTTTTCCTGATCCTTTATAATTTTCATCTACCGAAATTGGTTCCGGATGCATCTCATCCTCGGTACCCGGCTGGTGATCTTGATGCTGAGCGGGGAAGCCTTTCTTATTTTCACTTGTCATTAATCTTCACTCCTAACATTAGTTTAGACTTTAATTATTTAATTCCATTAATTGCTTGAGAAAAAACATGGTAAATTTTTCGGGGGGCTAAGATTTCCTATTTTATTAAAAAAATCTCGTTCACGTTGAGCGAGCTGGTATATCGAGAGCTAGGTCTAGGCTCTGGAAACAGTTAATCACATCTTCTTGTACATGGGCTATTTCAAAGGGTGTAAAATCGATGTAATGGGGACTGCAAAACCAAGGGGACCCCAAAGGCTTTCAAGCGACGATAAGTATGAAAAAGTGCAGCCTACCCAGAATAAGACGGCTGGTCACTGTGGGGATTATCTATGAAGATTCCCTTAAGATAGTGATAAAGAGGATGGCCTTCAGCATGTGCAGCATACTAAAAAGGTGATAGTGAGGAATTTTTCAATTAAAAAAGGATCCCTTATAGAGATCCTCTGCATGCTTATTTAGCTTTTTAACGATAGTTTACAAACTGAACATCAATCGATAGATCTGCTTCTCTTACAGCAGCTATGATTTGCTGAAGATCATCACGGTTCTTGCCGGTTACACGCACCTGATCGTCTTGAACCTGGCTCTTCACCTTAACTCCGCTATTTTTTATTATCGTGTTGATTTTTTTAGCATTTTCTTTGTCAATTCCCTGTACTAGCTTAGCTCGTTGTCTGATCGTACCGCCTGAAGCTCGTTCAATTTTGCTGTAATCTAGGTTTTTAATTGGGATTCCTCTTTTTATCATTTTTCCTAGCAATACATCCTTTAATTGATCCATCTTGAACTCATCATCAGAAACGAGGACAAGATCTTCTTTATCAAGTGTGACCTCACTTTTGCTGCCCTTGAAATCGTAGCGATTTTGAATTTCTTTCATTGTTAGGCTTATTGCATTAGTTACTTCAGAAAAATCAACTTTTGATACAATATCAAATGAACTTTCTTTTGACATAAAAACAGGACCTCCAATTAGTAATTCAAGTACAATAAGTGCAACTGACCGAAATTTTATCCTCAATATTCGAGATCGTTTCACTTTATCTTTATATTATAGTAAAATATAGCAGTTCAAACAACTTTTCATAAAGGCTCTGTTCGTAAACTTATTGCATTTAATACTTAATATGAAAACTAATACAAATAGTAATAGTGTATATGTTAGAGGTTCTACTAAAATTTGCTCAGACATCTAAATTAGTAAAACGTAGACAGTTATTCGTAAACAACAATCCTTTTGAAGCAGCTTTAAAACTTAGAAGTAAAGAAATAAGATTCTCAGGAGGTAGGCAATGTCTCTAGAACAATACACAGGACAAATTATTGAATTGGATGTAGCAAGGATCGTTGATTTCGGCTACTTTTTAACAGATGGGGAGGAAGATGTCTTACTTCATAAAAATGAGACTGACCAGGAATTTCAGGAGGGCGATAAAGTAACAGCCTTTTTATATGTGGATTCCCAAGGAAGGCTGTCAGCAACCACTACTATGCCAGCCGTAACTGTCGGAAAATATGAATGGGTTCCAGTTGTAGACGTGAACGATGGAATCGGCGTTTTCCTTGATATAGGAATTAGCAAAGATATTTTACTCGGAGAGGAAGATCTGCCCGCTTTAAGGTCGGTTTGGCCAGAAAAAGGGGACATGTTGTTTATTACATTGAGAGTCAATCGCAATAACTTGATATATGCCCGAATGGCGAGCGATCAAGTTATTCAGGAAATTTCCCGTGAAGCAAGGCGTGAGGATTTTAACAAAAACGTTCATGGCTATATCTACAGAACTGCTAAAGTGGGAAGCTGGGTTTCAACGGTTGATGGCTTCAAAGGCTTTATACATGAATCACAGCGCAAAACTGAACCGCGGCTTGGCGAAAAGATAGAGGGCAGAATCATTGATATAAAAGAAGATGGGACTGTCAACATCTCCATGCTGCCTCGTAAACAAGAGTCACTTGACGAAGATACGGAAAAACTTATTGCCTATTTGGAAATGAGAAATGGGGCAATGCCCTATGGTGACAAAAGCATGGCGGAGGATATACAAGTACGCTTCAATATGAGCAAGGGCTCATTTAAAAGGGCTCTCGGCAGGCTGATGAAAGAAGGTCGGGTTTACCAAAAAGATGGCTGGACCTATATTAAAGAAGAAAAGTAGAGCAGGCTATAAAGCCCGCTCTACTTTTTTAGTTATAGGAAGGTATAACATTCTCCGCAGCTCTGCAAACTTAACTACAGTCCTTTGCATTCGGACTCGTCCGAGCCAATTCCATCCTGTGCTGTCCGAATAAGCCCGGCATTCGGACTCGTCCGAGCCAATTCCAGCCTGTGCTGTCCGAATAAGTCCGGCAATCGGACTCGTCCGAGCCAATTCCATCTTGCGCTGTCCGAATAAGTCCTGCATTCGGACTCGTCCGAGCCAATTCCATCCTGCGCTGTCCGAATAAGCCCGGCATTCGGACTCGTCCGAGCCAATTCCATCCTGTGCTGTCCGAATAAGTCCTGCATTCGGACTCGTCCGAGCCAATTCCATCCTGTGCTGTCCGAATAAGCCCGGCATTCGGACTCGTCCGAGCCAATTCCATCCTGTGCTGTCCGAATAAGTCCTGCATTCGGACTCGTCCGAGCCAATTCCATCCTGTGCTGTCCGAATAAGCCAAGCATTCGGACTCGTCCGAGCCAATTCCATCCTGTGCTGTCCGAATAAGCCAAGCATTCGGACTCGTCCGAGCCAATTCCATCCTGTGCTGTCCGAATAAGCCCGCATTCGGACTCGTCCGAGCCAATTCCATCCTGCGCTGTCCGAATAAGCCCGGCATTCGGACTCGCGTCAGTCATAGCCCGCCAATCAAGTCCAAACAGAATCACAAATGAACGGCATGCTTGATCATTTCGGTTAAGAGGCTCCACTCATGTTTCCCTTGAAGAGACGTATTACAGGTGGTCTGTTTTCTTTGAAAATTGCTTTTTACCAGCTTTGCGGTTTTTTTCGCGAAGCATATTCTTTTCGTGTCGCATTGCATTATGATCTTGAGCCTTTTTATCATTGTCAGAAGTATGTGGCATTGAAAAAACCCCTTTCAGTTAAGTAAGAGTGTACAGCTTTAGCTTTACCTTAACAGAAAGGAGTATGTAACTAGAAAGTTTTGTTTAGAAAGAAAATAGCAAACGTGCCGGGTCCGGTATGGGAGCCAACAGCAGCTCCTATTGATGTGATCTCTACAGTTTTTGTGCCAAATTCCTGTTCAATCATTTTTTTAATCTCGAGTGCAGTGGCCATGTCATCAGCATGGCTGATTCCCACAGTCTGCATTCCCAAATCGGTACCGCGTTCTTTCATTACTTCAATGACTCGGCGAAGTAATTTCTTCCTGCCGCGAATTTTCTCAATGGGAACTAATTTTCCATCTTCGACATTAAGCAGCGGTTTAATGTTTAAAAGTCCTCCTAAGAAAGCAGAGGCTTTTGATACACGGCCACCTTTTGCCAGATAGTCAAGGTCATCAACTGAAAATAAATGTTCCATCGCTTCAGCTCGAAAGTTAATATCTTTTAGAATCTCTTCTTTTGAAACATTTTCTTTTGCCAGACGAGCAGCCTCCATTACGATAAGCCCCTGCCCAAGTGAAGCACACTTAGTGTCTACAATCGTTAGGGAGAACTCAGGGAATTTTTCTTTAACCTGTTCAAGCATCATAACAGCGGTTTGATATGTTCCTGATAACTTAGAGGAGAAAGCTATATAAATTCCATCTTCTTTGTTTTTCGCCATTTCAGTAAAAGCTTCTTCGAATGCAGCAGGAGAAACCTGTGAGGTTTTTGGATGCTGGCCTTCTCGAATGGCTGCATACACCTCATCAGGCTGAATCGTTTTCAGATCCTCGTATTCTTTTTCATGTAGCTGAACTTTTAAAGGAAAAAGAGTAACATTGTTATTTTTGAAGAAACTTAGAGGTAAATCACTTGCACTGTCAGAAAGAATTTTGACTGACATATTTCCGTTCACCTGCTTTCAGACATATATGATATAAGTTTATCGGTTTCATTAAAAAAATACAATTCCTAGTACTGTTATGGCCCACAATTGGGTATGAGAACATGGTAATAGATATGAGGGGGATTTTGATGATCTGGTTAGAAACAAAGAAATTGATTGTAGTATTAATCGGAGCATTGTTAAATGCTGTCGCACTAAATTATTTCTTAATACCTGCAAATGTGTATGCAAGCGGATTTACGGGCTTTGCCCAATTAATTTCAAGTATTCTGGGGGAATTTGCTCCATTTAACATTTCAACTGGGATCTTGCTGCTATTGTTAAATATTCCAGTTACGATATTGGGCTGGAAAAAGGTCGGCAAATCCTTTACGCTATACAGCTTCATTAGTGTAGTGTTAATGTCGTTCTTCCTTGAAGTAATCCCAATTCAAAAGGTATCTGATGATATTCTGTTAAATACCGTCTTCGGGGGCGTCATAGCAGCAATTGGGGTAGGGTTCACCCTAAAATGGGGAGCCTCGACTGGCGGAATGGATATTGTCGCCATGGTGTTATCCAGAATGAAAGATAAACCTGTTGGTACATATTTCTTCGCCTTAAATGCCATCATTATAGTAACGGCTGGTTTCTTATACGGCTGGGAGAAAGCTCTTTATACTCTTGTACAGCTTTATGTATCCACAAGGGTGATCGATGCAATTCACACACGCCATGAGAAGTTGACGGCGATGATTGTTACAAAGAAGTCGGAGGAACTAAAAAAAGCTATTCATGATCGCTTGGTTCGAGGGATAACAACTTTGCCAGCCAAGGGTGCTTTTACGAATGAACCGAAGGAAATGATGATTATCGTAGTCACCCGATATGAATTATTTGACCTTGAAAGGATTATTAAAGAAGTGGATCCGACCGCGTTCACAAACATTGTTCAAACCACAGGCATTTTCGGATTCTTTCGGCGCGAATAGGGATACTGGAGGTGAATTTTAATGAGAAGTTTGGCTATATACTCTTTCCTAATGCTGCTTATATTTTTTCAAAGCCCAGGGTTAGCGGCAGTACAAGAAGATAGAGATCAGCAAGAATTCACGTTTTTTGCAGAGCCTGTTGTGCTGCCCGACCGCATTGACTTTGAATTAGCCCTGACTAACGAGGGTGAAGATCCGCTTACTTTTGTTTTTCCAAGCTCACAGAAATATGAAATTTTGGTTAATGATAAGGGGGGCGAGACGGTCTTTAGGTATTCCGCTGATAAAATGTTTAGTCAGGCACTTCAAAAGATAACACTCGCCCCAAACCAGACAGTATCCTGGACTGAGGAATGGAATTTTCAATCAACCGGGACAGATATGAAGCCGGGTGAATATCAGGTGGTTGCAAAACTAAAAGCAACCAAGGTCGATGGTAAAGCGATTAGTGATAATCAAAAGCTTACAAGCCGATCGACATTCCTTATCCCAGGAGAAATCCAGATATATAAAAACCTAATAGTAAAAGGGGAACAGGGGAATTATCAAGTTACCGGCCGGGTTAGACCGTTAGGGGGCAAATTATTCTACACAGTCGAGGACGGACACAATGAACTTATTGCTGAGACAGTGGTCAAAACGAAGACAAAATATCCTCAATGGTCAGATTTATCTCTAAGCATCAGTATAAAAGAAAGCAGACTTCCTTCGAACGGAACCTTAGTCCTTCACCTATATGAAAAGGCCGGGCAGGATGGGGAAATGATTCATACATGTCCAGTTGTATTAGAGAAGTTCTATTGAGATCCATCAGGAAGGCAAAAAGGACAGCCATAGAGAGCTGTCCTTTTTGCTTGCTTATTTCAATGTATCAAGCTCGTTTTGGTAGTGTCGAAGCTGCTCTTGCTCGGCACGCGTCGTATTGGCATAGGCTGAGGAAAGGGCATTCTCTGCAGTAGCTACTGCTCTATGCTGGTATTCAGCTGGGGCTTGTTTTGCAAGCTCTACAGACCTTCTAGCTTCCTGAAACAGTCTGTTGCCCATCTTTAAACCCCTCCTAACGAGGATCTTTCCATATCAGCCAATTTTCTTGCTTCTGCCTCTGCGTAGGTCGTGTGGTAAGGGATACGTTTATCATGTTTGGAAACTGTATCTACTCCATACTGAACAAAACGTTTCGACTTATTGCGTTTACCCACATGAATCCCTCCAGATCGAGCTTGATTTTGAAACAGTGGAACTGTCTCACTCGTAGTATGTGCATCAGAAAACGAAACAACACAGAAAAACGAGAAAACATCGAAGAAGCAGTGACCCATGTTTTCGGATAAAGCTTAGAGTGCTTTTAAATTTAGAAAATCATTTAAATAAACCGCTATACCATCTTCTTCATTCGTTAAAGTTTGATCGTTGGCAATATTTTTCACTTCAGCAAGTGCATTTCCCATTGCGATTCCCCTGCCTGCATATTCAAGCATATCCAGGTCATTATCCTCGTCTCCGAAAGCTATAATCCTGTCTTGAGGAATTTGAAAGTAATCAGATGCCCGCTTAAGGCCGACCGCTTTATTTAATCCGAACTTTACGATTTCAACGACATGCCAAGGTGCTGCCCACCGGCGATGGTCAATTACTTCAGCATGAACAGCTGATAAATGCTGACGGATTTTTTTTACATCATCCTCATCTGAATGAATAAGCATACTTGTTGGGGATTCTTGCAAAAACCTCCTCAAATCGCCCGTAGTAACATTCGGCTGGCCCATATTAAAAATATCAAGAAGCTTTTCATCATGATAATGAAAATAGACATCATCAATTACTTCAGCAATTATATTATGGAATTTGTAATCCTCAAGAGCCTCTACAATATCCTTAGCAACTTTGATATCTAACGGAGAGTGGTGAACTCCGAATTTCTCGTCAAGCGGATGGTGCATAAAGGCTCCGTTAAAGTTGACAATTGGTGTATCCAATCCAAGCTGGTGGTAATACATTTCACTTGAACGAAATGGGCGGCCGGTTGCGATCATCACGATATGGCCTTCTTCGCGCGCTTTTTTGATTACACGCTTATTGGTTTCTGAGATGGTCTTTTCGTCTGTTAATAAAGTGCCATCTAAATCTAATGCAATTAAATGTTTCTCAGCCATAAATACTCCCTCTTCTAGAAAATTTTCGAATTTAAAGTGTTAAACTTTAGGTTAGTAAGCGATATGCATGATAGACTCATTTATATAAAAAAAGCAGTAACTCTAAAATGCCCAACAGAAATTCCTTATATATTATAAAAGGTTCTGTTAAAGAAGATGTAGATTTTTAGCAGTGTTGCCAGCGGAAGGCATACACTTGGAACGAAAATCAACAGCTAACAGAGCGAATAAAAAAGGAACCTGTTATTACACTATGATAACCATTTTAACTAACTTGTTGAGAAAAACATATTTTCAAGCATTTAAATAGTGTCTGGAGGATAAAAAGTTGATTGTCGTTGAAAATAAGCTTATTGAACATATTCCCGTTCTTCACATTGCAAAACAAGACCAATTTTCTGAAAAGCTTCCGCTAGTACTTTTTTTACATGGGTTTGGAAGTGCGAAAGAAAATAACCTGCACTACGCTTATTTGCTGGCTGAAAAAGGATTTAGAGTGATGCTGCCTGAGGCCCTGCATCACGGCGAGAGAAGCAGCGAGTATCAAAAAAGCGAGTTGAACAGCCGCTTTTGGGAAGTTGTTATAAATTCTATCAAAGATTTGAATATCATCAAAGAATATTCTGTTAATGAGGGAATAGCTGATGCTGAACGAATTGGCGCAGCAGGTACATCAATGGGGGGGATCGTAACCCTTGGTGCACTGACGCAGTATGAATGGATTAAAGCCGCCGTCAGTTTGATGGGAATGCCCTACTACGAGAAGTTTGCCCGCTGGCAGCTGAATGATTTGGAAAAGCAAGGGGTGAAGCTTTCTTTAACAGACAAACAAATAGCCTCCTTGTTAAATGAGGTTCGGAAGTATGATTTAACTCTGCAGCCCGAAAAGCTTAATGAACGTCCGCTTCTTTTTTGGCACGGTCAAAAGGACCCGGTTGTTCCATATTCTTTCACACACCAATTTTATCAGGAGATCACTGGTTTATATAAAATGAGCCCTGACAAATTGAAATTTATATCGGACGAAAAGGCAGAACATAAGGTCAGCCTGCTTGGAGTAAAAAGCACAGTTGACTGGTTTGTAGAATACCTTTAGGAAATAGATGAGACCAATGAAAGCCGTTTGCTTTAAAAGGTGAAGTAACATTGTTATGATAGTAGTAATACCAAGTTTATACGAATGAGGAGTGAACAAAATGGATCAGGATTTAAAAGATAGCATAATGGGTGCCCTTGAAATGGTAATTGACCCTGAGCTGGGTGTAGATATTGTTAATCTTGGCTTAGTGTATGATGTGGAAATGGATGAAGAAGGCACAGCGACAGTCACAATGACGTTAACTTCAATGGGATGTCCGCTTGCAGGTACAATCGTTGACCAGGTTAAGGCATCCCTTGCCGATCTGCCAGAAGTAAAGGACACAGAGGTTAATATTGTGTTTAATCCTCCATGGTCAAAAGATAAGATGTCCCGCTATGCTAAAATTGCTTTGGGTGTTCGTGACTAACCCAAACTTGGAGGAGAAACATGAAAAACAAAGTAATTTTGGTAAGCTCCGATCAACTCGGTAAAGGGGACAAAGAGCTAGGGGAAGGTGTTCTTGAAACGTTTTTTACTTTGTTGAAACAGAGGGAAGACCTTCCCAAAGCCGTCTTTTTTATGAACAGAGGCGTATTCACTTTAACAGATGAATCGTTTGCTTCTGTTCATTTGAAGGAACTTGAGTTAAAGGGTACAGAGATATTAGCATGCAAAACATGTGTTGACTATTATGGTCTTGCAGAAAAATTAACAGCAGGAAAGATCAGCGGCATGGGAGACTTTATCGAACTTGCTGCCAAATATGAAGTGATAACTATTGCTTAAAGGGAACAACAGCCTGGAATGAAAGAGGCTGTTGTTTTTTTGCGTTCTCTGAACCTGACTAGAGTAAGTCACAAAATTGTAAAGGTTGACTTAAATGAGAGCTGTTGTTGTGAGATAGTTCACTTATCTATATTGTAAAACCTCCTATACTTAAATTAGAGATTAAATATAGGAGGGGCAACATATGTTTTCAAGAGATTTTAATGAGAATCCATTTATTGTCATCTGGGAGCTTACACGGGCCTGCCAGTTAAAATGCTTACACTGCCGCGCCGAAGCTCAGTATAGAAGAGATCCGCGTGAACTATCATTCGAAGAAGGAAAAGTACTCATTAATCAAATATATGAGATGAATAATCCACTGTTAGTTTTTACAGGGGGAGACCCACTAATGCGACAGGACGTTTTTGATATTGCAGCATATGCAGTGAAAAAGGGTGTACGTGTATCGATGACTCCAAGCGCAACACCGAATGTCACGAAGGAAGCAATTGAAAAAGCGAAGGAAGTAGGGCTGTCTCGCTGGGCCTTCAGTCTCGATGGGCCAACAGCTGAAATACATGATCATTTCCGTGGTACCGATGGGTCCTTTGATCTTACCATTGAAAGGATAAAGTATTTGCATGAGCTCGAAATTCCAATTCAGATAAATACGGTCATATCTCGTTATAACTATGATTATTTAGAAGAGATGGCAAAAGTAATCGAAGATCTTAATTGTGTCCTTTGGAGTGTGTTTTTCCTGGTACCGACGGGAAGAGGACAGGAAAAAGATATGATTTCTCCAGTAGAGCATGAAAAAGTGTTCAAATGGCTCTATGATTTAAGCAAGCGTGTAAAGTTTGATATTAAAACTACAGCTGCCCAGCATTACCGAAGAGTAGTTATTCAGCAAAAAATGCGCGAAGCTAAGGAACAAGTAGCGGAAATTGAATATTTGGATGCGTTGACAAAAGAAGGGCTGACTGGCTCGATTGATGGATTAGGAAGAGCACCAAAAGGAGTTAATGATGGCAATGGGTTCGTGTTTATTTCGCACGTAGGAGATGTTTATCCCAGCGGACTTCTTCCTGTCAAAGCAGGAAATGTAAGGGAACAGCCACTTGGAGAGATCTATCGAGAGTCCCCAATTTTTAAATCTTTGAGGAACCCAGATGAGTACAAAGGGAAATGCGGTGTATGTGAATTTAGATATGTGTGTGGAGGCTCTAGATCGCGTGCTTATGCAATGACAGGTGACTATATGGAGAGCGAACCATTTTGTGTA
This sequence comes from Mesobacillus harenae, assembly GCF_013343715.1. Taxonomy (GTDB): domain Bacteria; phylum Bacillota; class Bacilli; order Bacillales; family Cytobacillaceae; genus Mesobacillus_A; species Mesobacillus_A harenae. The sequence goes on from NZ_JABUNR010000004.1 coordinate 184,735, forward strand.
TATGTCCCTAAAGCAATGAGAAAAGAAAAACAATTATAAAAAAAAGGAGGGAAAATTTATTCCGCTCCCAGGCTGTAGGCAAACTCGAAGAAGCTAGAATTTGTCTACAGTCATTTTTATAAAAAAACTATGATTACAAGAACAGGCCGATTAGCCTTGAGTTTTACGGCTCTGCTTTTCTTGTCTAGCTTCACCTTCTAGGGGCTCGGGGTCATAAGTCAATCGCTTCGGAAGGCAAAATACGCCTTCTGTCAGCGCTCGCCTTATGCCTGTCGCCCCTGTTCAGTCGGCTCCGCTTTTCTTGTCTAGCTGCAGCGCCAAGCCCCTTGAGTCATAAGCCATGCCCTTACTGAAGGCAAAAAGCGCCTTCATTCAGGCCCTGTCTTATGCTTGACGGGGCTGAATATGGCGCTTCCGCTTTTCTTGTCTAGCTTCGCCTCCTAGAAACTCGGCAAACTTCAGCTCCCCTGGCAGAAGCACAAATCGCTTCTTTGTCAGAGCCTCCAGTTTGCTCGTTTCTAGACAGTCGGTTCTGCTTTTCTTTTAGTCTATGCTGCAGTAGATGGCTGGGCAGTTTTCGCAATCGATTTCCTTTTTTAAATAGTTCAAATCGTGAACCATGATTTTGCCTTTCTTTACTGAGATAATGCCCTCTCGCTTTAAATCATTTAGAATGCGGTTTGTACTTTCTCGTGAAGTTCCGCAAAAGTTGGCAAGCTCCTGATTAGTAAGAGGAAGATCAATTAAAATATCGCCGTGCTTTATAATTCCATAGCTGTTAGTCATTCTAATGATCGTTGAAAAAAGTGCACCCTTTTTTCCATTTAATACAAGGTCTCTGAATTTTGTCTGGGTCTTGCGGAAATGATCGCTCATCCACTTCATAAATTCGAATGCAAGTGCAGGGTTCTGGAAAATTTCTCTCTCAATTAGATCTTTTTTAATGGCAACAACCTCCGCATCTTCTAAAACGAGAGCGCTCAATAAATACTTTGGAGATTCAGTGAACAAAGTTAGTTCTCCGCATATATCATTTTGACCGCAAATTCTTAATGCCAGTTCTCTGCCATCTTGGGTAACTTTACTGATTTGCACCTTTCCGGAAACGATCAGGTACAATTCAGTTGCTTCCATTCCCTCTTGAAAGATGAATGATCCTTTTTGTACATGGAGCGTTCTATCTGCAAATTGAAGTAATTCCTTTATTTCAATTGATTGTGTAGGTTTAATTGTTTGCTGCATTTGAATCAACCTCCTCTTTTAATTTTCCGAAGCCTATGGTTAATTTATTGACCCAATAATAACACCGAGGTAGTAGAAAAGGAGAGTATTAAAAGAGTTGTTGAAATGTTGTCATAATTAGGTTGCAGCGAATTTCCCATATATCCAATATCTTTTTATGAGAGATCTAGTTTAAAACTTTAGTTTAATAAGGTTCTGGATCAATTTTAAAGCAAAAAACCTTAAAGCTAAACTGTGACAGATTTATGAAACATGCAACAAGAGAAGCCGGCCCGGGATTCAGAAAAATGGATTGGCAAAAGGGTGAACACAGAGCCTATATACATTTATCTCAGTAATTCAGTGTAAAAAGGATAATAAATTACCTAGACCAGCCATCCCCAACCATAAATTCTATTGATGACAACTTCATGACATTTCCCTGTAATTTCACTATCTACAAGTTTTTTATGTTGTAATAAAGACAAGTACAGAACACGTTTCAGTTTCTTAAGCATGTGAGAATATTAACAGTAATTCAATCAGTTCGTTGCTAAAATGAATGTCTAAGGACTTCTAATTAGATGGAGTTGACTATAATGGATAAAACAATTATTAATGATAAATTAAATAGACCGCTTCGCGACTTACGTATATCGGTCATAGACCGCTGTAATTTCCGTTGCCAATACTGTATGCCAGCAGAGGTTTTTGGTCCTGATTTCGCGTTTCTTCCAAAGAGTGAACTTTTAAGCTATGAAGAAATTGAAAGGGTTGCAAAGATCTTTGTACAGCTTGGCGTGGAAAAGATTCGTCTGACAGGGGGGGAACCTCTGCTTCGTAAAGACCTGCCTGTGCTTGTAAAAATGCTGTCTGAACTGGATGGCCTGCGTGATATCGCACTAACAACAAATGGCGTGCTGCTGCCAAGGCTTGCCAATAAACTGAAGGAAGCGGGACTAAAGCGCGTAAATATTAGTCTCGATAGTCTGAATGATGAGCTATTCGGTTCCATTAATGGCAGAAATGTAGGAGTTGGGCCAGTGATTGCTGGCATAGACGCTGCGAAAAGTGCAGGCTTGGGAGTTAAGCTTAATATGGTCGTTAAAAGGGGTTTAAACGATTCTGAAATTCTTCCAATGGCTGAATTCTGCAAGCAAAAGGATCTCGAGCTCCGTTATATTGAATACATGGATGTAGGCAGCACTAATGGTTGGAGAATGGATGATGTCGTTACGAAGAAACAGATTTTTGACATCCTTCAAGAACAATACGAGATAGAACCAGTAGACGCAGCTTATTATGGTGAAGTTGCCAAACGGTACCGCTATAAAGGAACGAATACAAATGTAGGGTTTATCTCTTCTGTGTCAGAATCATTTTGCTCCAGCTGTACAAGGTCCCGCCTTTCAGCGAACGGTCAGATTTTCACTTGTCTTTTTAACGGAAATGGCCATGATATTCGTGACTTTATGAGACAAGGTGCAACAGATGATCAGATAATCAGCAGAATAGCAGATATTTGGAATCATCGTGGCGATCGGTATTCTGATGAACGGACGGCAGAGACTAGGGCTAACCGAAAAAAAATTGAAATGTCGTATATCGGCGGATAAACAATAAAGGTGACAGGCACCATCCAAAAAAATGGATGGTGCCTGTCACCTTTTTAGCTGATTTTGTTATACAGGAGCTGCCTCTAAATATCTAGGGAAGAGGATGTTATTTTCTAAGTGAACATGCATAAATGTTGTTTCTTCGAGAGTTTCCAGGCGTTTGTATACTAGACGATATGTTCCGCAAGCATCTAACGGCGGGTTAAAGTCACTTGTAACTTCACGCAATTGTCTAAGCAATGTACCGGCATAGTCATGTTCTTTTTCTAGTTCATGAATATAGGCAATCATTTCTTCCTTTTCAGAACCTTTAGCATGCTCTAGCTGGAGCAGCATCGGGAAGACTGTTTCTTCTTCTTTTGAAGTATGTTCTAAGAGTTCTTTTTTAAACTCATAAAACAGGTCATATACTTTTAAAAGTTCTGGCCGGCGATCGCCGTGAACTCTTGCAACTTTAGTGACATAAGGACTTAATAATCGTAATTCCTCTTCGAGAGAACGATGGTATTTTTCCTTAATATGCTCAATTAAAGTTACGGAATCGGTTTCTGTCCACACCTCAGGATTTTCAGGAAAGCTAGCATTTTTATCGTATAAACTAGCAAGCTCATCCATTAACAGAGAAATATTAATTCCTCGTTCAGCAGCAGCTTCACTTAATGAAATATTTCCGCCACAGCAAAAGTCGATTCTATTTTGTTTGAATAAATCACTAGACTTAGGGAATTGATTAACAATATCACGAACTAACGCAGATTCTGTAAATGGTAAGTTCATTTTAATGGCCTCCTTTAGGCAAATAGGTTTAATTGGTTCTAACTACAGCATAAAGGATACTAGTAACCAATCCGGTGATATGAATCACACATTGCAACTTTTATCGGTTTTTTTTTTCTAATTAAGTCTTCAAAGCAAAAATGGTTTGTGAAGTTTGTCATGTTATCTCTTTTCATATAACCTTATAATTACAATAAACATTAGCCTGTTAACTGGAGTGACGAATATGGTGGAAAAAAGAACTCCCATTTCAGTGGGAGAAGCTGTAGAGAAGGTAATGCGCTATCAAAAGCCAGGTAAACTAGAGTACATACCAATTACAAAGACCTTTGGAAGGCACTTAGCGGAGGATTTAACAGCAACAAGCGATGTCCCTCATTTTGACAGGGCACCTTATGATGGATATGCTATCAGGTCCATTGACACCTATGAGGCTTCACAAAACAACCCGGTCAAGTTTGAAGTAGTTGATCATATAGGAGCCGGTATGGTCTCTGCGAAAGAGCTTGGTCCTTTTCAAGCAGTACGGATTATGACTGGAGCGCAAATGCCAGAAGGGGCCGATGCTGTCGTTATGCTAGAGCTGGCAAAAGATGGTGAGCAGGACGGCACTAAATATATGGCAATCAAACGTTCATATAAAAAAGGGGATAATGTCTCTTATCGAGGTGAGGATGCCAAAGCGGGGGAGATTCTCGTAAAAAAAGGAACGATGATTAACCCTGGCATTCAGGCCATGCTGGCGACTTTTGGTTACGCGGAGGTACCTGCAGCAAAAAAGCCTGTTGTTGGTCTATATGCAACTGGAACTGAACTGCTTGATGTCCATGAACCGCTTGAACCAGGAAAGATACGTAACAGCAATTCTTATATGATATCAGCTCAAATTGAACGAGCTGGAGCGGAAGTGAAATACTTCGGTCAACTAGCCGACGATTTTAATGTTTGCTATGAAGCGGTCAAAGAGGCTGTGAAAGAAGTTGATTTGTTTATTACAACAGGTGGTGTCTCTGTTGGCGACTTTGATTATTTGCCAGCGATTTATGAGAAACTTGGAGCGGAAGTACTATTTAATAAAGTAGCTATGCGGCCAGGCAGCGTAACTACTGTCGCCCAGCTCGATGGAAAACTTCTCTTTGGTCTTTCCGGAAACCCATCTGCCTGTTATGTAGGTTTTGAATTATTTGCCCGGCCTGTTATTAAAAAGATGCTATATTCCGCTAAGCCTCATCTTCGCAAGGATAAAGCGATCTTAAATGCTTCTTTTCCGAAAGCGAATCCGTTTACTCGATTCGTTAGGAGTGCTGCAGCCATTGAAAACGGAAGGCTTACAGTTGCTCCAAGCGGTCTTGATAAGTCTAATATTATTATGAGCCTTGCTGGTGCCAATTCATTGATGATTCTCCCAGGCGGCACAAGAGGTTTTGAACAGGGTATGGAAGTTGATGTCCTGAGTTTGGATGACCAAACAGGAAGTGAGTGGCCTTGGTAGAACCAGTTATTTTTCAAGTAGCTGGTTTTCAAAACAGCGGCAAAACAACGATTATCAAAAGGCTTATCCAAACATTCAGTGAGGAACTCCTAACAGTTGCAACCATTAAGCATCATGGTCACGGGGGCAAGCCGGACGTAGTCGCAAATAAAGATTCTAGCAAGCATCTTGCTGCTGGTGCTGTTGTATCACTAGTAGAAGGTTCAGGAAGAGTTCTGTTGCAATCAGAAGCTGCAGATTTGAACCTTAATGATAAAATAAAGCTTATTTCATTCTTTAAAACGGATATAATCCTTATCGAAGGCCATAAACAGGAAGATTACCCAAAGGCCGTTCTGATACGTGATGAGCTTGATTTGCCTTTATTAGAGAAATTGAGGAATATCCAGGTTGTTTTTGTACGTTCAGAAAAAGTGGAAGAAAAAGTAAGGCAGGTCAACCATTCAATCCCAATTTTTCATATGGATGATCCAGGAGCCTATAAGTGGGTTTGCACGTTTGTAAAGAGCACGAATAATTCATAAGAAGAACTTCTTATTAAGTCCGACATTAAATCGTAAAAAAATAGACATATAGGCGACATTTGTCACTGTGTCATTGGATTCATCCGGCTAAAATGTAGATTGGAATAGGGTGTTAGTTTCAATGACAAGGCTGGGGTGACGGATGGATGGAAATGCTGCCAATAGTAATTTGGGTAATTTTCCCTTATACAGTATTAGCGATTGTCGGGATGGGGCTGGTTTGGCAATATAACGAAGTGGCGTTATCGGAAGAAGATTTATCCTACTTTAATCCGTGCTGCTTTATTAACAAGCTTTTGAAAGGGTTATTGGTGCTGACCTGCTTATCAGGTTTTGCGATGGTCGCATTCTCGGCTTTTAGCAATGAACCTATTCGGCTTTTTCAATGGGTAATGAGTCTTGTATTGCTTCAGCCGGACATGGAATTAGTAATGAATATCTCAATCTATTCTCAAGTTCACTTTTTTGTTGTGTGTTTCTTTTTGCTTATTTTGGCATTCACGAATAAGGTGGCTTACTTATTTAAACCTCATCTTTATTTGATGGAGGTTTTAATAAAGCTTTCCTATGTGAAAAAACACCCATAATTTATAAGAAATAAAAGTTTAGTAAGACCGCTGAAAATCTGCCAGTTTGTACAATAAAGGAAAAAGCCGATTCCCTTCCATAAAGATGAAGGAGAGTCGGCTTTTTCTTATTTTCAGTTCACATTGGCTATTGCTGTTTTAATTGGAGTGGAAGGACTAGGCGTTTGAGCTTTTGTTTCCTGCAGGGAAATCAAATTGATTGCCAGGTGTTTTGTAACTAAGTCAGATCCGATCCGAATAGTTCAACACAAGCTTTGTGACGATTTTTTGAATAAGTGTTTAAACCGAAAAAAATGTGACCTGTTTCACTTAATGGAAACCCAATATCATCTATAGTGAAGTTAAGCAAATTCCAGGGAGTGGTCATGATGAAGTTATTTTTACCAAAGCAGCATGGTGCTTGGGCTATGCTGATTATCCCTTTTTGGCTTGGTGCCGCCGCAACAGGCTTTGTGTGGGAGCATATTCCATTTTTTTTGGGCTGGTTGTCTCTTTACCTGGCAACCTATCCGATGCTGCTGCTTTTTAAAAAGAAGAAAATCTCTTTTTACATGAAGTGGACAATCATTTATATGGTACCAGCTGTTCTATTGTTTCTGATTCCGTTGTTTTCGCGGCCATCTATTGTCCTATTCGGAGTGGCGATGATCCCATTCTTTATAATAAATGCCTATTTCTCTGCCAAAAATCGAGAGCGTGCACTCTTAAATGATTTCAGTGCAATTTTTGCTTTTGCAATTGCAGGGCTAGCGAGCAGCTACCTCCCTAATGGAACATTAACGGCGGAAGCTATTACAGTCTTTTTCGCTTCAATTTTGTTTTTTACAGGAAGTACATTTTATGTAAAGACAATGATAAGAGAAAAGAAAAATATAAACTTTAAATGGGTTTCGTGGGTTTTTCATGCATTTGTGCTGCTTCTGTGGTTGCTGCTTGGTGAACCAATAATAGCTTTAGCTTTCGTTCCAAGCTTATGGCGGGCTGTCTATTTTTATGGAAAGCCGTTTGGTATTATGAAGCTAGGAATATATGAAATAGCTAATGCATCTATATTATTTATTATCACAATCATAAGTATAGTGTAATGATCAATGGAGCCTAATTATAAGGCTCCATTTTTTACTGTTAAAAATTCAAGTAAGTACTTGGCCGCGACTCCCCCGCCAGCAATAGCAAAAAACGCTTCTTTGTCAGCGCCTCCAGTTTGTGCTCTTCCGGACACTAAGGGAAGCTGATAAGAGAAGCGGCCCGCTCCGACAGTAAAGTGGTTCACTTCGAGAATAGCTCGGCACGATAAAAAAACAAAAGGTGTCGAGAGAAAAGTTCTCGCGACACCTTTTTTGAAAAATCAAAACAAGCAAAAATTAAACTTCTTTCCTATTCAATATTACAAATGCTAACAGGGCAATTTTCACACTCAATCTCATCTTTAAGATATTGTAAGTCAAGGATTGTGATAATCCCTTTATCAATCTGAAGAATCTTGTTTCTTCTCAGATCACTTAATAATCTGTTCACAACTTCGCGCGAGGTTCCGCAAAAATTAGCGAGCTCCTGGTTAGTCAAAGCGATACCAATTTGGATGCCGGATGGAGATTGAACCCCATAACTGTTGGAAAGTCTGATTAACGTTGAAATTAGTGCACCTTTCTTTCCATGAAGAACTAAATCACGAAATTTTGTTTGGGTCCTCCTATACTGATTAGAAAGCCACTTTATCATCTCAAGAGCTAGCACGTTATTGATGGCAAGCATTTCTTCGAGTTTATCCTTTTTTATGACAGCAACACTTCCAGCTTCAACTACTCTGGCATTAAGGAAGTGAGTGAAAACGGGGCTGAAGAGGTTAATCTCACCTATCAGCTCACCCTGCGAGCACATTCGCATTGTTAATTCTCTTCCATCAGGAATGACTTTACTTATCTGGATTTTTCCGCTTTGAACGACATAAAGCTCATCAGCAATGCTTCCCTCATCGAATAAATAGGTCCCTTTTTGAACCTGGCGTATATGGTGAACACTTTGTAAAAGTTCTTTAAGTGCGGATGAAAATGCAAGAGATGCCTGCATGAGGTTACCACCTTTTGGCGGACAATTCGTCCACCTTTTTTAACTAAAGTTGTTACGCAAAAATTATTTTTTTAAATAAACGCCTTAGCCCGGCATTAGTTGAGTTGTCGGGTAAATTAAAAAAACCTTACAATGAACCCCTATTAATATAGGGATTATTTAATATTATTATATTGGATATCGTACAAATACTTCAACAAAACTACAAATCGTTCACAGAACATTAAAATATTGGTTGATTTTCATGGAAGACATTACTATAATAAGAGGAACATTTTCTTATAATTATAAACAGAAATGATTAAATATGCATAAGTTGGTTTATGTGGAAAGGAGTCTACAAATGAAGGTCTCAATCATTGGTACAACTGGCTATGGTGGAGGAGAGCTTATCAGGCTTTTAAGGAACCACCCCATTTTCACCATTCATTCTATTCATACAACACGAGATGAGGTGCCAATTTCTGACGAGTATCCGCATTTAAGTGATATTTTTGAAAAACGCCTTGAAAAAGTCGATCCGGAAAAGATTGCCGAACAATCCCAGATTGTCTTCCTTGCGACTCCATCAGGTATATCTGGAAAATTGGCTGCTTCATTTGCTGATAAAAACATACAGGTTGTTGATTTATCAGGAGATCTCCGATTGAAAAATCCTGAAGATTATGAAAGCTGGTATAAACGTGAGCCAGCAGCCGAAACCTTGGTTTCTAAAGCTGTCTATGGGTTGAGTGAATGGAATCGAGAAAGTATACAAAAATCAACACTCGTGGCGAACCCTGGGTGTTTCCCAACTGCGACCCTTTTAGGATTGGCGCCTGTAACCATTCAAAACGTAATCAATCCTGCAAGTATTATTATAGATGCCAAGACAGGTGTATCCGGGGCAGGAAGGTCCCTCTCAAAAGGGATGATGTTTGCTGAAGTAAATGAAAACCTTCGAATCTATAAAGTAAATGAACATCAGCATACTCCTGAAATAGAACAGCAGCTGAAATTATGGAATTCGGGTTGCGGCCCTATTACATTTAATACACACTTGCTTCCCATCACCAGAGGGATTATGACTACGATGTACGTTCAATTAACCGATAACCTTAATACTGCTGCTTTAATTGATCTTTATAAAGAGACATATAAGGATCAGCCATTTGTCCGAATCAGAAAAAATGGAATTTATCCGTCTGTCAAAGAAGTATCAGGCTCGAACTACTGTGACATCGGACTTAATGCCGATTCTAGAACAGGGCGGCTGACAATAGTGTCTGTCATTGATAATTTAATGAAAGGCGCGGCGGGCCAGGCGGTCCAAAATGCGAATATTATGAATGGACTGCCGGAGACAACCGGATTGGAAATTGTACCGTTATACCCATAAAGGAGGACCATTATGCAGGCTCTAACTGAAACAGCTCATATAAAAGAAGTAAAAGGGGGAGGGATTCTAACACCTAAAGGATTTCACTCAGCAGGTACTCATGCAAAGCTGCGATACAGCAAACAGGACTTAGGAATTATTATAAGTGAGAACCCTGCAAACTGTGCCGCTGTTTATACAACCAGCCATTTTCAGGCGGCCCCTTTAAAAGTCACTCAGCAAAGTATTGCCGAAGATGGCTTAATACAGGCTGTTATAGTCAATAGTGCGTGTGCCAATGCTTGTACAGGCCAGAAGGGTTACCAGGACGCATTAAGAATGAGAAGCCTTACAGCACAGAAATTTAATATAAAGGAGCATTATGTAGCTGTTGCATCAACCGGGGTTATCGGTGAATTTTTACCGATGGAAAAGATCGAGAAAGGAATTTCCGAACTCAAGCCAGCAGGTGAGCAAGTAAACGCAGAGGATTTTCAAACAGCTATTTTAACAACAGACACCGTCATGAAAGCCGCTTGTTTTTCTGCTGAAATTGGTGGAAAGAAGGTTACAATAGGCGGTACAGCTAAGGGATCAGGAATGATTCATCCGAATATGGCAACGATGCTTGGGTTCTTAACGACTGATGCAGCTATTTCTACTAATCATCTATCCTTGGCTCTGAAGGAAGTGACAAATCAGACGTTCAATCAAATTACGGTCGACGGTGACAGTTCTACGAATGATATGGTTCTAGTACTGGCAAATGGGGCCGCTCAAAATGAAGAATTGAATCCTGAACACTCAGACTGGCCGATCTTTGTGAAACTATTGGAGAAAAGCTGTGAGTCTTTGGCAAAACAGATCGCAAGGGATGGAGAAGGCGCTACGAAGTTAATTGAAGTTAATGTTACAGGTGCTAAAAACGATAAAGAAGCTCAAACAGTAGCCAAGCAAATCGTAGGCTCCTCTCTTGTGAAAACAGCTGTTTACGGAGCCGATGCAAACTGGGGCAGAATTATTGGAGCAGTAGGGCAAAGCGACGCACATGTGAATCCTGATACGGTTGATATCTCCATCGGAAATATTTCAATGCTGGATAAAAGTGAACCAATAGCATTCTCTGAAGAGGCCGCGCTTGAATATTTACAAAAAGAAGAAGTTTTAATTTCTGTGAACCTCAATGTAGGTAAGGGACAGGGTAAGGCTTGGGGCTGTGATCTCAGCTATGATTACGTAAAAATAAACGCGAGTTATCGGACTTAGGGGTGCTAAAGTTGAGAACTATTGTAATCAAGTGCGGCGGCAGTGTTTTGGATGATTTGTCTACCGAATTTTTCTCAGGAATCCATGCTTTAATACAAGAAGGCTTTCATCCAGTAATCGTTCACGGAGGCGGCCCAGCCATAAATGCAATGCTGACAGTCCATAATATTCCCTCTAAGTTTCATAAGGGCATGAGAGTGACCTGCGAGAAGACTATGGAAGTTGTTGAAATGGTGCTATCTGGCCAAACCAATAGACAGCTTGTTCACTTACTTGATATAAATCGATTGCAAGCCTTTGGATTAAACGGAAGCGATGGGAAATGCCTGCAGGCAGAACTTATTGAAGAAAAAGAACTGGGACTTGTAGGACAGATAAATAGAGTGAATATTTCGGCAATCTACATGTTACTTGACCAGGGATATATTCCTGTGATTACCCCTGTTGCTGTGACAGAGGACGGCAGAAAGGTAAACGTTAATGCTGACTATGCGGCAGCATCAATTGCAAGTGCGCTACAATCGGAACGGTGCGTATTTGTTACAAATGTTGATGGTGTAATCATTAATGGGACAATTGCCAAGCAGCTTTCAGTTGGGGAGATACAAGGACTGATAGAATCAGGTGACATCTCAGGAGGCATGATTCCTAAAGTTGATTCTTCAGTTTCAGCTGTTAACCAGGGCCTAGAAAAGGTAATGATTGTTTCAGGTAAAGCCTCGTTTTATTCCAAGGGATCCTGGCAAGGAACGACTATTCTTCAAGAAGAGGAGATATCAAAATGAGCCACTTATTTCCTACCTATAAACGTTGGGAGGTTGAACCGGTAACTGCATCAGGGACAGTTGTAACGGATAAGGAAGGCCGGGAATATCTTGATTTTACATCTGGTATTGGGGTGTGCAATCTTGGGCACCGGCCAAAAAATGTCGAAGAAGCAATTGTAGATCAACTAGGCAGGTTTTGGCATGTATCCAATTTGTTTGAGCAGGGCATTCAGGAACAAGCTGCAAAACTTTTAGCTGAAGCGGCAGCATTAGATTTAGTGTTTTTTGCGAATAGTGGAGCGGAAGCAAATGAAGCGGCTATCAAACTAGCAAAAAAGGCGACAGGAAAGTCCAAAATCATCACATTTAACCAATCCTTTCATGGACGCACGTTTGGAGCAATGGCTGCTACAGGGCAGGAGAAAATTAAGCAAGGATTTGGGCCAATGCTTAAAGAATTTGTTCATCTACCGTTTAACGATCTGAAAGCTTTCGAAAATGAAATTGAAAAAGATACTGCCGCGGTAATGCTGGAAATTGTCCAGGGAGAAGGAGGAATCCACATCGCAGGACAGGAATTCCTTCACTCGATTGAAAAGGCCTGCAAGAAATACGGTGCACTTTTAATTATTGATGAAATTCAGACAGGGATCGGCCGGACTGCAAAGCCGTTTGCCTATCAGCATTTCGGTATCAAACCTGATATTGTAACCGTGGCTAAAGGACTTGGAAGCGGGCTTCCAATTGGAGCGGTAATCGGAAAATCAGGTCTTGGCGAATTTTTTGGAGCGGGAAGCCATGGATCAACATTTGGAGGAAACCCAGTTTCGGTCGCAGCGGCAATTGCTACAATGGAATCAGTGTTTCAGGAAGATTTTCTTAGCGAAGTAACAGAAAAAGGTGTTTATATGACCCAACTTGCTGAGAAAAATTTGGCTGGACTTGAATCAGTCAATGAAATTAGAGGCCTGGGAATGATGGTAGGTATTGAAATGAACATAGATATTCAGCCTATTTTAAAGAAACTCCGGGATAAAAACCTTTTGGTATTACCAGCCGGTGAGAATGTAATTCGGCTGCTGCCGCCACTTACAGTTTCAAAAGAAGAGATAGTCAAAGCAATTGAGATATTAAAGGAAACGATAAAACTGCATTCAGTTACAGCCGTATAGGCTGTATAATTTTGAAATGCGGTGCATAAATATTAGTTAGTAAAAATAAATATACGGTGTAAGAGGTGTAATATGAGCGGATATCTCCATTTAGAAAATGGTAAATCGTTTGAAGGAACGTGGCTTAATAAGCCTATTGAAAAAGAAGTGACAGGGGAAATCGTCTTTTTTACTGGTATGACCGGGTATCAGGAGGTTTTAACAGACCCTTCTTATAAAGATCAAATTGTTGTATTTACGTATCCGTTAATCGGGAACTACGGGATAAATAAAGAGGACTTTGAGAGCAAGCGTCCTTATGTAGCTGGAGTTATCGTATATGAGTTAAGCCCTGTGCCATCTCATTATCAATCCGCTTGGTCACTGCAGGAATACCTGGAAAAGTGGGATATCCCTTTGCTTGGGGCAGTTGATACTCGGGCCCTTGTAAAAGGAATCAGAGAACATGGTTCAATGCCCGCTGTTCTCGCGTCTACTGAAGAAGTTGACTCCACATTCGTATTGCCTAGAGGTTTAAAGGTGGCTGACGTTTCTGTAAGTAAACCTGTGACCTATGGAAACGGTGACTTTCGCGTTGTAGTTATGGATTATGGCTGTAAACAGTCGATTATTGATTCACTGGTGGAGCAAGATTGTCAGGTGATTCTGGTTCCTTATCATTTTTCATTCCAACAAATTTCCGCTCTCCAGCCGGACGGTATTGTTTTATCTAATGGACCAGGAGATCCGAAAGACTTAACCGATTATCTTAAAACAGTTAAGCAGGTTATTCAAAGTTATCCAGTCCTTGGTATTTGCCTGGGGCATCAGCTTGCAGCTCTAGCATTAGGAGGCAATACTAAACGGATGCTGTTTGGACACAGGGGGGCAAATCAGCCAATTCATGATTTGAAGGGAAATAAAGTTTTTATGTCATCCCAAAATCATAGTTATGTAGTTGATGAAACTAGCCTTCAGGGAACTGGTTTGGAAGTAAGGTATTTCAATTGCAACGATCAGACAGTAGAAGGTTTATCGCATGTTTCACTGCCATTGCAGACTGTGCAGTTTCACCCAGAAGCCCATCCGGGTCCTGAAGAAAGCGGAGTAATTTTCACGGAATTTATCGACACAATAAAAATTAACAGCGGGAGTTCGGTAAGCTATGCCTAAGGATATAAGTATAAAATCAATACTAGTAGTAGGATCAGGGCCGATTGTTATCGGCCAGGCTGCAGAATTTGATTATGCAGGAACGCAAGCCTGTATTGCATTAAAAGAAGAAGGTTACCGAGTAATACTCGTTAATAATAATCCAGCCACGGTTATGACAGATGATTTATTTGCAGATGCCGTCTATTTTGAACCGTTAACTTTAGACAGCCTCGAAAAGATCATTGATCGTGAGCGTCCGGATGGCTTGCTCGCAACATTAGGGGGTCAAGCAGGCTTAAATATGGCTTTTCAACTTAATGAAGCAGGTGTTTTAGAAAAGTATGGAGTGAAGGTGCTTGGTACTTCCATTGACTCAATCAAGCAGGGTGAAGACAGAGAAGCCTTTCGTGATTTGATGAATCAGCTTGGTGAGCCTGTGCCTGACAGCAGTGTTGTTCAATCAATTGAAAGTGCTGTACAGTTTGCGGTCCAGGTCGGTCTACCAGTTATTGTGAGGCCTGCATACACATTAGGTGGCTCAGGTGGAGGGATCGCCCATTCCTTGGAAAGTCTGACAGCCCTTGTTGAAGGCGGATTGCGGGAAAGCCCAATTAGCCAGTGCCTGATCGAGAAAAGCATAGCGGGTTTTAAAGAAATTGAATACGAAATGATGCGCGATGAAATGGGGACATGTATTGCAGTATGTAATATGGAAAACATTGATCCCGTGGGTATCCACACAGGCGATTCAATAGTTGTCGCACCTTCTCAGACACTGACTGACAGGGACTATCATATGCTGCGGTCTTCCGCTTTGAAAATCATATCCGCTTTGGGAATTGTCGGTGGCTGTAATATTCAATTTGCTCTTGATCCAAAAAGTAAACAGTATTACCTGATTGAAGTTAATCCAAGGGTGAGCCGCTCGTCTGCTTTGGCCTCTAAGGCAACTGGATACCCAATTGCAAGAATGGCTGCAAAGCTGGCGATTGGGTATCAGCTTTCTGAACTTAAAAATCCAGTTACTGGAAACACGTATGCCAGCTATGAGCCGGCCCTAGACTATTTAGTCGTTAAGTTTCCAAAGTGGCCTTTTGAAAAGTTCCCGGAAGTTAACCGGACGTTAGGGACTCAAATGAAAGCAACCGGGGAGGTAATGGGAATTGACCGTAATTTCGAGAGGGCTCTCCAAAAAGCAGTTCGGTCACTGAATATTAAATTGACAGGCCTTAAGCTGGACACGTTAAAAGATAAAACAGTATCTGAGCTTGAATCAAGCCTTAGCATGCAGACCGATGAACGGTTCTTTATTATCCTTGAAATGATGCGTAAAGGTGTATCGATAAACGAACTTCATCAAAAAACACAGATAGATCTGTTTTTCTTAACCTATTTTGAGAAACTCATTAAGGCTGAATCGGATATTACAGAGTTAAGTTCCGAAACAGTTTCCAAAACAGAAATGCAGCATATTAAAGAGCTTGGATTTAGCGATTCTTATCTAGCGGCTGAATGGGCAGTCAGTGAACAAGAGATTCGGGTGTTACGTAAACAGCTCGGTGTGGTTCCTTCTTTTAAGATGGTAGATACTTGTGCGGCGGAATTTAAATCCGAATCAAATTATTATTATTCTAGCTATCGTGGCGAGAATGAAGCGATAACGACAAACAAGAGAAAAGTTCTAGTTATTGGCAGCGGTCCGATCAGTATTGGTCAGGGAATAGAATTTGATTATTGTTCAGTTCATGGCGTATTTGCCCTAAAGGATCAAAATGTAGAAACAATTATGATTAACAATAACCCAGAAACTGTCAGCACGGATTTTGCTATTGCTGATCGCTTATATTTTGAACCGCTTTGTGTTGAGGAAATTTTAAATGTTATTGAACAAGAGGGCTTATCTGAAGCAATTGTCCAGTTAGGGGGACAAACAGCATTAAATTTAGCAGAGGAACTAGAGCGAAATGGAATTACTCTATTGGGTACTAGTTCCAAAACAATTGATCTTTTTGAGGATAGAGATTTATTTTATCAGCTTTTAGATCGATTAAATATACCACGTGTTAAGGGATATACTGCAGCAAATGACGAAGAACTACTTAATGCGGCAAAGATGGCTGGTTATCCTATTCTTGTGAGACCTTCTTATGTAATTGGAGGCCAAGGGATGAGGATTATAAATGAGGAAACAGCTTTAAAGGCCATGCTTGGTGAAGGCTCTATTACTTATCCCGTTTTAATAGATCAATACCTGCAAGCCATGGAAGCTGAGCTAGACCTTGTTGCAGATGGTAAGAACACGTTAGTGCCTGCCATTATTGAACACATAGAAAAAACAGGCGTTCATTCAGGTGACAGTATTTGTTTAATACCAGCTCGCAGTTTTTCAGACGAAATTAAACAAAAAATGCTAGATTATGCAGAAAAGATTGTTAAAGAAATTAACTATAAAGGTCTAATGAACATACAGTTTATTATTGATGGGGAAGAAGTCTTGGTGCTTGAAGTAAATCCGCGCTCCAGCCGGTCGATGCCGATCGTGAGTAAAGTGACCGGGGTTCCAATAGTTCAAATTGCAACAAAAATATTGCTCGGGAAATATTTTTTGTCGAATGATTATTCGTACCCGTTGACACCATTGCCTCTACCTTATTCATGCATTAAGCATCCGGTGTTTTCTAACTATGCCTTAATGGGTCTTGATCCAAAAACAGGACCTGTCATGAAGTCCACCGGTGAAGGAATTAGTGTTGCAGCAACAGTTGAGGAAGCATTAAGGAAGTCGTTTCATTCCTTAATTGGCAACAAGACCGGCAGAACGGTTGTTTTTACAGACAAAGCTATGCCTAATGATCTTGTTAGACTTGCTGAGGAAACAGGGGTCATTTTTGCTCCATATAAAGAAGGCATATTAAGTGATAAAAATGTGATCGGCTTATATAGTACAGAGATGACGGATATTGATAGAGAGGCCAGGGGGAATGCAGCGCAAAGACGACTGATTACATTCTCGGAAAAAGAAACACTTAAAGCCTTCTTAAGCAGCTTGAGAACGACAAGCTGGGAGGTTAAGCCAATGGGAGAGTGGCTTAAGGAACTTAGAGAGGATGTGGTTGTTCGATGAACACAGCGAAAGCAGCAGAAGCCAAAATGAAAAGTAATGATTTTTTAACACTGTTGGATTATTCTCCTGCTGAAATAAATCAATTACTTCAAGAAGCAATCATATTAAAAGATAAAAAGCTTCAAAATGATTCTGCCCTTCCGCTGAAGGGCAAGGTACTTGGAATGATTTTTGAGAAGTCTTCTACCAGAACAAGGGTATCATTTGAAACAGGGATGCTGCAGCTGGGAGGCCATGCACTTTATTTAAATAGCAATGACCTTCAGATTGGGAGAGGGGAAACGGTTGCCGATACCGCTAAGGTCTTATCCAGATATGTTGACGGGATTATGATTCGAACGTTTTCCCACAAAATGGTGGAAGAACTGGCTGAAAATGCTGATATACCTGTCATAAATGGGCTTACAGACAAATATCATCCTTGTCAGGCGATTGCCGACCTGCTGACTATCGTAGAGAAAAAAGGGGAACTAAAAGGTCTTCAGCTGACCTATATAGGCGATGGAAACAATGTCGCCCATTCATTGATGGTTGCCTGTGCAAAAATGGGAATGGAGTTCAGCATTGCAGCCCCAGAAGGGTATCATCCTGATAAAGACGTAGTATCCTTGTGTGAGGAGATCGCCAGCCAAACTGGAGGAAAGATTACCATAACGACTGATCCTGTTTCAGCCGCTACCGGAGCAGATATTTTATACACGGATGTTTGGACCAGCATGGGTCAGGAGGCAGAAAATGCCAAGCGGATTGAGGTCTTTCAAGACTACCAGATAAATGAGGACCTTGTTCAATATGCGAAGGAAGATTTTTTGTTCATGCATTGCCTTCCAGCCCATCGTGGTGAAGAAGTCTCAGCTGGAGTTATGGATGGAAGCCACTCAGTTGTTTTTGATCAGGCAGAGAACAGGCTACATGCTCAAAAGGCCTTGCTTGTTCAATTGTTAGGTTAGGCAAGCTAATATAAAGAAAAAGAAAAGACTAATACTTTGGACTGTAGACAAACTCGTAAAAGTCGGGTTTGCCTGCAGTTTTTTGTTTTAGACTTTGTTAACCCTACTGATTTTTTAGAGTAGTCCCATCTGTTCCGCGCTAATCAATTAGCAGAGAGGGGAGGTTAGCTGTTTTCTGTGCCAGGGTGAATTTAGTAATCGAAAACAAAAGTCCTTGAAACATACAAAAGGGGTTCGGAATACTTCCCTTCCGAACCCCTTTTGGCGGTAATTAAGCATTTAAGACAAGGCTCTTCCAAAAGATTTGTTGTTTATGCCTGAGTTGTGAAACCTGTGACTTCATTCTTGAAATAACAACAAAGTTTACGAAAACAGCCTAGGATAAAAAGTAAACTAATGGCCCAACAATGAAACAATAAATTGCAAAATAAACGAGGTTGCCCTTGGCCATAATATTCATGAACCATTTTAGGGAAAAATAAGAAGCGATTAAGGATGCAATAAAGGCCAAAGCATAAGGCAAGGCCAGCTCTGTTAGATGCGGGTCCCTTAGTATATCATTGAAACCTAACAGCATACCCCCAACGCTGACTGGTATGTACAGCAAAAAGGAGAAGCGTAAGGCTGTTTCTTGTTTCATTCCCAGGCTCATTGCAGCAACAATGGTTGCCCCTGACCTGCTGATTCCAGGAATAAGCGCTACCGCTTGAGCGATACCAACAATCACTGCATCTTTAATGGTCATATCTGCATCGCTCTTGCCGCCGCGCATATTTCGAATAAGCCAAAGTGCTAAACCTGTGACTAACAGGGTAATGCCAACGGTCTTAATAGAAGCTAGGTGGGCATCGATAAAATCTTCATAAAGAACCCCAATCACACCAGCAGGAATTGTCCCGATAATTAGGTAGATAATAAATCGAAAATCAGCTTTTGCCCTTTCATCTTTAGTTGTAACATACACTAGTCCATTTTTAATGAGACGAAGAATATCCTCGCGATAAATGAGCAGCACAGCAAAAAGGGAGGCAGTATTCACCAGGAGAGAGAAGCTCATTCCCTCAATCTCAAGACCTAAAAAATATTCCGCAATTTCCAGGTGGCCGCTTGAGGAAATAGGAATCGGCTCTGTAAGACCCTGAAATAATCCAAGAAACAAGTATTTTAATATCAAATAAAGCTCTTCAGTCATTTAATAATCCTCCAAATATTAATCAGCACACCATTCATTTAACTATAAAAAGGAAATTCATGCAAAGAAATGATTTAAAGTAAACTTTAAATATTTCCGTTATAACTGGAGCGATATAAGGGATTAATAAAAACAAATCAAAATAGAAGGAGGAATTTCTGATGGGACAAAATCGCCAGTTTCGTGCTGGACAGAAGGCGCCGAATAATGGAGCTTATATCGAAATAGGTGAAACCGGAGATGGTGTGATGAACCCGAAAATGGTCAAGCTAAAGGCAGGAGATAGATTTCCGGAAAATTCAAACCATAACAGGCTTTGGACATATACTCCAAAGCCCTAAAAGCAGAGAGGCCATCCCCAGCGGATGGCTTTTCCTTTTTCCTGAAATCCTTTATAATAAATAAAAGGTCAAAAAAGGTCAGGGGGTTTCTAATGGACTTTCAGAAGATGACAGAACGCTTGCAGGAAGCATTTTTGGATGCTAATAAGCTTGCAGCAGAAATGCAGAATCAAGGACTGGATGAGATTCATTTATTAATGGCCATGCTGAGACAAGAACAGGGTCTGGCTTCCGCTCTGCTGATTAAATTAAAGGTTGATCCAAGCATTATTTTAAATACCTTGAACGATCTTTTACAGAAGAAGCCTCAAGTAACAGGCAGTGGAGTTGATACCAGCCGCCTTTATATATCAGCATCATTAGAAGCAATAATAAAAAACGGGCAAGCAGAAATGGATTTTTTTAAGGATGATTTTTTATCTGTCGAACATGTACTTCTAGCTATGGTTTCTAATGAAAAGTCAGATCTTTCAGGAGTGTTTAAGCAACACCAAATATCAAGAAATCTATTGTTAAATGCGATTAAAGAAATAAGGGGGAATCAGAGAGTGACCTCTCAAAATCCAGAAGCTGTTTATGATGTCCTAAAAAAGTATGGAAGAGACCTCATCGAAGAGGCCCAGACCGGTAAAATGGATCCCGTAATTGGAAGGGACCAGGAGATTAGAAATGTAATTCGTATTCTTTCTAGAAAAACAAAAAACAACCCCGTATTAATTGGAGAGCCGGGTGTTGGAAAAACCGCAATCGTTGAAGGTTTGGCTCAGCGGATTCTCCGGGGGGATGTTCCGGAAGGGCTTAAAGACAAGACCATATTTTCTTTGGATATAGGAGCTTTAATTGCCGGGGCTAAATTTAGGGGGGAGTTTGAAGAAAGGCTAAAAGCCGTACTCCATGAAGTCAAAAAGAGCGATGGGAAAATTTTGCTCTTTATTGATGAACTCCATACAATAGTTGGAGCCGGTAAAACAGAGGGCGCAATGGATGCCGGAAATATGCTGAAGCCCATGCTTGCAAGAGGAGAGCTGCACTGCATTGGAGCGACAACTCTAGAAGAGCACAAAAAGTATATTGAAAAAGATCCAGCTTTGGAACGGCGCTTTCAGCAGGTGTTAGTCCAGGAACCGACTGTTGAGGAGACTGTTTCCATTTTGCGCGGCCTAAAAGAAAGATTTGAAATTCACCACGGTGTGAACATTCATGATAGAGCTATTATTGCTGCTGCAACCCTATCTGACAGGTATATAACGGAGCGGTTTTTGCCAGATAAGGCCATAGATTTAATCGACGAGGCAAGCGCTATAATCAGAACCGAAATTGACTCAATGCCAGCTGAACTCGATGAGATTACCAGAAAAGTCATGCTCCTGGAAATTGAACAAGCTGCACTTCAAAAAGAAACGGATGAACAGAGTAAGGACAGGCTTACCGGGATAGAAAGAGAGCTCGAAAGCCATCGTGAAAACTTAGCCGCTCTTAGGGCTAGATGGACTGTTGAAAAGGAAGGTATACAAAAGGTACAGGAAACTCGTGAAATTCTCGAAAGGGCTCGCCGTGAACTTGAACAGGCCGAAACTAAATATGATCTCAATAAAGCCGCAGAGCTGAGGCACGGCCGTATTCCCCAGCTGGAAAAGGAACTGGTTCGGCTTGAACAAGATATAAATAGAAAGCAAGGAAGCCGCCTGTTAAGGGAGGAAGTTACAGAAGATGAGATTTCTTCAGTGGTTGCAAGATGGACTGGGATTCCGGTTACAAAACTTGTAGAAGGACAAAGAGAAAAATTATTAAAGTTAGAGAGTATTCTTCACGAGCGGGTTATCGGACAGGATGAAGCTGTTTCACTAGTATCTGATGCCGTCATAAGAGCTCGGGCAGGAATAAAGGATCCAAATAGGCCAATAGGTTCTTTCATCTTTCTTGGACCTACAGGGGTAGGGAAAACAGAACTTGCTAAAACCCTTGCACTTGCGTTGTTTGACAGCACAGAACAAATGATTAGGATGGATATGTCCGAGTATATGGAAAAGCATACAGTTTCAAGGCTAATCGGCGCACCTCCAGGTTATGTAGGTTATGAGGAAGGCGGACAGCTCACTGAGGCTGTGAGGCGCAAACCTTATTCGGTTATTCTTTTAGACGAAATTGAAAAAGCACATCCAGAGGTTTTTAATATCCTTCTGCAGATGCTCGATGATGGGAGAGTAACGGATTCACGAGGACGTACGGTTGATTTTAAAAATACAGTAATCATAATGACTTCTAACATTGGTTCACAATTTTTACTAGAGGGTTTAACAGAAGAAGGGGATATAAAAGAATCAAACAAAGATGCGGTATTAAACCAGCTGAAAGCACACTTTAGACCTGAATTTTTAAACAGGGTAGATGAAACAATTTTATTCAAGCCGCTGTTATTAAACGAAATAAAACATATTGTTACAAAATTAATAGGGGAATTACAGTTAAGGCTGTCGGAACAGCAGATCAGACTGGATATTTCTGAAGAGGCAAAGAGCTTTATTGCCGCCAGTGCGTTTGATCCTGTGTATGGAGCCCGTCCTCTTAAGAGGTATATTCAAAGGAACGTTGAAACAGCCTTGGCAAGACAAATTATTTCAGGAAATATACTTGAAAAAAGCAGCGTGCTAATTACAGTGGAAAACGGGGAAATTTCAGTAAAAAGAAGCTAGGAGCATAGAGGAGAAATTAAAAAAGTCATCCACATGGATGACTTTTTTATTTACTGAATCTTAATGGTGTCCCTGATCGTCAGCAGGCTCATTAGGAAGAAGAACCGGAAGGAGCAGGATAAGTATAGTAGCAAAAATTGATAAAATCGTAGCTGCTACAAAGTCGAAGCCAACTCCGAGCATCGCGCTTGAAACATATGTCAGCATTTGAACGAGAAGAAATGTCCATAAAAGGGTCCAAAAATATCGCATGTTATTCACCTCTAACAATTTAAAATCCCTTTTCATATTATCATATGCATGAAGAATAATAAACGGTTTCATATAAATAATGTACTCGCTTTCTTTTATCTTGTACTTTGATTAAGGAAAATAGGTCAAACTCCTATTCATTTTTAGTAAAGAGACATACAGTATTATGAACAAATCAGAGAAGAAGGAGTTTTTTTATGGAGACCCGAAACTTTAAGCTGGATACCGAATGGAATGTACTCCATTATCCTTATAAACCTAATGGTTTCGGTATCCTGGTAATAGGAGATGAAAGAAGTTTTGTTAATGATAACAGTTGTTTTTGGACACAAAACGAGGGAAAGCATATACTGCTTAAGCAATTAAAAGAGGCGGGATATACTATATTTTATTCTAATTTATACGGAAGAAACTGGGGGAGTCCTAAAGCTGTAAACCATGCAAAACACTTAAATCACCATATACAGCGGAATGAAATTTTAAATGATAAAATTCATATTATTGCTGAGGGAATGGGTGCGCTGGCAGCCCTCAAGCTTCTTCAGCAAGCTGATTTTCCAATACGGTCTATGCTGTTAATAAATCCAATTCTTTCCTTACGCTTTCACCTTGAACAAGAAAAAGAGCATAAATTTTTTTATAAAAAGCTTCTTGCAGAATTGGCTGATGCTTATGAAATTAGAAAGTCTAATCTCGAGGAGTGTTTACCTGAGGAAAAGGAGATATGTAATTATGGTACTGTTGTTCCTCTGAATATCGTCTATGTCCTTTCATCAGGTAATCGGGCACTTAAACAATCTGTTCTATTAGATGAGCTATCTGCGAAGTGGAAACATGAGGATATAGCAATTTCAATCTGTTATATGGTTCCCGATAAGTTGTCCGAACTTCCTGTACAGGCAGTTGATTTCTTCCAACAGCATGAACGGTTCTTATAAATCGATATATTTTTTCCAATAGCAGCATAGGATACATGTAGGTTATTCATGGGGGGCATGTTCGTGAACAAGGCAATCATTGTAGGTGTTTATGGCTTTTTGGGGTACAGCCTTTGCTCTGTCCTGCTAGAAAAAGGGGTTTCTGTGGAAGGTATTTCTCTGTTGGGCGAAGAAGAGGAACATATCATAGAGGAAAAAAGACTTCAAATTGGAAGGAACGCCAATTTTACAGAAGTTGCTTTTCAGGATTGGCCAGAGGCTGTACCAGCAGATTTGGAGGACACTCATTTAATCATTCCAGTTTATGATATATACAGCAGCAGGTTGGAGCAATCCTTATTTAAGGACCAATTTATTGCTGGAAAGTTAAAGCATCTAAAAGGAAAACAGTCTTTACAGGTTACACTTATTCATCCCATTCAGTTAGCGGTTAAACCCGAACATTGCTTAATAAAAGAAGAGATTGACGCTTTTAAAAAAGAACTTAAGAATTCAGCTAGCTTTCAAGAATTTTATATACCAACCTTATTCGGACCGTGGCAGCCAAAAAGCTTTTACTTTCACCAGCAAATGCTTGGTGGAGAAGGAAACGGCAAGGTTCTAGACGAACGAGAATGGGTTTATGATGCTCTATTTATTGAAGATGTCACGCTTGAGGTGATAAGGAAAATTGGCAGTAAAGATCAATCAGGATATATTTTTGAAAGCGGAGAAAATCAATGGGCCAATTGCGTAGTCTGGCTGGAAGCCCCAAAAGGGTCCCAAATCCGTCCGTTTAGAAAATTAGTACTTCCTAGGGATGATTTAAAGATTAAACAGCCCGAGATTCTTACTAGCTTTAAGGAAGGTTTGCAGAGACAGAAGAAACAATTTGAATGTTTGAATGAACGTCAACTATGAAAATATCACTAAATCTCTTTTCAAACATCCTATATTAAGAGTAAAATATAAAGGAATTATGCTTATAAAAGTCATAGGCATCTGGAACGAAACGGTTTATGACATGCTTGTTGGTATACAAAGGAGATGCATAAAATGATGAAACGTTTCGGGCTGATGTTTTTTTTCCTTCTTTCCTTAGCTGCGTGTGCACAGCCAATGAATAGTGGTGAAATAAAGAAGGTGGGTCTTCTTGTTCCTGAAACCATTGATGACCAAGTATGGGGTACAAAGGGATATAAGGGGTTATTAAAAATTCAGTCCCGATTTGATGTGGATGTTTTTTATAAAGAATCAATGAACTCAGAATCCATTGTCCAACAGGCTGTAGAGGAGTTTGATCAAAAGGGAATTAACCTCATTTATGGGCATGGAAACGAATTTGCCGTATATTTTAATAAGTTAGCGGAAGAATACCCCAATATTCATTTTATTAGCTTTAATGGGGATGCAAAAAGATCTAATACAACCAGTTTGAACTTTGAAGGGTATGCGATGGGCTTCTTTGGCGGAATGGTAGCTGCCCATATGACTGAAACTGATCGAATCAGTGTTATTGCAGCCTATGAATGGCAACCTGAAGTTGAAGGATTCTATGAAGGCGCACATTTTGAAAACGAAAATGTTAAAGTGGATATCCGCTATGTGGGCCACTGGGATAACCATGATAAAGCAATGGAAATAGTCAATAGTGTTCTCTTGGAAGGCTCCGATGTTGTCTATCCCGCAGGCGACGGATATAATGTTCCTGTTATTGAAAAGGTAAAGGAAGAAGGCCTGTATGTTATTGGCTACGTATCTGACCAATCAGACCTCGGTGAATCAACCATCCTAACAAGCACGGTTCAGCGGGTGGATCAATTATACGAACTGACTGCAGAACAGTATAATAAGGGTAAACTTGAATCAGGCAACTTATTTTTTGACTTTCAAGATAATGTAATTACATTAGGGAAGTTTAGCCCGTTGGTAGATGATCAGTTCAAGGTATCAATAAACAATCACATTCAAAGCTACAAAGAAACGGGTAAACTGCCAAACCAATAATACTAGGAGGAATGAAATGATGGAATCCCCAGACAAGTCTTTTCAGTTTTTACAGATAGCTATGAAGTACCTTCCAGAAGCTAAGCAGCAATTAGAAGAGGCAGGGGTTGAGCTTTCTATGGACAAGCTTCAGCCTTTTATGGAACTTTTTACAAAGGTTATGGGCGAAGCCTATGAATTAGGAAAAGCTGACGCGAAAAGCGAGTCTGAATAAAAAACGAGTCCGCGGTTTACAAAGCGGACTCGTTTTCTTTAGGCGCTAGCGCTTTTGTTCACGATTCATGCTATTTTTTTTGAACAAACTGTTCAATTAGCGGGCCAAGCTTTTTAAACATTGGCTTTACTTGATGATAGGAATTAAGCAATGTGTCAACGTGAGTCATTAGTTCTTCTAGATCAATTTGTTCTAAGATCTCTTCATGCTTTTGCTTTTGATGCTTTGGTGCAGGTTGTACACGTGTTGCTCTTGGACCAAACATCATTCTGTCAAACGGAGCAATTTTTTCCTGGGAATCATCAGAAACATCAGAAATATTTATACTTTTTTCCTGAGGTTCGTCAGTAACATTTACACTTTTTTCTTCCTCCAAACTAACCCCTCCTAAAATAATTCCTTATTGCATTTTATGAATCCTAGCTTTAAGCGGCATAGACAAGTGCGGATGCAAACCAAATTAGTGTTGCTAAATATCATCTTACTCTGATAAAATTAGTACCAAGTCATAATATTTGATAATAAACTTATGCTGGATTATAAAAAGGGAAAATGATAATGAAGGAGATGGCGCAATGAACGCCGGAATAATTGGAATCGGGCGATGCGTACCTGATAGAATTTTAACAAATACTGAATTAGAAAAAATGGTCGATACAACAGATGAATGGGTACGGACCAGAACCGGTATAGAAGAAAGGCGAATAGCAGGTGAGGACCAGAATACATCTGACTTAGGGTTCGAGGCTGCAAAAAAGGCGATTGAGGACTCAGGTATAACTCCAGAACAGATTGATTTAATTCTTGTTGCTACAGTGACTCCAGATCAGCCGTTTCCTTCAGTTGCCTGTATGCTTCAGGAAAGACTCGGGGCAAAAAAAGCAGCGGCGATGGATGTGAGTGCTGCATGTGCAGGGTTTATGTATGGGGTGGTTACTGCCAAGCAATTTATAGAAACAGGAAGTTATTCTTATGTATTAGTAGTTGGCGTCGAAAAACTCTCGAAAATAACAGACTGGACTGACAGAAATACAGCTGTTCTTTTTGGAGATGGAGCGGGTGCAGTTGTAATGGGGCCGGTATCAGACGGGAAAGGCATCTTATCCTTTGAATTAGGTTCTGACGGTTCTGGTGGAAAATACTTGTATCAGGACGAATTCATAGCAATGAACGGCCGTGAAGTCTTCAAGTTTGCAGTTCGCCAAATGGGCGAAAGCAGTCTTAATGTTATTGAAAAGGCCGGTTTAACTAAGGAGGATGTCGATTTTCTAATTCCTCACCAGGCGAACATTCGAATTATGGAAGCTGCGAGGCAGCGACTGGAGCTGCCGGTCGAAAAAATGTCTCAAACTGTGAGTAAGTACGGTAATACTTCAGCTGCATCAATCCCTATTTCACTAGTCGAAGAAGTTGAAGCAGGAAAGATCAAAGACAATGATTTGATTGTGATGGTCGGCTTTGGCGGGGGACTGACTTGGGGAGCAATCGCATTAAGATGGGGTAAATAAACAGCGGAGCGACAAAGGAGTGCAATTATAATGGAAAAACGAAGGGTTGTAGTAACAGGGATCGGTGCTGTGACACCGATTGGCAATAATGCTGAAACGACTTGGGATAACCTTATCAAAGGAGTTTCGGGTATTGGACCGGTCACGAGGCTGAATGCGGATGAATACCCCGCAAAAGTAGCAGCAGAAGTAAAAGACTTCAATATTGAAGAATATCTTGAGCGAAAAGAAGCTCGGAAAATGGACCGATTCACTCATTATGCTGTTGCGGCTTCACTAATGGCTGTTAAGGACTCAGCACTTGATATTACAGATGAAAATTCCCATAGAGTTGGTGTATGGATTGGTTCGGGAATTGGCGGCATGGAAACCTTTGAACAGCAGCACGAAATCTTTTTAAATCGCGGCTATAAAAGGGTTAGCCCATTCTTCGTACCGATGATGATTCCAGACATGGCGGCAGGCCAGGTTTCCATTATCCTGGGAGCTAGAGGCTTTAATTCTTGTACGGTAACGGCATGTGCGACAGGGACTAATTCGATTGGCGATGCTTTTAAGGTAATCCAGCGAGGTGATGCAGATGCCATGGTAACTGGAGGGGCAGAAGCTCCAATCACAAAAATGGCATTTGCGGGCTTCTGTGCCAATACAGCTTTATCTACAAATCCTGATCCAAGCACAGCAAGCCGTCCGTTTGATAAAAATCGTGACGGGTTTGTTATGGGTGAGGGTGCTGGTATCCTAGTTCTTGAAGAATTAGATCATGCTCTGGCAAGAGGAGCAAAGATCTACGCAGAAATTGTAGGCTATGGGGCTACAGGGGATGCTTATCATATTACTGCCCCTGCTCCCGAGGGAGAAGGCGGAGCAAGAGCCATGAAGATGGCCCTTGATGATGGGGGCCTTAACCCTGAGGACATCGGATATATTAATGCTCATGGGACGAGTACAGGATATAATGATAAATTTGAAACATCTGCAATTAAACAAGTCTTTGGAGAGTATGCTTACAATCTGGCTGTTAGCTCTTCCAAATCTATGACGGGCCATCTGCTTGGTGCAGCAGGTGGTATAGAAGCAATTTTCACGGTGCTTGCCATAAAAGAAGGGGTGCTCCCGCCAACCGTTAACTATGAAACACCAGATCCTGACTGTGACTTGGATTATGTGCCTAATGAAGCCAGGAAACAGGAAATTAACGCTGCGATCAGTAATT
The DNA here is from genome assembly GCF_013343715.1 of Mesobacillus harenae. GTDB lineage: Bacteria > Bacillota > Bacilli > Bacillales > Cytobacillaceae > Mesobacillus_A > Mesobacillus_A harenae. The sequence goes on from NZ_JABUNR010000004.1 coordinate 213,132, forward strand.
CACTTGGTTTTGGCGGACACAATGCAACTGTTGCTTTTCGTAAATATGCGTAACGACAAAAGAACGGGGAAATTCCCGTTCTCTTTTTTTTGTGAAAAATTCACTATGACCAATTCCTCAAACTGCAGAACGAAACAACAATTAATTTCATACACTACCCATAGAATATTACAGGTTTGGAGGGATTCGATTGGGATAGTGGATACTGAAAAGTGGCTTAGGGATGATTTTGATAAACCTATAAAAATTTGTGCACGCCTTCAGAAACAATTTGATGAAACGAACCCTAGAGCTATTTATGAATACTTGCTTAGATTTGGTATGTATAAACCGAACCGGAGAAATAGAGAGAGTTATAAAAAGCTGGCTGATGCAAACTTTTATAAGCAAGTTGAGGACTATTATCAGAAGCTGAAGAAACGCTGGCAAGGTCCAGATATTCCTATTTATATTTTCCCCCTTGATTGTGGGAGTCATTATTTTCGAAAAGAGGGTAAAAACAAGTCAGGTGTTTCCTTTAAAGATAAAATGTTTTTATTCCTGTCTCCACAATTGGATGAGCGAGAATTAGAAGCGCTAATGGTACATGAATATCATCACGTTTGCAGGATAAACATCCAAAGGAAAAAGGTTATAGACTATAGTTTGCTAGATTCTATGATTTTGGAAGGACTGGCTGAAAGTGCGGTTGAGAAGATTTGCGGACCCGAGTGGCAGGCTGACTGGTGCAGTTATTATTCAGAAGATGAATTATCCTTCTATTGGAAGGAACATCTTTCCGAAGATCTCACTGTCACTAAACGTGACCCTCTTCATGACAAACTTCTTTATGGAAGCAGGGGAGTTCCCACACTGCTCGGTTATGCAGCAGGTTATCATATCATAAAGCAATTTAAACGGACACAAAAGCTTACTGAAAAGGCTTCTTTTCGCTACCCCTCTGAAAAGTTCACGATTGATTTAGAGTTGTGAAGTTTTTACTAAGGGTAAGATAAAGGTTTAGAAATAACTTATTTAAATTTACAGACATTAGAAATCTGCTGAATAGGTAGATTTTTTTTATTCTATTTTAATGAACATGTTGAGGCATAGATAATACTTTATCTTCTATAGAAGGTATTCATGTTCATATCTAACAAAACCGAAACATATATATGATAAAAATGGACAAGGTTAGAGGTGGTATATATGAATACTCTGCCTGAATTAAATTTGGGAAAACATGTGAATAGTCATGGTTTTTAGGGCTTTCGTTCTATTAACTGGTTTTGGACTAGCAGTTGCAGGCGGTGTGAGCATAATTGCCTATTTAAACTTATTGACTACTGGTCATAGGTTTTCTGAATACTTTTCGTTTATCACTACGAGAATAGAATGTTATCTGCTCCCAGGTGGAATTATTTTAATTTGGCTTAGCATTTACTATCCCAAAGAAAAGGAATCCGAGTGAAATCAAATTTACCCTAAAGATCTCAAAAAAGGAATAAATTTACTTGCTGCTGCCCATACTGATGGACAAACAGTTTCTTGAAGTGAGGGGTTTTATCGATGTTGTATCTTCATGATGTCTGGGTTAACTGGTTTGAGGGGGAAGAGAACGGCTACAATGTTTGCCATTTTCACGAATGGCGTAAAGACGATGGTGTTGAACTTCTAGATCAAGTTCCTCTTCTTAAAATTGACCCGCTATTGTTTGCCTATATCGAGAATGATTTATCTGAGCTGCCCCAGCAGCTGCTAGATGATATTTATCAGAAGGCCTACCTGCGCAAAAATCACGAGCGGACACAGATGGATTATTGTTTCGTTGTTTCAGATGGGACCGGAATTTTAGCAGTAGATACAATAGGCTATAATATCCCGATCCGAAAAAGCAGGTTAATTCCAAGACAAGAGCAGCTTGCCTACGAAATGCTTGAAAACCAGGATACAACCAGTTACACCTTTAATCCGGCTTCACCTTCGAAAGACTTTCATATTCTTTCACCAGAACCTGAATTGATGTCAGGATTAACGAGAAAAGAAAGACAGCTGAAGCAGCTGCTATTTATGGCCCTGGACCAATTGCACTCCTCTAAAAATGATGCTGAGATACGGTACTGGTACACAGAATGGTGTCCGGAGCGCTACCGGGAAATCCAGGATATGAATTTTGAAGAGGCTTGGCAGTACTTATTTGCTGACGCGAGGCTGGGGTGGTCAAATAAACATAAAAATTTCTGCGAAAACCTGATAAAGGGACAGCCTTTTTTTGAAAAGTTATGGGAGATGGAACACGGTCCAAAAGTAAACTGACGTAGCATCCGTTAAACAAGTCAATATTTGAAAACATAAAAGGAGCTGGCATCAGCTCCTTTTTATATTCTATATAGCTGGGACAAACTTACTCATCGCTTCCGGCCAAGCCCCATCGCTTTTTCCATCTTTTTAAGTGTTTTATTAGCGGTATAGTTTGCTTTTTCAGCACCGCGATCAAGAATTTCATCCAAAAGATTTGATTCCATTAAATCATGATACTTATTTTGGATCGGCTCTATCGTTTCGATTAGGACTTTAGCAAGATCTAATTTAAATTCTCCGTAACCTTTACCATCATATTGTTTTACAATTTCAGAAACAGCCTGATTAGTGAATATAGAATAAATCGTTAAAAGGTTTGATATGCCTGGCTTATTTTCTTTGTCATAAACAACTATGCCTTCTGAATCTGTAACCGCGCTTTTAATTTTCTTTTCAATCGTCTTAGGCGGGTCAAGCAGGCTGATAAAGGCTTTTTGGTTTGGATCAGATTTGCTCATTTTTTTTAGAGGATCCTGAAGGGACATAATGCGAGCCCCAACTTCTGGAATGCTAACCTCAGGGACAGTGAATATATCATTGTATTTCTTATTAAATCGTTCCGCTAAATCTCTTGTCAGCTCTAAATGCTGTTTCTGATCCTCGCCTACTGGAACAAGATCCGTGTTGTAAAGGAGAATATCAGCTGCCATAAGCGGAGGGTAAGTTAAAAGTCCCGCAGATACGGCTTCTTTTCCAGCGGATTTATCTTTGAACTGAGTCATTCTTTCAAGCTCGCCTATGTATGCGACACATTGCAGCATCCATCCTGCCTGAGCATGTGCAGGAACCTCTGACTGAATAAATAGGGTTGCCTTTTCAGGGTCTATTCCAACAGCAAGGTAAAGTGCGGCAAGGCTTCGGATATTCTGCCTCAATACTTGTTTTTCCTGAGGTACAGTAATGGCATGCTGGTCAACAATACAAAAGTAACAATTGTATTCCCGTTGAAGCTCAACGAATTGCTTTAAAGCTCCAATGTAATTCCCAAGCGTAATTGTTCCGCTAGGCTGAATCCCAGAGAAAATCGTTTTCATTGTTTTATCCTCCTAATTATCAGTCATGCCTGTGAAAGAGCTCTTCTATAAAATGGGTTTTTGAGCAAAAAAAGACCATTCATCCCTATAGTTAGGGACGAATGGTCCGTGTTGCCACCCTAGATTACTCGTAATGAGTCACTCAGCCCCCTGCAGATCACAGGGGTACCTTGTAACGTAAGGCAAACGCCGCAGAATTAGTTTGTTATTTTCGTAACAGTTCTTTCCGGGAGCTCAAAAGCCCATTCACTCTACCTGGTTGTTTGCTTGCACCAGCCACAAACTCTCTAAAAACCAATGGGCAGAGCTACTACTCTTTTTCATCGCTATTTAACTGATATTATTTTCTCTTTATATTAATAAAAAACTTAAGAAAAATCAAGGTGGCTGGGCAGTTAGGAGGAATCCGGTATATTGTGAAGAAGGAGATATGTAATAGAGGGAAGATAAATATCCGCCGCCCTGATGAATGTAGGACATGATTCTTTATTACCAATATTTTTCACCAAGTGAAGAGATCACAAAATAATCAGAAGTTTTTACGTTGATATACCTGACTTGTGCCCCTTTTTGTTTATTATTTTTTCAGAATAATAATTTTTAGAATTCTAAATCATTCTTGCAAAAAACTTTTAAACTACTTATAATAAGCGTAGCAAACAAATGTTAATGAAACTGTAACATTTCCTTCAAAGAACTGTAAAACTTAGAAATAAAGAGAATGTAAGTTTATCACTTTATATGAATCTCAAATTAAAGTAAAGGGCTTACATTTTTTATTCTGTATTTTTTTTGTGAATTAAATTTACTGACTATTGAAGCAATATTTTTGAGGTGTACAGTTGTTTTTGAGAGGATTTGACTATTCATTGGCTGTTTGCAAAAAAAATTAAAAGGGGGAAACACCATGAAAAAAAGATTTTCGATGTTTTTCAGTATGCTTTTAGTACTTAGCATGTTTCTAGCTGCATGCAGCGGCGGCGACAAAGACAATGCTGGCGAAGGCGGCGAAGGCAATGGAGAGGGGAACAAAGACGTTCCTCAGGAAATGGCTGTTAACATTAACTCTGAGCCATTCTCTTTACATCCTGGATTAGCAAATGACGCTACTTCCGGCGGGGTATTGCTTCAAACTTTTGAAGGTTTAACCCGTATTAACCAAGACGGAGTGCCAGAAGAAGCAATGGCTGAAACAATCACTCCATCTGAGGATTTAACACAATACACTTTCAAAATCCGTGAAGGTGCAACATGGTCTAATGGTGACCCTGTAACTGCTCATGACTTTGAATATGCTTGGAAATGGGCTATTGACCCAGCAAACCAATCACAATATGCCTACCAGCTTTACTATATTAAAAATGGTGCGGCTATTAACAGTCCAGCTGAAGGCGAAACTGGCCTAAACCCAGATGAGCTTGGAGTAGTGGCTGAAGATGATCAAACTCTTGTAGTAACGTTGGAAAACCCAACACCTTACTTCTTAGAGCTGACAGCTTTCTATACTTACTTCCCGGTTAACAGCAAAATTGCTGCTGAAAATCCAAACTGGCACACTGATGCTGGAGAGCTATACACTTCTAACGGGCCTTTCAAAATGACTGGCTGGGAGCACAGCGACAACATCGTTTTAGAAAAGAACGAAGACTACTGGGATGCTGATGCAGTTTCCCTTACTAAGATTGATATGTACATGATTAACGACCCAACTACAGAGCTTTCAATGTTTGAAAACGGCGAATTGGATTGGGCTGGATCACCATTTGGAACACTTCCAACTGACGTACTTCCACAGTTAGAAGAACAAGGTGACCTTAACGTCCAGGCTATTGCTGGTACTTACTGGTACAAGTTCAACACAGAAGCAGAACCTTTAAACAACAAAAATATCCGTAAAGCTTTATCTTACGCAATCAACCGTAAAGCCATTGTTGAAAATATTACACAGGGCGGACAAATTCCTGCTATGGCTGCTGTTCCTCCGTCAATGATGGAAGGAAATGAAGAAGGCTACCATAAGGATGCAGATGTTGAAACTGCAAAAGAACTATTGCAAAAAGGTCTTGAAGAGTTAGGCTATAGCGATGTTTCTGAACTTCCAGCCATCAGCCTTTCTTATAATACAAGTGAAGCACACCAAAAAATTGCTCAGGCTATCCAAGATATGTGGAAAACTGAGTTAGGTATCGAAACAACTCTTGATAACCAAGAATGGCAGGTTTACATCACTAAGCTTCATGAAGGCGACTACATGATCGGCCGTATGGGCTGGTTGGGAGACTTTAACGACCCAATTAACTTCCTTGAGCTTTACCGTGACAAAGACGGTGGAAATAACGATACTAACTGGGAACATCCTGAGTTCAAGCAGCTTCTGATTGATTCTCAAAGTGAAACTGATGCAGATAAGCGTATGCAAATGCTTAAAGATGCAGAAGCTATCTTTATGGATGAAATGCCAGTTGCACCAATTTACTTCTACACAAATGTTTGGTTAAGTGCAGACAATTTGAAAGATGTAGCAGTATCTGGTCTTGGAGATGTACAGTTAAAATGGGCTTACTTCGAGTAAAACCCGAATAAATTAAATGCTTAGAGACAGAGGTATATGGGTTTTTTCGCCCATATACCTTCGTTTCTGATTAAAAGCATTATCTAGTTTTGGAGGTGTGTCTATTGGCAAAATACATCGGTAAACGATTGCTGTTTATCATACTTTCGCTGTATTTGATTATAACAGCAACGTTTTTTCTTATGAGAATGGCACCTGGTAACCCTTTTAATTCAGAAAAACCATTGCCACCAGCAATCCAAGCCTCTTTAAATGCTCACTATGGATTAGACCAGCCTTGGTATGTTCAGTATGGTGAATATTTAGTAAATATCGCTCAGTGGGATTTCGGCCCATCATTTAAATACAAAGCCAGAACTGTTAATGAACTTATAAGTGATGGTTTTCCTATTTCACTAATGTTAGGATTAGAAGCTATTTTTCTTGCAGTCTCAGTTGGTGTATTACTAGGCGTAATCGCAGCAATGAAGCATAATAAATGGCAAGACTACACAGCTATGATTGTAGCTGTTGCTGGTATTTCCGTACCAAGCTTTATCATGGCAACAGTATTGCAATATTTCCTTTCTATCAAGTTAGGCATATTCCCAGTAGCACGTTGGGAATCGTTCATGCATACAGTGCTTCCGGCCATAGCGCTCGCATCAACTCCAATGGCGTTTGTGGCTCGATTAACTCGGTCAAGTATGCTAGACGTACTAAGTAATGATTATATTCGAACTGCAAAATCAAAAGGTCTTAGTCAGGGCGTAATAACGGTCAAACATACTATCCGTAACGCACTGCTTCCAGTGGTATCCTATATGGGTCCGCTTTCAGCTGGTGTAATAACGGGAAGTTTTGTTATCGAGAAAATTTTCGGTATTCCAGGATTAGGCATGCATTTTGTAACTAGTATATCTAACCGTGATTATACGGTCATTATGGGTGTTACCGTGTTTTATAGTATTATCCTACTGGCATCTATTCTCCTTGTCGATATTGCGTATGGATTAATTGATCCACGCATCAAACTCACTGGCGGGAAGAAGGGAGAGTAATTATGCAACAGATTTCGAAAGATAAATTCAAGATTGTCGGTGCAAAAGCATCAGATGCAGAGAAGATTTCCAAACCAAGTCTTTCATTTTGGAAAGACGTCACCATTAGATTCCGAAAAAATAAGCTTGCCTTGTTTGGTGTTGTATTACTAACATTGTTAGTATTCATGGCAATCTTTGGACCATATATGACGAAGTACAATTATTTTGAAAATAATCTTATGAATACGAACCAGCCACCAAGTGGAGAGCATTGGTTTGGAACGGACGACCTTGGCCGTGATATGTTTGCGAGAACTTGGTTTGGCGCAAGAATTTCCTTGTTTATCGGCGTTATGGCTGCGTTAATTGATCTTGTAATCGGTGTTCTTTGGGGCGGTATTTCAGGATACAAAGGCGGCCGTACGGATGAATCAATGATGCGTTTTGCCGACATCCTTTGGGGTGTACCTTACCTATTGCTTGTAATCTTATTGATGGTTGTATTAGGCCAGGGATTGGGGACTATGATCCTCGCAATGACCATAACCGGCTGGATCAACATGGCACGGATAGTGCGCGGACAAGTATTATCACTTAAAAGCCAGGAATATGTTTTGGCTGCGAGAACGCTTGGAGCTACTACACAGCGTATAATGTCTCGCCATTTAATCCCAAATACATTAGGTCCAATCCTAGTTACAATGACCTTAACAGTTCCTTCGGCAATCTTTACAGAGGCATTTTTAAGTTATTTAGGTCTTGGATTGACTCCTCCGTTAGCGAGTTGGGGAACCATGGCATCGGATGCCTTACCTGCATTAAGATATTACCCATGGCGCTTATTTTTCCCTGCTACGTTTATCTGTTTAACTATTTTTGCTTTTAATGTTATCGGGGACGGAATGCGTGATGCATTAGATCCTAGACTACGTAAATAGGGAGTGAGAAAATTTGGAAAAAATACTTGAAGTTAAAGATCTAGAAGTCTCATTCCAGACATATGGCGGAGAAGTTAAAGCCGTCCGCGGTGTAAGCTTTGATCTTTACAAGGGTGAAACCTTGGCCATAGTTGGTGAATCTGGATCAGGAAAGTCAGTGACAACTCAAACCATTATGAAGCTCATTCCAATGCCTCCTGGCAAAATTGCAAATGGTCAAATTCTGTTTAATGGAGATGACATTGTTCCAAAAACAGAAAAACAAATGGAGAAAATCCGCGGCAAGGAAATCAGCATGATTTTCCAAGACCCGATGACATCTTTGAATCCTACCATGAGAATTGGCCGTCAAATAATGGAAGTATTAATTAAACACCAAAATATGTCTACTTCTTCAGCGACTGAACGAGCAGTTGAATTACTTCGCTTAGTTGGTATACCTATGCCTGAGAAAAGGATCAAACAATACCCGCATGAATTCTCCGGTGGTATGAGACAGCGTGCGATGATTGCTATTGCACTTGCTGCAAGCCCGAAGCTATTAATTGCGGATGAACCTACAACTGCACTAGATGTAACCATTCAAGCCCAAATTCTTGAACTGATGAAAGACCTTCAGTCTAAAATGGATACATCCATTATCTTTATTACCCATGATCTCGGCGTAGTAGCAAACGTTGCAGATCGTGTTGCTGTAATGTACGGCGGTCAGATAGTAGAGACTGGGACTGTAGATGAGATTTTTTATGACCCTCGGCACCCTTATACATGGGGCTTACTTGCTTCTATGCCAAGTGTTGATAATGATGGAGGGGCGGAACTTACTGCCATTCCGGGAACACCTCCGGATTTAACCAATCCGCCAAAAGGTGACGCGTTCGCTCCAAGAAACCAATATGCTATGGCAATTGATTTTGAAGAGGAGCCACCGATGTTTCAGATTTCCGAGACGCATTTTGCAAAAACCTGGCTGCTTCATCCAGATGCACCAAAGGTTGAGCCTCCGGCTGTCGTTCAGAAACGTATTCGCAAGCTATCCTCCACATTTGACAAGCCTGTTTTAGTGAAGGAGGAGAAATAACATGGCTGAAAAACTTATCGAGATTAGAAATTTAAAACAGCATTTTAATGTTGGACGTCCTAATTTAGTAAAAGCAGTTGATGGAATCTCCTTCGATATTTACCGTGGAGAGACACTTGGCTTAGTTGGTGAATCAGGTTGCGGTAAATCTACAACAGGCAGGTCTATTATTCGTTTATACGACGCTACAGATGGTGAGGTCTTATTTGAAGGCGAAAATGTGCATGGAACAAAATCTACGAAAGAGTTGAAAAAATTCAACCGTAAAATGCAGATGATTTTCCAGGATCCATATGCCTCATTGAATCCCCGAATGACTGTTGCCGATATAATTGCAGAGGGCATTGACATCCACGGCCTTGCAAACAGTAAGCAGGAACGTATGGAGAGAGTGTATGAACTGCTTGAAACTGTTGGGTTGAATAAAGAGCATGCCAGTCGCTATCCTCATGAATTTTCTGGCGGGCAAAGACAAAGAATTGGGATTGCCAGAGCATTGGCAGTTGAACCTGAATTCATTATTGCTGACGAGCCAATTTCAGCTCTAGATGTTTCGATTCAGGCACAGGTGGTCAATCTGATGAAACAGCTGCAGCGTGATAAAGGATTGACTTATTTATTTATTGCCCATGATTTATCAATGGTAAAATATATTAGTGACAGAATTGGTGTTATGTATTATGGAAAGCTTGTAGAACTTGCTCCTGCGGACGTGCTTTACAAGAACCCGCTACACCCATATACACAGTCACTGCTTTCTGCCATCCCACTTCCAGACCCAGAGACAGAGCGCACAAGGAGACGTACTTCCTATGATCCTGATGTTCACGAATATGCTGATGGTGAAGAAGTACAAATGCGTGAAGTATCAAAAGGACACTTTGTTTATTGTTCCGAAAAGGAGTTCCAGAAACTTCAGAAACAATATAAAAACTAATATATAACGATCTCATTCTTGAGATCGTTTTTTTGACTATCAGTGAGTGAGATCCTTGTTTACTTATTTAAATTTTTAGCGGCGCTTTAATACATGTATGCTTTAATGCGGTGCATTTTCTATATCATACAATATTTCGACTTAAAGTACTATTACAAAGTTTCTGATAACCGTAATTATTTTGGATAAAAATAAATAAACTTTTACATAATCCCAAAATGATCCAGGATATCTCTTAATAAAAAGCCATGTTATTTTTGAAATATTTATTATTTGAAGTTTTAAAGCGTGATTTAAAGGATATTAGGATAATATATCTTATTTATTAATGTACAATAGACTAATATAATAAACTTTCATTGTTTGATTTGGAGGCATTACTAGAGGGCCCCAAGCACATATACACGAGAGAGGGGATCCATATTGAATCTGAAAAAGATAGCAGCTACTGCAATATTACTGTCAGGAGCTTTTGGAGGCACCGCTCTGGCACAAGAACACGCTATTGAAAAACAGCCGGTTAGGGAACACGTTTCCTTAATAAAAGAATTGCCTGAACAAATGGCGAGATTTAAGTTCCAGTCGGATTATCAGTTTGAGTATCCAGATGCCGTAAGAGGGGTATATGTTACTGGTCATTCAGCAGGAGGGGAAAGGCTTCAGACTCTAATTTCTTTAACAAATGAAACTGAATTAAATGCAATGGTTATTGATATCAAGGACGATTTTGGTAATGTTACATATAAGCTTCCAGAAGGATCGGAATATAATAATGTGGGCAAGTCTTATATTGGAGATCCACTTCAACTAATGGAACAGCTAGAAGAAAATGAGGTTTATCCTATCGCCAGAATAGTAGTTTTTAAAGATACGGTACTGGCTGAAGAGAAGCCGGAGTGGTCTTTTAAGGACGGGAATGAAGTTTGGAAGAATCGGAGAGGCGAGTCTTTTGTAAATCCGTTTTTAAAAGAAGTATGGGATTATAATATAGGGATTGCAATTGAAGCTGCTAAGATGGGTTTCCAGGAAATCCAGTTTGACTATGTCCGCTTCCCAGAGGGATTTGAAAACCGTGACACGGAACTACAATATTCAATGGGTGATTACCCAGAGGACCATCAGGATAATGTACAGACAAGGGTAAGTGCTGTAACCGATTTTGTTGCTTATGCAAAAGAAAAGCTAGAACCATATGATGTGGATGTGTCCGTCGATATATTCGGATACACAGCTACCCTTCCAGAAGCTCCGGGTATTGGACAAAACTTCACGAAGATCTCGGAACATGTGGATGTTATTTCTTCTATGATTTATCCTAGCCATTGGACATCTTATTTTGGGGTTGCAAAGCCAGACCTGGAACCATATAAGATTATAAAGGAATATGCAAAGCTGGAAAATAAAAAACTTTCGGAACTTGATAACCCTCCAATTTCAAGGCCTTGGATCCAAGACTTTACAGCTTCTTATTTAGGGAAAGGGAATTATCTAAATTATGGAAAAGCAGAGGTGGAGGCGCAAATTCGTGCTCTTAATGAAGAGGGAATTAATGAGTATCTTCTCTGGAATGCAGGCAACCGCTACACAGAGAATGTAGATTATACACCTTAAAACGGTGTGTCTAGACTTTCTGTAAATGTATGCCCGGAGAATCAACAGACTGATTTGCAGAGGAAAATAAAAGACTGTAGACAAGCTGATTTCATCGAGTTTGTCTACAGTCTGAGGAGAAGGTCTAAAAACAAGCCCTTCTCTTTTTTTGTTCTAAGGTAAGAAAGTATAAAAGTTGAACCTTGACTACCGTCTAACTACAGCGCCTAGTCGGCTTTCTCTAGGTTACATATCTAGTAAAGGGAGCGGCCGAAGAGTCCTCTGCCTCCACGGTTAAAGCCGCGTCGTAAGGCTGCAAAGAAGCTATTACAGGGGTAGGTGTTCTTGTGCCGAAGTCAAAGAACGACTTCAACAGCAAGGCCCCAGCACTTGTCAAAGCTAAACAGTCGGCTTCATATTAAGGTTTGTCGGGACTGATCACTAAGGAAATCTGCTAAGAGAATTACCTTCGCAGAAACAAGCTGGACTTATGCTTAGTTCCTAAGGAGCTTCTTAAAAGGAAGCAATCACATCAGTTGTCACCTCAAGGAAGTTAGAGTATGATAATAAATGGGAACTACTTTTGTTTCCTGCCGCCAACAGCTTTCCAGCCAGTTTGCATTCTGTCTGACTGATCCACGAATTCGGACTTACGCTTTCCGCCAAAAACTTTTTCCCCTAACCCATTAAGAAATACGCCCATGATAGCTGTAATTCCGATTACTAGTAAAGCAACTAAAGTTAAATCTAATATGTAACCACCCATAATAAACCTCCATCTTTCTTTTTCACCAAATGACGCTAGCTGGTGATAAATATGAAAAACTGGTGCTACTCTCATTTTAAAAGAACTTATGCCGTATTAAAAGCTATAATTCAACAAATAGTAAATTTATTGGCCAGAATTACATATAAAGAAAGCTGGATGCTTATCAGGATGGAATAAAATTTCAAAGGAGCATGTCATGCATTGGTATGAAAAACTAAATCAGTATTTCCCTATTGAGGAAATGAAATCTCAGGAGCACATGGAATCTTTATTAAAGGAAAAGGGTGATATTTACCGTAAAGACGAAGGCCCCCACCATGTCCTTATGTATGTTGAACTTGAAAATTTTGTGTTTATTGATTATTTATTTGTTTCGAAAGATGCCCGTGGTCAGGGTCTAGGCCACAAACTTATCCAAAACCTTAAGAAGAAGGGCAAGGCAATTATTTTGGAAGTGGAGCCTGTTGACTATGAAGATACAGATACCGAAAAGCGGCTTCGTTTTTATAAGCGGGAAGGGTTTGAGCATGCCCAATCGATTGGTTATAAAAGAAGGTCACTGGCTACTCAAGAAATTAATGCTATGGAAATTTTATACTGGGCTCCTGGTGAAGAATCGGAAGAGTTAGTGTTCGAAGCAATGAAAGCAACCTATAAGATGATTCATACCTATAAGGATGAAAAGTTTTACGGTAAATCTTATCAGCCAGTGGATGAAGTATTAACATTTGAAGAAAATAAAAATGACAAAGACCTGTTAAGCGAATTATAAAGATCGAGCAGCCATGCGAGTGCATAGGCTGCTTTTTCATTCTAAAACTTCAAATGAGAATTTAAAGAAGTGTAACTGGGGAATAAAAAAAGTTTAAATTTAAGGTTTACCGAAGTTTATAAAGGGTATTAAGGTACAGAATTGAAAAATTTTAAAACGACCAGCATATAAATAGGCAGATAAGACGAATAAATATCAAGATAACAAACAAAAGGAGGAATATTCTAAGAAAAAATGAAACTTTTGACATGAGAATACGCCTATTGAAGGAAGTAAGATTAAAAGCCTCTCTCAGAAAGTTACATATATGTCTATATATTTTTCTGAAAAGGGATACCAAGTGACTCACTTTTAGTGTATAATAAACAATATAAATTACAAAATTAAACTTATTTTAATTTAATAATATTGCTGCTAAATTGGTGGCAATATTATAAGAGTTTAGCAAAGGGAGTGTGAATTTACCAATGGTCACTTTATACACTTCACCAAGTTGTACTTCTTGCAGAAAAGCAAAATCGTGGCTTGAAGAGCATGAAATTCCATATAAAGAGCGGAATATTTTCTCCGAACCTTTATCAATTGATGAAATCAAGGAAATATTGAGAATGACTGAGGACGGAACAGATGAAATCATCTCAACCAGATCAAAAACATTCCAAAAACTTGATGTTAATCTGGAAACAATGCCACTTCAAGATTTATTTGAATTAATAAAGGAAAATCCAGGATTGTTACGCCGTCCAATTATTATTGATGAAAAGCGCTTGCAAGTTGGATATAATGAGGATGAGATTCGCAGGTTCCTGCCTCGGAAAGTCCGTACATTCCAGCTTAGAGAAGCTCAACGTCTAGTTAACTAAAAGAATCCTCCAACTCATAAACAGAGTTGGAGGATTTTTTGCGGCTAAGGCTCCTCATAATTTGATAACTGGCTTTTTTTCTGCTAGAATTTAAAGAATACTTTGATATTCATGGGCAACTCACACTTAGATAGCTAGCAAAGAATTATATAAATTATATCCGATATTTATTAAGATCCCCTCAGCTCTTAACTCTCAATACCAACTAAGTTACAACATTGCTTAAAACTGCATGTCAGGCTGAGACAGTTAGGCATTGTTGCTAATACTGTGGGGGAAATATTGGCTGATAAAAAGGGCGTCTTTTTGTTTCCCTTATTGAACATTTTATCATAAAATATAAGTACAAGATCATCATTCTGGATGCTTTCCCTTTATTAACAAGGTGATTTAGTTTCATAATATAAGGGTAAAAGAAAAATATTCGACTTTGGGGGTTTAGTCCCTTCATTTCTTTACCTGGAAGGGAGAGAGTAAAATGGAAATAGAACGGATCAATGAAAATACTGTAAAGTTTTATATATCATATATGGACATCGAAGAAAGAGGATTTGACAGGGAAGAGATTTGGTATAATCGGGAACGAAGTGAAGAACTTTTCTGGGAAATGATGGATGAAGTACATCAAGAAGAGGAATTTACTGTTGAAGGACCTCTCTGGATACAAGTTCAAGCCCTTGATAAAGGGTTAGAGGTTTTGGTTACGAAGGCACAGCTCACAAAAGATGGACAAAAGTTTGAATTGCCTGTGTCTGATGAAAAAATGAAGGACTTCCCGGTTGATGAGAAAATTGAGGATCTTCTTGATCATCATTTCACCCCGAAAGGTTCTGAGGAAGAGGAAGATGAGGGTGTTGAAGGGGATTTAGAGTTCTTGATTGTATTCAATGATTTTGAAGATATTATTTCCCTGGCAAAGCGACCTGGTATAGGAGACATAGTCACTACTTTATATAGCCTTGAAGGGAAGTACTACCTATATTCTGAATTTCCTGAAGAAGTATTCCAGGATGAAGATGAAATTGATAATCTTTTGAGCATTTTGCTTGAGTTTGGCCTGGAATCGGGGACGACTATACACCGTCTAGAGGAATATGGTAATAAAATAATTGAGAATGATGTTTTCGAAGTTATTAGAAAGCACTTTTCCTGACCAAAAGGCCGATTTCCGACATGGAAACGGCCTTTTGCAAAATAATGGGGCAGCCAGAATGCTTAATACAAGAAAATTAATATGTGGAATTGGTTAGGATAGATATTTGGGCTGAATGTAATTTAAGCTTATATTGACCCCTAGAAGACATCATTGCCATACTGATTAAGGGTTCAAAGGACCGAAAAATATACCCTTTGGTTCTGGGTAGGCTAGGAAGGTTGAACCTTTTCAGTGCATATTGTTGACTATTAATTATTAAAGAGAACTGCATTGGCCAAATGTGGTTTTTTTTATTGTTAGGAAACTATAAAAGGTTTCAAGTTTAGGATAATCTTGTGCTTTTTCTGTATCCAGCGCCCAGCAACTAGTGTACTTCGCTCTTCTCCTATGAAAACCCAAGTTCTGCATGTTTCCTTTATCGCAGTCAGTGTTCCTCCAGCCGATACTGCTCTTACCTGGCGCTAACGGTTTTTATTCTGCCAAAGAAGAAGGATTTCCTTTCGTCAATGTGAAATTAATAAAGTGGAAAGGAGGAATGACATGTTAACAGCCCATAATAGTTCTGGACAAAGGGTATGCTTGGCAGATGAAAGGATACGAACAAAGGTAAAAGAATTAAGAAAGGTGGAGGATTTTTTTTGCCCGGAATGTGGATGTCGGCTGGTTTTAAAGCTAGGTGATAAAAAAGCCTGGCATTTTGCGCATGAACATCGAAGCAGCTGCAGTGACTATAAGCGGGAGACACTCTACCACCTTTCAGGAAAAAAGCGGATCTACGAGTGGCTTAAGCGCTGGGATATAAGCCCGGAAATTGAGCCGTTTGATCCGATCTGCAGGCAAAGGCCGGATGTGGGGTTTTGCTGGAATAAGAAAAAATACGTTGTTGAATACCAGTGCTCACCTATTCCTGAAACTTTGTTTTTAAAACGAACGAACGTTTTTTTCGAAAACGACTATTACCCTATTTGGATATTAGGGGGAAACCAATTAAAGAGATTAAAGAATAATGTTGTTTCACTTTCAGCTTTTCATCTATTATTCACACATTTACTCCGCGGACAAGAGGTGCTCATTGTTTATTGCCCCGTTACAAAGCAGTTGATCATACTTCACCAACTTGTTCCAATTTCAACTCGAAAGTTTCTATGCTCCTTTTATATAAACACCCTTGAATACTTAAAACCTTCATCTTTTCTTCCCGACTTGTCTATAAAACAGCCTTTTATATTGAATTGGGTCCTTGAATTAAAGCGTTTCAAAGACCGTCTGAGTACTGGTCCAGGGGCATACAACAATTGTTTCTTGCGTACATTGTATCAAAACAGACTAAACATACACCTTCTTCCCCCTCAGTTAGGCGTCCCTGTGAAAAACAGTCTTTTAATCGAAACCCCGCCGCTAATATGGCAAACCTTTCTTTTTATCGATGTTTTTCAGCACCATAAGGCTGGGCAGCTTATTTCATTATCAAGTCTGATTGAAGCCTTTTCTAAAAGGGTGAGGAAGAAGGAAATTCTCCTTAGACGACTGCCGCTTGTGAAAACCCGAAATCCCGGTGAGGCGGTTCTGTCTTATATGGAGATTTTAACGATACTTGGTTATTTTAAACTCGTTAATAACTCAATGTTTCAATTAAAGAAGCCAATTACGATTTCTGGGTCTATTCCTGAAAAAATTAAAATGGAGCGGCTTTTTTATAACCAGTTTGGCTTGCAAATCGAGACTGCCTACCATAGTACGAAAAGTTTTTATTAATGAAAAGGCAGGGTAAAGCGTAAAATAGAAGGAGTAAATCATGAAAACGGGAGGAATTCTAAAGTTTGACTCGAATCTAACAATATAATAAACTTGCGACAATCTTAACGTGAATGGAGGATTTTTATGACTAATGATACTAAGGCAAAAAGACTGCCGGCCAGAAGTGAAATACCGGCACAAGATAAATGGAGACTTGAGGATATCTTTTCTTCTGATGTTGATTGGGAAAAAGAATTTTTGGAAGTAAGTTCTTCGCTTCCGAATATTGAGAAGTTTAAAGGAACTCTTGGGAACAGCGCCGAAGCTCTTTACGATGCTCTTAAATATCAAGACGAATTGATGGAAAGACTTCTTAAACTATATACATACGCTCACATGAGGTATGACCAAGATACGACGAACTCTTTTTATCAAGGCTTGGATGAAAGGATCAAGAGTTTATACTCCCAGGCTTCTAGTTCCCTGGCTTTCATTATTCCAGAGATTCTTGCTATCGATGAACAAAAGGTGGAAGATTTTCTTAAGGGACATGATGCTTTAAAGCTGTATGAACATGCGTTAGAAGAAATTAATTTACAGAGGCCGCATGTACTTTCTGCTGATCAGGAGTCACTTCTAGCGCAGGCAGCAGAAGTAATGGGCTCATCAGGCAACACATTTGGAATGCTCAATAATGCCGATCTAGAATTTCCTGCTATTAAGGATGAAAACGGTGAAGAAGTTGAAATTACGCACGGGAGATATATTCGGTTCCTTGAAAGTGAGGATCGCCGAGTCCGCAAAGATGCATTTAAAGCTGTCTATGAAACTTATGGCAAATTTAAAAATACATTTTCAAGTACATTAAATGGTACCGTTAAAAAGGATAATTTTAATGCAAGAGTGCGCAAATATGATTCAGCAAGGCATGCCGCCTTAGCAGCAAACAATATCCCGGAATCTGTCTATGAAAACCTTGTAAAGACAGTTCACGATAATCTTCCGTTGCTCCACAGATATATTAAGCTCAGGAAAAAGGTACTTGGAGTAGAGAAGCTTCATATGTACGACCTTTATACACCGCTTGTGAAGAATGTAAATATGGATGTGAGTTACAAAGAGGCGGAAGAACTAATTTTAAAAGGCCTTACTCCCCTAGGTGAAGAATACGTTAGTATTTTAAAAGAAGGCTTTGAAAACCGCTGGGTTGATGTTCAGGAAAATAAGGGGAAACGGAGTGGTGCATATTCCTCGGGTGTTTATGGAACAAATCCTTATATTCTTATGAACTGGCAGGATAATGTAAATAATTTATTTACACTGGCACATGAATTCGGTCATTCTGTCCATAGCTATTATACAAGAAAGAATCAGCCATTTCCGTATGGAAATTATTCAATCTTTGTTGCAGAGGTAGCCTCGACTTGTAATGAGGCCTTATTAAACAATCATTTACTAAATACGATTGAAGATGAGCAAAAACGACTTTATTTGCTGAATCACTATTTAGAGGGATTTAGGGCAACAGTCTTTAGACAAACGATGTTCGCAGAGTTTGAACATTTGATTCATCAAAAAGCACAAAATAATGAAGCGTTAACAGCCGAATCCCTTACAGAGGAATATTATGAGTTGAATAAGAAGTATTTTGGGGAAGAAGATATCGAGATAGATGAAGAAATTGGACTTGAGTGGGCAAGGATACCTCATTTCTACTACAATTATTATGTATACCAATACGCAACAGGATATAGTGCTGCAACGGCCTTAAGCAAACAAATCCTTGAAGAAGGGGAGCCTGCAGTTCAGCGTTATCTAGAATTTCTTAAAGCAGGCAGCTCTGACTACCCAATTGAAGTTCTAAAAAAGGCTGGCGTTGATATGACAAGCTCACAGCCGATAGAGCAAGCATGCAAGGTATTTGAACAAAAGCTAGAAGAAATGGAAAAACTCCTTTCATAAAAGAATTGCCGACTGTCCAAAAACGCAAAAACTGGAGACTCCGACAAAGAAACTTGACCGTTGTAGCGTCGGTTGGCTCTCAGAACCATCATTTGGGGCTGTCAGTGGACCCGGAGACAAAGTGATTACCTTGAGAAAATGTTTCTGCTTTATGTCCTAACCAAGAGACCGCCGCAAAAGTATGGGCGGTTTTTTGTCGTCTATTGGAGAAAGGGCTAAAATCCTTTAAACTTTTTCCGATCATTTAAAAGGAGAATTAACACAAACAAGGAGAGGAACAAAATCGGTGAGCTAATATAAAGTGGAATTAAGTGCATAAGGGCCATTATATGAAGTAAGAAAGCAGCTAAAATTAAAAGACACATGATTATAGGAATCAAGGTTTTCAAGTCGGTATCCTCCAAACGTGTGGTTATCAGAGAGTATACTCATCTCATACCAATATATTCACTTGTCCCTGGTGGCATTCCGAGTTTTTGACAATATTGTGAAATGAAACACAATGTTATTGTCATGGTTCAAAAGTGATGGTATATTAATGTTGTGAAGTTGATCACATACAAACATATACCCCTTTTGTTTGACCGTGAAAGATTTCTCCCATCCCCTTTGTTCGCATATATAAAAAAGGCCTTTCAGCATGCCGGCTGAAAGGCCTTTTTCTTGTGAAGATAAGAGTAGGGGCATCATGACTCAATATATTTCCAGAACATCCCGTACTTTACTGGAACCTGCTCAACAGCTTGCTTCAATAACAGCTTTTTCATTTCCTTCTCTACTTGTTGAACAGTTATGTTGTACACGACTGAAATCTCTTTTGAAGCAACAAGCTTATAGTACTTAAGAAATGATTCCAATGGCGGCGGAGTAGCCGGAACTGGTTTTTCCTGAAGCATCTCTTCCAGAATCTGAACGTAAACCTCATAAGGGTAATAACCTGTTATTTTAATACCTTCCTCTTCCACTTTGGAATTAAAGAAAACGAAAGTTGGTATTTCCTGTACTTCCATTTCAGTTGTAATTTTCAGATCACATTGAAATGCTTTTGCTGCACCTTCCGAATGAATATCCGTAACAAATTCTGCAACATCAAGATCTACAGACCGGGCGCAATCTTTAAGGACCTCAAAACTAGAAACATTTAGCTTCTCAAGAAATAAGACTTCTTGTATTTTTCGCAGAAAACGAATACCTTTTCTTCTTCCTTGCAATTCAGCAGCTTTAATTGCGACCGAAGCAAGATAGGGAGAATTGACAGGATTCTCAAACCATAGGTTGCCATCACATGACATTCCAGATCGGCTGGCCGTTTTTTCCCATAGATCTGCTATAGAATCATATTGTTTTTTACTTCCCATATTCAAGGAAGCAAGGCGGCCGCTTAACACATGCTTTAAAGAAAAATAGCGTCCATATTCTATCTGCAGCTTTTTTATAATCGGTTCCAAAGCCCAGCATTCGGGACATAGAGGGTCGACGAACATATAGATTTCAATCGGCTTCTTTTCATTCCCATGACAATGGTGGGATGAGTTCATTGTTGCTTGTTGAAATTTATTACTCACTAGCTTTCACCCTTTAGTTCATCGTCTGGCGTATTTATCATATGTTGGGCCGTCAAAACTAGCCTGGAATAAAAATTCTTTCGTAATTCCCCATCAAGACCGATTTCATCCATTGCTTCTGCCATACACGAAAGCCAGGCTTTAGCTCGTACTGGAGTGATTTCGAATGGCAGGTGTCTTGCTCGCATCATTGGATGTCCATGTTCATGTGTATATAATTGAGGGCCGCCCAGGTACTGAGTCAAAAATTGTTTTTGTTTTCTGGCCGTCTCTGTCAAATCATCAGGAAAAATAGGAGTGAGATCAGGGTGCTGTCCAACCCGGCGATAAAAAGCATCAACTAGCTTGTGAAGCTTTGCTTCACCAACGGCTTCAAACGGTGTTGGCATATGCTCGACCATAATATTAACTCCTTTAAATTAATGTAATATGTTTCTTATTTTATCAATGCTATATTTATAACTCAAACAAATAGCTTATATATGACTAGTTTCGTTTTAATGTACACAAAAAAACCGTCTGTTACCACTAACAAACGGTTCATTCCAACTTGTAATATTATCCAATAAAAGTCCGAGTAACATTCCTAACGTAACTTTGTGTTTCTTTAAATGGAGGGATACCTCCGTATTTGTCAACGTTACCAGGGCCAGCGTTATAAGCAGCGAGAGCGAGGTCTATATTTTGATCATAGCGGTCAAGCATCTGGCGGAGGTACTTGCTGCCCCCAAGGATGTTTTCAGCTGGATCGAAAGCATTCTTGACCCCAAGGTATTGGGCTGTACCAGGCATAAGCTGCATTAGCCCGGAAGCTCCAGCATGGCTGATAGCATTGGGGTTGAAATTAGACTCTTGTTTAATCACAGCCTTTATTAAAGGGACCGGAAGATTATAAGTATCCGCAGCCTGTTTAATAATATCATCGTAATCCCCTTTACCCACCGTGAGCTTTGTCATTTGAACAGGAGGGAGTACAGGTCCAGTATGGGGTGCAATAGAGGCCAGACCTTGAGGAAGTTCGCTGCTTAGTTCTTTCTTGAAAAACTCCTCCCCCTGGCTCTTTAGGAAATCCTGTAACAACTCCTCAAATTGAGTCGTTTGATTTAACGGTGAGGTACGGCTGAAATTTTGGAGTGCCTGCAGTTCAAGCATAACTTTTAATTGATTAATATTCATGTCGTCTCCTGTTAAATGCTTTTATATTTTTCATTATAAAACCGTTTGATTTTATTTTCTGTGTCACGAAGAGGGATGCTAAGTTGATTTAGTAAGTGTAAAAACGTTTCCTGACCTTGCTTCGCGTCTTCTACCTCATATTCTATCTCATAATCAGTCTTGTTTAAATAGTCACTAATATCAAGGGCAATTAATCCACTTTTGTATGGTGTTTCCGCTCTCCTTGTTATCAAAGAACCAAAATGGTGAAGCTGTTCACTGCCGACTAGGTTAAATAAGGCGGACATTACAATACCTTCGGGAATATTTCCAGTTTCAAGGGCGGTTTTCACCTGGCTTGCAGACAAAGTTTGATTGGTCTCAAGCAAGCCTTCCTTTGCAGGCTGCTTTAGAGTGAGCTCTGCTTTCCCGTCTTTCTCGCGAATTCTTAAAGCAGAATTTTTATCCTTAAGGTTGTAGGCAGGGGTTTCAAAGTAATGATTTACCTGTTTGGCAAACATATCCGATGTGATGTTAAAATAGGCGGTAGCCTTGTTAAATTCAGCTTCAGTAAGCAGGTTTTTAAATTCAATTTCAATTTGTTGAGACACTGTCATTCTTCCTTTCTGCAGGGCACTAGCCATATTATCTCTTTCTTTCAATGACACTTCAATCCTTAGAAATAATTGTTTCAATATGGTAAAATAAAAAAGATTAATGGAGGTTCAAAATTATGAAAAGAAAAATAACTATTTTAAACGCAGAAGTGACAGAAAATGAACTTATTCTAGAAGCGGATTCAGATATAGACCTATCAGGACTTAATGATGCCGGGCAAATGTTAGTTGATTCTGATAATCTTTCATTCGTCTATCTTGCAGAGGAAGAGGAAGAATATATCTATATATCTGTACCTGAAGCGGTTTGGCCGGATATTCAAAAAGCACGCCAGCTTAAACTGCAGGCAATAGCCGTTAATAATAAAGGTAAGCTAATGCTGACACGGTTTATGGAGGAGCTGGAATATTTAATTGAAAATATAAAGGGTAACAGTAACTATGGAGAGGAAATGGTCGCAAAAGTAGAGGGTGTTTTTTAGCGAGCCAAAATCACCATCCGCTTTACTCGTATATAAAGATAGAACCGGATGAGGTGGACACAGTTGAAGCATTGGGATCACTTTTTAGAGCCCTATAAGCAGGCAGTTGAGGAGTTAAAAGTGAAACTTAGGGGGATGAGAACCGAATTCGACCTTAATTCTGCACATTCCCCGATTGAATTTGTTACCGGAAGGGTAAAACCTATTGCAAGTATTTTGGATAAAGCTAACGAAAAGGGCATTCCTCTAGATAAGCTTGATACGGAAATGCAGGATATTGCCGGATTGAGAATGATGTGCCAGTTTGTGGAGGATATAAAAACAGTTGTTGAACTCATAAGGAAACGGAACGATTTTGAAGTTGTGGAAGAAAGAGATTACATATCACATAAAAAAGCCAGTGGTTATCGATCCTATCATGTGGTTATCAAATATCCAGTTCAAACGATTAGCGGAGAAAAAAATATTCTAGCGGAAATTCAGATTAGAACATTGGCAATGAATTTCTGGGCAACAGTTGAACATTCGCTCAATTACAAGTACAAAGGACAATTTCCAGATGATATACAACTCCGTCTCAAACGTGCTGCTGAAGCTGCTTTCCGCCTTGATGAGGAAATCTCGATAATAAGAGGAGAAATCCAGGAAGCCCAGGCGTTTTTCACAAGGAAGAAAGAGTTGAAGCAGGATGGAGAAAACTAAGCGGACGAAGACGGTCTGTTTCTAATTAAAAAAGGTGTGTGGAATTTATGAGATTTGCCATAACTTCAAAAGGTGATTCAAGATCCAACACGTTAATGCATAAAATGAGATCTTATCTTCTTGATTTTAACCTAATTTATGATGAAGACCAGCCAGATATTTGTATATCTGTTGGTGGTGACGGGACATTATTATATGCCTTTCACCGATACAGCCGCCGGCTGGACAGGACGGCGTTTGTAGGTGTACATACAGGGCACCTTGGTTTTTATGCCGACTGGGTTCCCGAGGAAATAGAAAAATTGGTTATTGCGATTGCTAAAACCCCTTATCAAGTTATTGAATATCCTCTTTTAGAGGTTATTATCCGCTATCTGTATGGAGGGAAGGAAACTCGCTACCTTGCCTTGAATGAATCAACTGTAAAAGCAGTTGACGGTACCCTGGTTATGGATGTTGAGATACGTGGTCAGCACTTTGAAAGGTTTCGGGGGGACGGCCTCTGTGTTTCTACCCCGTCCGGAAGCACTGCCTATAACAAGGCACTCGGGGGGGCTATTTTACATCCTTCTATTCCTGCCCTTCAATTAGCTGAGATGGCCTCGATCAATAATAGGGTTTTCCGAACAGTCGGTTCTCCTCTAATTCTTCCGGATCATCATACATGCATGCTGAAACCGGTTAACAGGCCCGATTTTCAAATAACAATCGATCATCTTACTCTCCTTCATAAAGATGTAAAGTCAATCCAGTTTCGGGTAGCAGATGAGAAAATTAGATTTGCCCGGTTCAGACCATTCCCGTTTTGGAAACGGGTTCATGATTCATTTATCTCTGATTAATTTCTGAATGACAGGAGCAAAAAAAATGGGCGATCGGTTCAGCCTTTCCTGGTGCATGGGGAGCCGGGAAGAAGGAAAGTTTATACGTGATTTCCTAAGAGAAAAAAACATATCAAAATCTGCTCTAACTGATATTAAATTTAAGGGCGGAAGTATTACGGTGAATGGTGAAGAAACGACCGTTCGTTATGCTCTCAGAGAATCTGATTTACTAAAGGTGATTTTTCCGGAAGAGGTTCCTTCAGTAGGACTAAAAGGGGAACTATTGCCGCTTGAAATTATATATGAAGATGAGTCCTTGCTTGTCATCAATAAGCCGGCAGAGATGAACACAATACCTTCCAGGGAGCATCCCTGCGGAAGCCTTGCTAACGCTCTTATCGGCTATTATGATAATGCCGGAATACCTTCAACCACCCATATTGTAACGAGGCTTGACCGTAATACTACTGGTCTTGTTCTTGTTGCTAAACACCGGCATGTACATCATCTGCTTTCACTTCAGCAAAAGTACGGACAATTAAGGCGTGTTTATGAAGCATTCACAGAAGGCTGGCTGGCTGGCGCTGAAGGCAAAGTTGAGGAGCCTATAGGAAGAAAAGAAACGAGTATTATTGAGCGCGAGGTCCGCCCGGATGGACAATATGCCTGCACTTTTTATCAGGTTATAGAAAGAAAAAAGAATTTTACTTGGGTGGAACTTCGCCTAGAAACAGGGCGTACGCATCAGATAAGGGTGCATATGTCACATTTAGGTCATCCGCTTTTAGGGGATGGATTATATGGCGGTAACAATACTCATATAAAAAGGCAGGCTCTCCATTGTAAGAGATTAACCTTTTCCCATCCTTTAAGTGAAGAGATTCTTGAGTTTGAAGTTGGATTGCCAACAGATATGGGCAGGCTCCTATAAAAGAGTAACCTCCTTTACAATCCTGCAAACTTTTAAGAAGGCACAGGAGAATCAAGCAGTAGTTTTTTGACGACGGAACTGACCCAGACAATGCATGAAATTATCCGTAAGTGGGTATTGAAAATCTGTAAACGAATAAAAAACCGGGACATTGTCCCGGTTTTGCTAATCAAGGCTCTTTTCAAATTGGATCCTTTAACTTTCCATCTACAAGCGGCATTGTAGATGGAACAGACAAAATTTCTAATTCAGGATATCTTAAAGCAGTTAATTTACCGCCAAAAACAGCCCCTGTATCAATATTGATTGTTCTATTGATGAATCTAGCCTCTTTTACAGGAGTATGGCCATAGACAATAAGTGCTGAACCATTGTAATCCACTGCCCAATCTCTTCTCACAGGAGTTCCGTCCGGGTTTTTCTCACCGGTAATGTCCCCATATAATACAAAGGTTTTAACTTTTGAAGTTCTTTTCCCAATATACTCCTCCTTAATCCCTGCGTGTGCGATGATTAACTGAGCATTATCTAATACATGGTACAACGGAGCATTTTCATAAAGATCGATAAAGTGCTGGCGGAATTCAGTCTGTCCATCCTTTGGCAATGTTTCATATTCTGCTACTGTCGTCTCCAGTCCATGAGTGACCTGTACCTTGTTTCCCAAAAGAAACCGGTAGAGCTTATTGCAATGGTTCCCAGGCACATAGTATGCATTTTTTTGGCTGACTAATTTACAAACACATTCAGCTGTTTTAATCGAATCAGGTCCTCTGTCCGTTAAGTCGCCAACAAAGGCAAGATGTCTCCCTAAAGGGTGAACAGGTAGGTTAGCCTGCCATACATAACCCAGTTTTGAAGTGAGTTCATAAAATTCTTCAAAACAGCCGTGGAGATCTCCTATAATATCCAGTTTCATCTAAGCACCCCTTTTCCATAGACTTTATTATCTTACCCATATTTCTGGATAGTGTAATTCTCTCTTGATTAAAGGGGAAAGTAAGGTATCTTAAAATATAAATTTCTGCTTCGAAAATTCTGATATTTTAAAGTTCAATGATTATAACACGACAAAAAAATTGATATTTGCTAGTATAAGTAAAATAAGCTGAGAAAGGGGGCAATGCCATGAAGGAAAAACGCAGTGAAAATGGCAATCGTGCGATTAACATGGATCTTTTGATAGAAGCTCTTTCTGGCGAAAGAATAGACGAATTCCGCCAAGAATTTTTGGAACTTCATCCATATGATCAAGCCTCCGTTTTTAGTGAGCTGCCTGAAAATTTAAGGGATAAAGTATATCAGTATCTTTCACCAGAAGAAATGGCAGATTTATTTGAGAACCTGGATAATGAGGAAGTTGAATATAAAGATCTTTTGGCGGAAATGGCGCCAGGTTATGCCGCTGATATGCTGTCGCATATGTACGCAGATGATGCGGTTGATGTATTAAATGAGCTTGAAAAGGATCAAGTAGTAAGTTACCTGACCATCATGAATAAGGAAGCTGCTCAGGAAATTAAAGAGCTCCTTCATTATGAAGAGTATACAGCAGGTAGTATCATGACAACTGAATTTGTTGCTATATCTGCCAATCAGACTGTCAGATCGGCTATGTACATTCTGAAAAAGGAAGCACCAGGCGCAGAAACTATTTACTACGTCTATGTCCTTGACGAGGAGAGAAGGCTTGCAGGCGTTGTATCCCTTAGAGATTTAATTATTACCGAAGATGATGTTATGATATCCGAAATTATGAATGACCGCATTACTTCTGTTTCGGTTGGAGAAGACCAGGAGGAGGTCGCCAGGATGATGAGAGACTATAACTTTCTTGCTGTTCCTGTAGTGGATTTTCAAAACCACCTGCTTGGCATTATCACTGTAGATGATATCATGGACGTTATGGATGAAGAGGCATCTGACGATTACTCCAAACTCGCGGGTATTGCCGACATTGATACAATGGACAAAAGTTCAATAGGTGCAGCCCGGAAAAGGCTTCCCTGGCTGATCATTCTCCTTTTTCTTGGGATGTTTACTGCAAGTTTAATTGGCCGATTTGAAGATACACTTGATCAGGTTGCGATTCTGGCTATATTTATCCCGCTAATTGCAGGTATGGCTGGAAATACGGGCACTCAAGCATTAGCAGTAGCTGTCAGAGGGATTGCGACTGGAGATTTAGAAAAAGAGAACAAAATGAATCTGATTTTACGTGAAGCAGGGACAGGACTGATAACTGGAACGACATGTGGTATTCTTATAACTATTATTGTTTACATTTGGAAAGGTGACCTGTTTCTAGGGGGATTAGTGGGTATATCTATCCTATGCACATTAATTATTGCCACTCTAGCTGGCTCGCTGGTGCCGTTATTGATGCACAAACTTAATATTGACCCAGCAGTTGCTTCAGGACCTTTCATAACAACTATTAATGATATTATCAGTATTTTAATTTATTTTGGAATTGCTACCATGTTTATGAGTCATCTTACACAGTAAAGGGGGAAGGATCAATGGAAGAGCATGCATCACTCACATCTCTCCTAATAGTCATTTTGGTCGCATTCATGACACCAATTTTACTGCATCGGTTTAAACTAAATTTTATACCGGTTGTGGTTGCAGAGATACTAGTGGGTTTAATTATAGGCAGCAGCGGGTTTGATATCGTACATGAGGATATGTGGCTAGAAACTCTTTCTACTCTTGGTTTCATCTTTTTGATGTTCCTAAGTGGATTAGAGATAGATTTCAGCGCGTTTTCCGGATCGAAAAAACGGAAAACGCTGCCTAGTGGCAAACTGGAACCCAATACCTTTCTGGTTTCCTCGGTTATATTCGTTGGTATTTTTATCATATCTCTGCTCCTTTCATATGCGTTTGTCTTATTAGGATTCATAGAGAATATGTTTTTAATGACGTTAATCATTTCGACTATTTCCCTTGGGGTAGTTGTGCCGACTCTAAAGGAAGCTCAAATAATGAAATCTGGCATCGGCCAGATTATCTTATTAGTAGCGGTTATTGCCGATTTGGCTACGATGATACTGCTCGCAGTATTTGTCTCTATTAATGATAAAGGTCAAGGGAACACATGGCTGCTGCTTATCTTGTTCGCTGCTGGAGTTGCCCTGTACTTTCTTGGACGACGATTTAAAAACAGGCAATTTATCGACACACTTTCAACAGGTACCACACAAATCGGTACAAGGGCTGTATTTACGCTCATCATTGTACTAGTGGCTGTATCAGAGACAGTAGGGGCAGAAAACATCCTTGGAGCCTTCCTAGCTGGGGTACTGGTTTCATTGCTTTCACCGAATCAGGAAATGATTCATAAGCTCGATTCCTTTGGTTATGGCTTTCTGATTCCAATTTTCTTTGTAATGGTCGGTGTAGGGCTTGATATTTGGTCCTTATTAAGTGATCCAAAAATGTTAATTCTTATTCCATTATTGCTGTTGGCACTATTGCTATCAAAAGTCATTCCGGTATACTTGCTGAAAATATGGTATGACACAAAAACGGTAATAGCATCTGGTTTCTTGCTAACATCAACGCTATCACTTGTTATTGCCGCTGCAACTATCGGAGAAAGAATGGAAGTTATCACTGCAGAAATGAGCGGTACGCTGATTCTTGTAGCTGTACTCTCCTGTGTTATAACTCCTGTGGTTTTCAAAAAGCTTTTCCCTAGGGAATTAACAGAAGAAAAGCAAATTAGGGTATCTTTTATTGGTGCAAACCAAATGACCCTCCCGGTATCCCGGGATTTAAAATCATCGTTATATGAGCCTGTTCTTTATCACACAAAACAGGAAAAATCTGAAAGACAAATAGCCAATTCCCTGTTTGAAATCATTGAGGTAGATGAATTTTCACCAGAGAAACTAGCTGATAAAGGCGCGTTTGACACAGATATAGTCGTTATTTCAACTGGCGATGAAGAGGCCAATGCTACTATCGCGATGGAAGCGAAACAAAGTGGGACTGAGCGAGTTATTGTCAGAGTGGAAAGTCCAGACCTTGAAGGAAATCTTAAAGAACAGGATATTGAGGTATTTTCCGTTCTTCTGTCGACAAATGCATTGCTGCGTGCAGTTATTGAGGCCCCAGCAGTGATTAACATCCTGACAAATCAGGATACGGCTTTATATGAAATACGTATGCTGAATGAACAATTTGCAGGAATGACGGTAAGGAGATTTCCATTTACAGGAGATGTAATATTTGTAAGGATTTTTAGAGGAAAGGACTCGATAGTTCCTCATGGGGAAACAGAGCTGCAAATAAACGATCGATTAATTGTTACTGGAAGTAAAGAATATGTAGATGAACTTAAAAGAGAACTAGAATTCTGCGAATTTTGTTAAGAAAAAATAGAAAAGCGGAGGTGCCTCGAATAAGCCCGACAAGCGCTGGAGGGCTTGAAGGTGAAGTCGTTCTTTGACTTCATCAGCAAGACCGAAGCGACTCGAGGGGTTAGGCGCCGCAGCTAGACAAAGAAAAGCGGAGGTGCCTCGAATAAGCCCGACAAGCGCTGGAGGGCTTGAAGGTGAAGTCGTTCTTTGACTTCATCAGCAAGGCATCTACCTGAAGCAGCTTCTTTGCAGCCTTGCGACGCGGCTTTAGCCGTGGGAGCAGGACTCCCTGGCCGCTTTCTTTACTGATATATATGTGGCCTCGAGATGTTAAAAGCTAACGCTTTGCGCAAGATATTGTAAGGAACATATTCATGTTGACTAGCTAGGAGGCAAAGCTGGACATTCCTGAGGGCACTCAGCTGACTAAGATCTCTCCTGTCCGTGGCTAGTCAATTGCCATCCGTATCAAAAACCTTTTTAACAGGTTTTTGATACGGTTTTTTTTATATGCTTCACATTCAATAGATTATAAGGTAGAATTAGCACTAGGTACTAATAACTTGTATTAGCAGGAGGAATAATAATGACTCTTTCATTAGATGGTAAAAAGTTTGTTGTTATGGGAGTAGCTAATAAACGCAGCATTGCTTGGGGTATAGCAAAATCACTGCACGATGCTGGAGCTGAACTGATTTTTACATACGCAGGAGAAAGACTGGAAAAAAACGTACGTGATCTCGCGGAATCTCTTAATGAAGAATACAGGGTTCTCCCATGCGATGTTACGGCCGATGAAGAGGTTGCGAAATGTTTTGCTGCCATTCGTCAGGAGGTTGGAACGATTCACGGAGTCGCCCATTGTATAGCCTTCGCAAATAAAGAAGAGTTACAGGGAGATTATTTAAATGTGACACGGGATGGTTTCCTAATGGCTCATAATATTAGCTCTTATTCATTAACAGCTGTGGCAAAAGAAGCGAAGGAATTAATGACAGAAGGCGGCAGCATTGTTACATTAACTTATCTTGGCGGAGAACGTGTTATTCAAAACTATAATATAATGGGCGTCGCCAAGGCATCTCTAGATGCAAGCGTAAAATATTTGGCCAAAGATCTTGGTAAAAACGGGATTCGTGTAAATTCGATTTCGGCTGGACCTATTAGAACACTTTCAGCTAAAGGAGTGGGCGATTTTAATGCCATTCTCCGTGAAATTGAAGAAAGGTCTCCACTTCAAAGAACAACTACACCAGAAGAAGTGGGCGACACTGCTTTATTCTTATTCAGCGAGCTCTCTCGCGGGATCACAGGCGAAAATATTCATGTAGATTCCGGATACCATATCCTCTAAAAAATAGTTAAGAACAGAAGCCACAGAATAAATGCTGTGGCTTTTTTGAAGTTGAGTCTGATTTCTACGTTTTAGATTACATAGTGCTTGTCTGTAATCCAAGGCACAGTTTAGTTAACTCCTCCAAATGATAATTCAACATTGAGTAGCTTCCTCGCTATTTCACTCTTCCTGTTTCCTTTACCTCAATTTGCTGTGTTGAGTCCACACTGAATAATCGGTTGCTTGTGCTTTCTTATTTGAAAAAGGCCAAGTTTAGTAGGCTCAAACCTAATCCGGACAGCTTCTAAAACCGGAAACGAAAAAGCCTCCCATGCATACATATAGATTGTGTAAAATGTTTTTGGAGGTGATAGGGTTTGTCCAATCGTAATTTAAGTAAACAACCGTTGTTATATATACATCAGCCCGAGCTTAGAAAACCCCAGGCAAAGATGCAGGAAGCGTATTCAACCAGAAAAGACAATAACATTGCTTATGAGGAAGATGTCCAGACTGAACCTAAGTTAGAAACGGCTACTCCAGTGGATGATCTTGATCTAGATATGTCAGAACGAGAAACAGATCAGACTGCCCAAGAAAATAATAATTTTTTGGAACTAAAAGCAGATCCAATTGGAAATCCAGATGCTTCTGGGGAATTAGAGGCTGACGTTTCTCCGTTTACAACATCCAAGCAAGGAAGGTATGCCTTTAAAAAAGTTAAAAGCTTTAAAGAAATGGATATTAATGAGAGACTTGTATATTTAGCGAAATTCCCTAAACAGCTTCCGCCGGTGCCCTGCTTATTTATTACGGAAGAAACAGCGTATAAAGGCTACCTTAAAACAGTGGAAGAGGACGAAGTTCAAATTGTTCTATCAAATAAAAAGCCCGTTTCTATTCCGTTAAACCTACTAAAGGAAGTAAAGATGGCGGGTTATATGTAAAAAAGCCGGCCGTTTAGCGGCCGGCTTAATTCGCGAATAAGAATTAATCTTCACAGATGCCTAAGTCGCAGTCAGTTATACATTGAACTGCACAGAAGCAACTAAGGTCTACAGTGATACAGTCTTCACTGGCAGCAAAACGCGTAGCTTCACAAACCTTGCCAAGATTAATTCCGCCTTTGTCACCAACAAGGTCAACTGGCTTGAATTTGTTTTGGTTTGAACCTTCTTGTTTCTTAAGCGGAACTAACACACGAAGTGTAGCACAGCAATTATCAAAGATTTCCTCTACCCGGAAAAAGATTGAAACGCATGCGTCTTCATTACCGGTAAAGAATGCATGAAATGGAGAACCGTCCTTTGTTTTTAAAACAAATACACGTGTATCAGCATTTATCCTTTTAGCCGGGTTTACTAGAGCTCCCATTGGCTCCATGAAGCAGTTTGTAGGGCAATCGCAATCATCGTCTGTAGCAGCATCTTGGATATCCTTGATAGCGCGCAATACTTGGCATACGCAATTTTCATCATCGCTAAATCCGCCAAAAAGATCATTATTTCCACAACCCATTATTATTCCTCCTTCTGATTTCTAGGTATTTACATTACTAACATATTGCTTTATAGGGTTTTGGGTTACGGACAAACGCCTGTTTTTATCAAAATTGGGCGAAATTTTATCAGTGCGGGAGGGTTAACCCATGGAAGTTAATTTTCTTTTGCTTTTAATGTTTTCATTTGCAAGTTTCAGGCTGACGCGGCTTCTAATATATGACCGAATAACCGAATTTATAAGAAAACCCTTTCTTGATGAAATACACGAACAAAACCAGGCAGGAGAAGTAGAGGTCTTCCTCTCGCCAAAACAGGCGCCCATAAGGGGATTCCTAGGAGAATTGCTGACATGCTATTGGTGCACAGGTTTTTGGGTGTCTTTAGGGCTTTTCTTAATTTATTACTTATGGCCTTGGTTGGCTGAACCTCTACTTGTAATCCTTGCTGTTTCTGGTATGGCTGGATTAATTGAAACATTTGTTCAAAAGAATTTAACTGATTAGCTGTCAATCAGGGCAAATGGATACACAAGCCATATAGACCAGCATATTTTAAAGTAACTGAAGTATTACTCGCTTGGAGGAGCAGCTATGAATGAAAAAAATTTTTCAAAGTTAAAAAAGCAAAAAGATCTGTTATCGGGAACTAAAACGAAAAAGAAAAAAGGCTGCGGCTGCGGAAAAAAAAGAAAAGTTATTAAAAAAACTGCTGAATAAGGCAGTTTTTTTGTTGCGAAAAATAATTTCCACTAATTGGATTGATAAATCCTAGTAATCAATTCATAAATGGCAGCAGAGAGGTGGAAAATAACTTAGAGATTCTACATAGGAAGGAATTATTTATGCATATGACATCAATTGGTATAAGGGTCTTAGTAATTTTCTGCATATTCGTTGGGCTATCAGGCTGCAATCAAGAACAAAGATCAGCAGAAAGCCGCTACTCACTATTACAAACGACTAATCCCGACCCGGCAATAATGGAATCGCAGGATCTAAAAAAGAGCAATATTGGAGCCAAAGTAAAAGAAGAGGTTTTATCACTCGAGGAAGTTTATGATGTTGCAATTGTTAAAGGGAAGCAGGACATTCTGGTTGCTTACAAAGTCAAACATCTGCAGCGATTTCGCATGAAAAAAATTGAAGGAAGAATTACCAAGCTTCTTGAAAAAAATCATCCAAAGGAAAACTTTACTGTATCCAGTGACTATAAGATTTTTCTGGAGGCTGTTGAGCTAAAAGAATATATGGATGAACCGGACTATTCGGAAGCAAAAGCAGAAAAAAAATTACAGCATATTATCAAACTCAAAAATGAACTCACTTAGAAAGGAGAAGTCCAATGGGGAAGACTAAAAAGACACCTGAACAGAAAAGTTATCAAAAACTTGAAAAAAAGCATGAGTTAAAGAGACCCGTAGGCATGAATTGTCTTAAGGCCTTTTTGGTTGGAGGTCTTATCTGTACGATTGGACAGGTCCTTACCTATTTTTATATTTATTATTTCAATTTCACTGAGGCGACAGCTGGAAATCCTACTGTAGCTACCCTAATTTTCTTTGCAATGCTGCTGACAGGGTTCGGTGTTTATGATCATATTGGACAGTTTGCCGGTGCCGGAAGTGCGGTCCCGGTGACCGGCTTTGGAAATGCAGTTATTTCTGCTTCCATCGAGCACCGTTCTGAAGGCTTCGTCCTTGGTGTGGGCGGTAATATGTTTAAACTGGCAGGTACAGTCGTCTTGTTTGGAGTGTTTGCTGCTTTCGTTGTGGCTTTAATTCGTACACTTTTATCAATGTGGGGGGTCATCTAAATGTTGAAAGGAAAGCAATCATGGGTTTTTCCAAAACGGCCGGCTATCGTTTCAACAGGGGTCACCGGAGGGCCATTTGAAGCAAAAGGAAAACTGGCCGAAGACTTTGATATCCTTCACGAAGACCTGACGATGGGTAAACAATCCTTCGAAAAGGCACATTGCCTATTACTTGAGGAAGCAATTGAAATCGCCATCGAAAAAGGAGAAGCGAAGAAGGAAGATATTCAGTTTATGATAGCCGGGGATTTAATTAATCAGATCACTCCTTCGAGCTTTGCAGCCAGAAAGATGGAGATCCCATATTTCGGTATATTTGGTGCTTGCTCAACTTCAATGGAGGGATTGGCACTTGCCTCTTTTATTATTAATTATGGGGGAGCAAAAAAGGTTGTTACGGCCGCATCGAGTCACAATGCAGCTGTTGAAAAACAATTCCGATATCCAACCGAGTATGGCGGCCAAAAGCCACCTACAGCACAATGGACAGTGACAGGGGCTGGTGCGGCGGTAGTCACTGAAAATTCGGGGCAAAAAGGCCTGCCTGTTACTACATCTGCAACAATTGGAAAGGTCATTGATATGGGGTTGTCTGACCCATTTAATATGGGTGGAGCTATGGCTCCAGCTGCGGCCGATACAATTTTGGCCCACTTTAACGATATGGATTTAGACCCCTCTTATTACGATCTGATCGTGACAGGGGATTTGGGTAAGATTGGTCAGGAAACAACCTATGAGTTGTTGAAAAATGCTGGTTTAGCACTTGAAAGAGAAGCTTTTAAAGATTGCGGGCTGATGATTTATAAGGAAGATCAGCCTGTTCAATCAGGCGGAAGCGGAGCGGGGTGTTCAGCAACAGTTGTATATGGCCATTTGATTAATGAGATGAAGCGAGGAACTTATAAAAAAATACTTATGGTTGCTACAGGGGCTTTGTTGTCGCCGTTATCCTTCCAGCAAAAAGAAACCATTCCTTGTGTTGCCCATGCTGTCGCAATTGAAATACAAGATTAAATTACTGGAGGGATTTTAAATGCTTGCAATGTTTTTTTGGGCCTTTGTTGTTGGTGGGGCGATTTGCGTGATTGGCCAGCTTCTTCTAGATGTTGGTAAGTTAACCCCAGGTCATACGTTAAGCACTCTTGTGGTAGCAGGAGCAATTCTTGATGGCCTAGGGCTCTATGAACCGTTAATCGATTTCGCGGGAGCGGGCGCTACAGTACCTATTACAAGCTTCGGCAATTCATTAGTCCATGGCGCCCTGCAGGAAGCAGAAAAGCACGGACTTGTTGGAGTTTTGACCGGAATGTTTGAAGTAACAAGCTCAGGTATTTCGGCAGCAATTCTGTTTGGGTTTATCGGAGCTCTAATCTTTAAACCTAAAGGGTAATCACATCGGTAAATAGAAAATTGCTGCTGATAAAGTAGGCTGTTTAATAAACGGTCTTCTTTTTTTTGCTCATTCTATATTATCATTTGTAAGAAAGCGCTTTCTTTTATATAATGAAGTTAGAATTTTTAGACTAATAGTTGAATAATTTCCAAAAAAGAGTATACTAGAAATTGATACACATACTGACCGGTTAGTAAGGGAGGGGGAAAGAATATGAACTTTTCATATTCAGACAAAGTAAAAGATTTACAGGGCAGGCTTACGAGCTTTATGGAGGAACACGTATATCCTAACGAGAGGCTTTATGAGCAACAATTAAATGAACAAGAAAATCGCTGGAGTGACGTTCCGCCAATTATGGAAGAGCTAAAGGAAAAAGCAAAACAAGCTGGACTATGGAACTTATTTTTACCTGAAAGCGATCATGGTGCAGGGTTAACTAATAGTGAATATGCTCCGCTTTGTGAAATTATGGGACGTTCTATGATTGCGCCAGAAGTATTTAACTGTGGTGCTCCTGATACTGGGAACATGGAAGTTCTCGTCCGTTACGGGAAAGAAGAACACAAAGAGAAGTGGCTTAAGCCTCTATTGGCTGGGGAAATTCGCTCATGTTTTTCAATGACTGAACCAGACGTTGCCTCTTCTGATGCAACAAATATTGAAGCTAGAATTGAAAGAGATGGAGACGAATACGTAATAAATGGACGTAAATGGTGGTCATCAGGAGCAGGAGATCCGCGCTGTAAAATTGCCATTGTTATGGGCAAAACAGACCCAGAAGCAAACCGTCATGAACAGCAATCTATGATTCTAGTTCCTCTTGATTCTCCTGGCGTAAAAATAGAGCGGATGCTGCCTGTATTTGGTTATGATCATGCTCCACATGGCCACGCAGAAATTACGTATGAAAATGTTCGGGTTCCCGCTGATAATATTTTATGGGGTGAAGGGAAGGGCTTTGCAATTGCACAAGGCAGGCTTGGACCAGGAAGAATCCACCATTGTATGCGACTAATCGGCGCAGCTGAACGTGCTTTAGAAATTTTATGTAAGCGTGTACAAGATAGAGTAGCGTTTGGTAAAGAGTTATCGAAACAGGGAGTAATTCAAGAATGGATTGCTGATTCACGTATTGAAATCGAACAGGCCAGGCTTTTGACTTTAAAAGCTGCTTATATGATGGATACCGTTGGAAACAAAGAAGCTAAAGCAGAAATAGCAATGATTAAAGTTGTCGCTCCTTCAATGGCATTGCGTGTTATGGACAAAGCTATTCAGGCTTTAGGCGGTGCTGGAGTATCCAATGACTTCCCTGTAGCAGCTCAATGGGCTAATGCACGGACTTTACGTCTGGCGGACGGGCCGGATGAAGTTCACCGTGCTCAGATTGCGAAGCTGGAATTAAAAAAATACAAATAACTATAACTAAAAAAATAGCGTAAAAGAATTAGAAAGTGGTGGAGTAAATGAATGTAATGGAATTATTCAGCCTAAAAGGGAAAACAGCAATTGTAACTGGAGGCGGCAGAGGTCTTGGTGAACAAATAGCAGAAGGTTTTGCTGAAGCAGGGGCAAACGTTGTTCTATGTTCAAGGAAAGTTGAAGCGTGTGAGGAAGTTGCCCAGCGTCTGACTCAACAAAAGGGAATACAGGCATTAGCATTGAAATGTGATATTGCTAATCCTGAAGATGTTAAAAATGTGATCGAGGAAACTTTAAAAAAGTTTGGCTCAATTGATATCCTCGTTAATAACAGCGGAGCGACGTGGGGGGCACCTGTTACAGAGATGCCGCTTGATGCATGGAATAAGGTAATCAATGTCAACGTTACTGGCACGTTTTTGATGAGCCAGGCAGCAGGGAAAGTGATGATTGAGCAAAAATCAGGAAAAATCATCAATATCGCTTCTGTAGCAGGCTTGGGAGGAACTGATCCAAGACTCATGGATACAATCGGATATAATACAAGCAAAGGTGCCGTAATTACTTTTACAAAGGATCTTGCGGTCAAGTGGGGTCAGCATAACATAAATGTTAATGCGATAGCTCCTGGTTTTTTCCCAACTAAAATGTCTAAAGCACTTATTGAACAAGGTAAAGACCCTCTTCTGGAAGGGACTCCGCTGCGACGTTTTGGTTCGGATAACGACCTAAAAGGTGCTGCTCTGTTCTTAGCGTCCGATGCCTCAAACTATGTAACTGGAGATGTCCTTATAGTTGATGGCGGCACACATGCTAGATAGAAGTATGAATTGATTGGGAGGAATTGAAATGAGTATTAAAGGTTCTTGGCTTTCTCATTACCCAGAAACAATTGCAACTGAAATTGATATACCTAACATAGCTCTTCCGCAAATGCTCAAAGACACCGCTGAAAAATACCCGCAAAATTCTGCAATCTCATTTTATGGCAGGAAGTTTACCTACCAAGAGCTTCAGGGGGCTGTCACTGCATTTGCCTCAGCTCTTCAAAACAATGGGGTTAAAAAGGGCGATAGAGTAGCCTTAATGCTTCCCAACTGTCCGCAATACGTCATTTCCTATTTTGGAGCGTTAACTGCGGGAGCGATTGTCACACAGGTAAATCCAATGTCAGTTGAAAGAGAGCTTGAACATATTTTTACCGATTCAGGAGCGGAAACGATTGTCGTCTTTGATGCTCTGTATCCCAAGGTTAAAAGCGTTCAGTCTAAGTCGTCGTTAAAGAACGTCGTTGCCGTCAGCCTTCAGCCATCTGGTCAGGAGTTTGCTCCGGATTATACATTCGAAACTTTTATGGGCAGTGCTAAACAAAGTTTTCAGCCGGTCAGTTTCGATCCCGCAAATGATGTGGCGATCCTTCAGTACACGGGAGGAACTACTGGGCGCTCAAAAGGGGCTATGCTGACTCATCGCAACATTTTTGCTAATGTTCTGCAGTCATATGAATTTTTTAAAGAAACAATGAAAGTTGGACAAGAGAAGTGTCTAACAGTCATTCCATTATTTCACGTATTCGGGATGACCTCCTGCATGAATCTATCCATTTATACAGCAGCAGAATCGATTATGCTGCCACGTTTTGATTTAGAAGAAGTTCTGAATACCATCAAAAATGAACAGCCAACGATATTCCCTGGCGTTCCAACGATGTATGTGGCAATTACCAACCATCCAGAGGCAGAAAAATATGGAATAAGCAGTATCGAAACCTGTAACAGCGGCAGTGCGCCTATGCCGGTGGAGCTGATGAAAGAGTTTGAAGGCAAAACTGGATCAAAAATTCTTGAAGGATATGGCCTTTCTGAGGCATCTCCGACAACACACTGCAATCCTCCGTTTGCTGACCGAAAACCTGGAAGTGTGGGAATCGGATTTCCATCGACCGAATATAAAATTGTGGACCTTGCATCTGGGACAGAAGAGCTGCCAGCGGGCGAACTTGGAGAGATCATCTTAAAAGGTCCACAGGTTATGAAGGGTTATTGGAATATGCCTGAAGAAACAGCCAATACTTTACGTGATGGCTGGCTATTTACGGGAGACATCGGAAAAATGGATGAAGATGGCTATTTATATATTGTTGACCGGAAGAAAGACATGATCATTGCAAGCGGATTTAATATCTATCCACGTGATGTAGAAGAGGTTCTCTATGAACATCCTTCTGTTCAGGAGGCAGTCGTGATCGGGGTGCCGGACCCATACCGCGGGGAAACAGTTAAAGCTGTACTTGTTCTAAAAGCTGGCAAGGAAGCAACCGAAGAGGAGATCAAAGCCTATTGCAAAGAAAATATGGCCTCCTATAAAGTTCCTACTATCGTTGAATTTAGGGAACAGCTTCCTAAAACAGCAGTCGGAAAGATTTTGCGCAGATCATTGCGAGATGAAGTGAAAAATTAAGTGCCTCAATAAAGAAAAAGGAAAAAAAGGGAAGGGGCGAGAAGTTATTATGGTATAATTTTGTTAGTAACGTAAGATTGTGAGGAACGAATTATGAAAGAAAAAATTACAGAACAAAGTATTAGATTATTTGAAAAAAAGGGTTTTAGTGAAACGTCAATACAGGATATTGTTGATTCTCTAGGTGTTACAAAGGGAACGTTTTATTACTACTTTTCCAGCAAAGAAGAACTGTTGATGGATATTCATCTCGGATATATTACTGAAATGATTGCGATCCAAGAAAGCATATTAAACGATAAGAAGATGGACTGCAAAACGAAACTCTCAGAA
The DNA here is from genome assembly GCF_013343715.1 of Mesobacillus harenae. Classification (GTDB taxonomy): domain Bacteria; phylum Bacillota; class Bacilli; order Bacillales; family Cytobacillaceae; genus Mesobacillus_A; species Mesobacillus_A harenae. Next base: position 252,815 of record NZ_JABUNR010000004.1, read on the forward strand.
ATCGTTTATATGCTAATTAGCAATATTAAAATCCAGGGTGCCAGTGCTAAGGTCTTTTTCAGAGAAATGAAAAACCTAAGCGAGGATCGGCTTGCTTTGATCATCCCACAGAGAGACCAATTCAGATTAAATATTGAAGTTCTGATAAAAGAAGGCATGGAAAGTGGAGAGTTCAGACAAGACTTAAATCCTTCCATAGTAACCTTCGGAATCCTTGGGGCAGCCAATTGGAGCTACCAATGGTATAACCCCGCTGGCAAAATGGAGGAGAAAGAAGTCTCAGACATTTTTGTGGAATTGTTCTTAAAAGGGATTGCTAATAACTAGGGAATGCGGAAGATGAAATGATGCAGCATGGCTTATCTTCCGTGCTTCTTTTTTTAACCTAGATACCAACTGGTTAGTATCTTATAAGGGTAAGGAGGCGGGGACAATCGAACTTAAAGAAATACGAAAAATAACGGTTATTGGTTCAGGACAAATGGGCCATCAGATTGCTATGTTATGTGCTTTGGGAGGCTACGAAACCACCATTCAGGATCTTAAGGAAGATGAGCTTCAGCAGGCTGACGAAAAGCTTCGTGGCATTATGAATAAGTGGGTGGCAAAGGGAAAGCTTTCAGAGGAAGCAATGGAAACAGCATTTCAAAGGTTAAGATTTACTACGGATCTTAAAGAGGCTGCCCAATCCGCAGATTTTGTAATCGAGGCGGTTGTTGAGAAATTGAATGTGAAGGAACAGGTATTCAAAACTCTTGAAGAGTTTGCGCCTGCCCATACTATTTTTGCCACCAATAGTTCAACGATTGTTAATAGTTTACTAGCAGGTGTGACTAAAAGGCCTGAAAAGGTAGTCAACATGCATTTCTTTTTCCCGCCGCTTGTTATGGATTGCGTCGAGGTTGTAATGAGTGAGCAGACATCGGAGGAAACGGCTCAATTCACGTTAGGTGTCTGCGAAAAGATCAATCGGACTGGACTGCTGCTGCGCAAAGAAATTTCAGGGTTTGTTGCAAACCGGATTTTAGGAGCTCTGCAACGAGAAGCGGTTCATCTCTATGAAGAAGGCATAGCTGACTTTAAAGATATTGATTTAATTTGCAGAAAAGCTTTGAGCCATCCAATTGGTCCATTCGAATTGATGGATTTATCAGGGTTAGATGTCGGCTACTTTGTAATGGAACAGCGTTACCGCGAAACTGGAGATCCAGCGGATAAGCCATTTGCCAGCGTTGAAGAGAAAGTAAAAAAAGGGGAATTGGGCAGAAAGACAGGCAGAGGCTGGTACGAATATAACAAAGAAGAAGTAAAGAGCTAATGAAGAAGATACAGGAGGGTTTAAAAGTGCATGAGATTCAGGTAACCGTTCGGTTCGGTGAGACGGATGCCCTTGGGCATGTCAATAATGCCAGCTACTTTATTTATTTAGAAGAAGCGCGAATCCGTTTTTTTGAGGCGCTTGGCTACGGAATGGATACTAAAGGCTGGAACTTTATACTTGCCTCAACCAAGTGTGATTTCTTGAGTCAAGGTTTCTTTAACCAGCCACTAACGATAAAAACCGAAGTCAGCAGAATTGGGACGAAGAGTTTTGAATTGACACATGATATTGTTTGCACCCAAACGGGAGAGTTAATCGCAAAAGCCAATGCAGTCATTGTATATTTCGATTTTGTCGAACAAAAGAGTGAAGTTATACCAGAAATGCTGCGGAGTGGCCTTGAGAGTAACTTAGTGCAAGTTTAAAAATCAGAATAGTCTAAAATCCATTTGGGGTTTATAAGGGAAGGAGAGATAATATGAGTCAGAAAATTAGTGTAGATACCATTCCTGTCCGTAATGGAGAGGAATTAAATGCACAGGCACTGGAATTGTTTTTAAAGGAAAAAATTGAGAATCTCCCTGATGAACCGTTGGAAATCAGGCAGTTTTCGGCCGGACATTCCAACCTAACCTACCAGCTGAATTTAGGTGATTGGGAGGCTGTGCTGCGAAGACCGCCGCTTGGTCCGGTTGCACCAAAGGCACATGATATGGAAAGGGAATTCAAAATTATCTCTGAGCTGCAGCCATTGTTTTCCCCAGCACCAAAGCCAATTCTTTTTTCCGAGGATGAGTCGATTGTCGGAAGCAAATTTCTAATTATGGAAAGGAAACATGGCATTGTTCTAGATTCGACTTTTCCAAAAGGGGTGGAGCCAACAGAGGAAATAGGAAGAAGACTGTCAGAAATAATGGTCAGCAGGCTGGCTGAGCTTCACTCAATTGACCACGAAAAAACTAGTCTTGGAGCTATTTCCAAACCCGAAGGCTTTATGGAAAGGCAAGTTCATGGATGGATTTCCAGATATGAACGATCAAAAACAGATGACATTAAAGAAGCTGAAATTTTAACGGAATGGCTTGTTAAACATGTACCTGCAAAGCATGATTCAGCAATCATCCACTATGATTATAAATTTAATAATGCAATGTTCAATGAAGAGCTTACCGAAATGGTCGGTTTGTTTGACTGGGAGATGACTACGGTCGGGGATCCCCTTGCAGACGTTGGAGCGGCAATGAGTTATTGGATACAGGCCGATGATCCTGATCTTCTGAAAAATGGTCTTGGTAAAGTTCCAGTTACCGTTTATCCAGGATTCATGTCAAGGCAGGAGTTTATGGAAGCATATGCAAAAAAGAGCGGCCGTGACTTGACGAATATTAACTTCTATTTAACATTTGCTTATTTTAAATTAGCGGTTATATGCCAGCAGATTTACTATCGCTATAAAAAGGGCCAGACAAATGATGCTCGTTTTGCCCATTTTAATCATTTCGTGCAAAGTTTAATTAGCTATGGAACTCATGTCGCATTTAATGAAAAAATAATTATACAAAAGCGGTAAAATCTGAGGTGTAATAATGAAGAAAGTTCACCTTCTCATCAAGAAGGAAGAAATAGATGAAGAAAAAATGGCAACTGGCAGTAAAGTCGCAGTAGTTCTCGATGTCTTACTAGCAACCAGTACAATAACCGCAGCACTCTATGACGGGGCAAAGGAAGTACTGCCTGTATTGGACAGTGCTGAGGCTCTTGAAGCAGCTAAGACATTTAAACCAGAAACCTGTGTGGTTGCAGGAGAGCTGAATGCAAAGCCACTTGATGGTTTTGTTTATCCCAGCCCCAGGGTAATCAGGGAGCAAATTAAAGATAAGACTCTCATTTTATCAACCACTAATGGAACTGTCGCTTTAAGGAAGTCAGCAGCGGCAAAGAAGGTCTATATTGCTTCGCTTCTGAACAACTCTTTTGTAGCGCAGGCAGTAAACGAAGAAAAAGATATGGATACTATTGTAGTGGTCTGCTCAGGAAATTCTGGAGAATTAAGCCTGGAGGACCTTTACGGAGGCGGACATTTTATCTCCTGCCTGTTAGGTGGGGAGCCGGAAAAGTACGATCTGACAGACCCCGCTAAAGCTGCGCTAAGCTTTTACGAAGGCCGTAAAGAAGATGCGTATAACGTACTTTTGTCTTCACGGGTCGGAAGCATGTTCGGTAAGTATAGCTTTATTGATGAGCTAGAGTTTGCAGCTTCAAAAGGAAAACTGCCAATTGTTCCGGTTCTTTATGACGGTAAGGCAGTCAGAATATAGAGTTCGTTAGCTTAGCTGATTTACACCGAATGATTCTAATGACTTACAGCAAGTACACACATAGGAGGATTTTTCATGGAAAAAACAAATACTCGAACTAGAGGGGCCAGCTTTTTATTTTCAAAAGTTGAACCAGATCATGTATTTACCCCGGAGGATTTTACAGACGAACACCGAATGATCGGGACAACAGCAAAGCAGTTTGTTGAAAAAGAAGTCACGCCTCATCAAGGACAAATCGAGAAGCAGGACTTTAAGCTTATCGTCACACTCATGCAAAAGGCAGGGGATCTTGGACTCCTTGCCCATAGTATTCCAGAACAGTATGGCGGACTTGGCCTTGACAAAATCAGCAAGGGAATTGTTGGTGAAATGGTAGGCCAGTCAGGTGGTTATGGGGTAGCCCATTCAAATCATACTTGTATCGCTACGCTTCCAATTACGTATTTTGGAACGGAAGAACAAAAAGCGAAGTATTTGCCGAAACTTGCTTCAGGAGAGTACATAGGTGCGTATTGTTTAACCGAGCCAAATGCCGGCTCTGATGCTCTTTCAGCCCAAACGACAGCTAGGTTGAATGAGACGGGTACCCATTATGTTTTAAATGGTACGAAGCTCTATATAACAAACGCCTTTTTTTCTGATACCTTTATTGTGTATGCCAAGGTTGATGGTACGAAATTCACTGCATTCATAGTTGAAAAGGATTTCCCAGGTCTATCGCTTGGACCAGAGGAAGAGAAAATGGGAATAAAAGGATCGTCAACAAGGTCGGTCATTCTTGAGGATTGCCAGGTCCCTGCCGAAAATCTTCTCGGAGAAGTAGGGAAAGGCCATGTGATTGCATTGAATGTGCTTAATCTAGGCCGGTTTAATCTCGGATCAGCTTGTATGGGGGCGTCAAAGTACAGCCTTAGTAAAGCGTTGCAGTTTACCCAAGAAAGAAAGCAGTTTGGACGTGCTATTTCAGATTTCCCAGCCACAAAACAAAAAGTGGTTAAAATGGCTGGCCGCATTTATGCAACAGAGTCACTTCAGTATCGGACAGCCAGCTTACTTGAAGAAGCGTTAGGCGGGTTATATGAGTCTTCTGATTGGAAAGAAATTGGGAAACAAATGAGCGAATTTGCAACGGAGTGTGCAATTTGTAAGGTATACGGATCAGAAACTCTGGATTTCACAGCTGATGAAACGCTCCAGCTTCACGGTGGTGCTGGGTTTATAAAGGATTATGGAGTCGAACAAATCTATCGGGATTCAAGAATTAATAGGATTTTTGAAGGAACAAATGAAATCAATCGGCTTTTAATTCCTACCCACTTATTCCGAAAAGCAATGAAGGGTGAAGTGGACTTACTATCGAAGGTGCAGCAAGCAATCGCAGAGCTCCAAGAATCAGTAAAGCTAGATAACGAACCGTTAGCTGAAGAACGGAACGCAGTAGATACAATCAGGAATTTATTCCTTTTATGTGCAGGTCTCGCGTTTGAGGCCCATGGAGAAGGGCTGGTTCATGAACAAGAAACTTTAATGGGACTAGCTGACTTAGCGATTACTCTATATACTGCCGAATCATCGGTTATTAGAACGTTAAGATCGGTCAAACGGTATGGAGAGGAAAAATCAGCACTGAAAATAAACTTGGCGAGAGTAGTCCTCGAAGACTCGCTTTGGGATGCAGAACGACTTTCCAGAACTCTAACTATGGCGCTGACTGACGGAGAAAAACAAAAGCAGCTTACAGGTCTGATTTTCAGAGAATGCAGCCAATTAAGAAGCGTAAGCCTTAGTGTTGATAAAAAGCGCGAACTAGCAGACCTTCTTTTCAAAGAAAACAAATTTATATGTTAGGGGAAGATTGTATGCGATTTTCAGATTCAGTTGCTCTGATTACGGGTGCTGGAAGCGGGATTGGCAAGGCAGTTGCAGTAAGACTGGCAGATGAAGGCGCAAGAGTCATTTTAGTAGGAAGGACTCGGTCAAAGCTCGAACAAACGGCAAAGGAAATAAATTCAGCCAGAAAGTTGCCAGTTGCAGAAATTTTCTCGGCGGATGTGACCGATGAAGAAGATGTGATTGAGTTAGCTGAATATGTTGAAGAGCAGTTTGGGGATCTGCATATCCTCATTAACAATGCTGGCGGTTCGAATTCATCAAGTATCCTAGAAATGCCAGCAGATGAATGGGATAAAGTTCAGGCTGCTAATTTAAAAAGTGTATTTCTAGTTTCGCGAACACTTGGAAAGCTGATGGCTTCAAGAGCAGAACAAAACAAAGATGAACCTGAAAACCGTGCTGTGGTAAACGTTGCATCTCTTTCTGGACACCAGGCAGGGGCTCATATACCCCATTACAGTTCTGCCAAAGCAGGAGTAATCAACTTTACAAAGGCGCTTGCCCTTGAGCTTTCTCGCTATGGCATTCGGGCGAATTCCGTTTCCCCTGGCTTCATTGAAACCCCCTTGACAGAAGCAGGTTTGCAAAATGAGCAGTTTGTAAAATCGATAGAACGAAACACAGCGTTAAAAAGAGTTGGAACAGCTGAGGAAATCGCTAATCTGATTGTCTTTTTGGCCTCAAGAGAAGCATCCTATGTGACTGGAACAGATGTTGTTGCTGATGGCGGCTGGTTAATTAAATAACAAAAACTAGGAGGAGATAACATGAGTCAAAACGATCTTTTAATTAGTATGAATGGACCTGTCCTGTCATTAACACTAAACAGGCCAGATAGCTTGAATTCGTTTAGTCCTGAGATGATTCTAGGCATTACCGATGCATTGAAAGAAGCGCAGTCAAACCCGGAGGTTAAAGTGATTGTCTTATCAGGGGCTGGAAGATCGTTCAGTGCCGGCGGTGATGTTAAAACGATGGGTCAGGCAGCACCAGCACAAGTCTATGAGCATATTGGGAGACTCAATGAATGTATTTTAACAATTAAAAACACCGAAAAACCTGTCATAGCTGCTGTCCATGGTTTTGCTGCAGGTGCTGGTTTTAATCTCGCGCTTGCTTGCGATTTAATTATTGCCGCAGAAGACAGTAAGTTTGCCCTAAGTTTTTCTCAGGTGGGACTTATCTCGGACGGTGGTGGCTCCTACTTCTTGCCGCGTCTTATCGGACCACACTTGGCAAAGCAGTTCTTTTTTAGCGGTGAGCCAATTCCGGCTGAGAGACTATACCAGCTTGGTGTAATCAATCAGCTTGTTTCTGTTGAAAAGCTAAAGGAGGAAACAGAGAAATTTGCTGCAAGGCTTGCTCATGGACCTGGTAAAGCGTACGGAATGATCAAAAAACTAGTAGACCACTCGTTTACCGCTACACTCGAAGAAATACTTGAACAAGAAAGAATCACGCAAACGTTAATGGTTTCTACAGAGGATCATCTAGAGGGAATCGCAGCATTTAAAGAGAAAAGAAGACCAGTCTTCACGAGCAATTAATCAGAGGAGGAAAAATATGAAAGCGATCCAGTTAAGCGAATACGGCGGACCAGAAGTTTTAAAAACGGTAGAAATCGAACGGCCAGTACCAACGGGCAATGATGTGTTAATCGAAATCCATGCAATAGGTGTCAATTATGCTGATATAGCTCGCCGTCAAGGGAAATATGTCATAGATACACCTCTACCCTTTATTCCAGGAGCAGAAATCGCAGGAGTAGTCGTCGAGGTAGGAGATAAAGTAACCCATATCTCACCGGGTACAAGAGTTGTTAGTTTAATAAGTTCAGATGGTTACGCTGAATATGCTCTTGCAGATGCGAGAGGGTTAATTCCCCTTCCAGAGGGATTGGATTTCCAGACAGCTGCTGCACTGCCTCTTCAAGGGTTAAGCGCCTACCATGTGCTGAAAACTATGGGCCGTCTTGAAAAAGGAGAAAGTGTTCTTGTCCACGCTGCTGCGGGTGGAGTTGGAACTATAGCAGTCCAGCTTGCCAAGTTATTTGGCGCAGGTAAGATAATCGCAACGGCGAGCAGCCCTGAAAAACTAGAAACAGCTAGGGAGATGGGGGCAGATGTTTTAGTCGATTATACAAAAGAGGGCTGGGAAAATGAAGTGCTTGAAGCAACCGGAGGAAAAGGTGTCGATGTTGCGCTGGAGATGGTTGGCGGAGACATTTTCAATAAGACACTTAAGTGCCTGGCTACGTTTGGCCGCCTGGTTGTTTTCGGTGCAGCGAGCGGAGAACAGAGCAAGCTTTATCCTTCCATGTTAATGGGCAGGAATCAGTCTGTTATTGGATTCTTCTTGCCGCAAATTATGAGGAAGCCAGAGTTGCTTGCACCGAGTATGACCGAGCTTCTTACGTATTTGGGAGAAGGTAAATTAAAGCTTACAATTGGAGGTGTGTACCCACTAGAAGAGGCAGCAGCAGTCCACACTCGTCTGCAATCCAGAAAAACAATTGGAAAACTAATTCTAGAACCTTCAAGAAAATAATAGAATAATAGGACGCAGTTATTAGAGACTTCTTTCAATAGACATCCATGTTTTTACTGTTAAATGCCAGTTAATAACTGAGCATGCCTTTACATTTTGCATCTTAGAATCCTTTCAAACAACAGATTCCCTATTTTAGCCTCCAATTAATGAGGCAGTCTGAGTGTTTTATATACGAAAAACTAAAAGGATGGTGCAGTATAATGGGAAAGACAGTTGAAACCGTAACCGGAAAAATCTCAGTTGACCAGATTGGAAAAACGCTAATTCACGAACACTTTATCTTTGGCTACCCAGGGTTCCAAGGCGATGTAACACTAGGTCCATTTAAAGAAGAAGAAGCTTTGGAAACTGCAATTGGGGTTGCAAGACAGGTCATGAGTTTTGGGGTTAAAACAGTGGTTGACCCAACTCCGAATGAATGCGGGCGTGATCCTCTATTTTTAAAGAAGGTTTCTGAAGCTACTGGACTGCAAATAATTTGTGCAACGGGGTACTATTATGAGGGAGAAGGCGCGACCCCTTATTTTAAGTTTCGGCAGGCTCTAGGGACAGCGGAGCAGGAAATCTATGAAATGTTCAAAGAAGAAATAGAAAATGGAATAGCAGGAACAGGAATTAAACCTGGGGTTATTAAGCTTGCCTCAAGTAAAGGCGAAATAACCGAATATGAAAAAATGTTTTTTAGGGCAGCAGCACGGGTGCAGCAAGAAACAGGTATTGTCATATTAACTCATACCCAAGAAGGAACAATGGGTCCAGAACAGGCCCAGTTTTTGATCGATGCTGGAGTGGATCCTAGTAAAATTATCATTGGTCATATGTGTGGAAGTACAGATCCTGCTTACCATCGTGAAACAATGGATAAGGGCGTGAAAATAGCCTTTGACAGATTTGGTATCCAAGGAATGGTTGGAGCCCCGTTTGATCAGGAGAGGATTGAAGTATTACTAACGCTGTTGGAAGCTGGCTATGAAAACCAAATTATGCTTGCACATGATTCGGTAAACATTTGGCTTGGCAGACCTCCTGTTATGAACGAGCAGGTTATGCAGATTATGGAGAATTGGAATCCCGCGCATATTTTCACAAACATTTTACCGGTCTTGCAAGAACGGGGAATTTCTGAAACCCAATTGGAGAAGTTATTTACCGATAACGCAGCTAGCCTGTTTTCTGGATCAGGCTCAACGGTCCTTAAAGGTTAGATATAGAGATTATCAGTTTATTTTTAGTGATTTAAAAAATTAAATCACCCCTCTTTTTCACCATTTCACGCCTCCCTCATACTATAAGAGTAGTTTAAGAAGGAGGCGTGGAGTTCCAACATGGATAATCAATTCTTTAAAAATGTTGAAAAGAAAACAGGGGTCAATATGTCTGATATATTGGAATTAGCAAACTCCCTGCAAAATGCTAATTTAAAAGATGAAAAGACTGTGCGTGGGGTTATTCAGAGAGTTTCGCAGATTGCAAACAAACCTGTTTCAAAAGAAATGGAAGATAAAATCGTGAAATCAATTGTCAACGATGGCAAACAGCTGGATGTTGGTACAATTGCGCAGATGATGAATAAGAAATAAAAAAAGGCAACAGGATTGCCTCAGCAGAAAAGGACCCGGAAACTAGCCCCGGGTCCTTTTCTGCTGTTATGGAAACTAAAAAAGTTCCAAGTTGTAGATAATCGTAGGGTTGTCTGAGTCCAGCTCCAGCGCCCAGCGACTCGTGTACTTCGGTCACCTCCCTATGATAAGTCAACATCGAATCGCTGCCGCTCTTCGTGTTTCCTTTATCTCAGTCGGTGTCCTCCAGTCCATACGTCGCCTTACGGGCGCTTGCGCTTTTAATCCTATCCAGCTCCAGCGCCCAGCGACTCGTGTACTTCGGTCACCTCCCTATGATAAGTCAACATCGAATCGCTGCCGCTCTTCGTGTTTCCTTTATCTCAGTTGGTGTCCTCCAGTCCATACGTCGCTTAACGGGCGCTTGCGCTTTTAATCCTTTACTGTTAGATGAGAAGTTTTGCATCAGCTTCTGCTGATTTTCGCCAAGAATCTGGAAGGGTAAGCTTTACGGCCACGTCTAGTTTGAGGAATAGAAATTAATAAGTTTTCTTTGGCTCTAGTGGCTGCTACATAAAAAAGCCTGCGTTCTTCCTCTAAGCCATCTTCTTTTCCGTTCCTGTAAGCTTCTAATGCATGGTCATGTGGCAGGCTTCCGTCCACTGTGCTGCTAATATAGACAGACTCATACTCAAGCCCCTTAGCTCTGTGAATCGTGCTAAGTGTAATTGCATCAACTCTCGTTTTGCCCAGCTTTTTAATTTCCTGATTCATTGCTGTCATATGGGCAGCATGGTCAAGAAAATCCATAAGATTAGGAAAGGACCGGGCTGCCACTTTTAAATCGCGGATATCGTCCGAGCCTTTTTCTAACATGTTGCCTTCACTGCCCCGCTTTTTAATAAAGTCACTAAACCCAAGGTCTCTTTCAACCACTTCAATGGCCATTAAAGGACTAAGCTTGCTCAGCGATCGGACGATCGGAACAAGTCTTTTAAGCTTTCGTTCCTGAAAAGCAAAACCTGTTTTAACGGCCGAAACCGCTTCAAGCATAGAGCAGTCGCGGAGTATACTTTCGGCCTGAAGATCCCGGTACACAGTTTGTTTCATAAATAAGGCTGGTAAAATACCCTTTATTGCTCCCGTATCATCTTCATTTAAGCTCAAGCGCAGAAACGACAATATGCCTTTCACAATAAATCGCTCATAAAAGGACTCCATATCCTGATCCAATTTAAATGGAAGACTGGAATTAGCAAGCCGTTCAAACACAGCGCGGCTCGATGTATTTGTTCGAAACAAAATTGCAAAATCAGCAGGGCGCGCGCCTTTTTCTATTTTCTCCTGGATATCAGTGATAATCATTGTTGCCTCTTCTTCCTCGTCGTATGGGTAAAAGACAATCGGGCTTGGACAGGAGCTCTGTGCCTTCATTTTCTTTGGGCGCCTAACTTTGTTTGCCGAAATAATCGCATTAGCGGTTTCAACGATATCGTGGCCAGAGCGATAGTTTTGCTCCAACACAACAACTTCAGCCCCTTTAAAATCCTGCTCAAATTGTAGAAGGTAGCCGGGATCACTGCCGCGGAAGGAGTATATAGACTGGTCATCATCTCCGACTGCACAAACATTTTGATTTTTTGCAGAAAGCATCTTTATAAGCTCATACTGAACTCTATTAATATCTTGGAATTCATCGATTAGGAAATAGGAAAATCGATTTTGGTAGACCTCCAGAAGAGCTGAATCCTCTTTGAATAATTCATAGCAGCCAGTCAGCATATCATCAAAATCATAGACGCCACGCTGCTGTTTCATTTCCTCATACATCTTATAAAGGGAGGCTGTTTGTTCTTCCCATGGTGTTTGAGCTTTTACAGAACCGGGAGTTATGAGCGAATTTTTCCAATAACCAATCTGCTGCAAGGCTAAATCAAAGGCGAACTCACTATCAATTAGGCCGAGTGACTTCCCGGCTTCCTTAACCATTTGCTGCTTTTGCCACTCTTTTTTTATAAGCTTGTCACCACCCCAAACTGATGGCTTATGAAAAGTTAAAATCCGATAAAAAATACTGTGAAAGGTGCCGGAAATAATTCGGTTTACTGTAGCAGGGCTCATGTTTGGGTATTGGGCGAGACGGTTTTTCATTTCTGCTGCAGATTTTGCTGTAAAAGTAACAAGCATAACGCTTCTGGGATCAGCCTTCTCTTCTTCTAGCAGATAAGCTGTTCGGGCAGTTAACACCCTTGTTTTCCCACTGCCAGCACCTGCTAAAACCAAAAGTGGTCCCTTAGTTGAAATTATGGCCTTTTTTTGGGCTATATCCAATTGTATCCCTTTTGATATAAGACTTTGAAGATAGGTTTTATCATCGAATTCAGTGGGTTCTGGCTGCGGGTTGAATGGAACCGAAACCCTAACCTGCTCAGCTTTCTTAAAAGAAGCTGCAGGTGCTTCAATTGTTCCAATGCTTCTGGATTTAGGTATTCTAAATCCATTTTGTTCAATAAATTCCTGCTCAGCCTGTAGGGAAGAACTAGGCACTTCCTTTAAAGGTGTAAAACAGGCAGGTTTATTGGAAAGATGATGATAAAAATGAGGCTCTTCGTGAATTCCTAAATACAAACGAACGGGCTCTTTGCAGGAATGGCAAGACAAAAGTCCCTTTTTTCCTTCGTCATAGAGCTGCTGTAACAGTTCACGCCCAGATTTATTCAAATCAATTATGTTATTTTTTCTAAATGCTGTTTTCATAGAAATCCCTCTTTTTCGTCCGGAAAATAAGACAAACTTTATCATAACAGAAGAACTTTCTATAAAAAAGCCAAAACCGGTTTAAATAGAGCGAGCAACGGGCAAATAACTGTTATAGCTTACGTATTATATATAAAAAGACCAAAACGGATACGAAAAAACATTCAATACATATACTTCTATAAAGGCAGAGAAGCTGAAGAGAAGGTTCTGGAAACATTTCTAATTGAGGAGGAAACAAGATGGGGTATATCATTCCATTTACTCATTATCAATATAGCCAGTATGCTGAGAGGGAGGCAGGAAATGATTCAGGCTTGCTACCAGTAAGCCCTGTATCCAAAATTCAAAAAGAAAGGCCGGTTCAAAAGGGAAATGACCAAACTGGGCAAGTTGATGAAAAGAAAAGACACAGCCACACTAGTGTAATGCTAAGTAAACGTTCGGTGGATAACAACATAATAGAAAAAGTATATGCGGAAATAACAGGAAAAGGGAAGCACTTCAGCGAGATCATTTAGCTCTGGCTGTGGCGCTTCTTTTTTAATTGATCTTTGAATTTACGGAACGGAAATAAGGCTGATTCGGACAGGGTAAGAGGGAAAAGCGTGTTGAGAGTCCGAATACGAAAAGCCCCTTGCCACTGGCAAAGGGCTTTTCCGTTACTAGATCTGTTTTTTCATTGATTTATGAGGGATCCCTGCGTCAAGAAATTCTTCGGATACAACCTCATACCCCAACTTTTCATAAAAAGGAATTGCTTGTGTCTGGGCATTTAGCTTAAGTGCACTAAGCCCCTCGGACTTGGCATATTCCTCGATCTTTTCCATGATTGCTTTCCCAGCTCCAGTATTTCGCTGGTCCTTTAGGACACAAATTCTCTCAACCTTGCCAATTGCGTCGAGAACACGGAATCTCCCCGCACCAGCAGGCCTTTTATCGTCGTATAAAACGAAATGGGTTGAGTCATTTTCGAATTCATCAATTTCTTCTTCCACCGGTACCTGTTGTTCATCTACGAATACTGTTTTTCTAACACTAAAAGCTTCTTCCAATTCTTGATTGTTTTCTACGATTTTAACGTTAATCATTATGCATCCTTTCCAAGCCGAAATGTTTCAAATACAGTCCAGGATCCATTTTCAAGCTGGTATAAGAGGTGGATTCTGTCAACTGTTTCTTCAAACTTAACATCCGTCATGCGGAGAGTCCCAAAAACATCAGAATGCTCATCGTCTGACAGATTTTGTCCAATAGTAATATGAGGTACAAAATTGTACTCTTGATCAATATCAAAAGCTGCACCAAGGTCCTGGTGAAGGTTGTCCAGTTCTTCAGTTGGTTCAGCCTTTAAGTAAATAACATTATTCACAGGTGAAAAAGAACTGAATTTATAAACGTTTAGCCGGACAGGAACATGTTTTCTTGAGATATCATCAAGTTTTCCAGCAATCTCCCTGATTTGTTCTTCGGTTGCATCAAAACCCGATTTTAAAGTCAGGTGCGGAGGAATTAAGGCATAGTTCGGATCATACCTTTTCCTGAAAGAGTTTGCATAATCCTGAATTCTTTTTGAAGGAAAAATTACTATTCCAAATTTCATATTATTACCTCCAATATCTTTTTTAAAATCATTGATAGACTCAGAAGGAAAAATACTTCTAGCTGATATAATAGTTCATTATAACAAATTTTCTAAATATAATATAATGTATTCCCTTTTTAAAAGAAAATAGCCTTTCATTAAAACATTTGATTCAAAGCGCGTTTTAAATCTGGCTGCCAATGGGTCCATGTGTGATCTCCGTTAAATTCTTCGTAAAAGTAAGGGAATTGCTTATCTGTGATAATTTCTGCCAGTTTGCGGTTAGGTGTCAGGAAATCCTTCTGTCCATCTCCAGTCTTTACGTCAGTTTCCCCTTTTCCGATAACATGGTAGATACTTAACAGTTGAGCTTCTTGAAATTCCTCAGCAGCCGTGAGGACATCTAGATTAACATAAGGAGACTGAAGTAAGACTTTCCCAAATGTATGAGGGTAAAGAAGGGCTGTCATTAATGACACCGTTGCTCCCAATGAATCCCCAATTAATGCACGTCCCATTCCTATTTGATAGGTTGGAAATTCTCTATCAATATAGGGGACAAGTTCATGAGCTAAAAAACGAATGTATGCTCTGTTTAATTCCCCTTTTGGGTGATATTTTTTCCTTCTATCTTCAACATTTTTATAAGGGACACCGACAATAATTATATTTTCGATAAGTCCATCATCTAACAGTTCATCTGCAGTCCTCGCAATTCTGCCTAGCTGAAAATAATCCCGGCCATCTTGAGCAATAAGCACCGTATATTTGTATAGCGGGGAAAAGGAGGCGGGCAGGTAAATTAACAGAGTTATATCCTCATTTAACGCCTCGCTGTATAAAGTAACCTCACTAATTCTTCCCTTGGGGATGCTCATATATAATTCCTCCAGTACAAAGATTGCTTGTTTGTTCGATCCTCCTAAATTCTATCATATGTTTTTTAGACATGCTGTTTAAGGGAGAGTTAAATGTTTAATAAACGGAGTTTGTTGGTTAATTATAGGCTTTAATTTGACAATCCTGTTAACGAATATGGTAATATTAAACGGTATATACCGAAAATTTAAAGGGGGATTTAGTATGAAAAAGAAGAATTTTCTATTATTGGCGGCTTTAATGCTAGTTCTGTCAATGTTTCTTGCTGCATGCGGCGGCGGTAATGATACCGGCGGCGAAGACGAAGGCAATAACGAGGGCGGCGGAGATAGCGGCGAAGCTGTTGAAGAAAAGCCAGAGTTTATCAGTGTCTTAACAGGTGGTACTGGCGGTACATATTTCCCGCTTGGCGGCGCATTTGCTAATATCATCCAAGATGAAACAGGAATAACTACTAATGCAGAGACAACTGGTGCTTCTGCTGAGAACATGCAAACATTAAAAGATGGCAATGGAGAAATTGCTTTTACACAAACGGATATTGCTTCTTATGCTAAAGAAGGCAAATTGATGTTTGAAGGAAATGCTGTTGATAATGTAAGTGCGATTGGGACATTATATCCTGAGACAATACAAATCGTAACAACTGCAAAATCAGGAATTAAAACGGTTGAAGACCTTAAAGGTAAAAAAGTTTCGGTTGGTGCTCCAGGATCTGGAACAGCTGCTAATGCTGAGCAAATTCTTGAAGTATACGGATTAACATTTGATGATATCAGCAAACAAGACCTTTCATTTGATGAGTCTGTTGCAGGTATTCAGGATGGTAACATTGACGCAGCGTTTGTAACAGCTGGTACACCAACTGGTGCTGTTGATGGCTTAGCTGCAACAGAAGATGTGGTAATCGTACCTGTTGATGATGATAAAGCACAGGAACTTATTGAAAAGTATCCATACTACACAGTTGATGAAGTTCCAGCTGACACATACGGCCTAACAGCTGCTGTACCTACTGTAGCCGTTCAGGCAATGCTTGTTGTTGCGAATGATCTTTCTGAGGATGTCGTTTACGATATCACGAAAGGGATCTTTGAAAACCTTGACAAAGTTACGCATGCAAAAGGTAAATTAATTAGTGCTGAAAAAGCTCTAAATGGTGTAGGAATTGACGTTCACCCTGGAGCTCAAAAGTATTATGACGAGCAAGGAATCAAGGCCGAATAGTTAGCTAAGCGGCAAAAAAAGATAAGATTACTTGGCCGGACACAGACCCCTGGGTTTGTGTCCGGTCAACTTGTCTATGAGAAAACCTTTTAGAAAGTGCTGCTGGAAATCGGGCTATCTAAACACTTTTATACCAGGCTTATGAACAGGCGGGATTAACTTGAAGTTTAATTCGAAGTGGAAGAAGAAAAGCTTTATACTAATCCCCCCCATCCTTATACTCATCGCCCTTATGTTTCTCATTCCCAACAAGGAGGCTCTCGTCTTTCATGACTCAGAGCAGGTCCTTGCCTACATTCCGCTATCAGAGGGGAACACTTTCAAAATTAAATATACCCACTCTATCCATTTATCAGATGTAATCGAAAGCTATGAAATTCTTAAGGATTTAAGTATTCGCCAATACGAATTACAATATGAAGACTTTGCTGTAGGGATGCCTGCCGATGCTTCAGCTGGAGAAACATTTGAAGTTATTGAGGGTAAGTACTATATTAAAAATATGAATCGTGTATTTTCATTTTTTGACCTGAGAGTTGGACAGGTCAGGGCAAACCATACTGTCCTATATAAAAACAAAGAATATCCGCTCTCAAGTTATATAGAGCCAGGAACAAGAGTCCGGGTGATTGTCAAAAAAATAAACTTGTTGCAGCGAATGGAAGGAGTGAACATCCTTGAGTAATAAAAGTGAAACATTATCACAACAAGAACAGCAAGCACTTCTTGAAAAATATGATCCGGAAGCCAGTACCCGCAAATTAAACGGTATCTTTGGCTGGATTGTTTTTTTTGGTCTATTATCATTTTCATTGTTTCAACTATATACATCCATTTTTGGAATATTGACTGCCCAGTTGCAGCGCTCAATACACCTTGGTTTTGCCTTAGCTCTAATCTTCCTATTGTTTCCGGCTAGGAAGAAAAATAGAGTCAAAAATAAAGTTGCTTGGTATGACATTGGCTTAGCTCTAATTGCAGTAGCAGTTGGCGCCTATTGGCCCCTCATGATTGATGATCTTGTATTGAGGGTAGGACGTTTAACTGAACTTGACTTTTATATCGGGCTTGCAGCTATTTTACTTGTGTTGGAAGCGACCAGACGAGCTGTAGGTCTTCCAATAATGATCATATCAATTACGTTCTTGCTGTATGCCATTTTTGGCCAGTACATGCCTAGTTTCCTTGCCCATAGAGGATTGGAGCTTGACCGTTTAGTACAGACAATGTTTTTCACAACAGAAGGTATCCTGGGAACACCATTGGGAGTTTCAGCAACTTTTATCTTCCTGTTCTTATTATTTGGTGCTTTCCTTGTGAAAACAGGGGTCGGTCAGTATTTTAACGATCTAGCTGTTTCTCTTGCTGGGAAGCGGGTAGGCGGACCGGCAAAAGTTGCGATCTTTTCAAGTGCACTACAGGGAACGATTAGCGGCAGTTCTGTTGCTAACGTTGTAACATCCGGTTCGTTTACGATTCCGATGATGAAAAAGTTAGGATATAAAAAGGAATTTGCCGGAGCAGTTGAAGCTGCTGCATCAACTGGCGGTCAGCTAATGCCTCCAATCATGGGAGCAGCTGCTTTCTTAATGGTAGAATTTATCGGCGGCATATCTTATTGGGAAATCGCTAAAGCAGCAGCAATTCCTGCCCTATTATATTTTGCCGGGGTATGGATCATGACTCACTTTGAGGCAAAGCGAATAGGCCTCCGCGGTTTAACGAAAGATGAAATTCCAAATAGAAAAGAAGTATTATCAAAAATATATCTGTTATTTCCGATTCTGGCCGTCATCATCTTTATGATGAGCGGTATGAGTGTTATGAGAGCAGCATTATGGTCGATTCTTATTGCCATTGTTGTCAGTGCCTTTAGAAAAGACACAAGGATTGGCTTTAGGGACATGATTGACGCTCTTGTTGATGGAGCGAGAACAGCACTAGGAGTCGCAGCAGCAACAGCTGCTGCCGGGATTATTGTTGGTGTTGTAACAAAGACAGGTTTGGGTTTAAAGCTTGCCAATGGCCTTCTTGATCTTGCAGGCGGTGCCCTTATACCAACCTTAATGCTGACCATGGTTGCAGCGATTGTCCTGGGGATGGGATCTCCAACAACTGCAAACTATGTTATCACCTCTACAATTGCGGCGCCGGCAATTATTTTACTCGGTGTCCCAGACTTATCTGCACACTTATTCGTTTTCTATTTTGGAATTATCGCAGATATCACGCCTCCAGTAGCATTAGCGGCATTTGCTGCGGCTGGGGTAGCGGGTGGAGAACCTATCAAGACAGGGGTTAACTCGGCAAAGCTGGCGATTGCCGCGTTTATTATCCCTTATATGTTTGTGCTATCGCCAGAATTATTGATGATCGATACAACATGGACTTACTTGATTTGGGTGGTCTTTACGGCCTTATCCGGAATGATGGCAATCGGTGCCGGAGTTATTGGGTTCTGGATGAGGAAGCTTTACTGGTGGGAAAGAATCCTAGGATTGGTAGCGGGCCTATTGCTTATCTATCCTGAGGGTATGAGCGATATAATTGGTCTTATCATGTTTGTAAGCTTAGTGGCCCTTCAGTACTTTATAAAAAGAGACCATCCTGCAAAACCGCAGACAGCTAACTAAAAAAGAAGCCCTCAAAAGGGCTTCTTTTTTTCGTTAAGGTGAGTTATAAATAGTTCTAGTGGTGGATAATCAGATGGGTGTATGTATCCAAATCCAACAACCAGCAGCCTATGACCACCTGCCTGCCTGCGTTAAAGTATAAATCGGATTGCTTCCGCTCTTGTGTCTTCCTTTACCTGTTTCAGTGTAACTGGCGCTCTCGCATTTTGTTCCAGGGTATTTTCTAAATGATTTGTTGGAGCATGTCAGTTTGAGTTTGCTTCACTGGAAGTACGGAGAGGATGTTAGATGTTTTGAAGGTACGGTTCTTCTGCCTGAGGCAACAATAGGCAACGAAATATTGGCCTTTTAATTCTCTGCCAATTACTTTGCGCTGGGTGATTTCCCCGTTAGCAGCCATATAGATCATTTCAATTGGTTTATGGTTTTCAATTGACTTGTTAAGAAGGCCATTCATTAGTCGATCACCCTTTAAGTATTCTTAATGATATGATATGCGAACATAGGTTCCTTATGCAACTATTTTAAGAACATTCGTTCTTGTTGATTTAGTGTAAGATTCCTGTTTCTGATTCACCAAAATCTTCTTTTATAGCCTTCGATGTGACCAAAATTTTATTGACAATTTCTTAGAAAGACTGTATATTAATAAATGTCTTTAATAAAAGGCAAATAATCGATTCCGTAGCTCAGCTGGGAGAGCACTACCTTGACAGGGTAGGGGTCGCTGGTTCGAACCCAGTCGGAATCATACTTGTTAGAAAGCCCGAATCCCTTGTTTATCAAAGGATTCGGGCTTTTTTTGTTTTGGTCACATTTTGGTCACGCTTTTTTTCCTTAATCACTAAGCTTTGGGAAATATTGTCCACCTCATAAGATTTGTGATGGTTGTCATTTAAATCGCAGCACTTTGAAATTATTTGAAGAAGCCAATTTATCCATGAATAAAGTTGATTCCTGCTATAAGTAACTATTTTTAGCTATTGAATCTTCCTTAAAGTGGGTTTCATTATTTTTTAAAAACAGCCTTCTGATAGTGGTGATTTTTTCGATTATCCAATGCTTAGGGTGAGGGTTCTTTTCCAGTTTTAATAATTAATTAGCCATCACCCATTCTATAAATTGAAATGCGTTAAAATCAAGAGGATAACGAAGGGAATTCTGTGGAGATTTTCAATGAGTTGAACCCAATAATAAAATTAAAAAAACTTGTTCATCTTCACACTTTCATCAAATTCCCTGTCTATAATGAAAATAAGTAAAACGAGGAGGTATGGGATGTGAGCTGGGAACTTTTATTATTACTAGCATGTCCACTCATGATGTTGGTGTGTATGAAAGGTATGTTTTTTGGAAACAAAGCATCAAAAGCAAATCAAACAAATCAAACAAATCAAACAGATTTACAATCGTTACAAATTAAAATGGCAGATATTATGGAGCAAAACCATAAGTTAACACAAGAAATTGAGAATATTAAAAATCCAAAAAGTGATGAAACAAACGTTATTGATCTAAAAAAAGCTCAAAATAGTTAAAATTCACAGCGAGGGAATTGTTCCTTCGTTTTTTTGTCAATTACAAGTCTTTTATAACATTCATTCATAAAAGTAAGTTAATAATATATGACTAGTTTGTCATACAGAGAAAAGAAAAAGTATTTTAGGGTTGACTCTGTATCTAGGTACAGACTTTATAATAGTTGAGAAGGGAGGGATTCTCTTGGAAGGTTTATCAATTAGTAAAGTAGCGAATGAAGCTGCTATTAACATAGAGACAGTACGGTACTACGAAAAAAGAGGCCTAATACCTGAACCGCCAAGAACAGAAAAAGGCTATAGGATCTATTCAGGAGAGTACGTAGACAGAATTAGGTTTATAAAAAGAGCACAGGAGCTAGGGTTTACACTTGATGAGATTCTGCAGCTGTTGAGAATATCAGAAGGTGGACACGATGCACAAATCGTAAAAGAGTTTACTTATGAGAAAATACAAGAAATTATATGGAAAATCGATGATTTACTCCTAATGAAGAATACATTACAAAAACTATCGGACGAATGTCCAGGTCCTGGTGTACCTTCAAGTAAGTGCCCAATTATTCAAGATCTGACCAATCACAAGTGAACGAAAACATATAGGTGCTGAACTTACGATATAAAACACCCAATTAGATAATAATAATGAAGGCATATTGTGTACTATGGGTAATAAAATATCAACCTTATTTTAAATGACGATGCTCTTAACAAGAGTAGCTAAAACTAAAATGTTACTTAAGGAGGGATATATATAATGAGTGAAAATGCCAAAGTTCGTAACATAATGGAGCAACAGGTCACATTAGGGATCAAAGGGATGACATGTGCAGCATGTGCAACCCGAATAGAAAAAAACCTTTCGAAAATCGATGGGGTAAGCAAAGCAAACGTAAACCTTGCATCTGAAAAGGCTACAGTTTCTTTTAATCCTACTCAGACTTCTGTTGAGCAATTAATGGGTAGTGTAAAAAAGACTGGTTATGAGGTTCGTGAAGAAAAAACAACATTAGCCATAACGGGTATGACGTGTGCGGCATGCGCGACTCGTATAGAAAAAGGAATTAAGAAGGTTGATGGTGTAATCAATGCGAATGTAAACCTTGCAAATGAAAAAGCAAATATTGAATATAGTCCAGGTAAAACAAATGTAGATCAACTAATTGCAGCTGTAAAAAAAGCAGGGTATGGTGCTAAGGTGGCAGGAGACGCCAATGCAGATAGAGAAAAAGAAGCTCGTGAGAAAGAATATAAAACACAAAGGAATAAGTTCTTACTAGGAACTTTGTTATCCATATGGTTTCTTCCGCAAATGATTTCAGATTTGCAGGTTCAGTATGGGTTTAATGTAGGGTTTCAATATCATTTAAATCCATGGATTCAATTTTTATTAGCAACACCCGTACAATTTTATGTGGGTGGCCACTTTTATAAGGATGCTTATAATGCACTTAGAGGTGGAAGTGCCAATATGGCTACGCTTGTAGCATTAGGAACATCTGCTGCTTACTTTTACAGTTTAGTTGTTACGATAACCGGGGCGAATACTGGACTCTATTTCGAGGCGGCAGCCATCATTATTACGTTAATCATTCTCGGAAAGCTTTTAGAGGTTCGGGCAAAAGGCCAAACATCAGATGCCATCAAAAATTTAATGGGATTACAGGCGAAAACAGCTCGAGTCATACGTGATGGAGAAGAAAAAGACATTCCAATCGAGGAAGTAGCAGTGGACGATGTCATTTTCGTGAGAGCAGGAGAAAAAATACCGGTAGACGGAGAGATTGTCGAAGGAAGCAGTACAATCGATGAATCCATGCTTACAGGTGAGAGTCTACCAGTAAGTAAAAATATCGGTGACTCTGTTATTGGAGCTACAGTTAATAAACATGGATCATTTAAGTTTAAGGCAACGAAAGTAGGAAAAGATACTGCGTTGGCTCAAATTATTAAACTTGTGGAAGAGGCTCAAGGTTCAAAAGCACCCATTCAGAAGTTGGCTGATAAAATCTCAGGCGTTTTTGTCCCAATTGTTATTGTTATTGCGTTCGTAACATTTGGAATCACCTATTTCTTAGTAGGATTTACCCCTGCTCTTATTAGTGCCGTTGCTGTTTTAGTCATTGCATGTCCGTGTGCACTTGGTTTAGCAACACCAACAGCTGTAATGGTTGGAACAGGAAAAGGGGCAGAGAGCGGCGTTCTTATTAAGGGAGCGGAACACTTAGAAAGTGCTCATCGTGTAACAACGGTGGTTTTAGATAAAACTGGAACCATTACAAAGGGTGAACCCGAAGTAACTGATATTATTACAACGAAAAACTTTCAAGAAGATGAATTGCTTCGATTAGCAGGTTCAGCAGAAAGAGGTTCGGAGCATCCACTTGGCGAATCGATTGTCAACAGGGCTAAAGAAAAAGGCATTTCCTTAAGCGATCCTGCTGTATTTAATGCAATTCCAGGTCATGGTATTGAAGTAAAAGTGGATGATAAAAAAATTCACATCGGAAATAAAAGATTAATGCAAAAACAAAGTATTGTATTTGAGTCATTAATCAATCAAATGGACGAATTAGAAGGACAAGGTAAAACGGCTATGCTTATGGCAGTTGACGGTGAACTTGCAGGCTTGATTGCCGTTGCTGATACTGTGAAAGAAACATCAGCAGAAGCGATTGCACAATTAAAAGGAATGGGCATAGAAGTAGCGATGATAACTGGTGACAATCGACGTACTGCAGAAGCGATTGCTAAGCAAGTAGGAGTTGATCGCGTGTTGGCTGAAGTACTTCCAGAAGACAAGTCTGCTGAAGTGGAGAAACTAAAGCAGCAAGGAAAAGTGGTGGCAATGGTTGGTGATGGGATTAATGATGCCCCAGCTTTGGCTGCAGCACATATTGGCATTGCGATTGGTACAGGAACAGATGTTGCAATAGAGGCTGCAGATGTAACCCTAATGCGGGGTGATTTAATGGGAATTGTTGATACGATACGCTTATCTAAGGCAACAATGCGTAAAATAAAACAAAATCTATTCTGGGCATTTGCGTACAATACGATTCTTATACCAGTCGCAGCAATCGGACTACTTAATCCCGTACTAGCCGGTGCGGCAATGGCATTTAGTTCGGTATCCGTTGTTACCAACACCTTATTCCTGCGGAGATGGAAACCAGTCCGAGCAGTCTAACTGACCGCAATGTTTATGTTAAATCTATTGTTTTATAAAGGGATCGCTCATGTTTCTGGTAGGTATTTAATCCGACAGAGGCATGAGCATTTCTTTATATGAATATAAAACTCTAGTTTTAACAAAATACTTTTTATTCTTCACAAAAAATCTATATTCACCATGTATAATTGGGGGTTGTGTTTATGATTGAGGAACATGATTAGGGAATTATTTCTACTAATATTATAAGGAAATGAGGAAATCTAATGAAACCCCTTTTTAGTTTTGGTCCTTTTACGGTTCATCTTTTTGGTTTAATGATCGGTATAGGTGTGTTAGCAGGACTTCTATTATTTATTAGAGAAGCAAAACGTAGAAAGATGAACCATAAATTATTAATGGACGGTGTGATTTATTCATTTTTCGGAGGAATTGTAGGAGCTCGTATCCTCTATATTCTTATTTATAATCCTTCCTATTATTTTGCCAACCCTATGGATATTTTCTTTATCCATAATGGCGGCTTATCCATTCATGGCGGAATTGCAGGAGGAATATTCGTCGGCTTTCTATTCTTAAAACGACATAAATTGCCGATATGGGAAACATTAGATGTGGTTGCTCCTGCCCTGATTTTGGCACAAGGAATAAGTAGAATAGGCTGTGACGTGTTTGGTGGACCCCTCTCTAGTGCACTTCCATGGGGAATTGAAAGAGGCGGGGAACTGTTGCATCCGGCACAAGCCTATGAGTTTATTCTGAACTATCTTTTATTTGGATATCTATTGTTGCGCTTGATAAGACCTTCATACAATGGTCAAGTCTTTCTTCATTATCTAATCGGCTACTTAACTATTCGAGGGATAGTAGAATTTTCTAGAATTAACCCGCTTGTAGTTGGCCAGATTAGTGTAAGTCATATAATGAGTCTAATTGGGATTATTATCACCATTTTTATAATAAGATTACGTAAGAAAAGTGGATTAGTTAATAATCTCAAACCAATCTCCAAAAAGGAGT
The DNA here is from genome assembly GCF_013343715.1 of Mesobacillus harenae. Lineage (GTDB taxonomy): Bacteria > Bacillota > Bacilli > Bacillales > Cytobacillaceae > Mesobacillus_A > Mesobacillus_A harenae. Next base: position 277,270 of record NZ_JABUNR010000004.1, read on the forward strand.
ACATTAAAACTGGATTATCTGTGTTATTACTCATGGTCACTTCTTTACTACTTTATTACGGAATACAAGGCTAAGCAATATAGATGGTCGTATGAGAAAGATCACTTAAATTAAAAAGCGAAAAGTCTCGAGTAGTTTCACTAAGGTAGCCACGTGCTCGTTTTTTTTGGTTTTGTTATCAAGAAAACGATTAATATGTGACATTGTTAGTCATTGTCAATCTAGTTTGCCCAGATCAAATGACTAGGTATTTATAATTTTTTAGAAAATGTTGAAAAAATGGTAAAGTTATTTTTCCATCACAGAATCTTCATATTTATCGTCTATAATTCTAAAGAATGGTTATTAGTAACGAGGAAAATGTGATGTGATTGATTGGTTAGAAGACAAAAATGATTGTTACCTTTGGGTATTTTAGCCGTATTATAAGGATTTTATGGTTGAAACTGTAAATAAATACAAAGAAACACCACTCTAAGGTATAAGAACAAGTAACCAATCAAAAGAGTGTGGAGGAGCGAACATGTCATTTTATAAAATTTATTTAGCGATTTCTGGTCTGGTTTTCCTTTTAGTACCAACGGGTGCTTCAGCGCATAGCGGACAAGAGAAAAGTGGTTTACATGATTATTCCTTTTTTGAGCTTTGGAACCCAGGATTATTAGTAGGAGTTCTTGCAGTTTTTATGCTATATATCTTTATTATTAACAAGAATCGAAGAAATAATGATTACTTTACCCCTGTTTCCAGAATGAAAAAACTTTCTTTCTTAAGTGGGTTGATTATATTTTATATTGCATTGGGGACTCCATTACATGTTTTAGGTGACAGTTTCTTATTTAGTGCTCACATGCTGACCCAGTCTTTAGTTTATATCGTTATGCCACCTTTACTATTAAGGGGACTCGAGAAATGGATGATTCAATCTGTTATAAAAGTTGGTTTAAAATATAAAATTCTATCAATAACAAAAGTTCCACTAGTTTCATTATTGCTATTTAATATTTTGTTTTCCCTTTATCATATTCCAGTCGTTTTTGATGCAATAGTTTCAAACACTATTTATCACAACTTAACCCATCTGGTTTTAACAGCTACGGCGTTTATAATGTGGATCCCTTTATTTCCTGTTGCTGATGAATTAGACACACTTTCTCCTTTACAGAAACTAGGATATATATTTGGTGCGGGTATTTTATTAACTCCGGCTTGTGCATTAATTATTTTTGCTGATCAACCTTTGTATGAAGTGTACTCAAATGCTCCTCAATTATTTGCTTATTTAGGTCCAGTAGAAGATCAACAAACCGGTGGGATCATCATGAAAGTGGTACAAGAATTCATTTACGGATCGATTATCGGGTATATCTTTTATATATGGGCAAAAAAGGAACACACTAAGGAAGAATATGTACCAGTTATAAATGAGGGATAGTGAGTGATTACTTATGAAAGATAAAATTCTTATTGTTGATGATGAATGGAATATGAGGAACTTGTTGAAGATTCATTTAGCCCCTATTTTAATAATGATGAGGCCGAGAATGGAAAGAAGCTCTAAAAAAATAAATGATGGAAATTTCCAGTTAATCATATTACTAAATAATCATCCGCGCCAATATTAAGGCCATGAACCTTTTCCTTTACATGCGATTTATGTACACAATCCACAACCGAATAGTAGATATATTAATGAATCGGTTTGCTAAAGGTGAAATCGGTGAAGAAGAGTTCGAGCAAAAAAAGAAGATCTTATTAAAATGAAATTTGCTTTTCTTGCATATTTTTCATATGAAAACATAGGGACAAACTAGAATGAGAGGAGCCACCTTTTGAGTTCCTTTCATTTTTTTATGAAAAATATATAATCTCCACAGTTTCATCAATTTTACCGTCTATACTGTGGGTAACGATATAGAAAGGAGGAGGAGCAAATTGAAAAAGAAAATAGCTTTTGTTTCATCTTTTGCTTTGGCAGCCCTTTTAGTAGTAGGACAGTTTACGTATGCCGAAAATCCAGATAAAGGTATGGGCAATATGATGAATGGAAACGGAATGATGAACATGATGGAGGCTATGAATTCCCCGGAAGGTCAAAAAATGATGAAAGCTTGTGGAGATGTCATGGGATCCTCTAATGAAGATAGCAATAATGTTTCCGATTAATGTAGTATACTCCGTTTATAATGCAATGGAAAAAGGCCTTTCCTATGGGCCTTTTTATTTTGGTCTAGGAAATTATAAAATACTAGATAACTTTCAGTTGAGTAGACGTCCAGCGTTAAGCGACTAGTAAACTACCCCCTTCGAATAAAACCGCTTTCGATTTTTCATCCTTACCTTAATCACCATCGGATGATAACGTTCTTCGTGTGACCTTAATCTCAACGGAGGGGTCCAGGTTATACCTAGACGGTGCGGTTTTATTCTTGAAATTAATGGATAACAAGCCTTTTGGGCTAGTGGTTACTGAATATAGCAAGTAATTAAAACGGAATTTTAAAATAAGAGTCATGGAAAGCTGGACTATATGAATTTAGAATGGATATATAGATTATTTACAAGTGGTCACGATTATTTGTGGGATCTTTATACAGGTAGCTCTTTTTACATGAAGCCAATATGGTTAGGTGTAGTCTCCTTGCTGACACAAAGTCAATTATTAATTAACCTTCTTCTTTTAATATACTAGTTCATTTTTTTAAAAAAGGAAGATTGGGTAAAGAGCCTCTTTTTAATAGGGAGTGGAAGGATTATAGGCTTGTTTATAGGGATAGGAATCACGACTTTGTTTGGGGATTATTATTTTCAGATCATACTTGGTCAAGTTAATAAGAGTGTTGGGTGAACAAAAATATTGTTCTTTTTATAGTAAAACTTTGGGTGCTTTTATAGTTATTATCTTTTTATCTTGATCCCGTTTTTTATAGTTACTCTGGGTTCTTACCATTCTTCTCGACGGAGAATTTGGGAGTTTCTTTAAGATTTTGCTGTACTCACTTGTGCTTATCTTCCCCATCACTTTATTTGGACTAATCACATATGGCTTTGAAATTGACCAATGGGCTAGAAAAAAAGAAGATCTTTACAAAGGGTTAAAAACAGCTTTAATAGGTTTATTTTTATATACTGCAATGATATCATTCTATCTTTATTGGTCTTAAACCCTATAAGGAGTATGAAGTGTGATGAGGTTAATAAGAGTTTTTTTCGTGGCAAGTATTGTAACAGTTTTTATCATAAGATTATTTCCCCCTGAAGGTGAAGCAAAAGTGAAAATGAACCCAACTACCATTGAATTGTGGTTTCAAGACCCAGTCTTACTGCATTCCAATGCGTTAGAAGTTATTGATACATCAGGTAAATCTTTTGAATTAAGTAACACATATGTAGGATACAAATGTTGATCCACAATTACCGTTGATCAAAGACAAATGGGCAAGTTGAATAGGAGGTTGTTCTTCAAAAAAATCCTGTAAGAGTCTTCAAACCAATATTAGGACATCCTAATAAAAGGAGGGAGATTCTTGGGATTTCGTATATTGTTTCTGCTAACTTTCCTTTTCCTTCACTTTTCAATAATGGTAAGTGCTAATGCCCCACTTACTGCTGCATTTACCCGTAATCATCAATTATGGATCAAAAAGGGAGACCAGGAAATTCAGATCACGCAAGATAAATATGTATATTCTCCAAAATGGTCCTATGACGGTCGGTTTATTGGATATATTGATGGAGATGAAAAAGGAGAAAAATCTGATTTATTCATTTATGATACTAAAGAAAAAGAAAACTACCAGCCATATATTAGAGTTGTAACATCTGACTTTAAATGGTCACCTACCAAAAATCAATTAGCCTACACAGACCAAGGTTTACTGAATGTGACCAAGACAAAGAATGGTCGTCCCCAGGGGTTTGAAAATGTCTCTTTGGGGGTTAGTGGCTTTGAGTGGTTCCCAACAGGGAAAGAATTTATCGTTTCCTCACAATCCAGTTTACGTCCTACTGGTTGGGGACCAATACCGCTATATAGTATATCCGTTGATGCCAATCTGGCTGCTGATAAAATGGAGCCTTTTTATACCATTCAAACAAAAGAACCTGATTTGTTTGGAATCATCGCGGATTATTTCAAGTGGAGTCGCAATGGAAAATGGGTTAGCTTTTTATTGATTCCCACCGCTTCCTGGTCAATGGACAGCAATACAATATGTGTCTTATCGTTACAAGGAAAAGAATTCCAGGTTGTAGGAAAAATGTTGGGATACAAAGATTGGATGAAGTGGGCACCATCAACGAATCAATTAGCCTATATTTCAGGTGAAGGAAGGTTTTTCGTGGAAAACAAAAAAACCACGGTTGCAGACATTCCAATTTCCAGACAGGAAAAAGAGTATACACCAAAAGGGTATGTTGACCTTGATTTGGAGTGGTACTCCCTAGAAGAAGTGGTGGTAGCTCGTGCAAAAGAAAACAAGGAATGGGATGAAGGACCTGTACCAACGATGTTTACCGCACTTTATGCTATTAATATAAAAACAGAGGAACAAAAACAAATTTCTTTTCCACAGGATAATGAAATTGATGAACAACCTCAAGTTATTGGACCTTACCTTACTTGGTTGCGAACGGATTCAAGTAATATGCAACGTAATATTTGGATCAAGGAAGGGTTAACTGGACAAGAGTGTATATGGGTTAAGGACGTTGATTCTGCTCCAGTCTTCTTGAATCCGACTGGAAAACCTTGAAGATATCTATCTTTTTATCTTTTTCACGAGGGAGGGCCTTAAAAAGGGGCTCTCTTTCTTTGCGTCAAGCCAGGAAGTGTTAACTCCTTTTTTGATCTTTATAAAGCTAAGAGGCAGGTTAGTTTAAAGGAAAACGCACGAATGTTGTTTGTCGACATTCGTGCGTTCTAATTATGAGAATTTCCACCTTGAAGAAACCACGTCCAGACTTCCATGTGATCCTTATACGTTGTATAAAGCACCATCAATTGTGTATGAAGATGAACTTACATAGGAAGCTTCATCAGAAAGTAAAAATGCTATTACGTTAGCTACCTCTTGAGGTTCACCGTAGCGTTTCATTGGTACTGCATCGTTATAAGCTGCCTGTGCGGCTTCTGCTGCACCTGGTGCAACGTTTTCTTCAATATTACGCATCATTTGTGTATTAATTACACCTGGATTTACTGTATTCACACGAACGTTAAATTCAGCTGCTTCTAATGCGGCAACTTTATTAATACCCATCACAGCGTGTTTGGAAGAGTTGTATAAAACCATGCTTGGTGAACCGATTAAACCGGCTATTGATGAAGTATTGACGATTGAACCTGATTTTTGTGCTTTCATGACCGGTAATACATATTTTAGACCGAAAAGTACGCCTTTTACGTTAATACCGTAAACGAAATCGAAATCTTTTTCTGTCACCTCTTCAAGTGGTTTAGCTGGACCTTCAACGCCTGCGTTATTTACAAAGCCATCAATGCGTCCAAATTTAGAAACCGCTAGATCTACATAATTTTTAACATTTTCTTCTTTAGAAACGTCCGCTTTTACCACTAAGCTATTTTCTTCTGTTAAACCAAGCTCAGCTTGAACAGCTTTGATAGCATCTTCATTTAAATCAACAAGTACAACTTTCGCTTGCTCGTCTGCTAATTTTCTTACGACTTCTTTCCCGATGCCACCTGCTGCACCTGTAACAATAACTACTTTACCATCAAATCTTGCCATTTTGTATTCCTCCTTTTGTTTAGTATACATTGGAATATATCTTGATTTCGAGATATAAGGAACACTTTAAGCATAAAACATGTATGAGAGGGCTTCAATATGCAATAATGATAAAAATGTATGATAATCAACAAAAGTATCGATATTGTGCGTTAAAAGTGTTAGAAGGAGCTTTAGAATGTCCATTCATCACCCCGATAGACGTGTAAAAAGAACAAAAGAGAAGTTTAGAGAAGTTTTATTATCATTAATGGAAGAGAAAAGTTTACGTGATATTACTATAACTGAGATTGTAATTGCTGCAGATTTCAATCGTGGCACCTTTTATGCACATTATGAAAAGAAGGAAGATTTACTGAATGAAATTATTGAAGAGATGTTAGAGAAAATGACGGAAGCTTTTCGAAAACCATATCTCAATTTATCAGTCGTTGATTTAAATACAATACCTTCAAACTCAATTATCTTATTCGATCATTTCTTAGAAAACAAAAAATTCTATCAGCTTATGTTACAACCAACAACAAACTACAATTTTTATGAGAAAATGACAAGAAGATTGGCCAAGTTATTCAGAGAAGAATTCGAATTTTTAACTACTGAAATAGATCCTGCTATTGATATCGAACTTTTTAGCACCTATCGTATACATGGTATTATTGGATTGATTCTTGAATGGGTTGAAAATGATTTTGCACAATCCTCATCTTATATGGGAGAGCAACTTATACATATATTAACCTTTTATACACCCAAAATATATATTAGAAAGAACAAAGGATGAAGCTAGGATGACAAACGCCAACATTATATACTATTATAACTTTATTTGAACTGGATATTGAAAATACTCCAAGTAGTTCAGAAATTAGTTACTCTTCACACATTGATACATACGTTTGTAGCCCATGTGGTTATAAAGGGAATGCCACTAGTGTGCATCCAAGCCGCTATTGGGCCTAGACGACATGAAAGAAAGCCTTGGACCATACTTAATGCTTTCTAAAGGTATAAGGTTAACTGCTCTTACTTTTAATAAAGATGTTTCCAAATTATCTTGTTGAGCTGGATAAAGGGGACAGTTGTTCATAGTTATCAAATGGGAATATCAGTTAAAGAAGGAGGAGCCTTGAGGATCCTTCTTTAACTATGGATGCTTTGTAGATAAGCTTAGCTAGTTTTTACTCGCAGCCCTTTTTTGTATAAATCCTATTATTTCAGCGACAAGGGTTAAAACCGTACCGGTGTGTTGTAGATCAATCCATAACTAAACTGTGACCCCTACTCGCTAAAATAAGTTCGATAATTACATTTCACAACCTAAGAACAGACGTGCAGGTTTTAGAGCAAGAGGCTTGTCCTGTTATTTTATAAAGGGAGAAAATGCCTCTAGGCTCATTAGCTCTTTCGGGTAGTAAGTGATGAATAAACGTTCTCTTCCTTAAGCATTTACTCTTTGTAACATGGTATAATGAACAAATGAAACTAATTATAAATGTTTAGTTTATCAAACATTTAATAGGGACTGGACACAGGGATCGGTCTAGTTAAAGGAAGGTATCATAATGGAAGAGAATATAACGAGAATTGAGCTAAACGGCAAGGAATACATACTGATTGGGACTGCGCATGTTTCAAAGCACAGTGCAGAGCAGGTCAAAGAGGTTATTGAAGCAGAAAAACCAGATTCTGTTTGTGTTGAATTGGATGAACAAAGATATAAATCGATCACGGAAGGCAGCAAATGGAAGGAAATGGATATAATTCAGATTATAAAAGAAAAAAAAGCTTCTTTACTTTTAATGAATCTAGCTATTTCTTCTTTTCAAAACCGCATGGCAAAGCAATTCGGTATTAAAGCGGGCCAGGAGATGATTCAAGGAATTGAATCTGCTAAGGAAACGGGCGCAACTCTTGTATTGGCCGACAGAAATATTCAAATAACGTTCTCCAGGATATGGGGCAGTATCGGCTTGAAAGGGAAGGCTCTCCTTCTAAGCCAGATTATCACCGGCATTTTCAGCAAGGACAGCATATCTGAAGAAGAATTAGAAAAAATGAAAAATCAGGATACGATAAATACCATACTGAACGAGTTTACTGAAACATTTCCGCGCTTAAAGGTGCCTTTAATTGATGAGCGTGACCAGTACCTTGCACAAAAGATTAAAGATGCACCGGGAGATAAAATTGTCGCGGTACTCGGTGCAGCCCACGTACCGGGAATAAAAGAAGAGATTAAAAAGGAACAAGATATGAAGCGTCTGACAGCCCTTCCGCCAAAATCTAAAGTTCCAAAAATCATTGGCTGGTCAATACCAATCCTTATAGTGGCGGTTATTGCTTATACTTTTTATGCAAATCCATCAGCCGGTCTTGCCCAGACCATCAGCTGGATCCTGTGGAATGGTTCCTTATCAGCAATCGGAGCAGCGATCGCCATGGGTCATCCGCTAACAATTTTAACAGCATTTATAGCTGCTCCAATCACATCACTAAATCCGCTTCTTGCAGCTGGCTGGTTCGCTGGGATTGTACAGGCTTATATCCGACGCCCAAGTGTAAAGGACTTTGAGAATCTTACAGAGGATGTCTTTAGCGTAAAGGGGTTTTGGAGAAATAAAGTTAGCCGAATTTTGCTGATTGTAGTGCTGGCAAACCTCGGAAGCACACTTGGGACAGCAATTGGCGGAGTAGATGTAATAAGAGTGTTTTTGGAAAACTTATAAACCTAGAATTAATAAAGTATATATCAAGGATGAAATCTAATCGGTTTCATCTTTTTTGGCGTTTAGAAATTGATAGGGTGTTTGATTCCAGCGCCTTTGCCCGTTTCCATACGATAAGTCAACAACGAATTGCTTCCGCTCTTCATGATTTGTTTATCTCAGTCGTGCGCTTGCTCTTTTCTTTAAAAGGCTGCAATCATGTTAACAAATGATTGCAGCCTTTTTAATAAGATTAAATTTGACTAAACCGAATTAGGCAGAGGTGCATTCATGAGAGGGAAGCTGGTAGTAGGTGGTACTGTAGAGATGGATCGCTCCGTAAGCTGAGCATGTCTTAATATGCTCTGAAGTTACTTCAAGGACCTTTTCTCCTTGTTTGATTGGAATAAGGTTAGCCTTCTTCAACGGTTTGTACACCTCCTGTTATTAGGTTAGAGGGTTTCACTTTCTTCCTTCCTCTTATTAAAAAGTTACTAATCGTTCTACAATCTGTTTATATTTATCTATACCTGCGGGAGAAGAAGTTTAAACTCTTTTTTGGGGAAAGGGAATAAATACAGAAATCAAAACTTCTCACATTAAAAAATAAAGTGTTCTTTCCTTGGAAATTGGTTACTATTAAACAAACTAGGCTTTAATTCTTCTTAACAGGAGTGAATCCATGAAAGAGCATGAGTTTGATGAAAGACTTAATATAAAAACTGAAGAGAAGCAAGCTGGATTCGGTAAAACCTTACACTATCATCGCTATGAGCCAACTCCCTATTGGGCACTCGGGAAATTGTTTGATAAATATGCACTCGATGCAAGTGACCGGGTTGTTGATTTTGGTTCGGGAAAAGGCAGGTTAATATTCTATATTAATTATTTATTCAATGCTGAAGTTACCGGTATTGAACTCAACGAGGTATTGGTTAAAGAAGCCATTATTAATCGGGACAGTTACCTGAAGATAACTAAGAAGAACAAGGATAAAATTACGTTTCACTGCTGCAAGGCTGAGGAATATCAGATTAAACCATTGGAAAATCGCTTTTATTTTTTTAATCCGTTCTCCTTACCGATTTTCATAAGAATTTTGAACAATATATTGATATCAGTGGAAAATTCGAAACGGCAAGTAGATTTAATTCTATATTATCCATCAGAAGAATATATCTATTATTTGGAAAACAGTACCGTATTTGAATTACATAAGGAAGTTGTCTTGCCAGAGCTGTATGATCACGATTCAAATGAGAGGTTTTTAATCTATCATTTGGGATATTAGTTATACTTCACTTTTAATCACTCTTTCTAACGTCTGAACCTTTAATAAATTATTCACAATACAAGCATCTTTATTAAAAGAACTCAAATTATAATGAATATAAGAATTGAGAAAGACATTTGAGGAGCGTTCTTTTATGAAAAAACGATTGCTTGGCTTTTTATTATGTGCCGCTTTAGCGGGCTGTTCAGGTGATGAAGAGGCTGTTCCCCACGAAGGGAATGAGGAAAGGTGGGCTTCAGTTGAAGGTAACCTTGAGGGGACCATCGAAAGATTGAGAAGTAACAGTGCACTTGTTCCGCTCGGTGATGTTCAAATCCCAGAGAATACTCCCATGACCCCCGAACTAATAGAATTGGGAAAGATCTTATTTTTTGATCCGCGCCTCTCAGGTAACAATGAAGTCAGCTGTCAGACTTGTCATGATCCTACATTGGGATATGGCGATAATAAGCAGACTTTTGACAAGTATTCCGGGGGAGAGGGCGCCAGAAACAGTCCGACGATTATTAACTCTGGTTATTATACCAGTCTATTTTGGGATGGACGGGCTGTTTCTTTAGAAGAGCAAGCTCTTGGGCCGATTGAAAATCCTGATGAGATGAATCAGCCACTGGATGAATTGATTGAAGAGTTAAAAGGGATTGAAGGATATGAAGACCTATTTTTATTAGCATTTGATGAAGGGATTACCGAAGAGAATATTTCTAAAGCATTAGCTGCCTTTCAAAGATTAGTAGTTGTCAAGGATACTCCCTATGACCAGTTTCTTCTGGGCGAAACGGATGCCTTAACTGCGGCGGAGATTAAGGGCTTGGATTTGTTTACTGGGAAAGCCTTTTGCAGTACTTGCCATAATGGTCAGAATCTCTCAGATAACAACTATTACAATATCGGTATTAATACAAAGGATGAAGGCCGTTTTGCAGTAACAGGTGAACCAGGGGACTTAGGCAGAATGCGAACGCCTGGACTTTATGGAATTACACACACCGCACCTTATATGCGGGATGGCAGTTTGGCAACGCTTGAGGAAGTAATTGAATATTATAACCGGGGCGGAGACGGCCACCCTAATACAAGCTTTTTCATACAGCAATTTATGAGTCCATTAAATCTTTCAGAAGATGAACAAGCCGATTTATTATCATTTCTTCAAGTGTTAGGCGGAGAGCCGCCAATCTTCACTAAACCGGTTTTACCCGGAACGGATTAAGTCAAAAATAGTATAAAAAAAGGGTGCACGAATAGCATATCTGCTACCATACACCCTTTTTTATTTTACTACGTTTCCTTTAGCAGGGATTGGATTCTCCTTAAGTAAACGGGCAAAATGAATTAAGTTATGGGCCATAATTTTGGTATGCTGCATTGTAAATTCATTTTGCTGGCCATTAGCTTCTATAAATGAGGCACCTGGGCCAGCTTCACCTACCCAATAGGTGTCAACATTGGGAGGAATGGTGAATCCTATATGGGATAAAGCATAAATCAGAGAGCGGGAAACTTGTTTAGCTCCGTCTTCATTACCGGTGACAACAACTCCACCAACCTTGTTGTAAAATAAATATTGACCTTTTTCGTTCGTTAGACTGCTGCCGCCATAAAGCCGCTCAATAACTTTTGTCGCCATACTACTTTGTTGTCCCAGCCAAACAGGCGATCCTACAATGATAATGTCTGCATCTTTTACTTTTTCGAAAATGCCAGGCCATTCGTCTGTCTCGTTAACAGATTCAGCTGTAATCCCATAACCAATGTCAAAATCTGCCATCCTTAGATTCTCTGTAACTACTCCGTTTTCTTCAAAAATCTTTTCAACATGGTTAATGAGTGCCTGGGTATTTGACTGTTCGTTGCTTTGTTTTAGTGTACAGTTTAGTACTAGTGCTTTTAAAGGCATAAGAAATTCCTCCCATTTGGCAACTAATTTTCCTTTTCCCTCTTAAAAAGTATAAAAACACAAAAAGAAGAGCAGCTAATCCAGCTGCTCTAATAATAGTTCTTTTGCTTTTTCAATAAATAACTTGGTGGCCATCGAAAGCGTCCGGTTTACATTATAGACAAGGTAAAAATATCGTTCTTCGGTAAAACCGTCTATTTGATGAGTTGCAACAAGAGGATTAGCGGCTGAATACTCACGAGAGGCGATCTCAGATATAATGGAAATTGCAATCCCTTGTTTGACAAATTGGATTAAGCTTTGCCCGCAGTCAGTGTAGGCAATAACATTCAATTGATCTTTTGATATGTTGTTTTTCTTAAAAAATTTTTCAAGAAGGGCGTTTGTTCCGGATTCTGAACCTCTTAAAACCATTGGATGCCGAATAATTTCGTGAATATTAAGAGGGCTTCTTATCTTCATATGACTAGGTGATACGAGCACCAAACCTTCTTTTAACAAAGGAATATAGCACAGTTTCTCATTGTCATACTTTTCTCCGAGTATACCCACATCTACTGCCCCGCTTAAAACTTTTTCAGCCACGACTTTTGAAGGGGACTGGTTGATATGAAAGGTTACAGAGGGGCACTCTTCCCTAAAGAGCTTCACCATATTAGGGACAAGAAACTGTCCAGGAACAGAACTGGCTGCAATCCTGATGTCACCTCGTAAATCCTTTAGCCCCACATTTAAATCCAGCAGCGCTTCATCTTTTAATAATAAAAGCTTGCGGGCCCACTCATATAAGCGCTGTCCGGAAGATGTAAGGATGCTTTCTCTCCCGACACGGTCAAAAAGAGTGATATTTAAGGACTTTTCCAATGAATGTATATGTGAGCTGACCGTCGATTGGCTTAATGAAATATCATCGGCAGCTTTGGAAAAACTTTTATGCTCCACTACCTTGGTAAAAACGTAAAGTTGATGTAAATCCATAATATCCCTCCATCTATTTATAAAAACGATTTTCTATATAGAGATTAATAGATAAAACGAATTAAAATAAGGATACCATTTTGAAGGGGAAATTAGAACCTAACTTAGAGGGAGTGGATGAAAGCTTCAGGTAAAGATAGCTTCTTTTATGCAAGTACAATCCTTTATAAAGTTTCTAGAGTGTTTTGCGAAAAGAAGTCCTATAGAATGAAAAACCCTGCACACTTTGCGGCATGCAGGGGATTGACTCTGAATTAATTGGAGTTGAACTTAAACTGTGACCTTTGTGCTGCCAGATGTTTCAGTTTGCTTGTTGAACATTTTCCGGATATATGGGATCACCCAGCGGTCAAGTCCGAAGCGGCCTGCATTGTATCCAGCAGCAAGGATGATGAAGCCAAGGAAGATGTCAGTAGGGTTATGAGATACTGTTCCTGCAAGGAAGAAAGAGAAATTCATTACAAGTCCGAAGAACATTGCTGCAGTTGTCAAGCAGCCAAGCAATAGGCCAAGTCCTACAAGGAATTCACCCCAAGGTACAAGGAAGTTAAACAAAGCGATATTCGGAAGTGCAACACCTTCAAGAAAAGATACATACCATCCGTAAACCATACTGCCGTCTGGCCCTTTGACAGGATTGGCCACTGCATTCGCCAAGTATCCAGAAGCATCAAATCCTCCCGTGATCTTGCCCCAGCCTGCTGTCATCCACGCGTATCCAAGATATAACCGTATGACTGTTAAAATGCCTGCTGCAATGTTGTTTTCTCTTAATAATTGATTAAACATGAAAGATTCCGCCTTTCGTTTTTAAGTTAATTGATTGTTTCTACACTTCCAATATATACCGTGGAAGTTCTTTTAGGAATAGGGTTTAGAAGCTGTTCACAGAACGTTAAAGTCTTATTGACAAAAGATTGAACGACCATTTGTTTAGCAGAGCAAGGAACGATCGAAGGTACCTTGATGTATTCGTAATTAGTAAGTTCGATTTGATGAACTTTGGGTACCACCCCTTACTTTACAAACATAAGGGATGGTATCCAGTTATGCTGTAGCCTTTTCAGCTACAGCTGTCTTTTTATTAATGGTTTTGCGGATATATGGAATTACCCAGCGATCTAAACCAAAGCGGCCTGCATTGTATCCAGCAGCAAGGATGATAAATCCAAGGAAGATGTCAGTAGGGTTATGAGATACTGTACCTGCAAGGAAGAAAGAAAAATTCATTACAAGACCGAAGAACATCGCGGCAGTTGTCAAGCAGCCAAGCAATAGGCCAAGCCCTACAAGAAATTCACCCCAAGGTACAAGGAAGTTAAACAAAGCTATATTCGGAAGTGCAACGCCTTCTAGGAAAGATACATACCATCCGTAAACCATACTGCCGTCTGGGCCTTTGACAGGATTGGCAATTGCATTTGCCAAGTATCCAGAAGCATCAAATCCTCCCGTGATCTTGCCCCAGCCTGCTGTCATCCACGCGTACCCAAGATATAATCGTATGACTGTTAAAATGCCCGCTGCAATTTTGTTTTCTCTTAATAATTGATTAAACATGAAAGATTCCGCCTTTCGTTTTGTTTAAATATTACTTACTACACTTACAATATATAAGATAACAATGGGGAATTAAATAGGTTTGTGAAATAGTTCACAATTTGTTAATAGCTTATTGTCTAAAAATTGAACGACCAAGTTTTTTAAAAGTCTGAGGGTTTTTTAAAATTTATTGAGCTAGTTTTTTATAAAAAAAACCTCCTAAAGATTATATTGAATAGTAGGAGGCGTAAGGATGAAGTTTTACTTATACAGGAATTTTAGTGCTTTCTGAAATACCTACTCGTTTGTTGAATGTTTTGCGGATGAAAGGAAGTACCCATCGATCCAGTCCATAGCGGCCTGCATTGTAGCCCGCTGCTAGGATAATAAAACCAAGGAATATGTCTGTTGGGTTGTGAGATACTGTACCTGCAAGGAAGAATGAGAAATTCATCAAAAGACCGAAAAACATGGCAGCTGTTGTTAAGCAGCCGAGCAATAATCCAAGTCCTACTAGAAATTCGCCCCAAGGAACAAGGAAGTTAAACAAAGCAATATTTGGAAGTGCAACGCCTTCTAAAAATGATACATACCAGCCGTAAACCATGTTGCCATCGGGCCCTTTGACAGGATTGGCCACTGCATTAGCCAAATATCCAGAAGCATCAAATCCCCCTGTGATCTTGCCCCAGCCTGCTGTCATCCACGCGTACCCGAGATATAATCGAATGACTGTTAAAATGCCTGCTGCAATTTTATTTTCTCTTAAAAATTGATTAAACATAAAAGATTCCGCCTTTCCATTGGTAATTGAATAGTTAGTTACTACACTTACAATATATACCACGTTAATGATAAGTTGTTTGATTGATCGGTGTGTTCACAGAACGTTAAAAGCTTATTGACTAAAAATTGAACGCCATGGTTTTTAAGCGCAATTTTAATCAACGAAAAAAGACGCTAAGCGCGTCTTTTTTCATCCGTTTCAGTTTACCCTTTTACCACCGGTGTGCCTTTGCGTTACTTAACAAAATTCGCGTAGTCTTGGACACTTCAGTTTGACCATTAATTTGAGACTTTGTATGTTTTCTTCTTGTCCAAGGATGGTGAAATAGCTCAGAGTGCTGATCTAATTGATCTTTGTAACTCAATGCAATCACCTCACAGGCAGGATAGTGAAACGTTGTTGATATTCATTTTGAATATCAACCTTATCCTTCTTATATCAAATACAAAATATACACGTTTTTGGATTTAAGAGGGCTTCTATAAATTAAATAAGAACCAAGATAAGGCAAGGTATTTCGAATGCTAGCAGTTTACCCTGTTTAATTGTCCCTATTTTTAGGGTAAATAAGGATCTTAAAAGTAAAAGTGAAAAAGGAGATACACCATGAGAAACATAGTGTTCTTGCTGCTTGCTGCGCTTGGCTTTGCAATAATCCTGATATTTACCGAATATGGCTCGTTTCCAAAAAAACAGACAGAAGTGAGTAGCATCGTCGCTTTTGGAGACTCACTAACCTATGGTTATGGAGATCACCAAGCCGGTGGCTATATCAGTGTCCTTAAGCAAAGATTAAATGAAAACAATGAAGAGAGAATTTATACCTTTAAAAATAACGGTGTTTATGGACTTGAGAGTTCAGGAGTTTTAAAGCAGTTCGCTGAACCTATTGTCATCAGCGAAATAAATGAAGCTAATTATTTGATTGTCTTCATTGGCACAAATGACTTAATTAATTCTAATGGCGGAGACTTAAACCCCTTGTTTCCCGAAAGGATTGAACAGGCAAGGAAAGTATACATTAAAAATATGAAAGAAATTATTAAAATCTTAAAAATTGAAAATGATTCAGCCCCAATTCTGCTCTTGGGACTATATAATCCAGTTCTAGAATCAGAAGAAATTGAAAAACAATTTGATCGATGGAATAACTCAATTGCTGAGTTAGCAAAGGGAAATGACAGGATTTATTTTATAAACACGAATGATTTATTTAAAGGGAAACAAAAAAAAGAGTATTTTCATGATTCACTTCATCCCAACCACAAAGGATACAAACTTATTGCCGAAAGGGTATTGACTAAATTTGAATTTAAATAAGGTGGATGTTTTCAAAACACAAATGAATCCCCCTAGAACTAAAAAATTGGTAGAATAGGAGAAGATACAGCAACGAAAGGAAAATCTACTGTGAAGGCCAAAAAGCTGGGTAAGTTTTTAGTTAGTTTATTATTTTTACTAGTTTTATTACTTCTGCTATATCAATATACTTCTGCCCCGCATATCAATGAAGATGTGCCTTTGCCTGATCAGCTGCATCCTAAAGTGGCAGAGAATAGGGATATCTTAATTCAAGAAGGTGCAGAGAAAGGAATACAAATAATAATTACCGATGGGTTCAGAAGTAAAGCAGATCAGGACAGATTATATGAACAAGGGCGGTCAGAGGACGGAAATATTGTTACGTATGCCAAAGGAGGAGAGTCCTATCATAACTTTGGACTTGCGATTGATTTTGCCCTTTTATCTAAGGAAGGAAAGGCTATTTGGGACATGAACTATGATGGGAATGGAAATGGAGAGTCAGACTGGATGGAAGTCGTGGCTATAGCTAAAGATCTTGGTTTTGAATGGGGAGGAGACTGGAAAAGGTTTAAAGATTATCCCCACCTGGAAATGCCATTTGGATTATCGATCCACGAGCTGCAAAGAGGGAAGAGGCCTCCTGGGAGCGACGTCCTAAAATGATGTAAAATTTATATAAAAACTCTAGTGGTTTATTAATTAAACCGGCTAGAGTTTTTTTGAACTTAACTTGGCCTGGGCTACGCCATTACTTGCTAAAGCTGCGGACTGTATAATAGTTATTTCAGGTTGGATAGAGAGACCTTTGGCTGCGTTTTTTTAGACTTGAAAAGCTGCTTTAACAGAAGTCTTGGTCCACCTAGAACGAGAAGGTATCTCGCTTCAATCACTTGCTTTAATAGTGCTGCAAAGCTGCCTGTGACTTTTATATCACCCACTTTACCAACTGCTGCTCTGTTTCCAATTGAAGCTACCGTTCCTTTATGGTGATATTCAAATGCATGGAGTTTTTCACCGCGAATTACTGATACCAGATTCTTTCCGCAAAGCTGGGCTTGCTGGATTGCAACCTGTGCAGTTGGAGGAAGCGGTGTATTGTCTTCCTTTAGAAATAAGGAGGCATCACCGAGACAGAATATATTTGTGAATCCATGGACTTTCAATTCCCTATCTACTCGAACCCTTCCCTTTTGGATTGGTACACCTAGAGTTTCAAGAATCTTATTTCCTCTGACACCACCAGACCATACAAGTGTTTTAGCCTCGATCTCTTTTCCATTATCAAGCTTAATGATGTCACCTGTATACTCAAGGATTTTAGAAGAAGTCAATACTTCAACTCGATTCTTCTTAATATATTTTGATGCGAAGGCAATTGCTTCCTCGGCAAATCCTGGCAGCAGAGTATTAGAGGCTTCAATGTTAATAATCCTAGTTTTTTCCACAGGTATGTTGTAGACCCTGCAGAGGTTTGGCATAGCCTCAAACAGTTCTCCAATCATCTCAACTCCTGTAAACCCTCCTCCAGCTACCGCAAAAGTTAATCGGCTAGGATCCTTGTCCTCTTGATAGGATGAAAATTGTTTAATAATATGGTTTTGGATTGCTTTTGTACTTCGAAAACTTCGTATCTTAAAAGCAAATTCTTCGATACCAGGTATACCAAACGTGTCAACATCAAAACCAAGCGTAATTAATAGATAGTCATAATCTACTGTTTCGCCTGATTCAAGCATAACAACTTGTTGATTAATATTAAGGTCCGTAACGGTGCCGCGTTTAAAATCTATTTTCCCTTTTGACAAAAGACTGGGAATATTTAAAGTGTTTCTTTCGTCAGTTGCGGTTCCTGCCCCGGTTTTATGCAGCTGTGTTGCAATATAATGGTAATCATGTTTATTGATTAGTGTCACTTCTGCTTCGTCTTGTTTTAACAGTTTTTCTAATGTTCGGCTGGTTATTAAGCCCCCGTAGCCGCCTCCAAGAATAACAATTTTACTCTTCTTCATTTTTAACCCCTCTTTCTTCATTCAAGCCATAGTTTACAAATGTGAAATAATTCACAATACGAACCAAAAAATATAGAGCTGGCTGCTCTGGAAGATGGTTATTTGTGAAAACATTCACATTCATTTTCTCTATCAATAGATTACGATAATAATTTAATTTAAGCAATAATATCTAGGAGGAAATTATGGCGGAAATCTGACAAAAGGAAGATAGAAGTTATAAACAAAGCGTAGGCTCTCGTCTCACTTTGGCCAATACGAAGAGGTATGACAGTATAGGGGAGAACGCAAAATACTAGTTGCTGGGCGTGGGGCACGCATCCGTTTATCGAAAAAAAACACCGGCTATAAACCGGTGCAGGGTTATTAAAGTTCTAGTACTTCACCAGAATGATCATTGCCATTCATAAATCGTACCATTGAAAGGTCAATTTCAAGCACTACATAATCTGGATCATCAGGGCTTTCAATCCATGGTTTCATTTCTTCGTTCCAAAGTTTTTTCTTTAATTCCTGATCTTCATTAATCACAGTCTTTCCTTCTGCTTCAACGTATGCATCTCCACGGCCATCTCCGTTATAGCCCAGCAGTATATGAACATAAGGATTTTCTTCAAGCTCTTCTACTTTATAGGTTTGCTTGCTAGTTGGTGTATACAACTTTAAATCATCATTGAAAAAAGTCATATACCTTGAATGCGGCTTATTTTTTTCAACTGTGGCTAATGTCCCGACATGATTGTTTTCAAGTACCTTAAGGACTTGCTCCTTTAGACTTTTCTGATCCATATAATCGCTCCTTTCACAGCTCTACTTATTGTGTCCATATTCAGCTGAAAAATTTATCTTAAAAATAAAGGATTCTTATCTGTTGTTATCAAAATCTTGCTTATATTTTTTTTCTGTAGATGACTGATCCTTTGTATTTGGTCCATCTTTTTCTTCTTCTTTTTCCATATTTAAATCTTCCATTGGTATTGAGTCAACTGTCTGCTCGCTTTCGAACTTATCAAATAAACTTTCTTTTTCAGTTGGGTATTGTTCTGGATTATCCATGGATTTGCCTGTCGTTTTCTGATTCGAATGTTTTTCTTTTCCTCCCATACGTACACCTCTCTCTCTCGGGACTAACCAAGATTTTTTATGTTGGCAGGTAAGAGCATGAAGTAGTTCGATCAAAGGCGGCCGATAATAATATTATCAAAAGTTATTTTTGCAGGCTATTTAGTAATTAGTATTTTTCTCATTTTGTGGGGTTTCTGGCTCTCGTTCTGGTTCGATATCTTTATGACTTTGTTTCTTTTCCTTTTGTTCAATAGAGTCATTTTTGGTTACTTTGGATTGTTCTTTCACCTTGAGTCCTCCTTATAGTGTATTAATAGAGTTTTACCCTCATTAGCAGGTGAAAAAACAGAAATATTGTGCATTCACTAAACATGTGCGTTCTCTCACTATTGAAAAGGGCTTAGGAACTTGTCTGGTCTTCCCTCAACCTTCTTTTCGTTGAGTCATTAAAATAAAGAACCCCCCTATGGTTATATAAACCATTATAGTATAATGTTTCCAATAGACGAAAAATTTTACTAGCTTACGATATTGGCATGAAGTTTAGAAGAAAAAGAAACTCACTAGCAAAGTAAATTGGAGGTCAATATGGTTTCAGAGCAGATTTTAATTTTGTGCTCCATTTTATTGAATTTTGTCTTTTTTTATTGGCTTTTGCGAACTAAAATTCGCACAGATCAAAAAAGGACACACGTTTTTCTGTCCTCAATAACAACTATTCTCTATTGGGGTTCCATCTTTTTAATGTTAAAAACGTTTTTAAAATTGGACTTTGCAGAAATGGTAGGTCTGAAATGGGTCCCGCTGTTCTTTCTTACCTTTTTATTATTCTTTGGTGGATTTAGCCGTTTAACAAGAATTGAACACAGTATGAAATCAGTTCATTTTTTTCTTTATAGCATAGGTTTGGGGATAGGCTTCGTGGCAATAGAGAGTGTTTATTTCATAGCGGTCTTATCTTACACAAGTATCAGCGGGTTTGTGCTGGGAGTGGGAATCGTTCATACAACCACTTCTATGTTTCTAACCCAAAGAGTTATTCAGCAGATTAGAATTGATCAGTATATTAATAGAAAAAAAGTGGCCAATTCTTTGTTGTTTTTCGTGTCATTAATGATTGGCTTAGTGATGTTTGGTGCTGTGTTGACTGTTGGTGAAGCATTTTTCATCAGCGGAAATTCCTATTTTTTTATTATTGAATTTCTGAGTTTACTGCTTTTGATTTTCATTACAATCGGCTATGGGGAAAAGCAGTATACGGAGAAGCAACAAGAAATTATTAGTAAAAATATTGAATTATCCTATTTAGCACACCATGATCCCCTGACTTCTATGTATAACCGTTTGTTTATTCAGAATAAAATGGAGGAACTGATCGAAGGTGATGAACGATTCAGCTTGCTTAATATTGACCTGGACCATTTTAAGCAAATTAATGACTTTTACGGGCATCAGTTTGGAGATCATGTTTTAAAAATAATTGCTGATCGTCTGAACCTTAGTCTTAATGACGGAGATATGGCTGCAAGGCTGGGTGGAGATGAATTTATTGTTATTTTTAAGGAAATGGATTACAAAGAAACGATCCAAGAGTTTGCGCAAAAATTAATCTCCTTATTTTGTGAGCCCATTTACATAGACCATTGTGTATTAGGTGTTACGTCAAGCATAGGAATAGCCAGTTACCCGGAGGATGGATCGAACTTGGATGATTTGCAAAAAAAGTCTGATATGGCTATGTATAATGCAAAAGGCAAGGGAAGGAACAGGTTTTCTATTTTTGACAAACAGATGGAAAAGGACAGGCTGTCAGAACTTCAATTAAAAGAAGATTTATCTAGGGCGCTCAAACGGAAGGAATTTCTTCTGCATTACCAGCCGCAAATTGATTTGAAGTCTAATAAAATAATCGGGTTTGAAGCACTAATCAGGTGGAACCGCCCCAAAATGGGTATGGTTTTGCCAGATCAGTTTATTAAAATTGCTGAGGACACAGGTCTTATTTTGCCTATTGGCCAATGGGTTCTTGAAGAGGCCTGTTCCCAAGTTCAGAACTGGAATAAAACATATGGAGAAAGCTTTAGGATTTCGGTTAATCTGTCTCTTAAGCAGTTTACGAAAAAGAACCTCTTGGAGTCTATTTCTAGGGCTTTACAAATCAGTGGTCTTCCAGCAAATAGGCTGGGCCTCGAGATCACTGAAAGCACGGCAATGGAAGACACGCTTTATACAATGGAAGTGTTAAAGCAATTAAACCTAATGGGAGTTCATATATCAATTGATGACTTTGGAACAGGATACAGTTCTTTGAATTATTTAAAAGAATTCGATATTCAAAGCATAAAAATAGATAAATCATTTATTAAGGATCTTGCTTCAAATAGAGATGATATCTCGATTGTTAATGCGATCCTGTCTCTTGCAAAAAACCTTGGTCTAAAAGTCGTTGCCGAAGGTGTGGAAGCAGGGGACCAAGAAAAACACCTCATTCAGCAGGGCTGTGATGAAGCCCAGGGATTTTTCTACAGCATGCCGCTGAATGACACACAAATAAGTAATTATATCGACCGTATGTTAATAAAGAGGTAGCTATTTGCCAGACCATTATCTTTCTTACATTAATTCTGCAGTAAGATTCATCTTTCTATAAGTCCTCAGCACCCATTTATTTGCCTCATCCTAAATTAGGATTGGGCTTTTTTTACGTTTCGTAATCCTTCTTAATTTTTGGAAAATCTGATTGTCTTTAACTCTGAATTGCCGGTTCAATCGATAAGCCGCTCACCATAAACATCTTCGTTCATAGGCTAATAGAAAAGGCCAGTTTTTGCATTGTAATATGTAGCTTTGAGGAGGAGTGACATGATAACCATTAGGATGGCAGGTCAACTGGGAACGCAGCTGCCTGCGAATCTAGAGGGGAAGCAAAGGGAGATTTATGAGGAACTGGAAAAAAGCAGTGAAACATTCATTTATAACACTGCCAGGGATTTAAGATTTGAAATAATCCTGCGCGAACAAATAATAAGGGCTGCACTTTTATTAAAAGACAGCGGAGCATCATTTACATCCTTTAGACACTCAAACTTTAATCCAAGGTATTGGATTAAACGGAGTACTGGCTATCAACTAAAGCCAACAGCAAGTCCAGCAGAAGCCGTAAGAGATGTTTTTTTAAATGGAGATATTTATGGATTCGAGTGTTCCACAGCAATTGTGCTGATTTATTATAAAGCGGTTCTTGAAGTGATTGGTGATAAAAATTTTAATCTGCTTTTCGGAAACTTGCTTGTGTGGAACTGGAACTATGATCCCGACCTTGCCATTATTACCCGTCCAGGTGATGAATTTATTCCAGGTGATGTTATTTATTTTTTTAACCCAGACTACAAAAAGCCGATTTGGTATGGAGAAAATGCTGTTTATCTTGGTAAAGGGCTGTATTTCGGGCACGGAATTGGGATAGGAACTGCTGCCCAAATGATAGAGGCTCTTAATACTCTGCGTAAGGAAGGGGCAACCCAATCAGCATATTTACTGAATCAGCATAGCCGGCTGAATTTTAGATATCTCGCTCAATTTAGCAAAAACTAAGGATTTCGTAACGGAACGCGTATGCGTTCCTTTCTTAAAAAGGTAAGAAATATAAAAATTAAAAATTCGCCTTGCCCTAGCCCCTTGCTAATTTTTGTTCCAGAATTAATTCCAAACCCGATAAGAGCGACTCGAATCGCTTCGATAAACTGATGAAGTCAAAGAACGACTTCACTTTTAAGCTTTATAGATACCGATACACAGCAGTTTCACATTATGGAATTTTGAGGTATTTCAAATCGCTTTTTTATTTATCACGTTTTCCTTTATAAATAAGTGGTTTTAAGGCATAGTTTTATGAAATAAGGGAATATAAAAGGAGATGAATTATATTTTTATTAAACAAGCACTATGATTTATTTCTCAAAGGGAGTTTTTACTATGAAATTATCCAAGGTGCTCGACAGCCTTGAAGGGTGCGTGGAGGAATATTCTCTTTTACATAACCCTGATATTACAGGTATTAAGATGGACTCACGGAAAGTAATGCCGGGCGATTTGTTTGTAGCGATTTCCGGATATCAAAGTGATGGGCATCATTATATTAAAGAAGCAATTGAAAAAGGAGCAGCAGCCATACTAGGAGAGAGGATAGGAGATATTTCGATACCTTTTGTTGTGGTACAGGACAGCAGACCCGCCCTTGGAAAAATAGCAAGTTCTTATTATGGCTACCCTTCAAAGAAGCGGAAGGTTATCGGGATAACTGGTACTAATGGAAAAACGACTGTCTCTTATATTGTTAAGCATATCCTAGATACTGCAGGGCGCTCATGTTCGTTGTTTGGGACAGTAAATTATGTTATTAACAACGAAGTGTATGAGCCTGTAAATACCACTCCTGATTCACTTCTGATTCAGGAGATGATTTCCAAGAGCAATGATGAGTTTGTTGTCTTGGAAGTTTCTTCACATGCACTTGAACAATCAAGAATTGAGGGACTTGAAATAGATTATGGGCTGTTTACAAATTTATCTCACGACCATCTGGATTATCACCATAGTATGGACGAGTACTTTACGGCCAAAGCAAAAATGTATGAATACTTAAAACCAGGAGGGAAAGCGGTTATCAACATCATGAATCCATGGGGAGCAATACTTTCGGATCGGTTGAAATCGACTTCTACACCTGTGATTGAACTCGGTGAAAAAGGATCCGGGGACTTGAGTATTGAAGATATAAAACTCAATGGGGAAACTTTCTTTTCATTAAAACATGGACAAGATGTCTATGGCATTTCATTCCCTTATCCTGGGCTTCACAATGTATATAATGCTTCTCTGGCCTTCTTGACAGCGCTGGATCTGGGAATTAGACCAGAAGTGATTGTAAATGCAATGGAGAGTTTCCCTGGAGTTCCTGGGCGATTTGAAATGATGCAGCACCCAAGCGGAGCGACTTTTATAATCGATTACGCCCATACTGAAGATGCGATCGAATACTGCTTGCAGGCCGCAAAGGAACATGATGCCAATAAGATTATCCATATTTATGGGTTTAGAGGTGAAAGAGA
The DNA here is from genome assembly GCF_013343715.1 of Mesobacillus harenae. Lineage (GTDB taxonomy): Bacteria > Bacillota > Bacilli > Bacillales > Cytobacillaceae > Mesobacillus_A > Mesobacillus_A harenae. The sequence goes on from NZ_JABUNR010000004.1 coordinate 301,719, forward strand.
TACGACGAAACGAGAAAATATGGTCATGGCTTCAGCAGCGCTAAGTGATTCCTTTTACCTAACCTTAGATGATCTAAATGGGACTTCTGAAGAGGACATGCTTTCCGAACTGCAAGCACTAAACAAGAAGTATGGACTAGGGAAAGGGACTGTCATTGCTGATCGTACACTTGCGATTCAAAAAGCTTGGGAAACAGCAGAAAAAGGTGACTGGATCTTGATTACGGGAAAAGGTCCTGAGGAATATAAAGTTAACTTTGAACTGCCGGTATCCAGTGATAAAGATGCTCTCCTGTATCTTCAGAAAACAAAGGATGGAGAACAGGTTGTGTAACAGTATAAAACAGGACACTATATGGGGTTCCATTTTATGTGCTTTTTAAAATATGTGCGGAAATGACAGTCGTTTTAGCATCGTTAATGGTATAGAAAAAGTAAAACTCGCCATTGTTTTTTTGGCGAGTTTTATTAGAAATCATTTATATAAAACCCATTCTGAGATTAACACTCACTCCCTTTTAAATAAGATGTCTTGTCCTTAATCGAATGATCAGCCAAAAGTAAATAAGTGAATATTTTTCCGTTAAATACAAAACTGAGCTCGTTTTGGGGTAAATAGGGGGAGTTTTCCACCTATACAATGCAAAATTACCTATTTTCACGTTTTTCGAATCAAATAAGAGGAATTTCTCCGCCTATTAAACTCTATTTTCAGAGCTATTATTAATTAAGGGGAATTTCTCCGTCTATTTGTCAGATCCACCACTAGCTTAATTGCTGGCCTGTTTTATATTGCTTTTAGATGGCAATTCAAGATAGTCGGTAACTATTCCGTCTACATTTAGTTTAAAGGCCTTCTCCGCCATTGTTTTATCCTTAATTGTCCAAACAATTACTTTAAGTCCATGTTTATGGGCACGCCTGACTAGTGATTTAGTCAGGATTGAATATTTAGGGTTTAGATAGTTCACATACTTTGATAGTTTGTTTAACTCCCCTTCATTCGATGCACCTTGAAATCGTTTAATAAGCAGGCCAAGAGGGATTGTTGGGAGCTCCTGGTGAAAGTTCAGTAAAGTGTTTTTGTTGAAAGACTGGATGATAATTTCACCCTTATTCAGCTGATCTAGCCCCCGGCTTTTTAGTTCTTCAGCCATCTTCTTTTCAATTCCGGAATACAATTCTGGATTTTTTAATTCTATCAATAATCCGATCTTACCGGCGTATTGATCTAAAACTTCTGAAAACGACGGTAACCTGGTTTCAGGTTGAGGCAGGCTGCCTTTATTTCCTGCATTAAGTTTACTCAATTGCTCGAAGGTTAACTCAAATATTCTTCCTTTTCCATTGGTGGTTCGATTGACTGTTACGTCATGGATGACCACTAAATGCCCATCTTTCGACATTTGAACATCCATTTCCAGAAAATCAGCACCCATCTCAACTGCTTTATTAAAAGAAAGAAAAGTGTTTTCTGGAAAGTACCTCGCCGCACCGCGGTGGGCTACTATGAGGGGACGGGCTTTTTTCCGCAATAAAAAAGAAACTACCCTATCGGCTCTGCCTAACAAGTGAAGAAGAAGTGTTAATATCCGGATTATCAATTTTAAATAAGTCAAAGATCTGCTCCATTCTCTCGTTTCCGACCATAGTACTGGGGTTTAAAATATTTGTCAACTTGTTTATGATTTCATCTGAAAAGTGGCGAATTTCAAAACTGAGAATTGACAAAAAGGTGAACTGTGAGCCTCTTCCCCCCTTCAGATTATTTTATTGTTTAAAATAAGATTAAGGATGAATGGATAGGAGGGTGTGATTTTGAAAAGGAAAATTTATAATACACTGGAAGAAGTCATTGAACCTTCACTTGGAATTGATATAGTAAATTTGGGACTTGTATACGAGGTATGCATTAAAGAAGATAATGATGTTCAAATTGTTATGACCACTACATCTGGGGATAGCTTTTTAGCAGAAGTAATTGCCAAAGAAGTGAAGCGAATCTTAAAACAAAAACTAACGATTCTTAGGAATATTGACATAAATATCGTTACAAGTCCAAGGTGGTCAGCAGACAAAATGACTCGCTATGCCTGGTATGCACTCGAATTGCAGCCTTTACAAAACTAACCCAAATCCCATTAATATAAAGGATCCGTTTACGTGGGTAAACTTTTAATAAATACACCAAATTAAAGACCAAATCGCATATGATTTGGTCTTTATATTTCCGTTAATGGTTATCTTATAACATTCAACGGATCGAGTTTAACAAAAAATCTTAAGATAATTAGGAAACCATTTAAAAGGTTTTGATCAGTTGTTTTGACTAGCTCCTATGAACCATGATAAAAAAGGTGTTCCAGCTTGAGCTGTCCGAATGAGCCTTGGTTTAACTGGTTCTTTATTCATGCCCCTAAAGTGCCTTGCCTTAAAGATGGGCACTTTTTTTAATTTAGCGTTTCGCACATTTCGATGGTTTTGAATAGGATATATTGAGATTAAAAAGGAGGTTGGTAAGATGGCTGATGGATTTGGTTATGGCGGAGGCTTTGCCCTTCTCGTTGTATTGTTCATTCTGTTGATCATTATTGGAGCATCATGGGGTTACGGAGGAGCTTATTAAGGCTTTGCCCCCTTTTTAAATGAATTAGGGTTTTGCCACGCTCGACCGGTATAGCTCATCAGCATGATATGGCTGCAGAGTTTTAAGATTCTTTTAATCGATGTCCTGTCCTATATCACAGATACAGCTGTGTGAGACTATGTATAAAAATGATATTGAATATACCTAATGAAGGTATAATATGAAAAAAGTGCCTGAGGAATGAGCTATACCCCGTATAACGGACACTGATAAAAAAGTGTCCCTTATACGGGGTTTTTTGTGTTTCAATAGAATTATTGAGGGGACGGAGGAGTATCATGGGGAAGAATTTATATACCGATTTTCAGATAAAAGAACTT
>NZ_JABUNR010000040.1 GCF_013343715.1 Mesobacillus harenae
CATTCCTGCTTACTCCTACAAGTTCACACAGATAAGAAACCATATTCTTTAACTGATGAGTTCCAATGGTTTTTTCAATAAGATGAAATTTTTCTGCCGGTGTTAGAATCGTTTCTTCTTCGCCTGCCTCTCTAGTTCTTCGAGCTTTTTTAGGAAGTCGTTCTCTGCTTCAAGAAACCTGATGCGTGCTTCTGCCTTCCTTAGTTTTTCCTCAGCGGAGAGAGATTTGGAAGAAGGCCTTCCGGTGCTTCCTTTTCCTCTGCGTTCTACCAAAAGCCCTTCCTTCCCGTACCTGTCATATGTCTTACGCCAACGGTGTAGACACTTCTGTGGTTGTTTTCTGCCAATTAAGGCAAGGTCAAAATCATGGTCGATAAAGATTTGGACTGGAGTCTTTCCTTCCTTGTATTCTTCGATCGCCTTTACCTTAAACTCCGGGCTGTAAGAAATAGTACGATCAGATATACTTAAAACATTTGGATTCTTTTCAAGTTCTTTTATCTGAAAATCGGTATATAAATTCTTCCCCATGATACTCCTCCGTCCCCTCAATAATTCTATTGAAACACAAAAAACCCCGTATAAGGGACACTTTTTTATCAGTG
>NZ_JABUNR010000041.1 GCF_013343715.1 Mesobacillus harenae
GTCCTGAGCCAGGATCAAACTCTCCAAAAAAGAGTATGAGTTTTAGCTCATAATTTAAAACGTTGGCTAGTGATCTTCATAATTGAAGTCACTATAAATATTGTTTGTTGACGCTTGTTTGTTTAGTTTTCAAAGAGCAATTTGTCAGCTTATATATAGTAACATGTACTATCCATTTGGTCAACTGACAATAAATGGTGGAGCCTAGCGGGATCGAACCGCTGACCTCCTGCGTGCAAGGCAGGCGCTCTCCCAGCTGAGCTAAGGCCCCATATCTTGTTGGAATGGTCGGGAAGACAGGATTCGAACCTGCGACCCCTTGGTCCCAAACCAAGTGCTCTACCAAGCTGAGCTACTTCCCGAATATGGCGCGCCCGGCGGGATTCGAACCTACAACCTTCTGATTCGTAGTCAGATGCTCTATCCAATTGAGCTACGGGCGCATTATTAAGATGAATGGTGCCGAGGACCGGAATCGAACCGGTACGGTAGTCACCTACCGCAGGATTTTAAGTCCTGTGCGTCTGCCAGTTCCGCCACCCCGGCTAAGTCACTGGAGCGGAAGACGGGATTCGAACCCGCGACCCCCACCTTGG